>JACPPI010000013.1 GCA_016190985.1 Opitutia bacterium | reverse complement strand
TCGAACACGGCTGGGAGTTGAGCCTCCACGCGACCCGGGCCCTGCGCCGCATGCGCCGCCGGCCGCGGATCATCCGGGCCTGCTGGGTTCAATCTGAGCTTTGCCTTTAACGTCAGGCTATTAGGCGAATCTCAATAGGCGACGGTCTCATGAATAAACTCTACTCTGAAATGCGGCTCGACGAAAAGCCGCAAACCCCAAGTAAGCGGTGCACCCGGCTCGGATGTGGGACGCTCTGGCCGGCCAATCTCCAAACAACGCTGAGAACCGCGCAAGACAAAGCGCGAGTGTGTGCAGCCCTGCAAACGACTCGTGACGACTGGCTCTGTAATACCGTCGCGGTAAATGCTCGTGTAAGCGCCACCATCCAACGGAAAGACCGTGAACAACAAACGCAATCCGTCGCGCTCCAACTCGTAGCTGTATGAGCAAGCATCCTCGTCGAGAGGACTGACGACGCCAAAGAACTCGACGAACTCATGCCCCTCGAATCGCAGTGTGCAGGCTTGTCTGACGAGGTGGCTCATGGCGTGCGTAGTCGCCTAACGAAAGAAGCTAACCGGCCCCGCCTGCACCGAGGCGCTGAGCGAAGTCGAGGAAGCGGAACGATGAGAGAGAACGGAAGGCAATGCAGGCGGGGTCCGAGTTGAGCGGAGGGTTAGGCGTCACAGTCGAGGAACCGCGGGCTTTGACGAAAGGAACGATGAAACGGCGATCTGGACACTTGCATCTGCGGCGAGTGAAAAATGATCGGCACCAGCCACTTCAAGGTAACTACCTCGCCCTAAAGCGGCAGCAAGGCGGGGGCCACGACCGAGCACTGGATCGTTTTCGCCACTTACAACCAATGTTGGAGTGTCGATGGCTGAAGCTTGTTCAGCCGATAGCGGTGGATAGCTGGCCCTCGATAGTGCAATCAGCGCCTGAGGATCGCCGCCAGTGATTGCAACAAAATTCCAATATGCTGCTAGATGCGGAGGAAGATCGGTTGGATATTCAGTTCTTGCAAGAAGCAGGGCGAGTGGTGGAATGACCCTGTCAAACGTGTGTGGTGGAAAGCCAATAAGCCCATCACCCGTTGCAACGAGGGCTGCTCTTGTGAACCGCTGGGGCGAAGCTTGCAATAGATGAAGGGCTACAGCCGCACCAAGCGAGTAGCCAATCAGCGACACCCGGTTTATGTTGAGGTGTTGAGCAACTGCAAGAACATCACTTGCAAGGTTGGCTGTTCCATAGAAGTCAGCATCATGTGGCTTATCACTCTTCCCGTGTCCGCGAAAATCGAGGCCGATTACCTGTAATCCAGCGGAGTTGAGTCGCTCAATCCAACCGTAAATGGCGAAGTTATGCTCAAAGCTGACCGTGGCACCGTGCAAAAGCACAACAGGTTCGCCGCTTCCATGCACCTCGTAGTGCAAACGCAGGCCATCACTCACTAGATATGGCATTTGTTGTCCTCCAGACAGTGTTGGTGGAATGACAAGTGGTGACGCCTAACATGTATTAACCAACCGGATCATGTCGTATAACTATTGGGGAAGGTCTCGGGGCGCAAGGCTCAAGCTCTTGTTCTCAGCGGTGTTGTCCACAATCCGCCGGAAACCAACTGTATCCTAAAACGACAGTTGGCCCCGATCCGCGCCTACTTCGCGTGTGCTGTCTCAGGGGCGAGCCCGGAGGTCTCGCGCTCGATCTCGGCGGCCTTGATCAGGCCGTGGGCGCTGGAGTGGCCGGTGAACTTCACGCAGAGCCGGTCCATGATGATGTAGGTGATCGGGATCACGTAGAGCGTGATGACCGTGGCCAGCATGAGGCCGCCGACCACGACCATGCCGAGGGGGTTGCGTGTCTCGGCGCCGGCGCCGGTGGCGAAGGCGATCGGCACGGCGCCGAGCACGGTCGAGATCGAGGTCATCAGGATCGGCCGGAAGCGGATGGTGGCGGCCTCGAACGCGGCCTCGAGGGCGCTCTCGCCCTTGGTCACCTGGAGCTGGTTGGCGAACTCGACGATGAGGATGCCGTTCTTGGCCACGAGGCCGATGAGCATGATGAGGCCGAAGCGGGAAAAGATGTTGTCGGTCAGCGCCACGCCCCAGTAGCGCGTGCAATACAGCACCAGCAGGCCGCCGGCCACGGCGATGAAGACGCCGGTGAAGATCGTGACCGGGTGGATCCACGATTCAAACTGCGCCGCGAGGATCAGGAAGGTGAACAGCAGCGCGAGGCCGAAGAGGATGAAGGTGTCGTTGCCGCTCTCGACAAACTCGCGCGTCTCCCCGTCCCAGGCGTAGGTGTAGCCCGCCGGCAGCTTCTGCCGGCTGATATCCGTGAGGAAGGCCACGCCGTCGCCGATGGTGCGGCCCTCGGCCAGCTGGGCGGAGACGGTGACGGCGCGCAGCCGGTTGAAGTGCGGGTAGCTCTCGGGCACGGTGTTCTCGGACCAACTGACGACGTTGCTCAGCTGCACGAGCACGCCGTCGGTCGAGCGCACGTAGACGCGCGCGAGGTCGCTCGGCGTGGAGCGGTTGGCGTCGGTGACCTGCACGATGGCGTAATACTGCTGGTTGCCGCGCTGGAACTCCGTGACCCGCCGCCCGCCGAGGAGCGATTCGAGGGTGGAGGCGATGGCGCTGACGGGCACGCGCAGGTCCGCCGCCTTGGCGCGGTCGATCTTCACGTCGAGCTGGGGCTTGGTGGGCGACGGGTCCACGCGGGGCTGGATGAACTGGCCGCTCTCGCGCATGGCCTTGAGGTAGTCGGCGCCGAGGCGCTGCAACTCGCGGAAATCGCTGCCGAGGAGGACCAGCTGCACGCCGCCCCCGGAACCACCGCGACCGCTGCTGAAAGGCCGCATGGGACTGGCCACCGCCTGCCCGCCGGTGACTTGGTTCTGAAAATTCCGCCGGAGATCCGCCGTGATCTCCTGGGTCTTGCGGGTGCGCTCCTCCCAGGGCTTGAGCGTGGCGAAGACAAAGGCCCGCCCGCCGTCGCCGGTGCGGTGGAAAGTCCGGTCGGTCTCCGGGATCTTCAGGATCATCTGCTCCATGTCCACGGAGTAGAGCTTCAGGTATTCGGGCGTCGCGCCGATGGGCGCGATCAGGTTGGCCATGAAAATGCCGCGATCCTCCAGCGGCGTGAGTTCGCGCTGAAGCCGGGTGTAGAGCGCCAGGCCGGTGAGCGTGAACAGCAGGGCGCCGAGCAGCACGAGGGGCTTGACCTGGAAGGCGCCGCGCAGCGAGCCGGCGAACAGGTTGTTCAGCCCGACAAAGAACGGTTCCGACTTGCGGTAGAACCACCCGTGCCGGGCCTGCCCGGCCACCAGCTTGGTCCGCAGCACGCGCGAGCACATCATGGGCGTGAGGGTCAGCGCGACGAAGGCCGAGACGATGACCGACACGGCGAGCGTGATGCCGAACTCGAAGAACAGCCGCCCGGTCTGCCCCGACTGGAACGCGACCGGCAGGAACACGGCGGCCAGCGTCAGGGTCGTGGCGATGACGGCGAAGGCCACCTGCCGCGCGCCGTAGATGGCGGCGTGGATCGGGTTCTCCCCCTCCTCGATGCGCCGGTAGATGTTCTCGAGCATCACGATCGCGTCGTCCACCACGAGGCCGACCGCCAGCACGAGGGCGAGCAGCGTGAGCGTGTTGATGGTGAAACCCAGCCAGCTCATGACCGCGAAGGAGCCGATGATGGAAACGGGGATGGCGACCAGCGGCACGAGGGTGGCGCGCCAGTCGCGCAGGAACAGGAAGATCATGAGCACCACCAGCGCGGCCGCCTCCCAGAGGGTCTTGTAGACCTCGCGCACGGAGCGGTCGACGAACACCGAGCTGTCGAAGCCCACCTGCACGGTGACCCCGTCGGGCAGGTCCGCCGTGATGAGGGGGATCATGCGCTTCACGGCGTTGGCCACGTCGAGCACGTTGGCCTGGGCCTGCCGCAGCACCTGCACGCCCACCGTGGGCCGGCCCTTGAAGAAGCTCTCGGCGCGGTAATCCTCCGCGCCCAGCTCCACGCGGCCGAGGTCGCTGAACTTCACCTGGTAGCTGCCCCGCGTGGCCACGACGAGGTTCTCGAACTCGCCCACCTGCGTCATGCGGCCCTCGATGCGGACGGGGAACTCGCGGGCGCTGGACTCGATGCGGCCGCCGGGGATCTCGACATTCTGCTGGCGCAGGGCGTTCTCCACGTCGCCGACGGTGAGCTGGTGGGCCGCCAGCTTGTTGCTGTCCACCCACAGGCGCATGGCGTAGCGCGGGCCGCGGATGTTGACCACGCCGACGCCGGGGATGGCCTGCAGGCGCTGGATGGCGACGCGCTCGACCATCTCGACCACCTCGGTGCGGGTGTAACGCTGGGAGCTGAAGGCCAGGGTGATGACGGGATTGGAATCGGCGTCGGCCTTGGTGATGACCGGCTCGCTGATCTCGTCGGGCAAGCGGCCCCGGCCGCGGCTGACGCGGTCGCGCACGTCGTTGGCCGCCTCGTCGATGTTGCGGTGCAGGCCGAACTCGATCGTGATGCTGGAGGATTCCTCCCGGGAACTGGAGCGGAGAACCCGGATGCCGTCGATCGACGCGAGCTCCTTTTCCAGCGGCTCGGTGATCCGCGCCTCGACGACCTCGGCCGAGGCCCCGCGGTAGCTCGTCTCGATGCTCACCACCGGCGAATCGATGAGCGGATACTCGCGCACCGGCAGGCGCTGGAAACTGAGGACGCCGACCAGCACGACCACGATGGACGCCACGAGCGCGACCACCGGACGCTTGATGGAGACGTCGGAGAGCAGCATGGCTCAGTTCCCCAGCCGGAATTCCGTGCGCAGCGGCCGGGGCTCCAGCTTGATGCCGGGATAAAGCACCAGCGCCCCGACGCCCGAGGCCACCACGGACAAATCCTCGGAAAGCGTGGCCGGGGCGACCGGCGTCACCTCGACGAGACCGCGCTCGCGCAGCCCGAGCGTCACGGGCACGAAATCGGCCACCTTGTCGGCGCCCTGGTCCCGCACGATGATCAGCTGCGGCCCGGAGCCGGTGGTCAGGATCGCGCCCTCCGGCACCGTGAGGACGCCGCGGTGCACCTCCAGCACCACCTCGATGCCCGCGAACATGCCGGGTTGAAAGCCCGTCGGGTTCTCCGTCACGTAGCCCTTGACCTGGCTGGAGCGCGTGCCGCGGTCGATGACCGACGAGGTGAAATAGACCTCGCCCTTGGCGCGGGCCTCGCCGGCCGGCGTCTGCGCGCGGACGGTGAACGTGGTGCCGGCCTTCACCTTCGACGTGAAGCGCTCGGGCACCTGGAAATCGATCTTCAGCCGGCTCAGGTCGTCGAGCGTGGTGATGACCGTGGCGGCGGTGATGTAGTCGCCGGGCGAGATGGTGCGGGCGCCCACGACGCCGTCGAACGGCGCCTTGATCTCCGTCTTGGCCACGCGGACGCGCAGCAGGTTCTGCGCGGCGGAGGCCGAGGCGTGCTCGGAGCGGACACGATCGGCCTCGGCCTGCGACATGGAGCGGGCCTCGGTGAGGTTCTCGCTGCGCCTGAGGTTCATCTCGGCCAGATGGAAGGCGGCCTCGGCCTGCGCCAGCTGCGCGCGCAGCTCGGCGTCGTCGATCTTGACCAGCACCTGGTCCTTGGTGACGTGGCCGCCTTCCTGAAACTGCACGGAGCGCACCTGCCCCGAGATCTCGGCCCGGAGCTGGGCGGACTCGTTGGCCGCGAGCGAACCGACCAGCGACAGCGACTCGACCAGATCGCGCCGGGAGATGTTGGTCACCTCCACCGGCTGGCGCTGCGCGGCCGCCGGCGCGGCGGCGGTCGCGGCCTTTTTCCCGCAACCGGCCGCCAGACCGGCGGCCAGCAAGCAACCGATCACGGCGACGCGGGAAATGGATGAGCGCATAAAGTGGGGGCGGAAAACGGGCGGGATGCCGGAGAGACGCCGGCTCAACCGACAAGTTTCGCGTAATCGGCCGCGCCGAGGAGCCCGGCCGCATCGGCCGGGTTGGCGAGCTTGAGCTTCATGATCCAGGCGTCGGTGTGGGGCGCCTGGTTGAGTTTCTCGGGATTGGTGTCGAGGGCCTTGTTGACCTCCAGCACTGTGCCGGCCACGGGGGCGTAGACATCGGAGGCGGCCTTGACCGACTCGACGACGCCGAAGGCCTCGCCGGCCTTGAGGGCCGCGCCGACCTTGGGCAGCTGGACAAACGTGATGTCGCCGAGGCTGCTCTGGGCGTAGTCGGTGATGCCGACGGTCGCGGTGCCGTCGGCGGCGACCTTGAGCCATTCGTGGGACTTGGCGTATTTGAGATCGGGGGGAATGTTGCTCATGAGGATGATTGCGGGAATTCATTAACCACGGATCACACCGATGGTCACGGATGAAAAACCGGGTGGTATCCGTGCATATCCGTGACAGCCGTGGCCAAAACTAACTCTTCTTTAGGTTTACGAAGGGGGGCTTGACGAGTGACAAATTCAACCTGGTGCCGCGGATGTCCACGGCGAGGGGCTCCCTGGCTGCCGCGGCCTCGACCAAGGCCGAGCCGATGGCTTCGTTAAGCATGGGTGACAGGGTGCCGGAGACGACGGTGCCGACGACCGCCCCGGCCGGGTTCAGCACCGGGGTCCCGGCCCGAACGATGCGACGGTCCCCCGTCTTGAAGAACACGATTTTTTTCGCAAAGCCTTTTTCTTTCTCGGCTTTGAGCACGTCGGAACCGATGAAGGGCCCCTTGTCGAACTTCACGACCCAGCCCAACCCCGCCGTGATCGGCGTGATCTGGTCGGTGATCTCGTGGCCGTAGAGCGGGAAGCCGGCCTCGAGGCGCAGGCTGTCGCGCGCGCCGAGCCCGGTCAGTTCGAGGCCGAACGGCCCGCCGGCCGCGACCACGGCTTCGGCCAGGCGAACGCTGTCCGCCGTTGCGCAATAAAGCTCCACGCCGTCCTCACCCGTGTAGCCGGTGCGGCTGATGATGCATTTCACGCCCGCGACCTCGCCTTGGGCGAAGTGATAGTATTTGATCCCGGCGAGGTTGGTCTTGGTCAGCGTCTGCACCAGCGCGGCGGCGGTCGGCCCCTGGATGGCGAGCTGCGCGTAGTCGTCGGAGCGGTCGGTCACCGTGCAGTTGAAGCCCCTGGCCTGCTCCTGCATCCACGCGATGTCCTTGGCGATGTTGCCGGCGTTTATGCAGAGGAGGTAGTCACCCTCGCCGCGCATGTAGACCAGCAGGTCGTCCACCACCCCGCCGTGCGGATAGCACATGACGGTGTAGAGCACGCGGCCGGGAAAAAGCTTGGCGCAGTCGTTGGTGACGAGGCGCTGGAGGAACTGGAGCGCCTCGGGGCCCTTCACGTCGGCCTCGCCCATGTGGCTCACGTCGAACAGGCCGCAGCGGGCGCGCACGGCCTTGTGCTCCTCGAGGATGCTCTGGTATTGGACCGGCATGTCCCAGCCGGCGAAGTCGACCATGCGGCCGCCGTGCCGCCGGTGGAACGCGTTGAGGGGTGTGGTCCGGAGAAGACTCATGCCGCCAGACTAAGCGCACGGCGCGCGGCCCGGGCAAGGAAAGATTGGCCGCGTGAATGAGACACGGTGGAGCGCGTTGCCCCCAACGCGCTGAATCATGGCCGTTGCGCACCAAGCGCCTTGAGGTCAAGGCGCTCCACCTTGTCTGAAAGAATTTGAGTCTTCTGACCTCTGACCTCTGACTTCTGCCTGCCGTGCCACCCCTCGCCTACTGGACCCACGACCTCAGCCCGTTTCTCCTCCGCTTCGGGGAGAACTTCGGCCTCCGCTGGTATGGGCTGGCCTACCTGGCGGGCTTTGTCGGCGCCGGCTGGCTGCTGCGGCGCTACCAGTCGGCGGGACGCAGCACGCTGGACATGGCGGCCGTGTTCGACCTGATGACCTATCTCGTCGCCGGCGTGATCGTCGGCGGGCGCCTCGGCTTCTTCCTGCTCTACCAACCCGGCGCCTTGCTGCACGACCCGCTGATCCTGTTCCGGGTGTGGGAAGGCGGCATGGCGAGCCACGGCGGCTTTGTCGGCGTCACCGCGGCGATGGGGCTGTTCGCCCGCCGCCGCCCCGAGGGCCTGCTGCGCGTGGCCGACCTGGTCGTCACCACCGCGCCGATCGGTTTGTTCTTCGGCCGCGTGGCCAATTTCATCAACGGCGAACTCTGGGGCCGGACCACCGATGTCCCGTGGGCGGTCATCTTTCCCGCCAGTCCGCATCCGCTTCTGCCCCGCCACCCCTCGCAGCTCTACGAAGCCGCGCTGGAAGGGCTGCTGCTGTTCGCTTTCATGCAATGGCGCTTCTGGAAAACCGAGTGCGCGAAAGCGCAACCCGGGCGGCTGTCCGGCGAGTTCCTGCTCGCCTACGCCGGGGCGCGGGCCGTCTGCGAAATCTTCCGCGAACCCGACGCGGCCCTGATCCTCGGCCTGAGCCGCGGCACGTTCTATTCCTTCTTTTTGATCGCCGGCGGCGTGCTGCTCATCGCGCTCGCTGGTCGGCGTGTGTCAGAGCGCAAAGCCTGACGGGAGCACGGCCCCCTTGGTCACGCAGAGGATGCCGTCGCGGATGACGACGCCGTGGGCGTAGTCGCCGTCGGGCTTGGCGGCGGGCGAGAGCGTGACGCCGTCGCCGATGCGGGCGTTCTTGTCGATGATGGCGCGGTTGATCCGGCAGTTGCGGCCGACGCCGATGGCGGGGCGGCCGGCGGCCTTGTCGGCCAGCACCTCGGCGGCGGTCTGGTAATAGTCGGCGCCCATCATCACCACGTCCTCGAGGTGGGAGTTTTCGCCGAGCACGGAGCGGATGCCGATGACGCAGTGCTTGAGCGTCGAGTCCGTGACGAGGCAGCCGTCGCCGATGACCACGTGGTCGATGTTGCAGCGGTTGATCTTCGAGGCGGGCAGATAGCGCGGGTGGGTGTAGATCGGCGCGGAGCGGTCGAAGAAATTGAAGGGCGGCAGGGGCTGCGCGAGCGCGAGGTTGGCCTCGAAGAAGGCGCGCACGGTGCCGATGTCCTCCCAATAGCCCTCGAAGATGTAGCTGCAGAGCTTGGCCTGGCCGAGGAGGCCGGGGATGACCTCCTTGCCGAAGTCCTTCATGTTGTTGTCCAGGCCGCGGCGGAGCGCCTCGCGGCTGAACACATAGATGCCCATCGAGGCGAGGCAGCGCTTCTCGGCCGCGGGCGCCAGCCTGCTTTCCAGGGCGGCGCTGATGGTCAGCCCGTCGATGATCGCGGGGTCCTTCGGCTTCTCCACGAACTCGGAGATCGTCAGGTCGTCGGCCACGCGCATGAGGCCGAGGCCCTCGATCTTGGAGACCGGAAAAGGGATGGCGGCGATGGTCACGTCCGCCCCGGCGGCGACATGCTGGTCGATGATCGCGCTGAAGTCCATCCGATACAGCTGGTCGCCGGAGAGGATGAGGATGAAGTCGTGCCGGTGGCTGTTGAAGTGGACGAGGTTGCGGCGCACGGCGTCGGCGGTGCCCTCATACCAGGCGCTGCTCTTCTCGGTCTGCTCGGCGGAGAGGATGTCGATGAAGCCGGCGCCGAAGGGATCGAAGTGGAAGCTCTTCTGGATGTGCCGGTGCAGCGAGGCGGTGAGGAACTGCGAGAGCAGGAAGATGCGGTTGAGCCCCGAGTTCAGGCAGTTGCTGATCGGGATGTCGACGAGGCGGTATTTGCCGGCGAGCGGCACGGCGGGCTTGCAGCGCTCCTTGGTCAGCGGAAAGAGGCGGGTGCCACGGCCGCCGCCCATGATCACCGAGAGGACTTTTTTTGATTCGGCCATGCAGGGGTGTTCTAATTCCTTGCGATATGATTTGAACCCGCTCAAAAATCGCCAGCTTAAACCCATATGTGCGGCATCGTCGGCTACATCGGCAAACAAAAGGCCTCGGCCATCATCCTCGAGGGGCTCAAGCGCCTCGAGTATCGCGGCTATGACTCGGCCGGCATCGCCATCCAGCAGGGCGGGCGCTTCGAGGTCGCCAAGAAGGCCGGCCGGGTCGAAGGCCTGATGAAGGGCACGCCCGCCCTGAAGATCACCGGCACGACCGGCATCGGCCACACCCGCTGGGCCACCCACGGCGGCGTCACCGACGCCAACGCCCACCCGCACCTCAGCAGCGACGGCAGGATCGCGCTCATCCACAACGGCGTCATCGAGAACTACGCCGGCATCAAGAAATTCCTGCTGACCAAGGGCTACACCTTCCAATCCGAGACGGACACCGAGGTGCTGTGCAACCTCATCGCCTATCACTACCAGAAGGAACCCGCGGCGCAGGGCGAAAGCCGGTTCCTCGAGGCCGTGCGCAAGACCCTCCGCCATGTCGACGGCACCTACGGCATCGCGGTCATGTGCGGCGACTGCCCGGCCGAGATCGTCTCCGCCCGCAAGGGCTCGCCGCTCATCCTCGGCGTCGGCGACGGCGAGCTGATGCTCGCCAGCGATGTCGCCGCCATCATCAGCCGCACGCAGAACGTCGTCTACCTCAAGGACGGCGAGGTCCTGCACATGACGGCGCAGAATTTCTCGATCTCCACCCTCGATTCCGAGGATGTCTCGCCGGTCGTCGACAAGATCACCTGGAAGATCGAGGACTCGGAGCTGAACGGCCACGCGCATTTCATGGAGAAGGAGATCTTCGAGCAGCCGGCGGCGCTCGAGAACACCATGCGCGGCCGTTTCTCGGAGGACGGCAGCACGGCGCAATTCGGCGGCCTGAACATCTCCGCCGTGGACCTGCGCCAGACCGACCGCCTGCATTTCCTCGCCTGCGGCAGCGCCTGGCACGCCTGCCTCGTGACCGAGCACCTGATCGAGCGCTTCGCCCGCGTGCCGGTCGAGGTGGATTACGCCTCGGAGTTCCGCTACCGCAACATGCCGCTGGGCAACAGCACCCTGTTTTTCACCGTCAGCCAGTCGGGCGAGACGATCGACACCCTCGCCGCCATGCGCGAGGCGCGGCGCAAGGGCTACAAGGTGCTCGCGATCAACAATGTCGTCGGCTCCAGCATCGCGCGCGAGGCCGACGGCGGCATCTATCAGCACGTCGGCCCCGAGATCGGCGTGGCCTCGACCAAGGCGTTCACCTCGCAACTGCTCGTCGGCGCCTTGCTGGCGCTCTACCTCGGCCGGATGCGCGACATGAACTTCAGCGACGGCGTGGAATACGTGCAGGCGCTGAAGGGCGTGCCCGACCTCGTGCGGCGGACGCTCGAACTCGCGCCCGCCATCAAGGAGATCGCCAAGCGCTACGCCCATTACCACGACTTCCTCTTCCTCGGCCGGCTGTCGCTCTTCCCGGTCGCGCTCGAGGGCGCGCTCAAGCTGAAGGAGATCTCCTACATCCACGCCGAGGGCTATCCCGCCGCCGAGATGAAGCACGGCCCGATCGCGCTGATCAGCGAGCAGTGCCCGTCGGTCTTCTTCGTGCCGTCGGGCGAGATGTTCAACAAGGTCGTCTCCTCGATGCAGGAGATCAAGGCCCGCAAGGGGAAGATCATCGCCATCGCCACCGCGCACTGCGAGCTGCCGGCCGGCCTGGCCGACGAGGTCATCCGCATCCCCGAGTGCCACGAGGCCGTGCTGCCCATTGTCGCCACGGTGCCGGTGCAATTGCTGAGCTATTACATCGCGGTGGAGCTGAAGCGCGACGTGGACAAGCCGCGCAACCTGGCGAAATCCGTCACGGTGGAGTAGCGCCATGCAAATCTCCCCCGCGCGCGAGGAATTCCTGCGCCTGAGCAGGCAGGGCAACGTCATCCCGGTGCGGGCCGACCTGCTGGCGGATTTGGAGACGCCCGTCTCGGCCTACGCCAAGCTGCGCGGCCAGGGCCCGGCGTTCCTGCTGGAGTCGGTCGAGGGCGGCGAGCACGTGTCGCGCTACAGCTTCATCGGCTGCAACCCGCGCCAGATCTTCCAGGCCCGGCCCGGCGACGCCGACCCGCTGGCGGCTCTCGAGCAGGAACTGGGCCGGCACAGGCCGGTCAGCGTGCCCGGCCTGCCACCCTTCACCGGCGGCGCGGTCGGCTACCTCGGCTACGAGTTCATCCACAGCGTCGAGAAAAGCGTGCCGCTCGCGGCGCGCGACGAACTCGGCGTGCCGATGATGTGGTTCATGCTGTGCGACTCCGTGCTGGCCTTCGACCGCGCCCACCAGACGATGCGCCTGATCGTCAACGCCCATGTCGGCGCCGACGCCGGCGCCGCCTACGACGCGGCCTGCGCCGAGCTGCGGCGCATGCAGTCCGCGCTCGCGCAGCCTTCCCCGCTTGTCTCGGCGGCCCTGCGGGAGAGCAGCCCCGCCCGCGTGCCGCCGGGCAACCTCACCCAACCCGCCTTCGAGAAGATGGTGGAGGACTCGAAGGAATTCATCCGGGCCGGCGACATCTTCCAGATCGTGCTCTCGCAGCGTTTCACCCGGGGCTTCACCGCCAGCCCGCTCGATCTCTACCGCGCGCTGCGCACCGTGAACCCGTCGCCCTACATGTTCCTGCTGGAGGCCGGGGATTTCGCCCTGGTCGGGGCCTCGCCGGAAGTGCACGTGCGCCTCACCGGCCGCAAGGTGGAGATCCGCCCCATCGCCGGGACGCGGCCGCGCGGCCAGACGCCGGCCGAGGACGCGGCCTTGGAAGAAGAGCTGCTCGCCGACGCCAAGGAGCGCGCCGAGCACCTGATGCTCGTTGACCTGGCCCGCAACGACATCGGACGCGTCTGCGCCTTCGGCTCCATCAAGGTGCCCGAGTTCATGACCATCGAGCGCTACTCGCACGTGATGCACATTGTGTCACAGGTGGAGGGACAACTTGCGCCAGAACGCACCGCCTTTGACCTCATGCGTGCGACTTTCCCGGCCGGCACGGTCAGCGGCGCCCCGAAAATACGCGCCATGCAGCTGATCGCCGAGAAAGAGGGCGCCCAACGCGGCAGCTACGCCGGCGCCCTCGGCTATTTCAGCTACAACGGCAACCTAGATTCCTGCATAACCCTTCGCACGGCACTGGTTAAGGACGGCCAAGTCCATATCCAGGCCGGCGCCGGCATTGTGGCGGACTCCGTGCCGGCGGCGGAGTATCAGGAGACGATCAACAAGGCGTCGGCCCTGTTCAAGGCCATCGGGCTGGCCGACAAGCTCACATCCTGAGCCCCAACGCGGCACAGAACCGCGTATTGTCGGTCATACAGTGTGGCCGGGAATTTCCTCCCGCTGTCCGGCATCCTATATGCAGGGTGAGTCGGACAACTCCCGCCCCATCCTACCGACAAACCTCCCGCCATGCCTCATCGCAAAAAGACTCTCCGCTCCACGCCGGCAGCAGTCACGATGCCTGCGGATCGTGCCTCCCCCGTTGTCGCCATCCCCTCGCCGGACGAGGGCCTCGGCCTCCGTCCCGACATCAAGCCCGCCGCCGCGCCCTCGCAGTTCGACCAGGCCTCGCCCGTCGACCGGCGCGATGAGCGCTCCAATCTTCAGCTCTACCTCAACGAAATCCGCCAGACCCCGCTCCTGACCGTCGCAGAGGAGATCAAGCTCGCCGCCCGCATCAAGCGCGGCGACAAGGCGGCCCGCGACCACATGATCAAGGCCAACCTGCGCCTCGTCGTGAAGATCGCCTACGACTACAACCAGATGGGCCTCCCGCTCATGGATCTCATCAGCGAAGGCAACCTCGGCCTCATCAAGGCCGTCGAGCGCTTCGACCCCGCCAAGGGCGGCAAGCTCTCCACCTACGCCGCGTGGTGGATCAAGCAGTCGATGAAGCGCGCCCTGGCCAACCAATCCAAGACCATCCGCCTCCCCGTCCACCTCGTGGACAAGATCTCCCGCATGCGGAAGATGATCGCCAAGCTCACCGACGAGCTGGGGCGCGAGCCCGAGAACGAGGAGATCGCCGCGGAATTGCAGATCCCGACCGCCAAGGTCGCGCTGCTCAAGACCGTCAGCGTGCGCCCCGCCTCGCTCGACGCCCCGGTCGGGGAGGACAACGACTCGGCCACGCTCGGTGATCTCGTCGGCGACGAGGCCGCCGTCAGCCCCTACGAGGGCCTGGGCGACAAGAACCTGAAGGAAGACCTCGCCGCGATGGTCAACTCCCTCGATCCGCGCGAGGCCAGCATCATCAAGCTGCGCTTCGGCCTCGAGGGCCAGAAAGAGCTGACGCTCGAGGAGGTCGGCAAGAAGTTCAAGGTCACCCGTGAGCGCATCCGCCAGCTGGAATACCTGGCGCTCGCCAAGATCCGCCGGCAGATGCAGAGCCATAACAAGATCCGCACCGCCGACGAAGTCGAACAAGAGACGCTCGCCGAACAGCGCGCCGAGGTGATCCGCGAGTTCATTGCCCGGCAACCCGGCGTGATCTCCTGAGTTCCCGAAACCCGCCTTCACCGCGCCCGCCTGAGGCAGGCGCTTTTTGTTGCTCCTGCTGGCTGGTAATTCCAGCAGCTTGTCATTCTGCGCGAAGCGGAGGATCCACGGCCACGTGCGCACAACTGGATTCTTCGCTTCGCTCAGAATGACAGGACGGTATCGGTGACGGTGGAGGGACCAGCTCGCGCTGGACTGCGACCAACAGGAGCACGCGTCCCACCCACTCTCCAAAAGAAAAAGGCGCCCCGCTCGCGCGGGACGCCCTTGAAGTGTTTCCGACCGGCCGGAGCCTATTCCTTCTTGGAGGCCTCGTCGAAGATGTCGCCGAGGTTGGTCATGTCCGAGGCGCCGGTGCTCTTCGAGAACTGCTCGTAGGTCGCCGTCTCCTGCGCCAGTTGCTCGGCGGAGTAGTTGGCGGCCTTGATCGAGAGGCCGATGCGGCGCGACTCGCGGTCGATCTTGATGACGCGGGCCGTGACTTCCTGGCCGGGTTTGAGCACGTCCTTTATCTTGTCGACCCGCTCTTCCTGGATCTGCGAGATGTGCACGAGGCCGTCGATGCCGTCCTTCAGCTCGACGAAGGCGCCGAAGGTCGTGACCTTGGAGATCACGCCCGGGACGACGTCGCCGATGCGGAAGAAGCTGTCGATGTCGGTCCACGGGTCGGTCGCGAGCTGCTTCATGCCGAGGCTGATGCGCTGCTGGTTCGGATCGACGTCGAGGACGATGGCGTCCACCTCGTCGCCCTTCTTGAGCATCTCGGACGGGTGGTTGATCTTGCGGGTCCAGGACATGTCGGAGACATGCACCATGCCGTCGATGCCTTCCTCGAGTTCGACGAAGGCGCCGTAGGTGGTCATGTTGCGGACCTTGCCGCGGACGCGGGCGCCCACCGGGTAGTTGTGGCGGACCATGTCCCACGGGTTGGGCTCCAGCTGGCGGAGGCCGAGGGAGATTTTCTGCTCGTCCTTCTGGATGCCGAGGACGACCGCATCGAGCTCCTGGCCGACCTTGAGCAGCTCGGAGGGCTTGGTGATGCGCTTGGTCCAGGACATCTCGGTGATGTGCACGAGACCCTCGACGCCCGGCTCGAGTTCGATGAACGCGCCGTAGGGGACGAGGTTGACGACCTTGCCGTGAATCTTGGAGCCGACGGGGAACTTCTGGTCGATGTGATCCCAAGGATTGTTCTTGGTCTGCTTGAGGCCGAGCGACACGCGCTCTTTCTCGCGGTTGATGTCGATGATCATCACCTCGATCTCCTCGCCCTGCTTCAGCATCTCGGAGGGGTGGCCGATGCGGCCCCAGCTCATGTCGGTGATGTGCAGCAGGCCGTCCATGCCGTCGAGGTCGATGAAGGCGCCGAAATCGGTGATGTTCTTGACCACGCCCTTGCGGATCTGGCCGGGCTGCAGTTTCTCGAGCAGGTCGCGGCGCTTGTTGATGCGCTGCTCCTCGATGAGCTCGCGGCGGGAGAGCACGATGTTCTGCCGCTCGTGGTTGATCTTGAGCACCTTGAAGTCGTAGGTCTGGCCGACGTATTGATCGAGGTTCTTGGGCGGCTGGATGTCGATGTGCGAGGCGGGCAGGAAGGAGTCGACGCCGATCGAGACGATCAGGCCGCCCTTGACCTTGGCCTTCACGCGGCCGGGGATGATCGAACCCTCCTGGCACTTGACCAGGATGTTCTCCCAATTTTTTTTCTGCTGGGCCTGCTCGTAGGAGAGGATGGGGTTGCCCTCCTTGTCCTCGAGCTTCTCGAGGATGACCTCGATGGTGGAGCCTATCTGGAGCTCGCCGAGATCGGCGAACTCATTGGCGGAAATGACGCCCTCGGCTTTGCCGCCGATGTCGACGACGACTTCGTTGGCGCGGATTTCGGTGATGACGCCCGAGATGATGGAGCCTTCCTTCAGCTTGTCGAAGGAGCTCTGGGCGAGCAGGTCTTGCATTAACGAACTCATATGAACTGTGGTCGGAACGACGGCCGCTTACTCCCGGGCGCCCGGCTTCCGGCTTGGATCCCGAAGGATCCGGTGGTTGAGGGTTGGACTGTGAGACAAGCCGGCGGGAGTGCCGCGGCTACACCGGCTTGACAGAAGAACGCCGCAGAATGTTCAAAGTCCCTTATCGCCCCGCACCCGGCAAGAGCAAAAATCAGTTTTTTCCCGGCGGATTCAGCGCCCCGCCGTCCTGCAAAACCTGCTGCAAGGCAGCATAATAAATTTCATACAGGCTGTGCTCGCGCCGGGCCTGTTCGCTGACGCTGCCGGGGGAACCGCCCTCGGTGTGCTCCCAGACCAGCACTTCCACGCGGGTTTCAAGCGAGTCGGTCTCGAACACGCGGACCTTAATGGTGGTCTGGCGGGCATCACTGGTGGCTGTGCCGGGCCGGATCGGCGCGTAGCCATCGATGCTCCAGTTTGCGATCGATGTGCGGCCCAGCAGCAAGCCGACGTTTTTCAGTGCCGTCTGCGCCGCGCAATACACCTTCTTCTGGTCGGCGGCAAAGGTGCGCGAGTGCGGCGGCACATGGGCAAAACGCCCGGTCACGCGGGACGACATGGATTCGCAACCAGCGAGGACCAACGCCGCCGCGAGGAGAAAAGGGGAGACGGATTTCATGCAGATTGAGCCGACCGCTCAGGCCGGCTGTTGCTGCGAGATGCAGTGCAGGGTGCCAAGGCCCCAGATCAGGTGGTAGCAGTCGATGGGGACGATTTCACGGCCGGGGAAGCAAGCGCCGAGGATCGCGCAGGCCCCGGCGTCGCGCTTCTTCTGCCGGAACTGCGGCACGAGCACCGCGCCGTTGAGGATGAGGAAATTAGCATAGCTGGCCGGCACCCGCTGGCCGCGAAAGCCGAACGGCTTCGGCATGGGCAGCTCGACGATGTCGAATTTCTTCCCCGCCGGCGTTCGGAAACTCTTCAGGCGCTCCAGATTCTCCTTGAGCAGCTTGTGGTTCGGGTCGCGTTTGTTGGGTTCCACCACGGTGACGAAGCCATCTGCTTTGAAGAAGCGGGTGATGTCGTCGATGTGTCCGTCGGTATCGTCGCCCACGATCCCCTCGCCCACCCACAGCACCTGCTTCACTCCGAGATAGTCCTGCAGGTTGCGCTCAATCTCCTCGCGGAAGAGGTGCGGATTGCGGTTCTTGTTGAGCAGGCATTGCTCGCTGGTGAGCAACAGCCCCTGCCCGTTCACGTCGATCGAGCCGCCCTCCAGCACCATGTCGTTCTCGAAGCGGCGCATCTCGAGTTTCCGCGCGATGCTCGGCGGAATCTCGTTGTCCAGATCGTAGGGCGGATACTTGCCACCCCAGGCGTTGTGCACCCAGTCGGTCACGGCGACCTCGCGCGACCGGTCGTTCTTCACGAAGATCGGGCCGTGGTCGCGGCACCAGGCGTCGTTGGTCGGATGGTTGTAGAAGGTCACCCGTGTCATGTCCGCCCCGGCTTTGGCGCAGAGTTGCAGCGCGCGCGGCTGCAGTGCGGCGGCGCAATTGATCCGCACCGGCTCGAAGCGGCTGGTCTGGGCGACGATGTTCGCGAATGCCCCGGGGATCGGGCGGAACTGGCCCGGCCAAGTCTGCAGATTGTGCGGCCACGAGAGCCAGACCGCGGCCTGGGGCTCCCATTCGGCCGGCATGCGGAAGCCGAGGGCGGCAGGCGTTTGAAGGGTTTTGGATTTAAGCATTGAGGTGGAGCGCGGCCTCGGGACGCGCTTTCCGGCTGAAGAATCCGTCCGAAGTCAGTCGATATAGCGCCGGGTCAGGTCGCCGTAGGCATCGATGCGCCGGTCCCGCAGAAACGGCCAGTGCGTGCGCGTGACGTCCACCTGCGCAAGATCGATCGTCGCAAGGAGAATCTCCTCCCGATTGACGCTGGCCTTGGCCAAAATCTGCCCGCTGGTCCCGGCGACAAAGCTCTGGCCCCAGAACTCGATGCCCTCGCCGCCCACGGGTTTTTCCGTGCCGATGCGGTTGGCGACCGCAACGTAGCACCCGTTGGCCACGCCGTGCGAACGCTGGATGGTTTCCCACGCGCCGTGCTGGTTCGCGCCGTGCTTTTTCTTTTCGGCGGGGTGCCAGCCGATGGCCGTGGGATAAAACAGGATCTCGGCGCCCTGCAGCGCCGTCAGGCGCGCGCCTTCCGGATACCATTGGTCCCAGCAGATGAGCACGCCGATCTTGCCATACCTGGTCTGCCACGCCCTGAAGCCGGTGTCGCCCGGCGTGAAATAGAATTTCTCGTAGTAGAGCGGATCGTCGGGGATGTGCATCTTCCGGTAGAGGCCGAGCAGCTTGCCGTCGGCGTCGATGATGACGGCCGTGTTGTGGTAGAGGCCGCCGGCGCGTTTCTCAAACAACGAGGCGATGATCACGACGCGATGCTTCTTCGCCAGTTTCTGAAAGGCCACCGTGCTCGGCCCCGGGATCGGCTCCGCCAGCTTGAAGCAGCCATGGTTCTCGCTCTGGCAGAAATACTGCGAGCGGAAGAGTTCCTGGGTGCAGATGATCTTGGCGCCCTGTTTCGCCGCCTTGGCGGCGAGCGAGAGCGTCTTCTTCAGGTTCGCCGCGGGCGATGCGCTGCAAGCGTGCTGCAGTAGTCCTAGGGTGACTTTCATCGGCGAGGAGCGAACGCCTCCCCTGTGGGAATGACAAGAAATCTATGCGCCTCAGGCTCCTGCAACAGACAGCAACAAGGCTTTGACAACCCGCCGCTTGATTGTAAAAGTCCAGCGCACACCTCTCTCACCCTACTCCTACTATGTGCGCCGAACCACGCCCCCTGATAGTCGTCGTCGAAGACGAGGTGGAACTGTCGAAAATCATCTCCCAGCACCTCGAAGAGGCGGGCATGAACGTCCAGGTTTACAACCGCGGTGCCCCGGCCCTGCGGTTTCTGCAAAGCAATTTCGCCAACCTGATCCTCCTCGACATCAATATGCCGGACACCAACGGCTTCGAGCTGCTGGAGCAACTCAAGGAGCAAGACATCAGCACGCCGGTCGTCTTCCTCACCGCCAATTTCCAGGATGAGACCAAGGTCAAGGGCCTGAATCTCGGTGGGGACGACTACATCACCAAGCCCTTCAGCTACACCGAGCTGATCGCCCGCATCCACGCCGTGCTCCGCCGCGCCGAGAGCAAGGCGGACCACCACGTCACCAAAAACCTCCGCACCACCGACGGTCCTTTCGAGTTCCTCGGCACCAAGGTCCATCCCGATCGCCTGGAGATCGAGTTTCCCAACGGCACCACGCTCAAGACCGGCCGCAAGGAGCTGGGCATCCTCGCCCACCTTCACTCCCATGTCGGCGTGGTCATCACGCGCAAGGAGCTGATCCATTCCGTCTGGGGCATCCACGCGGACATCCGCAGCCGCTCGCTCGACCAATACATCGTCAAGGTGCGCGCCGCCTTTGCCAAAAACGGCATCTCGCTCGACTGCTTCAAGACCGTCCACGGCATCGGCTACATCTTCGAGCCGCCGGCCCAGTGAGCCGCGGCACCGCTCAGAACAGCTCCTTCTGCCCCGTGTAACGGGTCCGCGCTTCGGCGAGGGACGACTTCATCTCAAGCGACTCGAGCAGTTGGAACAGGGCCGCCGTGGCCGGCTCACCCGGCACCACGGGGGGCAACGGTGATTCGGCGCGCAGCGTGGTCAGCTTCAGATTCATCCGGAGTTTGCCCGCCTCCCTGGCCACGACTTCGCGGAAACGCTCGGGCTTCAGCTCGGCGGCGTGCGCGATGATGCCCTCCAGGGTCTGGAACTCCGCGAACCATTTCACCGCCGTCTTCGGGCCGACGCCGTTGATGCCGGGAATGTTGTCCGACGTGTCGCCGATCAGCGCGAGATATTCGGCGATCTGCGCCGGCGGCACGCCGAACTTCTCCACGACTCCGGCGGGGTCCAGGGTCCGCCAGCCCAATTTGGGATTGGCCGTCGGCGGCGGCAGCAGGATCCTGATCCGCCCGTCCACGCACTGCGCGAAATCCTTGTCGGCGCTGACGATGAGCACGTCGTGCCCCGCGTCGGCCAGCAGGCGGGCCTGCGCCGCCAGCAAGTCGTCCGACTCCACCCCGTCCAGCTCCACCCCCACCAGGCCCATGGCCCGGGTCAACTCCTTGATGACCGGAATCTGTTTCTCCAGCGGCTCGGGCGTCTCCTTGCGCTGCGCCTTGTATTCCGGGTGCAGGGCCAAGCGGTCCTGCGAACCGCCCAGATCAAAAAAAACCACCATCGCGTCCGGCTTCTCCTGGTCCTGCAACCGCCACATCGTCTTCACCCATCCGTGCAAAGCGCCGGTCGGAAATCCGTCCGCGCGCGTCAGCTCGGGCATCCCGTAGAACGCCCGGAAGGCCATGTTGTAGCCATCCACCAGCAGCCATTTCGCCATCGCCCGAAGCAAACGGCAAATCCGCGGCGCGTAAATCTATTTAGCGCGCCTGGCGGGGCCGTTCCACGCGCGAACTACGTGCTCACCGGGGAAAACGTGAATTGCTTGCGCACCCGGGTGATCACCGGCACGCCCTCGCGCCGGGGCACGGCGTAGCGGCATTCGTTGATCGCCAGCAGGACCGACTGGGCAAAGGCCTCGTCGTCGGCGGTGATGATCACGGGCATGCGCACCTTGCCTTCCGGATCGACCAGGTAATCCACGACCACCTTTCCTTCCTTGGCGGTCGCGCCCAGCTGATCCGGCGGCATCGGCGCGATCTCGACCTTGGCGTCGAGCGGCGCATCGAGATTCTCCCGCGGGCAGACAAAGGCCCAGTATCCGGTGTTGCGCTCCAGTATCCTCTGCCGCGCCACCAAACCGGTGTCATTGGAGAGCACCCTGATCAGGGCATTGTTCTTGAACACAAATCTCAGCTCAGTGCGGGTGACAATGGGCTTGCCCTGCGAGTGGGCCGGGATGAACCGCCATTTCACCAAGGCGTCCAGCACTTCCTTGGCGAAGAGGGGATGCGAATAACCCGTGACCATCCAGTCCACCAGCTGCCCGTCATCATTGATCATCACCATGATGCTCGTCTCGCCCTGATCGATCGAATCCTGGAGCAGCCTTTGGGGATAGGCCAGCTCGACTGTCCTGATGATCTGGATCGGCTCGTAACTCCGATTATCACCCGTCTCTCCGCCGCCCACTTTGCCATCCGCCAGAACGGGCGGCAGCAGCAGCCCGGTAATCGCCATTATGCGGCCAAGGGTGTCTTTCATATATGCGCTCCTTGATTGCGAAACGCAGTATAGGAGATCGGCGCGTGATTTGCAATGCCGCCGGCCGCAAAGTTTGCGCAGTTTGTCGCAAATAGGCGGGGCCTACCTAACCGGGTCGACCCTGAGCTGCAGGTAGACCGCCCGGTGATCGCTGGCGGCGGGCGCGCCGGGTCCGTCCCAGATTTTCGCGCGCCCGTCGGCCACCAGGGATTTTAACGCGGGCGACACCATGAGGTAGTCGATGCGGCGGTAGGTGGCGTCCCGGCGGTAGAAGTGCGTCCATTCCTCGCCGCGTGAATCGGCGGCGGGCACCAGTTCGCCGATGATCGTCTCGCCCCGCTTCTGCATCGCCTGCACCGGACGGCTGTTGCGGGTGTCATTCCAGTCGCCGCAGACGATGAATTTCCCCTTCGCCGGGTCCGGATGGCGCGCCAGGACCAGGTCGCGCACCGCCTCCGCCTCCAACGCCCGTTGCTGGGCCGACTCCGGGTCGTCCTTCCGCTCGGTGTGCTTGCTTTTCAGGTGGACAACGAAAAGGGAAAAATCGCCGGCCGCCGTCGCAAACACCACCTCCAGCACCCCGCGCTTCACCACCTCAGGCTGGCCGAAGTAGGTCACGGGCACCTTGGCGTGACGGCGGACTTCCTTGAACGGCACCTTCGACAGCACCGCGACATGCCGGTCCGCATCGGCCGCCTCCAGCACCACGGCATGAGGGAAATCCTGGCCGGCCTGCTTCAGCTCGCGCTGAAAGTCGTCGAGGAAGGCCTGCGGACCCATTTCCTCGATGGCCAGGATGTCGGGCGCCATGCCCGTGATCACCTGCCGCAGTGCGATCTTCTCCTTTTCCGGCTTCGGGTAGGCGGGCCGGAATACGCCGTCCACCATCCGGTCGGCCAGCGTGTAGTTCTCCACGTTGTAGGCCGCCACCGTCAGCGCCGCCGCCGTCAGCGCCGCTGAGAGCTGGAACAGGAACAGCGCCAGCAGTTGTCTCATGTCTGCAAGGCGCGCTCCCGCTCGACCAGCGTCGGGTGCGAGTAATACACCGCGCTGTAAAGCGGGTGCGGCGTGAGGTTGGAGAGGTTTTTCTGCGACAGCTTGCGCAGCGCGCCGACGAGGGGCGCCGCGCCGCCCATGGCGGCCTTGGCGAAGGCGTCGGCCTCATACTCGTGCTTCCGCGAAACACGGTTGCCGATCGGCGAAAACCAGAACGTCACGAGCCCGCCGAGCAGGCCGAAGAGCAGGAACGTCGCCGCCGTGGCGCCGGCGGGCAGCCCGAAGGCGGTGTTGAACCACGGCGCCTGCGACAACCACGCCACGGCGGCAAAGGCCCCGAGCTGCATCAGGCCGATCGTCGCCAACCGCTTCGGGATGTGCCCGCGCTTGTAGTGGCCGATCTCATGGGCGAGCACGGCCTCGAGTTCCTCCTGCGCGAGCTGCGCCATGAGCGTGTCGAACAGCACGATCCGCCGGAAGCGGCCGAAGCCCGTGAAGAACGCGTTGGAGTGGCCCGAGCGCTTCGAGCCGTCCATCACTTCGATGGTCCGGGCCCGGAACCCGGTGCGTTCGGACAGCGCCAGCAGCCGCGCACGCGCCTCGCCCTCGGGCAACGGCGTGAGCTTGTTGAAGAGCGGCAGGATCAGCTTCGGGTAGAGCACGATCAGCAGCAATTGGAACCCGAACAGCAGCGCGAAACCCCAGGCCCACCACCACGTCCCCGCCCATCCGACGAGCGCCAGCAGCGCCCACGCCAGCGGAAAGCCGATGAGCAGACCGAGCACCCGGCCCTTCACCTGGTCGGTGATCCACAGCCCAAGCGTGCTCCTGTTGAAGCCAAACCGCGCCTCAAGCCGGAACTGCGCCCACCACTCGAACGGCAGGTTGGGCAGGCCGAGCAAAATCATCGTGCCGACGATGAAGAGCGCGCCGCTCCACGCCGCGCCGGGTGCCAGGCCGGTGAATCTCGCCCACAGCCACGGCAGCAGACCGCTGAACAACACGACGAGCAGCACCGCCACCTCCCACGCCGTTTCGACGGAGGCGAAGACACTTTTGGCGAGCGTGTAGTCCACCGACTTGGCGTAGGTGGCATCGTCCATCACGGCGGCAACCGCGGCGGGTCTCTCGCCCGCATGGCGCCGCGCCTCCGCGCGGTTCAGGGCCTCAAGCGCCAGTTGGGCGGCGAGGCGCAGGCCAATGAGCGTGACGACCGTGGGTAGCAGCCAATCCATGCAGGCAGTGCAGAGGAGTTTACGCCCGTGCCAATCCTAAAGCGCCGGCTGGCTCGTCGCGCCCAATGTTTGGTTGAAATCGCCGTTGCCCGTCGCATCTTGGCGACGTGGATTCCGACAAGACCGCCAAACCCAGTTTCGAAGCCGCGCTCGCCAAGCTCGAGGCCATCGTCGACTCGATGGAATCGGGCGACGTGCCGCTGGCCGACCTGCTGGCCAAATACGAGGAAGGCAGCAAGCTCCTCAAGGTCTGCGAAGGCCGCCTCAAGGAGGCCGAGCTGAAGATCGAGAAGCTGAAAAAGGCCAAGGACGGCGGCGCCGCCTTCGAGCCGTTTGAAACCACCCGCCCGGAATGAGCGCCCAAACTTCCCCCACTCCTCTTCTGCCCGGCATCACCGGCCCCGCCGACGTCAAGGCGCTCGCGCCCGCCCAGCTGCCGCAGCTCGCGCAGGAAATCCGCGACGAGCTGATCGAGGTCACCTCGCGCAACGGCGGGCACATCGGCCCCAACCTCGGCGTCGTCGAGCTGACGATCGCGCTGCACCGCGTGTTCAACACGCCGGAGGACCAGCTCGTGTTCGACGTCGCCCACCAGGGCTACGTCCACAAGCTCCTCACCGGCCGCCAGGGCGGGTTCTTCCACAAGCTCCGCAAGACCGGCGGCGCGTCGGGTTTCCTTTGCCGGCCCGAGAGTCCGCACGACGCCTTCGGCGCGGGCCACGCCGGCACCGCGCTGTCGGCCGCGCTCGGCATGGCCACGGCGCGCGACCTGCGCGGCAGCCACGAACACGTGGTCGCGGTGTGCGGCGACGCGGCCTTCACCTGCGGCATCACCCTGGAGGCGATGAACAACGTCGTCAGCTCGACCAAGCGCCTCATTGTCATCCTCAACGACAACGAGTGGTCCATCGCCAAGAACGTCGGCGCCATCTCCGGCTACCTGAACCGCATCAGCACCAGCCCGACCTACAACAAGCTGCACCACGACATCGAGGCCTTCTTCACGAGTTTCCCGACCGGCGTGGAGATGAACAAGGTCTACCACAAGTGGAAGCGCGAGACGAAGGACTTCTTCGTCGAGTCGTCGCTGTTCGAAAAATTCGGCCTGCGCTACCTCGGGCCGGTGGACGGCCACAACTTCGAGGCGTTGGAGAAAAACCTCGAGTTCGCCCGGCACTGCGACGTGCCCGTGCTCATCCACGTGCTGACCAAAAAGGGCAAGGGCCTCGACGCCGCGGTCAACTCGCCCGAGAAATTCCACGGCGCCAGCCCCTACGACCCCGAGACCGGCGAGAACCTCAAGCCCATCCCGGGCACACCGCCGAATTATCAGGATGTCTTCGGTTCCGCCCTCGCGCGCTTCGCCCGCGCCAACCCGCGGGTGCTCGGCATCACCGGCGCCATGCCCAGCGGCACGGGGCTCTCCCTGCTGGCGAAGGAGCTGCCCGGGCAGTTCTTTGACGTGGGCATCGCCGAGGAGCACGCCGTGCTCTTCGCCGCCGGCCTCGCGACCAAGGGCTTCCGCCCCGTCTGCGCCATTTACTCGACCTTCCTCCAGCGCGCCTACGACCAGGTCATCCACGACGTCGCGCTGCAAAACCTGCCCGTGACTTTCTGCCTGGATCGCGCGGGCCTCTCGCCCAACGACGGCCCCACCCACCACGGCCTGTTCGACCTTTCCTACCTCCGCTGCGTGCCCAACGCCACCGTCATGCAGCCGAAGGACGAGGACGAGCTGGTCGACATGCTGCACACCTCGTTGCAACTGCCCGGACCGGGTTTCATCCGCTATCCGCGCGGCGCCGGCACCGGTGCGCCCATCAAGTCCGAGCCCGCCCTCGTGCCCGTCGGCCAGGCCGAGGTGCTCAAGGTCGGCACGCAGATCATCCTCTGGGCGCTGGGCAACATGGTGCCCGAGGCCCTCAGGCTCGCCGCGCGCCTCGAGCGCGAGGAGCATGTCTCCGTCGGCGTCGTCAACGCGCGTTTCGTGAAGCCCCTCGACCGCAACCTGCTCCTCAGCCAGGCCGCCGTCGTGCCGCTCATTGTCACGCTGGAGGACCACGTCCTCGCCGGCGGTTTCGGCAGCGCGGTGCTGGAGACGTTGCAGGAAGCCCGTTGCGCCACCGCCGTCGAGCGCGTCGGCTGGCCCGACAAGTTTGTCGAGCACGGCAGCAGCGTGGATATCCTGCGCGCCGCCTACGGCCTGGCCCCCGACGACATCTACAACCGCGTCGTGGCGCACTGGCGCGACTTGCAGCCCGGCTCCGTCACCGCCGACCGCGGCTGACCGCGGTCAACCCGCCTGGCTGGCGGCGCCGCCCGCGCCCGCGTCTTTCTGCAGGCTCAACCCGGCGACGACCGCCGCCAACGCGACGTAGGCGGCCGTGAACTGCCAGACCAAGGTGCGGCCCACTCCCTCCAGGTGCCACGGCAGGTAGAGCCCGCCGCCGGGTTCGACGGAATGTATCACGCCGAACAAGGTCAGGCCCGCGCCCACCAGCAGGCTCACGATCGCCGCGCCGTTGCGCCGGTCCACCAGCGCCGCCAGGAACGCGGCCCAGATCATCGAAGTGATGATGAAGCCGTTGCCCAGCGCGACGATGACGCCCAGCTCGGGCAACCCGCGCTCGGTCGAGCCGAGCAGCTGCGCGAAACGCGCGGGCACGACATAGGCCGGGTCGCCGAGCTTGATGGCGACCAGGCGCGCGATCGCCGGGAAAAAGCTGAACACCACGGCGGCCGCGTGCCGCGCCGGCGTCGCCTCGAACGCCTGGGTGGTGATCTCGATCGACACGAAGACCAGGATGGGCGCCAGCACGGCGAGCGGCAGCAGTTCCACCAAGCCGGAGAGATAGCCCAGCATGCCGCCAAGGCCGACAAAGACGCCCGTGAGCAAGGTGTAGCCGGCCCGCGCGCCCATCTTCTTGTAGGCCGGCTGGCCGATGTAGGGCGTGGTCTGCGCGACCCCGCCGCAGACGCCCGCAATGAGCGTCGCGAAGGCCTCCGTCAGCAGGACGTCCCGCGTGCTGTAGTCATCGCCCGCAGCCCGGGCGCTCTCGGTGACATTGATGCCGCCGACCACCATCAGCAGGCCGAACGGCAGGATCAAGGGCAGGTAAGGCACCGTCGCCGGCATCCCGTCGAGGAATCCCAGATTGGGCAACGGCAGGGCGAAACGCCAAGTGATGGCCCCCGGCGCGTGATACCCCGGTCCCACGAGTCCCAACGGGCCAAGCCCATAGTAGAGGACCGTGCCGAAGAGCACCGCCGCCAGCACGCCGGGCAGGTTCCAGGGCAACCGGCGCTTGGCCACCACGGAATAAAAGATCACCCCGAGCCCGACAAACCCGACCACCGGCACGCTCAACACCTCCAGCATGGGCAGAAATCCGATCAGCATCAGCGCGATGCCCGCGATGGAGCCGAGCAGGCCCGCCCGCGGCACCACGCGGCCGACCCAGGCCCCGGCGAAGGACAGCACGAACTTCAACAGCCCCATGACCACCATCCCGGCCATGCCCAGGTGCCAGGTGGCGATCGCCGCCGCGTGTTCGTCGAGCCCGTTCTGCTTGAATTTCAGGAACGCCGGCCCGAGCACGAGCAGCGCCAGGCCGATCGTGGTCGGCGTGTCCACGCCAAGCGGCATCGCGGTCACGGAGTCGCGGCCCGTGCGCCGCGCGAGCCGCACCGCCATCCAGGTGTAGATCAGGTCGCCCACCAGCACGCCGAAGGCCGTGCCCGGAAACATGCGCAGGAACACGACGTCGGCGGGAAACTTGAACAACCCGACCAGCACCGTCGCGAGGAACGACATCACCGCGAGGTTGTCGACGACGAGGCCGAAGAACCCGTTGACGTCACCGGCGACAAACCAGCGTGGGGATGCGGCGTTTGACTTCATGGCTTGCGACTGGCCGCGTCCACCGGGCCGTAGCCGAAGTCGCGGAATTTCTTCACCACCTCGGCCATCTCGGCGTCGGGCAGCACGACGGGTTGCCCGGCGCAGAGGGCGCGCCAATACAGGGTGGCGAGCGTCTCCGCCTCGGTGGTCAACGCCAGCGCCTGCGCGAGACCGGCGCCGATCACCACCAGGCCGTGGTTGGCCATGAGCGCCGCCCGCCGGCCGTCGAGGGCCCGGAGCAGGCTGGCCGACAGCTCCGGCGTGCCAAAGGTCGCATACTCCGCGCACCGCAGATTGCTCCCCCCGAACAAACCCACCAGATAGTGCACGGCGGGGATGTCCTTCCGCAGGCAGGCGATGGTCGTCGCGTGCGTGCTGTGGGTGTGGATCACGGCCACGGCGTCGCGCCGCTGTTGCATGATCGCCAGGTGAAACGGCAGCTCGCTCGATGGCCGGCAGCGGCCCGTGCACTGGCCATCCAGCGTCACGTGGACGATGTCCGCGGGCTCCATCCGGTCGTAGGGCAGATTGGTGGGCGTGAGAAAAAACCCGGCGGCGGGATCGGCGCCGCAGCGCACGCTGACGTTGCCGGAGGTGCCCTGGTTCAGGCCGCGGGCCTCGAGCTGGCGGCAGGTGTCGATGATTTGCCGGCGGAGGTTGCGTTCGGGATCGGTCATGGCGCGGGTGCTTTTTCGGGGAAGAGCCGGCGCAGGCCGCCGGCGGTCGCGGGCGTGACCCCGCGCTCGGTGATGAGGCCGGTGACGAGGCGGGCGGGAGTGACATCGAACCCCGGGTTCGCCGCGGCGCTGCCCTCGGGCGTGAGGGTGATCGTGGTCATCCGGCCGTCATCCGCGCGGCCCGTGAGGCGGGTGATTTCGGCGGCGGCGCGCTCCTCGATCGGGATTTCGCGCACGCCGTCGCAGATCGTCCAGTCGATGGAGGGCGCCGGCACGGCGGCGTAGAAGGGCACGCCGTTGTCGTGCGCGGCGAGCGCCTTCAGATAGGTGCCGATCTTGTTGCACACGTCGCCGTGCGCGGTCGTGCGGTCGGTGCCGACGAGGACCACATCGACCTCGCCGTGCTGCATCAGGTGGCCGCCGGCGTTGTCCACGATCACCGTGTGCGGCACGCCGTGGTTGAGCAGTTCCCAGGCGGTGAGGCTCGCCCCCTGGTTGCGCGGGCGGGTCTCGTCCACCCAGACGTGGACGGGCAACCCGGCGTCGTGCGCGAGGTAGATCGGCGCTGTGGCGGTGCCCCAATCAACGGTGGCGAGCCAGCCGGCGTTGCAATGGGTCAGGATGTTCAGCGGCCGGCCGGCGGGCTTTTTGGCCGCGAGCGCGCGCAGCAGCGGCAGGCCCGCCTCGCCGATGCCGCGGTTGATGGCGACATCCTCGTCGCACAGCGCCGCGGCAAACGCGGCGGCCGCGGCGGCACGCGCCGCTGGCGGCAGCGGCTGCAAATGGGCGAACGCCCGGTCGAGCGCCCAGCGCAGATTGACGGCGGTCGGCCGGGTGGTCAGCAGCGTGGTTCGCGCTTGCTGCAGGCCCGCATCGGTAGGATCGGCGCGCAAGCCGAGCCAGAGCCCGTAGGCTGCGGTGGCGCCGATGAGCGGGGCGCCGCGCACCTGCATCGAGCGGATGGCGTGCGCGGCCTCGGCGAGTGTGCCGAGGCGCAGCGTCGCAAAATCGTGCGGCAGGCGGGTCTGGTCGATGACACCGACCGACACACCGTCCGACTCGGGCCAGATGGTGCGTCGCGCATGCCCTTTGACCTTCATGCGCGACGTCTGGCAGGTGAAAACCGGGCGCCGCCGGGCGCCCCTGGTTCGGTTACTTGTGCGCTTCCTTGCCCGCGGCTGAATCCTTCTTCGCGTCCTTGTCGCATTTTTCCCCGGTGCAGCAGCAGTCCTTGTCCTTGCCGCACACCTTGCCGTCCTTGTCCTTGGGGCAAGCGCAGGTTTTTTCGGCCGGCTTCGCCTTGTCGTCGGAGGCGCGAAGCAGCGTGGTGGAGAGCAAGCCGGCCAAAGCCAGCGCGAGGAGGAGGCGGAGCGATTTCATGAGGGTTGTATGGGTTGGAGTTTGAGCTGGTTCAGTTGGCTGGCCTGCCAGCCGCAGCCACTTGGGGAGCGACCGTGAGCGAAAGGCCGTCCTTTGCCAGGCGAAGGCTGGTGCGGGCGGCGGGAATCGAACCCGCCTCTCATGCTTGGGAAGCACGCATAATACCGATATACTACGCCCGCAATGGACTGGAAGCGCGACTAAAGGCGGCGAACCGCCGCGCTGCAAGTCACGAATATTCCCGCCGCGCCTCCAGCGCGCTCTTGAGCGTGACGGCATCCGCGTAGAGCACGCCGCCGCCGCTGGGCAGGCCGAAGCCGATGCGCGTGACCTTCACGCCGCTCTTGGGCAGGCGCTCCGTCAGGTAATGGCAGGTCGCCTCGCCCTCCACGTCATTCGACAGCGCCAGGATCACCTCGGTGATTTCGCCCGACGCGATCCGCGCCAGCAGGCCGGCGAGGTTGAGATCCTCCGGCGCGACGCCGCGGATGGGCGAGAGCTTGCCATGCAGCACATGGTAGCGCCCGCGGTAGGCCCCCGAGCGCTCGATCGCGGCGAGATCCGGCACGTATTCGACCACGCACACCTGGCCGGTGCGGCGCCGCTCGTCGGCGCAGACCGCGCAGTGCTCCGCCTCGGCGAGGTTGCCGCACACGGCGCAGCGGCGGACGTTTTGCGCGGCCGCCTGCAAGGCGGTGATCAGCTCCGGCAGGCGCTCCGGCTTTTCCACCAGCAGGTGCAAGGCGATCCGCTCGGCCGAGCGGTAGCCGATGCCCGGCAGTTTCTTCAACTGCTGCTGCAAAGTCTCGAGCGCGGGCGTCACGACAGCCTCAAAACGGACCGGGCAGCGGGAACCCGGCGGAAATCCTCTGCATCTCGGCGTCGTTCATCTCCTTCGCCTTGGCGGCGGCTTCCTGGGTGGCCTGGAGCAGGGTTTCGGCGACGAATTTCGGATCTTCCCTGAGGAATTCCGGATCCAGCGTGAGGGCGAGAAACTTCCCGGCACCGTTGATCTTGATCTGCACGGCGCCGCCGCCGCTCGACACGCCGATCACGCGGGCTTCGAGCGTCGCCTGCAGCGTCTCGATCTGCTTCTGCATTTTCTGCGCCTGTTTGAGGAGTTTGCCTACGCCGGCCATGGAAGGGGAAGAGTTGAGGGTTGAGAGGTGCGCCGTTGCGGCGTGCTCGCCGCCCGGTGCTTGTCCTCAGTTCTCGCTGAAGCGAAACTGAGGCAAATGAGTTGAGAGCCCGAAAGCACTAAGGCGACAATATATTTCCAAACCCAACCCGGTAGTCGGGATAGAGCGGACGCCAGCCGAGCACGCGCCGGATCTTGGCATTGCTGATGATGCGGTCCGGCATCGGGGCGCCGCCGCGCCGCGCCGCGAGCGACCCGTCGAAGGCGGGCATCGGCCGGCCCAGTTTTTTCGCCAGCCAGCGCACCACCTCGGTGCGCGGCGCGGGGGCGGAGTCCGCCACATTGAAAATTTCGCTGCCGATTGCGGCCGGTGCGCCGAGGCAGGCGAGGATGCCTGTGACTGTGTCGTCGCGGTGCGCGAGGTTGAGCCGATGGTCGCCCGCTCCGCCGAGTTGGCTGGAGCCCGCACGCAGCCGGTCGAGCAGGCGGTGCCGCTCCGGGCCGTAGATGCCCGCCAGCCGCAGGATGAAGTGCCGGCGCACGACCGCCGGCGGCGCGCTTTGGAGGAGGATTTCTGATTCACGGATGATCGCGCCGCTCGGAGTCGTCCCGTCGGTGGAATCGGTTTCAACCACGGTCGCGCCGCCGCCTTGGGGATAAACCGACGTGCTGCTCGTATAAACCAGCGTGCCGACCGGCGCAGCCGACCTCGCCGCCCAGGCGAGAATCGACGCCATGCCGCCCACATAAGTCTGCCGATAGGTGTCCGGACCGCCGGAACTCACGCAGTTCACGGCAAAGTCGGCCCCGCCTGCGATCTGCCCGTGCCAGTCCGGCGAGGCCAGGTCGGCCACCACGACCTGCGCCAGGCCGGTGCGGCGCAGCGCCGCCGCCTTGGCCGGATTGCGCGTCAGCGCCTCGACCTTCGCGCCGGCCGCCAGCGCCGCCCGCGCCAGCGCCGTGCCGACATAGCCGCAGCCGAAGATGACGAGCCGTTTGCCCGCGAGGGAAGACATTGCGGAAGTAGACAGAAACAAGGAACAAGTAACAAGAAGGAGATCGCCGCCGGCATCACGCCATCCGCAACTTGATACTTGTCCCTTCATGCCTGATGCTTTGCCCGCCATGCCCACCGCTCTCGTCCTGCTCGCCGATGGTTTCGAGGAGATCGAGGCGTTCGCGCCCGCCGACCTCATGCGGCGGGCCGGGATCGATGTGACCATCGCGTCGCTCAACGAAAACCGCCACGCCACCGGCCGCAGCGGCATCACGGCGCACGCGGATGCCGCGCTGTCGGCCGTGTTTGATCAGCCGTTCGACCTGGTCTTCCTGCCCGGCGGCGCGGGGGTGAAAAATCTGCGCGCCGATCCGCGGGTGGGCGAAATCGTGCGGCGGCAACATGCCGCCGGCCGCTGGCTGGCGGCCATCTGCGCGGCGCCGACCGTGCTGCATGACGCGGGGTTGCTGGCGGGCCGACGCTACACCGCGCATTTTTCCGTCGCGCCCGAATTGCCGGCCATTTTGGCCGGCGAGCGCGTCGTCACGGATGGGAAAATCACCACCTCGCGCGGGGCCGGCACGGCGGTGGAATTCGGGTTGCATCTGGTCGCGTTGCTGACGGCGGACGAGAAAGCGCGGGAAATCGGCAAAGCTATTTGCCTCTAAGGCTTTGCGTAAAATCGGCATTGCCACGCGAGGTGCCCTCAGGTTGCATGGCCGCGGCCTTGCATTTGGCCGCTGATTTGCCAGTCGATGAGCTAAAGCCCCCATCGGCCGCCTCCGTGAGCCGGAAGCGACCAGGCGAAGCTGTGAGTGCTGTCTTTTCCGTTGGCGGATCGGCCGGGATGTTCTCGCCACGCGGCGGCCCGATCACTGCATTTGCCTGACACCATGGCCGCCATCGAAACCCCCGAACTCATCCTGGAAGCCGGCCGCGCCAGCCGGCACTACTGGGCCGACCTCTGGCGCTACCGCGAGCTGTTGGGATTTCTTGCCTGGCGTGACATCAAGATCCGCTACAAGCAGACCACTCTCGGCGTGCTCTGGGCGCTGATCCAGCCGGCGGTCACGCTCGCGGTGTTCACTTTCATTTTCGGAAAACTCGCCGGGATGCCGGCGGGCAACGTCCCCTACCCGCTGCTCGTGCTGTGCGGCCTGCTGCCCTGGCAGTTGTTTGCCGCCGCGTTCTCCAACGCCAGCGGCAGCCTCGTGGCCAACACCCACCTCATCTCCAAGGTCTACTTCCCGCGGCTCATCGTGCCGCTGTCCTCCGTGGCGGTGGCGCTGATCGACTTCGCGGTGGTGCTCGTGCTGCTCGCCATCCTCTGCCTCTGGTGGCAGTTTGCGCCCGACTGGCGCGTGCTGTTGCTGCCGTTGTTTGTCGTCCTGACCCTGCTGACCGCGATCGGCACCGGCCTCTGGCTCACGGCGCTGACGGTGAAATACCGCGACTTCCGCTTCGTTGTGCCGTTCCTGCTCCAGGTCGGCCTGTTCCTCTCGCCGGTCGGCTTCAGCTCGACCAACCTGCCGAACTGGCGGTTCGTCTACTCGCTCAACCCCATGGTCGGGGCCATCGACGGCTTCCGCTGGTGCCTGCTGCGCGGGGAGCCGGCGCTCGACCCCGCCAATCTCGCGATTTCTGTCGCCATGGCCGCGCTGCTGCTCGCCTCCGGCCTCTGGTATTTCCGCCACACCGAGCGGACGTTTGCGGATATCATTTGAAGGACCACGGACTACTGACGACAAGCCTACCCGGCCCCCAGCGATGAGAGACTGCACGAAAATCGAAGCCTGGAAACCTGCCGATGACCTGACCGTGGCGATTTATCAGCAAACCCAAGCCTTACCCCGGGAGGAGCAATATGGACTCACCAGTCAGTTGCGTCGGGCGGCCAGTTCAGTGCCGGCCAACATCGTTGAGGGCTCGGCCCGGGAGAGCCAGAGAGACTGCCTTCATTTCCTGCACATTGCCCGCGCCTCTCTTTCCGAGGCGCAGTATTTTTTGCACCTGGCAAACCGGCTGCGCTATCTGAACGAAGCTGATGCCGCCCGGCTTCACCAGCAGACCAAACAGGTGTTCGCCTGCCTGCATGGCTTGATCCAAGCCGTAGCGCGGCAGGCCCGTCCTCCGGTTCAGCCGGTCCGTAGTCCGTAGTCCCGTAGTCAGTTGTCCACCATGTCCTCCCCCGTCATCAGCGTCTCCGGCCTGGGCAAACGCTACTACCTGTCGCACGAGAAACGGCAGGACACCTTGCGCGACTCACTCACGCAGCAGTTCCGTCAGCTGGGCCGTCGGCTGACCGGCGCTGCCACAGAACCCGAGGGGGAGGAATTCTGGGCGCTGCGCGACGTGTCCTTCGACGTCCAGCAAGGCGATGTCATCGGCATCATCGGCCGCAACGGCGCCGGCAAGTCCACGCTGCTCAAGATCCTCTCGCGCATCACCGAGCCCACCACCGGGCGCGTCCGTCTCCGCGGCCGGATCGCCAGCCTGCTCGAGGTCGGGACGGGCTTCCACCCGGAGCTGTCGGGCCGCGAGAACATCTTCCTCAACGGCGCCATCCTCGGCATGTCGCGCGCCGAGATCGCCCGGAAGTTCGACGAGATCGTCGCCTTCGCCGAGGTGGAGCGCTTCCTCGACACGCCGGTGAAGCACTACTCCAGCGGCATGTATGTGCGCCTGGCCTTCGCCGTGGCCGCCCATCTCGAGCCCGAGATCCTGATCGTCGACGAGGTGCTCGCGGTCGGCGACGCCGCCTTCCAGAAGAAATGCCTCGGCAAGATGCAGGCCGTCTCCCGCAGCGACGGCCGCACCGTGCTGTTCGTCAGCCACAATCTGCAGTCGATCCGCCAGCTCTGCCACTCCGCCGTGCTGCTGGCCGGCGGCCAGGTGCAGACCTCCGGTCCCTGCGCGCGCGTCCTGGAGTTTTACCAGCACGGCCTGGCAGGCCCGGTCGTCCACGTCGTCCCCCCACCGTCCGCGGACCTGCTGCACTGCGGCTATGTCACGAGCGTGTCCGTCGAGACTCTCGAGGGCAAGCCGACCTCGGTCTTCGACGTCGGCCAGCCGTGGCGGATTCGGGTCGGTTTCCGGATCGCGAAGGCGCAGGACCAATTCGTCATCGCCGTCGGCCTGCTCAGCCCGGACGGCAGTCCCGTCCAGACGTCGTGGTTCCCGCCCCGGAACCTCGCGCCCGGCGACTACGAAGCCGCCTTCATCCAGGACAAGGTGATCCTCGAAGCCGGCTCCTACACGACCGTGGTCGGTCTGAGTTCACACGGACATGCCTTTCAGCAATTCCAGTCCGAGCGGCTCGATATTTCCGGCGAAACCGTCGTCGGCACCTACGTGTGCGCGAGCTCGGGCGTCGGCGTGGTGCTCAACTCCATGCGGCAGGAACTGCGCAAGATACCCTGATGTCCCTCGCCCTCCGGCTCCGCTCGGCAGTCAGCCAAGGCCTGCGCGCCCTCGGCCTCTACTATCCCTTGCGGGACGCCCGGCGCGACTGGCGTTTCGCCCGCCGCAGCCGGGCCGAGGTCGCGGCCTGGGAAAAAGCCGGCCGGCCGACCCCGCCACCGCCCGCCATCAAGCACCGCGTGATCCGCGACCACGCCTCCCGCTACCAGGCCCGCACCCTCGTGGAAACCGGCACCTTCTACGGCGACACGCCGTTTGCGCTGCGCGGCGTTTTCGCGGAAATGCATTCCATCGAGCTCGCTCCGGCCCTGCACCAGCTGGCCGTGAGCGAAATGGGCCACCTCGGCCACCTGCATCTGCATCTGGGCGACAGCGCGACGCTGCTGCCGCGCATCGTGCCGGGCCTGACTGGACCCGTGCTCTACTGGCTCGACGGGCATTTCTGCACCGGCCCGTCCGCGCGCAACGACCGCGATACACCGATCTCCACCGAACTCTCCTGCCTGCTGGCCCGGCCCGCCGGACAGGACGTGATCCTGATCGATGATGCCCGGCTCTTCACCGGCCGCGACGGCTATCCCGATCTGGCGGAACTGCGCGACTTGATCCGCCGGCACCGGCCAGCCGCCACCTGCGAAGTCGCACTCGACCTCATCCGCATCGCCCCGGTTTGACATGAACACCGCACCCCAACCGGTCGACATCTCCGCCTATCTGGCGCAACCGAGCGAGGCGGAAAGGGAGTTCCGCCGCCTCTTCCAGCCCGACGAGCCGCTCATAATCTGCGACATCGGCGCGTGCGAGGGCGAGGACTCCGTCCGTTATGCGCGGGTTTTCCCCGCGGCCCTCGTGTTCGCCTTCGAGCCCCTGCCCGCCAACCAGGCCTTGGTCCGCGTCAACTTCGCACGCTACGCCTCCGCGAACGCCGAGCTCGTGCCGCTCGCGCTCTCCGACCGCGCAGGCGAGGCGCTCTTCCATGTTTCCTCCGGCCGGCCGCCCGACCTTTTCGCCGGCGAACACTGGAATTACGGCAACAAATCCAGTTCGCTGCTCGCCCCGGCGCAAGCCGGCCCGATGCACGGCTGGATCGATTTCAAGGCAGCCATCACTGTTCCCACCGACACCCTCGACGCTTTTTGTGCGCGGCGAGGCCTGGACCACATCGACTTCATCCAGATGGATGTCCAAGGCGCTGAGCGGCTCGTCCTCGCCGGCGCCACCGTCATGCTGCCACGCATCACCGCGATCTGGCTCGAAGTCTCAGCGCGGGAGCACTACCGCGGCCAGGCCCTCAACACCGACATCGCGCGCTTCATGCGTTCCCGCGGCTTCGCGCTCGCCCATGCCGTCTACCTCGGTAGCGCCACTGGTGAAGGGGACCACCTCTACCTCAATCTGCGCCACCCCCGCACGTGGCCCCACCTCGCCAGCCGCCGGCTCCGCGCCGCCGCCGGCCGGATCAAGCGCGCGCTTTTTCCCCAACCTCCGCCCCCATGATCATCACCTCCCTCACCGGTGGACTCGGCAACCAGATGTTCCAATACGCCGCCGGCCTCGCGCTGGCCGAGCACCGCCGCACCGTGCTCAAGCTCGATGTTTCCTGGTTCCGCGAGGATCCTGCCTATGAAGCCCACAACCGCTACGCCCTGTCCTGTTTCAACATCACCGAGCAGTTCGCCACGCAGGAGGAGATCGACCGGGTCCGCGGGGTGCGGCTGACCCGGACCGAGCGCTGGGCGGCCGCGCTGGCCCGCGCGGCCCGCCTCCGGCGCTACGCGGAGCGCCACGCCGCCCCCGCCAACTGGCACCAACCACCCACCTTCGCCTATTATCCGCGGTTTTTGGAGCAACCAGACCACACCTATCTCAACGGCATGTTCCAGTCGGAGAAATTCTTTGCCCCTGTTGCCGATCTGCTCCGCCTCCATTTCAGCTTCCGTTATCCACCGCGGCCGGAGGTGGCCGCCCTCGGCCAGCGCATCCTCTCCGGCTCCTCGATTGCGCTCCATTTCCGGCGCGGTGACTACGCCCGCAACGCCACATTCAAGGCTCAGATCGGCTTGATCGGCCCCGCTTACTACGCCCGCGCTGAACGCCTGCTGCGCGAGCGCAGCCCGGACGCCACGCTCTACATTTTCTCCGATGACATCGAATCGGTCGCCCGCGAGTTCACCCCGTCCGGCCCGCACGAATTCGTGCGCTGTGTCGGGCACTGGCACCCGTGGGACAAAATCCGCCTGATGTCGCTCTGCGACCATATCGCCATCGCAAACAGCACCTTTTCGTGGTGGGCGGCTTGGTTGAATCCCTCCCCGACAAAACTCGTGATCGCCCCGGAGCCGTGGTTTGCGAACAGCCCTCACGATTGTTCCGACGTGGTGCCGGCCGACTGGGTTCGCCTGCCGCTTTCCGGTTGAACATGCGACTCTTGTTCCGCCCTTTGCTCAGGCTTCTGCGCCACTGTGGTGTCGCGATCGTAAGCACCCGCTCCCGGAGCGTGCGCTACATTGATCACCCGCCGTCATCCGCTTTCGAGGATCTGTTGCTTCGCACCTTCCCTGATTTGCATGGTCTCCGCTTCATTCAAGTCGGGGCCAATGACGGCCGGCGCGCCGATCCGATCCGGGCGTTCATCGACGATTACGCCTGGAGCGGCATGATGTTCGAACCGCTCGCCGCCAACTTCGCGGATCTCCAACGCCACCGCGGCGCCTCCCCCAATTTGCGTCTGCGCCGCGCGGCCATCGATGTCACGGCCGGCCGGCGGCAGATCTATGACCTGGCCCCCGCCGCCACCGCCGGCCGCCCTGACTGGACGCGCGGCCTGGCCAGTTTTTCCCGTGAACGCGTGGCCCAGGCGGCCCGGGAACTGGGCTTGCCCGACACCAGCATCATTTCAGAGCAGGTCGAGACGGTCACCTGGCCGCAAGTCTGGCGGGAATTCGGCCCGCACCCGTGCGATCTCATCGTGCTCGACACCGAAGGCCACGACCTGGCCCTGCTGCGCGCCGCCCACCTCGCGCAGCATCGGCCGCGCCTCATCCTGTTTGAGCATGCCTGCAACACGCTCGATGAGCGCATCGCCTTCTATCGCGAATTGATCGGGCTCGGCTATGAGCTCGCCACCCATGGGGGCGACACCGTCGCCTGCCTGCCTGCCCAGCGTTGAGAATCGCCTTCATCTCGACCATCCTGAACTTCCCGTGGGGCGGGGCCGACACGCTCTGGACGAATGCGGCCGAGGCTGCGGCGCAGCGCGGGGATCGGCTGCTCCTTTCCGTTTCCCCGGCGGTCGTCGCCCACCCGCGCATCGCCGCCTTGGCCGGGGCTGGCGCGGAAATCTTCCTCCGCGATCCGTCCGGCGCGCCTTCGTTCGGAGCCCGCGTGCGTCGCAAACTCGGACTCGCCGCCCCGCCCGACGCCGGCCTGATCGCAGCGCTGCAATCCTTCCGGCCCGACCTCGTCATCTTCAGCCAAGGCGGCACCTACGACCTGGTGCTGCATCCCCGGCTCGCGGCGTGGCTGCGCGCAACGGGCGTGAAATACCGCATCATTGCCAACTGGCAGCAGGAGCACCCCCGGCTCACCGAGCCGGAACTCGCCTTCATTCGCGAAGTCTTCACGGCGGCCGACAGCCTCAACTTCGTTTCGACCCGCAATCTCGCCGTCACACGCCGCCATCTGGACCGGCCCCTGCCCAACGCCCGCGTGATCCAGAACCCGCTCCGGTGGCGGCCCGCCGATGTCTCGCCCTGGCCTGCGGAGCCTGTCCCCCAGCTCGCCACCGTTTCGCGGCTCGACGAGGGCAAAGGCCTCCAGTTGCTGCTCGCCGCCTTGACGGAGGCCGGCTCAAGCTTGCCTGACTGGCGGCTGAACATCTACGGCCAGGGCCCCCATGAGGCCCGACTGCGTGAGATCACCGCGCAGTCCGGCCTGGGTGAGCGCGTGCGCTTCCGCGGTTACGTCAAGGAACTCCGCGCCATCTGGGCCGAGAACCACCTCCTGGTCTCCCCGGCGTTGGAGGACGGCGTCCCCATGACGATTCCCGAGGCGATGCTCTGCCAGCGACCTGTGCTGGCCACCCGCGTCGGCGGCGCGGAGGACTGGATCGAGCCCGGCCGCACCGGCTTTCTCTGCTCCGTCCCGGAGGTGATTCCATTGAAGGCCTCGTTGCGCGAGGCCTTCGCCGGCCGCGCCCGCTGGGAAGCGATGGGGCAGGCCGCCGCCGTGGCCGCCGCCAGCCGTTACATGGGCGGCGACCACCTGCAACTGCTTGCCTGATGATCACCGCCCTCGTCAAATCGGCCCTTGGTGCGTTGCGACTTCTGCGGCTCCGGCTGGCTGGCGTCACCATCGCCGCACCCCGCCTGCTGGCCGGGGGCATTGATTGTCGGCCCGGCCATGGGGCACACCCCGGACACATTGCCTTCGGCGATGGCGCGGCGATCGAACAGGGTGTGGTGCTGCACGCTTTTGGCGGCTCGATCACCCTCGGCCGCGACGTGTTTCTCGGACCGCACACGGTGATTTACGGCCACGGCGGAGTCGAGGTCGGCGATGCCTGTCTCATCGCGATGCACTGCCGCATCGTCTCGTCCAATCACGCGGTCCCGCCTTTTAGCACCGACATCCGCTCGCAACCCGACGTGCTGCTTCCGACCCGGATCGGCCGCGATGTCTGGCTCGGCGCCGGCGTCACCGTGCTCGGCGGCGTCACGATCGGCGACGGCTGCATCGTCGGCGCCGGCGCCGTGGTCACGAAGGATCTGCCGCCCGGCGCGATCGCCCACGGCGTTCCTGCCATCGTCAAGGGTTATCGGTCCGGCGCACCCGGAAAGTAAATGCCGTGCCTCGCCTTTCGGTCATCATCCCCACGCACAACCCGCATGTCGGCCGCCTGCAGCGGACTTTGCGCGCGCTGCAGGCCCAGACCCTGCCGGCGGACCGGTGGGAGGCGGTTCTCGTGGACAATGTTTCCGACCCCGCGCTCGCCGCGACCGATTGGGCCGCCCACGGTCCCGTCAATCTTCGGCTGGTGAGTGAGCCGGCGCTAGGCCTCAGCCACGCGCGGCGGCGCGGTTTCCTCGCCGGCACCGGCGATTTTTTCGTGCTGGCCGACGACGACAACGAACTGGCCCCGGACTATCTCACCGAGACGCTCCGGCTTTTTGCGGCGCATCCCAAGGCCGGCCTCCTGGGCGGCCGCAGCCGGCCGGAGTTCGAGGCCCCCCCCGAGCCGTGGGTGCGCGAGTTCGACGGCCTCATCGCCTGCCGCGACCTCGGTGATGCGCCGCTCATCTCCGCCGGTCTGCGCAATCCCGCGACCGGCCGCAACGACTACCCGCTGTTCGCCCCGATCGGCGCCGGCCTGGCGCTGCGGCGCGCCGCCGCCCAAAGCTGGCTTGATCGAGACGGCCACGCCGCCCTGCCCGACCGCCGGGGCAACGACCTCTCCTCCAGCGGCGACAACGACATCGTGCTGGCGGCGATGGCGGCCGGCTGGGAGGCCGCGTATTTCCCCTCGCTGCGCCTGACGCACCTCATCCCCGCCTTCCGCACCACGCGCGACTACCTCGGCCGGCTGAACCGCGGCATCCAGCGTTCGTGGATGCGCGTGCTCACGGCGCACGCCGCCAACCCCTGGCCGCCGCTCGCGCCGTGGACCGTGCCGCCGCGCCGGGCCAAGGCGTGGTTCACCCACCGCGCCTGGTCGTCCCCCGCCGCCTGGGTTCGCTGGCAGGGCGCCTGCGGTCATTTTGAAGGCCGCGTCCCACCGGCATGAATCTGCCCAGAAAAATCCTGACGGCCCTGCGGCTGCTGGGGCGGCAGGATTTCGCCACCCTCCGCCGGCAATGGGAGTTCAACAAAGGACTGTTCATCCTGCGCCGTCACGGGGCCGCGCCCTTTGTGCATCAACGGCTCGGGTTCCCCTCCGTATGCCATCCTGGGTGGACCGACTCGGCCGAGCTGTTCTGCCTGAACGCGGGTGACCACTGGGAGTATCAGCTGCTGGCCAAGTGGCTGGAACCTGGCGATCAGTTTTTGGACCTCGGGACCAATCTCGGCTACTATGCCTTCGCCGCGCTCCCCGCCGTCGGCCCTTCCGGTCTCGTCGTCGCTGTGGACGCTGCGCCCTTCGTGATCGAAAAGCTCCGCCTGAGCGCCGGGCTTCTCGGCGCGGCGAACCTGCGGGGCGTCCAGGCCGCCGTCACGGATGAGAGCGGCGAAGTCAGTTTTTATGTCTGTCCGGCCGGTTTCATCACGGGCGAGCAATCCCTGCGGCCGCCCGACTCCCTGCTCGGGCAGTCGGTGAGGATCACCGTGCCCGCCTGCACCCTGCTTGAACTGCAACGCGCCCAGGCGCTCGACGCGCGGCTCAACGCCGTGAAGGTCGACATCGAGGGCGCCGAGGGCGCGGCCCTGCGCGCGGCGCCGCCTGAGTGGTTCACCGCCGACGGCCCGCTGTGGATCGTCGAGATCAACCCCGGGGCGCTGGCCCGCTTCGGCGTCACCGCCCGGGAAATCCTGGCCCGGTTCCCTCCCGCGCAGTTCGATTGCTGGCTGCTGCCCAAGCATCCCCACGACCCGAAAGCGCGCCCCACCCTGCGCCCCGCCGGCCGGGCCGACCCGTTCGCCGATTCGCTTTATTATAATCTCTTCGCCCTGCCGCGCGGCGACGGCCGGCGCGCGCGCGTCCGGCGCCTCGCCGCGTTTTTCCCGGATTCAACCCTGACCCGCGTCGCCTGATGCCCCGCGTCCGCGTCTATCTCCTCACCTACCGGCGGAACCACCTGCTGCCACGCGCGCTCGCCAGCCTGCGGGCCCAGACCTTCACCGATTGGGTGTGCGAGCTGCACAACGACGATCCCGCCGACCCTTTCCCGGCCAAACTCGTCGCCGAGACCGCCGACCCGCGCATCACGCTCAAGCAGCACGAGACCAACCTCGGCGCCACCCGCACCTTCAACCTCGTCTTCGCGCCCGTCGCCGAGCCCTACGTCTGCCTGCTGGAGGACGACAACTGGTGGGAGCCCGGCTTCCTGGCCACGCTCGTGGCCGCCGCCGACGCCCACCCCGAAGCCGGGTTTGTGTGGTGCGACCAAAGGATCTGGCAGGAAACTCCCGACGGCGAATGGCGCGACACCGGCCAGAGGACGATGACGCTGCTGCATCCGCAAGCCCCGCCGGTCACCGTGCCGACGCTCTGCGACTGGCCGCAACCGCGCCAGCGCTTCGACACCTTTCATTACAACGGCTCGACGCTCTTCCGCGCCTCGGCGTGTGCCCGCCTGCAAATCCCGCCCACCGTCCCGCAGATCTGCATGGAGACTTTCCGCGACCGCGCATTGCGCTGGCCCGGCCTGTTCCTGCCCGAGCCGCTCGTCAACTTTTCCTGGACCCTCGCCAGCACCCGCGAATCGCAGACCGAGCTGTGGCTCGCCTACCGCGCGCTGCTGGACGGCTCGTTTTTGCATTGTTGCCCGCCCCACACCATCAGCGCCGCTGAATTCTGGCGCGCGGCCGTCGAGGCGCGGCCGACCCAGACCGGCAGCACGCTGCTCCACGCGTGGGTCGCGGGACGCTTCGCCGAGTTCGCCGCGCTGGCGCGGCCGCGGGACTGGCTGCGCGTCGCCGTCCACGCGCTCCGCCGGCCCCTGGCCTTCTGGCGCACCCTGCGGGCCCGGAGCCGCCACCCCGGGCATTGGGATTTTCTCGTGACCGAGACCCGCCGCCGTTTCAGCGAATCCGCCGCCGGCGGCGTCACCGGCTGGGGCCGCATCCGCCCCGCCAGGGAGCCATGAGTTCAGGCATCCAGACCCCACTTGCGCTTGTGCTCCACCGTGGAACTGGGCGTCTCCTCGTTGCGCAGGAACGCCCGGCGCACCGCGCCGGAGCCGCGCAGCCGGTCCTTGACCGCGGCGGGCAGCAGTTTGCGGCCGAGGCCGCGCAGCACCTGCAATGCGGCGCGGCGCGCGACCGTCGCCCAGCCGCCGAGCGGAAGCTGCTGGTGCACGCAGGCGTCGAGCAGCGGCACCCACGCGCGCGGCCCCAACTGCGCGTTGACGATCCGCTCGATCCGCCGCACCTCGCTCCACGGCCGGCCGTGGAGGATCTTCACCCGGGCGCAGGCAAACTGCAGGTGCTGCACGATGAAGTCGAACTCCGGCCCGAGCACCGAGTGGCGCAGCCCCGACTCGTAGAGCGCCAGGCGGAAGCCCTTCTGGTCGCTGGCGTCGGAGTAGTTCCAGGCCCCGTCCTTGAGCCGCGCGCGGTAGCCGGCGTAGATCTCAAGCCAGCGCGCAAAAAAACGCTCCACCGCCGGGCCGCGCCGAAAGCCAAACACGCCGCCGTTGAACTCGGGGAACGCGTCCGGCACCTCGGGGAGCCGGTAATCGTGGCCCTCGAACAGCTGGTGCCCGATGACATCGTAGCGCTCGAGCAGGGCGAACATCTCGGACAGGTCTCCGGCCACGTGGGTGTCGGTGTCGAGGTAGACGAAGCGCTCGTAGGGGCAGAGCGCCATCAGCAGCTTGTCGCGAAAATCAAAGTTCGGGCGCTCCACGAGCACGAGGTCGTCCCAGAATTTCTCCCCGTGGACCTTGTCGGCGATCAGGCAGACGCGCGCCGCCGGGTTTGCCGCCCGCAGATGGCGCGCGGCCTCCGCCGCCTCGCGGAAAAACAGCTCGCCCGTCGCCACGTAGGCGAAGCCGCAGGTTCCTTTCCACTCGTGGTCGCCAGCCATGCCGCCACGCTACGCGGGCCGGCCGCGCGGCGACAACACCCGATTGCATGATCTCGCCCGGACGCCTGCTCTACCTGCTCTGGCACAAGCCCCGGGCCGAGCTGCGCCAGTGCCTCGCCGACGGCGGCCCGTTCGAGCAATGGCAAACCTGGCGCGGCCGCGTGGCGATGGAGCGCGCCGCCGCGAGCCTGCCCGCAGCAGCATCGGCCGGCGGCCCGCCGTTGGAAATTTATCTGCTCACCGGCCGGCGCTTCTGGTATCAAACGGCGTTCTGCCTCTGGTCCTTCGCCCGGCACGCCGGCCGCGGCCTGGCCCCGGTGATCCTCGACGACGGCTCGCTCACCGAGGAAAACCGGGCGCAACTCCGGCGGCTTTTCCCGGCCACCCGGTTCTGCGGCAAGCCGGAACAGGAAGCCCGGCTGCACGCCGTGCTGCCCGCCGGCCGCTTCCCCCGTCTGCACGACCGGTGGCGCCACTATCCCCACATCCGCAAGCTCACCGGCCCGCACCTCGGCGCCGCCGGCTGGAAACTCGTGCTCGACTCCGACCTGCTCTTCTTCCGCCGGCCGCGGTTCATTCTCGACTGGCTCGCCGCGCCCGGCCGCCCCCTCCACGCCGTGGACATCGCCACCGCCTACGGCTACGCCACGGAGCTGCTCAATCGCGTCGCCGGCGCCCCACTCACAGCGCGCGTGAACGTCGGGCTGACGGGCCTCAACAGCGGCGAACTCGACTGGGAGCGGATTGAGCATTGGTGCGACCGGCTCATCGGCGAAGCCGGCACGCATTACTACCTCGAGCAGGCGCTCGTCGCCATGCTGACCGCCGGCCGGCCCTGCGCCATCGCGCCGGAAGCCGACTACGTCACGCTGCCCCGCCCGCCGGAGGCTGACGAATGCCGCGCCGTCATGCACCACTACGTCGCCGGGTCGAAGCTGTGGTATTTCCGCCACAACTGGCGGCGTGTGCTGGCCCGCCCCGTTTCCGCATGACGCCTTCCGTCAGCATCATCATCCCCTGCCACAACGCGGGCCGCTGGCTGGCCGAGACCATCCAATCCGCCCTGGGCCAGACCTGGCCGGACAAGGAAATCATCCTCGTGGACGACGGCTCCACCGACGGCAGCCTGGCCGTGGCGCGGCAGTCTGAAGCCCAGGGCGTGCGCGTGGTCTCCCAGCCCAACGCCGGGGCCGCCGCCGCCCGCAATGCCGGCCTGGCGCGCGCGAGCGGCGACTTCATCCAATTCCTCGACGCCGACGACCTGCTCGCGCCCGACAAGATCGAACGCCAGGTGCGGCTGCTGCAGGAGCGCGGCGCCGGCTGCATCGCCACCTGCGCCTGGGGCCGGTTCACGACCGACCCGGCGGCCGGCGCCTTGGATACCGGCACCGCCCTCTGGCGCGACCTTGCGCCCGCCGACTGGCTCGTGCTCGCCGCCGAGCACAACCTGATGATGGCCACCGCCACCTGGCTGCTCCCGCGCGCCCTCGCGGACCGCATCGGCCCGTGGAACACGGAACACCGCGCGAATCCGCTCGACGACATGGACTACTTCGACCGCGCCCGCGCGGCGGCCCACGCCGTCTTGTTTTGCCCCGCCACCCGCGCCTACTACCGGTCGGAGATCGGCGGCAGCCTCAGCCGCGTGCGGAGCGACGAGGCCTGGCGCGCCATCAGCGCCACGCTGCACCGCTCGGCCGATCTCCTTCTCAAACTGGAGGACTCCCCGCGCACCCGCCGCGCCGCGGCCACGATGTTGCAGCGCTTCATCTATGAACTTTATCCCGCCTGCCCTGAACTCGCGGCGGCGGCGGCCGGGCGCGTGCGCCAGCTCGGCGGCTCGGACCTGCGGCCGGAATTCGGCCCGGCCCGCCGTGCGCTGGCCAAATTGGTCGGCTGGAAGCTCACCAAACGCCTGCACGACCTGACCCGCTGATGGCAACCGTCCGCATTTTTCTTCCGACCTACCGCCGCCCGCGCCTCCTGCCCCGCGCGGTCGCCAGCCTGCGGGCGCAGACTTTCACCGACTGGGTCTGCGAACTGCACAACGACGACCCCGCCGACCCGGTCCCCGCGCAACTGGTGGCGCAGTGCGCCGATGCGCGGATCACGCTGGTCAGGCACGCGCGCAATCTTGGCGGCACCGCCACCTTCAACCAGTTCTTCCGCGCCACGCCCGAGCCGTTCTATTCCATGCTGGAGGACGACAACTGGTGGGAGCCCGCCTTCCTCCAGACCCTGCTGGACGCGGCGCGCGTCCATCCGGCCGTGACCGTGTTTTGGGCGAACATGCGCATCTGGGAGGAACTGCCCGACGCAACCTGGCGCGACACCGGGCGGCTGGTGTGGCCCGCCACGCCGGGCGAGGCGGTGCGCCTCATGCCGTGGGGCCAGCCCGCCCAAATCTGCGGCGCGTTGCATTCGCACGGCGCCGCCTTGTTCCGCTCCCGTCCCTGGGACAACTTCGCGACGCCCGCCGTGCCCATCGCCGTCACCGAGCCGTTCCGCGAACGCTGCCTGCCCCACCCGCTCGCGCTGGTGCCGCAGCCGCTGGCCAATTTCTCCCTGACCCGGGAGACCGCCCGCTCCCGCGATGCCGCCGAATGGGCCGAGACCCAGGCCATGCTCGCCGCCACCTTCTTCAAGGCCTGCCCGTGGCCTCGGGAGAAAATCGCCGCCATCTGGGATGAGGCCCGGGCGCAGACGCCGCCGGCCACCACCAATCTCATCCTGGCCGCCCTTGCCGATCCGGACTGCCGGCGGCTGCTGCGGCATGCCCGGTGGCGCGACTGGTGGGTTGTTTTGCGCGGCTTCATCCGCCGGCCGGATTTGTATTTCCGCGTGCGCGCCTCCCGCCAGACCCGCGCCGACTGGTGGCAGTTCCTCGCGGAGCACACCGCCGGGCGCTGGCAGGAGACAACCCGGTCATGAGCGAGGCCGCCCGACAGAAAATCCTGCTGCTGGACAGTGTGCGCGGATGGGCGGCGCTTTCCGTGCTCATCTTCCACACCTTCAGTCTTGATTCGATGCCCAAGTTCCCCGGCCGGGACTATTTTTATTATCTGCAGGCCGACCGCGCCGCCGTGCTCCTGTTCTTCGTGCTCTCGGGTTTCGTCATCGGGCTGACCAACCAGCGGCCCTGGTCCGCCCCCGCCGTCCGGCAATATGGCTGGCGGCGCTTCCTCCGGATCTACCCGATCTACCTGATTGCAGTCGTGCTCGGGTGGATGGCTGTGCCGGCCGCCCGCCCGACCACGCTGCTCGGTCAACTGGCGTTCTTGCAGGACTCGAACCCGACCAACCCTCTGGCCGTGCCGAATCTCCCGGGCAACATTCCGCTCTGGAGCCTGCATTACGAGGCGCTCTTCTACCTGTGCTTCCTCTTCTGGTGGCGCTGGCCGGCGACGGTGCTGCCCTCGCTCGCCGGATCAATGCTCGCCGCTTTGGCCGGCACCGCGTGGGCCCCGGTGCCGGCCGTCGTTGTCACGCATGGGGTCGGCGCGGCCTTCTGGCTGGCCGGGTTGCTGCTTACCCGGAGACCGGCGATCACCGGGGCGCCGGGGGAGGGCGCCGTTGTCGCCCACCTGTTATGGTTGCAGAGCATCTACCATTTTGCGCCGGTCTACCTGCTCCAACGCGGCCTGGGCATCCCCAATGAATACAAGGCCTACCTGCCCGTCCATGACCTGGTTTTTCTGCCCGGGGCGGTGGCGGCGGTGGCCCTCGCGGGTGGCCGGAAGGCGCCCGGCGGACGGCTTTGGCATCTCGCGGCCGCCGGTCTGGCGGGGATCGGCCTCGCGATGATCCTCGCCGCCGGCAAAAACCCGGCGGAAGCCCGCTGGGCGTTCTCCACTTGCTACCTCGTGGCGGGCGCCGTCCTGTTCTTTCTTCCCCAACGGCTGGGCTTCGAGCGGCTGGCCGCGGTCGGCGCGTTCTCCTACGCCCTCTACGTGGTGCACATGCCCGTCCTCCTTTTTGTCGGCCGGCTTTTCCCCCGCGCCACCGGGCCGGGCGCCGGGCTGGGCGCCGTCGGGCTGGCCTTTGCCCTCATCTTCCCCCTCGCCTGGTGGCTGGAGACGCGTTTCCACCCCTGGCTGCGCGCCCAAGCCGATGGCCCCGCCCGCCACTGACATGCCGCCGCCCCGCATCCTCATCCTCACCTCGGCCCACCTCTGCCGCAATCCGCGCGTGGTGAAGGAGGCCGCCACGCTCGGCGCCGCCGGCTACGACGTCACGGTCATGAGCGTCTCCGTGCAGGAGCGGTTCGAGCGCATGGACCGCGAGCTGATGCGTGGGCTGCCCTTCAAGCGCGTGACCATCGATTACGCGGCCGAGACCGTCGGCGCCCGGCTGGCGGATTTTTTCCAACGGAGCGCCACCTGGCTCACCCGGCGCCTGTGCCGGGAGTTCAAAGTCGAGACCGCCCAGACTCTCGGCCCCGCGTCGGCCCTGCTGCGCTTCGCGCGGACCTTCCCCGCCGACCTGACCCTCGTGCACACCGAGATCCCGATCTGGGCCGCGCAATATCTCATCCGCGACGGCCGCCGCGTGGCCGTGGACGTGGAGGACTGGTATTCGGAGGATCTGCTCTACGCCGACCGGCAGAGCCGGCCCATCAAATTGCTGCGCCACGCCGAGGAGGCCGCGTTGCGGCAGGCCGTCTATTCCTCCGCCACGGCCCAGAGCATGGCCGACGCCCTGACCGCCGCCTACCGGTGCCGGCCGCCCATCGTCATCCGCAACAGCTTTCCGCTGCAGCCCCGCTCGCGGGCCGACACCCCGGCCACGGCCGGCGCGCCCAGCTTCATCTGGTTCTCCCAGACCATCGGCCCCGGCCGCGGCTTGGAATTGTTTTTCGCCGCCTGGGCCCGCACCAAACAACCGAGCAAAGTCTACCTCCTCGGCGACGAGCGCCCGGGCTACCGCCAGAAGCTCCTCCGGCGGCTGCCGCCCGCCCGCCGGGGCGATCTGCATTTCATACCGCTCGTCACCCCCGAGCAGCTGCCGGACAAGCTGGCGGAGTTCGACATCGGGCTGGCGCTCGAGCCCCGCTGGCCCCTGAACCGCAACATCACCATCACGAACAAAATCCTCCAATACCTGAACGCGGGGCTCGCCGTCATCGCCACCGACACGGCGGGCCAGCAGGAGGTGATGGCGGCCGCCCCCGACTGCGGGCTGCTCATCACGGCGCATGAGACGGCGGAATACGCGCAAAAGCTGGATGCGCTGCTCGGCGACCACGACCGCCTCCGCGCCGCCCAGCTCGCCGCCCGCGCCGCCGCCGAGCGCGAATTCTGCTGGGAACGGGAAACCCCGCGGCTGCTCGCCGCCGTCGCCGCGGCCTTGCGCTGACCATGGCCGCCCCCCGACTATCCACGCGCCAGCGCGCCAAGGAATTTCTCCGGCGCCGCGCCATCAAGTTCTGCGGCGGCCTGCTCCATCTCACGAGCCAGCCCTATCACTTGGGCGAAAGCCCGACCGTCGTCATCGCCCCGCACCAGGATGACGAGACGCTCGCCTGCGGCGGCATCATCGCCCGCAAGCGCAACGAGGGGCTGCCGGTCCATGTCATCTTCATCACCGACGGCTCCGCCTCCCACCCCGGTCATCCGCGTTTCGACCGGCCGGCCATCGCGGCCCTGCGCACAACCGAGGCCATGAAAGCCATGCATTACCTCGGCGTGGAGCGCTCCGCCGTGCACTTCCTGAACGAGCCCGACGGCACCCTGAACACCATCACCTCCGCGCACCGGGAGAATCTGGTCCGCCGGCTCGCCGCGCTGCTGGGGTCCATCGCCCCGGGGGAAATCTTCCTGCCGTGCAATCCCGACGGCAGCAGCGAGCACGATGCGACCTTCGGCTTTGTCACCGATGCCCTCTCCCGGACCGGCCTCCGGCCCGATGTCTGGCAGTATCCTGTGTGGTCCTGGTGGAATCCGCTGCTGCTGCTCCGCCGCTGGCTCGCCACCACGGACTGCCGCCAGCTGGCGCTGGAGGACTACCGCCAGGCCAAAGCGCATGCCATCCGCTGCTACCAATCCCAGATCGCCCCGCTGGGCCCGGATGCGGCGGCGGCGCTGCCCGCGGACCTCGTGAACATCTTTCACGCCGACACCGAATATTTCTTCCGTCACCCGCTGCCGCCCGCCGGCCCGAAACCGCCATGAAGATTCTCCGCAAGGACCTGCTCGCCCGCCTGCGCCACAAATTCCTGCTGGCTCCCGCCGGCTACGGCCGCCCGGCGGACCGGGCCGCCATGGACGGCGAATACCGCAGCGGCGCGTGGGCGCACTTCCACGCGCTGCCCGAGCTGCCCCGGCAGAGCGTCGTCGTCGGCTACGTCACCGCGCTGCACCCCCATCCCGCCATCCTCGACCTCGGCTGCGGCAGCGGCCGGCTCGCCCAGCTGTTCCAGCCGCACCCCTTCCGGCGCTATCTGGGCGTCGACCTGTCGGCCGAGGGGCTCCGCCTGGCCCGCGCGCTGAACCTCGCGCGGTGCGAGTTCACCGAAGGCAACTTCGAGACGTGGCGGCCCGCGGAGAAATTCGATCTCATCGTCTTCAGCGAATGCATCGGCTACGCCCACGATCCCGGCGCGCTGGTCGCGGCGTTTGCGCCGTTCCTCGAGCCGGGCGGCGCGGTCGTCATCTCGCACTTCCGCTTCGGCCATTGGGCGGCCCAGTGGCGCCGCGTCGAGGCGCGCCTCCGGGTCTTCGCGGGCACGACCGTGACCAACGACCGCGGCCAGACCTGGGACATCAAGCTGCTCCGGCCCCCCGCCAACGCGTGACCAGGCGCGCGCCTCATCGTTTGCCGCCCCGCCCTCGGCTTCGTCGCGGATATCTGGCCACGTCTGTGATATGAAACGCGTGCTCATAGTCAGTCCGCACTTTCCTCCCGTCAACGCGCCCGACATGCAGCGCGTGCGGGTGGCGCTGCCGTATTTCGTGGAGGCCGGCTGGGAGGTGACCGTGCTGACCGTGGCCGACCCGACGCCCACCGCGCCGGTCGAGCCCGAACTCGCGGCCACGGTGCCCGGGGCCGTGCGCGTCGTGCGCGCCCGCTGCCTGTCGCGCCGCTGGACCGGCTGGCTCGGCGTCAACAACGTGGCGCTGCGCTCGCTGCCGTTCCTTTTCCTCGCGGGCCGCCGGCTGCTGCGCGGCCGCCGCCACGACGTCGTCTATTTTTCCACCACCATGTTCGTCGTGCTCCCGCTCGGCCGGCTCTGGAAGCTGCTGTGCGGCGCGCCCTATGTGATCGACCTGCAGGACCCCTGGATCAGCGATTACTACGACCGCCCCGGGGCGCCGCGCCCGCCGGGCGGCTGGAAATACCAGTTCGCCCAGGGCCTCGGCCGGGCGCTCGAAGGGTGGACCATGCGCGGCGCGGCGCACATCATCGCGGTGTCGGAGCGCTACCTCGACACCCTGCGGACCCGCTACCCCGGGTTGCGCGCCACGCCGGCCACGGAGCTGCCGTTCGGCTCGCCCGATCCCGACCTCGCCCGCCTGCGCGCCACCTGGAAATCACGTGCTCCCCTGTTGCCGGCGAGTGGCCTGCGGCTGGCGTTCGCCGGCGCGCTCGGCCCCGGCCAACTGGCGGCGGTCGAAATCCTTTTCGCCGCGCTGGCCGAGGTGCGCCGCACCGGGCTCCATGTCTCGGCGCATTTCTTCGGCACCAGCTATGCCCCGCAGGGGAAGCCGGCCACGCTGGCGCTCGCCGCAAAGCACGGCCTGGCCGGCTGCGTCCACGAGACCCCCGCCCGGCTCCGTTACTTCGAGGCCTTGCAGGTGACGCTGGAGGCGGACGCCAATCTGGTGTTCGGCTCGACCGACCTGCCCTTCACACCGTCGAAGATCCTCGCCGTGTTGGCCGCCGGCCGGCCTGTCATTGCCCTCGCCCCGGCCGGCAGCGCGATGGTGGCCCGGCTCGCCGCGCTGGGCGAAACGTGCATGACTTTCCCGGTCGCCGGACCGAATACCGCGGCGATCAGTGAAACCGCCGCGCGCTTGCGCCAGCTGGCCGCCGGCCGGCTCGCCCCGGTCGCCTCGTCCGAGTGGGAGCGCTACAGCGCCCGCGCCGTGGCGGAAAAACAGATGTCCATCCTCACCGCGGCCGCGACTGGCTGAACTTGGTCATGGAATACGTCAGTCCGATCCCCCTGCCGCACGAGACGCCCGTGAATTACGGCATGCTCGGCCCCACCGACGCCCAGCGCGGGCGCAAATTGTTCCTCACGGGTGTGGTGCTGCTCTGCGGCGTCCTGGTTTACCTCGCCTACACCGCCAAGGTGGATGACCCGCTGCATCTGATCCTGGGGTTGGCGATGTTCGCCCTTTCCGCCCTGCCGTCGTTGCTCTGGGCTCGTTCGGGTGGCAGCCGCTTTCCGGTCTTCGAGACCATTCTCATGCTCTGCGCCAACGCGTATGCCATGCCGGTGCTCAACGCCCGCGAGCAGCTCGCCCTTTACGCGCCGGAGATCATCACCCGGGCCGCCCTGACGGTCATGCTCTACCAGCTTAGCGGCATAATCGCCTATTCTGCGGTGCGGGGGGTGCCGGGCCGCACCTCTTTCTGGCGCGAGTCTCTCGTCACCAACGAGGTTGAAAAGCTCATCGTCTACGGGCTCATCCTCTCCACGGGCTACATCTGGGCCAGCGCCTTCACCAGCTGGGTGCCGCGCGAGTTCGAGGGCATCCTGCGCGCCGTCTTCTACGGCATCAGCATCCTCTGCACGTTCATCAGCTGCCAGCGCTGGGGCCGCGGCGAACTGACGGGGACGGAAAAGACCGTGCTGCTCTGCACCCTGATCCCCCAGCTGATCTTCATGAGCGTCGGCCTGATCCTGATCGCCGCGATCAGCCTCATCGGCATCGGCCTGCTCGGCTATGTTTCCGGCGGCAAGCGCATCCCCTGGCTCGTGATCGCCGCGACCTTTGCCATCCTCGCGCTCCTGCACACCGGCAAGACCCGGATGCGCACCAAATATTGGGATGAGCGTTACCCCGCGCCGACCTTCAGCCAGCTGCCCGCCTATTTCTCCGAATGGATCGGCTACAGCCTGGAGCCGACCAGCGGAGACAAGACGGTCAGTCAGAAAATACTCGAGCGCACCTCGCTCATGCACATGCTCTGCCTGATCGTGGACTGCACGCCGGCGCGGCAGGACTATCTCTATGGCAAGACCTACGGCTATGTGCTGCCGCAACTGGTCCCCCGCCTGCTCTGGCCGGACAAGCCCAAATCCCACATCGCCACCTACGAGCTGTCCATCTACTACGGCCTGCAGCAGCAGGAGGACACCAACACAACCACCATCGCCTTTGGGTTGCTCACCGAGGCCTACGCCAATTTCGGGCTGTTTGGGGCGATGCTGCTCGGTGTGTTCTGGGGCTTCTGGCTGAAAAAGCTGCAGATCTGGTCCACCTTCAGCCCGATGTTTTCCTTCGCCGGCCTGCTCATGGTGCTTCTCACCGCCTGGGCCTTCAACGCCGAGCTGACGATGGCCGCCTGGGTGTCGTCGCTGGAGCAGGCGGTGATCGTCGTCCTCGGCCTGCCCATGGTCCTGCGCAGTCTCTTCGGTTTCTGATGCGCCGCCTCGCCATCGTCCTCTCGCACCCGGTGCAATACTACAGCCCGTGGTTCCGCTGGCTGCGCGCGCGCGCGCCGCTGGAGTTCCGCGTGTTTTATCTCTGGGAATTCGGCGCCACGGCCCGGCGCGACCCGCAGTTCGGCGCCGTCTTTCAATGGGATGTCGATCTTCTCTCCGGCTACGATTCCGAGTTCGTGCCCAATGTCGCGCGCGATCCCGGCACGCACCATTTCGGCGGCCTCGACAATCCCGCCTTGACCGCCCGCCTGGCCGCGTGGCGGCCGGACGCCCTGCTGCTGTTCGGCTACAACTGGCGCTCGCACCAGCGCGCCCTCTGGTGGGCCCGCCGGCGCGGCGTGCCGCTCCTCTTCCGCGGCGACTCGCATCTGCTCGGCCGCGCGGGCCTGCCGTTTCTCCGCGGCCTCGGCCTGCGTTTCCTTTACCGCCAGTTTGCCGCCTTCACCTATGTCGGCGCCGCCAACCGGGATTACTTCCGCGCCCTCGGGGTGCCGGACCGCAAACTCCATTTTGCCCCGCACTCGGTCGACGCGGAGCACTTTGCTCCCGGAGACCCCGCGGCGCAGGCCGCCGCCCGGCAACTGCGGCTGGAGCTCGGCCTGGCCGGCAAACGCGTCGTGCTCTTCGCCGGCAAATTCGCCGCGGCCAAGCAGCCGGTGGAGCTGCTTGCGGCCTTTCTCGCCGTCGCCACGCCCGCGGACGCGCTCGTGTTCGTCGGCGACGGCGCGGAGAAAAGCCGCCTCGCCAGCCTCGCCGCCACCCGTCCCGCCGCGTGCGTGCGCTTGCTGCCCTTCGCCAACCAGAGCGAGATGCCCGCCCGCTACCTGCTGGCCGACATCTTCGCGCTGCCCTCGCGCGGCCACTATGAGACCTGGGGCCTCGCGGTGAACGAAGCCATGCACCTGGGCGTGCCCTGCCTCGTCTCCGACCTGGTCGGCTGCCAACGCGATCTTGTCCGCTCCGGCGAGACCGGCTGGGTTTTCCCCGCCGCGGATCCCGCCGCGCTGGGCCGCACGTTGCAGGCCGCGCTCCGCGCCCCGGCCCATGAGGTCGCCCGCCTCGGCCGCAACGCCCTCGCCGCCATGGCGGGCTACACCTACCGGCAGACCAGCGACGGCCTGCTGGCCGCCCTCGCCAGCCTGCCGCCCCCCCTGACCATGACGCCCCCGGCTGATGTCAACTATTGGTTGACATCAGCCGGGGGCGTCAATCGACTCATGCGCATCACCATCGTCAACGGTTTCTTCCTGCCCGTGCCGCCGGTCAGCGGCGGCTCCACCGAGAAATCCTGGTTCAACCTCGGGCGCGAGTTCGCCGACCGCGGGCACACTGTCACGATGATATCCCGCCGCTGGCGCGACTTCCCGGACGATGAGACGCGCGACGGCATCCGGCACCTCCGCCTGCCCGGCTGGGATCACCAGCGCCGGCTCTGGCGCAACCTGCTGCTCGATTTTCTCTGGAGCTGGCGCGTTTTTTTCCACCTGCCCGACGCCGACATCGTCGTGGTGAACACTGTCGCCCTGCCGGTGTGGCTCGGTTGGCTGAAGCCCCGCGCCGGCCGCGTCGTGATCATGACGGGCCGGATGCCGAAGGGCCAGTATCGGCGCTACCGGCGCATCGCCCGCGTGCTCGCGGCGAGCAGCTTTGTCCGCGATCGCGTGCTGGCGGAGAACCCCGGGCTGGGTGCCGCCACCCGTGTCTGCGGTTACCCGATAAACTGGCGGCTGCTGGGCATCGGGAGCGGCGTGGTCCCGACCGGCCTGCCCCCGGCGGATCCCGGCGAGGTCGTGCTCGGCTTTGTCGGCCGCATCCATGAGGAAAAGGGTCTCGGTCTGCTCTCCGACGCATTGCATCTGCTCGCCGCCCGGCCCGGGTTGCCGCCCTGGCGGCTGCTGCTCTGCGGCCCGTCCGATGTCGCGCGCGGCGGTTCCGGCGCGGTGTATCGCGGCCAGTTGCAGCAACGCCTCTCCACCGCGATCAATCCCACGCGTTTCAACCTGCTCGATCCCCAGTTCAACGAGCGCACCCTCGCCGGTGTTTATCAGCGGATCCAAATCTTCTGCTATCCCAGTCTGGCGGAACAGGGGGAGACCTTCGGCGTCGCCGTGGCCGAGGCGATGGCGGCCGGCGCCGTGCCGGTCGTGTCCCGGCTGGCCTGCTTCACCGACTTTGTGCGCGACGGACACAACGGCCTGGTCTTCGACCACGCCGTGCCCGACGCCGCCGCGCTGCTGGCCGAAGCCCTCGTGCGCCTGCTCACCGACGCCGGCCTGCGCCAGCGTCTCGCCGCGGCCGCCCGCGCGGACGCACGGCGCTACGACTATGCCGCCTACGCCGAGGACCTGCTCGCCGACTTCGCGCTGTTGACCGCCCCGGCCAAGTCCGCATCCTCCGCCCCGTGAGCGACCCCTATCTCGGTCAGAATTGCGCCACGCCCTACCCGGTGTCGGCCGTGCTGGGCCGCTGGCTGTGGCTGGTGGTGCAATCCACGCTTTTCCGCTGGAGCCCGCGCCCGCTCCACGGCTTCCGCGCCGCGCTGCTGCGCCTCTTCGGCGCCGACGTCAGCGGCCCGGTCGTGATTTTCCCGACGGCGAAGATCGTGTTTCCCAAGAACCTTTCGCTCGCGCCGCGCAGCATGGTGGGACCGCACGTCAGCCTCTACAACCTCGCGCCCATCCGCCTCGAATACGGCGCCAACCTCAGCCAGCACTGCCACCTCTGCGCCGGCACCCATGACATCACGCGGTGGTCCATGCCGCTCGTGACAAGGCCCATCACCATCGGCCGCAACGCCTGGCTCGGCGCCGAGGTGTTTGTCGGCCCCGGCGTCACCGTCGGCGAACTCTGCGTCGTCGGCGCGCGCTCGGTGGTGGTGAAGGACCTGCCGGCGCGCAAGGTTTGCGCCGGCTCGCCCTGCCGTCCGCTCAAGGACCGGCCGGAGCCCGCCTGAAGTGCGCGTCTGCCACATCGTGCCGAGCTTGGAGGAGCGCCACGGCGGTCCGTCGAAGTCGGTGCGCGCCCTCGCCAATGCCCAGGCCGCCCTCGGCGAGGAGGCCGAGCTGCTGGCCACGGCGGAAGACGGCCGCCCGATGGCGGCCGGTGCTGGCGACGCGGCAACCATCCGCATCTTTCCCCGCGTCGCCCCGCGCTGGCTTTCGCGCTCGCCGGAGCTGCGGCAACATCTGCTCCGGACCCGCTATGATGTGGTGCACAACCACGCGCTGTGGCTCCTGCCGCTGCACTACGCGCACGAGGCCGCGCATCGCGGCGGCGTTCCTCTGGTGATTTCGCCGCGCGGCATGTTGAGCGGCTGGGCCCGCCGCCACCGGCTCTGGCGCAAGCGTGTGGCGCAATTCTTCGTGCACCCCGGCGCCATGCCCGCCGCCGCCGGCTGGCATGCGACCAGCCCGGAGGAGGCCGACGACATCCGCGCCCTCGGCTTCCGGCAGCCGGTGTGCGTGTCGCCCAACGGCGTCGTCCCGCCCGGCGACGCGGAGCTGGCGGCCGCCCGCGCCGCGTGGCATGGGCTCTGCCCCGCCACGAAATCCCGCCCCGTGGCGCTGTTCTACTCGCGCTTTCATCGCAAGAAACGGCTGCGCGAACTCATCGGCCTCTGGCTTTCGGTCGAACGCGGCGACTGGCTGCTGCTCATCGCGGGTGTCGCCGAGGATCACACCGCCGCCGGGCTCGGCGCCGAGGTGGCGGCGGCCGGCGGCGCGGATCGCATCGCGGTGTTCGATGGCAACGGCCGGCCGCCGCCCTACGCCGTGGCGTCGCTCTTCGTGCTGCCGTCGCACTCGGAAAACTTCGGGCTCGTCATCGCCGAGGCGCTCGCCGCCGGGCTGCCTGCGCTGGTGACCGACACCACGCCGTGGTCGGGCCTCGCCGCGCACGGGGCCGGCTGGTGCGTGCCATGGGAGAATTTCGGCGCCACGCTCGCCGCCGCCCTCGCCACTCCCGCGGCCGAGCTGGCCGCCAGGGGCCGCCGCGGCCGGGAGTGGATGACGCGCGACTGTTCCTGGGCCCGCGCCGCCGGGCTGCTCGCTGAATTCTACCGCCACCTGCCGCGATGAGTGACGTTGATTCCTCGGCAACCTGTCGCCGCCAGCCGCGCACCGGCCTGCTCGCCCGGCTGGTGCTGTTCCATTTCGGCAGCCTGCTGGTGTTCACCACCTGGGCGTTCGGCGGCCAGGCCCCGTGGGCCCGGCAGGGCATCGCCGCCTGGGGCGCCGCCGGAGTGCTGCTGTTCATCGCCGCCTGCCGGAGCCGGGACAAAACGGATGACACCACCCGGTGGCCCGCGCTCCGCTGGCTGTGGCCGCTCTGGCTCTACGACCTGCTGGTGGTGCTCAGCTGTTTCAACCCGGGCTTCAAGGAGGTGGTCGCGGCCGGGCAGCGCGCGCTGGTGCTGGCCGACCCCAATCCATGGCTGCCGAGCGCGGCGCGGCCGTGGCTGGCCGCGCGGGAACTGTGGCAGTTCAACGTGATCGTGCTGTCCTGCTTCAACCTGTTCCTCGTGCTGCCCGGCCGCCGCTTCGTGCGCGGCGTGCTGTTCCTGCTCGCGACCAACGCCGTCGTGCTCGCCGTGTTCGGCACGTTCCAGAAGCTGGCCCACGCCGACGGCCTGTGGTTCGGCCTCGTGCGTTCGCCCAATGCGCGCTTCTTCGCCACTTTCATCTATCACAACCACTGGGGGGCCTTCACGCTGCTCAACACGACGGTGTGCCTCGCGCTGCTCTTCCACGCCCTGCGCCGCGGGGGCGCCCGCGATGTCTGGCACTCGCCCGTGCTCCTGGGCGCCGTCGTCACGCTCCTCCTCGCCACGTCGGTGCCGTTGAGCGCCTCGCGGTCCAGCACGGCGCTGCTGGGCTTGCTGCTGACCGGCGCGCTGGCCCACTTCCTCGGCCGGCTGATCCGCCGGCGTCGCGAGCGGAAGGAATCCGCCCTTCTCCCCGTGACCGGCATCGTGCTGGCCGTGTTGATCGCCACCGCCGCCGTCGCCTACCTCAGCCGCGAGGTCATCGCCCAGCGCGCGCGCCTGACCACCGAGCAGCTCGCGCACATCGCCCGGGAGGACACGCTCAACTCCCGCCTCACGCTCTACCGCGACACCTGGACCATGGCCGCCGCCAAGCCCTGGTTCGGCTGGGGCCTGGAGAGCTACGCCCATGTCTTCCGCATCTTCAACACCCAGCGGGCGGCGGAGCTGTGGGTCTGGCGGCCCTTCTACGCCGAGGCGCACAACGACTGGCTGCAGTCGCTCGCCGAGACCGGCTTCGTCGGCACAGGCCTGCTCGCCCTGCTCGTGCTGCTGCCATTGGGGGCGATCCCGTGGCGGCGCGCGGACTCGGCCGTGCCGCGCTATCTGCTGGCCGGGTGCGCCCTCGTGCTGCTCTACGCCTGGGTCGAATTCCCCTTTGCCAACCCGGCCGTGATGCTCACGTTCTGCGCGGTTTTCTGCTGTGCCCTCCGCTACGCGACGCTCGACCTGCGCGCCCAGGCGGAGGAACCCCGCTGACCATGCCCGCCCCCGCCCCCATCTCGGTCCTGATCCCCGCCAAGAACGAGGCCGCCAACCTGGCCGCGTGCCTCGCCTCCGTCGCGTGGTGCGACGAGATCGTGGTGGTGGACTCCGGCAGCACGGACGGCACGCCCGAGATCGCGCGCGCCGCCGGGGCCCGGGTGGTCGATTTCAAGTGGGACGGATCCTACCCGAAAAAGAAAAACTGGGCGCTGGCGAACGTGCCGTGGAAACACGACTGGGTGTTCATCATCGACGCCGACGAGCGCGCCACGCCGGAACTGGAGGCCGCCATGCGCGCCGCGCTCGGGCAGTCGCGGCACCAAGGCTACTATGTGAACCGCCGCTTCTGGTTCCTCGACGGCTGGCTGAACCATTGCGGCTACTATCCGAGCTGGAACCTGCGCTTCTTCCGCCATGCCCTGGGCCGTTACGAACAACCGGCCGGCGGGGCCGGCGACGGCGCCGGCGACAACGAGGTGCACGAACATGTCGAGTTGCAGGGCCCGGCCGGTTATCTGGCCGGCGAGATGGAGCACTACGCCTTCCCCGACATCGCCACCTGGGTCGAGAAGCACAACCGCTACAGCAATTGGGAGGCGCGCCTCCAGGTCGAATCCGCCCGCGCCGACGCGGCGGGCCTCGACCCGGGCCTCGCCCGCAAGCGCCGCCTGCGCCGCCTCGCCTGGTCGCTGCCCGGCCGGCCGCTGCTGCGTTTCCTCTACCACTATGTCTGGCGCGCCGGGTTCCTCGACGGGCGGAGAGGTTTCGTTTTCTGCCGCTTGATGGCCTGGTATGAATTCCTGTGCGCAACCAAGGCCCGGGAACTGCGCCTCGCGGCCCCGACCAAACCGTGAGCGCCGCCTCCCCGAGGGTCATCTTTCTCAACCGGGTCTGCTGGCCCTCGACCGCCGCCACGGCGCAGTTGCTGACCGATCTGGCCGAGGGCCTCGCGGCGCGCGGCCGGGAGGTTCACGTGATCGCCGCCGGTGAGGGTCCGGCCCGGCACAACGGCGTCACCATTCATCGCTCCGGCGGAAGCGGGCAGCATGGGGGATTGCTGTCACGCGCCGTCAACTACGGCCGGTATCGGCGCGCGGCCCAGCGCCAGCTTGCCGCCCTGCTGCACCCGGGCGACGTCGTGGTGGCGATGACCGACCCGCCGATGCTCGGCACCGCCATCATGGCCGTCGCGGCTGCGCGCGGCGCCAAGGTCATCCATTGGATCCAGGACATCTATCCCGAGATCGTCACCGCGCATTTCGGAGCCTGGCTCGCACCGCCCCTGTGGCCGCTGCGAGCGAGACGCGACCGCGCGTGGCAGGCCGCCGCCCGCTGCGTGACGCTCGGCGAGGACATGGCGCAGATGGCGGCGGCCTCCGGGGTGCCGTCGGAACGGGTGACGGTCGTGCCGAATTGGGCTCCGCGCGAACTGCACGTCCCGGCCCCGGCCGAGGCGGTCGCCGCCCGCCGGGCCGGCTGGGACGTGACCGGGAAGTTTGTGGTCGCCTACTCCGGCAACCTCGGCCGCGTGCATGAATTCACCGCGGTGCTTGACGCGGCGGAAAAACTGCAATCACAGCGCGACATTGTCTTCCTCTTCATCGGAGCCGGCGCGCGTTTTGAGCAGGTCCGCCACGCCGCCAAGTCCCGGGGATTGGACAATGTCCGGCTGCTGCCGCCCGTGCCGCGTGAGCATCTCGCCTCCGCCCTCGCGGCGGCCGACGCCCACCTCGTGACCTTGAAGCCGGATTTCGCGCGGCTGGTGTATCCGAGCAAACTGGCGGGCGTGCTCGCCGCCGGCCGGCCGGGGCTGTTCGTCGGCCCGGTGGACGGCGAAATCGCCCGCCTGCTGGTGAAGGAGGACTGCGGCGCGGCCTTCGCCGCGACCGACGGGGCCGGACTGGCCGCCACGGTTGCCCGCTGGCAGGCCGACCCGCCGCTTTGCCAGCATTTGGGCCGGCAGGCCCGGGCGGCGTATGAGGGACACTTCACTTTTGAGGCCGCCTTGGCGCACTGGGAGGAAATCTTGCGCCAGTCCGCAGGCTAGGTTCAGTTTGCCTTGGGGCGCCGCGACCCCGCCAATCATTTTGCCATAGGGCTATGCATGTGACTCCACCAAACCCCAGTAATTGTGGTCGCCGCGCTGAAATTGGCCCAATAGGTTGTGGTTGGTGGCGTCACGTAAACAACCCTATTTTGCCATGACCCAGGGAAGATTCCTAACCGCGACCTTCGTGCTGCTCGACGCTGTCGCCGTGGTTGTGGCGTTCAACTTCGTCGCCTGGACCTGGGGCGTGCTGCACTGGGAGGGAATCATCTTGGCCCCGCTGACACTGCCGGTGCTGATGCACTTCCTCGCCGTCTATCTGATCGACGGCTACAGCCCGCGCACCGACCTGCTGTCGGTCACCTATACCAGCCTGCACGCCATCGCGCTGGTCTTTGTGCTGCTGTTCACCCTGCTGCTCACCTACGTGTTCATCCCGGCGGGTTTTGCCCTGCAAGTCAGCCGGCTGGTCATCACCGGCGCTTGTGTGCTGTTGATCCCCGTCACGCTCAGCTACCGCCGTGTGCTCTATCTGCGCGCGCAGGCCCGGAAGCAGCAGCGCTATTTCATGTTTCTGGGCAGCCCCGAAAGCTGCATCGCCTTCAAGGAGGAATGCCGCATGACCGGCATGACGCAGTCGGTGCTCTACGCCACTCATGCCACTTTCGCGCGCGGGCTGCCCGAGACCGGCGCCAAGCCCTCCGCGCCGCCGTTTGGCGATGTCGCGCATTACTTGGAGGAATATGAAAGCCACATCGACGCGATCATCCTGCGCGAGACCGGCCAGGAGCTGCCGGCCGAGGTCGCGCAGCGGCTGATGAAGCTGCACTTCTCCGGCGTGCCCACCTACACGCTGGAGCTGTTCCACGAGGTTTACTGGCGCAAGATCCCCCTCTACCGCCTGAACCAGACCTGGCTGTTCCAAGAGGGTTTCCAAATCGCCCGCGAGCCGGTCTTCGAAAGATTGAAACGGGTCAGCGACATCGCGTTCGCCACTTTCGGCCTGCTGCTGGCCCTGCCCTTTGCCCCGCTGGTGGCGGCCGCCCTCTGGCTGGAGGACCGCGGCCCGGTGTTTTTCCGCCAGGCGCGCGTCGGCCGGAACCGGAGACTCTTCGACATCGTCAAGCTCCGCACGATGAGGGTGAACGGCGCGGGCAGCGAATACACCCAGCAAAACGACAGCCGCGTCACCCGGCTGGGCCGCTTCCTGCGCGCCAGCCGGCTCGACGAGGTGCCGCAGCTCTGGAATGTGCTGCGCGGGGACATGAGCCTCATCGGCCCGCGCGCCGAGTGGGTGCGGCTCGTGGATGACTACGAGCGGAAGATCCCCTGCTACCATTTCCGGCACCTGGTGAAACCGGGGATCACCGGCTGGGCGCAGGTCAACTACCCCTACGGCGCCAATCTCGAGGACACCATGCGCAAGCTGGAATACGACCTCTACTACATCCGCTATTTTTCCTTCGTGCTCGACGCCTCCATCGTCCTGAAGACGATTCACATCATGCTGTTCGGCAAAGGCCGATGAGCGCCCCGGCCGCCGGCGGCGCCCGCTACCATTTGCTCGACCACTGGCGGGGCTTCGCCGCGCTGTGGGTGCTGGTGTTTCACGCCAACCGGGGCCGGCCCGACTTGACGCACGGCTGGCTGGGGGGATTCGCGACGCACGGCTGGCTGGGGGTTCATGTGTTTTTCGTGATCAGCGGCTATTGCATCGCCGAGCGGGCGGCCCGCGAATATCGTCAGCACGGCACGGCACGGCGTTTCACGTTGGACCGGCTGCTGCGGATCTACCCGGCCTATTGGGCCGCGTTGATCGTCACGATGCTGCTCAACCTCGCCGGCGCGCTGGTCAAAGGCCAGAGCGTGCTGGACCCGGCGGTGCTGCCGGCCGGACCGGCGCAGTGGCTCACCGCCGCGCTGGCCATCGAGCCATGGCTGGACCAACCCACCTACCTGCTCGTGGCCTGGACGCTCACCTATGAGGTCGGTTTTTATATCCTCGCCGCTTCGGCTCTCGGCCTGGCGCTCCGCGCCCGGCGGCCCTGGATCGGCTTCGCGTGGGCGGGTGGCTGGCTCATCCTCGGGCTGATCCCGGCCACCCACGCCTGGCTGCCCCTGCTGATACTCTGGCCCCACTTTGCCTTGGGTGGCGTGGTCTGGCTGGCCTGGCAGATCGCGCCATCCCCCGCCACGCGGCTCGCCTCGGGCACCCTGCTGATCGGCGCCATTTATCTCTGCAGCCGGCTGCAAACCGCCGCGGCCTCGACCTGGTTTGGTTTCGCCTGCGGCAGCGCCTGGCTGATGCTGGTGCTCCGCCTCTGGGATGCCCGGCTCGCCGGCGCCGGCGCCCTGCGCTGGCTCGGCTGGGCCGGCACCTTTTCGTATTCCATCTACCTCGTGCATGCGCCGATCATCGGGAAAATCGGCAACCTGATCGACCGCTGGCCGGTGCTCGCCGGCCAGCGGGTGGTGGTGCTGCTGGCCAGCAGCACCCTCACGGTGGGCTGCGCCTGGTTGTTTTACCGGCTGGTTGAAGCCAGGGCGGAATCGTTCCGCCGCAGCCTGGCCGCGCGGCCCGCCCCGCCGACATGAAAACCTACGATTTCATCTGCCTTGGCGGCGGCAGCGCCGGGTTCAACGCCGCGCGCGTGGCCGCCGGGCTCGGTCAAAAGGTCGCCGTCATCGATGGCGCCAGGCAGCTCGGCGGCCTGTGCATCCTGCGCGGCTGCATGCCGTCCAAGACCCTGCTCTACACCGCCGAGGTCCTGCATCACGCGCGCCACGCCGGACGCTTCGGCCTGAAGGTCACGGGCGCCCGCGCCGACATGAAGGCGGTCCACGCCCGCAAGCTCAAAATTATCGGTGGTTTCGCGAAATACCGCGTCGACGCGCTCACGTCGGGCCAGTTCGACCTCTACCGCGCCTGCGCCAAGTTCACCGACCCGCACACGCTGCTCCTGTCCGATGGCCGCAGACTGCGCGCCAGCCACTTCCTCATCGGCACCGGCTCCAAGGTGAGCGTGCCGCCCATCCCCGGCCTGAAGGAGGCCGGTGGGTGGACCAGCGACGACGTGCTCGACCTCGACTTCGTGCCGAAGAGCGTGCTTGTGCTCGGCGGCGGCATCGTCGCCTGCGAACTGGCCCAATACCTCAGCCGCATCGGCAGCAAGGTCACGCTCGTGCAGCGCAGCCCCAACATCCTGCGCGACCACTCGCCCGACGCCTCGCGCGTCGTGCGGCAGGCCTTCGCCGACGAGGGCATCACGCTTTTCACCGACACCCAGCTGCAGTCCGTCGCCTCCGGCCGCGGCGGCTGCACGGTCAGGTTCCTGCACAATGGCCGGCTCGTCACCCGCCGCGCCGCCCACCTCTTCAGCGCGCTCGGCCGCGAGCCCAACACCGCCGCGCTCGGGCTGGCCGCTGCCGGCGTGAAGACGCGCCCCGGCGGCCAGGTCGTCACCAACCGCTGGCAGCAGACCAGCGCGCCGCACATCTACGCCGCCGGCGACTGCTCCGGCCCGGTCGAGATCGTCCACATCGCCATCGCGCAAGCCGAGCTGGCCGCGCGCCACGCGGCCGGGGTCAAGCGGCTGAAGCCCGTGGATTGGTCGCTCCTCCTCAACGTCGTCTTCACCGACCCGCAGTTAGCCACCATCGGCTGCCTGGAACGCGACCTCGACCAGCGCGGGGCGAAATATCTCACGGCCACCCACCCCTTCAACGACCACGGCAAGTCCATCCTCATGGAGGCCAACTACGGCTACGTGAAGGTCATCGCCGAGCCCCGGCGCGGCCGCATCCTCGGCGCCGAGATCGTCGGCAAGGACGCGGGCGAGCTCATCCACGCCTTCTCCACGCCGCTGGCCATGCGCGCCACCGTGCGCGACATGCTCCGCGCCCCGTGGTATCACCCGACGCTCGCGGAGATCGTCACCTACCCGCTGGAGGAGATCGCCCGCCGATTGCCCTGTTGAACTATGGATACATCCACCAGCCAAAAACTGATCCGCCTGACTGGCTCTCTGCTCACTCATCCCACGCACTGGCTGCGTTATCTTGTCCATCTTCCCTGCTGGGGCCGGTCCCCGCTGGACCTGCAGCTGCCCTGGTTCTCCTACGGCGCCATCGATTTTCTGGAGCGGACCTTGCAACCGGCACATGAAGTCTTCGAGTTCGGCAGCGGCGGCTCCTCGGTGTTCTTCGCCCGTCGCGCCCAATTCGTGCATAGCGTTGAGAACGACGCCGCGTGGCACCGCAGCGTCACCGCGTGCGCCCGACAGCTCGGGTTGGCCAACCTGCAGTGCGACCTGCATGCCTTCGGCGACGCCGAGGCAGCCCGCTACCAGGAGCTGCCGTATTTCCGCGCGCTCGCGGGCCGGCGATTCGATGTCATCATCGTGGACGGTTTCTGCGGCTTCACGACGGGGCCTTACGGCGCGTTGCGCCCACACTGCTTCCGGCTCGCGCTCCAGGCCGTGCGGCCCGGCGGCCTGATCGTGGTCGACGACTACTGGATGTATCCGGAATTCGCCGAAATGGCGCCGCAAGCAGAGCTCATCGTCTTCGAAAGCACGGGCCCCTGCCGCTATGGCGTGACCTCGACGGCGGTGTTTCAATTCTGATCCCGAGGGCAGCCCACCCGCAATTTGCCTTTGCGGGCCATCACGATCACCCATACCTACCCATCATGTCCCCCTATCGTGCCCCTGAATTTCTGGTCGAACTGCTCAAGGCCAAGTCGCCCTCCGGGGCCGAGGCGCAGGCCCAGGCCGTCTATGATCGCTTCGTCAAACCCCACGCCGCCGCCTACGCCAACGACGCCCTCGGCAACCGCCTCGCCACGCTCAATTCCAAGGGCGGCCCCACCCTGATGCTGGCCGGCCACATGGACGAGCTGGGCCTCATCATCACCTACGTCAACAAGGACGGCTTCCTCTATTTCGACACCATCGGCGGCCACGACCGCAGCATCATCTCGGGCCGCCGCGTCATCATCCAGACCGCCGCCGGCACGGTGAAGGGCGTGACCGGCAAACGCGCCATCCACCTGATGGACGAGGCCGACCGGAAAAAGGTGCCCGAGATCCACGAGATCTGGATCGATATCGGCGCCAAGACCAAGGCCGAGGCCCTCACCCGTGTCGCCATCGGCGACGTGGCGACCTACGACCACGAGTTCGAGCTGATCACCGGCAGCATCGGCACGGCCCGCGCCTTCGACAACAAGGTCGGCGCCTACATCGTCGGCGAGGCGCTCATCCGCCTCGCGAAGACCAAGGCCAGGCTCAACGCCCGCGTCGTCTCCGTCGCCACCACGCAGGAGGAGATCGGCGTGCGCGGCGCCCAGGCCTCGGCGTTTGCCGTCGACCCGCACGTGGCGCTGATCGTCGATGTCGGCCACGCCACCGACCACCCTGACTGCGACCAGCGCAAGTTCGGCGAGACCAAGCTCGGCGGCGGCCCGATCATCTGCCGCGGGCCGAACATCAACCCCAAGGTCTTCGACCGGCTTATCGCCTGCGCCAAGAAGGCGAAGATCCCCCACCAACTCGAGGCCGACCCCCGCCCCACCGGCACCGACGCCCGCGCCGTCCAGATGGCCCGGGGCGGCGTGGCCTGCGGCCTCGTCTCGATCCCGCTCCGTTACATGCACACGCCCAGCGAGGTCGTGGACCTGGAGGATGTGGAGAACTGCGTGAAGCTCTTCGCCGCCTTCGCCAAAAGCATCGGCCGGGGCGAGAGTTTCAACTGGTGATGTAGGGCGGGATCGCCTTGTCAGGCCGTAGCCTTGGCGAAGGCTGATGATCCCGCCGAGGTGGTCGCCGATGTCCCTATCGGCGACTGGCGTCGGTGGGGACACCGACGCCCACCTTCGCGTTCTCGCTCCAGCGCCAGAGGAGGTAGAGGGCCGTAGGCATGACCACCGGCATCACGTGGCGCTCGTAGGCGAAGCCGATCACGTGAAAGACGGAATAAAGCGCGAGAAAAGCCAGGTAGGTCAGCGCCACCATGGCCGCGTCCGACCGCCACGGCGCACGCCACAGCGTCCGCACCGCCAGGCCGATGGCCGCCCACAGCATCATCCGGAAGGCGAGCATCCACGGGATCTGCAGCAGGTATTCCGCCCGGGCGTAGCGCGACTCGCCCCGCTGCGCCAGCCCCGAGGCCCGCACCTCGCCGTAGAAGATCCAGGCCTTGCGCACCGCCAGTTCGAAAAATTCGCGCGGATGCGTCCGGACGAAGGCGACGGCCCGCTGCTTGAAATAGGCGTTGTGGTCCCACTCGTCGGCCAGCGGCCGGTCGGCCGTGACCTTCCCCTCGTAATCGAGGATATCGAGGCTGTAGGGCGGATACAGCCCCGGCGAATGCTCGCTGTTGCCTTTGTAAAGGTTCCAGCCTTCCCACGAAGAACCGACGGTGAAGCGGCCCGCATTGCGCGCATTGAAGGCCGCCAGCCCATAGAGGGCCACTGTTACCACAAGCAACAGGGCAACGGCCTCCCGCCAATCCCGCCGCCGCAGCCCGACCAGCACCGGCACGGCGAGACTCCAGTAGACCATCGAGCTTTTGAGAAAAACCAGCAGCCCCAGCATGCAGCCCACGGCCAGCACCCAGCCGACCCGGGCCCGTCCCGCCGCATCGTCAAACCACAGCAGCACGAAAAGCAGGGCGAGCACCGTGATGTTGTAGCCCTCCTCCAGCCCGACCTCAAAGACGTTCAGCGCCCAACGCGGCATCGTGAGCACCACGCCGAGCAGCAACAGCACCGCCCACAGCGGCGCGCGGGCGGTGCGCAGCACCGTGGCGACCGCCGCCACCAGCAGGCCGCCAAAAAACAGACACTTCACCAGCGCCACCCACCGGAGGTCGTCGCCCAGCGTGTCCTTCAACGCGATCAGGAAAAAGGGGATGAAGGGCAGCCGGTGCGCGCTGAAGGCCACCCCCGGGTAATGCACGCCCTCGGACACCCGATACTCGCCGGTGTCCTCGATGGCCGAGATGAGCACGCCATAGCCAAAGCCGAGGTCGCGGATGGACTGGCCGGCCCGGTGCTGCCACCGATCCATCACCGCCGTGCCGAGCAGCACATAGCCCAACAGGGCGACCGTCAGCCACCGGCGAAAAGCCGGGCTCAGGTCGGCGGCCGGCGTGCGAAGGAGCAAGGGCAAGGTAGCGGACACGGCGCACAGTTTGCGCCGCAACCCGACCGCTCACGAGCCAAATTCAGGCCGCGTTGCGCCGGCGGACAATTCCCGCGAGACCAAGCGCCAGCAATCCCGCCAAGATCGCATAGGCAGAAGGCTCGGGAATGGCCGATAAGATGAAGCTGTTGTAGTTGGCGACGCTGGCGGCGACCGTGATATTGCCAAACACCGCCGTGTTCGCCGGCTGGTTGTCGGGTGAATCACCTGAACCAAAGGTGCCTATGGCGCTGAGGATGCCGGCCAGATACCAGGTGCCTCCGGTGTAGTAGAAGGTCGCCCCGCCGGAATCGCCGCCCTGGGCCATCGAGATGCCCATCGTATTGCTAAACCCCATGTAGAAGCCGTCCGTGTTGCCGGTCCCGACATTGAAGGTGGTGTTTCCCACCACAATAGAATCGCCCCAGCGGACCCCCAAGCTGCCTGTTGTGGTGTAGCCCGATTTGTCCGTCCCGCCCCCCGGCGTCCAAATGTCATCGTTGCTGCCTCCCTGCACCGTGATGCCCCACTGCGTAAAGGTGCTTTCCCTCAGACCATCACCCATCATCCGCACGATCGAGCTGGCGCCGGGGTTGGAGCCGGAAAGCAGATTGAGAGTGGGCAGTCCAGGATCGGCTGTGATGCGGAAAAGCGTGAGATCGGTGGGGGTGCTGTTGCCGTTGAGCACGGTGATGGCGGACCCGCCCACCATCGTGTAGGTGTTGCCGCCAAGCACGATGTTGCCCGGGCCGACATGCGTGGCGGTCAGCACCCAGTAGTTGCCGCCATAGTTGCCAAGATAGACGCCGATGTTTCCTACATTGGCAAACCCGGGATCGGACGGCGGCGCGGTGAAGTTCTCCACGCCCGTCCCACCGACAATGACTATGGCGCGCGCCCCGGAGAGCGCGGCCAGAAGCACGGCAATTCCGATGGCTACCCGATTCACGGCGAATCCTCAGGCCGCGTCTTTGCTCGTGGCGACGCCGCGGCCGAGTTTCTTCAGCTGCGGTTTCTTGCGGCCTTCCACCACCGACTGGTCGATGATGACCTCCACGATGTCGTCGCGCTGGGGCAGGTCATACATGACCTCCAGCATGATCTTTTCCAGGATGGCGCGGAGGGCGCGGGCGCCGGTCTTCAGCTCGATGGCGCGCTTGGCGATGGCCAGCACGGCATCGCGCGTGAACTTGAGCTGCACTCCGTCCATGGCAAAGAGCTTGGAATACTGCTTCACCATCGAGTTCTTGGTGCGGAGCAGGACCTTTTCCAGGTCGGCGATCTTCAGCTCGTCGAGCACGGAGACGACCGGCAGGCGGCCGATGAACTCGGGGATCATGCCGAAGCGGATCAGGTCCTCGGGGGCGACGCCGCGCATGATCTCGTCGGGCGTGAGGTCGTGGTCCTTCTCGTTGATGTGGAAACCGAGCGAGCGCTGGCCGAGGCGCTTCTTGATGACCTCGTTGAGGCCGACGAAGGCGCCGCCGCAGACGAAGAGGATGTTCGAGGTGTTGACCTGGATGTATTCCTGGTTCGGGTGCTTGCGGCCGCCCTGGGGGGGCACGTTGCAGGTGGTGCCCTCGAGGATCTTGAGCAGCGCCTGCTGCACGCCCTCGCCGGAGACGTCGCGCGTGATGGAGACGTTTTCCGTGGTGCGGCGGATCTTGTCGATCTCGTCGATGTAGATGATGCCGCACTCGGCCTTCTTCACGTCGTAGTTCGCCGCCTGCAGCAGGCGGAGAACAACGTTCTCGACATCCTCGCCGACGTAGCCGGCCTCGGTCAGCGTGGTGGCGTCGGAGATGGCAAAGGGCACGTCGAGGATGCGGGCGAGCGAGCGGGCCAGCAGGGTCTTGCCCGAGCCGGTCGGGCCGACGAGCAGGATGTTGCTCTTCTCGACCTCGACGTCGCTGAACTCGGCGGGCATGGAGGCGACCTCGCGGTTGTTGCCCGAGCCGGCGTCGAAATTGAGGCGCTTGTAGTGGTTGTAGACGGCGACCGAGAGGACCTTCTTGGCGTGGTCCTGGCCGATCACATGGTCGTCGAGGACCTTTTTGATCTCGGAGGGCTTGACCAGGCGGAAGGCCGGCTTGGCGCCCTCGGCCGTCGGGGCCTTCACCTCGCGGTCGATGATCGTCTTGCAGACGTTGACGCAGGAGTCGCAGATGTAGACGCCGGGGCCCGCAATGATCTTGCGGACTTCCGCCTGCGACTTGCCGCAGAACGAGCAGAGCGTCATGCGCGAGGATTTGGCCATGGCGGTATGGTCAGGATTTGCCGGCTTTAGTCGAGGGCTTTTCCCGTCCTAAACCGGCCTGCAAAAGGCCTCAGGCCGCCGCGGTCTGGGCGATCTTCTGGGCGTCGCGGGTCGAGGCGACGACGTGGTCCACGATGCCGTAGGTCTTGGCCTCCTCGGCGCTCAGGTAGTAGTCGCGGTCGGAATCGATCTCGATCTGGGCCGCGGTCTTGCCGGTGTGCTTGGCGATGGTCTCGTTGAGGGTCCGGCGCCAGCGGAGGATTTCCTTCGCCTGGATGGCGATGTCGGCCGCCTGGCCGCCCGCGCCACCCGAGGGCTGGTGGATCATCACGCGGCTGTTGGGGAGCGCGAAACGCTTGCCCTTGGTGCCGGCCGCGAGGAGCACGGTGCTCATGCTGGCCGCCATGCCGATGCAGTAGGTGACGATGTCGCACTGCAGGAAGTTCATCGTGTCGTAGATGGCCATGCCGCCCGTCACGACGCCGCCGGGGGAGTTGATGTAGAGGTGGATGTCCTTCTTCGGCTCCTCCATCTGCAGGAACAGCATCTGGGCGATGACCAGGTTCGCCACCATGTCGTCGATCGGCGTGCCGATGAAGATGATGCGGTCCTTGAGGAGCCGGCTGTAGATGTCCATCGACCGCTCGCCGCGGCCGGTGTTTTCGAGGACGATGGGGACGTAGTAGCTCATGCTTTGGCTGTGGCCGTCCTGACGGTAGCCCGCCCGACCAGAAAATCAAGGGCCTTGTCGAACAGGAGCTGCTGCTGGATGGCGCGGAGCTGCTCGCGGTCCTTGCCCAGGTCCTTGGCGATCTTGTCGGGTTTCGAGCCGGAACGCATGGCCTCGCGCATGATCCAGTTGTTGAAATCCTTCTCCTCGACCTCGAGCTTCTCGGCCTCGGCGATCTTGGCGAGCATCAGCTGCACCTTGACGCGGGAGACGGCGGCCTTGGTGGCGCTGTCGTAGAGCTCCTTCTTGTTCTTCTCAAAGTCCTCCTGCGGCACGCCGCGGCGCATGTTCTCCTCGATGAACTGCCGGAGCACGCCGTCGCGCTCGGAGGCGATCAGGCTGTCGGGCACGGGGAAAATCGCCTGCGCGACCAGCGCGTCGGTCACCTGCCGGCGCTGCGCGGCGCGGTTCTCGTATTCCTTGCGCATCCTCAGATTGGTGCGGATTGAGGTCTGGAGGCCGGCGAGGTCGCCGGCCTGGTTGGCCTTGAAGAAGGCCTCGTCGAGCGGCGGCAGCGCGCGCTCACGGACTTCCTGCACCTCGATGGCGTAGGCGGCAGTCTTGCCGGCCAGCGCCGGGACGGCGGCGAAATCCGCCGGGAAAGTGACCTTGGCGTCCTTCTTGTCGCCCGCCTTCAGGCCGGTGATCTGTTTGGACATGCCCGGCAGCAGGCCCTCGCTGGCGCCCTCGACCTCCTCCCAGGTCTGCGGCGCGGCGGCATAGATGCCCTTGTCGCCGACGACCTCGGTGAGCGGCTGGCCGTCGAGCGTGCCGGTGTAGCCGAAGCGCACATAGTCGCCCTTGGCGGCGGCGCGGTCGGCCACCTTGAAATCCGCGCGCTCGGCCCGCAGGCCTTCGATCACGGTCTCGACTTCGGCGTCAGTGGGCTCGGTGGGCCGGGTCTCGGTGACGATGCCATGGTAGTCCGGCAGCTTGATTTCCGGCCGCACGTCGACGGTGAGCTTGATGGCGGCGGACAGGCCGGGCTCGATCGCGCCTTCCTCGACATCGACGAGCGAGAGCACCACGAGCTTGGACTGGTCGAGGCCGTCGCGGTAGGCCTTGCCGATGACCTTCTGCTTGAACTCGTCCTTCAGCTCCTTGCCGAAGCGCTTGGCGACCATCGCGGCCGGGGCCTTGCCGGGGCGGAAGCCGGGCAGGCTGACCTGCTTGGTGAACGCGCCGAGCGTGGCGTGGTATTCGCCGTCCACCTCACCCTTGTCGAGGGTGACGGTCAGCGTTTTGCGGGTTTCGTTGATGTCGGTGATTTGGACGTTCACGGCGGATAAAGAGTGGCGGATCTCAGTCGATGAACCGGCCAACGTAGGTCGCGCGCCCTCGCGGTCAAGGTCTGTTTCTGAAACGCCAAGCGCCAGTAAACGCCGCATATGGCCGACAGCCAAGTTGCTGGAATCTGTTTATTCCCTGAAGCTTGGAGGTTGGAGCTTGGAGCTTCTGCAAGCTTGACCCAAGCTGCTGCCGCGATGGCCACATTGCTTCACCTCCTAGCCGATCACCACCGCCTGCTGGTCCTCGACGCCGCCTCGGCCGGCGTGCAGGTCGGACTGCTCCGTTCCGACGCCCCGGCGGAATGGCGCCGGACCGACGACGAGGCCGGCACCGGGATCTTCGCGGGCACCGATGCTCTGTTGAGTGAGGCCGGGCTCAAGCTCGACGACCTCGGCGCGTTTGTCTTTTGCGAAGGTCCCGGCTCGATGCTCGGCACGCGCACCATCGCCATGGCGCTGCGCACCTGGCAGGTGATCAAGCCCCGCCCCACCTACGCCTATCAAAGCCTCGCCCTCGCCGCCCGCTTCGCGTGGACGCTATCGCCGCGCGCTTTCGCCGTGATCGCCGACGCCCGGCGCGACACCTGGCACGTGCAGATGGTCAGTGCCGACGGCACGCTCGCGCCCTTGCAGCGCGTGGCCGCGACCGCCTTGCCGGCGGGCGAATTGCTGACGCCGGAAAATTTCCGCGCCTGGGCCCCGCCGCCCCGCCCAGCCGCGACCTGCAGCTACGGCCTCGCGCGGCTTTTCGCCGCGCTGGGCACGGACGACCTGTTCCGTCCGGTCGCTGCGCCCGACGCCTTCCAACACGAGGCCCCCGACTACAAGAAGTGGTCCGCGCAGGTGCACAGCGCCGCCACCGCCAAAGGAATCCGGCCCTAGGTTGAAACCGCCGCCCGTCGTTTTCGTCTCCTAGCCAACGACCATGGGCCAGCCGCAGAAGATCCTCAACGCCACCGAGGCCTGGCAACCCCTGCCCGCCGCCGAGTGGAATGAGGCCGCCGCCCGCCACCTCCTCCAGCGCATCGGTTTCAGCGCGCACCCGGTCGAGCTTCCCCGCGCGTTGCAGGACGGCCCGGTCCGGACCGTCGAGCGCTATTTCGCGAAAATGCCCGCGCTGGCCAAGCCGGTGCAGATCGCCAACCTTGAGAAGGAAGGCCCCGCGCTCTACCGCCGCATCAGCTCCGGCAGCGCCGAGGAGAAGCGCCTGGCCCAGCAGGAGGCGCGGGAGCGCTCCCGCGAGGCGCTCTTTGACCTGACCATCAAATGGCTGACCGTCGCGAGCCGCCCCGAGTGCTCCCCGGCCGAGAAGTGGCTGCTCTTCCTCTCCGACGTCTGGGTGGTCGGCGTCGACAAGGTCAAGAATTCCGCGCTGATCTACCAGCATCACGACATCCTCCGCCGGCACGCTTTGGGCGGCGCGGTCGATCTCGCCAAGGCCATGTCCCGCTCGCCGGCCATGATCGCCTACCTCGACCTCCAGCAGAGCAAGCCCGAGGCGCCCAACGAGAATTTCGCCCGCGAGCTCTTCGAGCTCTTCACCCTCGGCGAGGGCAACTACACGGAGAACGACATCAAGCAGGCCGCCCGCGCCTTCACCGGCTACCGGCAGCGGCAGGGCGAATTCGCCCTCGTCCAGCGCCAGCACGACAACGGCACGAAGACCGTCTTCGGCCACACCGGGCGCTTCACGGGCGACGATGTCATCGGACTCGTGTTCAAGCAGAAGGCCGCCGGCACCTTCCTGCCGAAGGAGATGATCCGCTTCTACCTCAGCGAAACCGCGCTGCCCGCCGGCCACACCGACGCGCTCGGCGCATGGTGGGCGGGCGAGCGTTATGATCTCCGCAAGCTGGCCGTGAAATTCTTCAGCAGCCGGGCCTTTTTCGCCCCGCCCTTCCGCGACGGCTACATCAAGAGCCCCATCCAGTTCTACCTCGGCCTCGTCCAGGATCTCGGGCTCAGCGTCGCTCCGCTCGCCCGCCCGCTCATGGGCAGCCTGCGCGCGATGGGCCAGATGCCGTTCGACCCGCCCAACGTCCGCGGCTGGGTGGGCGGACGCAGTTGGATCAACTCCGCGACACTGGCCGCCCGCCGCCAGCTGATCCTCGCCCTGCTCTCGCCCATCAACGAGGACAACCTCAACGCCGACGAACAGCTCGACCTCGCGGCGTCCTACGCCGACGGCGTCACCAACTTCACGCTCGACCAGGCGCGCCTCGCCGCCTGGGCCAAGCTCCCCGCCGCCGACCGCGCCCGCGAGCTGGTCCGCACCCACCTGCCCGTGCTGTCCGGCTCGGAACTCGAAGGCCAGATTGCCGCCTTCCTCCAGCGCAGCGGGCAGCACAGCCGGCCCGAGGCCGCCACCCACGCCGCCCTCGCCACCCTGCTCGAATCCCCGAACTACCAACTCTGCTGAGCATGAAAAATCCCGCCCACCTGCTGCCCTCCACCCGCCGCGAGTTCCTCCAATACGGCGCGAAGGGCGTCGGCCTGCTCGCCTTCAGCCGCTTCGCCCCGGGGTTCCTCGTCGAGTCCGCCTTTGCCCAGGCCCCTGCCCCCGAGAAGGACCGCAGCATCCTCGTCCTCGTGCAGCTCGCCGGCGGCAACGACGGCCTCAACACCGTCGTGCCCTACGCCGACCCACACTACCGCCGGCTCCGACCCACCCTCGGCCTTGGCGCGGACCAGCTCCTCAAGATCAACGACCACCTTGCGTTGAACAGCGCCTGCGCCGCGCTTCACGGCCTGCTGCGCGACGGCAAGCTCGGCATCGTGCAGAACGTCGGCTATCCCAACCCCAACCGCAGCCACTTCCGCTCGACCGAGATATGGGAGACGGCCAGCGACAGCAACGAGACCCTGCCCACCGGCTGGCTCGGCCGCTTCTTCGACAATGCCTGCGCCGGCACGCCCGAGGGCGACGATCCCTGCGGCGTCAACATCAGCAACGAGGTGCCGCAGTCCTTCCTCAGCGCGCACCAGCACCCCACCTTCAGCCTGCCCGTCGGCCGCAACCGCCGCCAGCAGTCCGAGAACCTCGCCCTCCTCGAGCAGATCGTCCAGCAACCCGCCGGCGCCGACGACCACGACAACGCCGGCTACCTGCGCCACACGATGATGGACGCGCTCGTCACCGAGAAGAAATTCCAAAAGGTGCTGGCCAATTACCAGACCAAGACAGACTACCCCGGCACACCCTTCGGCGGCTCGCTGCGCAACGTCGCCGCCCTCATCGCCGCCGGCACCGCCACCCGCGTCTACTACGTCTCCCTCGGCGGCTTCGACACGCACAATAACCAGGTCAACACCCACGCCAACCTGCTCAAGCAGCTCTCCGAGGGCCTCGCCGCCTTCCAGTCAGACCTCGAGGCCAAGAAGCTCGACGGCCAGGTGCTGACGATGACCTTCTCCGAGTTCGGCCGGCGCCCGAGTGAGAACGAGAGCCGCGGCACCGACCACGGCACCGCCGCCCCGCTCTTCGTGCTCGGCTCGAAGCTCAAGGCCGGTCTGCACGGCACGGCGCCCAAGCTCGACGTGGCGCACAACCAGGACCTGCAATACTCGACCGACTTCCGCGCCGTCTACTCGACCGTGCTGGACCAGTGGCTCGGCTGCAAATCCAGCGCCATCCTCGGCAAGGACTACAAGCCGCTCGGGTTCATCTGAAGGTAGGGCGGGACCGCGACGAGTGCTCCAGCCTCGGCGGTGCGGGCTGCTCCGCCCTACCTGATAAATAAGCCGGCTTGTCTCCGACCAACTTAGATGCTGTTTTAGCCTCATGGAGCCGCGCCCAACTTGGCTATCGGCCTTGACCGACTAACACTGGTGGACGAACAAAGATGAACCTCGGTAGCAAGAGTCGCAGCCTTGAAAATTATCCCCGCGATATTGTGGATCGCGTGATTGAGGAGTATCCTGCTGACGCCATCGGCCAGGTTCACCTTTGGTTCGAGGACCTCGGCTCCGATAGGCTAGCTAGATGTGCGCTTTTTCTAGCGCAGGGATCACTCCGAAAGCTGGAAGAAGCGGTGTCACTCGGGAGGACAGACCATCGGGGTTTGATTGTCGCGGCCGAATACGATTGCGCTGACAAGCAGATTCGAGACTTCAATCAGCCATTCCCAAAGTAGAAATGAAGAAGGCTCAACCAACCGGCACAGACAACGACGGAGCTCTGCGCCTCGTCGCCCCTGACCTTAACGTTAGACGTAGCGGGGCCGCTCTGCCACGTATCACGCTACATCGCCCTCGCGACGGCCGCCCGGTGGTTTGCCGATGCCGGAGGCCTTGAAGCCGATCTTCCGTAGCGCGGCGAGGTCCACGATATTGCGGCCGTCAAACAGGCAGGCGGGTTTGGGCATGCCGGCGAAAATCTTGGCGTAGTCGAGCGTCTTGAACTCGTCCCACTCGGTCACGATGGCGATGGCGTGCGCCCCGGCGCAGGCTTCGTAGGCGTCCTTGGCGACGGTCAGGCGCGGATTGTCCGTCGCCTCCTGGCCTGAGCCTGTCGAAGGCTTGCCCAGCACATCGCGGCGGATCTCCTCCGCCGGCACCTTGGGGTCGTAGACGCTGACCTTGGCGTGCTCGGCGAGCAGGTCGCGCACGACGTTGATCGCGGCGGATTCGCGCGTGTCGTTGGTGTCCTTCTTGAAGGCGAAGCCGAGCACGGCGATTTTCTTGTCGGCGACGGTGTTGAACAGCTCCTTCACGATGCGGGCGGCGAAGCGCTGCTTCTGCCAGTCGTTGATGCCGACGACGCTGGTCCAGTAGGCGGCGACCTCGGGCAGGCCGAAGCTCTCGCACAAGTAGGTCAGGTTGAGGATGTCCTTCTGGAAGCAGGAGCCGCCGAAGCCGACGGAGCTTTTCAGGAATTTCGGGCCGATGCGGCTGTCCTTGCCGATGGCGTTGGCCACCTCGTCCACGTCGGCGCCGGTCGCCTCGCAGAGGGCGGAGATGGAATTGATCGACGAGATGCGCTGCGCGAGGAAGGCGTTGGCCACGAGCTTGGACAGTTCGGACGACCAGAGGTTGGTCGTGATGATGCGGTCGCGCGGCACCCAGCGGGCGTAGACGCCGGCGAGGGTCGCCATGGCCTTCTCGCCCTCGGGCGTGCGCTCGCCGCCGATGAGCACGCGGTCGGGGTTGAGCAGGTCGGCGACGGCCGTGCCCTCGGCGAGGAACTCGGGGTTGGACAGCACGGAGAACTTCAGGCCCTTGGAGTTGGAGGCGACGATGGTCTTGATGGCGTCGGCCGTCTTCACCGGGATGGTGGATTTCTCCACGATGATCTTCCCGGTCTCGGCGTGCTCGGCGATGGTGCGGGCGACCGACTCGATGTAGCGCAGGTCGGCCGCGCGGCCGGCGCCGACGCCGTAGGTCTTGGTCGGGGTGTTGACCGCCACGAAGATGATGTCGGCCTGCTTGATCTGCCCGGCGACGTCGGTGGAGAAGAACAGGTTCCGGCCGCGGGCCTGCTTGACAACGTCATCCAGGCCCGGCTCGAAGATCGGGAGCGTGCCGCTGTTCCAGGCGGCGATGCGCGCGGCGTTCATGTCGACCACCGTCACGGTGATGTCGTGGCACTTCAGGGCGATCATGGCCATGGTCGGCCCGCCCACATAACCGGCGCCAATGCAGCAGATTTTCATAGTCAACGTGCCGCGATTTGTGCCCGCCGGCGGCTCACCGGGCAACCCTCAAATCGAGGTGGAGCGCGTTGACCTCAACGCGCTGATGGACTTGGGATTCCCACCAAGCGTGCTGGGGTCAGCCCGCTCCACCTTTTGCCGCTTACGCCGGGCTCGGCGCGGGCGCGCCGCCCGGGGCCTCGGGCGCGGGCTTCGAGGCGACCTTGCCGGCGTCCTGCCCGGTGCGAGGCGGCTGCTTCACCATGACGATGGGCGAAGTGATCGCCCCGTCCTTGAGAATCTCCAGCACGTGGCGGCCCTCGATCGTCTCGTTTTCCAGCAAGGCCTCGGCGATTTTGTCGAGGGCCGGGCGGTGTTCCGAGATGATCTTCTGGGCGCGCTTGTATTCGGAGTCGATCAGGGCCGAGACCGCGGCATCCACCCGGCGGGCCGTGTCCTCGCTGATGTGCTGCGAGCGCGTGATGTCGCGCCCCAGGAAGACGGTGTCCTGGTTCTCGCCCATGGCGATGGGGCCGAGCTCGCTCATGCCGAAATCGCAGACCATGGCGCGGGCGATCTTGGTCGCCTGCTTGATGTCGCCCGAGGCGCCGTCGCTGATGTCGGAGGTGACCAGCTCCTCGGCGATCCGACCGGCCATCGCCGTGCAGACCCGGTCGAGATATTGTTTCTTGCTGCGGCCGAGGATGTCCTTGGTCGCGAGATAGGTCGTGCTGCCCAGGCTCTGGCCGCGGGGAATGATGGTGACCTTGTGCACGGGGAACGTGCCGTCATCGAGCACCGCTCCCACCACGGCGTGGCCGGCCTCGTGCCAGGCGAGGGCCTTCTTTTCCTTGTCGTCCATCACGCGGCGGTGCTCGCGGCCCCACAGGACCTTGTCGCGGGCGTCGTCGACATCGACCATCTCGACCTTCTTCTTGTTGCGGCGGGCGGCCAGCAGGGCGGCCTCGTTGAGCAGGTTGGCCAGCTCGGCGCCGGAGAGACCGGGGGTGCCGCGCGCGAGGATGGCGAGGTCGACATTCTCGGAGAGCGTGATCTTGCGGGCGTGGACGCGCAGGATCTGCTCGCGGCCGATGATGTCGGGCAGGTCGATGTAGACCTGGCGGTCGAAGCGGCCCGGGCGCAGCAGCGCGCTGTCGAGCACGTCGGGCCGGTTGGTCGCGGCGATGATGATGACGCCCTCCTGGGTGTCGAAGCCGTCCATCTCCACGAGGAGCGAGTTGAGCGTCTGTTCGCGCTCGTCGTTGCCGCCGCCGAGGCCGGCGCCGCGCTGCCGGCCGACCGCGTCGATCTCGTCGATGAAGATGAGGCAGGGGGCGTTCTTGCGGCCCTGCTCGAACATGTCGCGCACGCGGCTGGCGCCGACGCCGACGAACATCTCCACAAAGTCCGAACCGCTGATGGAAAAGAAGGGCACGTCGGCCTCGCCGGCGATGGCCTTGGCGAGGAGCGTCTTGCCGGTGCCCGGGGGGCCGACCATAAGGATGCCCTTGGGGATGCGGCCGCCGATCTTCTGGAATTTCTTCGGGTCGCGCAGGAACTCGACCACCTCGCTGACCTCCTCCTTGGCCTCGTCGCAACCGGCCACGTCGGCGAAGGTCGCGCGGTCCTTGTCGCGGGTGAGCATCTTGGCGCGGCTCTTGCCGAAGCTGAGCGCGCCCTTGCCGGCCTGGCGGAGCTGCCGCACGAACAGGAAATAGAGCAGACCGATGACAATGACAAACGGCAGCACGTTGAAGAGCAGCTGCGTCATGGCGGTCGTCGCCGGTCTCTCGACGAAGATCTTGGACTTCTGCAACAGCTCAAGATTGCCGTCGGTCAGCCGGCCGGTGGCGACGAAGGCCCTGGTCGGGCCGGTCTCGTTGCGCAGGATGGGTTCCCTGGTCTCGCCGGTCAGCTGAGACCAGTCGCGGCCGCCGGTGCCGTCGGGCTGGATGGAGCCGGTGGCGATCTGCCCGCTCTCGGCAAGCTCGACAACCTGCTGGATCTTGAGGGTGGCCGGCTGCGGGGCCTTGGCCGGATTCAGCAGGAAGAGCGCGACGATGGCCACGATGATGGCGATCCAGATCAGGCCGGTTTTGAGCGGAAAGCCGTCGGGCGGGAGGCTCTTGAGGGGACTGCGCTTCTTGTTGTCGTTGTTGTCGGCCATGAGGGATGAGAGTGGTCGGGCAAGCTGGAGGTTCCGTCGGGATAAGTCAAACGAACGACTGGCGGAATATTGTCCCGATATTGGAACCCATCAGGCGCGCCGGAACTTCAAAAGGCCGCGGCGCACGACGGCAAAGCCCTTGGCCCCTAGGCTGAAACGCGTGTCGCGCCCGCGCTCCAGCGCGGCGAGCAACTGGCTGAAGCCCTGCCGCGACAGATCCGTCTCCGGCCGCACCACCAGCAGCCAGCGGTGCAACGCCCGCCGGAGCACGGCGCGGGGTTTGCCCTTCAGTTTGTCCAGATCGAGCCGGCCGCGCCGGTCCATGGGCTTGAGTTCATCGAGCCAGGCTTCGAGCGCCGTTTCGTCCTCCTCCAGCAGCTCGCGCGCCCGGGCGGCGCCGGCCACGGCGTCGCGTCCGGCGGCCTTGGCCCACGCGGGCAGCACGCGGCGCCGGATCCTATTCCGGAAATGATCGTCGCCCGCGTTCGAGGTGTCCTCGCGCCAGACCGTGCCGGCCCTATTGAGCGCGGCCACCAGCTCGGTCTTCTTCAGCGTCAGCAAGGGCCGCAGATACACCCGGCCGTCGGGGAACTTCTGCACCGGCCGCGGCGCGGCCAGGCCGCCCGCTCCGCTGCCGCGCGCCAACCGCATCAGCATGCTCTCGGCGATGTCATCCTGCTGGTGCGCGAGCCACAGCGCCTTCGTGCGCAGTTTTTTCAGAGCGCGGCCGAAAAACTCATGCCGGGCGCTGCGAGCTTCACCCTCGCTGGCGGTCTTGGGGGCGGTGCGCCAGGCACCGACCACACACTTCACCCCGAGGGCCCGGCAAACCCGGGTGCAAAAGGCCGCATCAGCGTCCGCGGCCCGGCCCCGCAGCCGGTGGTTGAAATGCAACGCGACCAGCCGGCGCCCCGGGAAATGCGCCCGCAGCAGCAGCAGCAGCGCCAGCGAGTCCGCCCCGCCGGAAAATGCGATGCCCCACGTTCCCGGCATTCGCCGCTTGGCGGCCCAGGCCAGCACCGCCGGATGCAGCCGGGCGGGCGGCAGCAGTTCCCCCACCCGCGCGGCCACGGCGCTCCAACCCTTCGGAGACTTTTCTTTGCGTGTCATTCTGAGCGAAGCGAAGAATCCAGTTATAAGGTGCTCATGCCATGAACGAACGACTGGATTCTTCGCTTCGCTCAGAATGACAGGAGCGGATTATTTAAAGGATAGATATTCCTTGCCGAAATACGGGACCAGCGCGGCGGGGATCTTCACCCGGCCGTCGGCCTGCAGATTGTTTTCCAGCAGCGCGGCGAGCACGCGCGGCACGGCAAGGCCGGAGCCGTTCAATGTGTGCACCAGCTCGGGCTTGCCGGTTTCCTTGCTGCGGAAGCGGATCTGCGCCCGGCGGGCCTGGAAGGACTCGAAATTGGAACAGCTCGACACCTCGAGCCAGCGCTTCTGGCCGGCGGCCCAGACCTCGAGGTCGTATTTCTTCGACTGGGCGAAGCCGAGATCACCGCCGCACATCAGCAGCACACGGTAGGGCAGTTCGAGCTTTTGCAACAGCCGCTCGGCGTCGGCGCGGAGTTTTTCCAACTCATCATAGCTGGCGGACGGGTGCACCCACTTGAGCAGCTCGACCTTGTCGAACTGGTGCACGCGGTTCAGCCCGCGCACGTCCTTGCCGTAGCTCCCCGCCTCGCGGCGGAAGCACGGCGTGTAGGCGCAGCGGCACACCGGCAGCGCGGCCTCGTCGAGGATCTCGTCGCGAAAGAAATTGGTCAGCGGCACCTCGGCCGTCGGCACGGCGTAGAGCCGGTCGGGCGTCGTCTCATACATTTGCCCTTCCTTGTCGGGCAGCTGGCCGGTGGCGGTGGCCTCGACCTCGCTCAACTGCGTGCGCCAGGCGCTGTCAAGCGCGAGCACGGCGTCGAGGTCGACGTCGAGGTGCTTCCGGGCGATGGCGGCGCGCACGGTTTCGGGCGATTCGCGGAGGAGCTTGGGATCGAGCATGGAAAGTCCACTGTCTGACGCCTCCCGGCGGCGGAATAAACAAAATTCTCCGCCAGTTGGGACACCCAGAGCCCGTGGTCAAATTTGCCGCCCCAGCGCGCGAATCACGCTTTGTAGTTTGTAGCCAGGCCGAGCTTCTGCCGGAGCGCGGGGTCGGGCTGGCGGTGCCAGGCGCTGACTTGGCGGCTGACTTCGTGCAGGCCGCCCATGTGCAGGGCTTTCCCGAGCCAGCGGTTGGTCGCGGTGGTGCGGGCCTTCAGGGCGGCGGCCAGGGCCACCTTCCATCCGGCGGACTTGCTCTCCTGGGCCAGATAGGCCGGGGTGCGGCGGAGTTTGCGCAGGAGCCGGGCCAGCTCGGTCCCCCAGAGGGCTTCGCGCGTTTCCTGCGTCGCGGCGGCCATGCGCCGGCCTTGGCCGATGAGCCCTTGGTGTTCCTTTAACATCGACTGGGCGAAACCGGACGTGCCGATGATCCAGCCTTGGGACATGGCCTCGAAGCGTTGGACTTTGCGGGCCGGTTCGTCTTCGGCGAGCCAGGCGAGGTAGGCGAGGTATTTGGCGCGGCCGGCGGGCGTATCGGCGAGCTCGCCGGCGTGGTCGAGCGCGGGTTGGGGATCATACCAGTCCGGCCGGATCTTCGGCTCCATCAGCCAGCGCAGGCTGGTCCACGGGTAGGCCGGCAGATCCGCGACGGGGCGCAGCTTGGCGCGGACGGGGTTGAGGTGGATGTAGTGGCAAAGCGGACCCAGGCCGCCGTCGGGATCGACCAGCAGGCTCTTGTAACGGCCTTGGAAGAGATGGCCGCGCTCCTGGCGCATCCGGTTGAACCGGGTCGAGAAGGTGCCCTGGAGCCATCGCATGCCGTCCACGAGATTGGCCCCGGGGGTGGAGACCGCCAGGTGGTAGTGGTTTGACATCAGGCACCACGCATGGACCGCCCAGCCGGTCTTCTGGCAAGCCTCGCCGAGGCACTTGAGGAAGGCCGCCTTGGCCTTGTCGGAGCGGAAGATGTCCGTCCGGTAATTGCCCCGGTTCAGGACGTGATAGACTCCGGCCTCGGACTCCATTCGCAAGGGTCGCGCCATGCCGGGCAGTTCAGCAGGCTAAACTCCACCGTCAACTACAAACTACAAAGCCTGACCCTATTGCTTGGCTTATTGCTTGGCTGTCGCGCAGCGAAGCGAGGTGCGCAGGATCGCGTTGCCCGGCGAGGATCGATTCCAAGATGGCGGTCCCCGTCGCCCCGGTGATGTCGGTGAGCACATGATGGATCTGCACGTTCATTTGATCGAGGGCCTTGTGGATAT
>JACPPI010000005.1 GCA_016190985.1 Opitutia bacterium | reverse complement strand
GATCATCGTGCGGAGGACGCCCCCCACGTGTGCCAATCTGCCCTCGCCGGGTTTTGCGCCGGCTCAGGTTAATTTTTTTAGCCGCTTCCACAGCGGCTGCGCCAGTTCCCATCGACTCGGATACATCATAGTCGCGCCTTCGACCCGACTCGCTTTATCCGGTTCCACGAGGTTTGAATACACGCCCTAGTCTCTCCGTCGGCGCGAACAACCGCGACGCCACCTTCTCCGGCAGCATCTTCGGCGAGGCCGCCTCGATCACCAAAGCCGGCGCCGGCACCTGGACCCTCACGGGTAACAACACCTTCAACGCCCCGTTCAACATCACCGGCGGGGCCGTCGCCATCGACACCGACGCCCGCCTCGGCAACGCCCTCTCCACGCTCACCCTCGACGGCGGCACCCTCCGCACCAACGCCGCCATCGCCGATCTCCGCGCCCTCGCCGTCGGCGCCAACGGCGGCACGCTCGACACCCAAGGCTTCAACGTCACGCAGACCGGCGGCCTCACCGGCATGGGCGCCTTGACCAAACTTGGTTCCGGCACCCTCACCCTCGCCGCCGTCGGCACTCTCAGCGGCGACACCCGCCTCGCCGCCGGCACCCTCGCGCTCGGCGACGACACCGCCCTCGGCACCGGCACCCTCCAGTTCGACGGCGGCACGCTCCAGGCCACCGGCGGTCCCCGCACCCTCGCCAACGCCGTCTCGCTCAACGCCGACACCACGGTCTCCGGCTCGACCGCCCTCACTTTCGCCGGCCCGCTCACGCTCACCCGCAACCGCGACCTCACCGTCGCCAACACCGCCCTCACCACGATTTCCGGCAGCATCGGCGAGAGCGGCGGCCCGCGCAGCCTCAACCGATACGGCGCCGGCGAACTCGTGCTCGCCGGGGCCAGCACCTACACCGGCGGCACGCTCCTCGCCGAGGGCACCACGCGCATCAGCAACTCCACCGGTTCCGCCTTCGGCACCGGCGCCGTCACCCTCGCCAGCGGCGCCACGCTCACCGGCGCCGGCCTCTTCAGCGGAGCCCTCCAGAACAACGGCACCTACGCCCCAGGCAACAGCCCCACCCTCGCCACCCTCTCCTCCTTCAACCAGGGCTCCACCGGCACGCTCGTCCTGGAAATCGCCGGCCTCGCCCGCGGCACGGGCTACGACGCCCTCGACATCACCGGCGTCGCGACCTTCGGCGGCACGCTGGAAATCTCCTTTTATAACGGCTTCAACGTCGGCGGCGGAGAGAGCTTTGACCTCTTCAACTGGGGCGGCGTGTCGGGCGCCTTCGCCACGCTCAACCTCCCCGCGCTCACCGCCGGCCTGGAGTGGGACACGTCCGCGCTCTACACCACCGGCGTGCTCGGTGTCTCCGCCATCCCGGAACCCTCGACCTGCGCCGCCATGTCCGCCGCCACCTCGCCGCGTAGGTCAGCGCGCTGGCTCGCGCCCCGGCCCGGCCTGACCGCCGGGCTTTTTTCTGCTCCACTCGCCAGCCGCGACCGCTACCCTCTGCCCTCACATGCAATTCGCCAAGCACTGGGCCGCGACCCTCGACGACTACGCCATCGACCTCGCCTGGTCGCCCTTGCCTGGCGACGGCCAGGACCAACACCGGGCTGGCAGCAGCCAGCACCGGTGTGATGGCTCGCTCCTCGCCGCCGCCTCGGCCGCCGGCGGTATCACGCTCCACGACGCCGCCACCGGCGCGGTGAAACACGCGTTGCCCGGCCATGCCGACGGGGCGAATTGCCTGGCGTGGTCGGCGGCGCTTCAGAAGACAGAGGACGAAGGACCGAGGACAGATATTCTGGCCACGGGCGGCCAGGACGGCTGCGTGCGCTTCTGGGACGCGGCGACCGGGCAGCAAACCGCCGAGGCGAAGCTTGGCACCGCGTGGGTCGAGCACCTGGCCTGGCAGGTAGGGCGCGTTATCCCTGACGCGCCGTCTTCCGCCACAAACGCGGAGCGGCGGATTAAGGATAATCCGCCCTACCTCTTTGCCGCCGCGGGCAAGAAACTCGTCGCGCTCAAACCGGACGGCTCGCTCGCCCACCCCTTTCCCGACGCGCCGAAGACGATCTCCGCCTTGGCTTTCTCTCAACCCTCAACTCTCAACCCTCAACCCCGCCTCGCCACCGCGTGCTTCGGCCACGTGGTTATCTGGGACGCGGCCACTTTCACGGCGCAGAAGGAATTTCCCTACGGCAACGCCATCTATGCGCTGACCTGGTCGCCCGACGGCCGCTGGCTCGTGGCGGGCTGCCACGACAACGCCGTCCACCTCTGGGCGCCCGCCGAGGATCTTGAGCTGCACATGAGCGGCTACGAGACACGACTCAAGGAACTCTCCTTCAGCCCCGACTCCAGGTGGCTGGCCACCGGCGGCGGCCGCGACGTGTGCGTGTGGGATTGCGCCGGGGCCGGGCCGGAGGGTCGCGAGCCTTTGCAACTGCCTCAGACCGCCCGCACCACGGCGCTGGCGTTTCAAAACCAGCACAGCCTACTCGCCACCGGCGACGCGAGCGGCGCCTTCACCCTCTGGGCTCCGACGCGCAAGAACCCGCTGGTCGCCGAGGTGAAGATGCCCTCCGCCGCGACCAAGTTCGCCTGGAACGCCGACGACACTCTCCTCGCCGTCGGCACCGAGAAAGGCGCGGTCTACGTCTTCAAGACGGCCTAGGCTCGTTGGTAGTCTATTAAACTACCAACGGCCGGGCTGGGTCCCGGCTTGACCGGTCTGCGGCGGGGGGCGATTTTCCCCGGCACGATGTCCGCTGATGCCCAGGCCGCCCCGCCACCGTTGCCGCGCCCGTCGGTTTTTTTGAGCTATGCCTCCGAGGACCGGGCGCCGGCGCGGGCCCTGCGCGACACCCTGGCGGCGGCGGGGCTCGAGGTCTGGCTCGACGAGGAGGAACTCGCGGGCGGCGAGGCCTGGGACGCGAAGATCCGCAACCAGATCCGCACCTGCACCTATTTCATGCCGCTGATCTCGGCCACGACCGAGGTCCGGCGCGAGGGCTACTTCCGCCGCGAGTGGCGCCTCGCCGTGGAGCGCACTTTGGATCTCGCCGACGACGTGATGTTCCTGGTCCCGGTCGTGATCGACGACACCCGCGACGCCGGCGCCCGCGTGCCGGAAAAATTCTTCACCGTCCAGTGGCTGCGCGCGCCCGGCGGCAAGGAGACCCCGGCCCTGAAGGAGCTGGCGCAAAAACTCGCCACGGGCGACACCCACGCCGCGCCCGTCACGCCGCTGGCCCCGCCCACGGCCGGCAAAGCCCGCAAATCCTGGCGCACCGCCGAGCCGCCGCCCTTCCCCAAGTTTCCCGCGTTCCCCGAGCCGGGCCACCGGGCGCGGTTCATCTACGACCTCGTGCTCTGGTTCGGCCACCTGGTCCATGCGCTGTGGGGCCACCTGCCGCGCTTTGCCCGCGTCATCGCCGCGATGGTCATCATCTTCAACCTGATCTCCTGGGTCTTCCGCAGCAGCAACACCAACGCCGACCCAAAACGGGCCAAGCAGGCCGATGAACTGCTCGGGGTTTCCAAGGCCCTCGGGGCCGCCGGCAAATCCGGCGTGCCAAAGGACAATGAGCTGGCCACGACCATCGCCTCCATCGTGGGCGCGGCCACCGAGGCCGCGCAGGCCGGCCGGCCGCTGGCCCTCGTCGCGTTCAGCGGCGCAGGCGAGGCGGCCAACGAATACGCCGGCGAGGTGTTTGGCGAAATCACCCAACTCCTCCTGCCGGGGAAAAGCACCGGGCTCAGCCCGATTCCGCTCCCGGCGGAGGCGACCGACAGCGACTGCCTCGAACGCGGCCTCCGCCTCAAGAGCCGGTTCGTGCTGACCGGCTTTGCCCGCGCCGCCGCCGGCCAGCCGCCGGTTCTTGCCGCCCGGCTCTATGATGTGGAGCGGCGTCAATTCATCTGGACGGAAAACTACGACCGCGCCACGGTTGACGCCGCGACTGCGGCCCAGCGGCTGACCCTCGAGGCCAAGCAGCGGATCGCATCCATCCCCAAGGAACCCTGATGCGCCTTTTCCCCATCCTCTTCGCCGCCGGAATGCTGTCCCAGGCCGCTGCGGCCGAAACAACCGCACCCGCTTCCATCCCGGCGCCCTCCGCGCCCGGCGCGATGGGCTCGTCCCTCGCGCCGGGCCCCGACGGCGCCGCCTATCTCTCGTGGCTTGAGCCGGCGGACAACGCGAACTGGGCGCTGAAGTTCAGCCGCTACGATGCCGCCCGCCAGCGCTGGGGCGACGCGCGCCTCATCGCGCAGGGCGCCGACTTCTTTGTCAACTGGGCCGATTTCCCCGTGCTCGCCGTGCAGGCGGACCGGCTGACGGCCGTCTGGTTCGTCAACAATCCCGGCGGCGGCCCCGGCCGCCAGGGGGCGACCTACCGCGCCCTGCACAGTGTCTCGACCGACGGCGGCGAACACTGGTCCGCCCCGCAGCCGGTCACGGGCGCGTCCGGCTCCGTCGAATTCGTCGCGCTCCAGCCCTTGCGCGACGGCCGCCTGCTGGCCGCCTGGCTCGACGGCCGGGCCCATGCGGCCGGCAGCGGCCGCCAACAGCTTTACGCGCGCATGCTCGGCGCACCGGGACCGGACGTGCTGGTGGACGGCTCCGTGTGCGACTGCTGCCAGTTGTCCTTCGTGCCCACGACCGACGGCGGCGCGCTGCTCGCCTACCGCGGCCGCACGAACGACGAGGTGCGCGACATGCGGGTCGCCCGTTTCGATGGCAAAAATTGGCGCGCCCCGACGGCCCTGCACGCCGACGGCTGGAGGATCGCCGGCTGCCCGGTCAACGGCCCGCAACTGGCCGAATGTGGCGACCGGATCGGCGCGGTGTGGTTCACCGCGGCGGACAACCAGGCGCGGGTGCTGGCCCGTGTGTCGGACAACGCCGGCGACTCGTTCGGCCCGCTCGTGCGCGTGGACCTCGGCCGCCCGCAGGGCCGCGTGGACAGCGTGATGCTGGCCGACGGCACGCTCGTGATGAGCTGGCTCGAGATGACCGGGAAGGACACCGGCAGGCAGGGCGGCATCTACCTCCGCACGCTTTCCCTCGCGGGCCGGTTGTCCGAGCCGCAACTGGTCGCGCCCAGCAGCACCTCGCGGATGAGCGGCTTCCCCCGGATGGTCCTGCGCGGCGGCCGGCAACTGCTCCTCACGGGCACGGTGGACGGCGAGCCATCGCAGCTCCGCACGCTGCTGGTGGAGCTGAATTGAGCACCCGGCCAGACGGCCCAAACGGATGACGCGCGCTTGCAAGCGCCGCGCGATCACTATTGTTCAAGCTGTCGCCACATCATGCCCGCACCCGCCGCCCTGCCCGCTCCCAGCCTGTTGATCGCCGTCACCGGCGGCCTCGGCTCCAGCAAGACCCGGCTGCTGGCGGAACTGGCCGCCGCCCAGATCGCCGCCGGCCAGCGGGTGGAGGGCGTGCTGTCCATCGCGGGCCACCGTGCCGCACCCCGAGCGGGCGCCAGCGACTACTGGCTGCGCATCCTGGGGTCGGACAGCGAGCACCCGTGGGCGACGCGGGACGAGAAGCTCGACCCGCCGTATCTTTTCGAGCCGGGCGCGGTGAAAAAAGTGCAGGCCTGGGCGGAGCGGCTGCGCAGCCTGCCGCCCCCGCCGCTGCTCGTGCTGGATGAATTCGGCAAGTTCGAGGCGCGCGGCCTGGGCCTGATGCCGGTCTGGCCCCTGCTCATGGAGTCCGCCCCGCGCATTGTCGTCATCAGCGTGCGCGACGATCTGCGGGAAACCGTGGAACGGCTCATCGGCCGGAAGTTCGACCTGCGCATCCCGGCCGAGGCGCCCGACGCCCGGGCCCGCTTGGAGCTGGCGTGCCGGGACTACGGCGAGTGGACGCGCATCGGCTTGTTCGGCGGGGGGGCCGGCGGGCTGGAGATGACGGTCGGGGCGGCCTTGCACGCCACCAAGATCCCGCTGCGCGGGCTGGTCCTGTCCTCGCTGCAGGCGGCGATGATGGTGTTCGCCGGCACCGGGCTCAGCCAGCCGGGCCGCGTCGTCTGGGTGCCGTTCATCTCCGGCGGCCTGAAGGCGCTGTCGCCGGCGGGCGACCGCGTGCGGCCCATGATCGCCATCATCGTCCAAGGCCTTCTCTTCGGCGGGGCGGTGCAGGCCCTGGGCTGGAATCTTTTCTCCATCGGCCTGGGCGGAGCGCTCGTGGGCGCGTGGGCGGCGCTGCAGGGCTTCGTCCTGCAATACCTGCTGATGGGGACCGACCTCGTGCGCGCCTACGACGCCCTGGTGCTCTGGCTCGCCCACCGCTGGCACCTCGCCGCGCCGGGCCTGCCCTCGCTGCTGGGCGCGTGGGCGGCGCTGCATGCGCTGGCGGCCGGCGGCGCGGCGCTGACGGCGTGGTGTCTGCGCCGGCCCCCGGCCGGGCTGCAGGGCCTCATCGAGCGGGAATCCGGCGATGGCATCTCCCGCCCCGGGCCCGTGGCGGAACACCCGGGATGGGCGCAGCGCCTGCGGGAGTTTGGCCGGTGGCAATTCTGGCTGCCGCTGCTGATCGTCGCGGCCATCCTGCTGGGCAGCGGCCGGCCGTGGGAAGGGGTGGCGTGGCTGGTGCTGCGCTTTTTCGCGGTCGGCTGCGTGCTGGTCGCGCTGGTCTCCCTGCTGCGGCCGGCGCGCTGGGCGGAGGCGTTGCGGCGGCGCGGCTGGTGGGGTCCGGCCCTGGCCTTCTCCGGGGCGCTGCGCCGGCGCGCGCCGTGAGGGAGGGGCCGCATGATGGCGCGGCTCACTTGATGCGCTTCACCTTCACCCAGAGGCCTTCCTTCACGACCGTCAGCTTCCAACCGCCCCATTTTGAAGGGACCAGCTCGACCTCCGGGTTGACCATCTTGGGAAAGAAGCGACTCTCCTTGTCGGTCTGCTGCCAGACCTGGCCGTTTTCCAAGGGGAAGGCGGTGTGGCCGGTCCAGCCGCGGAAATCCCCGCTGATGCGCGTGCGGATGGTCTCGTCGTCATCGCGCGCGGCGAGCCCCGCGTTCTCGACCTTCTGCCTGCGGGCCTCGGACTTGGCATCCGCGCGGGCCTGCTCGCGCGCCTGCTGGACGGCGGCGATCGCCTCCGCCTTGGCTTGGGCCTGAGCGGCCGCCACCTGATGGCGCGCACCCTCCCTGGCAAAACGCCCGGCCAGCTCGTCGAGGGCGGCCTGTTGCCCGGGCGTCAATTGGTCGAGCCCGGCCCGGGCCCGCTCTTCCGCCGTAAGCTGCTGCCAGAATTTGTCCGCCGCGGGCGCGGCGCCGACGAGGGCGAGGCCGAGGCCGAGGAGACGGAATTGTTTCATGCCGCAGGGATATACGCCCGGCGCTTCCGGCGCCATCGCTTTTTTTCCGGCCAAAAGCAAACCGCCGGTGGCGGGGAACCCGGCGGCTAGGGGAGGCGCTTGGAGCACCTGACCATGCAGGCGCCTGGCTTGTTTTGCCAGATGCCCCTAGTCGAAGAACTCGACGGCCCCGGTGTCGAGGTCGTAGCGGCCGCCGACGACCTTCACCGCGCCGGAGGCGATTTTCCCGGCGAGGATCGGGGCCGAGGCGCGGAGGGCGGCGGCCACGTGCAGCACGTTGGCCTTGCAGGTGGCTTCGGCGTCCTGCCCGACGGTGGAATCGACGGCGGGCTTGATGGCCAGGACCAGCGACTGGATGCTGCCGGGGGCCGTGCCGTTGGCGGCGACGGTTTCCTTGGCGGCCTTGACGGCGCCGCAGCGCTCATGGCCGAGCACGACAATGAGCCGCGAGCCGAGGTGCTCGACCGCATACTCCATGCTGCCGACGATCTCGGGGTTCAGCACATTGCCGGCGACGCGGAGGACGAAGAGATCCCCGATGCCCTGGTCGAAGATGACTTCCGGGCCGGTGCGCGAATCGGCGCAACCGAGGACGATGGCGTAGGGGGCCTGGCTGGCCGCCAGTTCCGTGCGGCGCCCGGCGCCCTGGTGCGGGTGCTGGAGCTTCTCGGCCACAAAACGCCGGTTGCCGTCCTTGAGGCGGGTGAGCGCGTCGGCCGGGCTGACTTCCGCGGCGACCGGGGGGACGGTCGCGCCGACGGGCGCGCCCAGCGACAGGATAAGCACGGTTGTGAAAGCGAGGATACTCTGGCGGGGTTTCATGTTGTTTTACGGTTGGGTTGTTTGAGCTGCTGCCAATGGAGAATCAGGCTGGTGAAGCAGGCCGCGTCAAGGCGCGCCGCGCCGGCGAACGCCGTCTCGACTTTGAATCTGCCGCCCCCGGCGGAAAGCCCTTGCCGCGGACGACGGAACCGCCCGCCGGTTCGCCGCGGTCGGCGGCCACGGCGGCGCAACCCCGCGGCAGCGCGGCTCCGGGCATGTTTTTCAGGGGCATGTCTTTCAGGGGGATGCCGGGGGTCAAGCCCCGGCGGAGGCCACCATCAACGCGGCTGTTGGGCCGGCGCCGCCCGGCTTCCGGGTTGCGCTTGGGCGCCCGATCCGTTGCCTGTCCGCATGCCGACCCGCGCCTGGTTTCCCACTTTCATCTATCACGAGCCGTTGAAAAAGGCCGGGCTCGACCGCTTCAACGCGGAGCTGGCCGAGGAGTGCCGCAGCCTCTGCGATCACGACACCGCCGGACGGCGCTGGTCGGCGAAAAACTACCCTGGCGGCTACACCTCCTACGCCTCGCTGAACCAGCTGCACAAGTTCTCCTCCACCTTCGCCGGCCTGGAGCGCAAGCTGACGGCGCATGCGCGGAAGTTCGCCGCGCAGCTCGACATGGATCTGCGCGGCCGGACGATCGTGATGACGGATTTCTGGGTGAACATCATGCCCGAGCACGCCGCGCACAGCCTGCACCTGCACCCGCTCTCGTTCATCAGCGGCACGTATTACGTCGTGACCCCGCGCGGCTGCCCGGGCCTGAAGTTCGAGGATCCGCGCCTGAGCAAGTTCATGGCCGCTCCGCCGAAGACCGCCGGCGCGCGTCCGGCCAACCGGCTGCACATCACCTACGCCGCCAAGGCCGGCCATGTCATCCTCTTCGAAAGCTGGCTCCGCCACGAAGTCGCGGCCAACCGGACAAAGGCGGAGCGAATTAGCGTGAGCTTCAATTATAACTGGAGCTGAAGGCGACGTCTCAGGCGCCGAAGCCGCCCAGATCCTGGATCTGGTCGGACGGATAGACCAGCAGGCCCTGCCCCGCGCGGCCGAACGAGGTGCGCACCATCGCCCGCGCCACCACCTCGGCCTGAATCGCCCGGTATTTCCGGAGGCGTCCGACCAACAGCGGCTCCGCCAGCCAGAGCACGGCGGCCAGCACGCGTTCCCCGAGCCGCGCTTCGGCGCGCCGTCCGAGCAGCAGGCTCGGCCGGAAGATCGCCAGCGTGGAGAACCCGAGCACCGGCAGCGCATCCTCCGTCTCGCCTTTCACGCGGTTGTAGAAGACCCGCGAGCCGGCATCCGCCCCGAGCGCCGACACGACGAAGAACCGCTGCGCGCCGGCACGTTGCGCCGCCCACGCGAAAGCCAGCACGGCGGCGTGGTCCACCGCGCGGAAGGCCGCGCGCGCGCCCGCCCGCCCTGAGCTTGTCGAACCCGCCGCCTTGATCGTGGTGCCGAGGCAGCAAAAGGCGTCGGTGCAACGCAGGTCGGCGGCCACCTGCTCCAATGCCGCAAAATCCGCGGCCACCTGTGTCAGTTTGGGATGGCTCACATCCAGGCGCCGGCGGCCCACCGCGACGACGCGCTCATACTCGTGGGCCCGGAGCAACTGCTGCAGCAGCTCTCCGCCGACCAGTCCGCTCGCCCCCGCGATCAATGCCGTGCCCATGCGGAAGCAGCATCGGCAATCAAAAGGCCGGGGCAATCCTTTGTGGGCGCAAGCTTGCTCGCGACACACGCCAGGTCGCGAGCAGGCTCGCTCCCACGGCAAACATCCCGTCCTTTTCCCGGGAAAAGGGGGATGAACGCAGGGATTCACTTCTGCATCCCAGACTTCGCGCGCTTCATCGGTCCGGAGTTGCACACCCGCGCGCTGCGGGTAAATTGCCCCATGAAAAAGCTCGTCGAACTGAGTGATGAGACTTACGCGGCCCTCCAGCGGCTGGCGGTGGCCAAGAACCTTTCCCCCGCCGAGCTGATCGCCGCCATGGTCGGCGACGGCCGGCCCCCGCTCGGCGGCGACAGCCTTTTGTTCCACCTCACCAGCGCGGAGTTTCCGGCCCACGCCGACCCGGGCGAACGCTACCTCGCCCTGCTGGCGTGGTGCGCGACAAACTGCGCGGCGGATTTCGCCGGCTTCATTGCACACCAGGAAAGCGGGCTGCGCTACCTGATGTTCAACCGCGACGAGATCAACGAGGTGCGCGCCCGCCACCACGCCCGCCAGATCGCCGGCACCCAGTTCTGGGCCGTGATGACGATCGACGACACGACCAAGCGCCGCTTTGTCTGCCGGCTGCTGGAATTCATCGGCTGCCACGACGAGACCGTGTTGCAGGCCTGCCGGTCGCTCGGCCTGCCCGAGACGACTGGCTTCCGGCTGCTGAACGCCTGACGCGAATTTGGTTTGTCCGCCGGCCGGCCGGCTGGGAGACTGCCGACGTGAGCGATCCCATCCCTCCGCCCGAATCCAAGCGCCGCGATTTCCGGAATTTCTTCGCCTCGGTGCGCTATGCCGTCGAGGGCTTCTGGGCGGCGGTGCGGCATGAGCCCTCCTTCCGCGAGGACCTCATCTTCGTCGCCATCCTCACGCCCTTCGCCGTCATCCTGCCGGTCAACGCCGTGTCGACCGCGGTGATGATCGCGTCGCTCTTCCTCATCGTCATCGCCGAGCTGCTGAACTCCGCCGTCGAATGGACGATCGACGACATCTCGCTCGAGAAGCGGCCGTTCGCGAAGCGCGCGAAGGACATGGGCAGCGCGGCGGTCTTCCTCGCCTACCTCAACTGCATCGTCGTGTGGGGCGTCATCCTGTTCTCCAACTGGCACCGGATCGCCACGCTGGAGTTTCTCAAGTGGCCGCCGCCGTTCCTGCCGTGAACGGCTAGCGCATCCGGCCGAAGAACCAGGCCGCGAGGCCGATCATCGCGAGGTTGGGCATCAGCGCCGCCCACATCGGCTCGAGGTAGCCGCGGCCGCCCAGCATCGTGGCCAGGCTGGTGAGGACATAATACAGGAAGAAAAGCCCGATGGACTTCGAGACGCCGACCGCGGGGCTCACCCGCGTGCCCGAGGCGGCGAAGGGGATGGCGATGGCGATGATGATGAGCGGCCCGATCGTGTCGCAGAGCAGGCTGTAATAGCGCACCTCGTAGGGGATGAGCTTCGGGTTGTTCTCGGCCGAGAAGTAAGCGACGATGCGGCCCAGCTCGTTGAAGGAGAGCAGGCCGGGCCGGCGGTCGATCAGCAGCATGAGCCCGGGATCCTCGTTGAAATCCGGGAAGGTCTTGCTCGCGAACGGGACCGTGCGCACCAGTTCGCCCTGCTCCACATCGAACGCCATCTCGCGCCCGTCCTTGAAGGTCCATTCGTGGCGGAGGAGATCGTAGACGCCCTCGCGCGCCATCAGGCGGGACCTTTCGCGGCGGGCCTGGTCCAGCTCCGACACGGTGACGCCGTAGGCCGTGCCCGAGAAACGGCTGTAGCGGTTGATGAACCACATGCGGTTCTGCCGCTGGTTGTCGAAGGTCACGCCCGACACCACGCCGAGCGTGCCGCCGGGCACGGCCTTGGCCTCGGCGCGGAATTCGAAGCTCTCGAGCAGGCTGCGCGAGGCCTCGACCGACCACGGCACGACCCGGGCGTTGAGCAGGAGCGACACGCCGCAGAGCGCGGCGCCGGCCACCCAGAGCGCGCGGGTGGTGGCGAAGATGTTCAGCCCGGCCGCGCGCACCGCCGTGAGCTCGTTGTTGCGGTGGAGCTTGCCCAGCACAAAGAGAAGCGACAGCAGCAGCGACAGCGGGAGCACGATGGAGAGGTAACTCGGCATCAGGGTCGAGTAATAGAGCAGCATGTCCCCCGCCCCGGCGCCGACCTGGATGAGGTCGCGGAAATTGTCGTAGAGCGCCGCCATGAGGAGCAGGCCCATCGTCGCCGCGAGCAGCAGCCCGAGCATTTTCAGCCATTCGCCGAGGAGGTAGCGGTCGAGGAGATTCAAGCCCCGGCAGTCAAACAGCCGCCCGGGGCGGGGCAAAGCCAATCGCGCCCGGTGCCGCCCGGGGCGGGAACAAGCGCCGGCGCCGATACTCTCATGTTCCGGCAGTTGCGGGTTGAAAGCCCCGCCCGGCTGCCTTTAGGTCGGCGTCGGTTTTCCCCCTATGCTCATCCGTCATCTGTCCCCCCGCGTTTGGCTCGCCCTTGGCGCCGGTGTGCTGGCCGCCAGCCTGAACGCCCGGGAGGCCATCCGGCTCGGCGAGTTCGCCTCGCTCACCGGCAAGGAGGCCTCCTATGGCCAGAGCGTCCACCAGGGCGCCGTCCTCGCCCTCGAGGAGGCCAACGCCGGCGGCGGCGTTCTCGGCCGGAAACTTGCGCTGATCACCGAGGACAACCAGTCCAAGCCGGGCGAGTCCGCCACCGTCGTGAAGAAGCTCATTTCCCGCGAGAAGGTCGTCATCGTCCTGGGCGACCTCACCTCCGGGCGCACGCTCGAGGCCGCCCCCATCTGCCAGAACGCCCGCATCCCCCTCCTCTCGCCCGGCGCGACCAACGTCTCGGTCACGACCAAGGGCGACTACATTTTCCGCCTCTGCTTCATCGATGATTTCCAGGGCACGGTCATGGCGCAGTTCGCCCTGGAGGCCCTGAAGCTGCGGCGCGTGGCCGTGTTGTCCTCGGTGTCCTCCGCGCAGAGCGTCGGCCTCGCCAAATACTTCCGCGAAAAATTCACCGGCGGCGGCGGCGCCGTGGCGCTCGAGCAGAAATATGGCGAGGGCGACAAGGACTTCCGCGCCCAGCTCACCGCCATCAAGGCGGCCGGCGTGGAGGGCGTCTTCGTGCCGGGCTATTACGCGGAAGCCGCGCTCATCTGCAAGCAGGCGCGCGAACTCGGCCTCGCCGTGCCGCTGCTCGGCATCGACGCCTGGGAATCGCCCGAGCTGATCCAGATCGGCGGCGCGGCCGTGGAGGGCTCCTATTTCTCCACCCACTACTCGGCGGAGAACCAGGCGCCCGCCGTCGTCGCGTTCAACCAGCGCTTCCGGCAACGCTGGGGCGTCGACTCCAACGCCATCTCCGCCCTCGGCTACGACAACGTCATGCTCGCCATCGACGCCATCCGCCGCGCCGGCACCACCGACGGCCCCAAGCTCCGCGACGCCCTCGCCGCCACCACGAACTTCCCCGGGGTCACCGGCCGCATCACGTTTGACGCCCAGCGCAACCCGACCAAGTCCGCCGTCGTCCTCACGGTGAAGAACGGCGCCTACCGCTTTGTCCAGGCTGTCCACCCCTGACCCTTTCCCCATGAAAACTCCCGCCCTCCTGCTCGCCCTCCTCACCGCCGCCGCGCTCACCGCCGCCGACCCCATCAAGGTCGGCGAATTCGCCTGCCTGACCGGCAAGGACGCCACGTTCGGCCAGTCACAGCACAAGGGCATCCAGCTCGCCCTGGAGGAGCTCAATGCGGCCGGCGGCGTCCTCGGCCGCCCGATCGAGCTGATCACCGAAGACAACCAATCCAAACCCGGTGAATCGGCCACCATCGCCAAGAAGCTCATCTCCCGCGACAAGGTGATCGCCGTGCTGGGCGAAGTGACTTCCGGCCGTTCGCTTGAGGTCGCCCCGCTCGCCCAGGGGGCCAGGATCCCCATGATCGCCACCGGCGCGACCAACCCCGCCGTCACCCAGAAGGGCAACTACATCTTCCGGGTGTGCTTCATCGACGACTTCCAGGGCACCGTGATGGCCAAGTTCGCCCTGACCGATCTCAAGGCAAGGAAGGTCGCCACCCTCACCAGCGTTTCGAGCGCCTACAGCGTGGGCCTCGCGAAGTTCTTCAAGGAGACGTTCACCGCCGCCGGCGGCACGGTGGTGGCCGAGCAGAAGTTCAGCGAGGGCGACAAGGACTTCCGCGCCCAGCTCACCGCCATCAAGGCCGCCAACGTCGACGCCGTCTTCGTGCCCGGCTACTACACCGAAGCCGCGCTCATCGCCCGGCAGGCCCGCAGTCTCGGGCTGCCCATGCCGCTCTTCGGCGGCGACGGCTGGGAATCGGAAAAGCTGCTCGAGATCGGCGGGGACGCGCTCAACAACAGCTACTATTCCACGCATTTCACCCCGGAAAACAAGGAGCCGGGAGTCGCCGAATTCGTGAAGAAATTCAAGGCCCGCTGGAACGGGGAAACGCCGGACGCCTACGCCGCCCTTGGCTATGACGCCCTCTACATCCTCGTCGATGCCATCAAGCGCGCCGGCGGCACCGACGGCCCCAAGCTCCGCGAGGCCCTTGCCGCCACCAGAAATTTCTCCGGCGCCAGCGGCTCGACGACGATCGACAAGGACCGCAACGCCTCCAAACCCGCGACCATCATCACGATCACCGACGGCAAACTGAAATTCCACAAGACCGTCGCGCCGTGATGCCGCCCATTCCGGCCAATGTATTTCCCCGATCCGTCATTCTGAACGCAGTGAAGAATCCAGCAGCATGACCATCGGCGTCCATCCCGCTGGATCCTTCGCTTCGCTTCCGCCGTCGCCAAGGCTATGGCGGACAGGCAGGATGACGGGTGTGCGGATGTTTTTCCTCGCTTTGGCCCTGGCAGTTGGCGCCCCCGCCGCCGAGCCGATCAAGATCGGCCATTACGGTTCGCTCACGGGCAAGGACGCCTCCTTCGGCATCGTCAGCCGCAAGGGCATCATGCTGGCGATCGAGGAGCTCAACGCGGCCGGCGGCCTGCTCGGCCGCCCGGTCGAATACCGCGTCGAGGACATCCAGTCCCGGGCCGGCGAGTCGGCCACCGCCGTCAAAAAGCTCCTCTCCCGCGACAAGGTCGTTGCCGTCCTCGGCGGCAATCCCTCCAGCAATTCCCTCGAGGCCGCCCCGCTCTGCCAGAACGCCCGCATCCCGATGATGGCGATCTCCTCGACCAACCCGAAGGTGACGACCATCGGGGATTACATCTTCCGCGTCTGCTTCATCGACCCGTTCCAAGGCGCCGTGCTGGCGAAGTTCGCCCGCGAAAGCCTGCACGCCCGGCGCCTCGCGCTGCTGACGCCCGTGACCCCCTACGGCGTCGGGCTGTCAACCGAGCTGCGCAAGAAATTCACCGCGCTCGGCGGCGAGATCGTCGCCGAGCAGAAATACGCCGAGGGCGACAAGGACTTCAAGGCCCAGCTCACCGCCATGCGCACCTTCCAGCCCGACGTGATCGCCGTGCCCGGCTATTACACCGAGGCCGCGCTGATCTGCCGGCAGGCGCGCGAACTGGGCCTCGCCAGCACCGTCATCGGCGGCGACGGCTGGGAGGCCCCGCAACTGGTCGAGATCGGCGGCAAGGCCGTCGAGGAGACCTATTACTCCACCGGCTTCTCGGCGGACAACTCCGCGCCCCACGTCCGGGACTTTGTCCGCCGGTTCCGCGCGCGCTGGGACAACGAGACCCCCGACAGCACCGCCGCCCTCGGCTACGACGCCATGATGCTCTGCGCCGATGCCATGCGCCGCGCCGGCACGACCGACGGCCCCGCGGTGCGCGCCGCCCTCGCCGCCACCACCGATTTCCCCGGCGTCACCGGCCGCATCACCATCGACCGGGAGCGCAATGCGACCAAGTCCGCCGTCATGATGCGGGTCAAGGACGGCCGCACCGAGTTCGTCGAGACCATTGATCCCTGATTAGCCCGGAAGGATCAGGCGGGCCGAAACGCGACCATTGACCCGCGGCCCGCAGCGCCCCTAGCTTTCGGGGTAACTTTCCCGTTCCACGCTTGTCCGAATTCCTGCAGCAACTCCTCAACGGCCTGTCCCTCGGGGCCATCTATGCGCTCATCGCGCTCGGCTACACGATGGTCTACGGCGTCCTGCGCTTCATCAACTTCGCGCATTCCGACGTTTTCATGGTCGGCGCCTTCATCGGCTATTACCTCGGCAGGCTCGTGCCGGAAAACACCGTGTGGGGTGGACTCGTCGTGCTGCTCGTCGCCATGCTCGGGTGCGCCGTGCTGGGTATGCTCATCGAGAAGCTCGCCTACCGGCCGCTGCGCGGCGCGGCCACGCTCAACGTCCTCATCACCGCCATCGGCGTGTCGCTGCTGCTGGAGTATTCCGGCCAGGTCTTCTTCGGCGCCACCCCGCGCACCTTCCCCGCCGTGTTCCCCTCCGTCAATTTCACCTTCGGCAGCCTGGTCATCTCCTCCAACCAGGTCGTCGTCATCGCGGTGGCCGCCTTCCTCATGGTGGCGCTGGAGTTCATCGTGCACCGCACGAAGATCGGCACCGCCATGCGCGCCGTGTCCCTCAACCCCAAGGCCGCGCAGCTCGTCGGCATCAACAACGACGTCGTCATTTCCTTCACCTTCGGCCTCGGCTCCGCCCTCGCCGCCGCCGGCGGCATCCTCTACGCGCTCAACTACCCGTCGATCGACCCGCTGATGGGCGTCATGCCCGGCCTCAAGGCCTTCGTCGCCGCCGTGCTCGGCGGCATCGGCAACATCCCCGGCGCCGCGCTCGGCGGCCTGCTGCTGGGCACGGTCGAGACCTTCGTGAACGGCAGCCAATGGTCCACCTACAAGGACGCCATCGCGTTCGCGATCCTCATCATCATCCTGCTCTTCCGGCCCGCCGGCCTGCTGGGCAAGTCCACCGTCGAGAAGGTCTGAAACCATGCCGCGCCCGCACCTCTACCTCCTGCTCGCGCTGTTGGCCGCCGCCGGCATTTCGTATTTTTCCGACCGGATTGATCCCTACTACCTCGACGTCATCATCGGCATCGGGATCAACATCATCCTCGCCGTTTCGCTCAACCTCGTGAACGGCTACACTGGCCAGTTCTCGCTCGGCCACGCCGGTTTCATGTCGGTCGGCGCCTACGCCGCCGCCGCCGTCTCGCTGTTCCTCGGGCCCAGGATTCTGGGCGAGGAGGGCGGCACCGTCCTGCAACAGGGCCTGATGTTCCTCGCCGCGCTCACCGCCGGCGGCCTCGGCGCCGCGCTGGCCGGGTTGGGCGTGGGCATCCCCTCGCTCCGCCTCAAGGGCGACTACCTCGCCCTCGTCACCCTCGGCTTCGGCGAGATTATCCGCGTCATTTTCCAGAATGTGGAAGACCTCGGCGGCGCGCTCGGCCTCAACGGCATCCCGGCCTACACCTCCATCTTCTGGGTCCTCGCCTTCGTCGCGCTGGCCGTCTTCACCGTCACCTGCCTCGTCCACTCGACCTACGGGCGGGGGTTCCTCGCCACCAAGGACGACGAGGTCGCTTCCGAGGCCGTCGGCCTCAACACCACGCGCTACAAGATCGTGGCCTTCGTGGTCGGTGCGTTTTTCGCCGGCGCGGCAGGCGGGCTCTACGGCCACTTCAAGATGACCATCACGCCGACCGGCTTCGACTTCACGAAAAGCATCGAGATCGTCGTCATGGTCATCCTCGGCGGCATGGGCAACACCCTCGGCGTCATCCTCGCCGCCATCCTGCTCACCCTCCTGCCCGAGGTGCTGCGCCCGATCGCCGAATACCGCATGATCATCTACTCCCTGCTCCTGATCGTGCTGATGATCGTGCGGCCGCAGGGGCTCTTCAACTTTCGGCTCGGCAAGGCGAAACTCTGATGGCCCCGGTCCTCCAGCTCAACTCGGCGACCATCAAGTTTGGCGGCCTCACCGCCGTCAACGCGGTCGATTTCACCGTCAACGACGGCGAGCTGTGCGGCCTCATCGGCCCCAACGGCGCGGGCAAGACCACCGTCTTCAACCTCATCACCGGCGTTTACCAGCCCACCTCCGGCAACGTGATGTTCGACGGGAAGCCCCTGGCCGGGCTGCGCGTCAACGAGATCGTCGAGTGCGGCATCGCCCGCACCTTTCAGAACATCCGGCTCTTCGGCTCGCTCTCGGTCTTCGACAACGTCCGCGTCGCCTGCAACCTGCACCGCGGCACCGCCGCCATCCACTCGCTGATCCGCATGGGCGCCTTCCGCGCCGACGAGGCCGCCGTCACCAAGCGCGCCGAGGAACTGTTGGAGATTTTCAACCTCCTCCGTTTCCGCGACTCTCCGGCGAAGAGCCTGCCCTATGGCGAACAACGGCGCCTCGAGATCGTCCGCTGCCTCGCCACCAAGCCGAAGCTCCTGCTGCTCGACGAACCCGCCGCCGGCATGAACCCGTCGGAGAAAGTGGAACTCATCCGCCTGATCCAGCAGGTCCAGAAACAGTTCGGTCTCTCCGTCCTGCTCGTCGAGCACTCGATGAAGGTCGTCATGGGTGTCTGTTCGCGCATCGCCGTCCTCGACTACGGCGTGAAGATCGCCGAGGGCTCGCCCGCCGACATCCAATCCGACCCCAAGGTCATCGAGGCCTACCTCGGCGAAGACCACCAGAAGTCTTTGTCCCACCACTGATGCACTTTCCCCGTCATTCTGAGCGCAGCGAAGAATCCAGCGGGACGACCGCTAGCGTGAATCATCCTGGATTCTTCGCTGCGCTCAGAATGACGGGTTTCGGTGGTTTGCATCCGTTTCCATCCGTTCCATCCGTGGCCAAATAAAATGCTTACCGTCTCCAATCTCGAGGTCTGCTACGGCGCCATCAGCGCACTGCGCGACATCTCGTTTACCATTGAGGCCGGCCGCATCGTCACCCTCATCGGCGCCAACGGCGCGGGCAAGACCACCACGCTGCGCACCATCTCCGGCCTGCTCCGGGCAAAAAAGGGCAGCATCACCTTCAGGGGGGAGGATATCAGCAAGCTCCCCCCGCACCTCATCGTCGCCCGCGGCCTGTGCCACGTGCCCGAGGGCCGCATGGTGTTCTCCAACCTCACGGTGGACGAGAACCTCGCGATGGGCGCCTACCTGCGGCACGACAAGGCGAAGATCGCGGAGACCCGCGACTACGTCTTCACTATTTTCCCCCGCCTGAAGGAGCGGCTCACCCAGGCTGCCGGCACGCTCTCGGGCGGCGAGCAGCAGATGCTGGCCATCGGCCGCGCCCTCATGGGCGAGCCCAAGCTGCTCATGCTCGACGAGCCCTCGCTCGGCATCGCCCCCAAGCTCATCAGCACCATCTTCGAGAAGATCGTGGAGATCAACCGGAGCCACGGCATCACCATCCTGCTCGTCGAGCAGAACGCCAACCTCGCCCTCGAGATCTCCCACGACGCCTATGTGCTCGAGACCGGCACGGTCGCCATGCACGGGCCGTCGGCCGAGCTGCGCAACAATCCCGAGCTCAAGGCCGCCTACCTGGGCGGCTGATGCGGCCGGGGCGGACTTGCGGAACGGGCCCGTTGCCCTATGGTGAGGTCATGAACCCGCGCCTGCTGCTCCTCTTCGCGTTGGCCGTCCCGGCCGCCGCCGTGGTGGTCGAGGTCAATCTGCCGCTCAAGGAACTCCGGCTGAAGGATGGCATGCTGTTCACCGATGTCGCCGTGCGAAGCTTCAACACCGCCTCGGGCACGACCCTGCTGATGGCCAACAAGGACCTGGTCAGCGTGCGCACCATCCTGCTGCCCGACGACGTCGCCGCGCGGCTGCGGGAAATGAGCCCCGCGCAGACCAAGGAGGAAGCGGAAGCTGAGAAGCTGCAGGAGGCCGCCGACCGGAAAAAGGCCGCCGAAACCGCCGAACGCCGCCAACGGCTCGCGGAGGAGGAGGCTCAGGCTGTGCGCGCCGCCAGCCGGAGCCTGAACGTCAAGGCCGCCGCCGAAACCGCCGCCCGGGCCGACCGCGTGGTGGACGCGGTGGCCAGGTTCGCGGAAGAACGCGCCAAGGCGCACTTCAAATATCAGGACGCTCCCCATTCCAACATCGGCGCCGTGGTCAGCTCCGACATTTTCCTCCAAAACCCCGAGCCCGTGCCCGGCTGGGGAGGCCGCTACCGGGTCGAGGGCGTCGCCTACCGCCAATACATCAACAACCAGGCGAGCGGCTTCGGCCGGGGCCGCCGGGAGTTCGAAATTCTGATCCAAACCTACGAGAATAGGAAGCCCGAGATCGTCGAAATCCGGATAAAATAGACCGGTCCTCCCCCTTGATTTTTACCGGGTGGCCGGTAAGTTGGCCGCCCTTTTCGTTTGCCCGGCGACGGCCGGGACAAATCCCGGGCTGGCAGCAGCCAGCAACGGGACATTCTCAACCACCCTCTCACACCTCACTCCCACCCATGTCCACCGCCACCCCGCAAAAATTCGAGTTTCAGGCCGAGATCGCGCAGCTCCTCGATATCGTCACCCACTCGCTCTACACGGAGAAGGAAATCTTCGTCCGTGAGCTGGTTTCCAACGCCTCCGACGCGCTGGAGAAGCTCCGCCACACCCAGCTGACCGAGAAGGAAATCTTCGGCGACCAGGCGCTGGAGATCAGCGTCACCACCGACGACAAGGCCAAGACCCTCACGATCCAGGACTATGGCATCGGCATGACGCGCGCCGAGCTGATCGAGAACCTCGGCACCATCGCCCACTCCGGCTCCAAGGCCTTCCTCCAGGCCCTCGGTGAAGGTAGTGCGAAAAGCACCAGCCTCATCGGCCAGTTCGGCGTCGGCTTCTACGCCGCCTTCATGGTCGCCAAGTCCGTCAAGGTCTACTCCCACTCGTTCAAGGCCGGCGAGCCCGGCCATGTCTGGTCGAGCGACGGCTCCGGCATCTACGAGATCGAGGAGGCTGCCGATGTGTCGCGCGGCACGAAGATCATCGTCGAGCTAAAGGATGACTGCGGCGAGTTCGCCGCCGACAGCCGCATCAAGGAGATCGTCGAGCGCTACAGCGCCTTCGTGTCGTTCCCGATCAACCTCAACGGCAAGCGCGTCAACACCGTCCAGGCGCTCTGGCTGCGCTCGAAGAACGAGGTCAAGGACGAGGAATACACCGAGTTCTACAAGTTCCAGGCCCACGCCTACGACGACCCGCTGCTGCGCCTGCATTTCTCGGCCGACGCCCCGCTGTCGATCAACTCCCTCGTCTTCGTCCCGTCCGGGAACACCGAGCGCTACGGCTTCGCCCGCTACGAGCCCGGCGTGGCCCTCTACTGCCGCAAGGTGCTGATCGACGCCGCGCCCAAGGATCTGCTCCCCGAGTGGCTGCGCTTCCTCAAGGGCGTCGTGGACAGCGAGGACCTGCCGCTCAACATCTCGCGCGAGACGATGCAGGACAAGGCCCTCCTTGAGAAACTGGGCAAGGTCATCACGAAGCGCTTCCTCAAGTTCCTCGACGAGGAAGCCACCCAGCGCCCCGACGGCTACGTGAAGTTCTATTCGCAGTTCGGCATCTTCCTCAAGGAGGGCGCCGCGCTCGACTTCACCCACAAGGACCAGCTCCTGAAGCTGCTGCGCTTCGAGTCCTCGCTCACCGACAAGACCAAGCAGACCTCCTTCACCGATTACGTCTCACGTATGGGCGCCGATCAGAAGGAGATTTATTACCTCGTGGGCAAAGACCGCACCAACCTCGAGAGCGGTCCCTACCTCGAAGCCTTCAAGGCCCGCAACCTCGAGGTGCTCTTCTGCTACGAGCCGGTGGACGAATACGTGATGAACAACGCCCGCGAGTTCGACGGCAAGAAACTTATCGCCGCCGACCACGCCGACGTGAAGCTCAGCGACATCCCGCAGGCCGAGGGCGCGCTCAGCGAGGAGGACACCAAGAAGCTCACCACCTGGCTCAAGGAATCGCTCGGCGAGCGCGTGGCCGCCGTCAAGGCCAGCGACCGCTTGGTCGATTCGCCGGCGCTCGCGATCAACGCCGACGCCTTCATGTCCGCCCACATGCGCCGCATGATGAAGGCCATGAACAAGGACGGCTCCGACCTGCCGCAGAAAGCCAACCTCGAGATCAATCCCCGCTCCGCCGTGATCAAGCGCCTGTTCGAGATCCACACCGCATCGCCCGACAAGGCGAAGCTCGTCGCCGAGCAGATCCTCGACAACGCCCTCATCTCCGCCGGCATGCTGGAGGACGCCACCCCCATGGTTGCACGCTTGTATAAGCTCCTCGAAAGCGTCTAGACACGACCGTGTCCGCCGTAGCCTTGCGAAGGCGGATGGTCGCCCGTCTCTACAAGCTGCTCAAGACAGTCTGAGCCCGGTCAATTTGTAACGCAATACGTTACAAATTGATTGCCGAGGCTTCGCAGATGGAAACGGCCCTCCGGGCAAGCTGTTTGCGAGCACCTGAGGCGGGACCGACCCCGCCCGCTGGCTTGCACTGCAACCGCCCAGGCCCCGGGGGCTGATGTCAACCAATAGTTGACATCAGTCTGGTCGCGACGGGCGGGCGTGGACTATTTCTTGATCCCGATGTATTCGAGGAAGGGTTCCTGCGAGCGGGGGCGGCCGAGGAACTTCTCGACCGACTCGGCGACGTCGCGCGTGTGCCCGGCCCCGTAAATCTCGTCCCGCAGGCGGCGGCCGACCTTCTCGTCGAGAAAGCCGCCGGGCGCCGTCTGGAAGACACTGGCCATGTCGATGGCCATGACCTTCGCCCAAAGGTAACCGTAATACCCGGCGTCGTAGCCGGCGAGATGCCCGATGTAGGCCGCCCACGCGGTGTCCGCCGGCGGGGCGATCGTGATCGCGCCCGTCACGCCGTTGGTCAGTTCCGCCACGTCGGCCAGCCAGGCGTCATCCGCCGAGAGCGTGTGGATCTTGAGATCGAGCGAACCGATGGCCAGCTGGCGGCGGTTGAAATAACCGTCCGTGGCCTGGCGCGCCGCGGTGAGGGCGGCGATCGTGTCGGCGGGAATTTTCTTGGACGCATCGCGGTAGTCGGCGGCGAAGGTGTCGAGCACGGCCTTGTCCCACACCCAGTTCTCCAGCATCTGCGAGGGCGCCTCGACGAAGTCACGCGGCACGGAGAAGCCGGACTGCGCGACAAAACGCGAGCGGCTGAGCATGCCGTGCATCACGTGGCCGAACTCGTGGAAAAGCGTCTCCACGTCGCTGTGCTTGAGCAGCGAGGGCTTGCCCTCCGTCGGCTCGGGGAAATTGCACATCAGGGCCGCGACCGGCAGGTCGTAGCGGCCGTCGGCCATCACCCCGCCGGATTTCTGGGGGAAGCAGGCAAAGTGGTTGAATTTCCCCTCGCGCGGAAACATGTCGAGGTAGAACGCGCCCATCGGCGCGCCGGTCGCGGCGTCCTGCACGACATAAAGCTGCACGCCGGGCGCCCAGACGTAGGGCGCGGCCACCTCGGTGAACTTCAGGCCAAAGATCTTCTGGTAGATCGCAAACATGCCCTCGAGGGTCGCCTGGTAGGGGAAATAGACGCGCAGCGCCTCCGTATCGACCGCGTAGCGCTCCTTCTTCAGGCGGTTCTGGTAATAGGGCACGTCGGCGAGGCCCACCACGGCGTCGGCCCGGCCGGTTTCCGCTGCCTTGAGCCCCTGCAGGACCTTCAGCTCGGCGTCGAACTTGGGCTGCAGGCCGGCCACGAGATCGGCCTCGAACTTCAGCGCGGTGGCGCCGGTTTTGGCCATGCGGGTCTCCGTCTGGTAATCCGCCCAGTTGGCGTAACCCAGCCGGTGCGCGATGTCCGCGCGCAGGACCACGAGCTTGGCCAGCACCGGGATGTTCTTGGCCGTCGCGAGGCTCAGCCGCGCCTGGTTGAGCTTCACGCGCGTCGCCTCGCTGCGAGCGTTCTCGAGGATGGCGTCCCGGTGCCACGTGATGTTAGCCATGACACGGTAGCGGCCGTCGGCCTGCTTCACGCCGGGGGCGTTGAGGAAACTCTCCGGCACGCCGGCCAGCTCGTCGGCGGTGAAATCGACGGGGGCGCGGGCGGCGTTGATGTTGATGGCGAACTGGGTCTCCAGCCCCGCCAGGTCCTTGCGCAGGCGCTCGACCTCCTTCCGCTCGGCGGCCGGCAGGTCCAAGCCGGCGCGGCGGTAACCGCGCATCTGTTCGTCCACCAGCCGCTGCTGCTCGCGGTCGAGCGCGGGCTTGCCGTCGGCGAAGGCCTTCAGCGTCTGGTAAAGCTCGGCGCGGTAATCGAGGCCCACGCTCCATTCCTGGAGCTTGACCGACATCTCGTTGGCGGTGTCGCGCATGGTCTTGTCGAGCGCGGACTCGGCCACGGTGCTGATGACCAGGTAGACGTCGGTGACCCGGGCGGTAATGGCGTCGTAGGCGCCGAAGGTGTTGGCGAAGGTGAGCTTGGCGTGGTCCTGCGCCGCGAGTGCGTTGAGGGCCGCGTCGGCGGCCTTGATGGCGTTGTCCGCCTGGGCCTTGATCTCGCCTGCGGTAAGCGGGTAGACCGGCAGCACGAGCGAGGCGTTGGCTTGGGCGGCCTGGGCCTGAAAGCCCGCGATGTCGGCGGGTTTGGCCCAGCTTTGGGTGAGGAGGGTGACGGTGAACAGCAGGCTCAGGGCCGGACGGAGGAGTCGGGAGGGGTTTGGCATAGGGGGAATGATTGTCGGAAAACTACGCCCGCCGCGCTCCGCGGCTCAACCCCTAAACGACCAAGCGCGGGTGAGCGGGGTTCAATAACACGCGCTCCTCCGCCAGGGCTTCGCCCCAAAGCCTATGGCTTTGCCCATATCCCTCCTCCTGCACCCACTCCGTGTCTGCCGGGCCGCGTTACGACCCGCCGCCATCCCGGCTGCGCCGGAATGGCGGAGAGGGAGGGATTCGAACCCCCGGGACCTTGCGGCCCACCTGATTTCGAGTCAGGCGCGATCGACCACTCTGCCACCTCTCCGTGACAACCCTCCTTCACCCAGGCGACGGAGGACACAGGGTGCGGAACGTAGGCCCCCGGGGTGAAAACGGAAGCCGAAACTTGCGCGCCGCAGGCGGGGTTTCAGACGTTTTCGTCTTCCGCTCCGCTGAGTTCCCGCCGGTTGGCGGGCAGGTGCTGGGGCAGGAAAAAATAATACAGCATGAGCTGCCAGCTGCGGGAGGAGCGGTAGAGCAGGACCGGGCCGAGGATGGAGCCGACGACCGCCAGGCCCACCGCCCACCGGCCGCTGAGCACGCCGCCATACCAGAGCAGCGCCACCGGCAGCAGAAGACCGACAAGGGTGACGCCGTAATTGAGCGACATCGCCCCGAGATAAAACCCCTCGTCCTTCTCGAACTTCAGGCCACAGGCCGGACAGCCCTCGTCGAGCTCGAAAAGCGCGCCGGCCTTGAACAGCGTGCGGCCGCCGCAGTTCGGGCAGCGGTGGGCCAGGCCTCGGGCGATGATCTGTCCGCGGGTGACTTGCATGGGGAGAAAGTTAGCCACGGATCGCACGGATGCACACGGATAAAATCCGAGGAAATCCATTCCTTGGCATGTCATCCTGAGCGCAGCGATGGATCCAGATGGTCATGCGCTGCGGCCGCGCTGCTGGATTCTTCGCTGCGCTCAGAATGACAAGTCGCCTCCGTGAAAAACAAAAGGCGCTCCTTGCGGGAGCGCCTTGAAAGACGGCTGCGATGCCTGCTCAGGCGCCGAGCTGGTAGCGGACGAAGCGGCGGATCTGCATGTTCTCGCCGAGCTTGCCGACCTTCTCGGCCAGCACATCCTTGATCGTCTTGGCGTTGTCCTTGACGAAGGGTTGCTCCAGCAGGCACACCTGCGAGTAATATTTCTCGAGCTTGCCCTCGACGATTTTCTGCACGGCGGCGGCGGGTTTGCCCTCGAGCTGCGCCATGGCGATGTCGCGCTCCTTGGCCAGGTCGGCCTCGGGCACGTCCTCGCGGCGGACGCAGGTCGGGCTGGTGGCGGCAATCTGGAGGCAGACATCGCGGCAGAACGCCTTGAACTCGTCGGTCTTGGCGACGAAGTCCGTCTCACAGTTGATCTCGATGAGCACACCCACCTTGCCGCCGACGTGGATGTAGGACTCGATGAGCCCTTCCTTCGTGGCACGGCTGGCGAGCTTGTCGATCTTGCCGCCGAGCTTCTTGCGGAGGATCGTGGTGGCCTCCTCAATATTGCCCTGGGCCTCGTCGAGGGCCTTCTTGACGTCGAGCAGACCGGCGCCGGTTTTTTCCCGGAGCTCGCTGATCATGGAGGTGGTGACAGTAGCCATGTGATTGATGCTTGGAACTCAGACCTCGTCGGTGGTGACCGCGGACTTCTTGGCGCCGGTGGTGCGGCTGGTGCGCTTCTTGACGACGGGCTTCTCGTCCTCGACGAGGCCCTTCAGGTTCGCGGGCAGCGCGATCTTGTCGAGGTCGACCTCGCCCGTGGCGCTGACGCCGGTGCTCGCGGCCTTGGCCTCGGCGTGGGCGTTGCGGCGGGTCTCGCGGTGGGCCAGGCCCTGCGTGATCGCCTCGACCACGGCGTCGATGATGATGCGGACGGATTTCGCCGCGTCGTCATTGCCGGGGATCGGGTGCGTGAGCTGGGTCGGGTCGGAGTTGGTGTCGACGAGGCCGATCGAGGGGATGTTCATGCGCCTGGCCTCGGCCACCGCGATCGCCTCATAGTTGGTGTCGATGACGAACATCGCGGCGGGCAGGCCGGTGAGGGTGATGATGCCGTCGAAGTTGCGGGTCATGCGGGCCATCTCGCGGCGGATGGCGGACTCCTCCTTGGAGGAGAATTTGGCCAGTTCGCCGCTGGCGTCCATCGCCTGGTATTTTTTGAACTTGGCGAGGGACTTCTTGATCGTCTCGAAGTTGGTGAGCGTGCCGCCCATCCAGCGGTTGGTGACGTAGGGCATGCCGGTGGCGGTGGCCGCCTCCTTGATCATGTCCTGCGCCTGGCGCTTGGTGCCGACGAGGAGGACGTCGCCGCCGCCGGCCACGAGCTGTTCGACGAACGCGCAGGCCTTGGCCAGCGCCGCGTGCGTCTTTTCCAGGTCGATGATGGTGATGCCCTGCCGGTGGTCAAAAATGTAGGGCTTGGAGCGCGGGTTCCAGCGCTTGGTCTGGTGACCGAGGTGGACGCCGGCGTCGAGGAGGTCTTTGGGAGTTAGGTTCATGGATCTATGTCGGGACGAGACACAGGTCGGCCAACTGGGCCGCCTTGCGATCGTATCTGAGGTTGACGGTTGAGGGTTTAAGGAACGGGAAAGGCCGAAAAGAGTGACCGCCCCACCCCTTGGCAAGCCCTTTCTCCCCGCGGGTGAAAATCGCCGTTGACAGGCCTGCGGACCGTTTGCACGTTGCCGCTTCCCTTGATGCAGGGTGGAGCAGCCTGGTAGCTCGTCAGGCTCATAACCTGAAGGTCGTTGGTTCAAATCCAACCCCTGCACCCAATTTCAAAACCCTTGGGCTATACCCGAGCGTTTTTTATGTCAAAATGCCGCGTTTGCGTCCTCCGCAACGCCGCTGGCCGCAAATACATCGGCTTGAGCGAGGACGTCGTGAAGCGGTTGGGGCAGCACAATACGGGTGTCAGTCAATGGACCAGAGGCAAGGGCCCCTGGACGATGCTGTGGCAAAGCGGCCCACTCACACTCGCGGATGCGCGCAAACTTGAGAATCTACTCAAGCGCCAAAAAGGCGGCAGCGGCTTCTACAAGCTCACCGGCCTGCCCTCCGGCTCATAATCCCGCGAAGCGGGATCGTTGGTCCCGCGACCGCGGGATCCAACCCCTGCACCCAATGAAGCCCGTGCGCCTAACCGCCGCGGGCTTCGCCATTTAACGCCCGGCCTCGTAGACCACCTCGCCGCCCACGATGGTCATCAGGCACTTGGCCTGAAGAATCTCGGCTTCCGGTATCTGCATGATGTCGGCGGAGAGAACCGTAAAATCCGCCCGCTGGCCCACCGCGATGGTCCCGCGCTCGTTTTCCTCAAAAGCGGCATAGGCTGCGTCCCTGGTCATGGCCCGCAAGGCCTGGGCCCGGGTCATGCGTTGTTCGTGATGCCAGTCGGGGTTGGCAAAACCATCCAGCGAACGCCGCGCCACCGCCGCATAAAACTCGATCATAGGTTCGCCACGCTCCACGGGCGCATCCGAGCCGGCGGCGATGACCGCGCCCGATTGCAACAGCGACTGCCAGGCGTAGGCACCCGCCAGCCGCGCCGACCCGAGCCGCTTCGGCGCAAAATACAAATCCCCGATCGCGTGCGACGGCTGCATCGAGGCGATCACACCCAGCCGGCCAAAGCGCGGTATGTCGGCCGGGGCGATGATCTGCGCGTGCTCGATCCGCCAGCGCGGCTCGGCGACCTGGCGCTCCTTGGCCGGCACGGCGGCGAAGGCTTTTTCATACAGATCGAGCATCATCCGGTTGCCCCGGTCGCCGATGGCGTGGGTCTGCACCTGGATGCCCCGCCGCAGGGCGTCCTCCAGAAACGGGCGCAGCTCATCGGCTCGCTTCATGAGCAGGCCGGTGTTGTCCGGCGCATCGGCATAGGGCGCGAGCAGGGCCGCCCCGCGCGACCCAAGCGCGCCGTCGATGTAGAGCTTCACGCCGCGGCGCGTGTAGCGGCCGTCGCTTTCGCCGAGCACCGGGCCGCGGGCCATCAGTTGCTCGGCGTCGGCCCCCGGCGCGCTCACCGCGTCGTGGATGCGCAGCTTGATTTTCCCCTCCTTCACCAACCGCCGCACCAGCTCGGCTTCGTCGTAGCTGTGCCCCGCGATCTGCACCGCCGTCCAGCCCAAGGAAATTTCCCGCTGCGCGCCGACGATCAGCGCGCGTTCTGTCTCCGCTGCCGTCGGCTGGGGCAGCAGCCGCTCCACGAGGCTCTGGGCCTCATCGATCAACATGCCGGTTGCCTCGCCCGAATCGGGATAACGCAGGATTTTCCCTCCCGTCGGGTCCGGCGTGCTCCGGTCGATGCGGGCCAGTTTCAGCGCCTGGCTGTTCGCCACCAGCGCGTGCCCGTCGGCCCGCGTCAACGCCACCGGATTGCCGGGCGAAACCTCGTCCAGCTCGCGCGCGGTGGGAAATTCCGCCGGTGACCAGTGTGTCTCGATCCAGCCGCGGCCCACGATCCACTTCTTCGTCCCCTCCTGCGCGATCCGCGCCCGGAGTTTTTCCCTCAGCTCGGCCACGCTCTTGGTGCCTTCCAGATCAAAGCTCAGTTCGCGGAAACCGATGCCGGCGAGGTGCAGGTGCGCGTCGTTGAGGCCGGGCACCACGGTGGCCCCGTGCAGGTCGATCACGCGCGGCGACCCGACCGGCAGCATCCGCTGCATTTCCTCCCTGGTGCCGACATGGGTGATGCGTCCGTCGCGCACCATGACCATCTCGGCCTTCGGCGACTTCTCGTCGCCGGTGTGGATGTTGCCGTTAACGAGCACCAGGTTGCCGGGCGACGCGGCCAGCGCGCTCAACGGCAACAAAAAGACCGACAGCAGGCGTTTCATAGGGCTGAAGCCATCTCAGCAATCTCATCCGGTTTGGCAACCTGAGAAGGATGGCCTGCCAGCCGTAGCCACTTGGGGTCGGCATCGGGCATGAAATGCCGTCCTTCGCCAAGCCTACGGACGGCAGCCTCCGTGCTCGCAAAGCTCGGCGAAGGATGGTGGACGCTACTGGACTCGAACCAGTGACCCCGTGCGTGTGAAGCACGTGCTCTAACCAACTGAGCTAAGCGTCCGAAACGAGGGGCAGACGGTTAACCGCCGCCGGATGCGAATCAACCTTGTTTTATTTGCGCATCTTTGCCGCGCGTCTCCGGCCCGGAAACAACGTCCGGCAGATCCCGCAGGCCGTGCCGTCGCAGCCGCGCGCCGTGCAGTGCTCCCGGCCGTAGAAAATCATCCGCAGGTGCAGTTGGTTCCAGCTTTCCTCCGGGAAAAGCCGCTTCAGGTCGCGCTCGGTCTGCTCGACGTTTTTGCCGGCCGTCAGTTTCCAGCGCTGCGCGAGGCGGTGGATGTGTGTGTCGACCGGAAACGCCGGCACGCCGAAGGCCTGGCTCATGACGACCGACGCCGTCTTGTGCCCCACCCCGGGCAACGCCTCCAGTTCCGCGAAAGTCCGGGGCACGGCGCCGCCGTGGCGTTCCAGGATGAGCCGCGAGAGCCCGCTGATGGCCCTCGCTTTCTGCGGCGACAATCCGCAGGGCCGGATGATCGCCTGGATCTCCGCCACCGGCACGCGCGCCATGCCGGCCGGGTTGTCCGCCAAGGCCCAGAGCTGCGGCGTGACGAGGTTCACGCGTTTGTCCGTGCACTGCGCCGAGAGCAGCACCGCCACCAGCAGCGTGTAGGGGTCCTTGTGATCCAGCGGGATCGGCGTCTCCGGATAAAGCTCCGTCAGCCGGCGCGCCACAAAGGCGGCGCGGGCCTGCCTGGAACCGAAAGCTGTGGCCGGAGACATGGGCGAAAGCAGCACGGCTTTCCGGTCTGAAACAACGCTTAATTGCACCGCGCCGCGCCCAAATCTCAGTTGCGCCACTTCCGCCCTCGCCTACCGTCCGCGCATGGATTCCCCGCGCGACCTCCTCGCCCCGCTCGACACCTTTGAACGCCGCCACAGCGGCTCGCCCGCTGCCGACGTCGCCGCGATGTTGCAGACCGTCGGCTATCCGTCGCTCGACGCCCTCGCCGATGCCGCCGTGCCGGCCAACATCCGCCTGAAACGCCCGCTGCGCCTGCCGGCGGCCGCCAGCGAGAGCGCCGCGCTGGCCGAGCTCCGCGCCCTCGCGGCGAAGAACAAGGTTTTCCGCAGCTTCATCGGCCTGGGCTACCACGGCACGGCCACCCCGGGTGTCATCCAGCGCAACATCCTCGAGAACCCCGGCTGGTATACGGCCTACACGCCCTACCAGGCCGAGATTTCCCAGGGCCGCCTCGAGGCGCTGCTGAATTTCCAGACCCTCGTCACCGACCTCACCGGCCTCCAGATCGCCAACGCCTCCATGCTCGACGAGGGCACCGCCGCCGCCGAAGCCATGATGCTCGCCCACCGCGTGAAGCTGGGCGACAGCCACGACGCCTCGGTCTTCTTCGTCTCAGACCAGTGCCACCCGCAGACCATCGACATCGTCCGCACCCGCGCCAAGCCGCTGAACGTCACCGTGGTCGTCGGCGACCACCGCACCGATGCTTTCGCGGGCAAAGTCTTCGGCGTGCTCGTGCAATACCCCGACACCACGGGCAGCATCCATGACTTCGCCGCGTTTTTCGAAAAAGCCCACGCCGCCGGCGCGCTCTGCGTCGTGGCGACCGACCTGCTCGCGCTCACGCTGCTGCGCGCCCCGGGCGAGTTCGGCGCCGACGTCGCGGTCGGCTCCGCGCAGCGCTTCGGCGTGCCGCTGGGTTTCGGCGGACCGCACGCGGGTTTCTTTGCCACCAAGGACGAGTTCAAGCGCCAGATGCCCGGCCGCCTCGTCGGCGTCTCCAAGGACGTCCATGGCAACCCGGCCCTGCGCCTCGCCCTCGGCACCCGCGAGCAGCACATCCGCCGCGACAAGGCCACGTCCAACATCTGCACCGCCCAGGTGCTGCTGGCCGTCATGGCCTCGATGTATGCCGTCTACCACGGCCCCGGGGGCCTGAGGAAAATCGCCGAGCGCACGCGCCGGCTCACGCAGTTGCTCGCCGCCGGCCTCAAGGCCGCGGGCGCGACGGTGAACGCCGAGCCGACCTTCGACACGCTCACCGTCTCCGGCATCGGCGCCGCCAAGGTCCACGCCGCCGCGCTCGCCGCGAGGATCAACCTGCGCCCGGTCCATGCGTCGGCCGTCGGCGTCTCGCTCGACGAGACGACCACTGTCGAAGATGTGGAAACTCTGCTCGGGCTGTTTGGGGTGGAGCGCGTTGACCTCAACGCGCTTTCCGGCTCGACGGACATCACCGGCGCCACGCCGCACACGCGCGCAACGGCCTACCTGACGGCGAAAGTCTTCAACAGCTACCATACCGAGCACGAGATGCTCCGCTACATCAAGCGGCTCGAGCAGAAGGACCTCTCGCTCGTCCACTCCATGATCTCGCTCGGCTCGTGCACGATGAAGCTCAACGCCACGAGCGAGATGTTCCCCGTGACGTGGCCCGAGTTCGGCGCGCTCCACCCCTTCGCGCCGGCCGACCAGACCAAGGGCTACGCCAAGCTGTTTGCCCAGCTCGAGAAATGGCTCGGCGAGATCACCGGCTTCGCCGCCGTGTCGCTCCAGCCCAACGCCGGCTCGCAGGGCGAATACGCCGGCCTGCTCGTCATCCGCGCCTACCACGAGTCGCGCGGCGAGGGTCACCGCAACATCTGCCTCATCCCGACCAGCGCGCACGGCACCAATCCCGCCAGCGCCACGATGTGCAACTTCCGGGTCGTCGCCGTCGCCTGCGACGCCCACGGCAACATCGACGTCGCCGACCTCAAGGCCAAGGCCGCCGAGCACAGCGCCAACCTCGCCGCTCTCATGGTGACCTATCCCTCCACCCACGGCGTGTTCGAGACCTCGATCAAGGCGATCTGCAAGGTCATCCACCAGCACGGCGGCCAGGTTTACATGGACGGCGCGAACATGAACGCGCAGGTCGGCCTCACCTCGCCCGGCCACGTCGGCGCCGATGTCTGCCATCTGAACCTGCACAAGACCTTCTGCATCCCGCACGGCGGCGGCGGTCCCGGCATGGGCCCCATCGGCGTCGCGAAGCACCTCGTCGAGTTCCTGCCGAGCCACGCCGTGGTCCCGCTCCATCATGACAACGGCGGCCACCACATGGGCGCCGTCTCCGCCGCCCCCTGGGGCAGCGCGAGCATCCTTGTCATCACGTGGATGTTCATCCGCATGATGGGCCCCGCCGGCCTGACGCGGGCCACGCAATTCGCCATCCTCAACGCCAACTACTTGGCCAGGCGCCTTGAGAATTTCTTTCCCGTGCTATACAAGGGGGACAACGGCCTCGTCGCGCACGAGTGCATTCTCGAGTTCCGTCCGTGGAAAAAACACGGCTTGGAGGCCGAGGATGTGGCGAAGCGCCTGATGGATTACGGCTATCACGCCCCCACGATGTCCTTCCCCGTCCCCGGCACGCTCATGATCGAGCCGACTGAGAGCGAGACCAGGACCGAGCTTGACCGCTTCTGCGACGCGCTCATCGCCATCCACGGCGAGATGGCGGCCGTCGCCAGCGGCGGGAGCGACAAGGCCAACAACCCGCTCAAGCACGCCCCGCACACCGCGGCCGCCGTCACCGCCACCGGCTGGAACCACCCCTACTCGCGCGAGACCGCCGCGTTCCCCGACAGGTGGACGCGCGCCGCGAAGTTCTGGCCCGCCGTCGGCCGCATCGACAACGTCTACGGCGACCGCAACCTGGTGTGCAGCTGCGTCGGCATGGAGGCTTACGCCGAAGCGCCCAAGACCTGAACAGCAGGAGCGGCTTTAGGCCGCGATTGACCGCCAGCTCCCTTCGAATCGCGGCATCAAGCCGCTCCTACACCCGGTTGACAACCGGCGCAGCCCGGACCACTGTGCCGCCGTGAGCAAGAAGCCGCACAAGGTCGAGGAAGCCGCCACCCCCTACACCGCCAAGAAACCGGTGCAGGCGGCGCTTGCACCGGCCCAGCCCCGCCCGTCGGATGATGCCGCCTTCCAGCGCGTCACCGAGAAGATTTTTGCCGAGCGCAAAGAGTTGCTGCGAAAACTGGCCCAGTGAACGAGCCTGTTTCATCACCCGGACCAGGGTTGATGCGCTACACCGACTCTCCCTCGAACAACACGGCGGTCAGGATGGCATCAGGAATGAACACGGCCTGGAGTCAGCCCTCGCCCAGCCGATGAACGCGTTCTTCTACGCGCAAGGTGACCTGTTCGACCTCGCAGCCGCCTACGCCTATCACATCGCTGAAAACCAGCCTTTCATCGATGGCAACAAGCGCACTGCCATCACCACCGCGCTGGCCTTTTTGGAACTCAACTGTGTTTCAACCTCGGCCGTCACAAACGCCCAGCTCTACGACGCCATGATCGCCATCGCCGAGAAGCGCATGGACAAAACGGGCCTCGCCAGAATGTTTCGCTCTCGCTTGGCTTTGTGAAGCCACCAGTCGCACCATCCTGCGCGCCCAATGAATCCGATCTCCGAAAGTAGCCACGAGCGTGAGCGAGTGGACAAATCGCACCTGCCGCGACTGGCACCCGAAACCTATCGCGGCTTGGTGGCCGTTCACTGGACGCTCACCCTGGAGGATCGTGCTACCGGCTGGTTGACGCCCGGCTTCCTCTCTCACTTTCGCGAGACCCTTCTCCATGCCTGCGCCCGTTACGGTCTGGCGTGCCCCGCCTATGTGCTCATGCCGGATCACATGCACCTGCTCTGGCTGGGGCTCGGCCCTGAGTCAGACCAGCGGGTTGCTATCGAATTCGCCCGCAAACATCTTCGGCCGGAATTGGCGCCGGCCCAATGGCAGCACCAGGTGCATGACCGGGTTCTGCGTGGCAGCGAGACCTTGCCCGGGGCATTTCTTGCGGTGGCAAACTACATCCTCGAAAATCCCGTCCGAGCCAAGTTAGTCGCCCGCTGGCAGGATTATCCTTTCACTGGGGCCTGTGTCGCAGGCTATCCCGATCTCGACCTCTGCCGTGAAGACTATTGGGAGTTATTCTGGCGAATTCATCATCGCCTGATTCAATCTCACTGAATCCACTCGCTCACGCTCGTGGCTACACCTCGATCAGCCTCAATCATTTTCCCGTGAAACTGATCCGCCATCTCACCCCGGCCGGCCCGGCCTACGCCGCCCTCCAGCCCGACGGCTCGGCCCGCGCCGTCGAGGGCGACATTTTCGGCGCTCACCGCGTCACGGACCGCGTCGTCCAACCCGGCCAGCGGCTCGCGCCGATCACGCCCGCCACGATCATCTGCATCGGCCTCAACTACGCCAAGCACGCGGCCGAGGGCGGCAAACCCCCGCCGGAGCGCCCCATGTGGTTCATGAAACTGCCCGGCGCCGTCGTGCCCTCGGGAGAACCGATCCGCCTCCCGGCGAAGCAGCCCAGCGCCAAGGTCGACTACGAGGCCGAGCTGGCCATCGTGCTGGGCAAAGAATGCCGCAACGCCACCCGCGCCAACGCCCTCGACTTCGTGCTCGGCTACACCTGCGCCAACGATGTCAGCGCCCGCGACTGGCAGCGCGACTTCGGCGGCGGCCAGTGGAACCACGCGAAAAGCTTCGATACCTTCTGCCCGCTCGGCCCCGTGCTCGTGACCAAGGACGAGGTTCCGCGGCCCAACGCCCTCCGCATCCGCTCCATCCTCAACGGCGCCGTCATGCAGGACTCGAACACCGCCGACATGATCTTCGACGTGCCGGCGATCATCGAGTTCCTGAGCGCCGACAAAACCCTGCCCGCCGGCACGCTCATCCTCACCGGCACGCCGGAGGGCGTGGGCTTCGCCCGCACGCCGCCGGTCTGGCTCAAGGCCGGCGACACCATCGCCGTCGAGATCGAGGGTATCGGCACACTCAGCAACCCGGTGTTTTGAATTTAACCGCTAATCTGCGCTAATTGTCGCTAATAAAGGATGCACTGACAGGCCTTGGGGTTTATTAGCGAGGATAAGCGCCAATTAGCGGTTAACTGCTTTAGTCCCTTGGCTGGAGATCCCATTCAACTGACTCGATGGCATCTATCCGTGATCATCCGTGAAATCAGTGGTCAAAAACTCCCCATGAAAAAGACCAACCTCGCCCAACTTAAGTGGTCGCACTGGAAATCGCCCAAAGGCAAATACGCCCAATCCTACAAGGACATCTCCGCCGCCCTCGGCGACGTGCGCGGCGGCTGGCCGAAGAAGGGCCACCCGTTCAACCTGGAGATCGAGAAAATCCCGCCCGGCAAGGCGTCGTGTCCCTTCCACAGCCACACGGCGCAATGGGAGCTGTTCCTCATCGTCAGCGGCACCGCGACGGTCCGCGCCGGCAAGCAGCGCCACCGGGTGAAGGCCGGCGATGTCTTCATGCATCCGCCCGGCGAGGCGCACCAGATCATCAACACGGGCCGGCGCGACCTCGTGTTCTATCTCATCGCCGACAATCCGCCGCACGACAGCTTTCATTATCCCGACTCCAAGAAATGGGGCACACCCCGTCCGCGGCGCTTCTTCCGGATCAGCGAGGTCGATTACTTCGACGGCGAGGAGTGATCGCTCTGGGTAGGAGCGGCTTTACGCCGTGATTGGCTCTCCGGTGTGAGTTTTATCGCGGCATAAAGCCGCTCCTACCGCCAATCCGCCCAAACAAAAAGCCGGACCCCTCGGCCCGGCTGGAAATGAAGCGCGCTTAGTGGGCTGCCACCAGCCTGCGGGCGCGCCGGGGTTTGGTCGCAGCGGGCCAGTGGGCGAGCCGACGGTTCAAGAAAGCCATCTGCTCCTCCGGAGTCATCTTGTTCAAGAGCTTGCTGGTCGCCTGCCGCCAGCGGCGGGACGAGGCAACGGCGTCAAAGGTCTTTTTCTTCGTGGCCATGGATGAGAAAGGTTGGGGCTACAATGCGCACCGGCGGGTAGCCTTGCAAGAGGTTTACCGCATTGAAGCCCGACTCCCGCCGGACATTGGCCAGGTGCTTGAAGTTCCAGCTTACAAGGTAATCGAGGCGCGCCACCGTGCATACCGCCACATGGCGGGCATCATCGGTGTAAGTCGCCGGCACAACCCGGTGGGCGAGATAATACCCCGCCAACTCCAACGCCTCTGTGGTCATGGGCAGTATGTCGGCCGGATCAAAGGTGTCGCGCAGGAGTGTCCGCACCAGCTCCGGTGCTCGCGCAATTTCCTGGTCCACCAACACGGACAAGATGAACCGGAACCGACCCGCTTCCTTCAATCGCCACAGGGCACGGGTATCGGCCAGGAATTCGGCGTCGAAATAGCCGCCGATCACCGATGTATCCAAGATAGAGCGAAAGCGCGTGCATCGTCGGATGCATGCCGCGACCGCTCCCACCAGTCGACATTTTTTACTATCCCGGCTCGGGCAAGCGGGACCTGCGGCCTCACGGAAAATTCTTCCGCATCACCAAGGTGGATTACAACGACGGTAAAGAGTGATTAAGAAAATACTTCAACCGCGGATCACGCGGATAAAACGGATGGAGCCCAAACCATCCGCGTCTATCCGTGCCATTCGCGGAAAGAGAAGCAAAAAGCCGGACCCCTCGGCCCGGCTTGGAAACGCCGCGCAGGAAAATTCTCAGGCCGACGCACGCCGGCGGCGATGGAGCATCACGCCCGCCAAGGCCACGCCGCCAAAGATCGCCGCATAGGTCGAGGGCTCGGGGACGGCGATCAGGGTCAGTTGTGTGCGATACGTGAATAATCCGAGGTCAAGCTCCCCGGCTCCTCCTCCAAAGAGGTTCGAGGCCGTATTAAGCGCGAGATTGTATTCAATTTCGAGAGTGTAGGTTTGCCCAAGCACCATGTTGCTTGCACTCGGATTAAAGGTCAGGAACGTCACTTCAGGGTCATTGTTTGTGCCAAGCTTTATCGACTCAGCTCGCACTTCACCACCCGGATTGTTGCCACTGACAAAAGAAGGCTCATTGACGCCATTGAGAAAAATCCCGACATGGCCCCCTGACGGATAGCCCGCGAGCCCGTTCAAATTAAATGTGTAACTATTGAGCGCCAAATTGATCTTCAACTGCCCGAGTCCATCAAAGTTTCCTGCCGACAATCCAGTCACCATTGGTGCAGCAGCGGGAAAGACATCAGTATAACTAGGCCCTAGTCCGCCACCCAAAGTAACATCTTGCGTGGTTGTATTTAATTTTACCGCGTAAAGTCCATTGGCAAAGGCGGTATCTAGTGCCCCAAGTGATCCATATGTTAATGGAGTCATTTCCCAATTATCCTCAGTAGGATTATATGTTGTCGCGTTGAGTGGACCAGAAACGCCACTTCCGAATGCCGTAGTAAATATTTGAACCGTCGTATATCCAGCAAGACTGTTTGCGCCAGCTCCGTTAATGGCGAATTTGAAAACATAAGGACTGCCTGAGGCAACCGAAGGAGCAGACGCACTGTTTTGCGTATATTGCACCTGCTTCTCCACGAATACGAATTGGACTTGGGCCGAAGCGATGGTCGCCGCCATCGCTGAGAATAAGACAAGCAGGGCGCGCGTCGTTTTCATAGGCCGGTAGAAAATCCCTGATGCGCCCAAAAGGCGACCCTTTTTTCGCGAATTTCCTCCCGGCCAACCGGCCCTGGCGCCCGGCCGACACTGTAAAATCCCACCGGGTAAAGCGGGCGTTTCGGCGCGGATCTCAGGCGCCTTGGCCGGTGCGGCCTACCGGCGCGACCACGCCATAGTCTCAAATTATCCCGCAATGGGTATAAAACCGAAGCCGGACGATCCTATATTTGTCGGACCGGCTTGAACATTTCTTCCCGCGCCCCGAGGTGGAGAAACCTGCACAGCGTCGTGAAGGAGGAGCATCGGGAGCAGTCCGGCGGGCAGGGCCGCTCTTTTCAGTTCAGCGCCAGTCCAGCACGGTCAGGCCGGCCACACGGGCAAAGTGTGTGTCGCGCGTGGCCAGAGGCAGGCCGTGTTCGACGGCAAAGGCGGCGATCCAGATGTCGTTTTCCGGCAGGGGCGTGCCCGCCGCTTTCAACCCGGCTTTCATTCGCCCGTATTCCGCGGCGGTGCGTGCCGTCGGCAAAAGCAGCGTCGCACTTTCCATGAACGTCCGCACCGCTTCGCGCTGCCGTTCCGGCGGCGTGGCCAGATTCACTCCATATTCCAACTCACCCGGCGCCACGAGCGGCACCAGCAGTTCCTCCGCGTGGTGCAGCCGCTCTCTCAAGCCGGGCACGCGGCGCAATACGGCCACGACCACCGAGGTATCAACCACGACTTTACCAGTCGCGGGCATCGATCTTTTCGCAGCCTTCCTCGATCACACGCTCCAGCTCCGCGCCTTCCTCGTCGGTCAGGATTCCCGCGCTTCGCTCCAGCGCCGCCAGCCGATCGGCGCGCGCGCGCTCACGCAAGCCATGGATCAAAGCGGCAGCCTCCGCCAGTTTTGGCGCGGGCAAAGTGCGCAATTCCTCGACGATGGTTTCCCATGTGCTCATGCCGCCACACTACGCGGCACCGGCCCGGCTGCAAGCCCGGCTTCAGGCGGTCTGGCAGGTCCGGCGGGAGTAGCGGTAGAGCGCGGCGATGGCGCCGGCAAAAGCGACCAAGCCGATGATGATGCCGGGTTTCTCGAAGCTGTCGCCGACGACCGCGAGCGGAGAGTCCGGATCTTTGAAGATTGTGCGTCCGTGCTCGGTTTGAGCGAACGCCACGACGCCGGCGAAGGCCACGCCGAAGAGGCTCTCGCCCACGATGAGCCCGGTCGCCGCCAGCACGCCCATGCGCTTGGCGAAATCCGGGCTCTTCTGCCGGTCCGCCCACTTGTCGTAATAGTGCCCGATCACGGCGCCGACAGGAATGAGCAGCGTCAGCGCCATCGGCAGGTAGATGCCCATGCCGACACAAAGCGGCGGCATCCGCATTTTCCCCGTCTTGCGCAGCACCTCGTCGAGGATGATCGTGCCCACCCCGAGCAGCGCGCCCCAGCCGATCAGGTTCCAGCTGATGTCGCCGCCAAGCACACCCTTGGCCAGGGCGGAGATCAGCGCCGCCTGCGGCGCGGCGAGCGCGTGTTCGCCTGCGCCGGGCGCGCCGGCGAAGCCGAAGGCCTTGTTGAGCAGGTCAAGCACGGGCGGAATCACCAGCGAGCCGAAGATCACGCCGTAGACCAGCGCGAGCTGCTGCCGCCACGGCGTCGCACCGACGAGCTGCCCGGTCTTCAGGTCCTGCAGGTTGTCGTTCGAGATCGTCGCGATGGAAAACACGATGCCGGTGGTGAAGAGCGCGTAGGCCACGAGCGCGCGGGTCTGCTCCGGGCTGCCGCCGTGGCCGTAGAACAGCACCAGCAGCACCGAGGCGCCGATCACGGCAAGGATGCCCACGCCCGACACCGGGCTGTTGGAGGCCCCGATCAGGCCCGCCATGTAGCCGCAGACGCAGGCGATGACAGCGCCGATGACGACCACATAGACCAGCGAGCCGAGGATGACCGGGGCGATGCCGGAGGCGATGGCCGTGCCCGAGCTGAAATACCAAAGGAGGCCCGCGATCGGCACCAGCATGGCGATAATCACACCGCCGACGATGCCGATGGGCAGGTCGCGCTCGGTGAGCGCCAGCTCGGCGCCGGCCGAGCGCGCCTGCGAGGCCGCCAGGGCGGCGCCGATGCCCCTGGTGATCGGCCCGATGATGCGGAACAGGCTCCAGAGCGCCGCCACGCCGATCACGCCCGCGCCGATGAAGCGCACCTCGCTGCGGAAGGTGGTGCTGACGATCTTGTCGACATTGTCGCCCGCGACGCCGTGCATGGCCGTGAGCAGCGGCACGAGGCCGGCCCACGAGATGAGCATGCCGACCAGCATCGCGAGGCCGACCGAAAGGCCGACGAGATGACCGACGCCGATGAGCGCCATCGACAGGCTGGTCGAGACGCCCGTGGCGGCCGAACCGATCTTGAAATTCTTCGCGACTTCGCCGGCCGCGAGGCGCATCGCCGCCAGCAGCGCGTAACCGGCCGAAATCAGCGAACCGACGACGATCATGCGCAGGCCCTTGGCGTTCTCCTCCTTGCCCTCGGCGGAGCCGAAGCCGACCCGCAGCACCTCGGCGGCGGCGACACCCTCGGGGTAAGGCAGGTCGGAACCCGTGACCAGCGCCCGGCGCAGCGGCACGGAGAACATCACCCCCAGCGTGCCGCCGATCGCGCAGACGGCCACCGTGGTCCAATAGGGAAATCCCTGCCACCAGCCGACCATGATGAGGCCGGGCAGCACGAAGATGATCGCGGACAGCGTGCCCGCGGCCGAGGCGATCGTCTGGACGATGTTATTTTCCAGGATGTTGGAATTCCCGACGAGGCGCAGCAGCGCCATCGAGATGACGGCCGCCGGGATCGAGGTGGCGAAGGTCAGGCCGACCTTCAGCCCCAGATACACATTGGCGGCGGTGAACAGCAGCGTGATGACGCCGCCGAGGATGACGCTCCGAACCGTCAGCTCGCGAATCGCGTGGTCTTTTTGCATGACCCACCTTGGGCGCGGGCGCGGCGCGCGGCAAGCCTCGGGTGGGGACCATCAAGGTGGAGCGCGTTGCCCCCAACGCGCTTTCTCTGTCGGTGGACATCCTCAGCGCCTTGGGGTCAAGGCGCTCCACCCATGAGCCTATTTTCAAAACCTGTCATTGCGAGGAGGCCCGATGGGCAGACGAAGCGATCCATCTGACCGGATCGCCACGCCCGGTTACACCGGGTTCGCGATGACAAGACGGGTTTTGGAAATATACCCAAAATTCACCGCTTCCTCGGCGCCTTGTCGCGCGCCGCCAGCGACCGCTTGATCAGCCAGTAGAGCATCTCCAGGCGCGGCACGGGCACGCCGACCGATTTGGCGCGGCGCACCGGCTCGCCCCAGATTTCCTCCAGCTCGATCGCGCGGCCCTCGCGGAAATCGATCAGGCTGGACGGCTCGTATTGGCCGAGCTTCGCCGTGCGTTCGAACTGCAGGTCCATGAACGAGCGCGGGATGGCGTGGCCGAATTTGGCCGCGGCCTCCAGGATCTCCTCCATCAGGCGCCGCGCGAGCGTGCGCAGGCCCTCGTCGGCCATCAGGACGTCGGTGGTGACGCCGCCCGCCACGATGGCGAGGCCGTTGAAGGGCACGTTCCAGACGAGTTTCTTCCAGCGCATCTCCTCCAGGTTGTCCTGCGCCTCGCACTTCACGCCGGCGGCCTCGAACAGCGCGGCGAGCTCGCGCGTGCGCGCCTGCGCGGGGCGGCCGAACTCGCCGAGCAGCACGAGACCAGGGAAAAGGCACTCCACCACGCCGGGCGCCGAGCGCATGACCCCGACGAAGCAGATCGCGCCGAGCACGCGGTCGGCGCCCACGACCTCGGCCACGGGTTCCTCGACCCCGAGGCCGTTCTGCAGGGTGAGCACGAGCGTGTTCGGGCCGATGAGCGGCGGCAGCAGTTTGGCCAGCGCGGTGTTGGCGGTGGCCTTGACGCTGACGATGACCAGGTCGCACGGGCCGAGATCCTCGGCGGCGGCGTGGGCCTGCACTTTCTTCAGCTGAAAGCGCTCGACCGGCGTCTTGACGCGGATGCCGCGCGCCATGATGGCCGCCCGGCCGCTGCGCACGAGGAAATGCACGTCATTGCCGGCCTTCGCCAGGCGCGCGCCGTAGTAACAGCCGAGCGCGCCGGCGCCGACGATGGCGATGCGAGGTTTGGCGGGGAGATGGGCGCTCACAACGCCTCAGTCCTCACAAACTTGCGCAAAGAACACAACTCCGCAGTCGCGTGGACCGTGGGACCGGCCCTCCTGCCTTCCTTACATTCATTCACACTCGCCTGTCGCCCGTCCGTCACTCGGGAATTTCATCCCTCGGCCGCCCAGTGCCGCGACGAGCAGCCGGGGATCTGCCGGCTATGGGTCTCCGCTCCGCTAGTGAGGCGGCTGGATATTATGTGTTCAGCTTGAAAAACAGGCCTGCCTTATCGCATCGGCACCAGCGTCTTGCGCCAGTGCCTGACAACAGTCCCCAAGGCGTGATCGCGCCTGCCTGCAGGTGTTGCGCCGGACGCTGCGAACCGAAATACGCCACTCCCGTTCGGTCCACACTCTGTTCACAAAAACCGGCGGCAGATTTTCTCCGAGGGCGAATCGGCGGCGGCTGACAAGTTATTCACAGCCCCTCAGATGACTCACAAGGACATGCTGTCGGTCAGCCGCACTTCATCCACCCAGAACGAGATCGCGAGGAGGCCTTGGCCGGGTGTGGCCTCGCGCAATTGCTCCATCGTGTGCCGGTCGACGACCGCAATGTAGATGACGCGGAGCCGCCGCTTGGCCGCAATCAGGTGCGTGGCCTCCGCCACGAGCCGGTCGGCGCTTTTCACGCCCGCATCCACCATCTCCTTCACGCGGCGCAGGGTCGTGCAGACCGCGAGCGCCTCCTCGCGCTGCGACGGGGTCAGGTAACTGTTGCGCGCACTCAACACCAGGCCGTCGGCATCGCGCACGGCCGGGCCGGTGAGGAGATTGAACGGCAGGAGCAGATCGGCCACGGCCTTGCGGACCACCGCGATCTGCTGGGCGTCCCGCTCCCCCATCACGACCGTGTCGGGCCGCACGATGTTGCAGAGCTTGAGCCAGCAGGTGAGCATTCCCCGAAAAAGTGCCGGGCGCGACACGCCGCACAGGTGCCTGCTGATGAGCTCCTCCTGCAAGTGGGTGGAAAATCCTTTCGGAAACATCTCCTCGACCGGCGGGGCGAACAGCACGTCGGCGTTTTCCTTCTCGCACAGCAACGCGTCCGCCGACGGGCTGCGGGGATATTTGGCGAAATCCTCGCTCGGGCCGAACTGCAACGGGTTGACGAAGGCCGACACCACCACTGCGGCCCCGGAGTCCCGCGCCAGCCGGATGAGGCTGGCGTGGCCGGCGTGCAGGGCCCCGGCGGTCGGCACCAGCGCGATGCGCCGGCCGTCCCGGCGCAACGCCGCCGCCGCTTCCTGCATGGCGTTGATTTTGTCGAGTTTCTGCATGACCGGGAACGGGCTTGAACTATCCAGAGGCCGTTCGCTTTATCAAGCCTTGCATTGGCTCGGCAGTAGCGAGCATCGAGTAGCGGGTAGTGAGCATACGAATCACCCCCATCTACTCGCTACTCACTGCCCGCTGCTCACTGCTTTCCTTCCCATGCTCCGCCTCAACGAACACTACTCGAAACTCAAGGCCTCCTATCTTTTCGCCGACATCGCCAAGCGCGTGAACGCCTACGTCGCCGCCAACCCGGGCAAGCCGGTCATCCGCCTCGGCATCGGCGATGTCACCGAGCCGCTGCCGCCGGTGTGCATCGCGGCGCTGCACGCCGCGACCGACGAGCTGGCGCACCGTGCCACGTTCAAGGGTTACGGCCCCGGCGAAGGCTATGCCTTCCTGCGGGAGGCCGTCGCGCAGCACGACTACGCCGCCCACGGCGCCAAGGTCGACCCCGACGAGGTGTTCATCAGCGACGGCTCGAAGTGCGACATCGCCAACATCCAGGAAATCTTCGCCCCCGACACCAAGCTCGCGATCCCCGACCCGGTTTATCCCGTCTACGTCGACACCAACGTCATGGCCGGTCGCACCGGCGCCAACGTGGACGGCCGCTACGCCGGCATCACCTACCTCGATTCGACCGCGGCCAACGGCTACGTGCCCGCGCCGCCCCCGACGCCCGCCGACCTCATCTATCTTTGCTTCCCCAACAACCCGACCGGCGCGGTCGCCACCCGGGCCCAGCTCGCCGCGTGGGTCGCCTACGCCAGGCAGCACCGCGCGATCATCCTCTTCGACGCCGCCTACGAAGCCTACGTCCGCACCCCGGGCATCCCGCGCTCCATCTACGAAATCGAGGGCGCGCGCGACGTCGCCATCGAGTTCCGCAGCTACTCCAAGCTCGCCGGCTTCACCGGCCTGCGCTGCGCCTACACGGTCGTGCCGAAAAACCTCAAGGCCCGCGACGCCGCCGGGAAGGAACACTCCGTGCACGCGCTCTGGTATCGCCGCCACACGACGAAGTTCAACGGCGTGGCCTACCCCGTGCAGAAAGCCGCCCTCGCCGCCTACTCGCCCGAGGGGCAGAAGCAGACGCGCGCGCTCACCGACTTCTACCTCGGCAACGCCAAGCTCATCCGCGACGCGGTGACCAAACTCGGCCTGGCCTGCATCGGCGGCGACGACGCGCCCTACCTCTGGGTCAACACCGGCCGCGCCTCCTGGGAGTTCTTCGACCTGCTGCTGACCAAGGCGCAGGTCGTCTGCACGCCCGGCGCCGGCTTCGGCAAGTGCGGCGAAGGCCACGTGCGCATCAGCGCCTTCAACTCCCGCGAGAACGTCGAGACCGCCCTTGCCCGCCTCGCCGCCGCGCTGAAATAACCCCGTTCTTCTGGTGCCCTCCCGGCCAATGCGCATCCAGGCCCCGATCTCCCGGGCTGATGTCAACTATTAGTTGACATCAGCCCGCTCCAATTCCTGGACTGATAAACATGCAGCCCGCAGCTTCAAGCCTCAGCCAGGGCGGAGGCGACAAACTGATTCAGGCTTTCGCCGCGCGCCAGCGCCTTGAGCGAGGCCTTTTTGTGCAGCTCGGGCGCGACCCGGACGACAAACTGTCCGCTGTATTTTTTCCCCGCCGTGCCCGTCGGCAGCGGATGGCCGTCGCCGAGCATGATCTCCACCCATTCCTCGACGATGGCGCTCAGCTGGGCCATGACCTCCGCCTCGGTGCGACCGTGACAGCAGGGACCGATGATGGGCGGAGCACTGCCCACGAAGCAGCCGTCGGCCTCGGACCATTCCACGAGCTTGAGATAACGGCGGGCGAGCTGCGCCGGGGTTTGGTTTTTACGGGCGGGAGTTTTCATGAGCGGGTGAGGTTTATCTTCTGACGGACTTCCTTCTCCTGATAGTGTCGCGCGTCTGCTCCTGCCTGGCCGGAAAGGGTGACGCGCAGGCCGCGCGGGTGGACGAAATTGCGATGGCTGCCCTTGCCACCCCGGTTGACGAAGCCGGCCCGTTCGAGATCGGCAATCAGCTCGCGGAGCTTTCTGGGCATGCCAGTATCAAAACGATACTATGCCTGGCCGCAAGCATCAAAGCGGACGCCATGCCCGGATCAGCACGTTCAACTCCCGTGAGAACGTCGGGACCGCCCTCGCCCGCCTCGCCGCCGCCCTGAAATGAGCGAAGCCGCGTCCCGGAAGCGCGCTCCGGCTGATGTCAACTAATAGTTGACATCAGCTCATGGCCGGCGACGGCCTTTGACGCTGAGTTTTCCCGAGAAAACCATCCCGGCTCACCGGTTCAGCATCGCCGTGACGCGGGAGCGGTTGGCGACGCCGAGCTTCTTGAAGATGCCGGCGAGCTGCGTCTTGATCGTGAGTTTGCTGCGGCGCAGCTCGCGGGCGATCTCCTCGGTGGTGAGGCCGTCGCGCACGCGCAGGGCCACCTCGCGCTCCCGGAAGGTCAGGCGGGACATCAGGCTGAGGGCGCCGGGGGAGATGGGGCGTTCGCGGTCGCCACGGGGCCGGCGGTAGTCGAGCTGGAGAAAACAGGCCGGCGGGCCCGTCCGCGCGGAGCGGCGCTGGAGCCGGACGACGGCGTGCAGGCCGCGCTCGGGTTCGTTGATGATGGCGGGCTCGGGGACGGGGCCGTCCGGGTTGTCCGCCGCGAGCAGCGCCGAGCAGGCCGACCAGAGGACGGGCGGCACGGAGAATTCCGCGCGCTTGAGCGGGAGGGCGTCGCGCCGCAGCGGGGTGCGGTTCCAGACGGCGCAGACCACCTCGGCTTCGCGGTTGAACCAGAGCGGCGTGCCGTGGGCCGAGAGAATCAGGAGCCCGATGGGCAGGTCGTCGAGGACCACCTGCGCCAGTTCCAGCAGATCGCGGAGCTTGGATTCGACGGGCGTCATGCGGGCAAAGCCGGGAACTATTTGACGGCGACCGCCGCGGCCAGCGTGTCGCCGAGCTCGTTGACGGCGTCGCGGATCAGGCCGACGAGCGCGCCCTGGTCCTTGCCGTCCCAGGTGCGCGGGCCGGCGGTGAAGGCGCCGCGCTGCGCGGTCCCGTCGGCCGCCGTGATCGTCCAGGTCGCGGCGAGTTGCACGTTGTTGCCCTCGGCGCGGACCAGTTCGCAGCGCGAGAGCTGCACGGTGATGGTCCGGCCGGCGCCGGCGGAGCCGACGCGCGCGCGGAGCAGCTGGGTGATGGCGTCGTCGAGCGGCTCGGCCCAGCGCACGTCCTCGTTGTAGATGACCTCGTTGGGCGCGACGCGGACCGCCATCGGGCGGCCGCGCAGGTGGCCGGCGAGCTGCACCGGGCGCACGACGGCGCCGTCGGCCGGCGTCGCGGCCGGGGTGCTGAGCGTGAAATGGCGCACGGTGTCGGCCTGCGGCTGGGGGAGGTTGCAGGCAGACAGAAGACCGAGGACCGAGGACAGAGCACAGAGGGCTGAAAGCTGAAGACAGAGGGCGAGTTTCTTCATGGCGTGCCGGGTTTCTTTTTGCCGACGATGAGGGCGGTGGGGTTGCGCGTGAGGGAGTCGGACAGCCGCTCGAGCGCCGCCGCGGCGTCGGACAACTGGCGGAGCGCCGCCGTGACCTCGTCGCCCACGTGGCCCTGCGCGGCGACGAAGCGCTGCGTGGTGGCGGCAGTGGACTCGAGCGCCTTCAGCGCCACCTGCGCGTCGGCGAGCGTCTTCTTCAGCTCGTCGCTGACCGGGCCGACGTTGCCGTCGATGCGGGCCAGCACGACGCGGAGGTCGGTGAGCGCGGCGTTGAGGTTGAGGAAGGTCTGCCGGGCCTCGGGAGAGTTGACGAAGGTGGTGACGGCGTCGGCGGCCGCGCCGACCTTCTCGCCGAGCTGCTTCACGTCGAGCGCGGACACCTTGTCGTTGGTGACGGTGAGCAGCGACTTCACCTGCCGGGAGAGGCCGGCAAAGTCCACCTGCTTGAGGTTGGCCACGATCTCGACGATGCTCTGCTGCACCTCCGAGATGGGCGAGGGGATGGCGGGCACGGCCGGCAGGGGCTCGCGCATGAACCGGGGGTTGGCGGGATATTTGCGGATGTCCTCAAAATCCATCTCGACGAACAGCAGGCCGGTGATGCCGGTGAGGTTGAGCCGCGCGCGCAAGCCGCGGTCGATCAGCTCCTGCAGGCTGGCCGGGTTGGTCAGGTCGATCGGGGCGCCGGTGCTGTCGGTGAGGATGTTGCGGTTCACCTCGCAGGTCACCTGCACGAGGGATTCCTTGCTGACCGCGTCGTAGCGGACGTTGATGCCCGCGACGCGGCCGACGCGGACGCCGTTGAGCTTCACCGGCGCGCCGGGGTCGAGGCCGCTGACCGACTCGCCGAAGTAGATGAGGAAACGGGCGGGCTTGACGAAGATGTTGCTGCCGCCGAACGAGAGAAAGCCCACCACAAAGAGCGCCAGGGCGCCCAGGATGAACATGCCGACGGCGGCGGGACTCAGTTTGGTTTTCACGACAGCGGCCCCTCTTGTTGCCGATGCGGTTCGCCGCGTCTATTCAAAAACTCCCGCACCCGGGCGTCGTCGCTGCCGTCCCGCAGCCGGCGCGGGTCGCCCTCGGCGATGATCCCCTTCGCGGCGCGGTCGAGCATCACCACGCGGTCCGCGAGGTCGAAGATGCTGGCCAGCTCGTGCGAGACGATGACGATGGTGGTGCCGAGCGTGTCGCGGATCTCCCGCACCAAATCATCGAGCTTGCGGGAGGTGATGGGGTCGAGGCCGGCCGAGGGCTCGTCGAAAAACACGACGGCCGGGTCGAGGGCCAGCGCGCGCGCCAGGCCGGCGCGTTTTTTCATGCCGCCGCTGATCTCGGCCGGGAAATAATCCTCGTAGCCGGCGAGGCCGACCTGCGCGAGTTTCAGGGCCACGACCTCCTCGCGCTCGCGGCGGTCGAGGTCGGTCAGCAGCTCGAGCGGCAGGGCGACGTTCTCGCGCAGGGTCATCGAGCTCCACAGCGCGCCGCCCTGGTAGAGCACGCCGAAGGTGCGGAGCAGGTCCTTGCGCGCCGCCGCCGTGGCGGCGGTGAAGTCGCGGCCGAAGTATCTCACGCTGCCGCGCAACGGCGGCTGCAGCCCGATCATGTGGCGGAGCAGCGTGCTCTTGCCGCAGCCGCTGCCGCCGATGATGAAGAAAATCTCCGCGCGCCGCACGGCGAACGACACTTTTTCGAGGACCACCTGCTCGCCATAGCCGCAGGTCAGGTCCGTGAGGGCGATGGCGGGCGGGGTGCTGTCCGTGGCCGTCATGGGGTTCACCAGCCGAGGATGTTGAAGGCCACGGCGAAGATGGAGTCCGCCACGATGATGAGCAGGATGGCCGTGACCACGGCGGCGGTCGCCGCCTGGCCCACGCCCGCCGCGCTGCGGTCCGCCTGCAGGCCGCGCCAGCAGCCGGCCAGCCCGATGAGCAGGCCGAAGGCCCCGGCCTTGAGCACGCCGGTGTTGATGTCCGACAGGTCCACGATCGTCTGCATCTCCGCCCAATAGAGAGTCGCCGGGATGTTGAGCGGCGGGGCGGCGGCGATCGCCATGCCGCCGAGGATGCCCACGCCGTCGGAATAGAGCGCGAGGAACGGCATCATGCAGAACAGCGCCACGATCCGCGGCATGACGAGGAAGTCGATGGGCGAGACGCCGAGCGTGGCGAGGGCGTCGATCTCCTCGTTGGCCTTCATGTTGCCGAGCGTGGCGGCGTAGGCGGCCCCGGTGCGGCCGGCGAGCACGATGGCCGCCATCATCGGCCCCATCTCGCGCACAACGGCGAGGCCGACCATGTCGGCGATCCAGATGTCGCCGCCGTATTGGCGCACGACCAGCGAACCGGTGTAGGCGAGCGTCACGCCGACCAGAAAGCTGATCAGCCCCACGATGGGCAGCGCCATCGCGCCGCATTGCTGCATCTCCACGAGGCAGTCGCGCCAGCGGAACTGCGCCTGCCCGCGGAAAAACCGGCCCACGCTGAACGCGCACTCGCCCACCAGTTGCGACAGATCCTTGGTCTCCCGCCACAGCCGCACCGTCTCGGTGCCCACGGCCGCGGCGAGCCCGGGGATGCCGAGCGGCCGGGTGGCGGGCAAGGCGGTTTTTTGCGCCAGCAGACCGGCGAGTTTGCCCGCCCCCTCCGGCATCCGCTCCAGCACAAACGCGCTGCCCTGGGTCTCGCACCACGAGCGCGCGGCGCGGATGAACAGCGCCAGCGAACTGTCCCAGCTGCCCAGGGCCGCGCCGTCCAGCACGACCCGCTGGGGCGCATCCTGCGTCGGCATCTCCGTCCAGCCGGGATGCTTTTCCGTGATCCGCCAGTCGCCCCCCACCCGCACCAGCAGCGTGCCGCCTTCCAGTCGGGCGGCGGCGCTGGCGGGGGCTCGGGGTGGACTCATGATTCGATTCTCAACTCCACCGGCAACCGGCACGAGAAATTTCTGCGCCCATATTTTTCGTGTCTTTGCCGGGTTTCGCGGCTTCGCTCCCGGTCCGATGCGCTTCCGCACCGTCCTCTTTGATCTCGATGGCACGCTCATCGACCATTTCTCGGCCATCCATCGCTGCCATGTCCACGCCCTGCGCCGGCTCGGCCTGCCCGAGCCGACCCTGGCCGCAGTGCGCGCGGCCGTCGGCGGCGGCCTGGACGAGGCCATCGCCCGGCTGGCCGGCCCGGAGCACGTGGCGGCGGTATTGCCACACTTCACCGAGCATTGGAACGCCACCAACCTCGACGATGTCACGCTGCTGCCCGGTGCCCGCGAGCTTCTGGTCCAACTGGCCGGTGCCGGCGTGCGCTGCGCCGTGCTGACCAACAAGCGCGGCCCGGCCGCCCGCCAGGTCTGCACGCACCTCGGCCTCGACCCGCTGCTCGCCGGTGTCTTCGGTGTCACGGACACGCCCTGGATCAAACCCGACGCGCGGTTCACGCAGCACGCGCTTGCTCTGCTTGGGAGCGAGGCCGCCACAACCGCGCTGATCGGCGACTCGCCCTACGACATGGCCACGGCGCAAAACGCCGGGCTCGCGTTCTACGGCGTCACCACCGGCACGCACACGGCGGAGGAATTGCGCGCGGCAGGCGCGACCGAGATCTTTGCCGACCTGACTGCGGCGGGCGCGGCCATCCTGTAGGTGGCGCGCATCTGCGCGCCCTACCCGTTCGCCGCGCACACCAAGGCCAGCGCCAGCGCGCCGGGCACGGCCTGCACCCAGAGTATTTTCCGGTGGGCCGTCGCCGCGCCGACGATGCCCGCGATGATCACGCAGGAGAGGAAGAAAACCTTGATCGCGTGGCCGTCGGCGCCGGCCAGGAGCCCCCAGGCCAGCCCGGCGGCGAGGAAGCCGTTGTAGAGACCCTGGTTCAGCGCGAGCGACCTGGTCATCTCGGCCTTCTCCGGCGTGAGCTGGAAGACGCGCCGGCCATACGGCTTCGTCCACAGGAACATCTCCAGCACGAGGAAGTAGGCATGCAGCAGCGCGACGAGTGCGGTCAGGGCATTGGCGGCGGAGTTCATGCCTTCAACAAACCGCGCCACTCCACCCGAGGCAACGCCGCAATCCGGGCGTCCCCGCCCCGCCCGCCCACGTGCATCCTCCGCCAAGCAACCGGCAGCCTCCCGAAATTTGTAATCTAATAGATTACAAATTTCGGGAGGCTGATTGGCACGACCAGTGGTGGACTCGTGCCTGAAGCGGCGATTTCACGCCGGCTGGCCCTCGGCAGCCTTGGCGAAAGAGGGCCGCCGTGCCACCAACAGCGTCGCCGTCATGTCCTGCACGACCTTGCCGTCCTGGTTGGAGGTGCGGCAACGGAGCTTGATCAGCCCGCGGTCGGGCCGGGCCGGCGCGGCGCGCAGTTCGCCGATCTCGGACACCACCCGCAACCGATCACCGGGGAGCACGGGGCGCGGCCAGCGCAGCGACTCCACCCCCTGCCCGATCACGCCGCCTTCCAGCGCCATTTCGCCGAGCACCATCAGCCGCATGCTCACGGCGGCGGTGTGCCAGCCGCTGGCCACCAGCCGGCCGAACGGCGTGCCCGTCGCCGCGACCGGGTCGGTGTGAAACGCCTGCGGGTCGAATTTTTTGCCGAAGGCGATGATCTCCGCCGCCGTCATCACGTGTTCGCCCGTGTTGAATTTGTCGCCGACCATGAGGTTCTCGAAATAGCGCATGACCGAGGGATACGCGATTTTGTGGCGAAGTCGATTCCGCGGGTGTTGCCTCGAACCGCATCTATGTGCATTTGTAGGACTCCGTGGCGTCTTCCTCCCCCGCAGTCTCCCTCACCGGCGTCCTCGAGCGCATCATCTTCTTCAACGAGGAGAACCACTACACCATCGCGGAACTGAAGCCCGAAAACGGCGACGGCACCGTCACCATCACCGGCCCGCTGCCGGGCGTGCAATGCGGGGAGACGCTCCGGCTCACCGGCGAGTGGACCAAACACGCGCAACATGGCGCGCAGTTCAAGATCGCCACGCACAAGTCCGAGCTCCCCTCCTCCGTCTACGGCATCCGCAAATACCTCGGCAGCGGCCTCGTGCCGGGCATCGGCAAGGTCTACGCCAACAAGATCGTGGACCAGTTCGGCACCGACACCTTCCGCGTGCTGAGCGAGGAGTCGGGCAAGCTCCGCCGGGTCGGAGGCATCGGCAAGGTCCGCGCCACCGCCATCAAGACGGCCTGGGAGGAGCAGAAGACCCTGCGCGAGGTGCACATTTTTCTCCAGACCTACGGCGTCACCACCTCCCAGTGCGTGAAGCTCGTCAACCGATACGGCCCCGAGGCGCGGCGCGTCATCACCGCCGAGCCCTACCGCGTCGCCCGCGAGATCGACGGCATCGGCTTCAAGACCGCCGACCGCATCGCCATCAACCTCGGCTACGCCAACGACGCCCCGCCCCGCCTCGATGCCGGCCTCATCTTCGCCCTCGAGACCCTGCAGGAGGAGGGCCACACCGCCTACCCGCGCGGCGAACTGGTCGACTACTCCGCCGCGCTCCTCGAGACTTCCTCCGAGCTGCTGCAGGCCCGCATCGACGCGCTGCTCAAGGACAAGTCAATGGTGCAACATACAGGCAGGGCGAATCCTCCGGATGAGCCGCGGCTCGTCGGGACGACTCGCCCTACCGCATCCGACTCCGTCTTTCTGCAATTGCCCGCCAACGACCGCGCCGAGCAGAAGATCGCCGAGGTGGTCAAGCGCCTCACCGCCGCGCCCTCCGGCCTGCCCGCCATCAAGGTCGACGCCGCCATCAAGTGGGCGCAGGCGAAATCCGGTTTTGCCTTCCACCCGCTTCAGTCCGAGGCGCTCGCCAACGCCCTCAGCCGGAAATTGAGCATTTTGACCGGCGGGCCGGGGGTAGGCAAAACCACGATTTTGCGCGCCCTGGTCGAAATCCTGAAGGCCAAGAAGGCCCGCGTGCACCTCGCCGCGCCGACCGGTCGTGCCGCCCAGCGCCTCGCCGAGACGACCGGCGGCTACGCCTCGACCATCCACCGCCTGCTCAAGTTCGAGGGCGCGAAGATGGGCTTCACCGTCAACGAGTCGGCGCCGCTCGCCACCGACTTCCTCATCGTCGACGAGGCCTCGATGCTCGACTCCCGCCTCGCCGCCGCGTTGCTGGCGGCCGTGCCGGTGCGCGCGCACCTCGTGCTCGTCGGCGACACCGACCAGTTGCCGAGCGTCGGCGCGGGCAACGTGCTCAAGGATCTCATCGCCACCGAGAAGATTCCCGTGACGCGCCTCGCCGTGGTCTACCGTCAGAAGGACCAGAGCCTCATCGTCAGCGTGGCCCACGCCATCAACGGCGGCGACAATTCCCCGCCGCCCGTCGTCAGCGAGGTCGCCCAGGCGCAGGCGTGGAGCGACCTCAACTTCATCGCCGCGTCGTCGCCCGAGGACTGCCTCGCGAAGATCACCGAGCTGTGCACGAAGTTCATCCCGGCGCATTACAAGTGGTTTGATCCCGTCAACGACGTGCAGGTGCTGGCCCCGATGCACAAGGGCGTCGCCGGCGTCGGCAATCTCAACGCCGCGCTCCAGGCCGCGCTCAACGGCCGCCGCCCGGGCCTCAAGACCCTCAGCGGCGAGTTCCGCCCGGGCGACAAGCTCATCCAGCTCCGCAACAACTACGACAAGGACCTCTTCAACGGCGACATCGGCCAGGTGCTCGCGATCGACGGCGTGAAGGGCACGCTCACGGCCGACTTCGACGGCGCGAGGCACACCTTCGAGCGCGGCGAGTTCGGCGACCTCGCGCTCGCCTACGCCATCAGCATCCACAAGTCGCAGGGCAGCGAGTATCCCGTGGTCATCGTGCCGCTGCTGAAGGCGCACTTCGTCATGCTCCAGCGCAACCTCATCTACACCGCCATCACCCGCGGCCGGAAGAAGGTCTTTATCGTCGGCGAGCCCGCCGCCTACGGCATGGCCGTGCGCAACGCCGAGTCGAAATTAAGGTGCACCCACCTGCGTGAAAAGATTCTGGCCGGCTGAAGTGAGCTCGGTTGCGTGCTGCCGGAGTTCGTGAACTGCTGCGTTGTGCAACTGGTCATGGCTGTGAAGCTGCCCGACTTCGTCATTGGGGTGCCGGTCGCTTGCACCTTTTGCCCTATTGGCAGAAACGGCGCGCTGTGGTAGCTTGGCGGCTTCCTCCCCCGATGCTTATGATGAAACGTTCCCTCGCGTTCCTTGTGCTTCTCGTTTCGACCGCCGCGCTGTCCGCCGCGCCCGTGTCGGTCGAGGGCTTCAGCCACGTCAAGTCCCTCGGCGGTTTCGATGAATACCGCCTCGAGGCCAACGGCCTCCAGGTCCTGCTCCTGCCCGACCGCTCCGCCCCGGTCATCACCTTCATGGTGACCTACCGCGTCGGCTCCCGCAACGAGGTCACCGGCACCACCGGCGCCACCCACCTGCTCGAGCACCTGATGTTCAAGGGCTCGGCCAACTTCAACAAGGAGAAGGGCAACAAGGTCGACCAGATCCTCGACCCGATCGGCGCCACCAACAACGCCACCACCTCCGTCGACCGCACCAACTACTACGAGACCTTCGGCAGCGAGCACCTGCCCATGGTCGTCGAGATGGAGGCCGACCGCATGCGCGGCCTCCTCCTCCGCGAGGACGACCGCCGCCCCGAGATGACCGTCGTCCGCAACGAGTTTGAGCGCGGCCAGAACAACCCCATCCAGGCGCTCTTCCTCGAGCTCGGCTCCTACGCCTACATCGCCCATCCCTACCACCACAGCACCATCGGCTGGCGCTCCGACATCGAGAAGGTCTCCATCGAAAAGCTCCGCGAGTTCTACGACACCTTCTACTGGCCCGACAACGCCACCGTCACCGTCATCGGCGACTTCGACTCGGCCAACGCCCTCGGCCTGATCAAAAAATCCTACGGCGCCATCCCCCGGGCCCCGAAGCCCATCCCGCAGCTCTACACCGAGGAGCCCGCGCAGAGCGGCCCCCGCCGCTTCGTGATCAAGCGCGCCGGCCAGCTCGGCGCCGTCGCCATCGGCCACAAGATCCCCGCCGGCACGCACCCCGACTTCCCCGCCATCCAGGTCCTCGCCTCCATCCTCGGCAGCGGCAAGAACAGCCGCCTCTACAAGTCCATCACCGACCGGAGCCTCTCGACCGGCGTGTTCACCTTCGCCCGCTTCACGCACGACCCCATGCTGCACTACACCTTCGTGCCGCTCGCGCCGGGCGTGCCCCACGACCAGGTCGAGAAAATCGCCCTGGCCGACATCGAGAAGGTCAAGCAGGACGGCGTCACCGACGCCGAGGTGCAGAGCGCCATCAACCAGCTCGTGGCCGACTCCGCCTTCCAGCGCGACGGCACCTTCGCCATCGCGGCCCAGATCAACGAGTGCATCGCCGTCGGCGACTGGACGCTCTACGAGACCCTCGACCAGGCCACCGCCAAGGTCACGGCCGCCGACGTCAAGCGCGTCGCCAACCTCTACTTCAACGAGGACCAGAGCACGACCGGCTGGTTCATCGCGCTCACCCCCGAGGCGCCCAAGGCCCCGCCCGCCAAGTAGTCCCCCTTCAAATATCATACCCACCACCTGTCATCCTGAGTGCAACGAAGGATCCAGCTGAACTCCCGCACCTGAACTGTCACGCAGCTTCCGCTGGATTCTTCGCTCGGCTCAGAATGACAAACCGAAATACTCCCATGAAGCGCTTCACTCTTCTGTTCTCTGTCCTCTGTCTTCTGTCCTCTGGTCTCCTCGCCCAGATCGCGCCGAAGGTCACCCGCACCCGCATCGCCGGCCTGGATGTCCTGCTCTACCCGACTGGCGTGAAAAACGTCGTCAACCTCAAGGGCTCGCTGCCGGCCGGCGATGTCTTCGCCACCGCCAACCCCGCCGTCGCCACCCTCACGGGCATGTTGCTCGACCAGGGCACAACCCGGCAGGACAAGTTCGCCATCGCCGCCCGGCTCGACGCCGTCGGCGCCACGCTGGATTTCTCCGTCGGCAACGAGCTCGTCGAGTTCAGCGCCAAGTGCCTGAAGAAGGACGTGCCGCTCGTGCTCTCGCTCCTCGCCGAGCAGCTGCGTTCGCCCGCCCTTTCCGCCGAGGAATTCGACAAGGCGAAAAAGCAGTTCGCCGGCACGCTCCAGCGGGCGCTGGAAAGCACCGACAACCAGGCGGCCGAGGCGGCCGCACTCGCCCTCTACCCCGCGGGCCATCCCAACCGCCCGACGCCGCACGCCGAGCTGCTCGCCGCCATCGAGCGCGCGACGCTGGCCGAGGTGAAGGCCTTCCACCAGGCGCACTACGGTCCGGCGCACCTGACCATCACCGCTGTGGGCGACCTCGATCTGCCGCAGATCCAGGCCGAGCTCGCGAAAGGCTTCGCGGGCTGGACCGGCGGCGTGGCCCTGCCCGCCACCCTCCCCGCCTCGCCCGGCGACGCGCCGAAGGAGCAGACCGTCTTCATGGCCGAGAAAACCAGCGTCAGCGTGATTTTTGCGCAACCTTCCCGCCTGCGCTACGGCCAGTCCGATTATCAGGCCCTGCGCCTTGGCACCGCCATCCTCGGCAGCGGCTTCACCGGCCGCCTCATGGGCAACGTCCGCGACAAGGAGGGCCTCACCTACGGCATCGGCGCGCGCCTCGCCAACGACACCTTCGCCGACGGCGACTTCCGCATCGCCGGCACCTTCGCCCCCAACCTTCTCGACCAGGGCATCGCCTCGACCCTGCGCCAGCTCAACCTCTGGCACGAACAGGGCGTGACCGACAAGGAGGTCGCCGACCGCAAGACCAACCTGATCGGCAGCTTCAAGGTCAACCTCGCCACGACTGACGGCATGGCCAACCAGCTCCTCGCCACCGTCAACCGCGGCCTGCCCCTTTCGTGGCTCGACACCTACGCGACGGAGATCGCCGCGCTCACCCCGGCGCAGGTCAACGGCGCGATCAAGCAGCACCTCGATCCCGCCAAAATGGTCCTCATCAAGGCCGGCACGGTCCCCGGTGCCACGGCCAAATAAGTGATCCTTGTGGGGGCGAACTTGCTCGCGACAAGCCACGCCCGCCATACGGCGGGCGTTTTTCTTGGTAGGGCGAATCCTCAGGATGAGCCGCGGCTCCCTGCCTTATTGCGATTAATTCTGGTCGCGGGATAAACCCGCTCCTACAAAGAAACAATGCCCGCAATCCTCTACACTGTCCGCGCCACGTGCCCGTCCGTCCAGGTCCGCGGCCGGTTCTTATCCTGGCTCTCGCCCAACCACATCGTCGAGGTGATGAAGGCCGGCGCCACCTCCGCCCGCATCGTCCTGCCGGACCAGATCCATGATCCGGTCCGCGGTGAGCCTGTCGAATCCGCCGACCGCGCGAACGAAACGCCGCCCGCCGGCCCTGAGCCTGTCGAATCCGCCGCAGCGCCGGCCGTCGTCGAGACCCAATACGTCTTCCCCTCCCGCAAGGTCTTTGACGACTACGTCCGCCTCCACGCCCCCGCGCTGCGCGCCGACGGCCTGAAGCACTTCCCGCCCGGGAGCGGCGTCACCTACGAGCGTCAGGTCGCCGAGATCGCCGCGGAACTTTGAGCCACCGTGCACCGCCTGGAGCAACTCGCCGCACATCGGGGATGGAAGCAGGCGCTCCTGACGGCGGCGGTTTTCGCCCTGCTCGCCGCCCGGGTGCCCCATCTCTGGCTGGCCGGTGAATTCGTCGCCGAGGACGGCTGGTCGTTCTTTGCCACCGCCTGGAACCATCGTTTCCCGGGTTCATTGCTGATTCCTTCCGGCGGCTACCTCCAGGTGCTGCCGCGTCTGCTCGCGGAGCTGTGGTCGCCTCTTCCCCTCCCGCAGCAACCTTACGCCTGTGCGCTCGGCGGTCTCGTCCTCAACGCCGGCCTGCTCGCCATTTTTTATCTGCCGGCCTTCCGCCGCCTGCTCGCCTCCGATCTCGCGCGGCTGGGCGTCGTGGCGTTGCTGGCTGTCGCGCCCAACGCCTCCAACCTGGGACTGCCCCTCGGGTTGCACTGGTATCTGGCCTTTGGGCTCACGCTGTGTCTCCTCGCGCCCGGGCCCGCCACTCTGCGCGGCAAGCTCGCCTGGGCGGCGTTCGCGACCCTGGGCGCGACCTCGTCACCCTCCACCTTCGTGCTCGCGCCCCTTGTGCTCTGGCTCTGGCGGCGCGACCGGAACCCGGCGGATGGCTTCCGTTTTGTCACCGTGCTGCTGACCCTGCTGGCCGCCGCCGTCATCGCCGTGGCGGCCTGACCGCTTGAACTCGGGAAAACGGGTGACTTTCAACCCCTTGATCTCGCGGCGGCGCTCCCGCCGCTTCTGCTGCGCGGCTGGCTGACCACCGCGCTGCTTGGTCCGCCGCTCACGGCGTGGCTCGCGACTCACGCCCCCGGGCTGGCTGATGTCTTTGGCGCCACCCTGCTCATCACTCTGGGCGCATGGCTCTGGCGCCAGCGCGCGCTACCCGCCGCCCGGACCGTCGCCGTCCTTTTATCCGCCGGCCTGATGATGGCCCTGCTGAGCCTCACGCGGACGGCCTACGTGGCGCAGCTCGCCGCAAGCCCTTTGCCCGAACACGATCGCTACCTCACGGCGCCCACCCTCCTGCTCTATGTGGCGCTGGCGGTCGTCGTCGCCAGCCTCGGCGCGCGGGCCCGGCGAGTGGCCCTCGGAGGCTTTGCCGTCACCGTCGTCCTGCTTGCAATGGCTCTGCCCACGGCGACCCACTGGTCCAGGCCGGTTGAACGCTACCGTCTGCGTGATGCCGTGCCCGCCATCAAACGCATGGTGGCACAATATGCACGCGACGGCCAGCCGGCCAGCCTCTACATCCCGGCGGATATCCCCTATTGGGGTCCGGTGCTCGAAGTCGGCGGCGGCCGGTTCGTGCCCGCTGCCGCCGGCCCGGTCGCCGCGCTGGAAGCCCAACGTCAGCCCGACGACAGCTATCGTTCCTGGGCCGGGCAATTCACCTCCGACCACGAACCGGGTTGGCTCAACCACGAGCTGATCGGCCGCGTCCAGTTCACCGGCATCGAGCAGGGCCGCGCCTTTTTCCGCGATGCCGGGGGCCGGATCATCTTCACCAGTCCGCTGCTCCACCCCTGCTTCTGGGCGCTCAAGGATTTCCAATGGACCCGGCTGGGCCCACCGCCGAACCCTGATCGGCTGCCCCGATAATTTGTAACGTATTAATTGACAAATTACCTGGGGCGACGCCTTTCAGCTCGATGCTGATCACGTGCAACCCGGTCGCGCCAGAATGTTAAACCTTCAACATTCACTTAGAAAAAGCCGTTGAAACCACGGATTTCGCGGATGACACGGATTCTCAATCCATTCGGATTCTATGCCCTCTCACCCGTTGGGTGAATGAATTTGAAACAGTTATTTCCGGGCAAATTCCTGTATCCGTGCGATCGGTGAAATCTGTGGTTAAATGGAACTGCTGAAATTAGGTTCGTCGCCCAAGGTCTTAACCTCCGGTGTTCGAAATCTGGTTCAATAATTGGGCGTTAATAGTTAAACGTTCAGCATTGAGCGTTTCCTCGACGACTAATTCAACTGGTCATCGGCCAGGCCGACCTTGCGCAGGAATCCCGGCCAGCGGGGATCGGAGTGCAGGGAACGGCAATTAGCGTTGGTCTTGACCCAGACCACCGCCGCGTCGCGCCGGCCATAGGCGCGCTCCAGCCAGACAAAGGCCGGGTCCACCTCGCCACGAATCGCATAAATGTTGGCCACATAGCCTGGCATATCATCACCATACTTGGCGATGAACTCGCTCAAGGCCCGGTTGCTGGCTGCCGCCTGGTCTGGTCGTCCCATCAGGAAGGCGCGCGCGGCCAGACGGTAGGCCTCGTTCGGCTCCTGCTCCGCAGCGGCGGCGGCCTCGTCCTGTCTGCCCAGGATCGACAGGGCCCGCGCCTTATGCGAACGGACTTCCTCGATGGCGGGGGCGAGCGCGACCGCCTGCTCCAGCGGCGCCAAGGCTTGCTCCCAATCGCCATTCAGGTTCAGAATGAAACCCAAGCTGGCCTGGGCCCGGGCATTGAGCGGATCGCGCTCCACGGCTTGGCGGGCCAGCGTCTTCGCCTCGGCCACGCGGCCGGTATTAAAATAAAAGACCGCCAGATCACCCATGATGGAACTGTTTCCCGGGGCCAGCTCCAGGGCGCGCTGGAAGGATCGCCGCGCGCCTCGCCAGTCCCAGTCGGCTGTGCGTTGCACCCAGCCCAGGGCCACGAGGCCGCTCGCGAGATCCGGTTCCAATTCCAGCGCCCGTTGCGCGGCCGGGCGCGCCTCCCGCATGGCCAGGGGGGTCGGCATCCCGCCAAAACGACCCAGCTGCACGTAGGTCCGGGCCATTTCCGCCCACGCCAGGGCTAGGCGGGACTCCCGCTCCAGCGCGCGGCGGTAAAGCGCAATCGCCTGCCGCCAGTCCTCATTGCTCTCGCGCAGCGTCAAAGCTCGCGCTTGGAGCAGCAGTTCGTAGAGTGCCGGATCCACCGCCACGCGGGCACCACCCTCGCCCAGCTTGAGTTGGAGCTGCCGGGCGATGAGCCCGGCGATCTCGTCCTGCACGGCGAAAATGTCCTTCAGGTCGCGCGTGAAGGTGTCGCTCCACACGTGGAAGCCGTCGGCGGCCTTGATGAGCTGCGCCGTGATGCGGACCTTGTCGCCGGCCTTGCGCACGCTGCCCTCGACCACATAGGCCACGCCGAGCTGCTTTGCGATCTCGGGCACCGGCACTTCCTTGCCCTTGAAATAAAACGCCGACGTCCGCGCCGAGACCTTCAGGTTGGGGATCTTCGCCAGCACATTGAGCAGCTCCTCGCTGATGCCGTCGGAGAAATACTCGTTGGCCTTGTCGTCGGAAAGGTTGGCGAACGCCAGCACGGCGACGGATTTTTGGTCCGGCAAAGATGACTTGCCGGACCAATCCTCCGTAGCCTTGGCGAAGGAGGAGTCGCTCTCGGTGGACGGGGCCGGCTCGGCACAAAGCTTTTGGAATCGCGAGTCGGCGCGCAGCTTGTCCCAACGCGGATCGAATCGGAGGAGCGCTCGCGTGAGCGGCCAGCCGACGTTGGTGCTGTTGTCGGCCGACATGAGCTGCTCCAGCAACGGCATGGCCTTGTCGGCGTCGCCCACGGCGGCATGGATCAGGGCGATGGAGTCAAACCAACTGCGCGTTGGTCGGCCCGCGCGCATTTCGTCAAGCAGTCGGGCCTCGCGCCTCGCCTCGTCGGTCTGCCCCAACCAGGCCAGCAACTGCCCCCGGCACAAGTGCAAGGTCGGGTTGTCGGGCGTCTCCTTCAGCCGGGTGTCCACAATGGCCAACGCTGATTGCCAGGCGACGCGCGCCGCCTCGGCCCGCCCGGCCATCGCGTGGGCCAGCCCCGCGAAATACGCCTTTGGGCCGGCAAACCAGTTATCCTGGATGTAATCGGACTGCAGCCGCTGCAAGGTCCGCAGCACCGCCTCCGGATCGCGACGGCAGAGCTGCGCCATGGCCTCGACCCACACGATGCGTGGCTCGTTCCGAAACGCCGCGGGCACGGTGGCCAACACCCGGGCCGATTCCTCCGCGTCGCCCTTGGCCGTGAGCAACAGCATCACGAGGCCGGCGCAGGAGTTGGCGGAGGGTTCCATCTCGACCGAGCGCCGGATCGCCTGCTCCGCCTCGGCAAAGCGGCTGTAGTGAAAGAACAGCAGGAACCGGACATACTGGTTCAGCGGGGCGTCAGCCGGATCGAGCGTCAGCACCCGGTCGTAGAGCTTGATCGCCTCCTCGACGCGCCCGTCGCCGTCGTAGAGCCAGGCCAATTGGCCCATGGCGTCCGCATTTTGGGGATTCACAGAAAGGAGCTTCTGGAAGGTGGCTTCCGCGGTCACCGGATCGGTGTCGCGCTGCGCGCGGCCGAGGGCGAACAAGGCGTTCTGTGAATTCGGGTCCAGCTTTACCGCCCGCTCCGCGTCGCGCCGGGCCCACTCACGCCGGGCCCGGTTATGGTCGAAACCACGGGTGCGGATGTTGGTGTGCAACATCGACGAAATCGCCCAGATCTCAGCATCGTTTTGCTCGAGCTCGAGCGCCCGCTTGAGCAGGCCCTCGGCGGCGGCGTAGTCGTCGGCCGTCGAGCTGTATTTGTCCACGCTCATGGCCGCCGCCTTCTGCGCGAGCTGGCGGGCTTCGGAGACATGGTCCGGTGCCTGTGCGGTGACCACCGGTTTCGGGGCCGGTCCGCGGAAGCTTCGCCACAGCGGCACCGCGGCGAACTTGAGCCCCACGATCATGCCGAGGATCGGAAAAATCATCCACCACTGCCAGCGGCCGGGATGGCCGGTGGGAGGGGCTTTATGCCCCGACGGCTTGGATGAGTCGGGGCGTAAAGCCCCTCCCACCCCCGATACGCCGCTCAGCAGCCGCGCCACTCGCGCCGCCAGCTCGGCCGGCGTCTCGTCGAGCCGCAGACGCGTCCACTGCACGTCACGGAATTTATCCGGCACGCGCGCGGTGGCGTCGGCCACGTCGCCAATGACGATCGGAAACAGGAACGGCGCGTCGTCCGCCATCAGGTGCGAACGGTCCACGGCGAGCTTCCATTCGAGCCGGAAGTATCCCTCGGCCCGGGCGTTGGTGTTCGGCGTGATGATGGGCACGAACAAAGCGCATTCCTTGATGCGCTTCCGGATCATGGCATCCCACGCGTCGCCACCACGCAGCTCGCTTTGGTCGAACCACACCTCGACGCCGGCCGAGCGCAGCGCGTCCGCAATGCGCTTCGCCGCCTCCGCATCCTGCGAGGCATACGAAAGGAAAACCGCCTTGCTCGATTCACTCATGCGCAATTCTCCGGTCTGGCATGGCGTCCTGCTTGCCGGGCCGTAGCCTCGGCGAAGGCCGGCGAGGCGTAACTGAGGAAGACGGCGTTGTGTCCGTCGCTCATGGGTTACTCCAAGTCCTCCAGCCCGCAGACCGTCAGCTCCAGACCCTGGACTTTCTTCACAAAAGATCGGCCGGTGCCAGGGGAGAGCAGGTGGTTGCGGCCCTTGGGATAATATCCGCGGAATACTTTGAGCGCGGCGGGGTCAAACGCGGCCGCGTTCCACTTGCACTCGTAGGCATCGACCGCATCGCGGCCGCGCGGGCGCACGAAGTCCACCTCGCGTCCGGCCTTGTCGCGCCAGTAGCGCACGGCTTCGCCGGGCCAGTGCGCCTGGAACGCCTCCAGCGCGAGATGCTCCCACAACAAACCGCGGTCGGCCGGCCGCAGCGGATCCCAGCCGTGCGCGAAACTCACAAAGCCCGTGTCGAAGGCATAGGCCTTGGCCTGGCGGACGATCTCCCCCTGTCCGCCGCCGTGGAAGGGCCGCACGAGTGTGAGCGCCTGCGTGATCTCCAGCGCCTGAAAATGGCTCTCCACCGTCGCCCGGGATATGCCCAGCGCCGAGGCGGTTTTCGCGACCTCCAACTGCCCGCCGCTTTGCCGCAGGACATACTCGAACAGCGCGTTGAACCGGTTGATGTCGCGAAACGCGAACAGCCGCTGGATGTCGCGCGCGAAAAACGAGTCGAGCCACTCACGGTAGAACGCCGGCGGCTTGGCCGCGGCCAGCAGCGCCGGGGGCAGGCCGCCGTGGTAGAGGCGCCGCTCGAGGTTCGCCCCGAACGCGGCGAGTTCGCCCGCCAACGCCGGCACGAGATGCACGAGGCGTTTCCGCCCGGTCAGCGTGTCGCGGAATTTCCTGCTGGCCGCGAGCGTGGACGAGCCCGTGGCCAGCACCCGCAGCTTGGGAAACTCGTCGGCGGCGATCTTCAGCACCCGGCTCGGGTCGCGCAATTGGTGGATCTCGTCGAAGACCACCACGGGCCGGTCGCAGTGCCGGAAGAACAGCGCCGGGTCGCGCACCATGTCCTCGGTGGCCGGGAGGTCGCAGTTCACATACAGGCTGCGCTCCGGGCTCAAACTCTGCGCCAGGGTGGTCTTGCCCGAGCGACGCACGCCCGCGAGCCAGACGATCGGCGCCTCGGTCCACGCCTGCTCCACGCGCTCCAACCAGAAAGGACGGTTGATCATGCCGGCGTAGTTAGCATAAAGTCCGTCCAAATGCAAAGTATGATGGCATGACATTGAACCGCTCCCTGTGCCCAAGCCACCCCTCCAGCCCGGACGCGCGCAGCGCCTCGGCGATGCGCCGCCTGGCCGCCTCGGCGTCTTGTGAGGCATAACTCAAGAAGACGGCTTTGCTTTCGGCGCTCATCTCAGTTCTTCACCGGGAAGGCCAGCTTTCGCCTGAACTCCGTCCAGCGCGGGTCATCCTTGAGGGAGTCAAAAAACGGATCCTGCGTGAACACGACGAAGCCGGCGTCGCGCTGGCGGTGCGCCCGCTCCAGCCAAGCAAACGCCCGGTCCTTGTCGCCGCGAAACCCGTAGATCTCGGCGATCTGGTAGGCGCCGACGTCCCCGTTTACCTTGATCATCTGGTCCAGCACGGCATCCGACTCCGCCTCACGGTGCAGCCCCCAAAGCGCGACGGCGGACACCACTTGCCGGGCGAATTCGGTGGCCTCGTGCTCCAGGGTCGCCAGGGCCTCGGCATACCGGCCCTCGTAAAGATAGGTGAGCCCGCTGCCAGCATACGCCCAGGGAGTGGTCGGGCTGAGTGCCGCGACCCGGGCGAACTCAGCCCGCGCCGCCGCCCACCGCCGCGCCTGCACCAGGGCGAGGGCAAGATAGACCCGGAGTTCGGCATTCACGGGATCGAGGGCGACCGCCTGCCGCAGCAGTTCGACCGCCCGATCCCCGTGACCGTAGACGCCCGCCACGCGGCTGGCCGCGCTCATCAAGACCGGGTCGGAGGGGGCCAGCGCCAAGGCCCGTTGCATCAGTTCCGCCCCGCCCCGCCAGTCAAAGTCGTAGTTGAACTGGACTTCAAAACGGGCGTTGAGCGCCTCCGGCATGTCCGGCTCCAAGGCCAGGGCGCGGTCGGCGGCGCGCCGCGCCTGCGCCAGTTCGGCGTCGAATTCCGCCCGGGTCATCCGGTCCGACCAGCCCACATGCATCGCGTGGGCCCGGGACAGGGCCGCCCAAGCGAGGGCGAATTCCGGGTCCAGCGCCGTGGCGCGCTCGAAGCAGCCGATCGCATTGATCATGTTGTCCATCGAGAACCGGGCCTGGATGTAGCGCCCCTGCAGGAAGAACTGGTGGGCCTCGGGATTGGTGGTGCCGCCCCGGACCGCCGCCTTGACTCGCGTCGCCACTGACGGCCCGCCGGGCAATTGGGCGCTGAGCTCGCCCACAATCGCCGTGGCGAGCTCCTCCTGCAGGGCAAAGGCATCCTTCAACTCCCGGGTGTAGCTGCGGGACCAGAGCTCCTCGCCGGTCGCCACGCGGCTAAGCCGCGCCGTGACCTTCACGCGGCGGCCGGATTTCTGCACGCTGCCCTCGACGAGCGTCGCCACGCCGAGTTTCTCGCCGATCTCCTGCGCGGTCGCGTTTTTGCCCTTGAAGGAGAAGGCGGAGGTGCGCGCCGCCACGTGCAGGCCGGGGATTTTCTGGAGGACCGTCAGCAATTCCTCGCTGATGCCGTCGGAGAAATACTCGTTGGCCTTGTCGTCGGAGAGATTGGCGAAGGCCAGCACGGCGACGGATTTTTCGTCGGCCTTCGGCGCAGCCGCCGCCGGCCGCGCCCCGGCTTTCGGGTTGAAGCGCGGATCGGCGTCGAGCCGGGCCTGAAGCGCTTGGAACCGCGGCAGGCTGCGCACGCCGTCCCACGCCGGGTTGAGCCGCAGGTCGGCGGCGCTGACAAACCTGGTGGCCGGCCGCTCCCCGCGCTCCATCCCTTCGACCGCGCCCTGGGTGCGCCGCTCCAATTCGTCACACAACTCCTCCGGCGAAAGCAGCCGGTCCAGCTTCTCGATGTTCAGCAGGGCTCCCCGGCCGGACGGCGCTTCCAGCGAGCGTTGGTAGGTCTCGCGGGCTTTCGCCCGCTCGCCCAGCGAGGCCAGCAAGCAGGCCTTCCACTCCAGCAGACCACGGTCGTTGGGCGTGCCGGCCAGCCGTTGCTCGACCAGCGTGAGCGCTTGCCGCCAGTCTTCCCGCGCCGCCGCGAGCCGGCCGAGTTCGGCGTTGGCATCACCCGTCACCGCGGCCTTCGGACCGGTGACGCCCCAAGTCAGCCAGTCGCGCGGCACCGTGTTGAGGAAATTCAGCAGCTCCGCCGGTTCCCGCCGCCAGCGATGCAGGCGCACGACCGCGGAAATGCCGTTGTCCTCGGCCATCTCGTCGGCGGGCAGTTTGCGCAACGCCGCGAGCGCGCGGTCCGGGTCGCCGTGCCAGCCCAGGTCGAGGAAGACGCGCAGCGTGATGTTCCCGGAAATCGGCTGCACCGCGATGGATTGGTCGAGCGCCGCGTCCGCCTCGGCGATCCGGCGAAAGCCGGTCAAGGTCCACGCCTTCTGCATCAGCGCCGTCGCGGCGCCGTCCGGCAGGCGGGCCGCCTCCTCACTGCAGGCCACCGATTCCTCGAGCTTTCCCTGGGCCGCCAAGAGCTGGCCGAGAATATCCAGCACCCGGAATTCGCGCGGGTTTTCCTGGCGGAGCGCGCGCAGGACCGGCTCCGCCTGGTCGGCCAGCGGCCGGCCGGCGACGAGCACGAGGAACGTCGCGTGAGCCAGCCGCGCTTCGAACGAAGCCGGCGCGAGGTTGAGCGCCCTGGCTGCCTTGCTGCGCGCGCTCTCGCTGCGCCGCTCGGTCCGGTCAAACCCATGAAACCACATCCGGGTGTCGATCTGGCTGGCGACGGCCCAGACCTCGGCCTCGACCGGATCGAGCGCCAAGGCGCGCTCGCAGAGGAGCGCCGCAGTGTCGAACTTGCTCGCCGCACCGCCGGGCTTGACCAGCAACACGCGCGCCTGCTCCGCCAGTTTGCGCGCCTCGGAAAGCGGGGCGGCGGGCTTCGCCCCTTCGGCTGGCCTGCCGGTGGCCGGCACTGGCTCCGCTTTCTTCCACGGTTGCCAGACCGCGACGACGGCGGCGGCGACCAAGCCGGTGACCGCCGGCACGAGCCAAGGCCGGCGCCGGCGGGTTCTGCCCGGCGGGCCGAGCTCCCGCGCGGCCGAAGGCAGGCCGGTCTCGCGGGAGCTCGCCCCTCCACCCAGCAACTTCCCCACCCGCGCCGCGAAAGCCGCGCTCGTCTCGCCGCCGGGCAGGCGCGTCCACTGCACGGCGCGAAACTCCTCCGGCACGAGCGCCTCGCCGTCCCTCGTGGCGTCAATCACCGCGGGCAGAAGAAACGGCGTGCCGTCGGCGAAGGCGTGCGTGCGCTGCGCGGCGAGTTTCCACTCAATCCGGAAATACCCCTCGCGCCGCGCCTGCGTGTTGGCCGAGATGACCGGCACGAACAGCGCGCATTCCTTGATCTGCTTGCGGATCTTCGCGTCCCAGGCGTCGCCGCCGACCAGCTCGCTCTGGTCGAACCACACCTCGATCCCGGCCTGTCTCAACGCATCGCATATCCGCTTCGCGGCCTCGGCATCCTGCGAGGCATAGCTGAGGAAAACGGCTTTGGAAGAGTCGCTCACTTTCGCGGCTCCGTATTTTGCCGCTCAAATTCCGCAAGAAGCCTAATGTAGCGCGGGTCGGCGCGCACGGTGTCGAAGCGGGGGTCAATCTTCATGCGCCGGATGTAGGTCGGCGCGGTGGCAAAAAGTTCGTCGAGGCGGCCCAACCGCGCGTAGATGTAAGCCAGCTCGATGGCCATCGGCGTCTCGGGCGTGTATTTGATGTTGGTCAGTTGCTCATAGGTGCGCAACGCCTCACCGGCCGCGATCTTCTCCCCGAGGCAGGCGAGCAAATAGGCCTGATAGTAGTAGGACGCCGGCTTGTTCGGCGCCGTCGCGATCCGCTTCTCGACGACCTGCAGGGCCGTGCGCCACTCGATCTTCGCGGCGGCGGCGCGCTGGCCGAGTTCGTGGGCCCAGCCGATCAGGAGGCCTTTCGGTCCGTCGAACGCGAAATCGGCATAATAGTCCCGGGAAAAGGCGCCCCACGCGGCGAGCGCCTCGTCCGCGCGCCGCTGATAGAAATACACGAGCCCGGCCGTATAATTCGCGCGGTCCTCCAGCAGCGCCGCCTGGGGGATTTGCTTCAGCGCCGCCTCCGCCGCGGGGGGATCTCCGCGCCAGGTGATCTCCATCAGTGCCTTGAAGGTCAGCGCGGAGGCGAAAGACTTCTGGGCGAGCGAACGCTGCAGCATCGCATACGCTTCGTCCGGCCGGCTCCGCTGCCAAAGGTAGCGGGAATTGTTGAAAAGCGCGAGCGGGTCGCCGCCGGGCAGCGCGGCGGAGCGCTCGTTGAGCGCGAGGCACTCGTCGAGTTTGCCCTGATTGAGCAAGGTGACTGCGAGGAAGCGGAGCGCGGGCTGGTTGTCGGGCTGTTCCGCCACCACGTCGCGGAGCAGCTTCTCGGTTTCCGACCGGTTGATGCCAAAGGCGGACCAGGCCCCGGCCTGGGCGAGTTTCGCCTGCACGGAGTCCGGGGCCAGGCGGATCGCGCGTTCGGCCATCACGCGGTTTTGCTCGCGGCGCTCGGGCGAGGTGTCCCAGCCCCGGTAGCCAAAGGCGCTGTGCAGTTGCGCATAGACGGCCCAGACCTCGCCGTCGGTCGGGTCGAGCTTGAGCGCCCGCTGGCAATATTCCTCGGCGAGGTCGAAATCCTCCCGGGTGGCCTCGAGGCCCAGCAACAAGATGCGGGCCTTCGTCACAAGTTCGCGCGCGGGCGTCAGCGACACCGACAGTGGAGTGGTTGCCGCCGCACCATTGGCCGCCGGCTCGGCGAGCAGCGCGTTGATCTCCGCATCGTCGCGCCAGGGTTTCAGCCGCGGATCGAGCTTGAACATGCTGCGGAGCAAGCGTCGGGAGTTCGCGTCGCTGCTGGAGTCGCGGAGCAGGGAGAGCGCGTCGGCGCGGAGGTCGAGCAGCAGGCAGCTGATGATGGGATTGGTCCAGGCGGCGCGCGTGATGTTGGTGAGGTAGGGCCGGGGCAGGGATTGCAAGAGAATGCGCTGGATGGCGCGCGCCTCCTCCAGCCGGCCGAGCCCGATCAGCACCCACAGCCTGGCGCGTTGCGGGCGCAGGTCAGACGGGTTTTTCTCCATCTCGGCGGCGACCGTGGCCAGGGCGGCCTCGAACTGCACCCGCGCAAGGTCGTTCCGCCCTTCGAGCAAGGCGAGATTGCCGATCAGCAGGGTCTTCGGAACGGTCAGGTCAAAGTCGGTCAGCCATTCTTCGGTCAGCTCGTTGAGCGCGCGGAGCGCCGGCCGGGTTTCGCCACTGAGCAGGGCATGCACATAGCGGGCGTTGACCACCCGGGTGTTGGAGCGCTGGCGCTCGGGCACGCGGTCGATCCACTGCTTCATCGCGGCCAGGTCGCAGTGGGCCCAGGTCGCGAGCCAGGCTTTCCAGATCATCGCAAAGGCGACGGGCGTCTCGCTGGCGAGGGATCGGTCAAACCATTTTTCCATCTCGACGAGGTCGTTGGAATCTTTGAACCGCCGGGCGATGTCGTAGGCCACGAGGGGATCGCGGGGAAATTGCGCCGCCATGCGCTCGCCATAGGCGTCCGTCTCGGCGGCAGGCCGGGTTAGAAACAGGATATAGTGGAGGGTGCGGTGGAACCGCGCCTCGTCCGGCCGCAGGGAGATGGCCTTGTGGATCAGCTCCTCCGCGCGGGCCATTTGCGCGCCGTTGAACAGAAGATAGCGGCTGAGGGTCGCCAGAGCATGGGGGTTGTCCGGGGCGAGCTGCACGGCGCGCTCGGTCAGGCGCTGGGCCTGCGCCCGGCGGGCAGCGGAGTTGTCGAAACCGCGCACGAGAAACTCCAAGGCCACTTCGGCGGCCACGGTGGCGGTCTCGGGGTCGTTGGGCTGCTTCGCCAGGACCGGTTGTAAGATGTCCTCGGCGAGCCGGAAATCCTCCGGGATGGCGTCCATCGTATAAAGCAGCTGGCGGGTGCGCCGCAGTTCGGGATCGCGGGGGAATGCGTCGGTTTGAACCGCGGAGGTCGCCGGCGCGGGCGGGATCACCGGTGCGGACGAGGCCGGCGTTTTACGGCCAAGGAAAACAAAGGCGGTGATTCCGGCTGCGGCCACCCCCAGCGCGATCCACGGCCAGACCGGCCCCTTGGCAGGAGTGGCTTGATGCCGCGATTCCTCCAAACCATCGCGGTGTAAAGCCGCTCCGGCAGGTTCGCCGCTTTCATGTTTCAGCGCCCCCGTGCGGTGCGACCAGAGCTTGAGGAAGCGGGCCTTGATCTCGGGCGTCAGTTCGCCGCCGCGCAGCTTTGTCCACTGCACCGCGCGGAAGCGGTCCGGGACGAGCGCGAAGGACTCCTTGGTGTCATCAATGACCACCGGCAGGATGAAGGCCACGCCGCTGGCGATGCCCCGGGCTCGCTCTGCGGCAAGGTCCCACTCGATGCGGAAATAACCCTCTTCCCTCGCCTGGGTGTTGGCCGAGATGACCGCGATGAAAAGCACGCACTCCTTGATCTGCCGGCGGATCTTGGCATCCCACTCGTCGCCGTGCTCGAGCCCGCCCTCGGCGTCAAACCACACCTCGACGCCCGCGGCGCGGAGGGCGTCGGCGATGCGCTTCGCCGCCTCGGCGTCCTGCGACGCGTAGCTCAGGAAGACAGCCCGGACCGGGCCGGAACGCTCAACGTTCAACGCTGAACTCTCAACGCTCAAGGCTTCGGCCTCCAAGATTGGGGATCGGGTTCAGTCATTGAACGTTCAGCGTTAAAAGTTGGGCGTTGAGCGTTCCGCATTTTTTCCCCGGCTCGCTCACCCCGCCCGGGCGTCGCGGCGGGCGTCGGTCACCCACTTGAGCAGCTCCTTGCTGTCGCGCAGCTGCTGGGCCTCGAGCGTGAGGCCGCCGAGCACGGTCATCGCCTCCTCGAGCAGCGCCAGACGCGCGGCGCGGCCGTCGGCATCGTCCGCCTGGGCCCGGGCCAGATGGTAGAGCGTGCGGGCGAATTCCTGCCGGAAGCCGGTGTTGGAGGCGCCCTTCGCCAGTTGGTCCCGGTAGAAATCCTCGGCATCGCGCAGGGCGGCCAGGGCTTCCAGCCGCCGGCCGGCCCCGAGCAGGGCCTGCCCGTTGCGCTGCTTCATCCGGGCCAGGATATAGGCGTTGTCCAAAGCCGCCGACCGCCGGCTCAGGAGCGGTTTTTCGATCTGTTCCTGGGTCACGGTCACGGCCTCCTCAAATTTGCCGAGCCGCAGGGCGGTCTCGCTCTGCAGGGCGCGGCTGCGGCGCAGGGAACCGGCCCGGAATTCGATGTTGCCCTCGGCCTGGAGCTTCATCCGGGCCAGCCGGTCGCCGGTCTCCACCGCCTTGGCGTGGACCTTGGCGAAATCTCCTTCCGCCTCCAGGATGGTGCACTCCAGCATCTCCTGGTCCATGTTGCTGATCTCGGTCAGCTCGGCGTCGATGTTGCGCTCCTTGACGAATTGCTTCCGCAGCCGGCGTGTCTGCTCCAGCGCCGCCCGGGCCGACCCGAGGTTGCCCAGCTGGGCGTTCCAGACTGTGGTCTGCACCCAGGCTTGGAAAGCCCGGAAGCTGACGCCGGTCTTGTTGCGCGGGTCGTGCTCGAGCGCGGCGGCTTCCTGCAGTTTGCGCAGGCCGTCGGCAATCCGGCCCTGGTCAAAATAACAGTCAGCCATGTCGATCAGGCCCGTGCCCAGGTTGTCCCATCCCGCCACGTCGGCGGGGTTGAAGCGCGTGTAATAACGGCTGGCTTCCTCCGACCGGGCGAAGTGCTCCAGCGCCTTGGCCTGATCGTTTCGATTCCGTGCCACATTGCCCTGCATGTTGGCGGAGAAATAGCGGTTCTTCATCGCCCGCAGGTCGCCCGGCCGCTGCTGCAGCACCTTCTCCGCGATGTCGCTCACGATCCCCGCCAGCCGGTCCGACTCATCGACCTGCCCGAGCCGCATGGTCATGCGGGACTCGGTGTCGGTCACATCGCCGTAGATGGAGGCGGCGGTGAGGTCGGTGAGGTTGGTCGCCCCCATCGCGGCGAGCAGCTGGCGGGACTCCTCGCAGAACGCCACGGCGGTGGCCGCATCCGGCTCGGCGTGGGCGAGATATTGCAACATGTCACCGAGCGCGAGCTTGGCGGTGCGGGTGGCCCGGCCTGCGGCCACCATGGGCCGGAGCAGATTGACCGTCTTGGTCAGCTCGGACCGTTGGTCGCCCAGCGCAATGGTAGAGGTGGTGGAAAAGACCGCCAGCGCCAGAGCCGTGGCGGTCTCGTCGCTGGTGTCGCCGGCGGCCCGCATGTCCTCGAAGATTTTCTTGGCCTGCTTGGAAATGGCCACCGCCTCGACGTCCTTGCCGGAGTCGAAGAGGGCCGCGGCCTTGCGGACCAACGCCATGCCGCGATACAGCCGGGTTTGCTGGGTCATGAGCTCGGGCGGCAGGCCGTCGTAGTAGGCCACGGCCTTGTCGGCCAGGGTGCCGACGATCTCGACGCGGCCGGTGGGCTTCAGTTCCTCGTAGAAATCCTCCAGCAGGAAGCCGACGAGTTTCTCGGCCTCGCCGCGGGCGCGCTCGGTGAGCGCGCGCGCCGCCTGGGCCCTGGCGTCGGCGGCGTGCGCCCGGCGATAGTTGATCCAGCCGAAGACGGCGCTGCCGATCGCCACGAGCATGACGGCCACCGCGACCGCCGCGATGCGCCGGGCGCGGGTGAGCGCGTGGCGCGTGGCGCGCTCCCGCTCGCGCTGGGCGGCAAGCTGGCGCTTGGACTCCTCGAGCGCCTCGCGCTCGCGGCGGGCGGCCCGGCTCGACACGACGACGCTGCACAGCACGTCGTGGGTGATCTCGACCCGGCGCTGGTCCAGGCGGTCCTCGACGCGGAGCAGGCGGCGGTCCACCAGCAGGGCGAGCGCGCCGGGTGCGGCGCCGGCGGCGGCGAAGCCCTTGCGGACGCGCTCCTCGGCCACGCTCTCGCGGAAGCCGGAGTCGGTCAGCATCACGTCCTCGATGAAGACCCGCACGCCCGGCGGCTGGTCCTTCAGGGCGCGCTGGTAGAATTCGGAGAGGATGGTGTCGCGCGAGCCGGCCAGCAGGTCGGCCGAGATCTCGGGGTGGCCCTGCGCCAGGCGGGTGTTGTTCAGCTCGCGGCAGATCAGGCTGAGCAGGGAGGGCTCGACCTCGGCGCGGGCCAGGTCGGCGCCGCCGGCGACAAAGCGCACGACGGCCTCGGCCACGGCCTCGCCCACGAGGTGCGGCGCGGGCGCGCGCACGGCGGCCACGGCCTGCGGCCCGGTCATGCGCGCGAGGCGCATGCGGTTCTGCGTGACGGAGGGCATCCGGCCCTTCAAGCCCTCGAGGTGCGCGAGGTAATCCTCCCGCAGCGAGATCAGGATGCGGTAGTCCGCGCGGGCGAAGTCGAACTTGGCGGCGTCGGCCTCGTCGCGGTCGATGCGGGCCTCGAGCGCCACCGGCGGGCGGTTCTCCACGAGGTCGGCGAGGTCGGCGAGGAATTCCTGGGCGCGCTTGCGCCCGGCGTCGTCGGATTGGGCCAGCGTGAAGATTTCCTCGAACTGGTCGAAGATCAGGATGGGCGTCAGCACGCGGCCGTTCGCGTCCTTCAGCACGTCGTCGCGGTGGTGGAGGAATTCCCACAGCGTCTCGCCCTGCACGGCGGTGCCGCTCTGCGTCCAGCTGCCGGCGGCGGCGGTGGCGCGGAAGACGGCGCGCTTGATCTGCTCCGCCGGCGGCGGCGAGTGCGGGTCATAGTCGAGCCGCACGTAGACCGGACAGAAGCCCTCGGGGCGGAGGCGCGGCACCAGGCCGGCCTGGAGGATGGAGGTCTTGCCGAGGCCGGACTGGCCGAAAAGGATGGTGAGCAGCTTGCGCTGGACGCGGCGGCCCAGCTCGGCGCCCTCCTCCTCGCGGCCGTGGAAGTAGCTCCGCGTCTCCTCGGTGAACGAGACGAGGCCGAGCCAGGGATTCTGTTCGTCGACCGTGGCAACCGGCGCGGCGGCGCCGGAACGCTCAACTTTTAACTTTGAACTTTTAACGCTCAAGTCGGACTCAGGGGACTCTGGGGTTGTTTGGGCCATGGAAATTAATCGTTATGAGTTGGGTGTTGAGCGTTTCGCCCGGCTTGGCGGGCGATTGTTTTCTGCCGTCCGGATGCTGGCGGCGAAGATACGGACCAGTTCTTCGGCCTCTGTCACAACGCCCGCGAGTAGTTCGGGCTTCGGCACGAGGGGCGTGCGCTGTGCCAGTCTCAACCAGCGCCGTGCCTCCCGCAGTTCCTTGTAACAAACCCGCAGCTTGTGAATGAAATCATCCCGCGATTCCGCGCCCTCCGCTTCGCCGTGATGCCCGTAAGGCGAAGTCGCCGAACGCAGTAATTGATCAGCCACATAGACTCCGGCCGGCGAACGATCCATCGACTCCGTCACGCGGATCACCCGCACCGCAAACTCAAGCAGGCGCTCCTCTAAATTGTATTTTGGTTCGGACATTGGACGTTAAGCGTTAAAAGTTAAACGTTGGGCGTTGCCGCCGGGTGCCTTCATGGGCGGCGGGCGTTGAAGAATTGCTGCAGGCGGGCGACGAATTCCGGCGGGGGCTCGCCCCCGGGCAGCCGGCTGAAGTGCACGGCCTTGAATTTCTCCGGGACGATGGCGTCGGCCTCGGCGGTGGCGTCGAGGCAGACGGGCAGGATGAACACGGCGCCGTCGGCCATGCCGCGGGTGCGGTCCACGGCGTAGCTCCACTCGCGGCGGAAAAAGCCCTCGTGCCGCCGCTGCGTGGTGGCGGAGACGACCGGCAGGAAGAACGAGCAGCGCGCGATGTTGTTGCGGATCTTCAGGTCGTAGTCGTCGCCGCCCTCCAGCCGGTCCATGTCGAACCAGGTGGCGATGCCGGCGGCGTCGAGCGCGGCCTTGAGCTTCTGCACGGCGGGCAGGTCCTCGCGAGCGTAGCTGATGAAGACGGCGTTCTCCGGCATCTCGCGGGCCGGGGGCAAAAACCGGCTCGGGCCGGCGGCCCCGGCGGCGGGCGCGGCGCCGCCGCGGCGCGCCATCCAGCGGCGGTGCAGCTCCGCGACAAACTCCACCGCCCCGGAAAACATCCGGGTGCGCACGCTGACCTGCTGGAGAAAGGAGACCAGCCGCACGTCCTTCAGGCTGTGGCTGTCGGCCAGGATTTCGCCCACGTCGCGCGGGTCGGAGAGGCGGCGGCGCTTGGTCATGCGCAGGAAGAGCCGCGCCAGCCAGTTGGAGAAATCGCTGCCGATGACGAGCAGGTGGTTGTGCTCGAGGGCGTGGAAAAGCTTTTCCGGCGTCAGGTGCTCGCTTTGCAGGGCGCAGACGAACTCGAGCATGTCCTCGTCGGAGATGACGTAGGTCGGCGAGGCCGAGAGGCGGCCGAGCAGGTGGTAGACGACGGGGCGCTGGAGGTCGTCGCGCTCGACCGGCAGGTCGGCCACGCGGTTGGGGGCGTAGGCGAGGACCTCGGTGTTGGCCGCGCCGCCGAAGCGCACTTGGTTGACCGCCTGCTCGAGCAGCGGGTCGAAGGTCATCGAGACGTAGAGGTTGAAGTCGGTGATCTCGGCGAGCTGGCGCAGCGGGAGCGGCGGGGCGAAGTTGGACTCGCGCATGATGGTGCGCAGGCGGGTGTAGGCCTCCTCGCGCCGGCCGTGGTTGGCGAGGTAGGCGCAGACGACGTCGTTCAGGAGGAGCGGCTTGGCCAGCGGCGCGGGATCGACGTTGAGGCGCGCGGCGAGCTTCTCGGCGAGCCATTCGAGGAGGAGGCGCGGGCCGGTCTCGGTCTCGACCCGGAGCAGCTCGGGGCCGACGATGGGGATGACGCGCTTTTCCTCGATGTAGTTGAGCAGGTCCTCCCACACGTCGTCGTGGAGCGACTCGGCGGAGAGGGTGGCGGCAGCGGGTTCTGGGTTCATCGGCGGTGTTGTGTTGGACTGGCAGGGGAAATCAGAAAAGCGGCTGGTTGTTTTTCGGGTCGGTGAGCAGGGCCTCGAAGGCGGGATAACCCTTGAGCGGGAAAAGCCACGGGGCGCTTCGGATCTCATGCACATTGACAACCGAGGGCTCGGCCAGCAGCCGGCCGAGTTCCCGGCAGGCCGCCTCCTTGTCCCCCGTCCAGGCCAACGCGACGGCAAGAGCCCAACGGCCAGTCGTGCCCACCAGGGAATCGCGGCTTTCGGGCACGATCTCGAGCGACTGGCGCGCGGCGGCCAGCGCCTCGCCCTTGTGCCCGAGGAGCGACTCGGTGAGGGCGAGGTTGTTCCAGAGGGCGATGTTTTCCGGCTCGTTGACCAGCCGGGCGCGCAGCTCGGCGGGCACCGCCTCCACGCGGGCCCGCGCCGCCGCGAGGTCGCCTTGCGCCGCGAGCAGCACCGCGGCGCGCCAGGGCGCGCCGACGTTGTTGCCGATCACCTCGCCCCACTCGCCGGGAGCCTCGCGCTCCAGCCGCGCCGCCGTGGCGAGGTCGCCCTTGAGCGTGGCCCAATGCTTGCGGTAACCCGCCGCTTCCGCCGCTTTCGCCCGCGCGGCGATGGGCCCGGCCAGCAATTCGTCGCCTTCCCGCGTCGAGCCGCGCGCCATGAAGTGCAGGCGCGCCAGCTCGAAGGACTCGCGCAGCGACTCGGGCAACAGGCGCACGCGCCGGGCCTGCTCGGCGATGGCGTCGTCGTAGCGCCGCATGGCCCGCAGGGAGACCATGAGGTTGCGCGCCTGCTCGGGCGACGCCGGATCCAGGGCGGACGCGCGCCGCAGGCTGGCCAGCGATTCCAGCCACCGGCCCTGCCGGCGCTGGACGAGGCCGGTCAGGAAGTGCCCGTAGTAGTGATTGGGCCACTGGCGGGCGATGCGGCCGAATTGCTCGAGCGCGCGGGGATAGTCCCGCAGGCCGTAGTAATAATAGCTGCCGAGGCCGATCAGCACCTCGGGGTGGTCGGGGGCGAGCCGCTGGGCGGTCTCGATCGCCGCCCGGGCCTGGTCGAGCCGCGCGGGTGTTAGATCCATGTTGTTGAACCGCATCAGCGTGTGTGCGGCCGACAGTCGGGCCCAGGCTTCGGCGAAATCCGGATCCATTTCCGTGGCCTGCTTCAGCAGCGCCTCCTGGGCGAGGAGTTCCTCCCGGGTGTCGTTCCCGTTGCGGTCGATTTGCCGCGCCTTGAGCAGCAGCTCGTAGGCGGCGGGGTTCGTGGTGGGCCGGCGCTCGAGGAGATTTTTCTCCTCCGGCGAGAGCGCGGCGGAAAGAGCCCGCGCAATCTCCTGCGCCAGCGCGGTCTGGATGGTGAAGATGTCGGTGAGGTCGCGGTCGTAGCTCTGGGCCCAGACGTGCTGATCGGTGCGCGCGTTGATGAGCTGGCCGGTGACGCGCACCTTGTTGCCCGCGCGCTGCACGCTGCCCTCGAGCAGCCAGGCGACGCCCAGCTCCTGGCCGATCTGCCGGACTTTCTTCGTCGTGCCCCGGTATTCCATCACCGAGGTGCGGGAGACGACCCGCAGCTCCGCGATGTGCGCGAGGTTGGTGAGGATGTCCTCGTGGATGCCGTCGGCGAAATAGGCGTTGGACTTGTCCTCGCTGCGGTTCTCGAACGGGAGGACGGCGATGGACTTGTCGCTGGCCTGCGGGGCCGCGGGGGCGGGTTTCGCCGCCGCCGCGGGATTCGCCGGAACGGTTTCTTTTGCCGCCGGCCGCAGAAAGGAAAACACCGCCACGCCGACCGCGATCAGCGCAATCGCGCCCAACACCAGCGGCAGCCGCGACGCAGCCGCAGGCTGCGCGGCCACGGGAGCGGCGGCGGTGGCCGCAGCGGCGGGCGCCGGGGGTTTCCTCGGCGATTCAAGCAGGCGCTTGATCTGCTCGACGAATTGCGGGGTGGGCGCGCCGCCGGCGAGGCGCGTCCACTGGTAGCGCATGAACTCCTCGGGCACGTCGGCGCCGGCCTCCTTGGTGTCGTCGATCACCACCGGCACGATGAACGCCCGGTTGCCCCCCATGTCCTGCATGCGGTCGACCGCGAGCTTCCATTCGCGGCGGAAGTAGCCTTCGTCACGCGCCTGCGTGGTGGCGGAGATGATCGGGATGAAGAGCGCGCACTCGCGGATTTGCTTCTTGATTTTGGCGTCCCACGCGTCGCCGCCGCGCAGCTCGGCCTGGTCGAACCACACCTCGACGCCGAAACCGCGCAAGGCTTCGGCGATGCGCCGCGCCGCGTCCGTGTCCTCGCGGGCGTAGCTGAGAAAGACGGCTTTGGGGGCGTCGCTCATGTCATGAATTCAGGCCAATCATTTTTAACCACGGATCAAACCGGATAGACACGGATAAGAACCTGCCTTGATCCGTGTTCATCCGTGCCATCCGTGGCAAATGCATTGGGTTGGGTTCGGTCATTGGGCGTTAAGAGTCAAACGTTGGGGGTTGAGCGTTGCAGCAGGGATTCATTTGCTGCGCGGCGGGTGCGCCGTGCGCCAGGCCTGCGCGCGGGCGTGGGCTTCGGTCAGGCCGAGCGTGGCCAGGATTTTCACAAACTGCGGGTCCTGACGCACCGGATCAAAATCAGTGCTGACAAGAAAGTCGCCGATGTCCGATATCCCCAGCATAGTAGGATTCAACGTGTCGAGCGCTTCCTTTTGCCGACCCAGCGAGGCGAGGCCGCGAAAAACTTGGGTTTGGTCCCCGGCCGGGATTGCCTTGAGCAGGGCCTCGGCCTCGGTGCGGGCTCCCGCCTTGACCAAAACACGAATCAAAAACTGCTCATATCCCCACTCTGCCAATGGAGCCATCTTGCGGGCTTGGGCGATGGCTTCCTCGTGCCGGCCCAGGCCGGAGAGGTCGAGTGCCCGCCAAACCCCCGCCTGCACGTTGCCGGGCTGGAGCGCGAGCGCACGCTCGTCCGCGGTCAGGGCCTCCGTGTAGCGGCCGAAGATCCGCAAGGCGATGGCGTAGTTGTCCAGAATCCGCGTCGAGAGGGGATCGAGATCGGCGGCGTGGCGCAGGGCGGCCAGCCCCTCGTCGTAATAGCCGTCGTTCAGGAGCGTGCGGCCCAGCCATTGGTGGGCGGTGGCGTAGTTGGGATTGAGGGCGATAGCCTGCCGCAAGGCCCGCGCGGACTCGGGCAACTGCCAATTCATCTGGCGGGCCTGGCCGAGTGAGGCGTGAGCCTCGGCCGAGGCCGGATCGAGCGCCAGGGCGCGCTCGATCTGGGCCAGGATGCGCTTCATTTCCGGCGAATCGCGTTGGCCGAAGCGACCGATGTCGCCGTTGGAGGAACCGCGGACCGACCAGACGTCGGCCAGGGCGCTGACCGCCCGCGCGAAATCAGGCTCCAGGGTGAGCGCGCGGTTGAGCAGTTCCTCGGCGCGCGCATAGCCTTCATCGGTCCGCAGGTTCCACGCCTGCCGGCCCTGCAGGTAGAGTTCGAATGCCTGCGGGTTCACCGCGGCTGTCGCCGCAGCGGAGCTCACGCCGAGCTTGAGCGACAGCTCCTTGGCGATGCGACCGGCGATCTCCTCCTGCACGGCGAACACATCCTTCGCGTCGCGGGTGAAGGATTCCGACCAGACATGGTAGCCGTCGGCGGCCTTGATCAGCTGCGCCGTGATCTTCACGCGCTCGCCCGCGCGCTGCACGCTGCCCTCGACGACATAGGCGACGTTGAGCTTTTGCGCGATCTCGGGAATGGGGAGATTCTTGCCCTTGAAGAAAAAGGCCGACGTGCGCGCGGCCACGCGCAGGCCGGGGACCTTGGCCAGCACGTTGAGCAGCTCCTCGCTGATGCCGTCGGAAAAATACTCGCTGTTGCGCGCCTCGCTCAGGTCGGCGAAGGCCAGCACGGCGACGGATTTGTCCGCCGCCTGCGGAAGCGAAGGAGCAGGGAGCAAGGAGGAGGGAGGAGGGAGGACGGCGGCGGCCGGAGGCGCGGGGCGGCGCCGCAGCGCGACGCCCACCCCCACGGCGATGAGCACCGCAGCGGCCACGCCCCAAGCCCAGCCGGGGACGGCGGATTTGCGCGGCGCCCCGCTGACCTCTGGCCCCTGGCCTCTGACCTCTGGCCTCTGCGCCTTTGTCTCGCCCTTCAGCAGCCGCTTGACCTGCTCCACAAACTGCGGGGTCGGCAGCGCGCCGGGCAGGCGCGTCCACTGCACCTTGAGGAATTCCGGCGGCACGACGGCGCCGGCTTCCTTCGTGTCGTCGATCACGACGGGGGCGAGGAAGGGCACGCCCGCGGCGAGCAGGTGCGTCTGCTCGACGGCGAGTTTCCATTCGAGCCGGAAGTAGCCCTTGCTGCGCTCCTGGGTGTGGGCCGAGATGATCGGGAGGAAGAGCGAGCAGGCGTCGATCTGCTTCCGAATCTTGGCATCCCAGGTGTCGCCGCCGCGCAGCTCGTTCTCGTCGAACCACACCTCGAGGCCCGACGCGCGCAAGGCCTCGGCGATGCGCCGCGCCGCCGCCGCGTCATCGCGGGCGTAGCTTAAAAAGACGGCTTTGGGGGCTTCACTCATGTGTAGCGAGGTTCCGAGCCCACGCAGTGGGCGACAAGACCGGTTCCCGCGGCAGCGGGAAACCGGACCAAAACGGCTTTGGTGGGTTCGCTCATGTCATGAATTCAGGCCAATCATTTTTAACCACGGATCAACCCGGATTGATACGGATAAGATCCTGTCTTCATCCGTCTTTATCCGGGCAATCCGTGGCAAAAGCATTGTTCGAGGTTCGTTCACTTGGGCGTTAAAGGTTAAGCGTTGGGCGTTGGTCCGCCGCTCACAGCGGCTTCGCCGATTGCAGGATTTCCTCGAAGCGCGGGTCGGACTTCAGTTTCGCGAAGAAGGGATCGTGGCGCACCTCGGACGTGGGAGAATAGGCCGGACCGGCGAACAGCCGGCGCAGGCAGTCGATCGCCTCCTCGGTGCGCCCGGCGGCGGCCAGGATGCGGGCGGCCTCCTCCCAGGTCGCCGCCACGATAAATTTGTCCTGCCGCACCAGCTGTTCGAGTGTGGCGCGCATGGCGCGCACCCCGGCATCGACCTGCCCGGCGCAGATCTGGGCCCGGGCGGCACAGATCCGCACCAGCAGCTCCTGCCGGGGCGACCAGCGGCCGGCTTGCAAGGCCGCCGTGGCTTCCGCGGCATATTGTTTGGCCGCGGCCGCATCGCCACGCAGCAATGCCAGCTCGGCCTGGTGCAGGGCCACGGGTTCTTCGAGCGCGCCGCCCTCGGAGCGAATAGTAACCAGTCGCAGATCCGCCAGGGCCCGGTCGGCCGCGGCCAGATCACCTTCGCGCAGGGCCCGCCGATAGGCCTCAAGCAGCCCGAGCTTGTCATAGGGGAAAAACGGCATCGCCGCCCTCGCCCGCAGCCACGCCGCCCGATTCTGATCCAGCGCGTATTGCGACTTAATCTGGAATTGCCTCATCCAGACACTGTCGGGAAACAGCGCGAGGAAGCGCTTGGTCAACTCGAGCACCTCCCGATGGCGGCGCAGGACCGAGTAGGTTTCGACCAGACCGGTGATCGCATTCTGGTCGTAGGGATTCAGGGAGGCGGAGCGCTCAAAATGGCGCAGGGCCTCCGCCCATTGCCCCAGCCGGCGATGGGTGGTGGCCAGGCGATTCTGCACGGCGGCGTCATTGGGCAGGCTGGCCTCGGCGGCGGTCAGTTCCACGAGGGCCTTGTTCCAGTCGTTCTCGCAAAAATAGACGACCATGCCCCGGGCCTTGCGGGTCTCCGGCGCATCCGGCGCCAATCGCTCCATCGTCGCCAACTCGGCCTGGGCGCGGGCCCGGCGCTCCGGCGTGGGATCGACCGCGCCGAACCAATACATCAGGCCATGGATGCCGGCCAGCGCCCCGTGGGCGAAAGCGAAGCCCGGATCCCGGGTGATCGCCTGCTCGTGAAGGTTGACGATCGCTTCGTATTTTTCGCGGGCGAGGCGGTGTCGCGGTAGGCGAGCACCGAGGTGCGCGAGATGACCTTGAGGTCGCGGATCTTGGCGAGGCTGGTGAGCACGTCCTCATGGATGCCGTCGGCCAGAAAATCATTTTCCTTGTCCGCGCTCATGTTGGCGAATGGCAGCACGGCGATGGACTTGTCCGCCGCCGCCGGACGCGCGGGAGCCCGTTCGGCAGGCTCAGGGCGGTCAGGGAGAACGGAGGCGGGAGCAGGGCTGGCAGGAGCGGAGGGTTGACGCAGCAGCACGACGCCCACGCCCACCGTGACAAGCACCGCGGCAGCCACGCCCCACATCCATCCGGGGACGGCGGGTTTGGGCCCTGCCCGACCGTCCTCTGTCCTCTGTTCTCTGTCCTCTGTTTTCTGCGCGGATTGCTTGAACTGCGGCGGCAAGGTCGGGGGCCGGGGCAGGTCGGGCTTGAGCGCCGGTTTGCGGCGGTTGCCGAGCAGGCTTTTCACCTGCGCGACGAATTGTGGCGTGGGCAGCGCGCCGGGCAGGCGCGTCCACTGCACGCGCATGAATTCCTCTGGCACAAGCGCCTCGGCCTCGCGCGTGTCGTCCACCACCACGGGCACAAGGAAGACGGTGCCCGCCGCCATGTCCTGAGTGCGCTCGACGGCGAGCTTCCACTCGCGGCGGAAGTAGCCCTCGGCCCGCTCCTGCGTGTGGGCCGACACCACGGCGAGGAACAGCGCGCATTCGCGGATCTGCTTCTTGATCTTGGCGTCCCACTGGTCGCCGCCGCGCAATTCGGCCTGGTCGAGCCAGACCTCCACGCCGAAGCCCCGCAGGGCCTCGGCGATGCGGCGCGCGGCGTCCGTGTCCTCGCGGGCGTAGCTCAGGAACACCGCGCCCTGCGGCGCGGAACGCTCAACGTTTAACTCGGAACGCTCACCGCTCATGTCTTTCTCTTGGGCCGGTTGTTCTCCGCCGGGCGCAGGCTCGCGGCCTGTCGCCCGACAGCAGGAGCGGCTTTGCGCCGCGAAAAGTCGTCGATGTCGCGGCACAAAGCCGCTCCCAACACCGGCCGTTTGAGTGGAGCCTGTGGGAGCGAGCTTGCCCGCGAAAATTGGCCGTCGCGACCAAGCTCGCTCCCACACCCCGAAACGCGGACAAAGCGCACGGCAAACTCCAGCAGACGCGCCTCCAGATCATATTTGGCGTCCTTCATTCAGCGTTCGGAGTTAAAAGTTAAGCGTTGTTGTCTCGGGCCGCTCAAAAGCAGCGGACCGCAGGTGTGTTGCCCGGCATAAGTTGGCGCTGTTCATGCCAGCCATGCTTAGGCCTTGCCAGTCCAAACCCATGCTGGCACCCGTTTTATATTCCCCCAGGTCGAATGTCTCCGCCCGCCCCCTCCGCCAAGTTCTCCCTGAGCCCGACTGCCAGCGGGACCGAGGCGATCAGCGCGATCCGCAGCCTGATCCGCCGCGGCGAATATCTCGCGGCCTACGATGCGGCGGAGGAAGCCGAGGGCCATGACTTTCATCCGCCCCTCGGCCCGGCCGCGCTGGCGGAAATCCGTTACCTGCAGGTGCTGGCGCTGGCACGGTCGGGCAGCTCGCGCCGGGCGCTGGCGGAGGCGGCCAGCCTCACCACCCTCCTCCCCGCCGACCAACTGCCGCCGGCGCTGGCCGAGGACATCGCCGCGCTTTCCGCCCGCGTGGCCAAGGAGCACGCGCTGCAGGCGCCCCTGTCCGAGCGGCCGGCGCTGGCCGCCGCCGCCGCCGCCGCCTATGAGGACGTTTACCGGCGCCTCCACCGCTCCTATGCCGGCGTGAATGCCGCGACCATGTGGCGGATCGCCGGCCAGACCGGGCGCGCCCACCAGCTGGCCCGCGAGGTGCTGGAGATTGTCGACCAGGAGCTGGCCGCCCTCACCGACCGCAACGACGCCAACCACTACTGGGCCTGGGCCACGCGCGCGGAGGCCCTGCTGGTCCTCGGCGACACCGCGGCGGCGATGACGGCGCTGGGCCACGCCGCCATCGGCCACAAGGACGACCTCGGGCCGCACGCCACGACGCGCCGCCAGCTCCGCCATCTGTGTGAGGCGACCGGCGTGGATCCGGGACCCATCGTCGAGGTGCTGGCGCAGCCCGACGTGGTGCATTTCTGCGGACACATGACCGCGCCGGCCGGCACGCCCTCGCGTTTCCCGCACGCCCAGCAGGCGGTGGTGGCGGAGAAGGTGCGCGAGCGCCTGAAGGCGCGGCCCGTGGGCTTCGCGCACGGCTCGCTGGCGTGCGGGGCCGACATCATCATCGCGGAGATCGCGCTCGAACTCGGGGCCGAGCTGCACCTGGTGCTGCCGTTCGACATCGAGGAATTCGTGGAGATCAGCGTGGCCCCGGGCGGCCCGGAGTGGGTCGAGCGCTTCCGGCGCTGCCTCACCGCGGCGACCTCGGTCACGATCGCCAGCGACAGCGCCTACAGCGGCGACGCCGTGCTGTTCGCCTACGCCGCGCGCATCGCCATGGGCCAGGCGATGAACCGGGCCGCCAGCATCGACGCGCGCACCTGGCAACTGGCCGTGTTCGACGGCGAGATGGGCGGCGAGACCGGCGGCACCGCCCACGACATCAGCCAGTGGCGGCACGCCGGCGGCACAACCGACGTCATCCGGATCAACTCCACCCGCGGCGGGCAGACAACGTCGCCGTTCTCCCTGACGTCGCGGCGGGTGATCCGCTCGGTGCTGTTCGGCGACTTCAAGGGCTTCAGCCGCCTGCGCGACGAGCACATCAAGCTTTTCCTCGCCACGGTGATGCAACCGGTGGCCGAGGTGCTGGACCGCTACGGCGCGCATGTGATCGTGCGCAACACCTGGGGCGACGGGCTTTTTCTCGTGCTGGACGACGCCGTCAACGGCGCCCGCTGCGCGCTCGACCTGCAGGAGCGCCTGCGCTCGGTCGACCTGGAGGCCGCAGGGCTGCCCTCCGACATGGGCCTGCGCCTCGGCGGCCACACCGCGCCGCTGGTCTCGGTGTATGACCCCGTGCTGAAGGCGCCGATGGAAATGGGCCGGGGCCTCACCCGCGCCGCGCGCATCGAGCCGCGCACCCCCACCGGCGAGGTTTATGTGACGGCGGCCTTTGCCGCGCTGTTGCGGCTCGACCCGGATTGCGGCGTGATGCCCGAATACGTGGGCCACCTCAGCACGGCAAAAAATTTCGAGACCACCCCGATGTATCTGCTCCGGCGGCAGGGCGCGGCCGCCCGGCCCTGAACGCCGCCGCCGAACCCGGCTGCCGGAAAGAAAGGAAGGCCCCGATCCGCTTGTCAACTAATAGTTGACAAGCGGATCGGGGGCGGAGCGTTTATTCACAGTGGGTCCCATGCCCCGCGAGGCTGGCTTCGGCTGGGTTGCGGCGGTGGGCGCGTGCGTGCCCGCGACTGTCGCGACCAAGGTCGCTCCCACAAAAGCGGGACCAGAGCTGTCTTGAGCAAATGCCTCGGGGCTTGCCCCGAGGATCTTGACTCAGAAGCGATAGGCCGCGGTCGCGCCGATCTGGAGCGGGTCGGCGCGGTCCTCGTAGCGCGCCTCGATGAAGCCGGGCGCCGCGTTGCCGAAGAAATACACGCGCTTGTCGTAGGCCTCGTTGAGGAGGTTTTTCGCCCAGAGCGTGAAGGTCCAGGCGCGCCCGGCGTGGCCGAGGGTGGCGTTGACCACGCGGAAGGCGCGGCGGGCCTCGTTCTGGTTGTTCGAGTCGAACTGCCGGGCGCGGCCGACCAGCTCGGCCGAGGCGAAGAAGCCGCGCTCGGCGCCGTAGCGCGTGGCGAGAGTGTAGCCATAACGCGGCGTGTTTGCGAGGCCGCGTCCGCCGCCGGTGTTGCCGTTGGCGAGAGTGAAGGCCGCCAGCTCCGAGCGCATGAACGCGAGCGAGCCGCGCACCGACCAGTCCTTGGCCAATGAGCAGGCCGCAGCGGCCTCGAGGCCGTAGACGCGCGAGCCGTCGCCGTTGTCGGTGAAGAAGCGGTAGTTGCCACCAAAGCCGGCCGAATCGCGCACCTGGGTGTTTCGCCGTTGCAGGCAGAAGGCGGTGAACTCGCCCGTCAGGCGCTGGTCCGCCCAATGACCGCGCAGACCGGCCTCGTAGTTCCACAGCGTCTCGGTGCCGTAGGTCAGCGGGTCGGCGTTGATGTCGATGCGCGCGTCGATGTTGATGCCGCCGGCCTTGTAGCCGCGCGTGATGGAGGCGAAGGCCAGCCCGTGGTCGCTGAGGTCGTGCTCGAGCGTGAGCTTGCCGCCGACGAGGGTGTCCGCAAACGCGGGCCGGATGACGACCACCGGGTCGAAAATGCCCCTGGCGGCGCGGTAGCGCGTCTTGGTGCCGTCGCCGGTCATGTCGATCCGCTCGAGACGCAGACCGGCGACCAGACGCGTGCGCGGCGAGAAATCATGGCCGAGCTGGCCGAAGAGCGCGGTGTTGGCGGAGCGGTAGGCCGTCTTCAGGCCGCGGATGTTGCCGGGATCGGTGTCGGTGTAGCGTGTGCTCTCGTCGATGCCGGAATAAAAGGCGCCGAGCGTCCAGCGGCTGATCGCGCCGGCGGCGGTCTCGGAGTCGAGCCGCAGCTCCTCATTCACCACCCAGCGCAGGCGGTGCAGGTCGCTGAAGCCCATGTAGGAGGCCGCGGTCCAGTCGTCGTCGTAGGCGTAGCGCGAGCGGGTGCGGGCCGCGCTCGTCACGGTGGTGAGGCGCACGCCGTCCCAACCGCGCCAGGTGCCGCGCAGGCTGGTGGCGAGCGAGCGCTGTGTGTCGGCGCCGGGCTGGTCGCTGTAGGTGGAGCGGCCGTTGTTATCGAGGGCGAACTCGTCGTAGCCATTGGCGAAATCGGCGGCGAGCAGCGCCGCTTCCCAGCGCCAGAGTTTGTTTGGGTTCCAGGTCAGGCGGAGGCGCGCGGTGAATTCGTCGCGCGCATTGGTGTCCCGGTTGAGGGTCAGGTTGCGACGGAAGCCATTACTGGTGCCCTGCGACACGGCGACGCGGAGCATCAACTCCTCCGGCTGCGCCGCCACCAGCGGCCCCCCGACGGCCAGGCTGCCGGTGACGAGCGCATCTCCGCCGACCGTGGCTTCGGCCTGACCGCTCCAATACGGCGTGGGGGCGTTGGTCACGAGGCGGACGACTCCGCCGGCCGCGTTGGCGCCGAACGCGCCGGCCTGCGGGCCACGCAGCACCTCGACTTGCTGGACATCGAAAGTGCCGCCAATCGTGCCGAGCCCGGTGAAATCAAGGTCATCGATGAGGAAACGCACGGCGGAATCCGGTGTCTCGCCCTCAAACTGGGAATTTTCCCCGAGGCCGCGAATCTGAAGATAGCGCGGCCGCGAGGTGCCGCCGCTCCACGTGAGGTTGGGAATCTGGTCGACCAGATCGCCGAAGTGCCGCACCGCGCCGGCACGGAGCGCGGCTGCGTCATAGACGGTGACACTGGCCGGAATGCGCGCGAGCGGCGCGGCCCAGAGATCCGCCGTGACGCGGATGGGTTCGAGTCTGATGGGCGCGGGTTCGGGCGCGGTCTGCGCGCAGAGCGGCAGCGTCGTCAGGGCGAGGGCGAGGAGGCGTGTCGGGAGTTGCATTGCGGATGAATGCCCGCCCCAAAACGGACTCCCGGGTCGAAAAAAAGGGGACGGCGACCTGCCGCCCTTGCTGGTTTCCTTCGCCGGTATGATCCGTTTCAGGTTCAGAGGGTCGAACGGCCGAGCGCGCCGCAATCTCAGTCCTCCGCGGAGGACACCCCTACGAGCGCGGGCAGATTCGGTCGCGCCGGTCGCGCCGTCAACCGCGCAATGCGTCAGCTCCGATCCCGGAAAACATGAAGGGCGCCCCCTGCGGGACGCCCTGCATGACCTAACACCAAGCAAACCGTAAGAACTACAAACAATGTTCGTCTATGAAAACGACGCACTGATGTCGTTAAGATAGACGTCACAGGTTGGGAAAACGTTGAATTTTTTTGGCAGGAATCTTTGTGAACAAGCGATCCCGGTTTTGGCTGGTGCTTAGCGCTGGGCCGGAGTTGGTTACGCAGCGGCAGGGTTCCGGTTCCCGGGCACGGCAACGTGTCCCGTCTTGTCATAACCATCTGAAATCATGAACCCGACCCTGTCTCCCCGTCCGCATCTCTTCGGCCTGCTTGCCGGCCTGTTCCTCGCCACCGGTCTCTGCCTCGCCTCGCTGGTCCTCGCCCGCGCGTGGACGCGCATCGCCGAATCCTCCGTCATCAACGTCACCGGCTCCGCGCGCAAAAACGTGCGCTCCGACCTCGTCGTGTGGCGCGCCAGCTTTTCCGCCGACGCGCCCACGCTGCTCGAAGCGCAGCAGAAACCGCGCGAGGATCTCGCCAAGGTCACCGCGTTTCTCACCGCGCGCGGCTCACCGACTTCTCCGTCGCACCGGTGCAGATCCGTGAGCTCGTCGCGAAGCAGTGCAACGAGGAGGACGACACCGTCGTCAACGTGCGCACGGGCTACCGGCGCAGCCAGGCAATCGAGGTGCACTCGGGCGAGGTCGAGCGCGTGCCCAGGCTCGCGGGCGAATCGGGCGCGCTGCTCCAGCAGGGCGTGGCGTTCATGTCGGAGGGTTTCACCTTCACCTACACCAAGGCGGGCGACGCGAAGATTGAGATGATGGCCGAGGCGACCAAGGACGCGCGCATCCGCGCCGAGCAGATCGCGACGCAGGGCGGCGGCGCCATCAAGGAACTGCGGGCCGCGCGCATGGGCGTGGTGCAGATCAACCCGCTCTACTCGGGCTCGACCAGCCGGGAGGGCAACAACGACAATTCCTCGCTCGACAAAACCATCACCGCGACGGTGGCGGCGACGTTCACGCTGCGGTAGGGCGGATTATCCTTAATCCGCCGTGATCGTGGCGCGTTAGGGATAACGCGCCCTACCCTCTACAGATGGATCTCCGCCGGCATCACGAGGCCGGGGGTTCCTTTCACGGGTTCCGCCTTCAGCGGATAACGGAATTGCTTCCCCTCGAAATTGCGGAAAACCACCTCGTCGTCGGTGATCGACTCGACGTAATCGGGGTTCACCGGCACCTTGCCGCCGCCGCCGGGCGCGTCGATGACGTATTGCGGGACCGCATAGCCGGTGGTGTGGCCGCGGAGCGCCCGGATGATCTCGATGCCCTTGCGGACATCCACCTTGAAATGGGCGCCGCCGGTGATCAGGTCCATCTGGTAGATGTAGTAGGGCCGCACGCGCATCCGCAGCAGGCGGTGCACGAGCGCCTTCATGACGTCCGCGTCGTCGTTCACGCCCCGGAGCAGCACGCTCTGGTTGCCGAGCGGCACGCCGGCGAAGGTCAGGCGCTCGCACGCGTCCTTCAGCTCCTGCGTCGCCTCCTTCGGGTGGTTGACGTGGATGCTCATCCAGACCGGGCCGTGTTTCTTGAAAATCTCCGCGAGCTCCGGCGTGATGCGCTGCGGCAGGAACACCGGGATGCGCGAGCCGATGCGGATGAACTCGACGTGCCTGATGGCGCGCAGGCGGCCGAGGAGGTGGTCGAGCTTCCTGTCGGAGAGCAGCAGCGGGTCGCCGCCGGAGAGCAGCACGTCGCGGATCTCCGGGTGCGCCTCGATGTGGCGGAGGGCCTGCTCGTATTCGGGGTGGAAGTTGTAGTCCTGCGCGTTGCTCACGAGCCGGCTGCGGGTGCAATAGCGGCAGTAGGCGGCACAGCGGTCGGTGACGAGAAACAGCACCCGGTCCGGGTAGCGGTGCACGAGGCCGGGCACGGGCGAGTGTTCGTCCTCGCCGAGCGAGTCCAGCATCTCGCCGGAGGAGATCACCATCTCGTCGCTGCGCGGGATGACCTGCTTGCGGATCGGGCAGTGCGGGTCGTTCCGGTCGATCAGGTTGAAGAAATAGGGCGTGATCGCCAGCGCCAGCTTGTCCTTGGCGAAGAGGCAGCCGGCGCGCTCCTCGGGCGTCAGCGTCATGTATTTCTCGAGCTGCTCGATGGTCGTGAGCCGGTTCTTGAGCTGCCACGTCCAGTCCTTCCAGTCCGTCTCCGGCACATGGGACCATAGCCCTTGCCCGGCGAACCAGTTGGAGCGGTCTTCGGTGTAGGGCATCGGCGGGAAGCAGGGATAGCCGGAATGGCCGGGGTGTCAAATGGCGGAATTTTCCTCGCGGCCGGCGAAAACCACTAGACAGGCGGGGACGAAATGCCTTTCGTGCCTCTTTAATGTCCGTTCACCAACCCGCGATCCTGGCCCTCGAAGATGGCAGTGTGTTCCAGGGTGTCGCGTTTGGGGCCGCCGCCACCATCGCCGGCGAATGCGTCTTCAACACCTCGATGACCGGCTATCAGGAGATCCTCACCGATCCCTCCTACTTCGGCCAGATTGTGACCATGACGGCGGTGCAGATCGGCAACTACGGCATCAACGCCGAGGACGAGGAACACGCCGGGCCCAAGGCCAGCGGCTTCGTGGTCCGGGAGGTCTCGCCCATCGTCAGCAACTGGCGCAGCGCGATGTCGCTCGACGCCTACCTGAAAAAACACGGCATTCCCGGCATCAGCGAGGTGGACACCCGGACCATCACCAAAAAACTCCGCGTGGACGGCGCGATGAAGTGCTGCCTCTCCACGCTGCCACTCAGCGACGCCGACGCGATCAGACAGGCCAAGGCTTGGCAGGACATGGCCGGCAGCGACTACGTGAAGGACACGACCTGCGCGGCGCCCTACCACTGGCAGGCTGGCGATGCCTCGCGCCACAACACCCAGTATCTCCCCGTCGGCACCTCGCAGGGCGCCACGGTCACGCCGAAAAAGAAGTTCCGGGTCGCGGCGTTTGACTACGGCGCGAAATACACGATCTTCCGCAAGCTCGTCCGCCACGGCTTCGAGGTGCATGTCTTTCCGGCCACGACGACTCACGAGCAGATGCGCGAATACGGCGTGGACGCCGTGTTTCTCTCCAACGGCCCGGGCGATCCCGCCGCCCTGCCCTACATCCACCGGACCGTGACGGGCCTGCTGCCGGACTACCCGATCTTCGGCATCTGCCTCGGCCATCAGATGCTCACGCACGCGCTGGGCGGCTCGACCTTCAAGCTCAAATTCGGCCATCGCGGCGGCAACCAGCCGGTAAAGAATCTCGAGACCGGCAAGGTCTCGATTACGGCGCAGAACCACGGCTTCGCCACCGACCCCAAGTCGCTGGAAAAACGCGGCGCGGTCGTCACCGAGATCAACTTGAACGACCGCACGGTCGAGGGCCTGCGCCACCGGGAGCTGCCGGTCTTCTCCGTGCAGTATCACCCCGAGGCCGCCCCCGGCCCGAACGACGCCGATCCGCTGTTCGCCGACTTCTACCAGATGGTCGAGAAGCGGAAGGTCGGTAAGATTTAACCCTGCGCGGCGCAGGAAGTGGCAAGTAACAAGGTCCAAGTATCAAGAACCGGGCTGCCCGGGTCTCTTGGCACTTGTCACCTGATCCTTGTTACTTCGCTTCGAGCGCCTGCTCGAAGCGGACGACTGTCCAATTGACTACGCGAGGTTGCTGGGTCATCTTTTCCAGCATGAGCAGCCTTTCTATGCGCATCCCCGGCCTCGCAGAGACCTCCGTCAATGACAAGCTGGCGATGATCGACGAGCTGTGGGAGGCTGTGCGCCGCTCCGGGCAGATTCAGGTGCGTGCCGACCACCTTGCTGAATTGGAAAAGCGCGTCGCTGCCGTCATCGCGGACCCGAACATCGCCCTTTCGCCGACCCAGGCCCGGGCCTTGCTGAAGAAGTGACGAAGCCCCTCAAGGTAGCGCCATGGGTGGTGCCGGGCGACTTGCAGGCTATTTACGACTATCATCGGCAATTCTCGGCGGCGAAAGCCGAGCGTATCATAGGGGAATACGACCGGATCATCGCGTTATTGGAGATAAATCCGCTCCTATTTCATGAGCGCGAAGGAGACTGGCGAGTGTATCCTTTCGATTCCGGCACCTATCTGCTGTTTTATAAAGAACTCCCGACCCTGTGGCTGGTGGCGGGTGTGTTTCACGCCCGACGCAGTCCCACATGGATACTGGAGCAGCTATCCGGCCGCACCATCTGACCGTTCCCCTCGCCGAGGATTCCGACCGGATGCTCAAGAAGCGAAAGCCCGGGAATGTTTAGATGACCGCAAAGGCATCGCTTCGATGAATTCAGCCGCCATCGCTTTCTACCGAAAACACCCACGGGCAGTGGAAGCGATGGCCGCCTCGGGACGCTTCAAGGCCGTCGCTCGCGGTCGGTCGTCAGACGGCTTTTTGCAGCGCAGCCAAGAGCTCAAGGAGTTGGTTACCGTTACGGAGAGTTTTAACGTTTTCTCCGCACTGGGCGTCGATGCGGCCGAAGTGCGCCACTCGCGATTGTTGGCGTGGATTCTCGACCCCAAAGGCACTCACGGCGCCGGTCACCTTTACCTTCAAGCATTCCTGGAAGTGTTATCCAAAGAAGGGAAGCTCGGGCGGCTGATTCCGAGTGCGTCCCTGGATGAAACCGAAGTCCACTGCGAATTCGACCGAATCGATATCCTCATCGTGAATCGGCCGGCGCGGTTCGTCTGTGCGGTTGAAAACAAGATTCGCTCTGCGGAGGGCGAAGGCCAGCTCAAGCGTTATCGGGTGCAACTCGATGCAACCTTCCCCGGGTGGGCACAAAGTCTCGTGTTTCTCACGTTAAAGAACGACACGCCTTCCGACCCGGCATGGGTAACGCTTCACTACAATGATCTCTTGGAGCGCGTGCTCGGTAAGGTGGCCGGTGCGGAGGCGCACACGAAGCCAAGCGATCAACCGACTTCCTTGGCTCTGTTGCTTACCGACTACGCGAGCCTGATCGGACGGCATTCCAGCACGGGCGACGCGAACATCTTGGAAGTGCTGCACCTCGCACGGACGGAGCTGAAGCATTCGCATTTTCTAGCATGGCTCCTTCGGCCAGGCGGGTCTCACAGACTCGGCTCTTCGTTCGCAAAATTTCTCCTCACTTTGCTCGCTCGAAAGAATGTGCCTTTGCCTGCACCAGTCGGCGAAATCGAGCTGTGCGACGCAATCGTCCGGCGTGAACGTGAGCGAATCGACATCCTCTTGGTGAGTGAACGGCACCGGCTCGTGGTCGCATTTGAAAACAAAGTCGCTGCGCGGGAGTCCAAAACTCAACTCGGCGACTATGACCGCTATTTGCGTGCTCATTACGCAGGCGACCATCTGGTCCGGGTATTTTTGGATTTCGAAGGCCGGACCGCGACTCACCCCGGCTATGTGAACCTGAGCTATGCCGAACTGTTGCCTTTCTTTACCAGCACGAAAACAAAGCTCCCGCCTCCGCCCAGCGGGAGCGAACGTGTCACTGTCTTGATTCAACACTATGTCACCCTCCTGAAGCATCACTTGTGGGTAAAACGGAAAACGATCTGGCAGTTGCCGCCGGCAATCCAGGAATTGTGCGAAAAGATTGCCCGTCGGCATGAGAAAGATGCCACGGCATTCTTTGGGGAAATCCGCACCTGGCAGAAAGGCCTTGGAGGAGAGTTAGAGAAAACCCTGTATGACGCCGCGGACGCATGCTTCGGCAAATGCTTCCGCTTCACTTGGGACCTTTGGTATTCTTTCGTCCCGCCCGTGTATGACGGTATTCCTGCCCTCCGCACTACCGGAGCTGATCCCGCCTTCGATGGGCGGTTACTGATCTATCAATACTTCGTCGTCCCGTTTGGAGACAGCGCGAGTGTGCGACGCCCCGGAATATTTTTGGACGTGAAGCTGATCAAGGCCGCGCGAGCAGGCGAGGCGATCAAAGCACAGCTCCATACGGCTGCGCTGCTCAATCCGATTTTCAATCGGGTGAAAGATTCGGTGATGATACCCAAAAAAAGCGACCCGCTCTTAAATTTTGAGGTTTGCTCCTTTGAAGAGGCGGTTACCTGCGACCTTGCCGAGCTGCAGCGTCGAATTCAGCATAGGATGGAGCGGTTCGCGCGGAGTATTCATCCCGTGCTCGTGGATTTTTTTCAGACGCAAGCAAACCGCGCTGGCTGTGCCGCGCCGAAACCAAGCGATAGCCGTTTCGCGGGCAACAGCACCGCAGTTATCAAGCATCCCCTCCAGACACGTCCCGCGTCCACGAAGAAAAGGGCTAAACTCCGTTTCGATGGGCCTTGAGTGGTTCGATAATCCGTCCGAAATCCATTTCCCTGTCAGTTGGAATTACCCCAACTGCGCTTCGAACTTCTTCGCGTCCTCCGGCGTGTCGACGCCGATGGTGGGATCATCGGTGGTGGCGATGGCGATCGGATAACCGGCCTCAAGCGCCCGGAGTTGTTCCAGTTTCTCGATCTGTTCCAGCCGGCCGGGTGGCAGGGCCACGAATTTCTCAAGGAAGTCCGCTTTGTAGGCGTAGAGCCCGAGGTGCTTGAAGCAGGGATTGGCCGCCACCCAGGCGTCGTCCACGGTCAGGCCGAGGTCGCGGGCATAGGGCATGGGTGAGCGCGAGAAATACAGCGCCCGGCCGGTCTGGGTCATGACGACCTTGACCTGGTTGGTGTTGTAGAAATCCACCACCCGCTGGAACGGCGTGCAGAGTGTCGCCATCGGGCAGTCGCCTTGGATGAGCTTGGCGAGCGCTTGGAGCTGTCCGGTGCTGACCAAAGGCTCATCGGCCTGCACATTGAGGACGTAGCTGGACCGGACGGTGCGGTTGGCCTGGGCGATGCGATCCGTGCCGCTGGGATGGCCGGGATCGGTCAATATGGCCCGGAAACCGGCCCCCTCTATGCACGCCGCCAGCGATTCATGGTCCACCGCAAACCACAACGGATAATCAGGGGCTTGCGCGGCGATGCGTTCGGCCACCCAGAGCACAAGCGGCTTCCCCTTAATCGGATGCAGAAGTTTCCCCGGAAACCGCGTGGACTCCAGGCGGCACGGCACGATGATGGCGAAGGCGGGCATGCGGGGGTCTTTGTGATTGCAAGCCGGGGCGCGACCGGCTTTTGCGTTACCCTTTAATCCGACCCCACAGGTCGACCGCAATGGAAAAGAGCAACACCGCATCCGCCGCCACCCACACGAAGGAACTCCTCGTGCAGAACAAGATGGGCATCCACGCGCGGCCGGCGGCCATGATCGTGCGGGTCACCAACAAGTTCAAATCCGAGGTCCTGGTCGAGAAGGACGAGGAGCAGGTGAACGGCAAGAGCATCATGGGCCTGATGATGCTGGCCGCCGCCAAGGGCTCGACCGTCAAGTTCATCGCCACGGGCGAGGACGCCCCCCAGCTGCTGGTCGAGCTCGAGGCCCTGTTCGCCAGACGGTTTGAAGAAGCGTAAGGCCACGTTGCCCACGGAACACACGGCATACACTGAAATGGGGCCGGTCTCTGACCGGCCTTTTTGTTTCCCGGCTTCCGGGTGTTCTGTGCGTTCCGTGGGCTAAATCCCGAAAAACTTCCGGGCGTTTCGGGTCGTGGCTTCCGCCAGTTGCTCATAACTCACCCCAAACACCCCGGCGCAAAATTCCGCCGTGTGCCGCAGGTAGGCCGGCTCGTTGGGTTTTCCCCGGTGGGGCAGAGGCGTGAGGTAGGGCGCGTCGGTCTCGATCATCAGCCGGTCCAGGCCCTGCGCCAGCGCGGCCGCCCGGATGGCCTCGGCAGTCTTGTAGGTGATGATGCCGGTGAACGACCCGCAGCCCCCGCGTTTGGTCAGCTCGGCCATCTCGGCCGGCCCTTCGGCGAAACAGTGGAAGACCACGCGGCGCCAATCCACCCCGGCGGCATCGATCATCTCCACGCATTCCGCAAAGGCCCCGCGCGAATGCACCACGACCGGACACCCGAGCTTCTTCGCGAGTCCCAGCTGCTCCGCAAACGCCGCCTTCTGCCAAGCGAAGATCTTCTCCGCCTCGGCGGCATCCTTCGGCAGGTGAAACCGGTCCAGCCCGGTTTCGCCCTGAGCAACCGGCTTCGTCGCACCGCGCCAGAAATCCTCCAGCTGCTCCACTTGCCCGGCCCAATCCGCCCCCACGCTGCACGGATGCAATCCCACTGTGTAATGGACAAGCCCTGGGTGATCCCGCGCCAGATCACGATACAGCGTCCAGTCGTCCGTATCGGTGCCGATGGTCACCATCGCCTCCAGCCCGGCGGCCTTCGCCCGGGATAGGATTGCCGACAATTCGCCGCGCCGGGCAAATGAATCGAGGTGCGTGTGCGTATCAATCAGTCCCACGCCGCGATTGAACCTCGCCGAAAGTCAGAAGCCAGCGCTTTCGCGCTGGCTTCCTTTGCACACACACCTGGGTTTGCCTGGTGAGAATCAGTCGGTGCGCACCGAGATGTCGCCGCCGCTGGAGCGGAGCTTGAGCCGCGGGCCGCCGCCGTTGACGCTGCCCACGAGGCGGCTCCGGCCCACCCCGCCCTTGGCGATGGTGATGGTCAGGCCCTCGGCCCGGACGTCGCCGCCGGAGGTGCTGGCGTCGAGTTCGAAGCCGGCGCCCTTCACGACGCGCACCCGCACATCGCCGCCGGAGGTGCTGAGGACGGTGTCCTGCTGGAGCGGCTCGGTGATGGTCGCGCGGACATTGCCGCCCGAGGTGGTCGCGCTGATCAGCTGGGCGACCGAATTGATGGTGAGGTCGCCGCCCGAGGTGGAGACTTCCGTGGGGCCGCCGGCGCGGTCGACCTCGATGTTGCCGCCGGAGGTGCCCAGCTTGGCGCGGGCGGTGCCTTCCTTGAGCGTGATGTCGCCGCCCGAGGTGTGGGCGTCGATCTCGCCGTCGACGCGGTCAAACCTCAGGTTGCCGCCGCTGGTGCGGGCGCGGACATTGCCCTGCACGCTGCCGGCGGTGATGTCGCCGCCCGAGGTGCTGAGGTTGAGATTGAAATTCTTCGGGACGGTGACGTCGAACGAAACGCTGACCGGTGGCCAGCCGCCCCAGTGGAAGCCGCCGAGCCGTTTCTCGTATTTGGCCTCGGCCGTGACGTCGTTGCCATGCTGCTCAAAGGTCAGACTGAGTTTCTCCAGAATCCCATCGGCTTCCCGGTCCGTGGAGGCACGGATGACCTGCCGGGCCGCGATGCGCAGCTCACTGGTGTCGGCGGTCCGGATCGTGATGTCGCCGCCCTGCGTGACGGCCTTGAAATTGCCGCCCGGCTGCACGGTGAAGGTCTTTTCGACCGTGCGCGTGATCTTGGCGGAAAGCGCCACCGGCGACGCCAGCAGGGCCCCGATCGTCAGAAGGGAAAGGAAGGATTTCATGGGGATGTGCCCTGATAACACCGTCGGCGGGGAAAAGGTTACCGTTTTCTTCAATCCTTGGCCAAAACCGCCGCCCATTTCTCCTCGTCGAAGCCCACCAGGCCCACGCCGCCGGGCCCGAGCACGAAAGGCCGCTTGATGAGCATGCCGTTGCCGGCCAGCAAAGCCAGGGCCTCGGCGTCGCCCAGGCCGGGCAGCTTGGCGGCGAGGCCCTGCTTGCGGTATTCGATGCCCGAGGTGTTGAGCAGTTTCTTCCGTTCGCCGCCCAAGGCCGCGATCATGGTCCGCAGTTCCGCCACGGTCGGCGGGGTGCCCCGGATGTCCTTTTCCACAAAGGCCACCTTGTGCCGGTGCAGCCACTGCCGCGCCAGCTCGCAGGTGCCGCACGTCGGGTGGAGGTAGGCGGTGAGCCGGCTCACTTCTTCGCCCGGAAAATTTCCTGGAAAAACCCCTTCATGTGCCCCCACGAGCGCCTGTCGGCGGCCTCGTGGTAGGCGATGGGCAGGCCGGTGGCCTTGGCGATCTGGTCGGCGCCGGGGTTGCTGAAGGCGTGCACGGCGCCGGCATAGCTGACGAACTGGTAGTCAAATTTGCCGTCGTTCATCGCCTTCATGAAGGCCGCGATCTCCTCCGCGCTGATGAACGGGTCCACTGCGCCATGGCAGATCAGGATTCTGGCGCGGTTCTTCGCCGCGGCCTCGGCCGAGGCCGGGATCAGGCTGCCGTGGAAACTCACGATGCCGGCGAGCGGCGCGCCGCTGTAGGCCAGCGCCTGGGCCGTGGCTCCGCCGAAACAGTAGCCGATCGCCGCCAGATGATCCGCCTCCACCAGCCCCGTGGCCAGCAACTGGTCGAGGCCCGCCTGCGCCCGGGCGGCCATCAGCGGCTTGCCATAAAACTGGCCGGCCAGCTCGCCCGCCTTCTTCGGATCGGCGGTCGTCACCCCCGCGCCATACATGTCGGCCGCGAAGGCCACATAGCCGAGCTTGGCGAGCTGCTCGGCCCGGCCCTTGGGGTAGTCGGTCAGGCCCCACCATTCCGGCAGCACCAGCACACCGGGCGCCTTCTTGGCGGCGGACACCTTGGCGGCATCGTAGGCGAGCCAGCCCTCCAGCTTCACGCCGGCGTGCTCATAGGCGACGGGCTTGGTGATGATCTTGGCGTTCACGGTCATGGCCGCGCCCAAGGCGAGGCCGGCGAGGGAAAGGCGGAGCAGGTTCATGCCCGCACCTTACGCGCTGCCGGGCGAAAAACAATCCCGCTCTGGCTACGTCGAGAGACCGCCGGCGATGTATTGCCGCAGCGACTCCGCCTCGGCGCGATGCGCGTTCGCCACCCAGCGCGACACGTCGCCGATGGAGATCAGGCCGACCAGCTTGTCGTTTTGGATCACCGGCAGGTGGCGGCAGCGCTTCTCCGCGAAGATGTCCATCACCTGCTGCACGGTGGCTTCGGGCGCGATCGTGATCACGTCGGCCGACATCACCTTGCTGACCGGCGTCGTCTTGGGATCGAGGCTGGCGGCGATGACCCGGGTCAGCACATCGCGCTCGGTGAAGATGCCGGCGAGCCTGGCCCCGTCCATCACGAGCATGGCGCCGATCCGGTGCCGGTTCATGGCCTCGACGGCCTCAAAGACCGTCACGGTCACCGGCACCGCGTGCAACGCCCTTCCCTTCCCGTCCAACAATGTGGCTATCGAAGTGTTCATGGGGTGATCTGATGCGCGGAGCCTAGCCCGTTTCGCCCCGCCGCTACAACGCCAAACCTCCGCCTATTTCCGGAAAAGTTGGTCCAAGACGCCCAGGCTCTTCAGCGGCGCCCCCTTCCGGGCCGTGGCCGGCTTGAGGTAGGGCGAGTCGTCCCGCCGAGCCGCGTCTTTTGGCTCATCCGGAGGATTCGCCCTGCCCGGTTCCGGCAGCCGCCGCTCCAGCCGCACCGCCGACACCGGCTCCGCCGTGCCCAGCTCCTGGGCAAACAGGCTCACCCGGAACTCCTCCACCAGCCAGCGGAAGTCGCCGGCCTTGGGGCCCAATTCCCTCGTCGCGGCGACAAAGGGCGCCAGTTCCGCCGCGCGCGCGGCATCCTTGGCCGCGTCGCGTTTCCAACGCCCGGCGCGCAGTTGCATCCCGCGCAGGTAGCGCGGCAGGTGCTGCACACGGCCAAAGGGCATGCGCCGCAGGAAATCCGGCGGCAGCAACACGGCCAGGTCCTCCGCCAGGCCGGGGTAGGACTGCTTCGCCGCCTGTAGCGCCAGTCGGAGCGTGAAGATTTCCCTCAGCCAGTCGCCCAGTTTCGGCACCAGCCCGCGCAAGTCCTGTTTCGCCGCGGCGAGCTGCCTGGCGAACACCGCCGCGCGCAGCGGCGCCACCGGTCGCCCGCACACCCAGAGGCGGATCGACTCCAAGGCGTCCGCCTGGAGCGCGTCCGGCGTGGTGAGCGTCACCGCCAGCGGGCCCAGGGTGCGCAGCGTCTTCAGGTCTTTCTCCAGCCACCCGAGATCGTGGCGCAGCTGCGTCTCGGACAGTTTCACCAATCCGACGCGGGTCGCCGCTGCGGCCTCCTCGGGCGTCGCAAACAGTCGCACGGCGACACCGGCCGCCAAGGCCTTGAGCCCGGGACAGGCGTGCACCGGCACGCCGTGGTGTTCGCTCACAAGAATTTTCTCCGGCAGGTCGCCGAACTTCCATTCCGCCGCCGGCTCGCCCTCCCATTGGGCGCGGGCGGCCCGCCACGCGCTGTTGTCCACCGTCGCCGCCTGCTTGCTCACGTCGCGCGCGCGGCTGTGCAGCTGCGCCTGGATCTCCGCGAGGTCGCGGCTGGCCCCCAGCACCTGGTCGCGGTTGTCCACGACCTCGACGCGCACCCGCAGGTGATCGGGGAAAATCCTGGCGTCCCACAGCGCCGGATCGATGCGCACGCCCAGCCGGGGCGACAGGAGTTCGGCAAGGGCCCCGGCCAGGGTCGGCGGCGTGGCCCGGGCACCGATCAGGGCGAGGTCGCGCACCAGTTTCTGCGCCGTCTCCGTGAGCGGAATCAGGCTGCGCCGCTGCTCCTTCGGCAGGGCCTTGAGCATCAGTTCCATCTTCGCCGGCAGATGGCCCGGCACGGCCCAGTCGAGCGCGGCAGGCGTCAGCGCCTCCGCCTCGGCCACGGACACGCGCACAGTGACGCCGTCGGCCTCCTGGCCCGGCTGGTAGGCGTAGGCCAGCGGCAGCACGCGGTTGTCCACCGGCATCGCCTCGGGGAAGGCTGCGGCGTCCTGCGCCGCGTCTTCGTCGGGCCGGAGGCTGTCTTCCGCCAGAAAAAGGAATTTTGGCCTGGTCGCCTGCTGGTGGCGCACGAAGTCCACCAGCTCGCCGACACTGCTGATGCCTTGGTAGGGCGAGTCGTCTCGACGAGCCGCGTCTTTCGGCTCATCCGGAGGATTCGCCCTGCCCGCGGGCATCATCTGCGCGGCGTAGAAGCGATAGACCGCCTCGTCGAGGTTCATGTAGCCGGAGCTGCGCGTGCGGGTCAGCCGGGTCTCGGCCTCGGCGCGGATGCGCCGGTTGTGCGCGAGAAAGTCAAACGGCCACGTGATCGTGTCGCCGACGAGCCCCTCGCGGATGAAGATCTCCGTCGCGTGGACCGGGTTGATCTTGCCGTAGCTGGCCGAGCGCGTCTCCAGCTCAAGATTGTAGAGCCGGCGACGCTCCTTCACGAGCACGCGGCCGGCCTCGACGCTCCAAAACGGCTCGCTGTGCGCGATGCGCAACAGGTGTGCGCCGAGATCGAGCACCCACGACGGGTCGATCCGGGCGCAGGTGCGGGCGTAGATCCGGGCGGTCTCCATGATTTCGGCGGCCATCAACCATTTCGCTACCTTGGCCTTCGGTGCGGGCTCCTTGCGCGGCGCCATCGTGCGCCGCTCCGTTTTCCCGAACAACGCCGAGCCGGGGAAGACGTTCACCCGCCGGTCGTGCGCCGCATGGTAATCCCCCTCGTCGGTCCGCGTGGCGACGTTGCCGAGCAGACCGGACAGGATGGAGCGGTGGATCGCCGCGTAGGCGGGCGTGCCGAGCGCAACCTTTACCTCCTGTCCTTTCTTCACCCCGTCATAGATCGAGGTCCGCGTGAAACCGTCGCGCTCGCGCAGCGTGTCCTCGAGCTGGGCATGCACGTCGCGCCATTCGCGCATGCGCAGGAACGAGAGGAAGTGCGCCGTGCAGAACTTCCGCAGCTTGCCGAGCGTCATCGCCTCGAACTCGTCGTGGTAGTCCTCCCAGATGGCCAGCAGGGTGAGAAAGTCGGAATCGGGATGCGTGAAGCGCTTGTGCGCCGTGTCGGCCTTCTGCTGCTGGTCGAGCGGGCGCTCGCGGGGATCCTGGATGCTCAGGGCCGCCGCGATGATGAGCACCTCCCGCAGGGCCTTCTCGGTGCGGGCCTGCAGGATCATGCGGCCGACCGTCGGATCCACCGGCAGGCGCGCCAGCTCGCGGCCGAGATCGGTCAGCACGCCGGCCTCGTCGATGGCCCCGAGTTCGTGCAACAGCGCGTAGCCGGCGCGGATGCCCTTGGCCGGCGGCGCGTTCAGGAAGGGGAACTCCTCGATGCCGCCGAGCCCAAAGGCCTTCATGCGCAGGATGACGTCGGCCAGGTTGCTGCGCTGGATCTCCGGCTGGGTGAAGCGCGGCCGGTCGTTGAAATCCTGCTCCGAATAGAGCCGGATGCACACTCCGTCGCTCACGCGGCCGCACCGGCCCTTGCGTTGGTCGGCGCTGCTCTGCGCCACCGGCTCGACCGGCAGCCGGCGGGTGCGGCTCTGCGGCACGTAGCGGCTGAAACGCGCCAAACCGGTGTCGATGACGAAACGGATGCCGGGGATCGTCAGCGAGGTCTCGGCGATGTTGGTCGCGACGATGATCTTCCGGCCCTGGCTGGGCGCGAAGACCCGCTGCTGCTCGGTGTTGGTGAGCCGGCCGAAGAGCGGCACCACTTCGATTTTGGATTTTGGATTTCTGATTTTCGATTGGCCGCCTTCCAAAATGTCCCGCGTTTCACGGATGTCCCTTTCTGTGGGCATGAAGACCAGGATATCTCCTTGAGCACTCTCTTGTAGCACGCGCTCGACGGCCTCGACCGCCGCGTCGATGTAGGTCAGCCCGGCCTTCTCCTCCCTCATCTCGTCCAGCGGCGAATAAATGACCTCGACCGGATAGACGCGGCCCGAGACCTCGATGATCGGCGCGCCGTCGAACGCCTTGGAGAACGCCTCGGTGTCGATCGTCGCCGAGGTGATGACAATCTTCAGGCCCGGCCGGCGCAGCCGCAGGCGGCGGAGGTGGCCGAGGATGAAGTCGATGTTGAGCGAGCGCTCGTGCGCCTCGTCGACGATGATCGTGTCGTAGGCGCGCAGCTCCGGGTCGGCCTGCAGCTCGGCGAGCAGCATGCCGTCGGTCAGGAACTTGATGACGGTGTCGTCGGAGGTCTGGTCGGCGAAGCGGATCTTGCAGCCGACCTCGCGGCCGAAATTGACGTTCAGCTCCTCGGCCACGCGGCGCGCCACCGAGGTGGCCGCCACGCGCCGCGGCTGGGTGCAGGCGATGCGGCCGGCTTCGCCGCGGCCGGCCACGAGGCACATCTTCGGGATCTGCGTGGTCTTGCCCGAGCCCGTCTCGCCCGCGAGCACCAGCACCTGGTGGTCGCGGATGGCCGCGATGATCTCGTCCGCCCGGGCGCTGATGGGCAGCTCGGGCGGATACTCGATCCGGAAAGGCCGGGGATTTTTATGTCGCGACGACATGTTGGTGCCCGCCATTCTGGGCTAAAACAGGAATCCACAACCTGAAATGCAACCCCCTCCCCTTCTTCCTGCCCACAGTCTCCGGCGGGTTCTGGCCATATCCCGGGTGGACGGCTGGAGTGTCGTCGGCGTGGCGGGCCTGAGCGCGCTCTTTTCCCTTTGGCAGGGCAGCCACACCCTGGCGGCGGCGGCCCTGCTGGTCGCGCTGGCGGCGGCGATCGAATTGCACGGCCGCCGTCTTTTGCTCCAGCGCCAGCCTCAAGGCCTCGGCCGGCTGATCGGTGCGCAGGTTTTTTTACTTATTATCATCTGGCTCTACGCGTGGCATCGCTGGCAACACTTCGATACGGACGCGCTGTGGGCGGAACTGCCCGGCTTCCTGCAAGCCCATGTGACCAATTCGCTGCTGGCCGCCGGGCTCGATCCCGAGTTTCACCGCCAGATCCTGCTGAAGCTGGCCAACCAGCTGACGTGCGCCGTGCTCGCGCTCGTCAGCCTGGCCTACCAGGGCGGGCTGGCCTTCTGGTATGGCCGGCAACGCGCGCGCATTCGGCAGGCGTTGCTTGCGTCGCCCTGACCGACAAACAGGCCGCGCTGACGCCGGCGGCCCCGCCAAGGAATTTTATTCGTGTCTCTTCGTGTTTATTCGTGGTTCAATGACCCGGTTTCGGCCCACCCCATGAGCACCCCCACGTTTTTCCCCCAGGACATCATCATCAAGAAACGCGACGGCGGCGCGCTCACGAAGGACGAGATCGAGTTCTTCGCCCGCGGCGTGAGCGACGGAAAGTCGTTCGCCGACTACCAGGCCACCGCGCTGCTCATGGCCATCTTCTGGCGCGGCATGACACCGCAGGAAACCGCCTGGCTGACCGACGCGATGATGCGCTCGGGCGACGTCATCGACCTGAGCGATCTGCCCGGCGCCAAGGTCGACAAGCACTCCACCGGCGGCGTGGGCGACAAGGTCTCGCTCATCCTCGCCCCGCTCGCCGTCGCCTGCGGCCTCAAGGTCCCGATGATGAGCGGCCGCGGCCTCGGCCACACCGGCGGCACGCTCGACAAGCTCGAGGCCATCCCCGGCTTCAAGGTCAACCTCAGCGTGCCCGAGTTCCGCGCCATCCTCCAGAAAGTCGGCTGCGCCATGATCGGCCAGACCCCGCAGGTCGTGCCGGCCGACAAGAAACTCTACTCGCTGCGCGACGTCACCGGCACCGTCGAGTGCATCCCGCTCATCTGCGCCAGCATCATGAGCAAGAAACTCGCGGAGGGCATCGACTCGCTCGTGCTCGACGTGAAGTTCGGCCGGGGCGCCTTCATGAAGAAAAAGGAGGACGCGCTCACGCTCGCCCGCGCCATGGTCGCCGTCGGCAAGGCCGGCGGCAAACCCGTGCGCGCCCTGCTCACCGCCATGAACCAGCCGCTCGGCCGCGCCGCCGGCCACACCACCGAGGTCATCGAGTCCATCGAATGCCTGAAGGGCCGCGGCCCCGCCGATCTCATGGAGGTCACCTACGCGCTCACCGGCCAGATGCTCCTGCTCGGCGGCAAGGCGAAGGACGAGGCCGACGCGCGCCGGCAGATGGAGGCCGCCATCGCCAAGGGCGCCGCGCTCAAGGTGTTTCGTGAGATGTGCATCGCCCAGGGCGGCGACCCGAAGGTGGTCGATGACTACAAGATTCTTCCGACCGCGAAAAGACTCCTGGAGGTCAAGGCCCCGGCCGACGCGCAGGGCTTCGTCAGCGAAGTCGACGCGCTCAAATGCGGCCACGCCATCATGGCGCTCGGTGGCGGTCGCGCCGCCGTCACCGACAAGGTCGACCACGCCGTCGGCATCGCCGATCTGATCAAGATCGGGGAAAAAGTCAGTGCCGGCACGCGCCTCTGCACGCTGCACATCAATGACGACAGCAAGGGTGTCCGCGCCGAGTCGTTCATCCGCGAAGCCGTCAAATTCACGCCAGCGGCTCCTAAGCAGGAGCCGCTGGTGCAGGATCTGATTCAGTAAAATTCCGGGAAGCCGGACATGCGAATGTAGCATTTGCCCGCTTTTCTTGCCTGCACCCCGTGACCGTCGCCGAATTTAAAAAAAGTGGCTCCGTTACAAGGGAAAGGAATCCTCCGCCTACAGATGCTTCTTCTGAAATGCGCGCCCGGAAGCAGTTTTTAGGTATCGCTCGAACATTTCTGCTTTGGCTCTAGTGCTGAAGGCAGCATACCAAACCACTTTCCAAGGCCTGTGCTTGGATGTGTGCGGCGATCTTCCGGCATTATGATCCGCCAGCCGGACAACCAATTCCTCGGTGGAACCCACATAGTAGTGCTTGGGTTCAGCGATGGTTTCGAGAACGTAGGTATAAAACATAAGAAGTCCGCCTATGCTCTTCCGAGCTACAGCGAGACACCTCGCCGTAGCTTTCGCGAGGCGAAAGCGTAGGCGGGTGGTGCCCGAGGCGAGACTCGAACTCGCATGCTGTTAGGCACAGGCTTCTGAGACCTGCGTGTCTACCAATTCCACCACCCGGGCAAAAAACCGAAGGGGCATGGATACGCCCCGGCCGGGGTGGCGCAAGAACTTTGTGTGGGAGCCAGAAAACAAGACCCTGAGACTTAGAGTCGCCATGTTTTGACCACGGATTTCACGGAGAGCACAGATAAAAACCAACCGATCACCGGCCCATTCGTTTCCTATCCGTGTATTTCCGTGAAATCCGTGGTCAAGACCCTCTTCGTTCGGGCGCAAACTTTCGCTCGTGTTCCAGCAACCGCTGCTTGCGCCAGATACCGCCGGCGTAACCGTTCAACGAGCCGTCAGTGTTGATGACCCGGTGGCAGGGAATGACGAGCGCGAGCATGTTGGCGCCATTGGCGCGGGCGACCGCGCGGTGGCCGCGGGGTAGCCGCACCCGCGCCGCCATTTCCTTGTAACTGCGGGTCCGGCCCGCCGGGATGCGCTGCAACTCGGCCCAGACGCGCCGCTGAAAATCCGAGCCCACCGGCGCGAGCGGCAGATCGAAGACGAGCGATTCGCCGGCGAAATAGCGCGTGAGTTGCCGCTGGGTTTCGTCCAGCAACGCGCTGCTGCCCGGAATGATCGCGCACTTCAAACGCCGACGGAGGCCGGCCAGTTCGCGCTCGAGGCCGCGCCGGTCGGCGAACTCCAGCAGGCGCAGGCCCTGCTCATCGGCCACCGCCAGCATGGTGCCGAGCGGAGTCTCCAGCCGCTGGGTGAACAGGCAGTTGCCCGTCTTGGCGCCGCGCGGCGGCGTGCCGAAGATGCGCGTGAAGGCCTCGCGGAATCCACTGGTGGACTCGTAGCCGCGGGCCAGTTGCACGTCGATGACCGCTTTGCCGGATTGCACGTCGCGCAGGGCCAGGCCCATCCGGCGCGCGCGCTGGTAGGCGTGAAAGGTCATCCCGTGACAGGCCTGGAACTGTCGCCGGGCCGTCGACGGCTCGATGCCCATCGCCACCAGGTCCTTGTCGCTCACGCGGCCCTCGGCGGATGCCTCGACGGCGCGACGCAGCCGCTCGACGAGCGGCGGCACGGGCTTGGTGGTGTCCATCGGCCGGCAGAGCCGGCACGGCCGGTAGCCGCCATGCAACGCCTCGCTGATGTTCGGGAAAAACTCGACGTTCTCGGGCTTGGGCCTTTTCGCGCGGCAGGTCGGGCGGCAGAAGATGCCGGTGGTCTTCACGCCGGTGAAAAACACCCCCTCGTAGGCGGCGTCGCGCCGGGCCAGCGCGCGATACATCGTGCGCGGCGTGGGCAGGGTCGGGGTCGGGGCGGCCATGGCAGGTTCGGGTTGGATCATGACGCTAGCATAGCGCAACGGCGGGCGGCAATTCCGCCGATTTTCGGGCGGGTTATTTCCTGGGCAGATAGTCGCGGAGATCGGGGACTTCCTTTTCCCGCCGGCCGCTGCTGAGCCGCACGAAATAAGGCTCCGGCGGGAGCAGGCCGGTGTCCTCGTCGTCCTCCTCATCGTCGGTCTCCAGTCCCTCGATCTCATAGGCCTCGCCTTCGTCGAAGTATTGCGAGACCCGGCGGGCCGTTGGGTCGAGCCAGACGAGCGGGGTCGGCAGATCACCCCGGGCCTTCACCTGCACGAAGTGACAGGGGTAGCGCTGGTCCTTGAAATGGGCGATGAAATCGCTGAGCCACTTGTTGGCGAGGCCCTCGCGGTGCGTGAGAAACACGACGTCGGCAAAATGGATGCAGGCGTCGAACCATTGCCGGAGCACCGGCTGTTTCTCCGCGAGCTGGCAATCCACGACACAGAAAATCCGCGCAAGGGTGGCGCCGTGCTCCGCGAGCCAGGGTTTCAGGGCCTCCAGCTGGTCGATCGGGCTGGCCAATGAGTCCGCCACAAGGAAAACCGTCGCGCCCGGCGGCAAGTCGACCGGCGGCAGGGCCGGCTCATGCCAGGTCCAGCGGCGAATCTCCGCATTGGGCAGGCCGGCCAGCCTGACGTCGGCCGGGTCGGCGCCTTCCTTATTGGCCAGCAGCACCAGCGCCCGCTCTTCCGGCGCGAGCCCGTTCTCGATCAGGTCGCGCACAATGGCGCGGCGGCCCGAGCCGGGCGTGCCGAGGATGAAGTAGACGGAATTCACTTCATCCCAAGATCGCAAAGGCCGCCAAGAATGCAAACCAAGCCGATACCTTCGCTCGCTTTGCGGCCTTGGTGTAGAATCAGAACCTGAATGTCTGGTTCTGCGCCGCCTGGCGCATCCAATGGTCCACCAGCACGAGCGCCGTCATGGCCTCGACGATCACCACGGCGCGCGGCAGCACGCAGGGATCGTGCCGGCCCCGCGCCTGCAACTCAGCCTCGACTCCGTGGATGTCCACGGTCTGCTGCGGCTGGAGGATGGTCGCGGTGGGCTTGAAGGCCGTGCGGAAGACGATCTCCTCGCCGTTGCTGATCCCGCCCTGGACGCCGCCGGAATGGTTGGTGGCCGTGCGGATCTGACCGCCCTTCGTCACGAAAGCGTCATTGTGCGCGGAACCCTTGAGCAGCGTGCCGGCAAACCCGCTGCCGATCTCGAAACCCTTGGTCGCGGGCAGCGAGAGCATGGCCTTCGCAAGGTCCGCCTCCAGCCGGTCGAACACCGGCTCGCCGAGCCCGGCGGGCACCTGACGCACGCGGCACTCAATGACCCCGCCGACGGAGTCGCCCTCGCTGCGGGCCTGCTTGATGCGCTCGATCATCCGGGCGGCGGTGGCCGCATCGGGACAGCGCACGGCGTTGGCCTCGACCTCGGCGAGCGTGGGAAACCCGGTCATGACCGGCGCGGCGATGTCGTGGATGCGTGTCACGTAGGCGCGGATCTCTGTCTTGGCCGCCAACTGGAGTGTTTTTTTCGCCACCGCGCCGGCGGCCACGCGCCCGATGGTCTCGCGGGCCGAGGAACGGCCGCCTCCGCGGTGGTCGCGGTGGCCGTATTTCATCTGATAGGTGTAGTCGGCGTGCGACGGACGATATTTCTGCTTCATCTCGTCGTAGGCCTCCGGACGCTGGTCAGAGCTGCGCACCACGAGCGAGATCGGCACGCCGGTGGTCATCCCCTCGAATACACCGGAGAGAATCTCGACCCGGTCAGGCTCCTTGCGCGGCGTGGTGATGTCGCTTTGGCCCGGACGGCGGCGGTCGAGGTCGGCCTGGATTTCCTCCGCGGTCAGTGGCAGGCGGGCGGGACAGCCGTCGATGACCACGCCCACGGCCGGCCCGTGGCTCTCGCCCCAGGTGGTGATGCGGAAATTTTGGCCGAAGAAATTGGACACAGGCGGGAATGTTTGAACGCACCCTGCTTGCAAGCAAGCCCTAGGTGGGGCACAGTTGGGCCATGAAATTTTTCATTCTCAGCGGCAGCCACCGGCAGGACGCGCAGACACTCAAGGTGGCGAAGTATGTGCAGACGGTGCTGACCCGCGAACACCCCGGTGCTGAAACCCACCTCTACAGTCTGGGCGGCAATCCGCTGCCCCTGTGGGACGAGGCCACCGGCGGCGCGTCCGATGTCCTCTGGGATCCCATTTCGGCGGAACTGAAGGCGGCTGACGCGCTTGTCGTCGTGACTCCGGAATGGAGCGGCATGGCTACGCCCGGGGTAAAGAATTTTCTGCTCAATTGCACGGCGGGTGAAATCGGCCACAAGCCCGGCCTGATTGTCACCGTGTCGGCCAGCCGCGGCGGCAGTTACCCGGTGGCGGAATTGCGCATGAGCGGCACCAAGAACAACCGCCTCTGCTGGATTCCCGAGCATGTCATCATCCACCACGCCGAGCAAAACCTGAACGCGCCCGACGGCGCGCCCGACCTCGGCAAGGAGGACGCCATGCAGCGCCAGCGCCTCCGCTACGCCCTGCGGTTGCTGGAGGAATACGGGGCGGCGCTCAAGCTGGTGCGGGCCAGCGGCGCGGTGGATCACAAGACCTTCCCCAGCGGGATGTAGTCCGCCGCGCTCTGCGGGCTCCGGCGCGACAGTCTTCGCCGGGGGCTGGCCTGCCAGCCGTAGCCACTCAAGCCGCCCTGCCGGTCACCTGTCCTCCGTGTTCGTTCCGCTCAGCGTTTCCGCCGGAGCCCGAGCACTTGCCCGACCACGATGCCCAGCGGCAGCCAAAGAAGGATCATGGCGTGTTGCGAGAGCAACTTTGCCCAGCGGAAGAATTCGCTGTGCTGCACGAACGCCCGTGCCGCGTCGTCGTTGATGTTCTGCGCCGCCGCCGCCCCGCCGACGGCAAAGTCGTGCGCCACCGCGACGCCGCCGCACGCGCCCAGCCAGCCCAGCGCCGCGCCGCCCGAGGCGAGATAACCGGCCGCGACGCCGCCCACCGCCCACACCCCGAACGCCGCGCCCGCAAAGGAAAACACCCCCACCCCAAATCCGCCCATCGCGAGCAGTCCGACCGCGCCGCCACCAAGGCAGACCGGCGCAAACGCGAGTCCGCCGAAAGCGAACAGCCCGCCGCGCGCGATGTTGCCAATCGCGATCCAGCCGACCGCGGGCAGCGTCTGGCCGGCGGCACCCGTTTGCTGCATCCGAATGTGGATCAGTGGCAGCCCGAGCAGCGTCCACCGGCTCCGGTATTCGAACGGCCGGAAGAACCACGGCGGCGCCGGCGCGACGCTCGCGGGTGGCCGGTTCTCCGCTTCCTCCCGGCGGAATTCGTGCAAGCGCCTGCTGGCGGACAACAAGGTCAGCACGAGCGCGACGCCGTAGCCGCCGCAGATGATGGCGAAGGGCTCCACCAACCTCTCCGAGTGGCTGAACAGCCACACATCGAAATAAACGCCGGTAAACAGCAAGAGGACGAGGACCCCCGCCGCGAGCCACACGCGCCAGGCCAGCTGGCGCAGGAACTCGCGCTCGCGCGGCGACGCCGCTTTCGCCCGGTCCGCGCTTTCGAGGCTCACCTGGTAGCCGAGCCAGGCGCCCAGAATTGCGACCACCGGTCCGAGGATCGCGACGGCAAGTCCGCCGGTGCCCGTGGTTTTGACCACGGCGCCCTTCGCGACGGCGGCCGCCGCGGCGGGCACGGTGAGCCCGGGCAGCGCACTCAGCACGCTCGTGGTGAAAGCGGCGCCGGGTGCCGTCCGTTGCAATGCGACCTCGACGAAAGCGGCCACCTGGTCCTGCAGCAGCTTGCGGCCGCGCGAGAGGCGCTGCTTCACGGCGTCCTCGGTGAGCTCGAGCGCGGCGGCCACGCGTTCGACGGAGTGGTTTTCGCGGTAGAATAAAATCAGCGGCTCGCGGTAACTCTCGGGAATCTGCTCCAGCGAACGCCACAGGATCGCCTGCTCCTCGCGGGTGACGGCCTGCTCGGACGGGAGCGGATCCGTCGCGGCGAGCTCATACGCGGCGTCAAGCGGCTCGGCCGCGTGCGCGGGCTCGCGCACCGAGGCGCTGAAAGCGCGGCTGATCTTGTGTCGGGCGATGCTGCACAACCAGCCGCGCAATTTGGTGGTCTCACGCAACTGGCTAAGATCGCGCCAGGCGGCCACGAACGTTTCCTGCGCGAGATCCTCGCTCTGGCGGACGCTGCCGGTGGCGTTGTAAGCGAGCGAGCAGACCAGCGCCTGGTAGCGCGTGACGATTTGGCTGAACGCATCGCGATCTCCCGCCAGGGTCGCGGTCACCAGCGCGGCGTCGTCGAGCGATGCAAGGGCGGGCATGTGGGTCGGGAGCATGGGATTTTCCGCTCCGTTTGTCACGGCGATCGAAGCAAGGGAGAAAGCTTTCATACGCCACACAAGGGCGCGAAAAGCCGGATCAGGTGACAGAGAATCTTATGTCCCCCCTTAAGCAGAGTCGCCCATAGCGCACTTCCTAATCGGAATGATCCGGTTCGTCCATCCAGTCAAACTGCTGGTGCCCCCGCCCGGAATTGAACCGGGATCACACGTTTAGGAAACGCGTGCTCTATCCATTTGAGCTACGGGGACTAAGGACCAGCCCAAACATGACCGCCACAAGGGTTTGGCAAACCAAAAATGCCCGTTGACAGGGGTGAGCCGACCGCCAACCTTCCGGCTCCTTTTCCAATCATGAGCACGACCGAAGTCAAAACCCAGACCCTCAAGCCCGAGGAGATTCCTTTCACCAGCCCCCAACTGATGAGCCGTTTCATCACCGACACCGGCAAGATCCTGCCGCGCAAATACACGGGCTTCTCCGCCAAGCAGCAGCGCCGCGTCACGTCGAACATCAAGCGCGCGCGCAACATGCTGACGATGCAATAAGCCGTTGCCGGCTTCCTCGTTCCGCCGGAGCCTGCGCTCCGGCCTTTTTTTGCCCGAACATGCAGGCCCGATTCCATGCCCCCACCTCCGCCAACCTGCGGCGCCTCGCACGGGCCCTGCGGAACGGCGCGCTGGTGGCGATCCCGACCGAGACCGTCTACGGCCTGGCCGCCCACGCGCTCGACGCCCAGGCTTGCCGCGCCATCTTTCGGGCCAAGCGCCGGCCGGCCAACGACCCGCTGATCGTGCACGTGCTGGATCGGGCCCAGGCCGAGCCGCTGGCGGAGTTCAACGACACCGCGCGCCGGCTGGCCCGCCGTTTCTGGCCCGGACCCCTGACGCTCGTGCTGCCGAAGAAACCGGTCGTGCCCGGCATCGTGACCTCGGGCGGCCCGACCGTGGCCATCCGCGCGCCGGCGCATCCGCTGGCCCGCCGGCTGCTGCGTCTCGCGAAAATCCCGCTGGCCGCGCCCAGCGCCAATCTGTTCGGCTACATCAGCCCCACCACGGCGGCGCATGTGCGCGACGGACTGGGCGCGCGCATCCCGCACATCCTCGACGGCGGAGCATGCACGGTCGGCGTGGAATCAACGGTGCTGGATGTGACGGATCCGCGGAGACCCCGGATCCTGCGGCCGGGCGCGGTGACCGCCCGGCAGCTCGAACTTTTTCTCGGCATGAGAGTGCGGCAGGCAAGGTCGCGCGGCTCGAACACCCCAAAACTCTCGCCGGGGTTGCTGGAACGGCATTACAGCCCCCGCACGCCGCTGGTCCTGCGGCGCTGGAGCGGACAGCTTCCCGCCGGTGTCGCCGGGGTGCTACAGCGCCGGCCAGCGGGACATCCCTGGAAGCACCTGTTCTGGCTGAGCCGGCGCGGCGCGTTGAACGAGGTGGCGCGCAACCTCTACGATGTGCTGCGGCAAGCCGATGCCGGCCGTTATCGCGAGATCCGGGTGGAGCCGTTGCCGGCGGCGGACAGCGGCGGGCTGGCGGCGGCGATCAACGACCGCCTGCAGCGCGCGGCCGCGCGGCACTGAGCGCTCAGCGCTCGGTTGTGCCCGGATCCTGCTTCGCCATCGTCACGTAATAGTCCTTGTAGGACTTGTCGTAATACTGGGCGTAGTAGTAGCCGGAGACCGCGAGATTGAGGCCGTTGAGCACGGCGCCAAAGCACGGCACGTTCACCTCGAGGAGCCTGCGGGCGCTGAACTGCGCGGCCTTGCGGCGCACGCGGTTGAAGAAGATCGTGAAGAGCGAGCCGTCCATCAGCGGGAGGATGATGAGCGCGTCGCTCACGGCGGCGAGGGGCGGCGTGTCCACGAAGATGCGGTCGTAGCGCTTGCGCAGGTCGGCGAGCATCAGCTCGAAATTCTTGCTGTTGAGGATCTGCGTGGGGTTCTTGGCCCGGCCGCCCGCGGGGATGACATCGAGGTTGGGATGCACGCCCTTGCACAGCACCTGGTCGATTGTCTGGGTGCCGGCGCACACGTCGATGAGGCCCTTGAGGTTTTCGAGGCGGAATGATTTGTGGATGTTCGGCTTCCGGAGATCGCAATCCACGATGACCACCTTTTCGCCGTGGGCGGCGAAGGTCAGGGCCAGATTGGTCGTGGTGAAGGACTTGCCCTCGCCGGGGATGGTGCTCGTGACGAGGATGGCCTGGGCGCGCTTGCTCTCGTCCTTGAGACGGAGGCTGGAGTGCAGGGTGAGGAATGACTCGACGACCTGCTTGTCCTGGTTGTTGACCACGATCTGCGCCTTGTCGGGCTGCTCCATGCGCTTGATCTCCGGCACGATGCCGACCAGCGGCAGGCCGACGACCGACTCGATGTCGAAGGAGCTCTTCACCCGGTCGTCAATGTAGGCCACGAAGAAGGCGAAGGCGGTGCCGAGGGCAAGCCCACCGAGGAAGCCGAGCGCCAGGTTCAGCGGAATGTTGGGCGAGACCGGCTTGAGCGCCGGTGCGGCACGATCGACGACGCGCGCGCTCTGGGTCTCGATGGTGCTGCTCATCGAGGTCTCGCGCATGCGGCCGAGGATGTTGTTCAGCAGGTGCTCGTTGATGCCGAGGTCGCGCTCGAGGTTGGAATACTCGACGGCGTAACGGTCCAGCTCCAGCGACTCGCTTTCCTGGCGCTTGAGGTTGGCGCGGGCCTCCTCGTCGTTGCGCCGGGCGGTCTGGAAATCGGCCTCGAACATGGCGGCGGTGGAATCGATGGCCCGGCTCAGCTCCCGCTCGATCTGGGCGAGCGAGTTCACGGCCTCGATCATCTTTGGGTGCTTGTCCCGGTAGTGTTCGCGCAGCTGCGACATGACGATCTTCTGCGCCGAGACCTGCTGCACGAGCTGGGTGATGAGCGACTGGCTGGAGACAAACGTCAGGTCGAGCAGCTGCGCCGGCGTGGCCTTGCGCTCCTGCACCTGGCGCCAGCGGATCTCGGCTTCGTTCAACCGCGAGGTCGTCTGGGTGACGTAGGCGTTGAGCGCCTTGAGTTTCTCGGTGACGATGTCCTTGCGCTGGTCGAGCGAGACCATCTTGTTTTTCTCGCGATAGGCCTGGAGATTGAGGGCAAGCTCCTCGACTTTCTTCTTCTGCTGCTCGGCGCGTTCCTTCAGGTCGTCGACCGCCTTCATCGAATCCTCGATGCGGAGCCGCGAGTTGTAGGCGATGTATTCGTCGATGAAAAGGTTGGCGACCTTGGCGGCGACATACTTGTCGGGATGGGTGTATTGCACCTGCAACACGAGGCTCAGCCGCACCGGCACGATCTTGCGGTTCTTGAAGATGGCTTCCGCCGGGGAGGCCGGCACTTCGCCCGTGTCCTTGCGGTAGGGGGCGAGGAAGGATTTCATGTCCTCGCCGGTGAGCCGGTCCGCCACCCGCTGGATGATGGCGAAGCTCTCCAGCACCTTGACCTGCGTGTTCAGGTCCTCGGCCGAGCGGATCTCGTTGTCACCCACGCTCTGCACCTGCATGACGACCTGGTCGCGGCGGAACACCTGCACGCTGGCGACGGACTGGAATTGCGGGACGCGGGTGAAGGTGTAGATGGTCGCGGCGGAAAAAATCAGCGTGAACACGAGCACGATATACCAGGCCCGTTCGCGCAGGATGAGCAGGTAGTCCTGCACGCTGCGCTGCATCTGGTTGTCCCCGTGGCCGGCCGAGCCGTAGCCGCTGTAGCTCGTGCCGTAGTAGGTGTAGGGGTAGGCTTCGCCCGAACCCGGTGCCTTGTCCGCCTTGGGTGCTGTGTCCATGTGGTTCAAATCAAAGCAGGCGTTCCGGCACGAACACCACATCGCCCTTGAGGAGCAGCCAGGGCTCGCCCGAGGCGCCCTTCATCAGGTCGTCCACGTTGATGATGAAATTCTCCGTCTTGCCCTCGGCGCTGGTGCGGGTCAGGCGCACGCGCTTGAGGTCGGCGATGCGCGACTGGCCGCCGGCGCGGGCGATCGCCTCGACCAGGCCCATCCGTTGCTCGGGCGGGAACACGACGGCCCCGGGCGAGTTGACCGCCCCGACGACCTGCACGGTGCGCTGCGTGTATTCCAGCACCGTGAGGTTGACCTGGGGATTCACGAGGTAATCCCGGTCATAGAGGCTGCGGATGATTTCTTCGGTCTGCCGGACGGTGCGTCCCCGCAGATCGATCGTGCCGATCAGCGGCAGCGTGATGGTGTATTCCTGCGTGATGCGCACCTCGCGCAGCAAATCCGGCTCCTGGAAAATCAGCACCCGGATGAGATCCGAGGGTTGCAGCACGTAATCGGTCGCCGCCGTGGCGGGCGGCGTGGCCGGGGCCTCGGCGCCAAACAGGGCGCCGCCCGCCGCCAAGGCGAGCAGGGGCAACAGCCGGGTGAGTCGTGGGATCATGAAAAACTGGAATGAAAAACTGGAATAAAAAGCGGAAGAAGATCGACGACCTTCTTCCGCGCATAAGCCGGGAAATGCGCTCAATAACGGACGTTGGCGCCGAGGCTGAACACGCTGTTGGTGAAATCCAAGCCGGCGGCGCTCGAGCTGTTGTTCCGGTAGGTGTAGGAGGCACCGAAATTGACCGTGTTGTTCAGCGCATAGGTGACGGCGAGCAGGCCTTCGACGAAATCGTCGGTGCGCCTTGCATATTGGCTCCTCCTGTAGCTCAGGCCGCCGTTGAACGCCCATTGCTCGGAAATTTTGCTGTTGGCGCTGAAGCCCAGCGAAAAATTCTTCGTGGAATCGCCGTAGCCGGAGCTGCCGAAGTCATTGCTGCCATTGACCTGGTAGCTGGTCTTGTCGGAAAGCTGGTAGGCCAGGCTGCCATTAAAGCCGAACAGGCTCTGATCACCGCCGACATCAAACGAGCGCTGGGTGTAGCCCAGGCGGATCTGGCCGGTCAGCTTGGGGGTGAACTCACCCCGGGCGCCGATGTTGAGGAAATTGTCGTTGGAGTCATTTCCCCCGCCGCCCAGGTTGGTGCTGCGATAGGCATAGCCCAGGCTCCAGGAGAGCTTCGGGTCGGTCCTGTAGTAAACATCGATCGGGAGGCTGACGATGCTGCTGTCCGTGTAGGCGACCGGATTGTAGTTGGTGTTGCTGAGCATGATTCCAACCGCGAGGCTGGTTTTCTCGGAGATGGTGAATTCGCCTTTGGCGCCCAAATTGGTAAGCTGACGCTGGACGATGACCCCGGTCGCCCTGACGTTGTTGTCATTCTGCGCGACTTGGGCGTAGGAGGCGTTGAAGTCCGCCTTCGTCACACCGTTGTCGTAGTCGCTCCTGAAGCCGACATTGGACAGCTCGGTGTCCTGATTGTCATTGTTGCTGTAACGGCGGATCTCCTCCCGGTAGTAGAGGTTGCCCTTGGTGATGGAGCCCTTGCCGAAGACCAGATCCAGACCCGGGGTGAAACTGTAAATGGTGTCGCTCACCTCAGCGGTGGGGTCGAGGTAGATGTTGTCGTCGGATCGCAAGGCCACGGCGGCCGTGACAAAAAGCTCGGCATTGTCGCCCACCGCCATGAAGGGGGCGGCTTGGGCGTGGAGGCCAAGGAGGGCGGAAAAGATAGCGATGCGCGTGGTGAGTTGTTTCAGTTTCATATGCTGGCTCCAAAGGGGGCTGGCTCCAAAGGGAGTGCCTTGGGTCTTGTCGGTTTGCTGGGCCAAAAAACCCCAAACTGCTTTCCTATACAAGCCAATAAATTGCGTCTTTTTCGTGATCCAATCAGCCCTCCCCGGGCTGTGCTGATGGTTTGCTTATTCCGGGACGCCAATGGATAAACGAGCCGGATGGACTGGAAGCCTTACAGCGTTTCAGCCGGTGAAAACGGCGCCGTTTTCCGCATCAGGTGGCGCCGCTTGGGAATGCTCCTCTTCGCGTCCGTTCTGGGCGTGTGGCATCTCCTCGCGCTCGGCGCCTGGTTGTTCGTCCGATATCAGCGCGACTTTCCCCACGTGAAGTATGCCGACCTGTGGTGGCCGGGACGGTGGCCGCGCTACCGGGCCAGCATGGGCGACTACTATATCGCGCAAAGCGACGCGTTGCTCCACCGGGGTGAATACGCGCTGGCCGTGCACAAACTGCGCGTCGGGGTCGCCAAGGCCCCCGCCAGCGCCCAGGGCCGCACCTTGCTCGCCCGCGTTTTCCTGGCCTATCGCCGGCCCGACCTCGCGAAGCAGGTGCTGCTCGACGGTCTGGACTGCCTGTCGGCCGATCCCGCCTATTTGCAAAGCACCCTGGCTTTTCTGCTCGAATTCCAGGAAGACGCCACGCTGCTTGAGGTCACCCGTCGCCTGCTGGCCGCTCCCGCCGGCCCCGCCACCCGGCCGCTGCTGGCCACTTTCGCCGCCACCGCCGCCTTTAACCGCGGCAATCACACCGAGGCGGAAGAACTCCTCGGGCAAAACCGGCTGCGCGACTCGCCCGAGGGCGTCCTCCTGCAAGCGCGCATCGCCTGGGAAAGCGGGCTGCCCGAGCTGGCGCTGCTCCGCCTGAAGGAAGATATCGCGCTCCACCCCGGCCATGATCGCGCCCGCGTCCTGCTGGCGGAATATTACCTCTCGCTGGGCCGGACCGGCGAGTGGGAGACCGCCTTGGTGGAGCGCGTGGCCGGCGATCCGCTCGCTCCCGCCCCGCGCGTGGCCTACCTCCAGCTGCTGCACCGGCGCGGCGATCACGCGCGGCTGGAGCAGGAGGCCGCCGCCCTCCTCCGGCAATTCGGCGGAGACCCCGCCGCCCTGCTCGCGCTCGCCGACTTCGCCGCCAGCACCGGCCGGCCCGATCTGGCCCGGCGCGCACAACTGGCCCTCTCGGCCCAGCCCGAAAACTCCGGCGCGGCCGCGCTCATGGTCGCCGAGGCCCACCTCGTCGCGGGTGAATACCAGTCCGCGGTCGATCTCGTCACCCGCTACACGCGGGAGTATCCGGAATGGACCGGCCAGTTCGCCCCGGTTTTCGACGGCCTGCAAACCGTCGCGTATGCCGGGCTCGGACGGGCGGACGAGGCCCGTCTCAGCCTTGACCATCTCCTCGGTCAGAAAAATCTTCGCGCCGCCAACCTGGTCGCCGTGGCGCAGCGCCTGAATGCGCTCGGGGCCCGCGATCTGGCCCGCTTCGCCCTCGGCCGCGCGGTGGAGGCCGATCCGCTCAACCAACCCGCCCTCGCCAACCTGATCCGGCTGGAGCTGGAGACCGGTGCCCTCGCCGACCTGCCAGCCCGGCTGGAGCGCTACCTGCGCTCACGCCAACCCTCGCGCGAAATTCTGGCCCGGGCCGCGGACGTGCTCGGCAGCGACCTCCACCTGCTGGTGCCCGGGCAGAAAAAGCTCCTCGGTGATTTGCAGACCGCCCTCGGCCCGCGCCGGCCTTAGGTTCGGAGCACTTCCGCCAGCGTCGCGAGCAGGCGTTCGTTTTGCGCCCGGGTGCCGACGGTGATGCGCAGCCACTCCGGCAAGCCATACGGTTTCACCGGCCGCGTGATCAGCCCGCGCTGCTGCAACGCCCCGAAGACGCGCGCGCCGTCGCCGACCTTCACCAGCAGGAAATTTCCCCCGCCGGGCACGAATTCCAGCCCAAGCTTGCGGAAGCCGTCGCCCAGTTGCGCGCGGCCGGCCGCGTTTTCCCGCCGGCATTTGTCCACAAACGCGTGGTCGTCGAGCGCCGCGACCGCCGCCGCCGCCGCGATGCCGTTCACGTTGAACGGCTGGCGGGCGCGCTGCACGATCGCGATCAGTTCCGCCGCGGCGTAGCCGTAGCCTACCCGGAGCGCGGCGAGTCCGTAGATCTTGGAAAAGGTCCGCAGACAGATCACTTTCCGCCCCTCGGCGATCAACGGCCGCAGGTCGGGCGCCGCGTCGAGAAACTCGGCGTAGGCCTCGTCGAGCACCAGGATCACGTGCGGGGGCAGCGACCGCACCAGCGCAAAAATTTCTTCGGCGGTGTTGGTCGCCCCGACCGGATTCGCCGGGCTCGCCAGGAAAACCAGCCGGGTGCGCGGCGTCACCGCCGCCGCCAGCCGCTCCAGGTCCTGTCGCATGTCGACCAACGGCACCTCCACCGGGGTCGAGCCGAACATCAGCGTGACCAGCTTGTAGACGATGAACGACGACTGGTGCATCACGCATTCCACGCCCGGGGCGAGGAACGCGTGGCCGAGCAGCTCGATCAGTTCGTTCGAGCCGTCGCCGATGACGAACTGGTCCAGGCCGAGGCTCCACTTGGCCGCCAGTTTCTGGCGCAGCGCGTAATAGCCGCCGTCGGGATAAAGCTGGGCCTCGCGCAGCGCCCGCTCCCCCGCCGCCACGGCCGCCGGCGACGGGCCGAACGGGTTTTCGTTCGACGCGAGCTTGATGATGCCCGCCGGATCCAGCCCGAGTTCGCGCGCGACCTGGTCGATCGGCTTGCCCGGCTCATAGACCGGCTGCGTCAGGATTCCCGGGTTGGCGAGTTCGGCATACGTCATGCGCCCAGCCCACCCCGGGGCGGGCTCCGGTTCAAATCAAAAGGATCAGCGCCGGCTCGGCACCCGCACCCATTTCATTCCCGCGGCCCCGGCGGCCTGGATGCCGGGCTCGGCATCCTCGAACACGAGGCACTGCGCCGGCGGCACTTTCATCCGCTTCGCCGCGAGCAGGAACAGGTCCGGCGCCGGCTTGCCGTGCGCCACATCCTCCGGCGTCACCACCACGGGGAACAGGTCGCGCAGGTGCATCAGCTCCAGCGTGTGCCGCACGACGTCGCGCGGCCCGCCCGACGCCACGCTGACGGGAACGCCCTGCTTCACCGCCTGGCGCGCGAAGGCCACCACCGCCTCGATCAGCTTCATCTCCGCGCGCAGCTCGCGGAACAGCGCCTCCTTGCGGTGAAAGACATTTTCAACGTCGACCTTGAGCCCGTGGTGGTCCGCGAAGATCTTGGCCACGCGGCGCGACGGCACGCCGCCGAGCGAGTAGAACATGTCCTCGTCCAGCTCCTCCTTCAGCCCCGCGTGCTGCATCGCCCGGTTCCACGCCCGGTAATGCAGCGGCATCGTGTCCACCAGCGTGCCGTCGAGGTCGAAGATGTAGCCGGCGAAATCACCGGCGGGGATGTCGAGTTTCATCGGGCCGGCAGCGAAGCGTCGGCCCCGTTTCGCGCAACACCAATCCGCCCCGGCGTTCAGCGCGGCGCGGCCTTCAGCGCATCGCGCCGTCCGGCGGCATAGGCCTCGAACTGGCGCCGGATCTCGTCGCGCACCCGGCGGAACACCGCGAGCTTCTCCGCCTCGGTGCCCGTGGCGTGGGCCGGATCGTCGAACGGCCAGTGATGCCGGTTCACCTGCCCCGGAAAGACCGGACACGCCTGGTCGGCGTGGCCGCAGACCGTGATCACCGTTTCGACCGGCCCGGTCAGAAATTCGTTCATGGACTTCGAGCGGTGCGACGAAATATCGATGCCGATCTCCCGCATCACCTGGAACGCCAGGGGATGCACATAACCGGCGGGCTTGGACCCCGCGCTCTGCACGTCAAGCAGATCCCCGGCGGCGGCGCGCAAGACGCCCTCGGCCAGATGGCTGCGGCAGGAGTTGCCGGTGCACAGGATCAGCACCGTGGGTTTCTTTGCAGTGTTCACGACGGTATGGCTCTGCTCATGCCTCTATCCGTGCGCAAACCCTAGGCTCAAGGGGTAAGTGCCGAGCTCAGAGGAAAACACATGGCCCATATCAATCACCGCGCACATTATGAGCCATGCAACTCGTCCCTTGGTTTTGATTTTGTTCGCCACTAACGGCTGCCTGCCTATCGAAGTATTCATGATCTTAAGTTATGCCCGGAAGGCCTTTGTTGCTCCCAGCCTCGTCGCCGTAATTTTTCTCACCGGTTGCGAAACCACCGACAATCCACGACCGGCCACGGCGAAGCCTGCGGCTGCCACCGGCACTGCGACGGCAAAGGATGGTGGCAATACCATGGTGGCGCAGCCACCCGCGCCAAGCCCGATCAGTCTGGCTCCCGGCGGCTCGCGGCCTGTGTCCTTCCAGCGGGTCATCTTCAACATCGAACCCGGCACAGCCATCGGAAAATTTTATTGGGGGCCGCTCAAACTGGAAAAGGACACCCTCAAAGCCCCATCCCTGAAAGTCGGCTCCGAAGATTTCGCCCTCATCGCACGCGACGAATTGCGCAAGGCGAACTATTCCCTTCTCGGCGGCGAAAATCTGGTTTTTGGCAGCGACGAATCGGCCAAGGCCCGCTACCAATTGGGGGCGCAAGTCACGGGCATGAAACTCGATGTCTACGGAAGCATGAACTTCTGGTCCGGCAAGCAATCGGTGTCCGTCGATGGTGGCATGACGGCCGACTGGCAGGTCTACGACACATTCACACGGTCCGTCATTTACACAGAGAAAACCGTGATTGATTTGAAATCCACGGGCGGCGGGCAGAACGAGATATTCACCATGTTCCGCAAAAGCATCCGCGCGCTGCTCGCCAGCGAGAAGTTTGCCGCCTTCATGCGCCCGCCCGCAGCCGGCTCCGACGCGAAAGCCAGCCTTTCCGCCTATGACGCCGTGCTCAGGCTCACGCCCGCCCATTACGACAAACCTCGCGCCCTGCCCGCCGAGGTTCCCGTCCTGCTCGACAGCGTGGTCACCATCAAGCCTGGCAGTGGTTTTGGCAGCGGCTTCATCATCAGTGCCGATGGCTGTGTGCTGACCGCCGCGCATGTTGTTTCCGGCCTGAAGACCGTGCCGGTCCGCCTCCGCAGCGGCCTCGTCCTCGATGCCGATGTGCTGCGTCTCGACGACGGCTTCGACGTCGCCCTGCTGAAACTGCCCGGCTCCTCCCACCAACCCATCGAGCTGGATCGCGCCGGTGCGCCGACCGCCGGCGGCGATGCCTATGCGCTTGGCTGCCCCGCCATGGAAGAGCTCAGCTCTTCCGTCACCAAGGGCGTGGTCAGCGGGGCACGCGAGATTGCGCAACGCAAATTCATCCAGACCGACGTGAAGGTGAATCCCGGCAACAGCGGCGGACCACTGGTCGACAAGGACGGCCGCGCCTTCGGCATCATCAGTTGGAAAATTTCCGCTCCGGGCTACGAAGGCCTGGCCTTCGCCATTCCCCTCAGCGAAGCCCTCAAGGCGCTCAACCTCGACTTCGGCAAGTAACCCTCAGCGCCGGCCGCCGCGCATGAGGCGGCTCTTCGGCTTCTCCGGCGCCACCTGCGGCATGCCGCCGCCGTCGAAGATGCCCGAGTAGGTGTAGTTGAAGCCCTCGACCTTTTTCCACTCGATGCTCATGCCGATGAAACGCTCGATGCTGCGCGCGTCGCGCCAGGTCTCCTCGGTCACGAGCGTGAAGGCGTCGCCGGTTTTCTGCGCGCGGCCGGTGCGGCCGATGCGGTGGACGTAGTCCTCGGGGTTTTCCGGCACGTCGAAGTTGATCACGTGCGACACGTCGGCGATGTCGAGGCCGCGGGCGGCGACGTCGGTGGCGACGAGCACCTCGAATTTGCCGGTCTTGAAGCCCTTGAGCGCGTCGACCCGCTCCTGCTGGCTGCGGTCGGCGTGCATCACGGCGCAGGTGTGGCCGGCCTGCTTCAGCCGGCTGGCGACATAGTCGGCGCCGCTCTTGGTGCGCGAGAAGATGAGGACGCTGTGGTATTGCGTCTGCTCCAGCAGGTGCGCCAGCAGCTCGAATTTCTGCGCCTGCACCACCGGATAGAAGGCATGCGTGATGGTCTCGGCGGTGGAGCGCTCCCGGCTGACGGCGATCTTGAACGGATCGCGCAGCGCCCACGCGGCGAGCTGCTCGATCTCGGGCGGCAGGGTCGCCGTGAAGAACAGCGTCTGGCGGTTCTTCGGCACCTTGGCCACGATGCGCTTCACGTCGGGCAGGAAACCCATGTCGAGCATGCGGTCCACCTCGTCGAGCACGAGGGTCTGGACCTGGTCGAGCCGGATCTCGCCCTGCTCCATGAAATCCAGCAGCCGGCCCGGCGTGGCGACGAGGATGTCCATGCCGCGCGCGAGATCCTCGCGCTGCTTGCCGTAGCCGACGCCGCCGTAGATGACGGTCGTGCGCAGGTCGGTGAACTTGGAATACACCTTGAACGACTCCTCGACCTGCAGCGCGAGTTCGCGGGTCGGCTCAAGCACGAGGCAGCGGATGGCGCCGTGCGCGCCGAGGCGCTGGAGGATGGGCAGGGAAAACGCCGCGGTCTTGCCCGTGCCGGTCTGGGCCGAGCCGATGACATCGCGGCCGGCCAGCACGACCGGGATGGCCTGCGCCTGGATGGGCGTCGGGATCTCGTAGCCCTTTTGCTGCACCGCGTAGGCGATGCGGTCGCTCAGGCCAAGGGCCGTGAACGTCGTGTCCATCTTCGGCACCTCGGGCAGCGGTTTGGCGGCGTGCGCGGCGCGCGGCGCATGGGCGGCCGGCCGGGCCGGGGCCTGAGACGGCGCGGGATGCCGGGGAACGTCGGCGCGCGGGGCGTGACCGCCGCGTTTTTCATGGCGCGGGGCGCCGCTGCGGGGCGCGGGCCGGGTGGATTTGTGGGCGGGCTTGGTCTCCGGGCGCTTGCTGTCCTGGTTGAAGGTCTGCCGGATTTTGGAAATTAACTTACGGAGCATGGAATAAAGGACCTGTGTATCGGGTTCCCCGGGGCGCATTGCAACCCTGCATCTCCGGGGCCCGCCGGCCCGGCCGCCGCCACGATGCGCTCGCCTCCGCCCGTCAGGTGCTTATGCCGTTGGGCATGACCCGCCAAATCCGCTCCGCCACCCCCGCCGACGTGCCCCTGATCCTCGAACTCATCCGCAGCCTCGCCGTCTACGAGAAGCTGGCGCAGGAGGTCGTCGCCACGGAGGAGGCGCTGCGCCGCACGCTGTTCGGCACGCCGCCCGCCGCCCAGGTCGTCATCGCCGAGGTCGACGGCCAGCCCGCCGGCTTCGCGCTGTATTTTTTCAACTACTCCACCTTTCTCGCGAAGCCGGGCCTGTATCTGGAGGACCTGTTCGTGAAGCCGGAATATCGCGGCGCCGGCACGGGCAAGGCCCTCCTGCTCCACCTCGCCCGGATCGCCAACGCCCGCGGCTGCGGCCGCATGGAGTGGTCGGTCCTCGACTGGAACGAGCCGGCCATCAGGTTCTACGAAGCCCTCGGCGCCAAGCGCATGAAGGAATGGCAGATCTGCCGGCTGACCGGGGCCGCTCTCGCTCAATATTCCTGAGCGCCTCCTCGCCGCGCCGTAGTCCCGCTCCCGCGGGACGCAGACGGAATCGGCGCAACCTTCGCGCAATGCGCCTGAGCGTGGATCCGGCCCGAAAACCGCAGCTGAGACCGCGCTGAATCGCCGGATATTGCCGACCTCCTTGATGTTGCCGAACGACTGGCGGTGTGAGCCATTCCTGAATTTCAGGTTTGCGGCGTTGACATGCGCGGTATTGATTGCCGCATGACCACGCTGCCAACGCAGGCGGAAATTCTGTTTGGGGACGGGAGAACAACGGACCCCGATTTCTACTTCGCCACAAAACTCATCAGTCAACTTCAGCGCGAGCTGCATCAAAGCAAACGCCGGTTGCTCATGGCTGCAAGCAGATGGCTCGTGGCATATGAATATATAAAGGACCTTGAAGAAAGATTGATGCTTCAAGAAGCTCCCCTTGAGAAAGAGCGAAAATTTTATCTGGGAACAGTCACTGTTCTATGCGGCCTAGGGCGATTGCTCGCGACCCGCCTGCACGAGGCAGACGACATCAAAGTCGAGTCACTTGGACTAACCTTTGAAGATTTGTCCGCCTGCATTGAAGAGCTTGCAGATATTGATCGTGCGGCCCACCGCGAATGGACCCAGGAGATGAAAAGCGCGATTGAAACCGCCATATTGCGCGGATAACCGTGAGCAAGGAGCTGCGCCTTCGGTTGCTCGAATTGCTCTACGCCTATTCAACGGCACCGGAGCATGAAAAAGCGAACGCTCTTCGTGAACTAGACCGCGCGCTCAATGAAGCTCGCGCCACCACCGGCATATCTCGGCAGGAACTTAGCGACTACCTCCGCACGCATCATTATCCCGAATACTACCGGATGCGCCGCAAGCAGGACATTGGTAAGATCAGCTGAGCCGGGCTGGCGTTCCGCCAGCGGAACATCTGCAGACTGTGATTGATACAGCGCTCACCGTGAGCAACTGTGCCGGTTTCAATTAAACCCCGCTGCTGCTGCCCCGCGCGGCACAATTCCGCTATCTTCCGCCGCTTCCGTCCGCCCCGCCATGATTCAGACGCTTGCCCCGCCCCCCGCGAAGCCGGCCCTCGCCGCGCTCTCGCAGCCGCTCTACGCCGAGCTGGCCGGTTCGCTCCAATCCCTCATTGAGCAGGGCACGCTGCGCCCGGGGCACCGCGTGCCGTCGGTCCGCATGATGTCGCGGCAGCGCGGCGTGAGCATCGCGACCGTGCTCCAGGCCTACACCGTGCTGGAGAACCGCGGCTACCTCGAGGCCCGGCCGCAGTCGGGCTATTACGTCCGGCCGCGCCCGCCGAGCTTCGCGCCCGAGCCGCGCATGGCCCGGCCCATGGCCAAGCCCGCCTACGTCGGCGTCAAGGACCTCACCACCGCCATCATGGAGCGCTCGGTGGACAGCGACTTCATGCCCTTCGGCGCGGCGTGCCCGCACCACAGCCTGTTTCCCAACAAGAAACTCGCGCGCCTCCTCGGCTCCGTCGCCCGCCGCGATCCCACGCTCATCAGCCGCCACGGCATGAACTGGGGCTACGAGCCGCTCACCCGCGAAATCTCCCGCCGCTACCTCCAGGGCGGCGTGCCGCTCGCCCATGACGAACTCGTCGTCACCATCGGCTGTTCCGAGGCGCTCAACCTCTGCCTGCGCGCCGTCACCAAGCCCGGCGACACCGTGGCCATTGAGACGCCCGCCTACTTCGGTTTCCTCGAGATGATCGAGAGCCTCAACCTGCGCGCGCTCGAGATCCCCACCTGCTCCCGCCAGGGCATCTGCCTCGACGACCTGCGCGACGCCATCGAGCACAACGACGTCAAGGCCGTGCTCGTGATGCCCAATTTTCACAACCCGCTCGGCAGCCTCATGCCCGATGAGAAGAAGCAGCGGCTCTACGACCTGCTCTGCGAATACGACCTGCCCGCCATCGAGGACGATGTCTACGCTGACACGCACAGCGGCGACTTCCGCCCCAAGCCGCTCAAGGCCTGGGACCGCGACGGCCGCGTGATGCTCTGCTCCTCCTTCGGCAAGACCCTCGCGCCGAGCTTCCGCGTCGGCTGGACCGCGCCCGGCCGCTACCTCGAGCGCGTGCGCCGGCTCAAGTTCACCAACACCATGGGCACCCCCGTCGTGCTGCAGAAGACCATCGCGGAATTTCTGCGCGACGGCGGCTACGACCACCACCTCCGCGCGCTCCGCCGCGCCTACCACCAGCAGCTCCACCAGTTCGCGCAGGCCATGCAGCGCCATTTCCCCGCCGGCACGCGCTACAGCCGGCCGCAGGGCGGCAACGTCATCTGGGTCGAGTTCCCCGCGAAGGCCGACACGCTCCGGCTCCACCACGAGGCGCTCCGGCACCGCATCAACACGGCGCCCGGCGTCCTGTTCTCGGTGAAGGACCGCTACAACAACTGCCTGCGCATGAGCTGCGGCCTGCCTTGGTCCGACGGGATCGAGGCCGCGCTTAGGACACTCGGCGAGCTGGTCAGGAAACAGCTCTGAACCCATAAATTGGGCGCCCGCTTTCCGCCCTTGGAGGCGCACATGCTTCCAATCCACCTTTCCTGTCATTCTGAACGCAGTGAAGAATCCATCAGCACAACCGCCAGCGAGCATCCCGCTGGATTCTTCACTGCGTTCAGAATGACAAACCAAGGCCCCTGCCCTTCCCCCTCCCCCTTTCACTTTCCCTCCCCGCCATGAAACGCACCCTTGCCCTGCTCCTTTTCGACGAAGTCGAGGTGCTCGACTTTGCCGGCCCGTTCGAGGTCTTCGCGGTCACCGATGAGCTGTCGGGGCACCGGCTCTTCCGCGTCGTCACCGTGGCGCAGGAAAAGCGCGCCATCCGCGCCCGCAACGGCCTCAGCGTGAATCCCGACCACGCTTTCGCCGACTGCCCGCGCCCCGACATTCTCATCGTGCCCGGCGGCTTCGGCACCCGCGCCCTGCTCAAGAGCCAGCCCGTGCTCGACTGGGTCAAGTCCGTCAACGCCACCGCCGGGATCGTCGCCTCCGTCTGCACCGGTTCGCTCGTCCTCGCGGCGGCCGGCCTGCTCAACAATCTCCGCGCGACGACGCACTGCGAGAACTTCGCCGAACTGGCCGCGCTCGCGCCCAACACCGAGGTCGACCAGACTTGCCGCTTCACCGACAACGGCCGGGTGCTGACCTCCGCCGGCATCTCCGCCGGCATTGACATGTCCCTGCATATCGTCGCCCGGCTCCACGGCGCCGCCAGCGCCGATAAAACCGCGCGCTACATGGAATACCACTGGCGCAACGACGGCGGCGCCACCCGCTGACAAACCTATCCACCCACAACCACCCTTTGCCTCGCCGCAGCTCGCAGGAGCGTAGGCGGGTCGCTTGCCTTTTTCCCCGCCGTGACCGCCGCCGAGAGAAGACCCACGCCCGCCGCCCTCATCGCCGGCTTTCTCGCCATTTACCTGATCTGGGGTTCCACCTACCTCGCCATCCGCGTCGCGGTGGAGACGATGCCGCCGTTCCTCATGGCCAGCATGCGCTTCCTGGCCGCCGGCGGCTTGCTGTCCGTCTGGGTCGCCGTCACCGGCGGCTTCCGCGCCACTCCCAAGCAATGGCTCGACAACGCCCTCATCGGCGGCCTGCTGCTCCTGGGTGGCAACGGCCTGGTCTGCTGGGCGGAGCAGAAAGTTCCCTCGGGCATCGCCACGCTCATCATCTCCGTCAGCCCGCTCTTCATCGTGCTCCTCGACTGGCTGATGCTTGTCGTGGGGAAGGACGAGACCCGCGGCACGCGGCCCGCCCTCGCCACCTTTGCCGGGCTCGCGCTCGGCTTTCTCGGCCTGGCCCTGTTGGTCGGCCCCGACCTGGGCCACCACGCCGGCGGTCTTGATCCCTGGCGGGTGGCCGGGCTCGTCCTCGCCTGCCTTTCCTGGGGCGCCGGCTCCATCTACACCCGCTACGCGCGCGCGCCCGCGGCGCCGCTCACCGGCGCCGCCATCCAGCAGCTCACCGGCAGCGTCTGGCTGCTCGTCGTGAGCATCGGGATGGGTGAGCCGGGGCATTTCCACCTGGCCGGCGTCTCCGGCCGTTCCTGGCTGGCCTGGGGCTACCTCGTGACCGCCGGCTCGCTCGTGGGCTTCACGACGTTTGTGTGGCTGATGAAGCACAGCACGCCGGCCCGCGTCTCCACCTACGCCTACATCAATCCCGTCGTCGCCGTCTTCCTCGGCTGGCTGTTGCTGCACGAGGCGGTGTCGCCGCGCATCTTCGTGGCGGCCGGCATCATCATCGCCGGCGTCGCCATCATTACCGTCGCCAAGAACAAAAAATCCGTCCCCGCTTCGAAAGGCTCCTTGGATCCGTCACGACCGGCCGCGGTGGCGGCAGCCGTGGCCGCGCCTGCAAAGGAGTGATGTGTAGGTTGCGGGCTCTTGTCGGGCCATAGCCTTGGCGACGGCCGATGCCCGCAACGTGGCGTGCACCTGTCGTCCGTAGGCTTGGCGAAGGATGAAGCCCGCCACCTACAATTTCAGGAGCTTCCGCAGCTTCGGCCCGATCCTCCGCGCCAGGGTTTTGTTCGCATAGCCGACCCAGGCCACGGATGACGTGGTGTCGAGCGGCGCGCGCAGCGGTTTCCCGTCGGGAGCGGTGATCACGCAGCCCAGCTCCTGCGCGATCAGCGCCGTGCAGATGTCGTAGGGATGACACGCCAGCGCCGAGCGCAGCCGCAGGTCGGCAAACGCCAGCGGGCGCAGGTCCGCGATGAACCGGTCGTGCCCCATCAGCAGTTCGTGGATCTGCCCGCCGCTGCTCAGGTATTGGTCGTCGAAAATCTCCGCGCCGTCGCCGAGCGCGCGCCAGAGTTTCTCCTCGCGTTCCGCCAGCCACGCCTTGCCCGCCGGAAAATATTTGGCGAACGACGCAAATCCGTGCGCCAGATCCTTCGCCCGCGAGGGCCGCGGCTGAAACTTTCTGCGCCGCCCCGTGCGCAGATCGATCCGCTCGGCCCGCACGCCGCGACCTGCCCTGAGCTTAGTCGAAGGGCCGCGCACGGCGCTGAACTGGTCGGCGAAACCGCCTTTGCTCGTTGGCAGCTCCGTCATTGCCGTCACGATGATGTCGCTCAAATTCGTTTTCGCCCCGCGCTGCGGCGCGAGGGCGGCGAGGCTCCAGGCGCTGCGCTTCTCATGCATCAGCCCGCGCGTGCCGTCGATGGGATCGAGAATGCATTTGAAGACCGTCTTGGCCACCGGCGTGCCGCGCGGGAAAGTGACCGCGTCTCCCTCCAGTCCCTCCATCACCAGCTCGACCGGCCAGCGCCGCGGCCAGTTTTTGGCAAACCACGCCCGCACCGCGTGCTCGCTGACCCGGTCGATGCCGTAGATGGTGTCGGCCGACGTGACCGCCGCCACGCGCAGCAGCCGATTTGTGCCGCGAAGCTGGGCCGCGCGCACCGCGTCGCGGATGGCGTCCTGCAACCGGCACAGCAGCCGGCGGGCATGATCGAGGTCAGGGTGCATCATTAAATTCGGATTCCCATTTATCACCTGACAGGCAGCCGCAGCTTGCAACCGCGTTTATGACACCGCATCTTGCTCCGTGGACAAGTGCACGGCATTCGCCAAGAAATCTGTTCAGCCTTTTGTTGCCCCCGCCCAGCGCCACCGTCGCCGAATGAGCAGTGTGAAAATCCTGGTCACGGCCGCCGGCTTTTTTTGCGCGATGGCCGTTTTCGCTGCCGCGCCGGCCGCCGTCGATCCGGCCGGGACCGTGACGTCAAAAACGTTTGCCTCCGTCAGTCTGGGTCACGACCTCGCTTACCTGCTCTATCTGCCGCCGGGCTACGATACGACGGGCGCGGTGAAATATCCCGTGCTCTACCTGCTGCACGGGCGCGGCGACAAAATGGCGGCGTGGACCAACATCAAGGCGGATCTCAACCAACTCATCGTCGCGGGCCGGATTCCACCCGTCATCGCCATCATGCCCGACGCACCCTCAAGCAAACGCGCCGGCTACTACATCGACTCGCGGTTCCCTGGCGCGCCCGACCAGAAACTCCCGCCGGGTGAGATGATGGAGACGGCCCTGACCAAAGATCTGATCACACACGTCGACGCCTCCTACCCGACCCGGACAGACCGCAGCGGACGCATCGTGGCCGGCTACTCGATGGGCGGCTACGGTGCGCTGCGCTACTCGCTGGCGCATCCGGAATTGTTCGGCGCCGCCATCGTGCTGAGCCCGGCCGTTTATTTCCCCTTGCCGCCGCCCGACTCCAGCACCCGCGAGTTCGGCGCCTTTGGCAACGGGCGGCTGGTGTTCGATCCGGAGATCTACGCGGCGAAAAACTATCCGGCCCTCATCCCGGGTTTCACGGCCACGGGCTTGCCGCTGGTCATGTTCATCGCGGTGGGCGACGACGAGCATGCCAACGCCGACCCGGCGCAGGCGGCGCACGACCTGGATTACGAGGCGCACACGCTCTACAACCGGATCCGGCGCGTTCCGCTGATCAAATCCCAGTTTCGTGTCGTCGACGGCGGGCACAACTGGAAGACGTGGCGCCCGGCGTTCATCGAGGGCCTGACCTACATCTTCAACGAATGGCCTCAGGTGGCCACGGCCCGGCGCTGATCAGGCGGGCTTCGCTTCCGTCTGCCCCTTGGGCGTGAAGACGGTCAGTCCCCGCAGCGACACCTCCGTCGGCGCCGGGAAAAAGAGACTGGCCGCATACCCGACCACGATCGAGAAGAGGATCGAGATGCCGAGATAAAGAAACGGGTGGACCAGGTGGTGCCACCACACCACGAAGGTCGCGATGAAGCTGAAGCCCATGCCGATCAGCACGCCCTGCCAGTTGGAGCGGCGCGTGAACATCCCGAGCGTGTAGGCGCCGCCGAACGCGCCGCCAAACAGGCCGGCGAACTCGATCGCGATGTCCAGGAACGAGCTGATGCTGAAGCGCGAGAGCAGCAGCGCGAGGCCGATGCCGATCACGCCCGCGATCACGGTCACCCACTCGGCGAGCCGGATGCTGGTGGCCTGGCTCGGTTTCTTCGCCAGGCTCTCATAAAAATCCACCGAGACGAGCGTGGCCACGCTGTTGAGGATGCTGGAGAGCGTGCCCATTGCCGCGGCGAAGAGCCCCGCCAGCACCAGGCCGGTCACTCCCGCCGGCAGCTCGGCGGCGATGAAGAGCGGCAGGGTGGCGTCGGTGCGCAGCAGCGGGTTCATCCGCTCGGGGAAACTGTGGTAGAAGACGTAGAGCCCGGTGCCGATGAGGTAGAGGATCAGGCTGCCGGGCAGGACGATCGCGGCGAACAGCCAGATCGAGCGGCTGGCTTCCTTCTCTGACTTGGTGGCGAAGACCCGCTGCATGAGCACCTGGTCCTTGGGGAACGTCAGGATGGTCTCCATGAGCTGGAGAAAGATGAAGCCCCACACCGTGGCCTTGGTGAGGTCGAAGCTCCAGTCGATCAGGCGGAACTTGTCGTCGGCCACCGCCGTGGCCACGAACTCGCGCGCGCCGCCCTTGAGCGCCCAGACGATGTAGGCGATGGCGAAGAACAGCCCGCCGAACTTCACGACCACCTGCGCGACATCGGTCCAGATGACCGCCTTCATGCCGCCGAGGGCCGTGTAGGCGATGGTGACGACGCCCATCATCAGGATGCTCCACTCGACGGCGAGGCCGGTGACGGTCGAGATGGCGAGCGCCGGCAGGAAGAGGATGATGCTCATGCGCCCGCCGAGGTGCATCAGGATGCACATGCCGCTGCCCGCCAGCCGCACGGAATGGTGAAAGCGCTGGTCCAGATAATCGAAGACCGAGGTGAGCGAGAGGCGGCGCAGCAACGGCACGATCCAGATGGCGACAAAGAACAGCGCGAAAACATTGGTGATGTTGCCCATCAGATACGTCCAGTCGGTCGCGTAGGCCTTGGCGGTGGTGGCGATGTAGCCGATCGAGCTGGAGTTCGACGCATAGAGGCTGATGCCCGCGGCCCAGAAGGGGATCGCGCGGCTGCCCACAAAAAACTCGGCGGTGGATTTCTTGTTCTCGTTGCGATAACAGTAGGCGCCGATCCCCGCGATCATCGCGAAATACAGGATGATCATCGCCCAATCGAGCGGACGCAGCAGCTGCCTGTTGCCCTGGATTTCCGCCGTGCGCACGGCCCCGGCGGCATCCAGCCACACGAGGCCGTTCCGCCAGCCGGCGCCGAGCCGCGCGTCCCCCGCTCGCTCCGCTCCCTGCGCGGCGACCGAGGCCGTCGTGGTGTGGTAGGTCCAAAGCTGGATGCGCGGTGTGCCCGCCGCGTCCGGTGGCAGGCGCAGCAAATAGAGGACATGCGCCTGGCCGAGGGGCCGTGCCGCGCCGGGGACGACCGCGCCGGGAAGGGTGCGCTTCAGCAGCCATCCTTCGGCCGCGGTCCAGCGCCAAAGTTCATCCCCTTCCCCGTTGGTCGCAGAGGCCGTGAGAAGCAGGGTCGCATCCTGCGCCACCACCGTGCCGACTCCCCGCGACCGCGCGGTCCAAGTTGGCAGAATCGCCCACTGCGGCCGGGGCGCCCCGAGGTTGAGGGACCACCAATGCGCGCCGCCGCCGGCATCAACTCCGGCAAGATACAGCACGCCACCCTGCACGGCGCCGTGCGCAACCCGGAGCGGCACGGGAAACGGCGGCGGCTGGTCTTCGTGCGGCCCGGAACCCACTGCAAAGGGAACCATCCGTTCGAAGGTCAGGCCCGAAACCGGGCCGAGCAACAGCCACGACCGGGAACCGGAAGCCAACACCCCGCGGACCACCGAGCCTTCCAGCCGGGGACTGACGTCATTCCATCGCCCCTCCGATGCAGCATAGCGCCAGACCGCGCCGGCACGCACGACCAGAGGCGTATCCGTGGCCGCCAGGCCGGTGCTGGATGCGGCCGCGGGCGGCGCGACCAACACACCGTCGCGCACTGCCACCAGGTTACCGGCCCGCAGCGGGGCCAGCACGCCGAGCAACAGCCAGAAAACCAGGAGCCGGTCCGGTCGCGGGATTTTCATGGGGATGGAGAACAGCATGGCACGGGCGGAGGCCGAAGGTCGAGAGCCGGAAGCATCCCGGCCGCCCGGCGGCACGGGTGGTGGCCAAAAAAAGCTCCAGCTGTCCGGCGGGCGAACAGCTGGAGCTGGAAAGCACGCTCAGAATTTTTTCGTGTGCGACAACGAGATCACGCGGCCACGGCCGGCGAAGTAGTTCTGGAACTGGTCGATCTGGGCCCAGGGCACGATGTAGTATTTGTCCGTCACATTCTCGAAGCCGATCGAGAAGTCGCCCCATTTCGTGGAGTAGCTGGCGGTGAGGTGGGCGAGCAGGAGGCTGCCGGTGTGTTCCTCGCCGGGGGCACCGACGTTGATGTCGCGGGAAAAAAGTTTCTCCACATCAAGGGTCATGCTCGCCTTGGGCATGAACCGCCAGGTGGCGGAGAGATTGAGCTTGGGCGGACTCACATTGCCCATGCCCTGCTGGCGGATCAACGGCCCGGTCTGCGTGGTCCGGGTGAAGCCCTTGGCGTGGGAATAAAGCGCGGTGAATTTCCAGTCGGAGTTCAGCCGGTATTCCCCGGTGAACTCATAGCCGCTGAGTTTGACCGGGCGGCGCTGGAGGATGAAATCCCGCGTGACCGGATCGACCGAGAGGGTCGAGCCGAGGTCGGAATAGGAGCGATAATAGGAGGTGCTGAAGCTGAACTGCTTTCCGCGCCAGCTCACACCGCCCTCCTTGTTGTCAACGATCACCGCCTGCAAGTCGACGATGCCGTTCACCTCCTGGTTGGGGGTGTTCACGTTGCGGAGCGGGATGCCGACGTTGGGCAGGGTGAAGCCCTTGCTGTAGGAACCGAAGACGGACCAGTTCTGCGGCAGCCGCACGATGACGCCGACGTTGGGCAGCGTGTCGCTGTATTTCAGCGTGCCGCCCTTGACGAAGGAGTTGTTGGCGAAATACACGGTGGTGTAGTCGTCCACCTGCAGCTCGCCGCCCTCACGGCGCACGCCGGCGCTGACGGTCACCGGCCCATGATTGTAGGACATCTGGACAAAAGGCGCGTTGCTGGTGTAGTTCATCGGCGGCACCCAGAGCCGGTCGGTGATGGCCAGCCGCTGTTGCGCGGTCTCCTTCATGAGGTCGTAGCCGATGTTTGCTTCCAAGCCCACGACCTTGAAGAGGTCGCTGCCAACCCAGTTGCTCCGGATGCCTTTCTTCTGGGAATTGACCTCCGATTGCTCGAAGAAGGACTCGATGGGGCCATAGCGCGGATCCCATTTGTCCACGCCCGAGCGCTCGGCCACGAAGCGCATGGCCTGGCCGGACTTGTAGCCCATGACGTTCAGCTTCCCGCCGAGAAACGCGCTGTGGTTGTAGGCCAGGGCATATTGGTTGAAATCGTTGAACACGGACTTACCGCCGGGGGGCTGGCCACGGACGATCGAATCGGTGATGCCGAGCGCGCGATTGCCCGCCCCGTCGGGAATATAGTGGCCGAGGCCTTCGATCCGGAACCGGCTGACCGTCAGCGTCACGCGCTGGGCGCTGTTGTCGCCGAAAGTGTGACCAGCCTTGATGAACAGATTCCTTGATTCGGAATCAGTGCTGGAACCGCTGGCGCCGAATCCGACCCGCCGGCCGTGGGCGTCATAGGAGATGCCCTCGTTCTTGTAGGAGGCGGCGAAGATCAGGTCATTCGGGCCGTCCTTGTGCATGTAGTTGAGCCCAACCCGATACCCCGAACTGTCGTCACGGCCCTGGCCCCAGACCTTGGTGCGCAAGATGGCCTCGCTGCCCTCCTTGGTCGGGCTCTTGGATATATAGTTGATGATGCCGCCGGCGGCGCCGATGCCTTCCGAGGCCGAGGGACCGTTGATCACCTCGATCTGCGCCACGATATCAAGGTCCGTGAACGTGGCGTTGCGGCTAGCTTCGCGCAGCGGCGTGGTCTGGGAGATGCCGTCGAAAAGGCGGAGGGCGACACGGCCACGCAGGGTCTCGCCGGTGTTCTGCAATTGCTGCGTGGAGGGCGCATAGCCGGGAACGGTTCGGGCGAGCACCGCCGTCGCGTCTTCCGTCAGCAGCTGGGCGTTGCTGATCTCCTGCGTGGTGATCAGCTTGATCGCGCCGGGAATCTGGTCGATCGCCTTGGGCGACCGGTAGCCGGTGGTCACGGTCATCTTTTGCAGCTCGGTCACTTCGTCCTTCTCCTTGGAGGTGTCCGGGGCCGGGGTGGTGGTCTGGGCCCGGCCGGGGGAGGCCAGGGCCGTGAACAGCAACGCCGCGACCAGGGTCGCAACGGATGGGATTCGGGTGGGGTGGGTTTTCATGGGGCAGGGTGAGCAAACGTTTGCGCTGGGTTTGGGTTACTCAAAAGCGGAAGGAGGACTGGAAGAGAGCGAGGCCGGGGCGGGCTGACGGGCGCAAAACGCCGGGGTTTAAGCAAACGTTTGCACGAACGACCATTTTTATTTTTAACCCTCGTGTCAACTTTTTTGTCAGCCCAGTCTCAGCCCGCTCCATGAACCGCCCGATGACCTTCCCCTCCCCCGCCGGCATTCGGCTGGACGGCCCGCTGGGCCGGGCGCTGGCGGCGAGCCTATCCGCGCACCTCGGCCAGTTTATCCGTGATGAGACCAGCCCGCCGATCACCCTCTTTTGCCCGGACCACACCCGGCACAACCACGAAGGCGACTGGTATGGCGAGCATGCCGGCAAATGGCTCTGTGCGGCCGCCAAGGCCGTGGAGCGCACGCAGGACGCCGCGCTGACCGCCAGTCTCCGCCGGGTCGCCGACTATCTGATCAGCGTGCAGGACCGGGACGGCTATCTCGGCACCTATGCGCCCGCCCGGCGCTTCATGTGCCGGCAGGTGGCCGGGTCGCGCGCCTGGGACGGCGCTCCGGGCCAGCGCACCTGGGATGTCTGGGTGCACAGCTACCTCATCCTCGGCCTGCTGGAAACTGGCCGCGTGCTCGCCCGCCCCGCGTGCATCGCCGCCGCCCGGAAGATTGGCAACCTCTGCTGGCAGACTCTCTCCGCCGGCAAAATCGACATCACCACCCTCGGCAACCACCACGGGCTCTCCGCCACCATCCTGCTGGATCCGGCGGTCGAACTCTATCTTGTCACACGGGAGCCGAAATACCTGGAACTCGCCGGGCTGATCCTGAAGCAGGCCAGCGACGCCCCCGCCCTGGAACTGCTGCCGCAGGCGCTGGCCGGCGCCGATGCGGCCTGCATCGGGACCGGCAAGGCCTACCAGCTTTCCTGGAACATGGTCGGGCTGGTCAAACTGCATCGGGCGACCGGCGAGCCCTCCTATCTGAATGCCGTGCTCAAGGTCTGGGAAAGCATCCGGCAGCACCACCTGACGCTCGGCGGCGGCCCGTGGGGTGGTGTCGCCCATCGCTCCCGCGAGGTGTTCAACCCGCCGGGCTTCTTCAGCCCCTACGGCTATGTCGAGACCTGCTCCACCTTCTCCTGGATCCAGCTCAACCGCGAACTGCTGGCCCTCACCGGCGAGGCGAAGTTTGCCGACGAGATCGAAAAATCCGCCTACAACGACCTGCTCGGCGCGCAGGCGCCCGCCGGCGACAACTGGTGCTACTATTCCTTCCCCAACGGCCGCCGCGTCTTCACGACCTACTGGCGCTGTTGCAAATCGAGCGGCCCCTGGGCCCTCGAGGAACTGCCCGGAGCAGCCTACGGCCTGACGGCGTCGGGCGGCATCGCCGTCAACCTCTACGGCCCGGGCCAATGCACCGTGACCACGCCGCAGGCGGGAACAGTCCGGCTCGAACAGGACACACGCTACCCGTTCGACGGCGCGATCCGCATCACCGTCCGGCCCGAGCGCGCCGCCCAGTTTGGCATTTCAGTCCGCATTCCCGGTTGGGCGGAACACGCCACGGTGCAGGTCAACGATGGCGCGGAGAGCCCCGGCACCCCCGGCGCCTACGCCGTGCTGGAACGCACCTGGCAGGCGGGCGACGCCATCACGCTGCAATTGCCGATGCCCCCCAGGCTGCATCGCCAGATCAACCGCAACGTGCAGGAGTCGCGCGCACCCGACGGCTCGCCTGTCGCGCAGGAAGTGCTGCACTTCGAATACGCCGCAATCACGCGCGGCCCGCTCGTCTATTCGACCGGCCTCGTCGACGATTTCAAGGCGGAGGAGACGATTCGCCTGCCGGCCGACCCCGCCGCGGCGCTGGAGCTGTTCGACACACCCGCCGGCGGCGAGGCACCCGCCGTGCGCCTCAACCTCGGCTACCGCCCGCCGCTGACCTTTCTGCCCTACTACGAGGCCGGTGGCCGCGCCGACGGCACCTGGCGCCTGACCTGGCTGCAGGTGGCTCCCGAGTAAAGATCCCCGGAGCACGCTTCTGGGCATTTGATCAAACCCATCATGTCGGCCAACCGCATCGCCTTTTGTAGGAGCCTGCTTGCAGGCGATTCGGAATGCGCGCCTGCCGCACTGGTGGTGCATCGCCTGCAAGCAGGCTCCTACATCCGATCCAAGCCGGACCGGTGACTTTCAGGCCGCCTCGTTCTTCCGCAGAAACCGGTTCAATTCCCTTTCTGTCGGCATGGCGGGGGCCGCGCCGGGCTTGGTGATGGACAGCGCCGCGACCGCCGTCCCCAACCGGGCCGCCTCGACGATCCGGCCCTTGTGCCGGACCAGGCCCGCCGCGAATCCACCGCAGAAAGCGTCACCGGCCCCGGTGGTGTCGACAACCTTCAGGCCGCGGTAGGCCGGGATCGACTCATGTCCGTCCGGCATCGAAAGGAAGCAACCCCGGCTGCCGAGCGTCACGATCACGGTGGGCACCTTGATGAGCCGGCACAACGCGTGGAGCGCGTCGCGTGACATGGCGTGCAGCGCCCGCTCGTCAAATTTCGTCCGGCGGATGCCCGGCAACTTTCGCACCAGGGCGACGAATTCACTTTCGTTGGGAATCAGGATGTCCACGTGCCGCAGCAAACGCAGCTCAAAGTCACGCCGCATCGGCGCTGGGTTCAGCACCGTCATCGCGCCGGCCCGGCGCGCGAGGCGGAGCGCATGCGCCGTGGCCGCCTGGTTGGATTCCAACTGGGTGAGCACCACTTTCGCGCCCGCCAGCAGCGCCCGGGGCACGTCGCGCGGGGCCAGACTGGCGTTGGCGCCCGGCTCGATCACGATGATGTTTTGTCCTTCCCCGTTGAGCAGGATCACGGCGGTGCCTGTGGGTTGGTCGGGCTTCAGCGCGAGCCGGCAGCCGATTTTCTCGCGACGGTAGAACGCGGCCACCTCGGCCGCATAGGCGCCGCGGCCCATGGCGCCGACGAACACCGTGCCCACCCCGGTGCGCCCGCAGGCGATGGCCTGGTTGGACCCCTTGCCGCCCTGGCCGACCGCGAGCCGCGCCATCACGGTCTGGCCGCGCGCCGGAAACTCCCCGCACGCAAACGTCAGATCCTGCATGATGCTGCCGACGACGACGACTGGCGGGGAGATGGGCATGGAATACGAAGAAAGGAGGCGGCCGGCATCGGGGCGGAGGTTGCCCCGCAGAAGCGGACTGACGGTCAAATCAATGCAAACGTTTGCCCCAGCCTTGCGTCAAGCGCACAATTCCGCCCCGGGCGGGGCGGTCAGCAGGATTTCCGGATGATCAGCTCGGGCAGCAGCTTGAGGCTGGTGGCCGGCCGGGCCGGATCCTCGATGCGCTTCAGCAGCAGCTCCGCCGCGCTTTTGCCCACCTCATAGGCTGGCTGGCGCACCAGGGTCAGCGGCGGGTTGAACACGTCCGCCAGCAGCAGCTCGTCAAAACCCACGAGCGCGATCTGCTTGGGAATCTTCAGCCCGAGGGCCGCGATGGTCTCCAGCGCCCCGGCCGTCATCAGCCCGTTGCACACAAACAGCGCTGTGGGCGGGTCCGGCAGGGTCAGCAACTCCTGCGCGATGGTCTCGCCGCTGTCCTGCTTGTAGTCGCCGAAGCGCATCAGCTCCGGCTTGAGCGGAAGCCCGGCCTTGGCGTGGGCGTCCTTGTAGCCGCGCAGGCGCTCGCGCCCGGTCGAGGAGTCCGCCGGGCCGCCGATGAGGCCGATGCGCCGGTGCCCCTTGGCGATGATGTGCTCGACGGCCTTCAGCGCCCCCGTGTGGTTGTCGACCTCAACCTTGTCGAGGTTGCCGCTCGACAGGCTGCGGTCCACGCAAACCACCGGCGTGCCGTTGCGCACCACCTGCAGCACCGCCGGGTCGGTCTCGTGGATCGGGGGCAGGATGATGCCGTCGACCGACTCCGACTGCAGCACATCGAGGTAGAACCGCTCCTTGGCCTCGTCCTCGTCGTAGTTGCAGAGCAGCACCGCGTAGTTGTTCTTGTAGGCGACGTCCTCCACCCCCCGGGCCAGGTCGGCAAAAAAGATGTTCTGGATGTTGGGGATGATCAGCCCCAGCAGGTGGGTGCTCGCATCCCGCGCGCGCAGCCGGCGGGCGACCCGGTTGGGTTTGTAACCCAGTTCGCGCATGGCCTTCATCACCCGCGCCTGCGTCTCCGCGCCGATCTTGCCCGTCTGGTTGATGGTGCGCGACACCGTCGAGATGTTCACCTTCGCCCGGCGGGCCACATCGATCAGGCTGGAGGGTTTTTTCATTGGGGAACGTTTCTGGATGGACGGGGTGGGAGGAGGAGCGGAAAATTGCGTATCCGGCCCGCCGCAAGCAAGGCACGATTTGATTAGACAGTCCACCCTTCATGCGCAAACGTTTGCACGTTCTTCCCGGATTCCGGACGCTTGCGCCCCCGCCGGCGGCCTTTCTGGTTTCGTGCACTTTCGTCATGCCTTCCTCTTCCGTATCTGCCAACCTGCGCGCGTGATCCCCTCTTCCCGTCTATGAGCAAGACGTCACGCGCCCCTTCCTCCCGCCTTGCCGAGTTCCAGCTCTCGCATGCGCGCAACGGTCCGCACCTGCCCCTGCCTGTCAGCATGCCGGGCTGGCCCTTCCAGACGATCGGCCAATGGAAGCAGGACGTGAATGCCGCGGCCCCGGCCTGGTTGCGTGATTTCCGGGAGTGGCGCCACGAGCACCTCATCCGCATCGGCTACAGCGGAGCGAACTACGAGCGAAAGGACCTGAAGTGGTCCCAACGCAACTTCGTCCATGCCCAGATGATGGTCGAGGACCGGTATTTCTACGACCCGGTGAAGCGCCGCTACACGGTCGACCGCTACCTGGACGACCTGAACCGGCGCTACGGCGGCATTGACAGCGTGCTCCTGTGGTATGTCTACCCGAACATCGGCATCGACGACCGCAACCAATTCGAGCTCGCGAACGACCTGCCCGGCGGACTGAAAGGCCTCAAGCGCGTAGTCGCGGACTTCCATCGTCGCGGCGTGAAGGTGTTCATCCCCACTATGGCTTGGGACAACGGCACCCGCAGTTCCGGGCTGTCCGACTGGGAAGCGGTCGTCCGCCTGGCCAAGGCCATCGGCGCGGACGGCGTCAATGGCGACACCTACAGCGGCGTGCCTCGCGCCTTCTTCGACGCCGCGCTGAAGCAGAAGCACCCGTTGGTCTTCGAGCCGGAGGCGGTCCCGCTTTCCGACGAGGCGCTGGCCTGGAACCTCCAGAGCTGGGGCAAGCTGCTGCCCGACCAGGTCGTCCTGCCGGTCAGCAAGCTGAAGTGGCTCGAGCCGCGCCACATGACCAACACCGAAAACCGGTGGGGCCGCGACCGCACGAACGACTTTCACTACATCTTCTTCAACGGCACGGGCTACAACTCGTGGGAGAACATCTGGGGCGTCTGGAACCAGTTCACGCCGCGGGACGCCGCCGCCCTCCGCCGGATCTCGCACCTCTACCGCCGGTTCCCCGACCTGCTCGTCAGCCCCGGCTGGGAGCCCTACGCCCATACCTGCCAGCACAACGTCTTCGCCTCGATGTTTCCCGGCAAGACCGCGACCCTCTGGACCGTGGTCAACCGCAACGAATACGAACTGGCGGGCCCTCAGCTGCGCGTCGCCCACCAGGACGGGCGGACCTACTGCGACGCCTGGAGCGGAGCCGTGCTCAAGCCCGCCCTGAAGGATGGCTTCGCCACCCTCGCCTTCCCGCTTGAATGCCGGGGCTTCGGCGCCGTGCTGGCCGTGGAGCGCGGGGCGAAGATCAAGAACCTGTCCGCCTTTTTGCGGGAGCGCCGCTCGCTCACGCGCACGCCATTGCAAAGCTTGTCCGCCGAGTGGCGTTTCCTTCCGCAACAAATGGCGCCCGTCAAGGCGACGCGCCGTGTGGCCAAAGCGCCGCGGGGCATGGTCACGATCCCGGCCGGAGATTTTGAGTTCCGCGTCACCGGCATCGAGATCGAGGGGTTCACCTGGGTGGGTCACGACGTGCAATACCCTTGGGAAAACTCTCCGCGCCGCTCGCACCTGCGCCAGCTCAGGCCGCCGGCCTACCATATCGACCGCTTCCCGGTCACGAACGCCCAGTTCAAGGAGTTCATCGATGCGACAGGCTACCAGCCGGCCGACGACCACAACTTCCTCCGTCACTGGAAACGCGGCGCTCCGCCGCGTGGCTCCGAAAAGAAGCCGGTCACCTGGGTGGCGATCGAGGATGCCCGCGCCTATGCGGCCTGGGCCGGCAAGCGCCTCCCGCACGAATGGGAGTGGCAATACGCCGCCCAAGGCACCGATGGCCGGCTTTTCCCCTGGGGCAACGAATGGAATGCCGCCAATGTCCCCACTCCCAACCGCGGGCGCACGCTTCTGCCCCCGGCCAATGTCGACGCGCACCCGGGCGGCGCCAGCCCCTTCGGCGTCATGGACCTGGTCGGCAATGTCTGGCAATGGACGGACGAGTTCCGCGACGAGCACACCCGCGCCGCCGTGCTGCGGGGCGGCAGCGCCTACCAGCCGCAGACCTCGCACTGGTATTTCCCGCAGGCCTACCAACTCGACCAGCACGGCAAATACCTCCTCATGGCCCCGGGCAAGGACCGCAGCGGCATGCTCGGCTTCCGCTGTGTCGCGGACGCCGGCTGAGACCGCCGCAACCCACCCATGCGCAGCAAACTCTTCGTGCCCGGCTCCCGGCCGGAACTTTTTCCCAAGGCCCTCGCCGGCCAGGCCGACGCCCTGAGCTTCGACCTCGAGGACTCCGTGCTCGAGACGGCCAAGGCCGGGGCGCGGCGGCTCGTCGCGCAGCTTCTGCAATCGCCCGAGGCGGCCGCGTCGAAAAAAATCCTCCTGGTGCGGGTGAACGGCCTCACGACCCCGCAGTTCGAGGCCGACCTCGCCGCGGTGGTCGGCCCGCGCCTCGATCTGGTCAATGTGCCCAAGGTGGAGTCGGCCGATGATATCCGCAGCGTCGCCCGGGCCCTCGCCCGCCTGGAAAAGGACCGCGGCCTCGCCCGGCCCATCGGCATCCTGGCCAACGTCGAATCGCCCCGCGGTCTCCGGTTCGCGGCGGAGATCGCCGGCGCCGATCCGCGCGTCGCGGGCCTGCAGGTCGGTTTCGCCGATCTGCTCGAACCCCTCGGCATCGACCGCGCCGATGCCGCCGCCATCCACCAGCTCCAGCTGGCGGTGCGCCTGGCCGCCGGCGAAGCCGGCCTCTGGGCCTGCGACGCGGTGTATGCGAACTTCAAGGATGCCGAGGGCTTCCGCACGGAGGCGCTGGCCGCCAAGCGCCTGGGTTACATCGGCAAGAGCTGCATCCACCCGAGCCAGGTCGCTCTGGCCAACGAAGTTTTCCGCCCCACCGACCAGGAGATCGCCTTCGCGCAACGCGTGGTGGAAGCCGCCGGCCGGTCAACCGCCGGCGCCTTCACGCTGGACGGCCGGATGATCGACGCGCCTTTCATCCGGCGCGCCCGCGCCGTCCTCGCCATCGCCCGCCAACTGCCGCCCCCGGCGGCGTGACCCCGCACCATGCCGCTGAAGAAACGCGACTACGATCCGGGGGCGCGCGGCCCGTTGCGCGGTCTCCGCGTGCTGGATCTCTCGCGCCTGTTTGCCGGCAACGTGCTGACCCAGATCCTCGGTGATTTCGGCGCCGAGGTCATCAAGGTCGAGCCGCCCGAGGGCGACACGCTGCGCGCGTGGCAGACCAAAGGCGTGTCCACGCACTGGAAGATTTATGCGCGCAACAAGAAGAGCCTCGCGCTCGACCTGCGCAAGCCCGCCGCCATCGGCCTGCTCCGCCGGCTGGTCTCCTCGGCCACGCTGCTCATCGAAAGCTTCCGCCCCGGCGTGCTGGAAAAGATGGGCCTCGCCCCCGCGGATCTGCACGCGCTCAACCCGAAGCTCACCGTCGTGCGCATCTCGGGCTGGGGGCAGGACGGCCCTTACAGCCAGCGCCCGGGTTTCGGCACCATCATCGAGGGCATGTCAGGCTTCGCCGCCATCAACGGATTTGAGGACCGCGAACCGGTGCTCCCCCCGATGTATCTGGCCGACGGCGTCGCCGGACTCTACGGCGCCTCCGCCGTCATGATCGCCCTGCGCGAGGTTGAGCACAACGGCGGCCGCGGCCAGGTCATCGACCTGCCGCTGCTCGATCCGTTGTTCGCCATCCTCAGCCCGCAGGCCGCCAACTACCGGCTGACGGGCAAGACCCGGCCGCGCACGGGCAGCCGCTCGACCAACTCCGCCCCGCGCAACGTCTACCTGTGCCGCGACCGCAAATACGTCGCGCTCTCCGCCTCGACCCAGGGCATGACCGAGCGCCTGTTCCGCGCCATGGGGCGCGCCGATCTGATCGAAGATCCGCGTTTCCGCACCAACGACGACCGGGTGAAAAACGCCGCGGAACTCGATGCCATCATCGGCGCCTTCATGGGCCGGCACACCCAGGCGGAGAACGTGGCCTTCTTCGAGAAGGCGGAGGTCACCGTCGGCCCGATCTACGACGTGCCCCAGATCCTCGAGGACCCGCACTTCATCCAACGCGAAATTCTCGCCGACTACCCCGACCCGGAGACGTCCGGTCTCGCCATGCACCACGTGGTGCCGCGCCTGCTCGGCACGCCCGGCTCGATCCGCACCCCGGCCCCCCGGCTGGGCGAGCACAACCGCGCGCTCCTCGCCGAGCTGGGCGTCGATGATTCCGCCTACGCCCGGTTGCAAACCGAAGGCGTGGTGATCGAAGCCACCCGGGAAAAATGACATCGGAGAACCAGACCGCGACCACGGCAGCCGGCGGCAGCGGTCTCTCCTTCGGACGCGAGGACCAGCCGGAAGGCGCGCGCTTGCGCGCCGCCCTGATGCTCGTGGGCTCCGGCTATCTGTTCCTGACGCTGTGCGACTACCGCGAGGGCATCGCCAATCTGGCCCTCCGTTACCTGCTCAAAGACAATCTGCACCTGACGGCGGCGCAGCTCGCCGGCTTCTTTTTCGTCACCAAGCTCGCCTGGTATTGCAAGCCGTTCGCCGGCCTGCTCGCCGACAACGTGCCGCTCTTCGGCACGCGCCGGCAGGGATACCTGGTCGCGTTCTCCGCCCTCGCCGCGGGCCTCTGGCTGGCGCTGACCTTTGCCCACGGCACCTACGAGTCCATGTTGTGGCTGGTGCTGGCCATCAACTTCGCACTGATGATGGTGCACACTACGCTTGGCGGCATGCTCGTCGAGGTCGGCCAGGCGCTCCGCGCCACCGGCCGCATCAGCGCGGTGCGCAGCGGCACGGAGAGCTTCGGCTGGCTCGTGGCGGGGCTTTCCGGCGGCTGGATCGCCACGCACCTGCTCCACTACGGCTTCCTGATCAACGCGGCCCTCATGCTCATTTTGGTCGTGATCTTTGCCCGGATGCTGCGCGAAAACGGCGGCGGGCCGGCCACCGGACCGGACAAATCCCGGTGGACCTGGGCGCATTTCCGGGAGTTGTTCCGGCAGCGAACCCTCTGGACGGCCGCCGGCTTCTGGGTGCTCATCAAGTTCTCGCCGGGCTTCGGCACCCCGCTGTTCTATCATCAGAGCGAGACGATCAAGCTGTCCCCGCAATACATCGGCTACCTCGGCTTCATCTCGGCGGCGGCCGGGCTGACCGGCAGTCTCTTCTACATGCGGCTCTGCCGCCGCATCACTCTCGGCAGGCTGCTGTGGGCGGGCGTGGCCCTACATGCGGTCTCCTCGCTGGCGTATTTCGGCTACCAGTCGATGGGAGCGGCCGTGTTGATCGAGGCTCTGTATGGGCTCTGCACCGCGCTGGCGTTCATGCCGATCTTCGACCTGCTGGCCCGCGCCACGCCCAAGCAGTTCGCCGCGCTCGGCTACGCGCTGATCTTCAGCCTGGGCAGCCTGTCGGTCTCTGGCTCGGATCTGATCGGCTCCTGGATCTACGAAAAACTCGGCCGCAGTTTCACCGGCATGATCCTGCTGAACTCGGGCACCTCCGCCCTCGTGCTGTTCGCCATCCCCTTCCTGCCCCGAGTGCTGGTCGCGCACCGCGATGGGGACCACCCACCCGACGAAAGCCCGGCCGCCTGACCCCACTAGGGCGGCTACTTTTTGAAATAACCACGCACGAACACCATCACGCTTTCAGGAGGGGCCTCAGGTTCATCCTCTGCGGATGGTGCGTAGCAGCTAACACCCAAACTCTCCGAAGTTAATCCGTCATCTTCGATCTCAACTTCCGGGTCTTGCGCTGTGATTCGCTCGACCAAATCCGCAAAGCCGATACTTAGCAGGTTTACGCCTCGCAGCATTGGCGCAGCAGGCTCCGCAAATTCAGCGGCTTCAGCACTCCCGCTCGCATCATAGTAAACGAAGCACTGGAGTTCAGGAAAATAATCGCACGGATGATCACTCTGTGGCGTTCGTTTGAAGCTCTCGAATGCTACGCCAAGCGCTTGCCGAACGGCGATCGGTGACATGCCAAACCTAATCGGTCCGACTCCTACGTGGTTGTGTATTTCAAATGTCATGAGCGTTATCGGCGGCCAAGTTCCGTCGTGGGCTCATAGCAGGGGTCGTGCTGTGCTTTACCGTTTACCTTTCGCGAAAGAGGCGCGGTCACTTCTTCGGGAACGGCGATGCGGTCTCGCGCTTCAGCTCGCGGGTCATGAGCGCGTGCAGGGCGTCGGCGGGCTTCTTGTCCTGATAGAGAATGGCGTAGACCTCGGCCAGGATTGGCGCGGTGATGCCGCGCTCCCGGCAGAGGCCGTGCAGCGCCTCGGTGGTGCGGTGGCCCTCGACCACGGTCTTGCGGCCGGCGAGCAGCTCGGCGACGGATTTGCCCGCGCCGATCTTCTCGCCGAACTCGCGGTTGCGGCTCCAGGCGCCGTGGCTGGTGGCGACAAGATCGCCGAAGCCGCTCAGGCCGTAGAAGGTGTCGGGTTTCGCCCCGAGCGCCGTGCCGACGCGGACCATCTCGGTCACGGCGCGGGTCAGCAGCGCGGCCTTGGAATTGTCGCCCAATTTCAGGCCGTCGCACAGGCCGGCGGCGATGGCGTAGATGTTCTTGAGGCTGGCGCCGTATTCGGCGCCGGCGAGGTCGTCGCTGGTGTAGATGCGCAGGGTCGGGCCGCTCATGGCCGCCTGCACCTTGGGCACGAACTCGTCGGCGCGCTGCGCGGCCATCACCATCGCGGCGGGCAGGCCGCGCGCCACCTCGGCGGCGTTGGTCGGCCCCGTCAGCGTGCCGCAATTCAGGCCGGGCAGGATCTGGGCCATCATCTCGCTCGGGCGGAGGTGGGTGCCGATCTCCAGGCCCTTGACAAGGCTGAGGAAGAGCTGGAGCCGCGAGGTGTCGTGCAGCACGGCGCACATCTGCTCGCACCAGGCGCGCAGGGACTGCGACGGGGAGGCGATGAGCGCCACGTCCGCTTCAAGCAAAGCGGCCCGCAGGTCGGCGGTCACGGCCAGCGAGTCGGGCAACCGGATGCCGGGCAGATAGTCGAGGTTTTCGCCCGCGGCCCGCAGTTGGGCGGCGTGCACGGGGCGGCGCGGCACAAGCGTCGTGTGCTGGCCGCGGCGGGCGAGGTGCACGGCCATCGCGGTGCCCCAGGCGCCCGCCCCGATGACGGTGAAGTTAAGTGGGCGCGGTTCGGACATGGGGCGGACCGTCAGGTTTTGAGGAAGCCGGGGATTTTTTCCCCGGCCACCATAGCCTCGAAATTTTCGCGGGCGTTGACCAGCTCGAAGCGGCTGCCCGACACGAGCACCTCGGCGGCCATCGGCCGGGTGTTGTAACGGCTGGCCATGGTGTAGCCGTAGGCGCCGGCGCTCATGAAGGCGACATATTCGCCCTCGCCCACGGTCTGCAGCGTGCGGTCCTTGGCGAAACAGTCGCCGGATTCGCAGATGGGGCCGACGAGATCGGCCGTGAGCGCGGGCCGCGTGGTGTCGCGCAGCAGCGGCACGAGCTCGTGATAGGCCTCATACATGGCGGGGCGCACGAGGTCGTTCATGGCGGCGTCGAGCACGAGGAAGTTTTTTCCCGAGCCGCGCTTGAGGTATTCGACGCGGGAGAGCAGCACGCCGGCGTTGCCGACGAGGAAGCGGCCGGGTTCGAGGAGGATCTTCAGCCCGAGCGGGGCGAGGAGCGGCTTGAGCGCGGCGCCGTAGGCCTCGGGGGTGAGAGGACGCTCGGCCTCCGGCTTGGCGCTCCACCAGGCGGCGTCGCCGCTGGCGAGGGCGTCCTGATAGATGATGCCCACGCCGCCGCCGATGCTGAAATAGGTGATGCCATGGTCCTTCTTCAATTGTTCGACGAAGGGCACGACCTTCTTCACCGCCTCGATGAAGGGCTCCGCCGTGGTCAGCTGGGAGCCGATGTGCATCTGCACGCCCTTGATCTCCAGGTGGGGATACTTCGCGGCGGCGGCATAGGCGGCGGCGGCGGCCTTGAGCGGGATGCCGAACTTGTTCTCGCTCTTGCCGGTGGTGATCTTGGCGTGCGTCTTGGCGTCGACGTCGGGATTGATGCGGATGGCGATGGCGGCCTTGCGGCCCAGCTGGCCGGCCACGTGGTTGATGCGCGCCAGCTCGGGTTCGCTCTCCACATGAAAACCAAACACGCCGGTCTCGAGCGCGAGGCGGATCTCGGCCTCGGTCTTGCCGACGCCGGCGAACACGCTGCGCGCCGCGCTGCCGCCCGCCGCCACCACGCGCTTGAGCTCGCCGCCGCTGACGAGGTCGAAGGCCGCGCCGAGGTTCGAGAAGAGGCGCAGCACCGCGAGGTTCGAGTTGGCCTTCATCGCGTAGCAGATCTGCAGGTCCAGCCCGGCCAGGCTGGCGGCCAGCCGGCGGCAGTTGTCCTCGATCGTCTTGGCGCTGTAGACGTAGGCCGGGGTGCCGTGCAGCTGCGCGACGGCGGCGAGATCGACGGACTCGCAATGGAGTTTCTGGCCGGTGTAGCGGAAGTGGTGCATCGGTAAAGTGAGCGTGAAAGGAACCGAGATAGCCAGAATCCCCTTGAACGGAAGAGCTATTTTCCCGGAGGCTGGGGCATGTCCTACCGCTGGCGCCATCTGCTCAACCAACTGCCGATCGCCTTCGGCATGCGGAGCGACCGGCGGCTGCGGACGGCGCGGGTGAAACACGCCCAGTTCGCGTGCTACCTGGAGGAAACGGGCTTCCGCACCCACAACGTCGACCGCTACGAGCGCAGCCTGCGCCGCCGCCGGATCGCCAAGGGGCTGCTCGTGTGGGCGAGCGCCTTTGCCGCCGCCTGGATCGTGCTGGAGAGCGCGCGGGCCGTGATGCTGTTCTGAGCGGAACCGTCCGCCCATCAGATCGGATTGACCGGAGGGCCGGCGGCATGGCTTAGTGCCGGGCCATGCAGCCCAGCGCCGAGCTTTATCCGTGGTATTCCGTCGCGCTGATGACGTGGGGGGTGCTGGACTGTTTTTTTGGCTATCGGGTCTTCAAGATCACGTTGGCGCTGGTGGGCGCATTGCTGGGCATGGGATTCGGCGAGGCCGTGGCGGCGGCCGTCGGCTTCGGTCCCGGCGGAGCCACCGCCAGCCTGGTGGTCGGCGGCGTGCTCGGAGCGGTTTTGGCGTTCCTCCTGTATATCGCGGCGGTTTTTGTGAGCGGATTTCTGTTCGGGGCTTCGCTGGGGATTCTGCTGCTGGCCAATTACCACCCCATGGTCGCGCTGCTCTCGGGCTGTGTGCTCGGTCTCATCGGCGGCTTTCTGGCTGTCAAGATCCAGCGGGTGCTGATCATTTTGTCGACCGGGCTGCGGGGCGCCTTCTGCGCCGTTCTCGCCCTGGCGTATTTCACCCACCAGATTGACTGGCTGTTTTATGCCCGCGCGCCGGACCAACTGCCGGCCCTCATCGCCAGCAACTCGTGGATGCTCCCGGCCATTCTCGCGCTGGCGGCCGTCGGCGCCTTTGCGCAGTTCGAGGCCGGTGAAGGCGGCGGAAAAAAGAAATCGAAGGGGAAGGACGAGTAAACTTGCCGCGCCGGGGGGCAGCCGCAATATCCGGCCGATGAAGAAAATTCTTGTCCCTGTTTTGCTGCTCCTCCTGCTGGCCGGCTGCAGCAGCAGCAACACCATCACCGTCGGACTCAAGGTCGAGCTGACCAACATTGCCCGGAGCCAAGACGGTGCGACGCAGGTGTCGTGGCGCATCGTCAACCCCAACATCGCCTCCTACCTGGTGGATGAGACCACCCACAGGATCTTTCTCAACGGCACCCTGATTGGCACCATCCACGAGAAGGAGGCCGTGGCCATACCGGCCCAGAACCACGCCAGCCGCGCGACCCGTCTGAACATCGCAGGAGCCGGCGGGGAACGCGCCCTGGCCGATGCGTTGGCGGCCGGCTCCGCGGCCTACCGCACGGACTCCATCATTGTCATCCGGCTCTACGGCGATTCCACGGACAAGAGCAGCCTGACTTCCAGCGGCAAGGTGACGGTCACCGCCAAATAAAAGACGGCCCCAGACAGTTGAGAGCCGTCATGAGTGGGTTGCGCGGTTCAGGCGGCCTGACGGACAGACCGCGACTGGGCGGAACTGGCGGTGCCCCGGAGCGAAAGCTGGATGGGCCGGGCCACAGTCAACACGCGCGGAGTGCGGCTGTATTGCCCGATGGTCCAGGCCAAGAGGCCGGTGGTGAACATGATGGCGGTAAAGTCGGCGGCGTCAAAGTGACGACCGCTCGCGAGGGACGCGAAGCCCAGGAGGGTCGCGGTGACGATGGAGGCAAGAGCGGTTTTCATGGGAGCAGTTGGTTGATGCCCTGAGAACACGGCGGCGGCGGGAAAGTTGCAGGCCCCGGCCGTTCGCCCAAGGGCAAGAAAAAGGCGCGACAGCCGCCGCGCCCGGGAGCACCTGCGAATCAAGCGGTCGCTCAACCCGCGCCGCCGCCGCCGGCGTTGGACACCGGCTTGAACCGGGCCTTGAACAGCGCCGCCACGTAGTCGCGGTTCAGGCGGGCGATGAAGTCGTGCGAGATGAGCTTGGGGCAGACGGCGCTGCACTCATACTGGTTGGTGCAGTTGCCGAAGCCGGCCTCGTCCATCGTCTGCACCATGGCGAGCACGCGCTTGTCGCGCTCGGGCTGGCCCTGCGGCAGCAGGCCGAGGTGGGAGACCTTGGCGGCGACGAAAAGCATCGCGCTGGCGTTTTTGCACGCCGCGACACACGCGCCGCAACCGATGCAGGTGGCCGCGTCCATCGCGAGGTCGGCGTCCTCCTTCGGCACGGGAATGGAATTGGCGTCGGGCGCCGCACCGGTGCGGACGGAGATGAAGCCGCCGGCCTGCTGGATCTTGTCGAAGGCGGCGCGGTCGGTGATGAGATCCTTCTGGATCGGGAAGGCTTTGGCGCGGAACGGCTCGACGACGATGGTGTCGCCCTCCTGGAAGCTGCGCATGTAGAGCTGGCAGGTGGCGATGCCCTGGCCCGGGCCGTGCGGCTTGCCGTTGATCGTGCAGGAGCAGGTGCCGCAGATGCCCTCGCGGCAGTCGTGCGCGAAGGCGATCGGCTCGCCGCCCCTGAGCGTGATCTCGTCGTTCACGACATCGAGCAGCTCGAGGAACGACATGTCGGGGCTGACGTCCTTGGCCGGGTAGTCGGTGAACTGGCCGGGCGCGGCGGGACCGGCCTGGCGCCAGACACGCAGGGTGACGGAGAAGAGTTTCTTGGCGGAAGTGTGAGCGACCATGGCGGGATCAGCGGGAGGACTTTGCGGGGCGTTGTTTCCTGAGAGTGGCGTGGAAGCCGATTTCGCGGCGTTTCGGCGCAGGTGGCGTCATGAGTTCGCGGATGGCGTCGAAGACCGCTTTGAACTGCGCGTCATATTTTTTCTCGATCGCGGCGAGCTTGCGGGCGAGATCGGCGTGGCCGGCGATCATCTGACGCAGGCGGACAAAGGCGCGCATGATCTCGATGTTCACGGCAACGGCGCGCGGAGAATTCAGCAAACCGGAGAGCATCGCGACCCCTTGTTCGGTGAAGGCCATCGGAGGCTTCGCGAGGGCGCGCTTTTTCATCCCGTCAACATGCAGCGCCCGCAAGGCCAAGGTTTCGTCGGCCGTGAGCTGAAACATGAAGTCAGCCGGGAACCGTTCCGCGTTGCGCCGCACCGCCTGATTGAGCGCCGTGGTCGTGACGCCGTAGAGTCCCGCGAGGTGAAGATCGAGCAGCACCTTCTCGCCGCGGAGGAGAATGACTCGCGCTTCGATGACTTCTGGGGCGATCAGTGCCGGTTGCATGGCGGCCAATTATGATGTCACAAATTGTGATATCATGTTTGTTAGTTTCTGGAGAGCAGCGTCTTACTTGTAGGAACGCACGCTCATCTTGGTGAACTCGTAGTTGAGGGGCTCGGTGTTGCGCAGCGGGGTCTTGCCCTCGCCCTGGTATTCCCAGGCGGCGACGTGCGCGAACTTCTCGTCGTCGCGCCTGCACTCGCCGTCGGGCCACTGGTGTTCCTCGCGGAAGTGGCCGCCGCAGCTCTCCTCGCGGGTGAGCGCGTCGCGGCAGAGCAGCTCGCCGAGCTCGATGAAGTCGGCCACGCGGCCGGCCTGCTCGAGCGACTGGTTGAGCGTGTCGGCCGAGCCCGGCACCTTGACAGTGGCGTGAAACTCCTCGCGCAGCGCGGGGATTTTCTGGAGCGCGGCCTCGAGGCCCTCCTTGGTGCGCGCCATGCCGCAGTGCTCCCACATGATCTTGCCGAGGCGCTTGTGGAAATGGCTGACGGGCCGGCTGCCGTTGTTGGCGAGGAAACGCTTCGTCATGCCGGTGACGTTCTCCTCGGCCTGCTTGAACTCGGCGCGGTCCGTCGCGGGGCGCGAGCCGGGCTTCTGGCCGGCGAGGTAGTCGCCGATCGTGTATGGGATGACAAAGTAGCCGTCGGCCAGGCCCTGCATGAGGGCGGAGGCGCCGAGGCGGTTGGCGCCGTGGTCGGAGAAGTTGGCCTCGCCGAGCACGAAGAGGCCGGAGATGTTGGACATCAGGTTGTAGTCCACCCAGAGGCCGCCCATCGTGTAGTGCACGGCCGGGAAAATGCGCATCGGCTGCTGGTAGGCGCTCTCGGCGGTGATCTCGTGGTAGATGTCGAACAGGTTGCCGTAACGCTCGCGCACGCCGGCCTCGCCGAGGCGCTTGATGGCGTCGGAGAAGTCGAGATAGACGCCGAGGCCGGACTCGCCGACGCCGCGGCCCTCGTCGCACATGCGCTTGGCGGCGCGGGAGGCGACATCGCGCGGGCAGAGGTTGCCGAAACTCGGGTAGATGCGCTCAAGGTAGTAGTCGCGGTCGGCCTCGGCGATGTCGGCGGGCTTCTTGAGGCGGTCCTCCTTCTTCTTCGGCACCCAGATGCGGCCGTCGTTGCGGAGCGACTCGGACATGAGCGTGAGCTTGGACTGGTAGTCGCCGCTGACCGGGATGCAGGTCGGGTGGATCTGCGTGTAGCAGGGGTTGGCGAGGCAGGCGCCGCGCTTGTAGGCGCGCCAGATGGCGGTGGCGTTGGAGCCGCGCGCGTAAGTCGAGAGATTGAAGACGTTGCCGTAGCCGCCGGTGGCCAGCACGACGGCGTCGGCGCTGTGGCGGGTGACCGCGCCGGTGATAAGGTCGCGGACGATGACGCCTTTGGCGTGACCGTCGACCACCACGAGGTCGAGCATCTCGGAATTGGCGTGCAGCTCGACGCCGCCGGCGCCGACCATGCGGGAGAGAGCGCTGTAGGCGCCGAGGAGGAGCTGCTGGCCGGTCTGGCCGCGGGCGTAGAAGGTGCGCGAGACCTGCGCGCCGCCAAAGGAGCGGTTGGCGAGCAGGCCGCCGTATTCGCGGGCGAAGGGCACGCCCTGCGCGGCGCACTGGTCGATGATGTTGACGGAGACCTCGGCGAGGCGGTGGACGTTGGCCTCGCGGGCGCGGTAGTCGCCGCCCTTGAGCGTGTCGTAGAAGAGCCGGTGGACGGAGTCGCCGTCGTTCTGGTAGTTCTTGGCGGCGTTGATGCCGCCCTGCGCGGCGATGGAGTGGGCGCGGCGCGGGCTGTCGTGGAAGACGAAGCTCTTCACCTTGTAGCCCAGCTCGGCGAGGGTGGCCGCGGCCGAGGAGCCGGCCAGGCCGGCCCCGACGACGATGACCTCGTATTTCCGCTTGTTGGCCGGGTTGACGAGCTTGATCTCCGTCTTGTGCCGCTGCCATTTGTCGGCGAGCGGGCCGGAGGGAACTTTGGATTCGAGTTTGGCCATGGCGGAAAAGGTCAGGCGCGGACGAAACCGCCGAGCACGGCGAGCGGGATGGCCGCGTTGAGGAGGAAATAAAGCCAGCAGCAGGCGACCGAGAGGCGCTCAACCTGCGCGGTCCATCTTTCGTTCTTCAGCCCGATCGTCTGGATCGAGCTGACGATGCCGTGGCTGAGGTGGTAGGCCAGGATGCCGACCGCAACGATGTAGAATACCGAGACCGGCCAATTGCCGAATCCCTCGATCATCATGGCGTGCACGTCGCGCACCAGCGTGCCGTCGGCGAGCCGGAAGGTGTGTTCGCTCCACCCGGGGTGGCTGACGCGAAGGGTGTAGTGGGCGAGGTGAAAGGGGATGAACGCCAGCACCACGATGCCGGTGCGGGCCATGAGGCGCGAGGCCAGCGTGGCGCGATTCACGTGCTCGACGCCGTAGGCCTGCGGACGGGCGGCGCGGTTCTCCAGCGTCAGCTGGATCGCCAGCCAGACATGGATGACGAGGCAGAGGAGCAGGAAGGCCCGGATGAGCCACAGCCCGGCGCCGAGCGACTCCAGCATGTGCGCGTAGGCGTTGATCCTGGCCGGGGGGAGGAAAATCTGCAGGTTGCCGGCGAGGTGGCCGGCGACGAACCCGAACAGCACCAGCCCGGTGAAGGCCATCAGGAATTTCCGGCCAATCGACGACTTAAAAAGGTATCCGAGTAGATTCATCAGAATGCTGGTAGGGGTGCGGTTGAGCAGTCGTCGGGCGCGGTTAGATAAACCAACGCCGCCGATCAATGTAAAGGACGCGCCCGTCCGGCCAGCCGATTAATTAGGGTGCCTAAATGGGCCGAGAAGGGCGGCCTCCCCGGCGGTCAGCGTGCCAGCGGCTTGAGCAGCGCAAATTTCCCGCTCGCCGCCGGCCGGATGAATTTCCGGCGGAAGAGATTCACGCGCATCCCCTCGCCCAGCGCCGCGGCCAAAGCCTGGGCCAGGCCGGCCGGCGCGGGGCCGTCGGCCACATATTGGAAGTCCCAGCGGTTGTCCGAACCCTGCACGAGGCTCCAGTGCCAGCAGGCGAATTCCTCCGGCATGGCCGCGTCGATTTCGTGGGCCGACACCACGCGGCCGTCCGCGCTGAAAAACAGATCCCGCTCGCGCCCGAGTATGCGATAGCCTGTGGGCGTGCGCCGCACGATGTCCCCCGTGAAATAGCGCAGCAACGGCATCGCCTCGCGGTCGCGCGTCGTGACGTTGATCTGGAAAACGTCCGCCAGCCCCGGGCGCCACGGCACGAGTTCGACGAAGGCGTTGCCGTCGATCACGCGCTGGTTGTCGGCAAACGCGTCGCCGACAAAGATGTAGCCGGCCTCCGTCGAGCCATAGAGGTCCACCTGCGCCGCGCCCGGGAACACCCCGGCGATGCGCCGGCTGTGCTGGCGGCTGGCCTTGCCGTAGGTGAGGATGACCGTGCGCACGCTCGGCACGCGGACGCGGCGTTTCTTCACCGCGCGCGCCAGCAGCGAGAGGTAGATGGGCTCGCCCTCGATGACCTCGGGCTTCAGCGCCTGCAGTTCCAGCACGATGCGGTCCCACTCCGCCGCGGCGAAGATGAACGGGTCGCTCGAGAGGTTCAGATAGACCGTGCCGTCGAAATAGCGGTGCGGGAACGGGTGGTCCTCGTAGGGGCAGAGGTTGCTGGAGCAGCCGATGGGCGCGAGCACGGCCTTGCGGTAGGGCCGGTCGGCATACGGCGCCAGCTGCGGGTGCGCGCGATAGGCCCGCCGGAGCTGCGCGTTCCACCAGCCGTCCTCCATCACGACGGTCATCGGCCGCGCCGTGGAACCGGAGGTGTGCTCGTATTCGAGTTTTTTCGCCGCGAAACCGCGTTCGACCTCGGCATAGTCGGCAAAGAACGCCGTGTGCCCGCGGTCGAGGATCTCCTGCTTGGTCAGCACCGGGATTTCCCGGTAACACGACCACTGCAGCGGCTCGTTGTGCAGCGGGAACCGCCGGCCGTAGAGCGGGCTGCGCCGGTAGATGGCGCGGATCTCCTGCTCCAACGACGCCGGCACGCCGACCCGGACCGCGCCCAGGGCCTCGGGGGCATTGGCGAAAACGGAGGCGGGCGCGGGGGATTCCATCGGGTCCGGGGAGTTAAGGCTGACCACCGGCAAAGTCAAATGGCGCCCCGCTTCAGCTCCGCCCACACGGGCGCGAACAGCAGCAGCGCGTCCAAGACCATGGCGTGGGTGATGCCGCCGTTGTAGGCCAGTTGGTAGACCTCGTCCACCGGCCGGGTCATGATTTCAAACTCCTCGTCGGAATCCCAGCCGAGCTTGGCCTCGCGCCGGGCGTTCTCCACCAGCACCAGGTGGCAGCGGTTGTTCTGCATGGCCGGATTCGGCCGCACCACCCCGAGCACGCGCGCCGCCGCGCCGACATAGCCGGTCTCCTCCCGCAGCTCACGCACGCCGGCGACGACGGCATCCTCGCCGGGGTCCATCACCCCGCCGGGAATCTCCAGCGAGAAATCGTCCGTGCCGTAGCGGAATTGCCGCACGAGCACGAGGTGCCGGTCCGGCGTCAGGGCGACGACATTCACCCAGTCGGGCGCGTTGATCACGAAAAAATCCTGCGGCTTTGCGCGCGCGGGATGCTGGTAGTCCACGCTCTGCACGTCGAAGATGCGGGTGCGGGCGATGGTGCGCGCGCCCAGTTTTTTCCAGCGCCGGGGTGGAAGCGGTTGTTCAGCCATGGCAAAAAAAATGCCTCCGCGACACGAGGTCTGGAGGCATTGGGAAAGGGTTCGCGAAGCTTATTTCTTCGGGATGCGGATCTTCTGGCCGACCTTGAGCTTGGCCGGGTCGAGGCCGGGGTTCTCGGCTTCGATGGAGTCGACGCGCACGGCGAACTTCTTCGCGATCTTCGAGAGCGTGTCGCCGGGGGCGACGGAGTAGGTGCCGTCGGCGTTCAGCACGCCGGTCGGGGCGGCGGCCTTGCCGCCCTTGCCCGGAGCCGCGGCCTTGGCCTTCTGGGCTTCCTCGATCTTGGTGATCTTGGCGTTGATGGTGCCGATCTCGTTGCCGACCTGGTCCAGGGCGGTCTGGATGGCGGACTTCAGACCCTTGATCTGGTTTTCGGTTTCAGCCTTGGTGGCGGCGGCGGCGACCGAGGCCTCGATGGCGGGGATCTTGTTGATCGCCTCGTCGTGGGCGGCCACGGACTTTTGGAGCGTGGAAAGTTTTACGAGGGCCACGATCGAGAGGACCAGGGCGAGACCGCCGGCGATCACGCCAACGAGGGGCAGGACGCTGCCGGAGTTATTGCTGTCGCGGGAAAGAGTATCCATTTGTTTAAGAGATTGAGGGGGCGTATATACGGGCGGTTTCCCTGCTGAGGCAAGAAGCATTTATTGCAACTTTTGGGGGTTCTCGGCCGACCTAACCCATTGTCGTGACAAACTTGAATATCGATCTAGCCCATCAAGGAACCCGCCATTGACACCAATCGCGTCAGCGCGTCCCATACCTGTCGGTCAGCGGGGTGTAGCTTAGCCTGGTAGAGCGCCTGGTTTGGGACCAGGAGGTCGTAGGTTCGAATCCTATCGCCCCGACCAATTTTGCCCGTGCGAAACCCACGGCACACAGCATGCCGGCCGGTCGCGGGCATAGACCCCGCTCAAAAAAGAGTCGGCACAGCGATGAAAATACTCCATGGGTGTTGTCAACCCCCGAACGAACGACCCGGTTGAAGCAGTCCACGCTGCTCACAAAAACAAGCACTCAATTCGCTGTGCCATGAAACATCTCCTGCTTAGGTTTGGCTTGGTGTTTTTGGGAGCGAATTTGGCGAACTCACAAACGAGCATCAATTGGAACTCAACAAGCGGAACCGATTTCGCAACGGGATCGAATTGGTCAGGAGGTGTTGCTCCGGCCAATGATCTCACGAGCAACATAGCGTCTTTTACCAGCGCGACTGGCGCCGTCGGTCCTGTCCTTGCCGCTAATCGAAGCGTGGCCGGTCTAAGTTTTCTTGCGGGAGGCACAGGGTCGGTTAGTTTCGTTCTCTCCGGAAGCGCAACACTGACGCTCGGCTCCACTGGCATCAGCCAAACCGCCGGACGCATCGAGACTATCAGCTTGCCGTTGGTCCTCGGCGCCGCGCAGTCGTGGATTAACACTGGAACGAACGGCACGCTCAACGTAACGGGCGCCGTAGATCTCAACGGATTCTCACTCGGTATCCAAACAGGTGCAGGTGGCGCTACGAGCAGCGTCAACCTCACCGGAGTGATTAGGGCGTGTATTCAAACCTCGTGGAACCGGATAAAGCGAGTCGGGTCGAAGGCGCGACTATGATGTATCCGAGTCGATGGGAACTGGCGCAGCCGCTGTGGAAGCGGCTAAAAAAATTAACCTGAGCCGGCGCAAAA
>JACPPI010000007.1 GCA_016190985.1 Opitutia bacterium | reverse complement strand
GCTGTTGCCCGCCCACTGGCAGCCAGCCAGCGCATCGTAGCCCGCCACAGGCGGACAAGCTCTCGTAGCTACGAGACCATCCCGGTCGTCGCTCTCGTAGTTACGATCCCGTCAAGGGGGCACTCGGAGCGACGCTTACTATTAAGGTCCGGCAGCAATGCTTCAACCGAGTTGACGGCCCTCGGCCATCCCATTCGACAGGCAAAGAAAAAGGCGGCCCGGAGACCGGGCCGCCTTGGAGAGAGAACAGACCGAGGGCTTAGAAGCTATACCTGCCCTCGACGAAGATCAGGCGGCCCACCGCAGTGTAGGTGGCAATGTCGCCGTTGCTCTGGGTGTTGGTGCCCTTGTTCATCGGCAGGCCCTCGTTCAGCACGTTTAGCGCGCCAACGCGGAGGGTGAGGCCGTTGAGCCATTTCCACTCCGAGCCGAAGCTGTAGCGGGCGGAAAGGTCGAACGAGTTATAAGTTTCGACGTAGTCGTCCGAGGCGGCCGGAACGCCGGGGCCGGCGGGGATGCCGTTCGTGTCCCGCGTCGACGGAATCAAGGACCAACCGAGGTTGGCGCCCCACTTGCCGCGGCTCCAATTGATGTTGGTATAGGTCTGCCACCTCGGGGTGGTGCCGTTGGTGTTGCTGGTGAGCCCCACCGTCTCAAACGGGGTGACGGTCGGGAGGGTCTGAACGGTGTAGGAGTTATACCAGGCGCCGGCGAGCGACATGTCGAACCGGCCCCAGGCATCGGAATTCCAAGTGTATAACACCTTGAGGTCGATACCGGAGAGATTCACGGCGGCAATGTTCGTCAGCGTGTCGGTCACATAGTTGTTGTCGACGGGGCCGGCGCCGATCTGACCGGGGGCCGTGATCGGAGCACCCGCCGTGAACTGCGAAGTGTCACCATTGGGGCCGCGCCGGACAAAACTGGCGTAAGGCGAGGCGGTGCCGAGCAGCTCGACATCCTGCAGGATGGTGGCCGCACCGATGGAGGAGATCAGGTCGGTCTGCTTGATGTTGAAGTAGTCCATCGTCACCGAGAATCCCTTGATCGCCCGGGGCGAGTAGACGAAGCCGAAGGTGTAGGCTTTCGAGCGCGAGGCCAGCAGGTTGGGATTCGCGCCGGACCGGGCATTGGCCTGGCCGGTGATGTTCGGGCCGCCGCCAAAGCGCTGCAAGTTGAGCGAGCTGGTGAAGCCGACGCCACCGGGACCAAAGAGGTTGAACAGCGTGGGGGCGGCGAATGACTTCGAGTAGGTGCCGCGGATAGCCAGCTGGTTATCCACCGGGAGCCAGCGCAGGGAGAACTTCGGCACGAGCGGGTCGTCCGTGTCGCTGTAGATTTCCTTGCGGCCGGCCACCGACAGCTCAAGGAGGTGGGCGAATTTCTGCTTCTGGTCGCCGCCGAAGACCGGAATGCGGATTTCCGCGAACATCGACTTGATATTACGGCGCTTGCTGAAGGGATCGAGCGTGGTGGCCGAGTCCCAGCCGAAGGTCGCCGCCTGGCTGTTGCGATCCGCGGATTGATCGAGTGATTCCGTGCGGTATTCGACACCGGCGGCGAAGCCGAGATCGCCGCCGGGGAGTGCGGCCAGCTTGCCGATCAGGCGGGCGTCATAGGTCGTGAGGGTGGAGGTGGCATTGCCCAACGCCGTGCCGAAGAGACCGGAGGCGGCCACGGCGCCAGGCGCCTGCTGGCGGGCGAAGTAGTTGATCGAGCCATTGGACGTCACAATACCGCGGGTGACCGTGCTGACCACACCCTCGTTGCGGTATTTCTGACCGATGATGTTCTTGTTGGCCGCGGCTTCCCAGGAGAAGCCGTCACCGAAAGCGCCCTTGATGCCAATGACGCCGCGGATGCTGTCCGAGTCGTAGAAGTATTGGCGGGGATTTTGGAGGAAGCGGTTGCGGGCGGTCACGGTCACGTCAAACGGATTATTCACGTTGGTGGCCGGAGCGCTGAAGGTCGTGGGCTGGGCATTCAGCTGGCTAAACGTGGTGGTCTGGGTCCAGAGCATGTCGCCGAAGACGGTGATGGCGTCCGTCCACTTGTGGTCAAAGTTGACCGTGACGCTCTTGCGCTGCTGGCCCTGCACCAAAGTCGGGTATTGAGCCAGATTGAACGAGTATTGAGCCTCCTCGCCCAGGCCGCTGATCAGATTCGCGCTGCTGGCCAGGGGGATATAGGTGCCGTTGGCCACCAGGGTGGCGGCGGGGAGGTGGGTGCCGGGGTTCGGCGGGGCATTAAGGGAGGGATTCAGCACATAGAACTGGCCGCCGATGTTGACGATACCGGCGAAGGTAGCGGTGCCGTAGATCGGGTTGCTGTAGCTGCGCTCATACTGCTTCAGCGGGTCCTGTTGATACCACTCGGCACCGATCGTGATGCCGGTCTTGTCAGTGCCCGTGCCACCGACGAGGGAGAACTTGCGCGAGGCCCACTTGCCCTGGTTGTCGGAGAAGGAGTAGTTGGCATTAGCCATGAAGCCCTTGTAGTTGGACTTCAGGATGATGTTCACCACACCCGAGACGGCATCGGTGCCGTAGAGGGCGGAGGCGCCGTCCTGCAGAATCTCGATGCGGTCGATGGCACCGACCGGAAACAGATTCACGTCCACGAATTGGAAGCCGCCTGAGGCCAGAATCGGGGCATAAGCCACCCGGCGACCATTGAGGAGGACGAGCGTCTGGGTGTTGCGGAAAGCCACTTGGGAGCCGCCACCGGTTGAACCGCTGGAAATGTTGGCATTGGTGCTGCCCAAGTTGCTGTTGCCCGTGAATTGCGGGGCGGCTTTGCGCAGGATTTCCATTACACTGGAAGTGACACCGGTGTTCTCAATAGCCTTGGAATCCAAGATGGTGACCGGGATCGCCGTAGCCACCCCGGCGATCGGGATATAAGAGCCGGTGACGACGAATTTTTCGAGTTTGACGGACTCTTCAGCCGGTGTCGCGGGAGCGGCAGCGGTCTGGGCAAAAGCGGCCGAGGCCGCGAACAAGGAAAGCCCGGCGCCAAGCAGCGCCAACGGCTTCCGCAGATAACTTACGGAGCTAGGGTTCATAGTTCTAGGTGTGTTGTGTTGTGTTGTGTTGGTAAGAAACCACCATTGACCGGCTAATTTCTTGCGGCGAATGGTGCATTTTCCACGATGAGTATCAATCACTTTCTCTTTTTTGTAAAATCATGCGGCTAAGAATGCCATGATGCTACTTGGCAAGCAGTTGGTATGTCCCATTGACTCGAAACGTTCGACTGCCAATCTGGCCACCCATGCACACACAACATAATTATGCATGCTGCCTGCGGCATGTCTTTTTTACGGTATCTGCAGCCTTTGCCTCGCTTAACTTGGAGGCTCAAACCCCGCCCAAAATCCCCGTTGACGCCTTTTTTGCCGAGCCCGACATGCGGTCGGTGCAACTATCCCCCGATGGCAAGTCTCTCGCTTTTCTCACCACACTGGCGACCGGCAAAGTAGGCATCGCCCTCATGCACCTGGAGACCGGCATCGTGGAACCATTGGTCGCCGCCAACGACGAGAACATCAAATCCTACCTCTGGAAGGGCAATGACTACATCGTCTACGGTGGGGACTTGGGCGGCAATGAATCGAGCGCGTTGCGCTCCATCAGTCTGAGCAAACGCAAGGTGGTCGCACTGGCTGATTCCTATGATGAGCGCGTCGCCGACCGGGCGAATGGGGCGAATGTCGCCGATCCCCTGAGGTTTGAGCCCAATTTTATGTTGGTGTCCGGACCGAGCAGGACCGGCAGCTCAACCTTTGGTTTCTGGCGGCTTGATGTGCGCAACGGCGAGCGTCGCTCCGTGGGCAGTTATGAGCCGAAAATCGACACCCAGGATCTGGCCATCGACAACAAGGGTGTCATCCGCGGCCGGAGCTACCTGCTCGCGGATAAAATCATTTTTGAGGTCCGCCCTGAGCCAGATGGCGGATTTGTGAAGGTGGCCGAGTTTCCGGCCAACGACCCCAAGTGGAGTTTCGGAGTCTTCGCGGCCGACAATGAGACCCTGTATGTGACCACCACGGACCAGACCGACACGGGGGCCCTCCACACCCTTAATGTCCGCACGCGCCAGCTCAGCCCCGTGATTTTCCACACACCGTCGGGTGAAATCGGCAACACCCTGCACTCCTGGGACCGGAGCAAATTCTACGGCGTCAGCTTTGTGACTGACAAAACGTATTACGCCTTCGCCGACCAGGGCCGCGCCAATCTGCAGGGGACCATCGATGCCTCCCTTCCGGGAACCTTCAACCGGATCACCAGCATCTCCGAGGATGAGAAAGTTTTGGTCGTGCTGGCCTCAAGCGATCGGGATCCCGGCACCTATTACGTGCTCAACCTGCGCCAGCCCGCCCTGAAGATGATCGGCAAGGTCAATTCCCGCATCAACCCGGCCGACATGCGGCCGATGGAGCCCGTCTCCTTCCCCGCCCGCGACGGACTCACGCTGCATGGCTACCTGACCCGGCCTTCCGGATCCGCCGGCAAGCCCGGTCCGCTGGTTCTCCATCCCCACGGCGGCCCCTACGGCCCCCGCGACGAATGGGGCTTCAATCCCGAGGTGCAGCTCATGGCCAACCGGGGTTACGCCGTTCTTCAGGTCAATTTCCGTGGCTCCGGCGGATACGGCTACTCCTTCCAAAAGGCCGGCCAGCGCGAGTGGGGCGGCAAGATGCAGGATGATCTCACCGACGCCGTGCAGTGGGCCATCGCCCAGGGCATCGCCGATCCGAAGCGCGTGGCCATCTCCGGGGCCAGCTACGGGGGTTACGCCGCGCTGGCGGGAGTCACCTTCACGCCTGAGCTCTACTGCTGCGCCGTCAATTATGTGGGCGTGTCCGATCTCAACCTGATCACGAGCTGGGCCAAGGGGCGCGCCGGCCGGGGCACCGATATGTTCTACCGCGAGTGGGTCGGCGACGACAAGGACTACAAGTTCAACCGCTCTCCCCTCAACTTCGTCGAGCGCATCCGGGTGCCCACCCTCCACGCCTATGGCTACAACGACCCCCGGGTCGACATCAAGCACTGGACCCGCCTCGAACCCAAGCTCAAGCAATACGGCAAAACCTATGAGATCATTATCATGGGCAATGAGGGTCACGGTTTTGCCAACGAGAGCAACCGGCTGACATTTTACGCCAAGCTCGACGAATTCCTCGGCAAACATCTGGGCAACACAGGAGATTCCAACACCCGGCTCGGTCCGCTGAAAGTCCTCGAGATGCCCTCCAAAGAAAAGTTGAACTGACCCGGTTTCGATACACGAGAGCAAAGCAGCAGCCCAGGCGGAGTCGTTTGACTCCGCCTGCTTCGTCTTCAAACCTGCCGGCGCGCCAGTTCCCTGCCATGTCCCTCAACCTTACCCACGAGCCCGCCCGCCGCAGTTGGATCGAGTCGGCCAACGCCGCCGCCACGGGCTTTCCCCTGCAAAACCTGCCCTACGGCGTTTTTCTCAGCGGGGAAAACCACACCCCGCGCATCGGCGTGGCCATCGGCGACCAGATTCTGAACCTCGCCGCCCTGGCGGAACTCGACCTGCTCCCCGCTTCCGCCCGCGCCGCCGGCCGGCAACCCGCCCTCAACGCGCTCATGGCCGCCGGTCCGGCCGTCTGGACCGCATTGCGGGTGCGGCTGAGCGAGCTGCTCGGGGTCGATTCCTGCCCGGCGGCGCTGCGGACCCAGGTCGAGTCCTGTCTGGTCCCGCAGACCGGCACCACGATGCTGCTGCCGGCCAGCATCGGAGGCTACACGGATTTCTACGCGTCCATCTTCCACGCCACCAACGTCGGCAAAATGCTCCGGCCCGACCAGCCGCTGCTGCCCAACTACAAATGGGTGCCCATCGGCTACCACGGCCGCAGCTCGTCGATCGTCGCCAGCGGCACACCGGTGCGGCGCCCCTGCGGCCAGAGCAAGGCCGCCGACCTGTCCGCCCCGGTCTTCGGCCCCTGCAAAAACCTCGATTACGAACTCGAACTCGGCGCCTTTGTCGGCCCCGGCAACCAGCAGGGCACTTCCATCCCCCTGGCCTCGGCCCCGGGACACCTCTTCGGGGTCGTTCTGCTCAACGACTGGTCGGCCCGCGATCTGCAGACGTGGGAATACCAGCCGCTCGGGCCGTTCCTCGCGAAAAACTTCGCCACCACCATCTCACCGTGGGTCGTCACCTTGGAGGCGCTCGCCCCGTTCCGCGGGCCGGCCTTCGCCCGCCCGCCGGGCGACCCGGCTCCGCTGCCCTACCTCACCGACCCCGCCGACGTTGCGCAGGGCGGGCTGAATCTCACCCTCGAGGTCTGGCTGCTGACCCGGGAAATGCGCGCGGCCGGCGTCGGCCCGCACCGGCTGAGTTCGGGGAATTTCTCCTCCATGTATTGGACGCTCGCCCAACTGCTCACGCATCACGCCAGCAACGGCTGCAACCTGCAGCCCGGCGATCTGCTCGGCAGCGGCACCGTCTCGGGCCAGGCCAAGGACGCACGCGGCTGCCTGCTCGAGATGACCATGCGCGGCACCGAGCCGCTGTCATTGCCCGGCGGCGAGGAGCGCAAATTCCTCGCCGACGGCGACGAGGTCATCCTGCGGGGCCACGCCGAACGCCCGGGAGCCCGGCGCATCGGCCTGGGCGAATGCCGCGGCGTGGTGCTGCCCGCCGCGACCTGACAATTTTTGACCGCAACCCGGGTGGGATTCGTCGCTGCGCGCTCGCTGTTTTTGGCGCGGTGATTCAACATACCTTCATGAAATCACGCCTCGTCATTGTCCTGTTCACTGTCCTCTCCTTGGCCTGCTCCATCCGCGCCGAAACCAACAAGGATAAACTCAAGGCCGAGGTCGCCGCCCTGGAGGACGCCTTCTGCGCCATGGCCAAGGAAAAAGGCCTGAATGCCGCCTTCTCCCATTTCGCCGCACCCGACGTCGCCTTCATCGACACCGACCCGCGCCAGTGGCGCGGCCCCGCCGCCGTGCAACAGCGCATGGGAACCGACCGACCCGGCGTCAGCCTCACCTGGTCGGCCTATTTCACCGACGTGTCCGACGACGGCACGCTGGGCTACAACTACGGCCGCTACGAATCACGCGGGCCCGGCCCCGACGGCAAGGAGGTCGCGCGCCACGGCTGGTTCCTCAGCATCTGGAAGCGGCAGCCCGACGGTTCCTGGAAGTATGTCATGGACACCGGCGTGCCGGACCGGCCGGCCCCGCCGCCGAAGCCAAAAAATTGAACTGCGTAGGTTGCGCGCTTGCGCGCAACGTGGCGTGCGAGCACGCCACCTACAAATACACCCTGCGGGGCTGACGGCCCCGCCTCCAGTTTCACAGCCGCGCCTGGTATTTTTGCGCGAGTTCCAGCGCCATGTCGGCGTCGCGCGCCGTCACGGTGAAGTGTCCCATCTTGCGGCCGGGGCGGGCCTCGGCCTTGCCGTAGAGGTGCAGCCGCACGTTGGGCTGCGCGAGCAGCGTGTCCCACTTCGGTTCACCGTTCGCCCAGGCATCGCCGAGGATGTTCACCATCACGACCGGCGACAGCAGCGTCACGGCGCCGAGCGGCAGCCCGCAGATGGCCCGCACCTGCTGCTCGAATTGCGAGGTCATGCACGCGTCCAGCGTCCAGTGCCCGCTGTTGTGGGTGCGCGGCGCCAGCTCGTTGACCAGCACCTCGCCGGCCCTGGTCACGAACAGCTCCACGCCCATGACACCGACGAGATTGATCTTCTCCGCGATGAGCCGGGCCAGCTTCTCAGCCTGCGCGGCCACCGCCGGCTGCACCCGCGCCGGCACGATGGAAACATCCAGAATGTGGTTCGTGTGGATGTTCTCGGCGACCGGAAACACACGCACGGCCGCGTTCGGCGAGCGTGCCACGATGGCCGACACCTCACAGGCGAAGTCGATGAACTGCTCGATGACCACCGGCTGGCCGGCGAATCTTTTCACCGCCGCCGGGATGTCCGCCTCGGTCATGACCTTGAGCTGGCCCTTGCCATCGTAGCCGAAGTCCGTGGTCTTCACCACGCAGGGCACGCCCACCTCGCGAATGCCGGCCGCGAGGTCGCCGCCCGCCGCCACTTCGGCAAATTTCACCTGCGGGAACTTGTGGTCGCGCAGCCAGCATTTCTCGCGCGAGCGGTTTTGCGCCGTCTCCAGCACGCTCCAGTGCGGCCGCAACGGCGTGACCGCCTCGATGGCTTGCAGCGGCGCGGCCGGCACGTTCTCGAATTCATAGGTGACGACATCGCACTCCCGCGCGAAGGCCGTCAGCGCCGCGAGGTCCTCGTAGGGCGCGTTGATCTCCCGGTGCGCCACGGCGCCGGCCGGACAATCGGTCGCGGGCTCGTAGATATGCACGCGATAGCCGAGCCGGGTCGCCGCCTGCGCCAGCATGCGGCCGAGCTGGCCGCCGCCCAATACTCCGATCGTCTTGCCCGGCAAAATCATTGGATCAACCACGAAGCTCGCGAAGCGCACGAAGGACAAACCTGAAAATCACGCTTCGTGATCTTCGTGTCCCTTCGCGGTTCAATTCAGGGGAGTTTGGTTTTCAGGATTTTCCGCGTCTGCGCCGCGCGGAATCTCGCCCAGGCCTGTTTGGTCTTCTTGTCGCTTTGCGCGAGCAGGGAGGCGGCGAACAGCGCGGCGTTGATCGCGCCGGTTTTGCCGATGGCGAAGGTCGCCACCGGCACGCCGCCGGGCATCTGCGCGATCGAGAGCAGCGAGTCGAGGCCGTGGAGCGCCTTCGATTCCACCGGCACGCCCAGCACGGGCAGCGTGGTGAGCGCGGCCGTCATGCCCGGCAGGTGGGCGGCGCCGCCGGCGCCGGCGATGATGAGCTTGAGGCCGCGCTTCTCGGCGGACTCGGCGTAGCGGACCATGAGCTTTGGCGTGCGGTGGGCGCTGATTACGCGCTTCTCGAACGGCACGCCCAGCGTGGCGAGCGTCGCGGCCGCGCGCGACATCGTCGCCCAGTCCGAGGCGCTGCCCATGATGATTCCGACGAGAGGCTTTGGCATGAGGCCGCCAAGGGAAGCCCGGGCCGGGTCCGGTGTAAAGAATCGTTCTCGTTCTCTTAATCTTTCTCGTTCTCTCGCTGGCGGGCAGAGAGACAAAGATTACGGGAACGAGGAACGAGAGTGATTGCTCAGAGCAGCGCCGTGCCCTTCGGCACCCGCACGATGGTCGTGCCGGCGATCTTGTCGTGCCAGGATTGTTTCTCGTCGTCGAAGGCGACCCAGATGAAGCCCAGGCCGGCCACCGCGAGCGACAGGAAGGCCCCGAGCGCGCGCACCACGGCCACGGTCCAGTCGAGCGGACGGTCGTCGAGGCGGACCACTTTCAGGCCGCAGATGATGCCGCCGATGGTGGTGCCCTTGTTGGCCCACATGGCGGCGCAGTAGACGGCGAACCAGAACGGAAACACGGCGAAGCCATGCCACATGGTGCCGAGAAACCCGCACAGCATGCCGATCAGGATGGCATCGAGCGCCGACGCCGCGACCCGCAGCCAGAAACCCGCGCGCGGCAGGGTGTCTGCGGATACAGGCGTCGCGACCGGCGCCGCCGCAGGGACCGCGGCACCCTCGGGGCCGGCCACCGGAGGCGGATTGTCGGCGAAACCGGCCGCCATGGCCGGGACCGGCGGCGGAACCGCCGCCGCGACCGGGGGCTTGTCGCGCTTCATCGAAAGCACGAGCCGATAGACCACCATACCCAGACCGAGAATGCCGAAGAATTTAAACAGCAGGAAACCGAGCACGGGAACCATATAGAGGCCCCAAGTGATGAGGCTGCCGATGAGCACGGCCACGAACACTGAGCCCATGACGCCGTCGCTCCCGAACAACCGCGTCACGCGCCGGCCGAGCCAGCCCAGCACCGCGGCCTTGCCGAAGAGCGTGCCGAAGATGAGGCCGACAATCAGGAACGGGATCAGCAGGATGCCGACCCCGGTGATCGCCAACAGGATGGTGATGATCGGCGTCAGCATCATCGCCAGCAGGGCCGCAAGGAACGTGCCGCCAGGTTTCTGCTCGAGCACCTCGACGCACTTTTCGATGCCGGTGGGAAACAGCAGCGCGAGCAGCAGGTAGAAAACCAGGAAGCAGGCGGCCACGATCCAGGCCCAGCCGAGGTTTTCGCCGATCCAGAGGGGCCGGGCCATCAGCAGGCAGGAGTTGAACCAGGCGCGCAGGCCCCCGCCGAGGTTGCGAAACGGGCCGAAGGAGCCGACTTCCTGGACGCCGCCATGGGTCTGGGCTCCGGGGGAACGGATCAGTTTGCCAAAGACCACCACGGTTTCACCGCCGATCTCGGCCTTGGGCCCGAGCACCAGGTCGCCGAAGACGGCCACGGCCGCATCTCCCACCTTGCCATTGACTGTGGTCGTGCCGAAGACGGAAACCGCCGCCTGATCGACGGTGCCATTGACCGTGGTGTTGCCGAAAACGGAAACCGCCGCATCGGTCAGATGGCCGTCGACGGTGGTGTTGCCAAAGATGGTGACGGCTTCGCTCCGGGTTTTATCGGCGGAGATGGTCTGGTCTCCGCCAAAATGAGGCGGCTGGTCGCCACTGCCATGGACACCGCGGGTCCGGCGCGAGGATTTTTTCTTGGTGGCCGGCCTGCTCTCCTCGGCGCCCAGCTCGCGGAGTTCGCCGGCGGGCTTCTCGTCATCGGACGGCGTAACGGCCTTGTCGTCGGTCGGGGCGGCCTCGGCGGATTTCTCCGCCACCGGGGCGGCGGTTTCGGCCGCCGGGGCGGGAGCGGCAGGCGGAGTTTCCTCGGCGCGCAACACGGGCAGCAAGGCCAGCGTGAGCGTCAGCCAGCAGGCAAACAGAAAGGGGAGACGGGGCTTGTTCATGGGACGGTTCAGTTATTGCGGTAAAGGGTGCGGTAGGCGGTGGCGCCGAGGCCGAAGAAGGCGGCATACATCGTGGCGACAAAGGCCAGGCCGCCGTAGAGCCACAGCGCCGGTATGCTCGCGAAGGACTGGCTGGCGTAGCCCGCCATCCAGCGCACCACATGGAAGAGCGCGGCTGCGCCGGCGAAGCGTTCGCCCGCCGCCGCAGAGAGCGCGCCGGTGCCGGCGCCCTGGCTGATGAGATAAAACGCCGCGATGGCCGCGCCGCTGACGCCCGTGCCGAAGGCGAGGAAGGCGGCCTTCACGGCGGCGGGCCAGTGGCTCCAAGACTTGTGATACCACGCCACGGCCGCCCGGTGCTCCAGCGCGGTCAGCACCCGCGCCTCCAACGTGCGCGGGGCGCGGCGCGGCGGCAGGGCGCGCAGTTCGCGGTCGACGAGCTGTTCCAATTGCTCGGGAGAAAGTGCGGCCTGGTTCCGGCGCGCCTCCAGCGCCTGCTGGAAACGGGCCTCGAAGCCGGCCGGCGCCTGGCGCGGCGGCAGCGCCCGCAGTTCGCGGTCGATGAATTGCTCGAGCTCCTCGGGTGTCATTTTGCGTTTCATGGGCGCCTTCAGTTGGCGAAGCTCTCGTGGCTGGCGCCGCTGCGCATCAGGATTTTCGCGAGCGCCTCGCGGCCGCGGAGGATGTCGGTCTTGACCTTGCTGAGGGACACGCGGGTCTTCTTCGCGATGTCCTCGTAGGACAGGTCCTCGAAATGATAAAGCACGAGAGGGATGCGCTGGTGGTCGGGCAATTTCTCCAGGGCGCGCTCGACCCACTCGCGGCGCTCGGAGGAATCGACGCCGGAGAAAAACGTGTCGGGCGCGGCGAACTCGACCTCCTTCTCTCCGCCCTCGTCGTCCTTGTGGACGAGATCGGAGAAGAAGCTCCAGCGCTTCTTGTAGCGCTGGATGTGGTTGATCGAGAGGTTGGTCGCCACCGTCTTGAGCCAGCCGCCGGCGGACGGGCTGGTGCGGAGGTTGTCGAAATGCTCGTGCGCCTTGAGGAAGACTTCCTGGGCAATGTCCTCCGCCTGCGTCTCGTTGCCGATGAGCCGCACCGCGGTGGAGTAGACCATGTCCTGGTAGTTGCGCATGAACGTCGTGAAGTCGGGCGGGGCCGTTACGCCTTCGGGAGTGGTGGTGTGCACTGTAGGATCTTCATTCATGCCAAGAACACGGCGCCCGGCGGCTTTGTTGCAGAAACCTCCTGCCACGCAAACCGCGTTAGGCCAAGTCCATAAGCCCGCCCAAAACAGCCGGTGGGCGCGCCGCCGCGGGCCGCGCCGGCTTTCCGTCTAAAGCCCCTGATTAGCCGCTGTTTTGCTCCATTTGGGCCACCGGGCCGCCCTTGCCTATTTGAGCCCTCCCGCGAAACTCGCCGCCAAAATATCCCATGGCCTCTTTCCTGACCCCCGACCCGAAAATCGAATCCGCCGTCCGCGCCAAGGGCGAACAGCTCTTCGCCCTCATGGACCAGCAGCCGCCCCCGGCGCTGTTCTCCAAGAAAGGCGCCTACGCCCGGCTGATGGAGTGGTCGATGAAGGACCCGGTCTTCAAGACCCAGCTCTTCCGCTTTGTCGACGTCCTCCCCTCGCTCAACAGCTCCGGCGAGATCGTCCGCCACCTGCAGGAATACCTCGGCGACAAGGCCGTCGAGCTGAACCCCGCCCTCAAGGCCGGCCTCGCCGCGTCGTCCTTCGCGCCGGCGCTCGTCGCCACGCCCGTCAAGGCCCAGATCGTGGACATGGCCGGCCAGTTCGTCGCCGGCGAGACGGGCGAGGACCTGCTCAAGCAGATCCGCAAGAACACCAAGCTCGGCCTCGCCACCACCATCGACCTCCTCGGCGAGACTGTGCTCAACGACGCCGAAGCCGACGTCTTCCTCAAGCGCAACCTCGAGATCCTCGACTCGGTCTCGAAGTTCTACGCCAAGGAACCCACGCCGTGCTTCAGCGACCTCGGACCCAAGGGCCCCCTGCCCCGCCTCAACCTCTCGGTCAAGATCTCGGCGCTCACCCCTGACGTCCACCCCGCCGACCCGGAAAACTCCATCGCGGCGTTGAAGGAACGCTTCCGCCCGATCCTCCGCCGTGCGGCCGAGGTCGGCGCGCTGATCAACTTCGACATGGAGAGCTACAAGCTGAAGGACCTCACGCTCGCGCTCTTCAAATCCATCTTCGAGGAACCCGAGTTCGCCCAGAAACCCGCCATCGGCATTGCCATCCAGGCCTACCTGCGCGATTGCGAAGCCGACCTCCGCGACCTCGTGGCCTGGGCCCGCGCGCGCAACCGCCCGCTCAGCGTCCGCCTCGTCAAGGGCGCCTACTGGGATTACGAGACCATCATCGCCCAGCAGCGCGACTGGCCGATTCCCGTCTGGCAGAAGAAGCCCGAGTCCGACGCCAACTACGAGAAGCTCTCGCTTTTCCTCCTCGAGAACACCGACATCGTCACGCCGAACTTCGCCTCGCACAACGTCCGCTCCTGCGCCCACGTCATCGCCCAGGCCGAACGCCTCGGCATCGACCCGCGCGCCTACGAGTTTCAGGCCCTCTACGGCATGGCCGACGAGCTGAAGCTGTCGCTCCTCCAGATGGGCCACCGCGTCCGCGAATACTGTGCCATCGGCGAACTGCTGCCCGGCATGGCCTACCTCGTCCGCCGCCTCCTTGAGAACACCTCGAACGAAGGCTTTCTCCGCATCAAGAACATGGGCGAGGCCACGAAGGACCAGCTCCTCGGCAACCCGGTCAACGCCATCGCCGCCGCGCCGGAGCCCCTCGCCCGCAAGCCGCAGGTGGAGCGCGCTGACCTCAGCGCGCTTGCCCCGAACCGCGTTGGGGTCAACGCGGTCCACCTTTTTAAGAACGCCGCCAACACCGACTACACGATCGCGGCCAACCGCGACAAACAGCGCGCCGCGCTTGCCGCGCTCACTCCCAAGCTCGGCCAGAAGTGGCCGCTCGTCCTCAACGGCAAGAAAATCTCCGATCGCGAATACATCGCCTCGGTCAACCCGGCGAAGCCTACGCAGATCATCGGTTCCTGGGCCCGCGCTACCGTCGCCGACGCCGAGGCCGCCGTCGCCGCCTCGGTCGCCGCGTTCCCCAAGTGGCGCGCCACGCCGGTCGAGGACCGCGCGAAGATGCTCGAGCGCGCCGCCGACCTCATGGAGTCGCGCCGCCTGGAATTGAACTCCCTCCTCATCCTCGAAGCCGGCAAGCCCTGGCTCGAGGCCGACGGCGACACCTCGGAGGCGATCGACTTCTGCCGCTACTACGCCTTCGAGATGCGCAAGCTCGCCAAGCCCGCCGTCACGCAGGCCGTCCCGGGCGAGCGCTGCGTGCAGACCTGGACGCCGCGCGGCGTCGGCGTCGCCATCGCGCCGTGGAATTTCCCGCTGGCCATCCTCACCGGCCTCGTCGTCGCCCCGCTTGTCGCGGGCAACTGCGTCATCATGAAGCCCGCCGAGCAGACCTCCGTCATCGGCGCCGTGCTGATGGACATCCTCGTCGAGTCCGGCGTGCCCGCCGGCGTGCTCCACTTCGTGCCCGGGTTCGGCGAGGACGTCGGCGCGCACCTCGTCGGCCACAAGCAGGTTGATTTCGTCGCCTTCACCGGTTCGCGCGCCGTCGGCTGCAAGATCTGGGAGACCGCCGGCCGGACCCAGCCCGGCCAGGCCAACCTCAAGAAGGTCGTCTGCGAGATGGGCGGCAAGAACGCCATGGTCATCGACAACGACGCCGACCTCGACGAGGCGATCCCCGCCGCGCTCTACAGCGCCTTCGGCTTCAGCGGCCAGAAGTGCTCCGCCCTTTCGCGGCTCATTGTCCTCGACGAGGTCTACGATCACTTCCTTGAGCGCTTCATTTCCGCGTGTGATTCCTTCCCCGTCGGCGACCCGGCGCAGCCCGGCACCATCATCGGCCCGGTGATCGACGCCGACGCGCAGAAGAAAATTCTCGGCATCATCGAGCAGGGCAAGAAGGAGGCGAAGCTTGCCTTCCAGGGCAAGGCGCCGGTCGAGGGCTGGTTCGTGCCGCCTACGGTTTTCGTGAACGTGAAGCCCGAGCACAGCATCGCCCGCGAAGAGATCTTCGGGCCGGTCGTCGCCGTGCTGCGCGCCAAGAACCTCGACGAGGCCTTCGCCCTCGTGAACGGCACCGACTACGCTCTCACCTCCGGCATCTTCTCGCGCAGCCCGAAGGCCCTGGAGCGCGCGCAGAACGAGATGCTCGTGGGCAACCTCTACCTCAACCGCGGCTGCACCGGCGCCATCGTGGAGCGCCACCCCTTCGGCGGCTTCAAGATGTCCGGCGGCGGCACCAAGGCCGGCGGCAAGGGCTACCTCGAGAACTTCCTCTTCCCGCGCTCCGTGGCCGAAAACGTCATGCGGAGAGGATTTACGCCCCCCGATGAAGAATGAGCCAAGCGGCCTTGTCGGGCCGCAGCTCGTAGAGCGAAGGCCGATTCACCCCTCCCGACGAGGAGTGAGCGGCCCAAAACCCCGGCTTGCCTTTCTGGCCAGTCTGGCCAGATTTCAGGCGTGGCGAAAAACTGGCAGCTGCAGGAGGCGAAAAACCAGTTCAGCACCGTCGTCGAGAAGGCGCTGACCGACGGCTATCAGGTGGTCACCCGCCACGGGCAGCCGGCCGTCGTCATCATGTCCGTGGAGGAATTCCGCAAACTGAAGCCGCCCCGGCAACCTTTGGTGGATTTCCTCGCGGATTCGCCCTTGCGCTCCTTGGGCGGGCTGCCTCGGCGCCCGCGTGACCTGCCGCGCAAAGTGACCCTGTGAACTGGTTGCTCGACACCTGTGTGATTTGCGAGCCCACGCAGGCGCGCCCGTCGCCGCGGGTGCTGAACTGGCTGCGGGAGCAACCCGAGGAAACGCTCCATTTGAGCGTGCTGACCCTGGGCGAAATCCGGCGGGGTTGTTCCAGGCTGCCGGCGGGGCCGAAGCGCCGGGCGCTCGAGCACTGGCTGGACCGCGACTTGGCGGAACGCTTCGCCGGCCGCATCCTGCCCCTCGACACGCCAGCCGCCGATCTCTGGGGGCGGATGCTGGCCGGGGCCGAAGCCAAAGGGCGCGCGCTGCCCACGCTCGACTCCCTGTTGGCCGCCACCGCCCTGGCGCATGGCCTGTCGCTGGTCACCCGCAACGTTGCCGATTTTGCCACCACAGGCGCCGAGTTGTTCAACCCGTGGGAATGAGCGCCAACTGCGACATTGCCCAGCGCCGCCGGCCCGACCACGCTCCCGGCACTTTCTTATGAGCCAACCCCACGCCCCCAAGGGCATCTGGAAAGTCATCGGCGCCGCCTCGGCCGGCACCCTCATCGAGTGGTATGACTTCTATCTCTTTGGCAGCCTCGCCACGGTCCTCTCGGCTCATTTCTTCCCGGGTGACAATCCCGCCGCCGGTTTCCTGAAAACGCTCGCGATCTTCGCCTCCGGTTTCGTGGTGCGGCCGTTTGGCGCGCTCGTCTTCGGGCGGCTGGGCGATCTGGTCGGGCGCAAATACACCTTCCTCGTCACGCTCGTGCTGATGGGCGGCTCGACCTTCCTCATCGGCCTGCTGCCGGGCTACGCCGAGATCGGCGTGCTCGCCCCGCTCGCGCTCACGGTGCTGCGGCTGGTGCAAGGCCTGGCCCTCGGCGGCGAATACGGCGGCGCCGCCACCTACGTCGCGGAGCACACCCCCGATCACCGCCGCGGATTCTACACCAGCTTTATCCAGACCACGGCCACGCTCGGGCTGTTCATCTCGCTCGGCGTGATCCTGCTCTGCCGCCAGCAGCTGGGCAGGGAGACCTTCGAATCGTGGGGCTGGCGGATCCCGTTCCTGCTCTCGATTTTCCTCGTGCTCATCTCCTACTACATCCGGGTGCGCATGGAGGAGTCGCCGCTCTTCGCCCAGGCCAAGTCCGCCGGCCAGCTCTCCAAAAATCCGCTGACCGAGAGTTTTGTCCGGCCCGAGAACCGCCGCCTCGTCCTCATCGCGCTGTTCGGCGCCGTGGCCGGCCAGGGCGTCGTGTGGTATACGGGCCAGTTCTACGCGCTGTTCTTCCTCCAGCGCGTCGCGCAGGTCGAGTTCGTCACCGCCAACCTGACCGTCGTCTACGCGCTGCTGCTGGCCACGCCATTCTTCGTGTTCTTCGGCAGCCTCTCCGACCGCCTCGGGCGCAAACCGATCATCCTCGCCGGCTGCCTGCTTGCGGCGGTGCTCTACGTCCCGATCTACCATGGCATGATGCATTTTGCCGCGCCGCTCAACCAGCCGATGCTCGTCGCATTGGTGTTCCTGCAGGTGCTGTTCGTCACCATGGTCTACGGCCCGATCGCCGCTTTTCTCGTGGAGCTGTTCCCCACCCGCATCCGCTACACCTCGATGTCGCTGCCCTACCACATCGGCAATGGTGTCTTCGGCGGCCTCACCCCCTACATCGCCTCGTCGCTGGTCGAGGGGACGGGCAACATCTACGCCGGGCTGGCCTATCCGATCTGCATCGCGGCGCTTACCTTTGTCGTCGGCTTTTTCCTGATCAAGGAACGTCGGCACACCAGCCTGTCCGACGGCTAGAAATCCAGCAGCTGCAGCGGACCGAGCTTCACCTTGAGGCGTTCGTTGTAGGGCGTGACCCGCTTGATATCCGTGCGGCGGATCTCGCTCCGGCGGGTCATCGTCACCAGCAGCAGCGAGCCGCTGCCCCCGGCCGTGACGCGGGTGACGGCCGGGGCGAAGTCCGGCCGCACCTCGGCGAACTCGATGCGCACGTCGCCCGACTTCACCTTGACGACGCCGGCCACGCGCCAGGCGCTGCGCAGCTTCACCTCGATGAGGGCGAGGGCCGGTTTCGCCCGGTTCACATGCACGAAGACTTGGAACTTGTCCGGCGGCAGGCGCTGGTTGTCCGCCGAACGCAACGGCACCTCGTAGGTGATAACGGTGGCGGTCTCGGCGGCGACCACGGCGCGGGGCAGCTCAAGCAGCTGGCCGAGGGACATGCGGTCCTTGCTGCGCCGGGCCATTTCCTTTCGGTGTCTTTTGATCGCGGACTCGGTGGCTGGGCGGCTGTCGCGCTCGAGCAGGGTCCACTGCACATCGTCCGGTTGCGAGGGGTCGTAGCGCACCAGGGTCTCCTCCTTGGTCCGGCCCTTGCCGTCAGTGACGACGAAGTGCTGCGTGTAGGCCCAGCGGTTGGCGTCGCGGCCGAACTGCCGGATGGCCTCCGCCAAGGGCTCCGGCGCGCCGGCGAGCGGGTCGGGCGCCGGTGCCGTGACGTCCGCCGCACGGGCGGCGGTGCCGAGGATCAGCAGGAGGGCGACAAAGAAAAGGCGCATGGCTGTGGGAACCATGCGCCGGGATTTTGTTTCGGCAAGAATTTGCCCTGCCGCCTACATGCGGCAAAAGCCGACCTGGCGATTTTCCGCCAGCGGGCGAACGGACCGCCAATCAGGATCGAATCACATGCGGCAGATGAGCAGCTCGCGCTCGAACATCAGCTCCTTGGGCAGGGAGGCGTGCAGATCGAGAAACAGTTCCTCGTGGCCGAGCACCTCCTGGCGCCAGGCGGCGCGGTCGAAGGCCTGCAGCTCCTCGAATTTCGCCTCGGAAAAATCCAGCCCCGTCCAGTCGATGTCCTTGTAGCGCGGCACCCAGCCGATGGGCGTCTCCTTGGCGCGGCCGCCGGCGCGCACGCGGTCGACGACCCACTTCAGCACGCGCATGTTCTCGGAGAAGCCGGGCCACATGAACTTGCCCTCCTTGTCCTTGCGGAACCAGTTCACGTGGAAGATGCGCGGCGTCTCGCTGAGCTTGCGCTGCATGTTGATCCAGTGGCGGAAGTAGTCGCCCATGTTGTAGCCGCAGAACGGCAGCATGGCCATCGGGTCGCGGCGCACCTTGCCGATCGTGCCGGCGGCGGCGGCGGTCATCTCGGAGCCCATCGTCGCGCCGACGTAGACGCCGCTGCTCCAGTTGAAGGCCTGGTAAACGAGCGGCATGGTGGTGGCGCGGCGGCCGCCGAAGATGATGGCGCTGATCGGCACGCCCTCGGGCTTCTCCCAATCGGGGTCGATGGTCGGGCACTGCGAGGCCGGCGCGGTGAAGCGCGCGTTGGGGTGCGCGGCCTTGGCGCCGCTTTTCTTGGCGAGGTCGGGCGTCCAGTCGTTGCCCTGCCAGTCGAGGGCGTGCGCGGGCGGGGTGTCGGTCATGCCCTCCCACCAGACGCCGCCATCGTCGGTGAGGGCGACGTTGGTGAAGATGGTGTTCTTCGCGAGCGCCTTCATGGCGTTCGGATTCGTGCTGTTGCCCGTGCCGGGGGCGACGCCGAAGAAGCCCGCCTCGGGGTTGATGGCGCGCAGGCGGCCGTGGGCGTCGGGCTTGATCCACGCGATGTCGTCGCCGACGGTCCACACCTTCCAGCCCTGCTTCTGGAAATGCGGGGGCGGGATGAGCATGGCGAAGTTGGTCTTGCCGCACGCGCTGGGAAACGCGGCCGCGACGTAGGTCTTCTTGCCGGCGGGATTCTCGACGCCGAGGATGAGCATGTGCTCGGCCATCCAGCCCTCGTCGCGCGCCATGGCGGAGGCGATGCGGAGCGCGAAGCACTTCTTGCCCAGCAGGGCGTTGCCGCCGTAGCCCGAGCCGTAGGACCAGATCTCGCGGGTCTCCGGGAAATGGACGATGTATTTCTCCTTGTTGCACGGCCAGGCGACATCCTTCTGGCCCTTGGCCAGCGGCGCGCCGACGGAATGCACGCAGGGGACGACGCGCTTGAAATCCTTGTCGATCAGGTCGAACACCTGCTGGCCGATGCGGGCCATGATGCGCATGTTGACGACGGCGTAGGGCGAGTCGGTGAGCTGCACGCCGATCTGCGACATGGGCGAGCCGAGCGGGCCCATGCTGTAAGGCAGCACATACATCGTGCGGCCCTTCATGCAGCCGTGGAAAAGGCCGCGCAGGGTGCGGCGCATCTCGTAGGGGTTGACCCAGTTGTTCGTCGGCCCGGCGGCCTCCTTGGACAGCGAGCAGATGAAGGTGCGGTCCTCGACGCGCGCCACGTCGCTGGCGTCGGAGCGCGCGTAGTGGCAGCCCGGCCACTTTTTCTGGTTCAGTTTGATGAAGGTGCCGCCCTTCACCATCAGGGCGCACAGGGCCTCGTATTCTTTCTGCGAGCCGTCGATCCAGTGGATCGCAGCGGGCTGGCACAGCTCGGCCATCTTCTTCACCCAGCGCAGCAGGTGGACATTCTTGCTCAGGGGCTTGGCGGTAGACTTCATGCCCCGAGATTAGGCGAGTCGGCGGGTTGAGTAAACGGGAAAGACCCGCCTGGCGGGGGCATTGAAGTTATTTTCCTTGCCGGATTAGCGCGGGCGCTTTGCGGCTCGCCTGGAAACCCCCGCGCGCCAGACTGCCGCGGTGAACAAGGCTTGCATCTTGGCCGGCACGACAGTTTTCGGTTACGCATTCTGGTATCTCGGCGAGCTGTTCGGTTTCGAGTTTTTCGGCTGCTTCCTCCTGAGCAGCATCGGCAGCATCGCGGGCGTCTGGCTCGGCTGGAGAGTGGCGCAGCACTTCAAATAAGTGCGCATTTCCCGCGGTCACCCGTTTCCAGAGGGCGAACGGCATGTCACGACAGCGCCCGCAGGGTGATGAGCGCGAGCGTGACCGTGATCGCCCCGCCGATGCGCGTGGCGATCTGGGCGAAGGGCATCATCTGCATGCGGTTCGCCGCCGTGAGGATGGCCACATCGCCCGTGCCGCCCTGGCCGCTGTGACAGGCGTTCACGATGGCGGCCTCGATCGGGTAGAGCTTCACCCAGCGGCCGACGACGAACCCCGTGGTCATCAGCGTCGTCACCGTGGCGATGATCGTCACGAGGTTGGCGGGATGCAGCGCCTCCAGGAGCTTGTCCCACGGCGTCAGCGCCACGCCGATGGCGAAGAGCAACGGGTAGGTCACCGCGGTGCGGAAAAACTTATAGACCACCCCGGCGCCATGCTGGATCTGCGGCGGCACGCCGGAAGCGAGCTTCACGGCGACGGCCAGGAAAAGCATCACCACCGGCGCCGGCAGGCGGAAGTTCTCGGGCGGCAAGGTGCCGAGCGCGACGCCCACCAGGTAAAGGGCGATGGCGACGCTCGCGCCGGCGGCGATGTGGCTCACATCCAGGTGGCCGGTGATCTCTTCCTGCTGCGGGTGCAGCTCGTCGTGCTCGCCCGGCTGCAGCCGGCCTTCGCCGGTGAGGTGCGGGTATTTTTTGCCGACGAAGTTCAGCGTGCCCGCGAGCAGGATGGCCGTGAGGCTGCCAAACATCACCGGCGGCAGCACGCGGGCAAACTCCTCGCCCTGCTTCAGGTGCAGGATCTCGGCGTAGCCGACCGAGAGCGGGATCGCCCCCTCGCCCACCCCGCCGCCCATGATGGGGACGATGATGTAGAAGAACGTGTGCCTGGCGCCGAGCCCGAGCAGCGTGCCCACGCCCGTGCCGACCAGCGCGGCGGCGACGGAGCCGGCGGCGAGCGGCACGAAGATCTTCAGGAACCCGCGGATGAGCACTGTGCGGTCCATGCTCAGGATCGAGCCGACGATGATGCAAGCGATGAACAGATAGAGAAAGTTCGTCGCCTTGGTGAAATCCGTCACGGTCTGCAGGATGACCGGCGGGATGTAGGAGTGAAACGCCAGGTAGGATGGGATGAAGGTCGCGAAGATCGCCGCGCCGCCGATGTCCTTCACCACCGGGATGCGTTTGCCGATCTCGGCGCAGACGAATCCTCCCACCGCGAGAACCGCGATCATAGTGCAGACGTCGTTCGGCGTCTTGCCCGCAGCGGGGAACTTGCCGGCGGAGATGAACGCCGTGAGCACCGCGACGAGCACCACGAGGACGGGCACCGGCAGCACGCCGACGCGCAGCTCCATCAGCCGCCACCAGTCATGCGGCCAGAAACGGGAACGGGCATGACGACTGGTCGAAGAACCGGAAATCGGGGGCTTGGAGTCCATGGAGATGGGACGAAATCACCGCGCCGGGCGCCGGACCGGACGCGGTGACGGCGTGCGATCAAAACGTGTAACGCAGCGAGGCCGTGACCTTGCGGGGTGCCCCGGGAATCACATCCTCCACCGCGTCCGCACTGGCGATGTAGGAGCGGTCCGTGATGTTGGTGATGTTCACGGCAAAATCGCAGCGCTTCCACTTGTAGTAGAAAGCGAGGTCCGCCCGGGTGTTCGATGGAATTGTCAGCATGCCGGCCGCCACGTTGGAGACCAAGCCGTTCCGCTCGCCCGTGTAGATCGCGCCGAAGCCCACGCCGAAACCGCGCAGGCCGCCTTCCGGCACGTTGTAGCGGATCCAGAAGTTGCCGCTGCTGGACGGCGCGTTGGCCAGGCGGGCGTTCATCAGCAGGGGCTGCGCGGTATCCGTGACCCGCGCATCCATGTTGGTGAAGCCCACCTGCATCTGAACGTAGGGCTTCGGCTGATAGTTGACCGACAGTTCGACGCCTTGGTTGCGCTGCGAAAGGGTCCGAAAAATCTGCACGCCGTTGGCGTCGATCAGGCCCGCGGGGGCCTCGGTGACGTTGTTCCGGGTGATGTCGTAATAGGAAAACAGGACGCCGAGGGTGCTGCCCAGGAAGTCCGCCTTGAAGCCAACCTCCTTCTGATTGGCCTTTTCCGGCGGCCGGCCCACGCCGAAAGCGTCGACCGATTGCGCGATGGCCGGCTTGAAGCCTTCGGCATAGCTGCCGTAGAAAGATATCGTCTCCGCCGGCTGGTAGACCAGGCCGAACGAGGGCACCGTGGACTTGGAATCGTTGTAAGTTCCGGGATTGATCAACGTTCCGTTCGACCGACGCGCCGAATCCCGATAGCGCGAGTTGTAGGTGTCGGTATGGATGCCCGCCGAGGCGCGCCACTGCTTGCCGATCTTGATCTGGTCGGAGAAATAGAAGCCATAGTTGTAGTATTTCTGGAGGGCGATCTGGGTCGGCCCGACCGCGGGATTATACACGGGATAGGTCGTCAGCTTAGGCACCGGGTTGTAGATGTTGATGGCCGGGCCGGTGACATTCGCGAAGATCCAGCGGTTGAAGTTCTCCATCTCATAGCCGTAATCGGCGCCGAACAGCAGCGTGTGCCGGAATTTCTCCGGACCGACGTCCCCGTAGACGGTGAAATCGTGATAGGCATAGCGGCGCCGGTTCCAAGTGTCGCGGAGTCGCTGGGTGATCGTGCTGTTCTCCACCGGCAGGACGCTGTTGACCACCCGGTTCTCAAGCAGGATCCGGCCGTCGACATGCTGCACAGTGCGGACGTTGTATTTGGCCGTCCACCGGTCGGCGAACCGGTGCGTGGCGACGAGGCTGTAGACCTCGTTGCGGTCGTATTCCGCGTTTTCCGGATCCTGGTAGACGAGCGAGTGGTCGCTGGGCACCAGCGAGATGAGCCCGAACGGCGCCACCAGCTGTTGGTCGTTTATGCTGAACCGCCGCTGGCGGATGATCTCGATCTTCAGAGTCACCTCCGTATTCTTATTCAGGCGGTAGGTGAGGGACGGGTAGAAATAATAGTTCCGCCCCCAGTCGAACCGGCGGAACGTCGCCACTTCATCATACGAGGCGATGAAACGATACAGCCAGCGCTTGCCGCTGTCGATGGGCCCGGCGGTGTCCAGCGTGGCGGAGTAGCCCATCTTCTCCCCGAACGAAACATTCTGGCCGGCAAATCCGGCGACGGAGAACGACAGCGAATTGGCCCGCTTGGCCAGCGGCGACTTGGAGACGATGTTGATGATGCCGCCGGGGCTCATCGCGCCGTAGAGAACCGAATTGGGGCCCTTGATCACCTCGACCCGGTCCACGTTGGCCGTGGTCGGCGATCCGAAACGCGCCGCGCCGCCGGACAGGCCGTCGTATTGGATATTGTTGAGCAGCGTGTTCGTGGCGTTGTTGGTGAAGCCGCGCAGGGTGAAGCCCGAGGCCGCCTGGCTCTCGCGGGTCATGCCGACCACATAAGGATAAAGATCCTCCAGCGACCGGGCCAGCTTGTCCTCGATGAAGGAGGCGTTGAGCACCTGGACGGTGCCGGCGATGTCCTTCATGTCCATCGGCGTCTTGCTCCCGGCCGAGGTCGTGTGCTCGTTGTAGGTGCCGATGCTGGTGGTGACCGTGAAGGTCTCGAGCTTCAGCACTTTCTCGGCCACCATGGCCTCCTCCTTTTTGGGCGGCGCCTCCTCCTTCGGGGCCGCGGGCTGCCGGCTCACGGTCAGCGCACCGGTCTTTTCATCCTGCACCACCTTGATTCCCGTGCCGGCGGTCATGCGCGCAAAGGCTTCATCCGGGACCAGATCGCCTTTCACCGCGTTGGTCGTCACTCCGCGCACCAGTTCGGCGGGGAACATGATCTCCAGCCCGGCCTGCTGGGCGGCACGCTTGAGCGTGGCGATGGCCTCGCCGGCCGGGACATTGAAGGCCTTGGTCGCGCCCTCCGAGGCAAAGGCGAAAAGCGCGGTTTGGAAAGTCAGCAGGAGCGCCAGCAAAAGGCGGACGGAGCGCCGGTGATTGCAGCCAGAGGCCGCGGTGCATGAGGTGGGGTTTGGCATCGTGGGGTAACGGGGTTCGCTCACAAGACGTTCCTTCCGCCGGAACACACTAAGGCATTCGCATAATTTTTCTCGAAGGATGCCGCCCGTCTCCGTCGGCCCCCGCGGACGCGCCCGGCCGGGCTACCGGGCCTTGTGCAGCACGATTTCGTTTTCGCCGCGCCGTTCCGCGCGCACGCCGGCCGTCAGCTCGAGCAAGCGGACGAAGGCCTCGACATTGTCCGACCGGAAGGACGCCACGATGGGCACGGCTCCGAGCTCCGCGTCGGCGATCACCAGCCGCACGCCCTGCGCCCCGGCGGAGCGGAGATTGAACTCGGCCACCACCGTCGCCAGCGAGGTGGAGGAAAAATCCAGCAGCTGCGGCTGCCAGGCGAGCCGGCGAGCCATCTCCTCCGGCGAAACCTCGATGACCTGCGGCGGCGGATCCGACGGCGAAAAAGAAACGACGGTCCGCTGGCCGGCGGCCAGCAAGGGCACGACCGGTTCCGAGGCGGACGCCGCCGACTCATGCCGGTTCACCTGCACCCGGCCTTCCGTCACGAGCACCTCGACGCCCCGGGTTTCCAGGCGCACATCAAAGGCCGTGCCGACCGCGCGCACCTTGATCGCGCCGGCCGAGACGATGAACGGCCGCTGCGGATTCTTGGCGACCGTGAAGTGCGCCTCGCCGCGCACCAGCCGCACGCAGCGCTCGTCCGGCGCAAATTGCACCTCAATCTCCGCGCCGCGGTTCAATTCGGCGACCGAGCCGTCTGCCAGGATCCGATGTCCGCCGGCCGGCGGAGCCGTGATCGCTGCGGACCACGAGGGCGTGTCCCGCACCCACGGTTGCCAGAGCGTCAGCGCGAGCGCGATCCCCGCGGCCGCCGCCAGCGAGCCGGCCCAGACCAGCCAGCGGCCGGTGCGCTGCGGCTTGGCGAGCAGATCGGGGTTGGGTTCGCTGCTGTGCTCGGGACGCCATTCGGCGAGCAGGTTGAAGTCCCGCCAGGTGCGCTGCTGGCGGGCGAACCACTCGCCGTGGCGCGGGTCGGCGGCGAGCCATTCGAGAAACCGGTCCTGTTCCGCCGCGGTGAGCCCGCGGTCGCGCAAGACGAGCCATTCGGCTGCCTTCAGGCCGATGGCTTCCAGCTCGTCGGAGTTTTTTTGCGACTCGGTCATGGGCGGGGGCCTTTTTCCTGCCGGTAACGGGCCATGAACTCCGTGCATTTATGCACGCCGATGGTAAGCTGGGCGGAAACCGTGTGCTCGGAGATGCCGAGTTTCTGCGCGATCTCCGCCTGGGACATGCCGTAGACCTTCCGCAAGGTGAACACCTGGCGGCAGCGGTCGGGCAGTGACTGGATGGCTTGGGTCAGAAATTTGAGCTCCTGGTTGCGGGCGACGGTCTCGACGACATCGTCGGCATCATACAAGACGTCGTCGGCCCCGTTTTCCACTAAGGGAACCGGTTGCGCGGTTTTGCGGCGACGGAGCAGATCCAGCGCGCGATTGCGGGCGATGGCGAAGAGGAAGGCCTTGGGCGACTGCAGCAGGCCGCGCTCGTGGGCCCGCAGCACGCGCAGGTAGGACTCCTGGATGATGTCGTCGAAGTCGCATTCCGCGGGAAACCGGCTGCGCAGCCACGCCCGCAGCAACGGCTCATGCGGCTGCACTTCTTCGGCAAACCAGCGGGCTTGTTCTGAATGGGGTGAACTCACGGCGGTTCACGAAAAGTCCCGCAGTCGGCGGAACCCGGCGTGGAGGGGTGGCGGCATGGCAGGGGAATTTCCCCGCCCGATCAACAGTAAACCAAGGCGCCGGCTGGAAGGTGGCCGAACGCCTCAAGTGATTCCGCGCCTCCGGTCCTGTCTCCTCAGAACACGACCTGCACGCGGCTCTCGACCCGGCCGCCGTCGACCGTCGAGCCGGGCTGGTGGCCGTCGAGGTAATTGAGCATGAACTTGAGGTCGTCGCCCTTAAGGTAGTAGTTCAGGCCGAAGGTGAAGATCCGGTAGGTGTTGCCGCTGATCGCGGTGTTCGGGTCGAATCGCTCCTCGCGGAGCACCAGCCGCAGTTTCGCCGGGACGAGGAAATACGCCAGCGTGGCCTGCCAGCCCTCGGCGCTGAATTTCGCCGCCGGCAGCGCCGCCACCGGCTTGAAGGTGCCGTGCAGCCACTCCGCGTTCACGTCGAGCCGGCCGTGGGTCCAGGTCGCGTCCACGCCGCTCATGGCGCGGGAGCCGGTGAAGAGGTTGCCCGGGAGGCCGAAGTCGCTTTTGGCGACCGCCACGTCGCGCGTCCACAGCCCGTTGACCGCGATGGTGAACTTGGCGGCGGCGCTGGCGGCGGGGGTGAAGCTCACGCGCGCGGACTTCGCGAACCGGCTGTTGTCATTGGCGCTGACGTTCGCGCCGTTGCCGTTGGCCACCATCGCGAGGTAGTTAAATTTTTTGCCGAGCACATCGCCCGTCACGCTGACGGCGAGCTGGCGTCCGTCCGCCAGCCGGTCGCTGGAGAGGGAGCGCTCGACGGTGTAGATGCCGGTGTCGCTGGCCAGCGCCTCGCCGCCGTAGGCCGGCTTGAGCTGGCCGAAGCGGAGGTTGGCGAAAGGATATTTGCGCCAGTTGATGTAGATTTCATTGGCGCGCGCCAGCTGGCCGGCGGCCGCGCCGAGCGTGTTGCCCTGGAGGTCAAGCTCGGCCTTGAAGTCAAAATCCTCGGCGAAACTGCCGGCGAGGTAGATGCGGGCGCGGCGGAAAAGGAAGCGGTCGCGCACGCCGTTCCAGCGCGGGTCGGAGGCGTGGCCGAACTCGGCCTGCGCCTGGAGAAAGCCCCCCACGACCAGCCTGGTCTCCTTGCCGCCCGGCTGCGGCAGCACCGGCGCGACGGCGTCCTTCCAGCCGAGCTGCTGCCTGAGCCGGGCATTCTCGGCCGCCAGCGAGTGCACCTGCTCTTCCAGCGCCTTGAGCCGCTCCTCGACCGTCGGCGCCGCCGCCGCGGTCAGGCCCGCGAGTGACAGAGAGGCGAGCGCGAAAATGAAGGCGGATGGTTTTTTCATCCTAATTTCCGCAGTTCAATTTGACCACAGATTCCACAGATCGCACGGATAGAGGAATTTGCCCGGAAATAACTGTTCCAAATCCATTCACCCAACGGGTGAAGAGGCAAGGATCCGGCATGGATTGATAATCCGTGTCATCTGCGAAGTCCGTGGTTTCAACTGTTTTTTCCAGGTTCATCAATGGAGTCGGCTCAACCCAGAAAGGGCATGCTCCGGTCGGCGCAAGCGGGTGGCTCGTTCATGATCTGGCGGTCGCGGCGTAAACGAAGCCCTTCGGCAGGCCGGCATCGGCGAGATGCCCGTAGAGCGGCTCGCCCGGCAGCGCCGCCGCGACGATGGCGCGCGCGGCGATGAGCTTTTCCAAGTCTATGCCGGTGCGCAAACCCATCGACTCGAGGAGAAACACGAGATCCTCGGTCACGATGTTGCCGGTGGCGCCCGGCGCATAGGGGCAGCCGCCAAGGCCGCCGAGCGATGAATCGAGGGCGGTGACTCCGGCCTCGAGGGCGGCGACGGCATTCGCCAGGCCCTGGCCGCGCGTGTTGTGAAAATGCCCCGCACCCAGTTTGCCTCCAAGCTCGCGCTTCACCCGCGCGGTGAGCCGTTTCACCTGCACCGGATTGGCATAGCCCACCGTGTCGGCGAGGTGCACCGCGTCGGCTCCGCCCGCCGCCAGCTGCACCGCGAGCGCCACCACGCGGTCCTCGCTGACCGGACCGGACAACGAGCACCCAAAGGAAGTCGAGAGCGCCACGCCCACAAACGGCCGCTGGTCCGCCGGCAAAGCGCCGCGCCACTCGCAGATTTTCTTCGCCTCGGCCACGGCCTGTTCGGTGGTCATGCGCACATTGGCCAGGCTGTGCTCGTTCGACGCTGAAACCGTGAGCACCAGCTCCGGCGCGCCGGCCGCGAACGCATCGCGTGCGCCCCGCAGATTCGGCGCGAGCGCGGCCACGGCGAGGCCGGGAATGGTCAGCGCCTGCCGCACGATCGCGGCCGCGTCGGCCATCTGGGGCAGCAGTTTCGGCGAGACAAACGAACCTGCCTCAATGGTGCGGAGGCCGCTGGCCGCCAGCGCCGTGATCCAGCGGTGCTTGGCCTCGGTGGGCATGGTCCGGGCGATGGACTGCAAGCCGTCGCGTGGGCCGACCTCGCGCACGAGCACGTCGAAGGGCGGGGTGCGGGAGGCTGGAGGCGTCGGGTTCATGCCGGTGTTGCCGGTGAGTTATGCCGCCAGCCGACAGGGAGCCAAGATACTTTTCCGCCCGCGTCGGCGATTCCCGGCGTCGCCGGACCCCAGGGGCTATCCGAAAACCCTTACGTGGGCATTTGTGGGCCAGCGACCTTGGGCGCGCCGCAGAGAGCAACGAGCGCGTGCAAGCACGCTGCCCCACCACAAAAGCCCGGTTTCCGGATAGCCTCTAGTATCCGAGGGCCGCGTTCGTGCGGCGGGGATCGGCGTAGCCGGTGCAGCCGCCGCCCGGATGAAATTCGATGGCGTTGATGCCGCCGAAATTGCGGCCGGTGCCGGCGGGCTCGACGAGGTCCACCTTCCAGCCGAGCCGGCGCAGCTCCTCGGCGTCCGCCGCCGGGAACGATCGCTCGGCCTCGAGGGTTTCCTCGTCGTTCTTCCGCCAATTGCGGTCGAAGTGCACGCGCGTGTCGCCGATGGCGTCGGCCAGCGGCCGGTCCCACGCGAGGCGGTCGAGCAGCGCCTGCAGCAGCGCGGTCGGGATGCGCGAGGCGCCGGGGATGCCGAGGGCCAGCACCGGCCGGCCGCCGCGGAAAACGATCGTCGGCGCGATGGTGCTGCGGGGGCGCTTGCCCGGGGCGACATGGTTGATGCCGCCCGGATCACCGAAGGCGAAATTGCTCATCGAGTCGTTGAGCACGACGCCCGTGCCGGGCGGCACGACGCCCGCGCCGAAATGCAGGCTCAGGGACTGCGTGGCGCACACGATGTTGCCCGCCGCGTCGGCGACGACGAAGTGCGTCGTCGCGGCCATGGCGCTGGCGGAAAAACCGCTGTCGTCGGCCCACGCGACCTGGCGGCCGGGTTCCGCCGGGGCGCGGGCCTTGGCGCGCAAAGCCCGGATGGAATCGGGCGCGACGAGCCTTTCGAAATTGAACAGCGCCTCGGGCGCGTCGCCGATGGCCTGCTGGACCAGCGGCAGCACTTCGCGCCAGGCCCGGCCGACCTTGTCGAGGTTGGCGGGCGAACGGAGCGGCCCGCCGGCGAAGGCCTCGTCCTCCAGCACTTTCATGATGGTCAGGAAAAGCGGCGCCCCGCTGGCCGGCGGCGGGCCGGCGAGCACATGATAACCGCGGAAACCGATGCCGATGGGCTCGACGAGCCGCGCCTCGTAGCGCGCCAGATCATCGAGCGTCAGCACGCCCCCGCCCTGCCGTGAGGCCGCGACGATGGCCTCGGCCACCGGGCCGCGGTAAAAACCGTCGCGGCCGTGCGCGGCCAGCAGTTCCAGCGTGCGGGCGAGGTCCGCGTTGGCCAGCCGGGAGCCCACGGCCGGGAGCTGGCCGCCGGGCAGATAGAGCCGGGCGATCCCGGCGTCGCCCCGCCGGAGTTTCTTCTCCTGCTCGGCGAAAAAGTCGCGCGTCTTGGGCAAGACCTCAAAGCCCTCGCGCGCCAGCCTGATCGCGGGCGCGACCGTGTCGGCCCATTTCATCCGGCCCCATTTTCCGTGCGCGGTCCAGAGACCCGCCGCAAGGCCCGGCACGCAGACCGAGCCGTGGCCGTAGCTGCGGTCCTCGTCCGGCCGCCGCAGATAGGCCGGCACTTCGAGCGAGCCGGCGGCATCCATCGCGTCCAGCGCGAAAGTCTTCCCGGTGGCGGCCTCATAATGGAGCAGCAGGAGCTTGCCGCCGAGGCCCGAGCCGTAGGGCTCGGCGACCCCGAGGGCGAGCGAGACCGCGATGGCGGCGTCGATCGCGTTGCCGCCGGCCTTGAGCGTGTCCAAACCGGCCTGCGCCGCCTGCGGATGCCCGGCGACCACCATGCCGTGCGCGCCGTGGACCGGCTCGACCCGCACCGGGGTCGCGCCCCAGGCGGCGAGCGCGAGGCCGGCAAACAGCAGGCCGGAGCAGAACTGGCGCGCGGCTCTCATGCGAAGCGGCTCAGCCCCGCAGGACTTTCCGCGCGTCGGGCGTGGCGGCATCGAAGCTGCCATCCCACTTGGAAACCACGAGCGTCGCGACCGTGTTGCCGATGAAGTTGGTGATGGCCCGCGCCTCGGACATGAAGCGGTCGACCCCGAGGATGAGCGCCATGCCCGCGACCGGGATCGTCTTGGTCGCATCAAGCGTCGCCGCGAGCACGATGAAGCCGCTGCCGGTGACGCCCGCCGCGCCCTTGGAGGTGACCAGCAGCACGACCAGCAGGCCGATCTGCCCGCCGAGCGACAGCGCGGTGTCCGTCGCCTGCGCGATGAAGAGCGCGGCCATCGTCAGGTAGATGCAGGTGCCGTCGAGGTTGAACGAATACCCGGTGGGCACCACGAGGCCCACCACCGACGGGGCGCAGCCCGCCCGTTCCATCTTTTCCATCAGGCCCGGCAGCGCGACCTCGGAGGAGGAGGTGCCGATGACGATCAGCAGCTCCTCGCGCACGTAGCGGAGGATTTTCCACAGGCTGAAGCCCGCGGCGCGGGCGATGCTCCCGAGCACGACGATGATGAAGACGCCGCAGGTCAGATAGACGCAGGCCATGAGCTTCGCGAGCGCCGCGAGGGACCCGAGCCCGTATTTGCCCACGGTGAAGGCCATGGCGCCAAACGCCGCGACCGGGGCCAGCCGCGTGACCAGCGACACGATGCTGAAGAACACCTTCGCCGCCTCGTGCAGCAGGTTGGTGATGGGCCGGGCCTGCTCCCCGAGCCGCGCCAGGGCGAAACCGGAAAACAGGGCGACCAGCAGCACCTGCAGGATGTCGCCCTCCACAAAGGCCCCGACAAAGGTGTTGGGGATGAGGTGCAGCAGCCACTCCACGGTGCTGAGCTGGGCCGCCGCCTTGGTGTAGCCGGCGACCGAGCCGGCATCGAGCGTGGCGGCGTTGGCGTGCACCCCGGCGCCCGGGGCGAAGACATTGCCGACCGCCAGCCCGATGATCAGGGCGAGCGTGGTGACGACCTCAAAGTAGATGAGCGCCCGCACCCCCACCCGGCCGACCTTCTTCATGTCGCCCATGCCGGCGATCCCCGCCACCACGGTGGTGAAGATGATCGGCGCGATCAGCATCTTGATCAGCTTGATGAAACCTTCCCCCAGCGGCTTGAGCGGCACGGCCCAGTCCGGCGCCAGCACGCCGAGCGTGACGCCGACCACAATGGCCAGGAGCACCTGGACGTAGAGGGAGCGGAGATATTTCATGGGTTGGTCAGGGCGTGGCGCACGGCATGAGACCGCGAAAGACTGTGGTGAGGCTGAAACGAAGCTGAAAGGAGTTTCCGTTTCGCGCCATTCGCCGGGCAATCCCGCTCCGGTCATTTTTCGCCCGAGGAAATATGACCGGAGGCCGGATGACGGGCTCAGAGCTTCTTGGAGATCTGGAGCGACCAGGACTGGCCGCGGGCCATCAGGTTGTAGACCGCGGGGTCGTAGCCGCGCGAGTCGCTCGAGAGCGGCGGGGTGGCGTTGAACAGGTTCACCACGCCGACACGGACGGTCGTGTCCTTGAGCCACTTGTTGTCCTGCGCGCGGATGCGGCAGGAGACGCTGGCGTTGTAGCTCATCGAGTCGCCCACGCGGTAACGGTAGACGGTGCTGCCGTTGGTGAAGACCGGCACGATGTAACCCGGATTGCCGAGCGAATCGGCGATGGACTGGGTCGTGGTGGCCCCGGCGTCGCTGTAGTCGCCGATGTAGTAGGCGGAAAAACTGGCGCTCCAGTCCTGGCGCCGCCAGCTGAGCGAGGCGCTGCCGCGCCATTTCGGCGTCGCGCCGCCAACCGCGGTCGCGTTCGTCCACAGCAGGTTGGCGCGCGAGGCGCCGGCGGCGTTGTAGGCATAGAAGTCGATGAGCTTCGTCCAGGTGGTGGTGAAGGTGAAGGTGCCGAGCGCGAGTTTCGGGAACCGGTAGGTCAGGTCGAGATCCAGCCCGTTCACGAACTGGGAGGACTTGTTGAAGTAGGTCGTGCGCAGGATGTCGATGGCGCCGACCACGGCCTTCTGGTTGTCCGGCGTGCGGGTGGAGTTGAAGGTGTTGAAGGCGTCGCGGTCGGCCTGCGTGACCGGGAGGCGGACGACGGAGCCGTCGCCCTTGTAACTGGCCGTGCCCGAGCCGAGGTCGATGGCGCCGATGGCCTGGCCGGCGGCGAGCGCGGCCTGGGTGGCGGCGTTGAGCGCCTGGCTGTCGTCGGCGATGGAGCCGGAGGAGGCGATCACGTTGGTCTGCGCGGTCTCCCAGTAGTCGACGCCGAAGGAGAGGCCCTTGAGCACCGGCACCTCGACGACGAGGCCGGCGGACTTGCCCTTCGATTCTTCCGGCTGGAGATCGCGGTTGCCCGAGGCGACGCTGCGGCGGTTCGACGGGCCGTCGGTGGGCAGGCCGGTGACGGGGCTGCGGTAGGTGTCGGTGCTGCCGGTCACCGTGCGGATAAGGGTGCCGGTGAAGAGCTGCGCCAGGTTGGGGGCGCGGAACCCCTCGTTGTAGGAGCCGCGCACCAGCACCCAGGGGGCCGGCCGCCAGTTCAGGCCGACCTTGGGCTTGGTGGTGTCGCCGAAGTCGGAGTAGCTCTCGAAGCGGGCGGAGGCGGAAAGCTCGAGCGAACGGACGAGCGGGAGCTTGAACTTGTTGCCGACGAGCGGCACGACCACCTCGGCGTAGGCGGCGAGCACGCGGCGCGTGCCGTGCGTGTCGGAGTTCGGCGAGAAGCCGAGGAAGTCGTTCGCGGCCGGGTCGAGGCCGGAGCCGGCGGGGTTCAGGCCGGCGAAGGGCGGGCGGCTGTCGTCGTAGCCCTCGTAGCGGTATTCGCCGCCGACGGCCGCGCCGAGGGTGTTGCCGCCCCAGATCGGCCAGAGGTCGCCGCTCGCGCGAAAATCGCCGCTGGCGAGCGTGGTGACGCCGCTGCGGACGAACGAGGAGCGGAAGGTGTTCTGCACAAACTCCGGATTCCGGTAGTCGCCGGTGACCACGAGCGCGCCGTTCTGCACGGCGAAGGTGCGGGTGAAGGGGTTGAAGGTCAGCAACGGGTCCGTCTGGTTGATGGCGTTTTTCAACCGGCTTTTCCGGCTGGGGCCTTCCTCGGCGTCGTCCACCTTGGCCTCGGCGTAGACGAAGGCGCCTTCCCAGCTCCAGGTGTCGAAGAGCCTGCCGCGCAGGCCGGCGACGCCGCGGTAGATCGTGTCGGTGACGGAGGCCGTGCGCGACATCAGGTCGGTGAGGCGCTTGTTGGTGATGGAGACGGCCGAGGGCGTGCCGGTGAGGCGCGGCGTGCCGTCGGCGTTGGGCGCGCCGGTCGGGGACCAGAAGCGGTTGCCGAAGGGGTTGAAGGGATTCGTGACGGGCACGATGATGAAACCGTCCGTGCTCTGCGTGATGCCGTCGGGCTCGCGCACGGTGAGGGAATCGGCGCGGTAATAGCTCAGGTCGGCGAAGGCCGAGAGGCGGGCGTTGATCTCGTAGTCGCCGCTGGCGAAGAGCGTGGCGCGCTTCGACTCCGGCTGGATGACGCGGTAGGCGTTGTTGTTCCAGTAATAGTCATGGGTGACGCCGGCGCGGCTGGGCGTGGCGGTGAGGAACTGCACGCCCCCGGCGCCGTTGGGCGCGAGGAAGAACACGCCGGCGGCGGAGGCCAGCGTCGCGGGCACGCCGGCCGGGCGCGCCCCGGTGAAGCCGCTGACGCTGCCGAAGGCGTCCGTGGCCGTGACGGTGCCGAGGATGTAGCTGCCGTATTCGGTCGTGGCCGAGCGGAGGTTGAAGGTGGTGTTGGTCGGGACATTCCACGGCGCCGGGGCGCGGGAGCTGTTGTCGGCCTCGGCCGAGAAGGCGCGGTCGCGGGCGAACATCGCCGCGCGCTTGTAGTAGTCGAGCGTGACCAGGCCGCGGCCCTTGCCGCCGGCGAACTCAAAGCCGTGCATGAGCGTCGCCCGGTATTCCTGCCCGTCGCCGAGCCTGGTCTCGCCATAGCGCAGCTGCAGCTCGGTGCCGGTGAAGTTCCGGCGGGTGACGTAGTTGACCACGCCCGCCACGGCGTCGGTGCCGTAGATGGCGGAGGCGCCGTCGCGCAGCACGTCGATGCGGTCGAGGCCGCGGTTGGGCAGCTGGTTGACGTTGGTCGAGAGCGTGGGCACGCCGGCCTCGCCCTGGCTGATGGGGTGCGGCGGCAGGCGGCGGCCGTTCAGCAGCACGAGGGTGTTGCTGGAGGGGATGCCGCGGAGCGAGACGGTGGCGTTGTCGCCGCGCGCGGTGGCGCCGAGCGTCGCGGTCTCGTTGCCGGGCAGGCCGGTGACCTGCGACAGCGAGGTGAGCAGGTCGGAGGCCTGCGAGGCGTCGCGGGCGTCCATCGCCTGCTGGTCGAGCACGGTGACGGGCAAAACCTTCTCCTGGTCGAGGCGCCTGATGTTCGTGCCGGTGACGGTGAAGCGTTCAAGCTGGACGACTTTTTCTTCCGGGGCCGCCGGCGCGGCGGCCGGCGGGGTGACCTGCTGGGCGGACAAGGTCACGGCAAACGCCGCACCCGCCAGCCAGGTGGCGGCGGAGAGGCGGCGGGGGGAGGTGGGGGTTGGGCTCATGGTGCTGGTGGGTTGGAAAATCACTCGGAGAACAACTGGCGGGCGGCGAAGGGCGCCATGCCCTTGTTAGAGTGCGCGATGCCGGGCGCGGTGGCCAGCGTCCAGTGGAACGGCGCCTGCATGGCGTCTGCCGCCGTTTTGGCGCGGGCAAAGAAATACTGGCCGCGGGCGAAGCGGCAAAGGCCCTGGGCGTCGGCCTCGGGCGTGTGCCGCAGCGCGGCATGGTTCGGGTCGGTGTCGGCCTCGCCGAGCAGGATCACCACCGGCCGCGCGAACGCCGTGCGCAGCGCCGCCGCGTCGGCCGGCGTGCCCTTCAGGCCGTAGGGATAGTCCCGGCTCAACTCGGGCAGCATATACCAGCCCGCGTTGGCGGCGCAGGCGCGGGTGACCCGCGCCTGGGGCACGAAGTAGAGGAAACGCTGCACAAACTGCGCCCCGGCCGAGTGGCCGTAGATCAGGTAATCGTTCCGGGCGCTGCCGAGGCGCGCGCGCACCGTGTCGAACATCGGCTCGATCATGCTGTAGGACCATTGCGCGCGCGGCAGCGCCCGCCCCGCCGCGTCGAACAGGTTGCCGGAGTTGAAGGCCTCCTCGCCGGGAAACTCCGCCTTGGAAAACTCCGGCGCCACCAGCAGGAACTTCTTCTGCTCGGCCAGCTCGATCCAGTCGGCCAGGTATTCCTCGGCGTTCCGCCCCACCCCGTGGATGACAAAGAGCACGGGCGCGTCCGCCGGCGCGGCGGCGGGCCGGTGATACCACACGGTCAGCCTGTGGCCGCCGCTCTCGAAGGCGAAATTCGCGTGGGCCGGTCCCTCGGCGGCCGCCAGGCTGGCGAGCAGGCCGGCAAACACGAAGAGAACGGTGCGCGATCGGATCATGCGGTGGCGGGTGGAGATGGGTGCAGCGCGGCGCTTTCCGGCGGGGTTTTCCGGCGGGCAAGCGCAGTGCGGGGCGCATGACTGTATTCCTCTTCCCCCCCGCCGCCTAGAGGGACGCCTCCACCGCCGGCATGGCGTAGAACTACGTAAGCGAGCCCGGTCTTGCAGTGGGCCGGGACATGCGTGTGCTCAACCTGGCCATGGCCACCAACCCACCCAACGCGCCGCGCTTTGTCCTGGTGGACGACACCGCGACTTTCCGCGGACTGCTGAAGGATGCGCTGCAGCGCCGCTTCCAACCGGCGGAGCTGCTCGATTTCGGCGACGGCCGCGCAGCCCTGGCCGCCTGCCTCGCCGCCCCGCCCGACCTGCTGATCGCCGACCTCTACCTGCGCGACATGGACGGGCGCGACCTCGTGCGCGAGCTGCGGCAGCGCGGCATCGCCACCCGCGTGGTGATGCTCACCGCCCATCCGGAGGCCCGGCTGCCGGCCGAGCTGGTCTCGCTCGGCGTCGCCGGTTTTGTGGACAAAAACTCCCCGCTCGAGCAGATCGACCGCGCCGTGCAATGCGTGCTCGACGGCGGCATGTTTTTCTCCGCCACGGTGCCGCCGCCCGTGCCCTCGTCCCTCGCCAGCGAGCCGCCGCTGCCCCGCCTTGGCGCGGAGGCGCTGTCGGGGCGCGAGCAGGAGGTCGTGCGCCTCGTCGCGCGCGGCCTGGTCTCGAAGGAGGTGGCCGAGCAACTCGGGCTCAGCACGCGCACGGTGGAAAAACACCGGGCGCGCATCCTGGCCAAGCTCGGCCTGCACGACGTGCCCACGCTCGTGCGCTGGTGCCTGCGCAACGGCCTGGGTTGATCACCCCGCCCCCGGCCGGACGGCCACCGGCAGGTGCACCCGGAAAACCGCGCCCTGGCCCGGCTGGGATCGCACCTCGAGCCGCCCGCCCTGCAACGTGAGCAGCTCCCGCGCGATGAAGAGGCCGAGTCCGGTCGATTCCTCCCCCTCCCCGGTCGGCTTGGCCGACAGCCGCTGGTGCGGCGTGAAGATCTTGGCGAAATCCGCCGGCCCGAGCCCCGGCCCGCTGTCGCGCACCTCGGCGTAGACCCAGCCCGCGGCTTCGCCCGTCGCGACCGTGACCTCGCCGCCGGGCGGGGTGAACTTGAGCGCGTTGCCGATGAGGTTGTCGAACACCTGGCGCAACCGCTCCCCGTCGGCGTTGACCGGGGGCAGCGGGCCCGGCGCGGGCACGAAGCGGAGCCGCTGGTTCTTCGCGGCCGCCACGGCGGCCAGGCTCTCGGTCGCGCCGCGCGCGATCCCGGCGAGGTCGTGCTCGGCCGCGTGCAGCTGGAGGTTGCCCTCCTCCATCGCGGCGGCGTCGAGAAAATCGCGCACGAGGCCGCGCATGCGCGCCGTGTCGGCCTGGATGCCGCCGGCGAGCCGGCGCACGGCCGCCGCGTCCCCCGGGTCGCGCCCGATCAGGCCGGCCGTGGCGTTGAGCGCGGTCAGCGGCACCTTCAGGTCGTGGGAGGCGATCTGGAGGAGGCGCGACTTCAGGCGCTCCGCCGCCTCGGCGCGCTCGCGGGCGTGCTCGGTGACGGCGTGCAGCCGGCGTTCCGCGCGGAGGCGGAAGCGTTGCAGCAGGATGACGGCGCCGAGCAGCACCACGCCGCCGGCCAGGCCGGCCACGAGCGTGAGGTTCTGCGCGCGGCGGCGCCGGAGCTCGGCCTGCTGGAGCTCCTGGCCGCGCTTGAGGAGCGCGATCTCCAGCTCGCGCTGCTCGGCGCCGTAGCGCGCGCGCAGCTCCTCCATGCTCCGGCGGTCGCGCTCGTTGCGCATCTGCTCGGTCGCGGCGGCGGATTTGCGCTGGTGGTCGAGCGCCGCCGCCAGGTCGCCGCGGGCCTCGCTGGTGAGGGCGAACTCCTGGTAGATCTCGGCCAGCACCTCGGCGCTTTCCAGCGTGACGGCGATCGGGAGGGCGGTCTGCAGGTGGGCGAACGCCTCGTCGGGGCGCCCGGCCTTGCGCAGCACGAGGGCGAGCCGGCGGTGCGTGTTGGCGATGTAGCGGCGGTATTTCAGCGCCTCGAAGGTCGCGAGCGCGCGCTGGAGGCAGTCGATGGCCTTGGCGGAATCCCCGCGCGCGTCGGCGATGAGGCCGAGGTTGGTGAGGGATTCGGCGATGGCGCGGCGGTTGCCGTAGCCCTCGCGGAGCTTCAGCGCCTGCTCGTGGATGGTGGCGGCCTGGTCGTAGCGGCCGAGGCCGAGGTAATAGTTGCCCAGGCTGTTCATCAGGCTGGAGCGGATGCGCACGTCGCCCGCCCTGGCCGCGAACCCGAGCCCGAGGCTGAAATGCCGCAGCGCGTCGGCGTCGCGGCCGTAGCGCTGGTAGGTCAGGCCGAGGCCGCCGTGCGTGCGCGCCAGCACCGAGTCGTCCGCCAGCTGCGGCGCGAGCTTGAGTTCCTCGAGGTGGTTTTCCAGCGAGTGCGGGTAGTCGGTGAGGTTCCAGTGGAGCCGGCCCAGCAGGTAGAGGAAATCCACCTGCAGGCGGACCTCGCCCAGCCGCCGCGCCCGGGCGAGCCCGTCGCGGGCGCCGGCCAGGCCGGCGGTGTAGTCGCCGCGGCGGCGCTGCAGATTCACCACGGTCACGAGGGCGCGCAGGGCGTCGGGCTCGGAGCCGGCCTTCGCCAGCGTTTCCTGCGCCGCCGCCCACACCTCGTCGCCATCGGGCAGCTCGGAGTCGGTGGCCGTGGAGAGCGGCGGACCGGCGTCGCGGGCCGGCCGCGGCGGGGCGGGCTGGGCCCGGCCGGCGGCGCAAAACGCCAGCAGCAACAGGCCGGGCAGGAGCAGGCGGGGCATCCGGGGCACGGCGGCAATCCGCCACAACGCCCCGGCGATGACAACCCTATTGCCCCGCCGGCTCCCGCCGGGGCTCGATGTGCACCGTGACATCGTCGATGCCGTGCGGGGCCGAGGCGAGCAGGGCGTCCTTCACCGCGTGGGCGATGTCGTGCCCCTCGCGCACCGTGAGCTGGCCGTCGACCTGCACCTGGATGTCGACGAGGAGGCTGAGCCCGCTCTTGCGCATGCGGACCTTGTGCAGCGCGGCCACGCCCGGCACGGCGAGCGCGAGCGCGCGCACCTCGTCCTCGAGATTCCGCGGCAGCGCCGTGTCCATCACGTCGCCGAGCGCCTTGAGGAACATGCCGAGGCCGTTGAAGGCGATGATGACGCAGGCGAAGAGCGCCGCCCAGTCGTCGGCCGTTTCCCAGCCCGGCCCGCCCCAGAGGGCGATGCTGATGCCGACAAACGCCGCCGCCGAGGTCAGCGCGTCCGACCAGTGGTGCAGCGCCTCGATGCCGAGGGTCGTGCTGCCCACGGCCGCGCTGGCCGCGCCCATGCGGCGCGAGAACAGCGCCTTCGCCACGATCACGCCGGCGAGCACGAGGAGCGTCCACCAGGCCGGGCCCTGGTGCGGGGTGATGATCTCGCGCACCGCGTGCCAGGCGACCCAGCCGGCCATGGCGAAAATGAAAAGCGCCACCGCCATGCCGGCCAGCGGCTCGGCCTTGCCGTGGCCGTAGGGATGGTCCGCGTCGGGCGGGCGGGCCGCCACCTTGAAGCCCGCCCACACCAGCGTCGAGGACAGGATGTCGAGCATCGACTCCGCCGCGTCGGCGATGAGCGCATAGGTGTGGCCGAAGACGCCGCCCGCCAGCTTCACGGCCGCGAGCGCGGCGTTCAATCCGATGCCGCGCAGCACGAGGGCGGCGCTTTCCTGCGCCCGCCGGGCCAGGCGGGCATGCGGATCGGCGGAGGGCATTGGGTCACGTTAGGTTTTCGCGCGGCGCACACAAGCCTGCGCGCGGCCACCGCGGCATTGACCGCCCGCCCCGGCGGGCCTACGGTCTGGCTTGCCGCCATGTCCGACACCGCCGCCCCGGTCGCCGCCGATCCCGTCAAGCAGTTCTCCGTGTTCATCGAGAACCGCGTCGGGCGGCTGCACGACCTCGTGGCCCTGCTCGCGAAGCACAACGTCCACATCATGGCGATGACCACCATCGACCAGACCGACACCGCGCTCGACCGCATGATCGTGGACGACCCCGACCGCGCCCGCGAGCTGATGGCCGCCAACAATTTTTTCTTCACCGAGTGCGAGGTGGTCGCCGTGGAAATTTCCGACGAGGCGCAGCTCGGCGCCGTGCTCGGCGCGCTGCTCACCGTCGAGGTGAACATCCACTACGCCTACTCCTTCCTCATGCGCCCGCGCGGCCGCTCCGCCATCGCGCTCAGCGTCGAGGACAACGACCTCGCCGCCACCGCGCTCAACACCCGCGGCTTCAAGGTCCTCACCCAGCGCGACATCTCGCGCTGAACCCGCCCCGGCGGCGGCGCGGGTTTTGTTTGCCGGCCGCGCGCCGGGCCGCTCTGCTGGCGGCAACATGAAATCGCGTTGCTTCGTTCCCCTCGCCGCCCTCGTGGCGGCCGTCCTCGCCTCCGCCCAGTCCCCCGCCGAATCGCAGCTCAAGAACCTCAAGGCCCGCGCCATCGGCCCGGCCGAGATGGGCGGCCGCATCTCCGACCTCGCCCTGGACCCGGTGAGCCCGACGACCTGCTACGTCGGCTTCGCCACCAGCGGCGTGTGGAAGACAACCAACAACGGCGTCACCTTTGCGCCGATCTTCGACAACATCCCCTGCCAGTCCATCGGCGCGGTCGCCGTCGCCCCGTCCAACCCCGACGTCGTCTGGGTCGGCACCGGCGAGGGCAACGACCGCAATTCCTCCGGCTGGGGCATCGGCCTCTACAAGTCGACGGACGGCGGCGGCAAATTCGAGTTCGCCGGCCTCAAGGAGTCGCGCACCGTCCGCCACATCGTCGTCCACCCGGCCAACCCCGACATCGTCTGGGTCGCGGCGGGCGGTTCGCTCTGGGCCGAGGGTGGCGAGCGCGGCGTCTACAAAACCACCGACGGCGGCAAGACCTGGAGGGCCGTCCTCACCGCGCCCGCGCCGAACGACACCGTCGCCGGCGCCTCCGACCTCGTGATCGATCCCGCCAACCCCGATGTGCTCTATGCCGCGCTCTACGCCCGCCAGCGCAAGCCCTGGGCCTTCCTTTACGGCGTCCGGGCCACCAAGGACGGCGCCGATGTCGGCGGCATCTTCAAGTCCACCGACGGCGGCAACACCTGGGCGAAACTCACCACCGGCCTCCCCGCCAAGACCGGCCGCATCGGCCTCGCCGTCGCGCGCAGCAATCCCCGCGTCGTCATGGCCGTCGTGCAGAGCGACGCCGGCGGCACCAGCGACATCGACCAGAACCACAGCAAACAGGGCGGCATCTTCCGCAGCGAGGACGCCGGCGCCACCTGGACGCGCGTCAACCCGCTCAACCCGCGCCCGTTTTATTTCAGCAAGCTCGAGATCGACCCGGCCAACGACCAGCGCGTCTACGACCTCGGCTGGATCGTCTACGTCTCCGACGACGGCGGAAAGACCTTCCGCGAGGATCTCTTCGGGAAGGTCCACGTCGATGTCCACGCCCTTGCCATCCGCCCCGGCAGCGCGCCCGCGCCCAAGGCCCCGAAGGACGGCGAGAAGCCCGCGCCGCCCGTCTCGCAGCACCTGCTCGTCGGCAACGACGGCGGGCTCTACCAGACCTTCGACGGCTGCAAGAACTGGGATCACCTCACGAAATTCCCTGCCGGACAGTTCTACCGCATCGACGTCGACAACTCCACGCCCTACCGGGTCGCCGGCGGCCTGCAGGACAACAACAGCTGGATGGGGCCCAGCCGCGTCTACAACAAGGAGGGCATCCGCAACGCCGACTGGCTCAACCTCGGCGGCGGCGACGGCTTCTACAACGCCTTCGACCCCGAGAATCCCGACGTGATCTACGCCGACTCGCAGGGCGGCGACGTGGTGCGCATCAACATGCGCACCGGCGAGCTGCACAGCGCCAAGCCCCAGCCCACCGAGGGCTCGCCCGCGTTCCGCTTCCACTGGACCTCGCCGCTCTTCTTCAGCCGCCACCACAAGGACACGCTCTACCTCGGCGGCAACCACGTCTTCAAGCTCACCAACCACGGCGAGCATTTCGACATCATCAGCCCCGATCTCTCGCGCAACGAGCCCGACAAGACCACCACCGTCGGCAGCGCCGCCGAGACCTACGCCGTCGTCTACGCGCTCGCCGAGTCGCCCCTGCAGGCCGACCGCCTCTTCGCCGGCACCGACGACGGCCGCCTCTGGCTCACCGACAACGAGGGCAAGCAATGGAAGGAGCTCACCGACACCATCCCCGCCGAGGCCCGCGGCAAATGGATCGCCCGCATCGAGCCCAGCCAGTTCGACGCCGACAGCGGCTACGTTGTCTTCACCGCCTACCGCAGCGGTGACAACGCGCCATATATCTACAAGTTCACCAAACTGGGCGCCGAGTGGACCCGCCTCTCCGGCGACCTGCCGGCCAACGCCCACGTCTCCGTGGTGCGCGAGGATCCCGTCAACGCCAGCCTCCTCTACGCCGGCACCGAGTTCGGCCTCTTCGCCTCGTTGAATGGCGGCAAGAACTGGGTGAAGTTCGGCGGCCTCCCCGCCGTCCGCGTGGACGACCTCAAGATCCAGGCCCGCGAGGGCGACCTCGTCGTCGGCACGCACGGCCGCTCCATCTACATCTTCGACGACACGCGCCCGCTGCGCGAGTTCACGCCCGAGGTCGCGGCGAAGGACGCGCACCTCTTCAGCATCCGCCCCGCGCACGGCCGCCACCTCATGCCCGGCTGGGTGGACGAGAGCGGCAAGGGTTTCTACCGCGGCGACAATCCCGCCGAGGGCGCGCTGCTCACCGTGTGGGTCCGGGAGTTCACCGGCGAGAAGGTCGAAGTCAAAATCAGCAACGCCGCCGGCCACACCGTCGCCAAGTTCGAGCAGCCCGGCGTCCCCGGCTTCAACCGCTTCAACTGGGACCTGCGCCTCGGCAAGGATTACCGCGTCGAATACGGCGGCGACGACGGCAAGAAGTTCGTCCCGCCCGGCGACTACACCGCCGAGCTCAGCTACAAGGACGTGAAGGTGAAGCAGACCTTCAAGGTCACCGTCGAGCCCGGCCTCGACGCCCACGGCGTCTACGCCCGCTGAGGGGAATGCAGGACGGGGTCGCGACGAGTGCGCCAGCCTCCCCGCCTGTTGTTTCCTTTGGGTCACACCCCCCGGAGTTTGCTCCAGCTTGGATCGAACCTGTGGGAGCGTGCTGGCACGCGACAGTCGCGACCAAGGTCGCTCCCACAAAAGCGGACAGCGAGAAATTGTTGGAACGCCCGAAGCTTGCTCCGGGGATCGCTATTTCGAAGGGATCAGCGATCCCGCCCTACATCCATTCACCCCTTCACGCCGGCCATCTTTTCGCCTTCGAGCAGGTAGACGCCGGTCAGGTAGCCGTTCTCGAACATCTCGCCCACCTTCAGTTTCCCCTCGAAGGTGATGGGGATATCCATCAGCGGCTTCACGCCGCCGCCGACCATCTTCACCACGATCCACTCGTTGATCCGCGGCATCACGCCGTAGCAGCACATCATCGGGTCCTTCACCAGCAGGAATTCCGTCACGAGCCCCTTGTCCATCTTGGTCGGCAGCATGAAGCCCGTGACCGCGACCTTCTTCTGGTCGAGCGCGCGGATTTTTTCCGGGATCTGGTCGGCCGGCTTCGCGGTCTCGGTTTCCGGCGGCGTGTAGCTGAACGCCGCCAGCCGGTCGAAGCCCACGTTCTCATAACCCTCCGCCTTCGCCGGCTCGGCTGCGCGCAACGCCAGCGCACCGGCGGCCAGCAGCAGGAGATGGCGGAGGCGGTTCTTCATCGCGCGGAAGGTAGTCAGGAGCGGCGGCAGGTCAAAGGATTTGGCGATTTCATAAGCGGGAGGGACTTTACGCCCCGGCTCCCTCTCGGAGACCGAAAGTCGCGAGATAAACCCGTTCCCACAAAACCTGTCACGAGACCGGCGCCATCGTCTCGGCCATGACCGGGCCCCACCCGAAGACCGGGTTCCATTGCAGCGGCGTGAGCACGACGCCGGTCTGCGCGCGGATGATCGACGCGACCGCGCCGCCGAGCACGGCGTAGACCGCAAAGCCGAGCACGGCGCCGAGCAGCCTGATGGCCGCCGCTACGGGCGTGGAGCGCCCGCCTCCCGCTCAGGTCTCCTCGCGCTGGATGAAGAACGGTTCCTGGACTTCGCCGAGCCGGGCGAAGTTGGCGATGCGCTCGATCCCCATCGCCGTCAGCCGGCTGCCGGCGCCGACCAGCAGCGCCCCGCCGCTCAGGCGGATGTCCGACACGATGATGTCCCCGGGCTGCAGTTTGTTGAGCGGCAGCGGCAGGACCTTCCGCTCGGCCGAGATGGCGTTCACCAGGAACGTGCTCAGGCAGGCGAAGCTCTGCTCCAGCAGCTGCGGATCATACAGGCCTTTGCGCAGCCGCATGGCGTTGAAGGCGGCCTGTTTCACGACCCCGTCGGCCTCGAGCGTCAGCCGGTCGTTCAGGATCTTGATCAGGCGGCTGCCCAGGGGCAGGGCCGCGCCCTGGCAGCCGTCGGCGGGGAACCCCGTGCCATCGAAGTGCTGGTCCTGGTAGAGCAGGATGGTGGCGACGGTCTTCAGCCGCGGGATGTCCACCAGGAGGTTGTGGCCGATCTGCGGCACCCGGCGGACGATCGCGGCTTCGCCGAGCGTCAGGTCCGAGTCGCCGGCGAGCTTGTGGAGGATGGCGGGCGGGACGGCCGCGTAGCCGATGGGGGAAAGCAGGGCCGCGATCTCCAATTCCCACAGCGGCTCCACCTTGAGCCAGCGGGCAAAGCGCGTGATGGAATCGCGCAGGCGCTGGCCGCGCCCGAGGGCGTCGGGGGCGACCATGCCGAGCACCTCGGTCAGCATCTTGATGCTGCCGGAGACCGTGCCCTCAAGCAGCTCGCGCTCCAGCTGCCGCATCTGGTGTTCCTGCAGGGCCGCCTCCAGCGCGGACCCCAGGATGTCCGGCGGGCACGGCTTGTTGAGAAAACGGAAGACCGCCCCGCGGTTCACGGCGTTGATCGCCGTCTGCTGGTCGGCGTTGCCCGTGAGCATCATGCGGACGCTGCCCGGCGACAGCTCCCGCACCCGCTCCAGCACCTCGATGCCGCTCAGGCCGGGCATGTTCATGTCGGCCAGCACCACGGCATAGGGCCCGGTGGACTGGAGCAGGCGGAGCGCCTCCTCGCCGCCGAGCGCGATGTCGAAGCTGAACCGGTTGCGGTAATTGCGCTGAAAGGCGGCCAGCAGGCTGCTGTCGTCATCCACGAAGAGGATCTTGGGTTTCATGTCGGGCTGGTCCGGGGCTGGGGTTTGTGGCGGGGGAGCTTCAGGTGGAAGGTGGTGCCGCGGCCGACCTCGGTCGTGAAATCAACCTCGCCCTGGTGGTGCTGGACGATGACGGCGTGGACCAGCGTGAGCCCCTGGCCGGTGCCTTTGCCCATTTCCTTCGTCGTGAAGAAGGGCTCGAAGACGCGGTGCCGGATCCCGGGCGGGATGCCGATCCCGGTGTCCTGCACGTCGATCAGCGCCCGCTGGTCGTCGAAGCGCGTGCGGATCGTGATGCGCCCCAGCTCGGAGCTGCCGGCGGCTTTCTGCGCGCTGCCGATGGCGTGCGCGGCGTTGACCAGCAGGTTCAGCATGACCTGGTTGAACTCATCGACGACGCACGGCACCGGCGGGAGCTCGGGGTCGAGCTCCAGGATCACCTCGGCCACGTATTTCCACTCGTGGCGGGTGACGGTGACGGCGTTCTCGATGGCCCGGTTCAGGTCGGCGGCGGTGCTCTGCGTGTTGTTCGGGTGGGAAAACTCCTTCAGGGACCGCACGATCCGGGCCACCCGGCCCAGCCCCTCCAGGGTCTGCTCCAGCGTGCGGGGGATTTCGGCGGCGAGGTAGTCCACCTCCGCCGCTTTCTCCACGGCGAGGGCCCGGGCGGCCTCCTCGGCGCAGACGCCCTCCGCGCCGGCGCGGGCCCGCAGGGCCTGGTGCGCCTCCAGCACCTCCCGCAGCTGCTTGAACGCGTTGACGAGGAAATGCGTGTTGTCGGTGATGAACTGGGAGGGCGTGTTGATCTCATGGGCGATGCCGGCGGCGAGGCGCCCGATGGACTCGAGTTTCTGCGCCAGCTGGAGCTGGAGCTGGAGGCTCTGCTTCTGCTCCTCCGCCTCCTTGCGCGCGGTGATGTCGCGGGAAATGCCATACGTCCCGATGACGCAGCCGGTCCGGTCCCGCAGGGGAAGCTTGGTGGTGGCCACCCAGGTCACGTGCCCGTCGGGCCAGGTTTCCTTCTCCTCCAGCTCGATGACCGGCTGCCCGGTGCGGATGATCTCCTGCTCGCTCTCATACGTCGGCTGGGCGTGCTCGGCCGTGAAGTAGTCGAAATCCGTGTGGCCGATGAGGGCGGCGGGCTCGACCCCGCCGATCTTTTGCGCCATGGCCTTGTTCACCCGGATAAACCGGCTGTGCAGATCCTTGAAAAAGATCGAGTCGGGCAGCGACTCGAGCAGGGCATGCAGCAGCTCATGGTCGGACAAGCCGGACTCCGCCTCGTCCGTATCGTGTCCTCCCGCCTTCTGCGTCGCCTGCAGGCAGAGGAACCGGGCCGCGGCCTGTTTTTCCCCGGCATGCTCGGTGATCGTGGCCTGGACGGCCAGCTCGCTGCCCCAGGCATCCCGCAGGGTGCAGGCGCCCGACCATTTGCCAAAGACGGAGGTCTTCAGCAAAATCTGGTTCTTGAGCAGGCTGAGCGAATTCACCCCGAAAATCTCCTGCATGGTGAGCGATCCGAACGTGCCGACCGACTCCGGGTCCAGCCAGCGCCGGCCGACCGCGTTGATGTAGATCAGCTCAAAGCCGGGTTTTTTGAAAAGGGCGGTGAGCGCGGGCGATTCCTCGAACGCCTTGATGAAAGAGCCGCCCTGGGCAAAGGCGGCGGGAATCGCCCCCGACCAAACGGCCGGAGCGGCGGCAGCGGCGGCCGGCGGAGCGGATGCGGCCGGCGGAGAAAGAGTTTGCATATCGGACATGGTGGAACGCGCCCAGCCGACTCCGACCAAGGGTTCAGATGCCTGTATCGGCACAACCCGCGCCGGCGTAAGCGTAAAATCCCCCTGCCCGGCCACCGGAAGCGGCTCCCGGTGGCTGCGCCACGCTCCCTTCGCCGACGGAGAGGCTCGGATCCCCCCACGCTCATCAGCGTGGAAAGGCGGCCCGACCGTGGCGGGTTTTATCCTTCACGAGACCGGCGCGATCGTCTCGGCCACGGGCACGCGGTAGGCCTTGAGGGCCGGCACCAGGCCGCCAAGCACCGCCAAGCCCGTGAACACGGCCGGGCCCCACCCGAAGACCGGGTTCCATTGCAACGGCTCCAGCACCACGCCGGTCTGCGCGCGGATGATCGACGCCACGAACGCCGCCAGGCCCGCGAACACCGCGAAGCCCGCCGCCGCCCCGAGCAGGCCGATCACCGCCGCCTCGCCGACCACGGCGCCGAACACCGTGCGGCGCCGCGCCCCGAGGGCGCGCAGGATGGCAATGTCGCGCGCCCGCGCGCTCATCGAGTTGTAGATGCTCACCAGCACCGAGCCGGCCGCGACCACCGCGACGAGCCCCGCGACGAGCGTCAGCACCCGGTCCACCCAGCTGATCTTGTTGAACAGCTCGGCCACGATGCTGCCGATCGGATAGGCGAAGGTGAGTTTGCCGCCCGCGGCGTTGAGCATGTTGTTCAGCATCAGGCCGGCCGCCGGCGCGCGGAGCTGGATGAGCACGGCGCTGAGCTCGGTTTTTGCCAGCGGATTGTGGCCGCTCATCGTCTGCACGCCCTCGAGCGGAATCCAGATGATGCGGTCCGCCGGGGTGTTCGTCGGCGCGAGCACGCCGACCACGGTGTAGGTCTCGTCGTGCTCGTGGCCCGCGTCCGCGGAGAGCCCGTGGTGCGGATGGAAGGTGCTGCCGACGCGCCAGCCGAGCCGCTGCGCGGCGTAGCTGCCGACAACCGCCTCGTGTTCGCCCAGCTTGAAATTCCGCCCGCCGGCCGCGAAGGCGTAACGCCGGCCCGGAGCATACTCGATGTTGTTGAACAGCGCCTCGACCGTGCCGGCGATGCGCCAGCCCTGCACGGTGTCGCCCAGCGCCAGCGGGATGGCGGCCTTCACCGCCGGGTGGCGGCGGATCATCTCGAAGTCCGCCGCCGCGATGTTGCCGGGCGAGGCCTCGAGGTGGAACACGGCGTTGAGCACGAGCTGGAGCTTGGAGCCGCGCGCGCCGAGCACGGCGTCGAAGCCGGAGTTGGTGGCGGCGAACACGGACTGCGACTGGGTCTTCACCACCCACACGGTCAGCAGCAGGCCGGCGGCGAGCGCGATGCTGGCGGCCGTCACGACGGTCGAGAGCGCGTGCTGGCGCAGCGAGCGGTAGATGAGGTTCAAAATCACTGGGGGAAAACTCCAAAGGCCAAAGGGCCAAATCCCAAAGAAACCGCCAAATCCAAAACGAGAACCGTGTTTGGCGACCGGAGGTTTGGCCTTTGTGGTTTCATGACGCAGTCATGCCTAGCGCCCGGTTCATCGCCGAGAAGTCCTGCATGTGCTCGAAGGCCGCGAGCACGCGCTCGTCGTGGCTCACGAGCAGCAGCGCCGCGCCGGTCTCGCGGCAGACCTCGCGGATCAGCTCGAGCGACTCGCGCCCGTGGCGGCGGTCGAGGTTGCCGGTGGGCTCGTCGGCCAGCACGAGCCGGGGCCGGTTGGCCAGCGCCCGGGCCACGGCCACGCGCTGCTGCTGGCCGGTCGAGAGCTGGCGCGGGAAATGCCCGAGCTTGTCGCCCAGGCCCACGCGCCGGAGGAGCGCGGCGGCGTGCGCGCGGTCCACGCCGCGGCCGAAGGCCATGCCCAGCTCCACGTTTTCGAGGGCCGTGTGGCCCTGGAGCAGGTTGAAGGTCTGGAAAATGTAGCCGATGGTCTCGGCGCGCAGGCGGTCGCGCCCGGCTTCGCCGAGCCGCGCCAGGTCCCGGCCGTCGAGCACGAGGCCGCCCGTGTCCGGCGCGAGGATGCCGGCGATGAGGTTGAGGAAGGTGGTCTTGCCCGTGCCGCTCTCGCCCCGGAGCGCCAGCTGGGCGCCGGCCGCCAGGGCGAACTCCCGCACGTCCAGCACCCGGTGCGCCCCACCTCCGGGCCGGGCGTAGGTCTTCGTCAGGTGGGTTATTTCCAGCAGCGGCATGGCCGGGGCGAACGAAGCCTAAACCCCCGCCCGCGTCAATGGTTCCGCCCCTCGGAAAATAGGCCGTTGGGGTGAGGAGATTTTACTGGCCTCGCCCCGGGGCGTTTGCCAAGTTGCGCGCCCAACACACTCCCAACCTCCGATGCTAAAAATCACCCCCTGGAAACAACTTGGCGCGCTGCTGGCCCTGGCCGCGACCGCCTCCCCCGCCCTCGCCAGCGAGGCCGACATCAAGATTCCCGATCTCACGCACGTGCGTTTCGACGGCCTGGGCGGCGTCAGCGGCCTCACGCTGATGTATCTCGGCATCGTGATCTGCGCCATCGGCGCGGCCTTCGGCCTGGTCCAATACACCCAGACCAAGGCGCTGCAGGTGCACAAGTCGATGGCGGACGTCTCCCACATGATCTGGGAAACCTGCAAGACCTACCTCTTCACGCAAGGCAAGTTCCTCGCCATCCTCTGGGTGCTCATCGGCGCCTGCATGATCTACTACTTCGGGGTGCTCTCGCACAACAGTGCGGGCCATGTCATCGTCATCCTCCTCGCCTCCATCCTCGGCATCCTCGGTTCCTACGGCGTCGCGTGGTTCGGCATCCGCATCAACACCGTCGCCAACTCCCGCGCGGCCTTCTCCGCGCTCAAGGGCAACGCCCTCAACACGCTCTTCATCCCCCTGCAGTCCGGCATGAGCGTCGGCCTGCTGCTGGTCTGCGTCGAGCTGTTCTTCATGATCTGCATCCTCGTGTTCCTCCCGCGGGAACTCGTCGGCCCCTGCTTCATCGGCTTCGCCATCGGCGAGTCCCTCGGCGCCTCCGTCCTCCGCATCTGCGGCGGCATCTTCACCAAGATCGCCGACATCGGCTCCGACCTGATGAAGATCGTCTTCAAGCTCCCCGAGGACGACCCCAAGAACCCCGGCGTCATCGCCGACTGCACGGGCGACAACGCCGGCGACTCCGTCGGGCCGACGGCCGACGGCTTCGAGACCTACGGCGTGACCGGCGTCGCGCTCATCTCGTTCCTCGCGCTCGCGCTGACCGACAGCCAGGAGCTGTGCGCCCTGCTCATCGTCTGGCTGTTCACCATGCGCGCGCTGATGATCGTCACCTCGCTCGCGTCCTACTGGATCAACCAGGCCCTCTCGAAGGCCAAATACGGCCATCTGAAGGATTTTGACTACGAGGCGCCGCTCACCCACCTCGTCTGGATCACGTCCGCCGTCTCGATCGGCATCACGTTCGTCGCCTCCTACTATCTGCTGGCGCACCAGCCCGGGGTGCAGCCCGCCCTCTGGTGGGTGCTTTCGGTCATCATCAGCTGCGGCACGGTCGCCGGCGCGCTCATCCCCGAGTTCACCAAGGTCTTCGTGAGCACGAATTCCCGCCACGTGAAGGAAGTCACCAACTGCTCCAAGCACGGCGGCGCCTCGCTCAACATCCTCTCCGGCCTCGTCGCGGGCAACTTCTCCGCGTTCTGGATGGGCCTGTGCATCATGCTGCTCATGGCCGTCTCGTATTACTTCTCGCAGAACCCGGCCCTGCTCGCGCTGATGCCGGCCAAGTTCCTCTTCGCCGCGCCGATCTTCGCCTTCGGCCTCGTGGCGTTCGGCTTCCTCGGCATGGGCCCCGTCACGATCGCCGTCGACAGCTACGGCCCCGTCACCGACAACGCCCAGTCCGTCTACGAGCTCTCCCAGATCGAGGGCAAGCCGGGCATCGCCGCCGAGATCGAGAAGGACTTCGGCTTCAAGCCCGACTTCGAGAACGCCAAATACCAGCTCGAGAAGGGCGACGGCGCCGGCAACACCTTCAAGGCCACCGCCAAGCCCGTGCTCATCGGCACCGCCGTCGTCGGCGCCACCACCATGGTGTTCGGCATCATCATCCTCCTGGAAAACCTCTTTGGCGGCGCGGTCACCAAGCTCTCCATCGTGCAGCCCGAGGTCATCCTCGGCCTCATCATGGGCGGCTCCGTCATCTACTGGTTCACCGGCGCGTCCATGCAGGCCGTCGTCACCGGCGCCTACAGCGCGGTCGTCTACATCAAGGAGCACATGAAGCTCGACGCCAAGACCGCCTCCGAGAAGGACTCCAAGGAGGTCGTCCGCATCTGCACCGTCTACGCCCAGAAGGGCATGTGGAACATCTTCATCGTCGTGTTCTGCTTCGCCCTCGCGCTGCCGTTCTTCAACGCCTACTTCTTCATCGGCTACCTCATCGGCATCGCCTTCTTCGGCCTCTTCCAGGCCATCTTCATGGCCAACGCCGGCGGCGCCTGGGACAACGCCAAGAAGATCGTCGAGGTCGAGCTCCGCCAGAAGGGCACCGACCTGCACGCCGCCACCGTCGTCGGCGACACCGTGGGCGACCCGTTCAAGGACACCTCGTCCGTCGCCATGAACCCCGTCATCAAGTTCACCACCCTCTTCGGCCTCCTCGCCGTCGAGATCGCGGTGACGATGAACAACCAGCCGAACCTCAAGCTCGCCATCGGCACCTTCTTCTTCGCCGTCGCGTTGGTGTTCGTCTACCGCTCGTTCTACGCGATGCGCATCCCCGAGGAAGCCGCCACCAAGGCGTGATTCGCCGGGCGCCGTTTCGCCGACCACTTCCCCGAGGCCGCGGCTCACCCCGCGGCCTTTCGCTTTTCATGGGATAAAAGGCGCCTCGCCATAGCCCAAAGGGCGACGGCGGGTTCCCGGCTTACAGCTTACCGCTTACAGCCTATCGCTAATTATCCTTGATCCTTTCCAACCCCGGATCGATCCGATCAACGCGTGCCGAAGAAGCCCGCCAGCAAGAAGTCCTCGCGCCTGCCGCAGGCCATCTATCCCGACTACGACGCCATATTTCGGCCCGAGGATGCCATCGTCGCCGAAGGCCCGGACGTTCTCCAGCCGTCCAAGCTCGCCTGCCGTGACGACGCCTGCGGCCTCTACCTCTACCATGGCGACTGCCTTGAGGTCATGGACACCCTTCGAGCGAAGCATCCGAAAGGCGTGTTCGATCTGATCTTCGCCGACCCGCCCTTCCGTGCATATCCGTGCCATCCGTGGGCAAACAACTCTCCCCGTTTTGCGTCCATCCTCCGTCTTGACCGTCGGGTCTTCCCGGCTAGCCTTCACCCATGACCGCCCTGGCTGAAAAACTGAAGCCGCAGCTCACCACGCTTTCGGCCGCCGACCGCGCCGAACTGGCCAGCTATCTGCTGGAATCCCTGGATGGCCCGGCTGAGGCCGATGCCGCACCGGCCTGGGATGCCGAGCTGATCCGCCGGGCGGAGGAAGTCCGCTCGGGCCGGGCGCAAGGCCGCCCCGCCAGCGAAGTGTTCGCCGAGTTGCGGAAGCGGCACTCGTGAAACGGCATCTCCTCCATCGGGAGGCGGAACGCGAACTCGATGCCGCCATGGCGTATTACGAGCAGCTGAGACGCGGGCTCGGGCTGGAACTGCTGGCCGCGGTGGAGCATGCGACAAGGTTGATTCAGGAATTCCCGGAGGCGTGGCCCCTCCACCCGGCATCCGGCCACCGCAAGGTCGTGCTGCCCCGCTTCCCCTTTGCGCTCTACTGCCTCGAAACGGCCGACGTCATCTGGATCAATGCCGTGGCCCACGCCAAACGCGCGCCCTACTACTGGCGCGACCGGACAGTCTCGCCACCAACATGAAACCGAAATTCTCCCTCGCCAGCCTCCTCGTCGCCACCGCCCTCCTTCTCGTCGGCTGCAACTACGACGTGCCGCTCACGGCCCGGCCGACGCGCAACGTCGACGCGCGCCTCCTCGGCGTGTGGCTCGGCGGAGACGACGGGAAGGGCACCCTGGTTGTCCGCCAGCTCGACGAGGGCACCTATGTCGTGGCGATGGACCACGACCTCTACACCGCCTTCCATTCCGATTTCGCCGGCACCGCCTTCCTCAGCGTGCAGGAGCTCAACCACGACCGGCTCCACACCTATCTCACCGCGACGCTCTCGGCCGACGGCCGGCAGCTCACCGTGCGCACCGTCAGCACCAAAGTCGTCCCAGAAAGCACCAAGGGCCGCGCCGCGCTCCAGAAACTCATCTCCGCCAACCTCGCCAACCCCGCGCTCTACGGCGAACCGGCGGTCTTCACGCGGAAGAAGTGACCGCCTTGCGGGTGGAGCGCGTTGCCCCCAACGCGCTGAATCGAGCGTCATGAGGTCAAGCCGCTCCACTCTCCTGGTTGATCAACTCCGCTGAGCCGGCGGCTCGCGCCCTTCGCTGACCTCGATGCCGTCGAGGATCGTCACCACGTCGTGCCGGTCGGCGTAGCCGCCCTCGGCCTTGGCCTTGGCGAGCACCGCGGATCCACGGTCGTTCCAGCCCAGCTTGCGGATGTATTCGTTCCAGACCACGGCCTGCGTCTTGCTGGGTCGCAGCCCGTGCGAAAAAACCCACTCCACGATCTCCGCGTCGGCGCCGCCCGCCTGCACCCGCGCCTCGATGTCCTCGAACTTCACGCCCAGAAAGCCGCAGAGGATGCCGTCGAGGCCGAAGGAGAGGCCGTAGTTGCGCTCGAAGTCCGGCGGCAGCTTGCCGGCCTGCTTCAGGCGCATCTTGTCGAACATGCGGCCGAGGTGGCGCAGACCGCCGGCGCTTTTATCGTAGGGGGAACGCAGACCTTCCACGGCGGGCATGGAACCAGCTTTGCACAGGAGTAAACCGAGGCAAGACCGGAGGACAGGCTTGAGGGGAGGGGCCTCAGACCCTGGTTGTCCTGTGCCGCCAGAAGAAGTCGGGGCCCAAGGCCCCTCCCCCGGCTGTCACCGCCAGATGTTATTTTCCACCGACCGGACTTTCTCGGCTAGCTCTTCGGCGATGAAAGTGTTTTGTGGGCAGTCTCCTCCATGAAGCTACTCCGCCTGTTCGCCCTCCTTGCCGCCACGGCCGTCCCTGCGCTGGCCGCCGACAAAAATTTCGACGCCTGGGCCGACGCCCTCACCGCCGAGATCATGCGGACCAACCCGACTGCTGCCACCGCCACCCAGTTTTTCAGCGGCCCCGAACAGGATGCCCTCGACCGCCAGCTCACGCCCATCACCAAGGCTTACCGCGCGGCGCGGGTCGCAAAAGCCAAAGCCGCCCTCGCCGAAATCGCGCGGTTCGACCGCGCCCGGCTCGACCCCGAGCAGCGCATCTCGGCGGCCGTCATCGAATGGTCGCTCCAGGGCAGCGTGGATTCCGAGCCGTTCGCGGATTTTAATTTTATCTTCAGCCAGTTCGGCGGCCTGCAGGTGAGCCTCGTCAATTTCCTCAGCCAGACGCACCCGATTCGCCACCAGCGCGACATCGAAAACTACCTCGCGCGGCTCGAGCTCGTCGCCCCCCAGATGGACGAAGGCATCGCGCAGGCCAAGGACGCCGCCACCCGCGGCTTCCTCATGCCGGACTTCATCACCAAGTCCGCCCTCGGGCAGTTCGAACGCTTTCTCGCCGACCCCCCGGCCAAGAATGTCCTCGTCGCCTCGCTCGACGAGCGCGCCGGCAAGCTGCAGGAAGTGACCGCGGAGGCACGCGTCGCTTTTGTCGCCGCCGCGGAAAAAACCGTGGCCGGGCAGATCATCCCGGCCTTCCGGCGCGCCCAGGCCCTGCTGCAGGACCAACTGCCCCACACGACCAGCGATGCCGGCCTCTGGCGCCTGCCGGGCGGGGACAAAGCCTATGCCAATTCTCTCCGCCGCTTCACCACCACGAATATGACGCCCGACGAGGTCCACGCGCTCGGCCTCACCGAGGTCACCCGCATCGAGGCGCAGATGGACGGTCTGCTCAAGCAGCTGGGTTACGCCGAGGGGTCGATCAATGCCCGCATGGAGAAACTCAACCTCAGCCTCCAGCCTGCGGCCGAACCCGAGCCGCGCGCCGGTTTGATCAAGCGTTATGAGGATCTCCTGGCCGACGCCCTGAAACGCTCCGAAGCCGTGTTCGACCTCCGCCCCAAGGCCCCCTGTGTCGTGAAACGCGAGCCGCCGTTCACGGAGAAGACCGCTGCCGCCCACTACACCGGGCCGGCCAAGGACGGGTCCCGCCCCGGCATTTTTTGGGCGCCGCTGCCCGGCCCGACTTTCAAAATCGTCAGCATGCGGACCCTGGTTTATCATGAGGCCATCCCCGGCCACCACTTCCAGATCGCGCTGCAACGCGAGACCGCCAGCCTGCCCCGCTACCGACGCGACGGCATCTTCGGCGGCGGTTCCGCCTACGCCGAGGGCTGGGCGCTCTACGCCGAGCAGCTGGCCACCGAGAATAACTGGTATGAAGGCGATCCCGTCGGCCTGCTCGGTCAGCTTGATGCCGAACTCTTCCGCGCCCGCCGCCTCGTCGTTGATACCGGGTTGCACAACAAGAAATGGACCCGCCAGCAGGTCATCGACTACGGCATCCCGGCCTCCGAGGCGGAGCGTTATGTCGTCTTTGCCGGGCAGGCCTGCGCCTACAAGGTCGGCCAGCTGAAGATTCTCGCCCTCCGCGCCAGGGCGCAGCAGGCCCTCGGCGCGAAATTCTCCATCAAGGAATTCCACAACGTCTTCCTGCAAAGCGGCAACCTCCCGCTCGCCGTGCTGGAGACCGTGATCGACGGCTGGATCGCGGCCACCCAAGCGCGACCGGTGGTCGCCGCGAAGCATTAGCCTCAGCCGATTTGGTCCGCCACCGCCAGGCCGGGCCAGTGCTGCGCCACGTAGCGCTGCGCCTCCGCCAGCACCACGCGCACGAGCGGCGACGGCTCGCCGCTCCACAGCGCGGCCATTTCGATCGGGTCAAAGCCCTCGAGCGGCAGCACGCGCACGTCCGGGTGTTTGACCACCTCGGTCTGGCCGAGGCTCACGCCGATGCCGTAGCCGTTGGCGACATAACGGGTCACCAGCTCCGTGGAACTGGCCTCGATCGAATGCGGCCAGTCCAGTTGCCGGCGCTGCAGGCCCCGCCGGAAATTCTTCGTCACCAGCTCCGTCGCCGGCAGGCAGATGAGCGGCTCCCCGATCTCGCCCTGTTCCCACAGTGTGGCGGCGGACTTCAATTTTGATTTTTTGTGGACGAGCAGCACGAGGGGCAGCCGCAGCAGGCGCAGGCAGCGCACCCGCGCCGGGGGCTTGCTCTCCAGCGGCACGACGGCGAGGTCGATCTCGCGGTCGAGCAGCCATTTTTCCATCTCGCCCTGGAAGCCCGAGCGCAGGCCGAGCCGCAGCCGCGGCTCGTGGCGGCGCAATTGCTCGACGACCGTCGGCAGGTAGTCGCGCAGCACCAGCTCGGAGGCGCCGATGCGCAGCGACGGCGCGGACTGCTTGCGCAGCTTCTCCGCCATCGGGAAGAGGTTGTCGAAGAAGGGCCGGACGAACGCGTAAAGCTCCTCGCCCTCGCGGGTGAGCTTGAAGGGCTGGCGCTCGAACAGCTTCGCGCCCAGGTCCTCCTCCAGGAGCAAAATCTGGCTGCTGACCGCCGGCTGCTGGATGCCGTAGGGCATGTTGCGCACCGCGCGGCTGATGCCGCCGTGCCGCGCCACATAGTAGAACAGTTCCAGGTGGTGGATGTTCATGCTGGGTCCGGAGCCTGCATCCGGTGGGGTGTTACGCAATATAGTTTCGATGGTGGAGCGCGTTGACCCCAACGCGCTTTTCCCACCGGCCGGTATCCCTGGCGCGCCGGGATCAGCGCGCTCCTCCTTCCTGCAATCCCATTGCCCGGCTCAATGGCCCGCATCGGGTTTATCGATTAACGCCCCGGCGGGGCTTTCGGGTAGTCTCGCCGCATGGAAAACAAGCTCTCCCTCCAAGTCCCCCGCCTCGTCGCCCTGGCGCTGCTCGGGCTGATGCTGTTGTCAATGTTCACCGGCTGCGTCGGCTGGAGCAACCGCCGCCATCACGAGGCCAGCAGCGTTGTCCAGTTCCTCTATCCCGACAAAGACCAGCCCTTCATCCAGCCGCAGATCCCGACGCTGCGCCTGCCGCTGCGCGTCGGCGTGGCCTTCATCCCGGCCGGGCTGGGCGACGGCCGCGGCGGCTTCCGGCCGATCCAGGCCAACTTCACCGAACAGCAGAGGACCGAGCTGCTGCGGAAGGTCGCCGGCCAGTTCAAGGCCCTGCCCTTTGTCCAATCCATCGAGATCATCCCCACCACCTACCTCCGGCCCGGCGGCGGCTTTGAAAACCTCGACCAGCTGCGCGCCATGCTGGGCATCGATGTCGTCGCCCTCATCGCCTACGACCAGGCGCAGAACTCCACCGAGACGGAGGCGGGCCTCGCCTACTGGACGATCGTCGGTGCCTACCTCGTGCCCGCCCAGCGCAACAGCACGCACACGCTGATGGAGGCGGTCGTCTACGACATCCCGAGCCGCAGCCTGTTGTTCCGCGCCCCCGGGACCAGCACGGTCCAGAACCACTCCACACTGTTCCGCGCCGATTATTTCCTGCAACAGGCCTCGGCCAAGGGCATCGAGGACGCCTCCGCCCAGATGACGGCCAACCTCGCGCAGGAACTCGAACTCTTCAAGGTCCGCGCCAAGGAGGAGCCGCAGAACATCCGCATCGAGCACAAGCCGGGCTACACCGGGGCCGGCGCGCTCGACGGCTGGTTCGCCGCGCTTTTCGCCCTGATCCTCGCCGGCCGCTTTGCCGCCAGCCGCAAATGAAGGCGCTCCGCTCCAACCTCCAGCTGTTTGCGCTCCCGGCTCTGTTGCTGGGCCTCGCGCCGCGGGTTTTCCTCTATGACCGCACCGCGATCATGCACGGCGAAGCGTGGCGGCTGTGGACCGGCCACTGGGTGCATTTTTCGGCCTCCCATCTTGCGTGGAACCTGGTCGTGCTGCTCGGTGCGGGCACGTGGCTGGAGCAGGCCCGGCCGGGCCTGCCGGGGCGGTTCACTCTTGTCGGAGCCCCGCTCATCAGCCTCGGGCTGCTCGGGCTGACACCGGCGATGCAGGCCTATGGGGGCCTCTCGGGTCTGGCCACGGGTGTGCTTGTGCTGCTGGCCCTCGTCCAGTTGCAGGCGCGCGCGGCGGAGCGCGGTTGGTGGATCGGCCTGCTGGGGCTGGTCGCGGCGAAAATCCTCCACGACGCCACGCACGCCGGGCCCCTCCTGAGCCGGTTTGAAACCGGCGTCCACCAGGCTTCCGCTGCGGCCCATGTGCTCGGGGCCGGGCTCGCCGCGGCGGCATTTCTGTTCCACCGTTCCGCGATGTGCCGCACCCCCTCGTTCAGCGCCTCATGAAACCCCGCCGCAACTACCCGCTCCTGCTCGCCGGCCAGTTTCTCGGGGCCTTCGGCGACAACGCCATCCTCGCCGTCATCGTCGGCCAGCTCACCTACCTCGCGAAATCCGGGGCCATCACCGCCGCCGAGCTGCGCACGGGCAACACGGTCTACACCAGCCTGCTCTTTGTGCCCTATGTGCTGCTCGCGCCGCTGGCGGGTTATCTCAACGACCGTTTTGCCAAAACTTCCTGGCTGGTCGGCGGCAACGCCCTGAAGGTGCTCGGCACCGGCCTGTGCGCGCTGAGCGTGTGGTTCGGTCCGGCTTGGCAGGGCCTCGGCTATCTCATGGTCGGCATCGGCGCGTGCTTCTACGGCCCGGCCAAATACGGCATCCTCCCCGAGATCCTCCCGCGCGAGCGCCTCGTGAAGGCCAACGGCCTGGTCGAGCTGCTCACCCTCGTCGCCATCCTCGGCGGCGCCATCGCCGGCTCGGTGCTGGCCGATGTGTTCAAGGACCGCGTGCTCGTCTCCTACGGCGTGGTCGGCGGCATCTTCGGCGCGGCCCTGCTGTTCAACTTTTTCATGACGCCCACGCCGCACAAGGCCGACGTCGCGCCCGGCCGGAGCGTGCGGGAGTTCACCGGCCACCTGCGCGGCCTGCTGCACGCGCCCCGCCTGGCCCGCGTGCTCATCGGCACGGCGCTGTTCTGGGTCTGCGGCGCGGCGATGAAGATCAACTTCCAGCCCTGGGGCCTCGAGGTGCTGCGCCTGCCGGACAACACCCAGATCGCCCTGCTCGGCCTCTGGCTCAGCGTCGGCGTGATGGGCGGCAGCCTGCTCGCCGGCCAGTGGCACGCGGTCGGCGACCTGCGCCGCACCCCGGCCTACGGCTTTCTCCTGGCCGGGCTGCTCGCGCTGCTCTGGTCGGTGGATTCGCTCGGGTTCTGGCGCAGCCCGGTGGCGCAGCTCGGGCCGCTGCATCTGGTCGTGCCCGTGGTCCTCCTGCTTGTCGCCACCGGCGTCGCCGCCGGACTTTTTCTCATCCCGCTCAACGCCACGCTCCAGGCCGAGTCCGATCCCGCCAAGCTGGGCAAGACCATCGCGGTGCAGAACCTCTTCGACAACCTCGGCATGCTGCTGGCCGGCGCCTACGTGTTCGCCGGCGTGAAGGCCGGGCTCAGCTCCAGCGGCGTGTTCCTCGGCCTGGCGGCGGGCGTCGCCCTCCTCGTCGCCTGGCTGCGGCCCCCGGTCAAATCCGCCGCGCCATGAAATTCTTCCTGCGCCTCATCGCCCGTCTCTTCTTCCGGTTCCGGGCCTGCAACACCGCCGCGTTGGACACGCCCGGCCCGGTGCTGCTCGTGCCCAACCACGTCTCGTGGCTCGACTGGCTGTTCCTCGCCGCCGTGCTCGACGACGACTGGAAATTTGTCACCTCGAGCACCGCGGCGCAGGCGAGCTGGTTCCACCGGAAGATGATGCTCAACGCCCGCACCTTCCCGGTCGACAACGCCTCGCCCTACGCCGTGCGCGACATGGCCGAGCACCTGAAGCGGGGCGGCCGGCTCGTCCTTTTCGCCGAGGGCCGCATCACCCTCAACGGTTCGCTGATGAAGATCTACGAAGGCACCGGCTTCCTCATCCGCCAGACCAACGCCCGGGTCATCACCTGCTATCTGCGCGGCGCGCAGCGCGTGCGCTTCGTGCGGCACCACGGCTGGACGCGGTGGTTTCCGCGCGTCACGGCGCATTTCAGCGCGGCGCTCACCGCCCCGGCCTTGGAGCATGTCTCCAACGCGGTCGCCCGCCAGAAGGTCACCACCTGGCTGCGCGACCGGATGACCCTGCAGCAGTTCGAGGCCGAGATGGAGTTCGGGCCGCCCAACCTGCTCGCCGCCATCTGCGAGACCGCTGCCAACATCCCCGGCCGCATCGCGCTCGAGGACGTGAGCTTCCAGGAACTCACCTACCGCCGCCTGCTGACCGGGGCCGACGTGCTCGCCGGCGCATGGCGGCGGCGGCTCGGCCCCGACGCGGGCGAGCGCGTGGGCGTGCTCCTGCCCAACGTGAACGCGCAACCGGCCACGCTTCTCAGCCTGTGGGCCGCGCAAAAGGTGCCGGCCCTGCTCAACTACTCCACCGGCATCCCGGTCATGTTGCAGTGCGTCCAGCTCGCCGGGCTCAGGCACATCATCACCTCGCGCCGGTTTCTGGAAAAGGCCCGGCTCAACGTCGCCCCGCTCGCCGAGGCGGGCCTCACCTTCCACTGCCTTGAGGACATCCGGCCGGAGATCTCCGGGGCCGCGAAATTCCTCGCGCTTCTCCGGCACACGCTGGCCTGCGGCGCCGGCCTGCGCGACACGCCGCTCCGCGCGGAGGACACCGCCGTCGTGCTCTTCACCAGCGGCTCCGAGGGCGTGCCGAAGGGCGTCGAGCTTTCGCACCGCAACCTGCTGGCCAACGTCCGCCAGGCCGTCGCCGTCATCGACGTGGCCGACGACGACCGGTTCTTCAACGCCCTGCCCCTGTTTCACAGCTTCGGCCTGCTCGGCGGCACGCTCTTCCCGCTCGTGCGCGGCTGCTACACCTTCCTCTATCCGTCGCCGCTGCACTACCGCGTGGTGCCGACCCTCGTCTACGAGAAGGCCTGCACCGTGCTGATGGGCACGAACACCTTCCTCAACGGCTACGCCCGCAAGGCCCACCCCTACGACTTCAACTCGCTGCGCTACCTCATCGCGGGCGCGGAGAAGGTGCAGTCGGCCACGCTCGACACCTGGGCCCGGAAATTCGGCGTGCGCATCCTCGAGGGCTACGGCGCCACCGAGTGCAGCCCGATGATCAGCCTCAACACCCGCATGGAGCCCGCGGTCGGCTCGGCCGGCCGGCTCGTGCCGGGTCTCGCCCACCGCCTCGAGCCCGTTGAGGGCGTCGCGGAGGGCGGCCGGCTCTACGTCCGCGGGCCGAATGTCATGAAGGGCTACCTCAACCCCGACGCGCAGGCGAAGTTCGCCGCGCTCGGCGGCTGGCATGACACCGGCGACATCGTGCACGTCGACGCCGACGGCTACCTCCACATCCGCGGCCGGATGAAACGCTTCGCCAAGGTCAGCGGCGAGATGGTCAGCCTCACTGCGGTCGAGGACGCCCTCGCCGGCGCCTTCCCGCAGTTCGGCCTGCGCTGCGCCGTGGCCGTCATCGCCCGGCCCGACGAGGACAAGGGCGAGAAGCTCGTCGCCGTGACCAACGAGCCCCGGCTGCAGCTCGCCGACCTGCGCGCCGCCATCAAGGCCCGGGGCCTGGCGAACCTCTGCGCCCCGCGCGAGATCGTCGTCGTGCCGAGCATCCCCAGGCTCGGCACCGGCAAGACCAACCACCGCGAACTCGAAAAGCTGATCACAATCTGAAGGCCTGCCATCTGTGGGAGCGAGCGTGCTCGCGACCCGCACGCCAAAACGTCGCGAGCAAGCTCGCTCCCACCTTGAATCAATCCACCGGAGCCACTCCCATGAACAATCCCGCCGCCCTGTCCCGCCGCCCCGCGCAGATCTTCCCCTTCCCGCAGACCGAGGCCACGTATGTCCTCGGCCTCGCCGACGCGGAGGACCGCGAAGAGGTCTTCCGCCTGCGCCACGAGATCTACGCGCGCGAACTCGGCCAGCACGCCGTGAATGCCGCCGGCGCGCTGCGCGACGCGCTCGACGTGGGGAACATCTACCTGACCGTCCGTTGCGGCGGGGCCATCGCCGGCTTCATCAGCGTCACCCCGCCGCGCGCCCCGGCGTTCTCGGTCGACAAGTATTTCGCGCGCCCCGCCCTGCCCTTCGCCTTCGACGACAAACTCTACGAGGTCCGCCTGCTCACGGTGCTGCAGCCGCACCGCGGCCGCGAGCTGGCCACGCTGCTGATGTATGCGGCCTTCCGCTGGGTCGAGGCCCACGGCGGCACGCGCATCGTCGGCCTCGGCCGGCGCGAGGTCATGGACCTCTACCGGCGCGTCGGCCTGGAGCCGGTCGGGCTCTCCACCCGGTCCGGCGCCGTGACCTACGACCTCCTTCTCGGCGCCCTCGAACGCCTGCGCCGGTGCGCGGCGGAATTCTCGCCCCTGCTCGCCCGGCTGGAGGCGCGCACCGCGTGGAAGCTGCCCTTCCCGTTCCGCCAGCCGGCGGCCTGCTTTCACGGCGGGGCGTTCTTCGCCGCCATCGGCGACAGGTTCGACGCCCTCGAACGCCGGCGCGACATCATCAACGCCGATGTGCTCGACGCGTGGTTTCCGCCCGCGCCGGGCGTGACCGCCACGCTGGCCGAGCACCTGCCCTGGCTGCTGCGCACCTCGCCGCCGACGGATTGCGCCGGGCTCATCGCCACCATCGCCACCGCGCGCGGCGTGGCGCCGGAAAGCATCCTGCCCGGCGCCGGCTCGTCAGACCTGATCTTTCGCGCCTTCCGCCACTGGCTGACGGCCGACTCGCGCGTCCTGATCCTCGACCCGACCTACGGGGAATACGCCCATGTGCTGGAAAAAGTCATCGGCTGCGCCGTGGACCGGCTGCCCCTCGACCGGGCCCGGGACTATGAGGTCGACCTCACCGGGTTGCAGGCGGCGCTGGCGCTGGACTACGATCTCGTCGCCCTCGTCAACCCCAACAGCCCGACCGGCCGGCATGTGCCGCGCGAAAAACTGGAGGCCGTGCTGCGCACCGCGCCGTGGCACACCCGCATCTGGGTGGACGAGACCTATGTCGAATACGTGCCCGGCGAAGCCTTGGCGAAGCCGGGCGCCGGGGCGGACCAGTCGCTCGAGCGTTTCGCCGCCGCGTCGGAGAACGTGATCGTCGCCAAGTCCATGTCGAAGGTCTACGCGCTCAGCGGCGCGCGCGCCGCCTATCTCTGCGCCGGGCCGCACCAATTGGAGGCGCTGCGCGCGATCACGCCGCCGTGGGTGATCGGCCTGCCGGCCCAGGTCGCCGCCGTCCGCGCGCTGCAGGATCCGGCCTACTACGCCGCCCGCCATCAAGAGACCGCGGCGCTCCGGGAACAGCTCGCCACCGGCCTGCGCGCGCTCGGCTGGGACGTGTTGCCGGGCATCGCCAACTTCCTGCTCTGCCACCTGCCGGAGCCCGGCCCCGACGCCGACACCGTCGTGCGCCGGGCGCGGGCCGAGGGCCTGTTCCTGCGCGACGCGGTGCGCATGGGCGCCCGGCTCGGGCCGCGCGCCATCCGCCTCGCCGTCAAGGATGCCGCCACCAATGAGCAAATGCTTCAAATCCTCCGCGTAGTCTGTGCGCCTGAATCCAGGGCCTGAATGGCCCCCGCCCGCACCATGTTTCGCCGGTCGCTTTGCCTCCTGCTCATGCTCGTCCCAGGCACCCGCTCCCTCGCTTCGTCCGAGCACGTCATTCTGCTCCATGGCCTCGCCCGCACGAGTCGCTCGATGCGGCCGATGGCGAAGGCCCTGCAGGCGGCGGGCTATGTCGTCCACAACATCGACTACCCTTCGCGCGGGGCACCCATCGAAGAACTCGCCGTCCGGGCCATCGCCTCGGCAGTCGCCGATTGCGGGAAAGCAGGTGCGTCCCGCATTCACTTCGTCACCCACTCGCTCGGCGGCATCCTCGTGCGCCAGTATCTGGCCACGCACCGCCTGCCGGCCCTCGGTCGGGTCGTCATGCTCGGCCCGCCCAACCAGGGCAGCGAAGTGGTCGACCGCCTCGGCCCCTGGCGGCTCTTCTCCGCGCTCAACGGTCCCGCCGGCCGGCAGCTCGGCACCGGAGCCGGCTCGGTGCCCAACCGCCTGGGTCCTGCGACCTGTCCGGTCGGCGTGATCGCCGGCCGCCAGTCCATCAATTGGATCAACAGCCTGCTCATCCCCGGAACCGACGACGGCAAGGTCTCCGTCGAGCGGACACGGTTGGCGGGCATGACTGATCATTTGGTCCTGCCCTGCTCCCATCCTTTCTTGATGCGCGACCCGGCGGCGATTCGCCACACTTTGCATTTTCTGGCTCACGGCCGGTTTCAGGCCGTGCCCAAGACCGGGTCGGCGCGGCCGACGCGATGAGGCACAAAAAAGGCGCGGGCTTTGCAGCCCGCGCCTCGCGAGAGGGAGAAATCCCGGCAGGGCTCAGAACTTGTAGGAGAGCTTGCCGTAGTAGAAGGCGCCGTTGAACCCGAAGGGCGAGATGCCGCTGTAGGGGAAGATGCCGTTGTTGTCGGACCCGGTGAACACCGTGCCGGAGACGACCTTCGAGCGGATGTTCTCGTCGGGATACTCGTCGAGGAAGTTGTTCACGCCGGCGGAGAGGGTGACGTGCTTGTTGTGGTGGTAGGTCACGTCGAGGTCGCCGATCCACTTGGCGCCGAAGGTCTGGATGACCTGCTGGTTGGCGGTGGTGCCGCCCACCGTGCCCGGGACGGCGGGGCGGAACTCGACCTTGTAGCCGGGGGTGAGGGCGTCGATCTGCGCCTGGGTGGCGTTGGTGAACGGCACGGCGGAGACCTCGCCGTAGCGCACGAAGCGCAGCAGCGTGGAGAACCTGCCCAGCGCCCAGGTGGCGGCGAGGTTGACATTGTTGCGCGGCTGGCCCCGCTCCAGGCGGATGGTCTCGGTGAGGTCGAAGAGCGGCGTGGTGGTGATGGCGGCGAGGGCGGCGTTCGCCGTCTTGATCTTGTCGGCCTTGGTCGTGTTGCGATTGAAGCCGGCGGTGAGGGTCAGGTTGCCCATGTCCGCGGTCTTCCAGGTGTAGCGGGCGCTGAGGTCGAGGCCCTTGGTGGTGGTGTCCACCGCGTTGGTGAAGTAGCGGCCGCCGCCGATGCCGGTGATGCCCTGGGTGGCGAGGAGCGCGATGACGGGCGCGCCGGTGAAGTTCGAGGAAAGCACGACGCGGTCCCGGATCTCGATGTTGTAGTAGTCGACCGTGGCGGAGAAGCCGGCCGGCGAGTTCCAGGTGGCGCCGACGCTGAGGTTGGTGGATTTCTCGGCCTTGAGGGGCGAGGAGCCGAGCGCGACGGCGGCGGGGGCCGTGACCGGGAAGGTGAGGATGTCGAACGGCACGCCGCCGATGAAGTTGGTGGCGGTGGAGCTGAACCATTGCTGGGCGAGGTGCGGGGCGCGGAAGCCCGAGCTGGCCGAGCCGCGCAGCGCGAACCGGGGGGTGACCTCGACGCGGGTGGCGAACTTCACGTTGGTGCTGTTGCCAAAGTCGCTGTAGTCCTCGAAGCGGCCGGCGAGGGAGACCAGCCAGCGGTCGCTCAGGTTTTGCTCGAAGTCCAGGTAGAAGGCCTTGGACTTGCGGCTATGGGCGCCCGCATCGGAGGGCTTGAAGCCGGGGAAGACCTGCGCGCCCACGGCGGCGAGGCCGCCCGCATTCGGGCCGCCGATGATGGTGGCGCCGCCGTTGCGGTAGGAATCGGGCTCGCCGGCGTTGATGGTGTATTCCTCGGAGCGGAACTCGAAGCCGGTGGCGAACTTCAGCGGCGTGGCCAGGCCGGCGTGGAACGACGTGGTGAGGTCGAGGTTGGCCGTGATCTGGTTGAACTTCAGCTGGCCGTCGTAGAAGGCGGTCGGGCTGGCGTTGCCGAGGGTGACGTTGACCGAGTTGGACGTGCGGTAATCGAGGGTGTTGGTGCCGTAGTTGGTGCTGAGATCCCAGTTCCAGTCGGTGGCCTTGCCCTTGACGCCGAGGCCGCCGGAGATGTCCTGCACCTCGGTGTCAATGAACGGCAGGAAGCCGTCGGGCCAGATGGCGCGGACGGTGCGGTCGTCGCCCGAGCGGCGGAAGAAGCCGGCGCCGTTCGCATGGCGGATGCTGTTGCCGCCGTTGAAATAGAGGATCATGCCGTCCTGCAGCGGGTATTCGCCGTTGAGCCACAGGCCCTTGTCCTTGGTCTGGGGGTCGCCGAAGCGGTGGTTGAGGCGGCGCACGGTCGCCTCGCGCGGATCGAGGGCTCCGTTGGACGCGCTGAGACCGGTGCCCGAGCCGTAGCTGCCGGAGGGCAGGACCGGCAGGCCGGTCGTCGTGCTGGTGCCGAAATACTGCTGGCGGGTGTCGGGCTGGATGCGGTTGGTGGCGCCGTGGTCGCGGAGGTAGAGGCTGACGAAGAGCGAGCCCTTGTCGCCGAGCGCGGTGCCGGCGTAGGCGTCGAGCTTGTAGTCCTTGCCGTCGCCGACGCTGGTCTGGCCGTAGGCGAGGTTCAGGCCCGAGCCGGTGTCCTTGCGGAGGATGACGTTGATGACGCCGGCGATGGCGTCGGAGCCGTATTGGGCGGAGGCGCCGTCGCGCAGGACCTCGATGCGCTCGATCATGGAGGACGGGATGGCGTTGAAGTCGGTCGAGACCGAGCCGCGGCCGATGGAGCCGTTGAGGTTGACGAGCGCGCTGGTGTGGCGGCGCTTGCCGTTGATGAGCACGAGGGTCTGGTCGGGCGCGAGGCCGCGCAGCGTGGCCGGGCGGATGTGGTCCGTGCCGTCGGTCAGGGACGGGCGCGGGAAGTTGAACGAGGGGATGTTGGCCTGCAGCATCTGGCTCGTTTCCAGATAACCGCCCTGCTTCATCTCGGTGCCGCTGATCACGTCGATCGGCACCGGCGACTGGGTCACCGTGCGGTCCCGGAAGCGCGAGCCGGTGGCGATGAACTTCTCCAGTTGGACGACTTCCTCCTTGGCGGGGGCTTGCTGGCCGAACAGGCCCGCGGTGGTGGTGGACAAAAAGGCGAGGAGCGCGAATGCGCCCGCCCGCCGCAGGCTCGTCGTGGACGAGACCCGGATGGCAGTGGTTTCGGTATTCATACGGTATAAAGTTGGGCCGGCCTGACAGACCGGCCGGCAGGTGGGGCGCAGGATAGGCAAATCGGCGCATTCAACAAGTCTTTATCCTGCTCATCAGATTTACGTCTTGAGGCGCCCCGCGCGCCGGAAATCATGCCGGGATGCGCCCCACCCCACGTCTCGTTTCCGCGTTGCTCACCCTCTCCCTTCTGGCCGTGCCGTTGCGCCTGTCCGCCCAGCGCGCCGCCGTCGAAGCGCCGCACGGCCTCGTGGTCTCCTGCAACAATTACGCTTCCGCCGCCGGCCTCGAGATTCTGCGCAAAGGCGGCAACGCCGTCGACGCCGCCGTCGCCACCGGCCTCGCCCTTGCAGTGACCTTTCCCTTCGCCGGCAACATCGGCGGAGGCGGATTCATGCTGATCCATCTGGCCGACGGCGGTCCGGGCGCAGGTCGGACCGGCCGCGACCTCGTGATCGACTATCGCGAGTCCGCCCCGGCGGCCGCGACGAAAAACATGTATGTCGGCCCCGACGGCAAAGTCATCGAGGGCGAGGGCTCCTCCACCGTCGGCTGGAAAGCCAGCGGCGTCCCCGGTTCGGTTGCCGGCTTCGCGCTCGCCATGCGGCAATACGGCTCCGGCAAGGTCACCTGGGCCGACGTGGTCGAGCCCGCGCGCCGGCTCGCCGCCGAAGGGCACGTGGTTTCGCAATGGACCGCCGCCAGCTTGCGCAACTTCGCCCAGCATCTCGGCCGGTTCGACGAGTCGAAAAAAATCTACCTGAAAGACGGCGCCTTCCACTCCACGGGCGAGATTTGGGTGCAAGCCGACCTCGGCGAGACTTTCGCCCGCCTCCAGAAAAACGGCCCCCGCGAATTCTACGAGGGCGAGACCGCCCGCCGCATCGCCGCCGCCATGGCGAAACACGGCGGTAACATCACGCTCGCCGATCTCGCGGCCTACAAGGTCGTCGAGCGCACGCCCCTCCGCGGCCAATACCGCGGCTTCGACATCGTCACCATGCCCCCGCCCTCCTCCGGCGGCATCGCGCTCCTCCAGATGTTCGGCATGCTCGAGCCCTTTGACGTCGGCGCCCTTGGCCACAATTCCGCGGCGAAATACCACCTGTTCGCCGAAGTCATGAAACGCGCCTTCCGTGACCGTGCCGAATATCTCGGCGACCCCGCTTTCGTGAAGGTCCCCGTCGCGCGGCTCCTCGACCCGGCCTACATCAAGGGCCGCATGGCCGACTATTCGCCCGACCATGCCACGCCGGCCAGCGCCGTGCTGCCCGGCCTCGGAAAATTCGTCGCGCCCGCCGCACCCGAGTCGAACGAGACCACGCACTTCTCCGTCGTCGATGCCGACGGCAACGCTGTCGCCAACACCTATACAATCAACGACGCCTACGGCTCGGGCGTCACCATCCCCGGCACGGGAATTTTGATGAACAACGAAATGGATGACTTCACCGCGCTCGTCGGCGTGCCCAACGCTTACGGCCTCATCCAGGGCGAAGCCAACGCCATCCTCCCCGGCAAGCGCCCCCTCTCGTCGATGACCCCGACCTTCGTCCTCAAGGACGGCAAGGTCGTGCTCGTCACCGGTTCGCCCGGCGGCCCGACGATCATCAACACCGTGCTTCAGGTCATCAGCAATCTCATCGACTTCCAGATGCCCGTGCAACAGGCCGTCGAAGCGCCGCGCATCAACAACCAGTGGCTGCCCGACGTGATCTCCTTCGAGCGCTACGGAATGTCGCCCGACACCCTGGCCCTCCTGGTCGCCAAGGGTCACCATTTGCCAAGGCGCAGGGAGTCCGCCTACGACGGCGGCTATCAGGGCGACGCCGAATCCATCGCCATCGATCCCAAGACCGGCCTGCGCCTCGGCGCCCCCGACCCGCGCAGGCCCGACAGCAAGGCCGCCGGTTACTGAACCCCCCTGTCCTTTTGCCGCGCACCGGCCTGTCTTGATAGTTGCGTTTGACAACCATCCCCGGTTGGTTGCTAGTGGCATCCACCATGAAAACCTCCGCCTTCCTCGCCACCCTCCGCGCCCACCCCGCCCTGCCCGTCGTGTTCCGCCACGGCGGCGACACCGTCCCCGCCGGCTGCCACCTCACCGAGGTCAAACGCGTCGCCTACGAGACCATGGACTGCGGCGCCCTGACCCACCGCTGGTCCGAGACCCAGTTCGAGCTGTGGACGCCGCCGCTGAACAGCCTCAATCCCCTGCGCGGCCCCATGCCGGCCCGCAAGATCCTCGCGATCCTCGACCGCGTCGAGAAGGAGCTGCCCCTTGTCGGCGACACCGACGCCCGTGTCCACACCTCGCTCGGCAGCGGCGTGACCGCCCTGTGGGACATCGCCAGTGTGGCACCCACCGGCGGGCAGCTCGTCGTCGCGCTCACCCCCGACCGCACCCGCTGCAAAGCCGCCGAGCGCCAGGTCGGCCGGCTGACCGGCGGGTGTTGCCGCTCCGAGCCCGGCCTCGGTGACAAAGCCGCGTCGGGTGCCGCCTGCGGTTGTTCTGGTTCCGAGCAGACAACCGGCAAGCGCGAAGCCGCCGCTTGCTGCGCCTGAAATCCGCCCACGCCGCGCTCGCCAACACCCGGCCGAAACACCAGCCTCGTCCCATGCCCCGCGCCTCCCACCGCTCCGCCCGGAACACCGACGCCCTCCTGCGCGACGTCGTGCAGCTCTTTCTCCAAGCCCAGCGCGCGATGACCGCCTGCTGCTCCGACGCCACCACCAAGGAGTGCCAGGCCCTGCTGCTGCTGGGGCAGCGCACCTCACCGCCGAGCGTGCAGGAATTCGCGGAGCTGATGAATCTGGAGAAGACCTGGGCCAGTCGGCTCGTCGTTCGGTTGGAAAAACGCGGCCTGATCAGGCGCGTCGACCACCCCGACGACGGACGGAGCTGGCTCATCGAACTCACGGTCAAGGGCCGCGCCGAATGCGCCCGGCTCGAAGCTTCGTTCAGCGAGCACGCCGTCAACCTGCTTGGCTGCGTGCCCGCCCCGCACCGGGCCGGGGTCGAGCGGGCCCTCGTCCACCTGCGCGACGCCCTGGCCCGCTGCCTGGTCGAATGCGCGCCGGGAAGATCTCGCTGATGAAATGCCGCTCCACCCGCGCCGGAGACCCAAGCAGGTTTGTCATCTATTAGATGACAAACCTGTCAGGGCCTCACTCGTTGCGGAGCGCGACGACGGGATTGACCCGCAGGGCGCGCAGCGCGGGCAAGAGCAGGGCCGCGACGCCGGCGAGACCGAGCGAAAGCAGCGTGGCGCCCAGAGTCACCGGATCGCGCGGGCTCACGCCGTAGAGAAATGTCGCGAGCAGCTGCCCGGCGAACAGCGCAGGCACGAGGCCGAACCCGAGGCCGGCCGCCAGCTGCCAGCCGCCCTGGCGGCAGATGAGCGCGAGGATGTTGCCCGGCGTCGCCCCGAGCGCCACCCGCACGCCGATCTCCGGCGTGCGCTGGCTGACGGCGTAGCTCATCACGCCGTAGAGGCCGATGCCCGCGAGCCCGTAGGCCACGACGCCGAATATGCCAAACAGCCACGCGATGAGTTTTTTCGAGGCCTTCGCCTCGGCGAGCATCTGGTCCATTGTCTGCGCAAAATAGACGGGCAGGTCGTCGCGCACCTCCCGCACGGTGCGGCGCAGCACCGGGGCGAGCAGCGCCGGGTCGCCGCTGCGCGAGCGGGCGAAAACGCTCATGCGGTCGATTTCCTCGGCCTGCTGGCAGGAGACGTAGGCCTGCGGGGTGACCTCGTTGTCGAACCGGCCCTGCATGACCTGGCGGGCCACGCCCACCACCGTGATCCACTCCTGCTTCTCGCCCGGTTTGCCGCTGCCCCGGCGGAAACGCTGGCCGAGCGCGCTGCGGCCCGGCCAGTATTTCTCGGCGAAATGCGTGCTGACGACCGCCACCGCCGGCGCGCCGGCCACATCGGCGTCGGTGAGGTTGCGGCCCTGCAGGATCGGGATGCCCAGCGTCGGCAGATAACCCGGGGACGCGGCCTTGACCGTCGCCACGGGCCCGCGCGCGCCTTCCGGGTCGGGCGCCCGGCCGTCGATGACCACGGGCTCGGAGCCGCCGAAGGTCGGCTGCGAATCCACCAGGCCCGCGCTGGCGACCTCCGGCGCCGCCTGGAGCCGGTCGGCGAGCTGCTTGAAAAACGCGTGCCGTTGCGCCGTGCCCTGCGACTGCTTGTCGAGCAGGGCGACGCGACCGTGGTAGATGCCGGCGGTGTCGAAGCCGAGCGGCGCGCTCTGCATCTTCACGACGGTGCGCACCATCAGGCCGGAGAGGACGAGCAGCAGGCAGGACATGGCGATCTCGCCGACGACGAGCGCCCGCGTGAACCGGCCCAGCCCGGCCGCCGTCGAGCCGCGGCCGCCGTCCTTCAGCACCGAGTTCAGGTCGGTGCGCGAGGCCCGCAAGGCCGGATAGAGCCCGGCGAGCAGGCAGGCCGCGACCGTGAGGCCGGCGGAGTAAAGCAGCGCGGTCCCGTCGATTTCAAAGCGCATCCAATACGGCGGCCTGAGGTCGGTGACGCCGTGGCGGAACAGCACGATCCCGCCATAGGCCAGCCCCAGCCCGGCCAGCGCGCCGGCGACCGTCAGCACGAGCGTCTCGGTCATCAGCAGGCGCACCACCCGGGCGCGTCCGGCTCCGAGCGCGGCGCGGACCGCCAGTTCCTTTTCCCGCGTGGCCATGCGCGTCAGGAGCAGATTGGCGACATTGGCGCAGGCGATGAGCAGCACGAAGAACACGGCCCCGAGCATGACGCCCAACAACAGCCGGGTTTCGCGGTCGGAGAACGCGTCGCGGATGGTGTCGGCATAGAAGCCGATGCCTTTGTTCTCCGTCAGATGTTCGGTCGCGAGGCGCCGGCCAAAGGCCGTCAGTTCGGCCCGCGCCTGCCCGACGGTCACCCCGGGCTTGAGCAGGCCGAGGATCCGCAACTGGCGGTTGTCGCGCTTGTCCTCGCGGAACATGTCGCGCACGGGATGGAAAGCGTCGGAATTTTCCGGGAAGCGGAAACTGGCCGGCGCCACGCCGACGACGGTGGCGGATTCGCCGTTGAGCTTCACCTGCCGGCCGAGGATGGCGGGGTCGGATTTGAAACGGTTCTGCCACAGCGCGTGGCCCAGCACAATGGTGGCCGGCGCGCCTGGCTGGTCCTCCTCGGCGTTGAACCAGCGGCCCAGCTCGATCGGCGCCCCGAGCACCGTCAGCCCGTAGGCCGAGATCGCCGTGCCCTCGATGCGCTCGGGGTCGCCGCCGGCGCTGCTGAGCGTCGTCGTGCGGTCCTGGAAGACACCGTAATCGACACAGGACTGCTGCTGGGCGCGCAGCTCCGTGAACTCGGCCCAGGACAGCCCGCTCCTTTCGTTCCGGTCATCCAGCCGGGCGGTCTCGAGCATGATGACGCGGTCCGCGGCGGGCACCGGCGGGCCGCGCAGCACCACGCCGTTGACGATGGAGAACATCGCGGTGTTCACGCCGATGCCGAGCGCGAGCGTGAGGATGGTGACGACGGCGAAGCCCGGGTTCTTGAGCAGGGCCCGCAGGGAAAGGCGGAGATCGGTCAGCATGGTGCGGTGGGGGTTGCCCCGGAAAACACGGCGACGGGGCGCGGAGTTGCGGAAACTTTCCCGCTCCGCCCAATAAAATCTGGCCTCGCGGCGGCCGGGAGGCGAAATTGCCCGACACATGAACCCCGCGGCCCTGCTCGCCCCCCTCTTCCTGGCCTTTGAGCTGTGGCAGCTCGTGGTCAGCGAGCGCTACATGGGCATCAAGCAGATCCGGGTGAACGCCGACCCGCGCGAGCTGCCGATGAAAGACTGGATGGCCACCGTCTGGGCCGGCGGCTTGGTCACGTATTGTGTCTGGATGTTCACCCTGCTGCTGCACCCGGTCGGCCGCGCCCAGGGCATCGTGCTGATCGTGGCGACCGGTGTGGGTTATCTCCTCCGCAGCACCTGCGGCCTCAAGTGGGCGCTCGTGGTGCTGACCTTCGAGGGCTCGGTCCGCATCGGCATGCTCGTGTCGTTCATCGCGCAGTCCTGGCGCCGGCTGATGATGTGAGCGCCTAACGCCGCGCCGGGCCGCGGTTCGACTCCGCGAAAAACTCCTGCGCCGCCGCGAGCAGCTTTCCGTAACGGCCGTAATCGCCCGCCCATGAATTCGGCACGCACAGCCGCTTGATGACGCCTCCGCCGATCTGGTCCGGCGCCTCCGCGTCCGGCGTCAGCTCCAGCGTGAATTTCGGGTCGCCCGTGTGCACCACGTAGTGCCGCTCCAGGCCGCGACGTCCCCGGTCGATCCGCACGAAGTGGGAAAAGTTCATCTGCGCGCCGAGGACTAGCCGCGCGCGCGCCGGTTCTCAATGCCATTCGTCGGCCGGGCGGGCGCATCTCACTATTTTGCAAAATCAGGGCAGTCAGTCGGGGTTCCCCCTCGGGGGACTCCCTCGGGGCTGCAAGAAACTGAGATGCGCCCCGGCCGGGCCGGCGCGCCGGTTTAGCCTTGAGAAACCCCCCGCGCCCCGCGAAAAGAAGCCTGCGCGCGACCCGCCTATGAATCTCGACCCCGCCCCCCGCCTGCCCAAATGGATCTTTCTGGTGATCGACCTCGGCCTGCTGCTCACGGCGTTCATCATCGTTTATTTCGCGAAAAATCCCTACGCGCCGGTGCCGCTCATCAGCGCCGTGTCCTGCATCGGGCTGGCCGCCATCATCGGGCTGGTGCCCTTTCTCGTCGATTACGCCGCCGACTCCGCCGAATACGTCCAGCAGGAGCGCGCCCGCATTGCCGACCAGGTGCAGCGCCTCAACGCCGCCGGCGAGAGCCTCGCCCGCGCCGCCGCCCAGATCAAGGCCGTCGAGGAGGCCGTGCACAAGACCGCCCACGCCGCCGAGAACCTCCCCTACCGCATGCAGGAGAAGCTGGCCGAGTTCAACCAGCAGCTCGCCAGCGCCGAGGACGAGGAAAAGGAGCGCCTGAGCGAGGAGCTGGCCACCCTGCGGCAGAGCGAAGGCGAACGCCTCACGGCCCTCGCCGACAAGATCGGCAAGACCCTGGCCGAGCTGACCGCGCTCGACGCCTCGACGCGCAAGCAGCTCGCCGCCGCGCAGGACGCCGCCGCCGGCAAGTTCGAATCGCGCCTCTCCGCCGCCGTCGCCGCGCTCGAAACGAAACTCGCCACGATCTCCATTCCGGTCGCCGCCCCGACACCTGCTCCGGCCGAACCCGCTGAGGCGAAAGCCCCACCCTCCGTAGGCTTGGCGAAGGAGGACGCTCCCGTGGTCGAATCCGTCACAGTGATGGGTGCACCCGCACCCGCCGCGGAGGAGCCCAAGCCGAAAAAGCCCCGCGCCCCGCGCAAACCCAAGCCCGAGGACACGCTCGCGGCGATGTCCGAGCCCATGCCGGGCGATCCGCCGGCGGCGGAAGCTTCCGGCGAATCCGCCCAGCCCGATACCCCGGCCCGCGGCGAGTCATCCGAGCCGGCCGAAGCCCCCGCCCCCGCCGAGGCCTCCGTCTCCGCCGACGGCGCCACGCGCCTGCTGGTCACCGCCTACATCGGCATCGGCAACAAGCTCTACATCCGCGGCGACGGCCCCGGGCTCAGCTGGGACAAGGGCGTGCCCATGAAATTCGTCTCCATCGGCAAATGGGGCTGGGCCACCGACGAGGCCACCGGTCCCGTCGCCTGCAAACTCTATAAGAACGACGAGACCGCCGCGCTCTCCGGCGATGTCTTCCTTGAGCCCGGCCAGCACGTCGAGGTCACGGCCCTGTTCTGAGCATGCCCACGGTTTTGCGCATCGGTGCTTTCCGTTTCCAGTTATTGCTCCGATGAGCGCGATGAACCGCCGCATATCCATGTCCGCACCTCCGAGGGCGAATGCAAGTTCTGGCTCGGCGACGTGCGGCCGGCACGCAATCGGGGCGTAAAGACCCACGATCTGCGCACTATCGAACGGCTCGTGTTTGAGCACCATTTGGTCTTACTGGCCAAGTATCATGAATTCCATGGGGCCCGTTAATACGGTCGAAGTAGAACCCGCCGCCTTGCGTGTCTGGGTGGAGAGACGCACGGTTTTTCTCGAACTCACAGACGGGCGAACCATGGGGTTTCCGGCCGCACGTTTCAGCCTGCTCAAGGGCGCCTCTGATGCCGACCTGAAAAAAGCATGCCTTGAGCTGGATGGGCACGCTTTGCGGTGGGAAGCGCTGGATGAGGATATAAGCGTTCCCGGTGTCGTTGCCGGGCGGTTTCAATTGCCCGCTCAATAGTGCGGCGGGCGTTCGTCGGGGGCTTCCCCCGTGTCGCGTCCGCCCGCCTGCTGGGTGCGCAGGGCGGCGAGCTCCTTCCGCAGCTTCGCCAGTTCCTCGGCCAGCTGGAGCATGACCTTGTCCTGCTCGGCGCTGTGGCGTTGCAGGTGGGCGTAGCGTTCTTCGAGCCGGATCAGGCGCGGGTCATCACTCATGCCGGGACAGAATGCAGGTTGCCCGGGCCGAGGCAATCCGCCAACGTGCCCGCATGTCGCGCCGCCTGATCGTCCTCGCCCTGCTGCTGGGCGGACTGCTGGCCTCCTGCTCGACCCCGCCGCCGCCCGCTGCCGCGCAGCTCGTCATCCTGATTTCCCTCGACGGCTTCCGCTGGGACTACCTGCAACGCTACTCCGCCCCGACCTTGCAAAGATTGGCGCGCGAGGGCGTGCATGCGCGCGCGATGACGCCTTCGTATCCGACAAAAACGTTTCCCAATCACTATACGCTCGTCACCGGTCTTCGCCCCGCGCGGCACGGCATCGTGGGCAACTGGTTCTACGACCCGGCCAACGGCGAGACTTTCGGGATGAGCAAACCCGCCTCAAACACCGACGCGAAATGGTGGGGCGGCGAGCCGGTCTGGATCACGGCGGAACGGCAGGGCGTGCGCAGCGTGTGCTATTTCTGGCCCGGCTCGGAGGCGGCGCACAACGGCCTGCGCCCGTCGCGCTGGCTGCCCTTCAACGACAAGGTGCCTTCCAACGACCGCGTCGACGGCCTGCTTTCGTGGCTCGATGTCCCCGCCGCCGAGCGCCCGCGCCTGGCGACGCTGTATTTCAGCGCCGTGGACCACGGCGGCCACAAATACGGGCCGGACGCGCCGGAAGTGCAGGCCTCCATCACGGAGGTGGATGAAGCCATTGCCCGGCTGCTCGACGGCCTGGACCGGCTCGGCCTGCGCGCCAGCGCCAACCTGATCATCCTGGCCGATCACGGCATGTCCCCCGCCTCGACGGACCGCGTCATCTTCCTCGATGACCTGGTCGATGTGAGCACGATCGAGATCGAGACCACCGGTCCTTACGCCGGCGTGCGGCCCAAGCCCGGCACGCGCACGGCCGCGGAACTGGCCGCCGCCCTCCGTGCCAAGGCTCCGCCCCGGCTCCAGGTCTACCTCCGCGACGAGATCCCCGCGCGGCTCCACTATTCGGGCAACGACCGCATCCCCGCCGTCATGCTCATCGCCGACGACCAGTGGTCCGTCGAGCAGCGCGCCGGCTGGCCCGTGCGCGCCGCCACCTTTTCCAAGGGCGACCATGGTTGGGACAACGCCACGCCCAACATGGGCGCGCTCTTCCTCGCCCACGGCCCCGCCTTCAAGACCCGCACGACCATCGACCGCGTGGACAACATCCACGTCTACAACCTTGTCTGCGCCGTGCTCGGCCTCGCGCCCGCGCCCAACGACGGCGACGGCACGCTCGTGCGCGCCGCCCTCCGGCGCTAGCCCCTGTCGCGATTTCCGCTCTCCGTCCCGCCGCCCGGGCGCTGATGTCAACTATTGGTTGACATCAGCCGGTGGCTACCGGCCGCGTTCCCCGGGCGGAGGCGGGGTGAGGCCCGCCGCCAGCATCTGCGGCACCAGCACGCGCTCGTAGCAGGACGGGCACACGCCGTGGCTGAAATTGGCGCCGGTGCGCTGGTTGATATATTGCTCGATCCGGTGCCAGTAGTTTTTGTCGTCCCGCACGTTCTTGCAGTAGCTGCAGATGGGCAGAAAGGACTCCAGCTGGCGGACCTCGGTGGTGAATTGCAGGATGCGCTCCGCCACGCGCAGCCGCATCCAGAGCTGGCCGTGATCGACGGGTTTGCCCAGAAAATCGTCCACGCCCGCCTCCATGGCCTCCTTCAGGTTGCCGGCGGTGGCCGCCTGCTGGGTCAGCAGGATAAAGCAGACGTAGTCGCCAGGGCGGGCCCGGATGCGCCGGCACAGTTCGAGCCCGTCGAGCCGGGGCATGCGCCAGTCGCTGACCACGACCCGGACGGGTTGCGCCTGCAGCAATTGCCAGGCCGCCTCCCCGTCGTTGGTGATCTGCGGTTCGTGGCCCAGCTTCACCAGCGCGGCTTCGAGCACGCGGCCGGCGATCGGGTCATCCTCGGCGATCAGCACTTTCATGGAGTGGGGGGTGAGTCTGACTTCAGGATGGCAGCCTGCAGCCGCCGCCACTCCATGTCGAGTTTCCGGATTTGCTGCGGCGCCGCCGCCCAGTCATTGCGCGCGGCGGCCGCCTCCACCGCCTGGGCCGCCTGGCGCAACGCGTGGCCGCCGAGGCTCCCGCAGGCGCCCGCCAGCCGGTGCGCCAGCTGGGCGGTGGCCGTTTGGTCCTGCCGCTCCGCGTGGTCGCGCAGTGTGGCCAGGTCGGCCGGCGTCTCCCGCAGGAAAATCTCCGTCACCTCCTGCCACAACGTCGGCTGCTGGCGCCCGGGCAACCCGCGCAGCAGTTCCACCTGGTCGGCCGCCAAGACCTCGCCCGGTGCAGGGGCGGCCGCCGCCGCGCCCGCCGCGCCGGACACGATCAGCCCGCAGCGTTCCAAGGCTTGCAGGAGCTGGTCCGGCCGCAGGGGCTTGGGCAGATAGTCGTCCATGCCGGCCTCAAGGCATTTCTGCCGGTCGCTGGGCATGGCGTAGGCCGTCAGCGCGATGACGGTGATATTCCGATCCAGTCCCGGCACCGCGCCGGCCCGGATCTGCCGGGTGGCGGTGTAGCCGTCCATGACCGGCATCTGGCAATCTATCAATACCGCGGCATAGCGGTGGCGGGCCAGCAGCTGCAGGGCCTCGGCGCCATCGCCCGCAAAATCCAGCTGGAAGCCGAGCCGTTCCAGAATCCCCCGCGCCACCAGGCGGTTGGTCTCATTGTCCTCCGCCACGAGCAGGCGGGCCTCGGGTTGCGCGAGCGCAAAGGACCGGTCGGTGGCCGTCCGCCCCGGTGTGGCCGGGACGGATTCTCCCGCGCGGGGCAAGGCGAGGGAGAACCAGAAGCACGACCCGCGGTGCAACTCGCTGCTCAGGCCGATCTCGCCGCCCATCAGCTCCACCAGCTGCCGGGAGATCGCCAGGCCGAGCCCCGTGCCGCCAAACCGGCGGGTCGTCGACCCGTCCGCCTGGGTGAAGGGCTGGAAGAGCCGCGGCTGGACCGCCGCGGGGATGCCGATGCCCGTGTCCCGCACTTCCACGCGGAAGCACACCTTCTGGTCGGATTCGGACAACCAGCGCACCGCGACGACAATCTCGCCCCGCACCGTGAACTTGATGGCATTGCCGATCAGGTTGAGCAGCACCTGCCGGATGCGTCCCGCATCCCCCAGCAGCGGGGCCGGCAGGCGCGCATCCAGATCAAAGCGCAGCGCCAGGTCTTTGCGCTGCGCCCGGGCGGTCAGCAGTGACCTCACCTCATCCAGCAGGGTTTCCAGCACCAGCGGCCTGGCCTCGATCCGCAGCTTGCCGGCCTCGATCTTGGAGAAGTCAAGGATGTCGTCGATGATCGCCAGCAGGTGCTCGGCGCTGTTCCCGATGGTCTGCCCCATCTCGCGCTGCGCGCCGGTCAGCTCCGTGTCCAGCAGCAGGCCCGTCATGCCGATGATGCCGTTCATCGGCGTGCGGATCTCGTGGCTCATGTTGGCGAGAAACTCCGACTTCAGCCGCGAGCTTTCGAGCGCCTGGTCGCGGGCCAGGGCCAGGCTGGTTTCCAGCTCCTTGCGCGCCGTGATGTCGCTCACCGTTCCCAGGAACCCGGTGATGGACCCGGCGGCGTCGCGGAGCGCCACGGCGCCGCCGGCCACCCAGGTGACGCGGCCATCCCGGTGCCGGAAGCGGTATTCCAGGGCAAATTCCCGGTCGCCCTGGCTGAAGGCCTTCCACTCCGCGTAGGTTTTCTCGCGGTCGTCCGGGTGCAAGGCGGCGCTCCAGCCTTCGCCGGCGGCTTCCGCCGCGGAGAGGCCCGCCAGCGCGCTCCACCGCTCGTTCACATAGAGGCAGGCGCCCCGGGCATCCGCCTGATAGATCCCCACCGGCGCGAGCTGCGCCAGGGTGCGGAAGCGCTCCTCGCTGTCGCGCAGCGCCTGCTCCGCCTGCCGGCGCGCGGTGATGTCCTGCGCGATGCCCATGAACCCCGTGATCGCGCCCTCGGCGCCGCGCAGCGCCGTCACGCTCAGCAGCACCGGCAGCCGGCTCCCGTCCTTGCGCACGTAGGTCCACTCGCGCTCGTCGGCCCCGTCCAGCCGCGCGCGGGCCACGAACGCCTCGAACCCCGGCGCGATCTCCCGCCCGAGCTGCGCGCTCAACTCCCGGGCGCGCGCCTCCACCTCGGCGGCCAGGTGGATCACGGCCGGCGTCTGCCGGCCGATCATCTCCGCGGCGGCATAGCCCAGCATGGCCTCGGCCCCGGCGTTGAACACCTCGATGATTCCCTCCGGCGTCGTGGTGATCACGCTGAACGGTGTGCCGTTCAGCACCGCGCGCTGGTGCCCGAGCGCCATCTCCCGCTCGATGGACGCGGCCTGCAGCGCGACCTCCGTGTCCACCAGCCCCGCGAATTCCCGCACCAATTCCACCTCGTGCGGCAGCCAGCGGCGCGGGCTCCCCTCAATCACGCAGAACGAGCCGATGATGTGGTCGTCGGGCGCGCGGATCGGCGCGCCCAAGTAGGCCATCACGCCAAAGTCGCGGATGGCGGGGTTGTCGCAAACCTGCGGATGCGCCGGCGCATCGTCCACCACCAGCGGTGCCCCCGAGGCCACGACATGCTGGCAGAACGAGTGCGTGAGCGGGGTTTGCCGCGCCGCGCCCGCCGGCCCGCTGAGGCCGAAGGCCGCCTTGAAGAACTGCCGCCGGTCGTCGACCAGCGACACGAGGCACGTCGGGGCCCCGAGCACCTTGGCGGCCAGCCGCGTGAGCCGGTCGAACCCGGCTTCCGCCGGCGTGTCGAGCAGACCCAGCCGTCGCAGCGCGGCCAGCCGGGCGGGATCATTGAGCGGTTTGGGCGGAGGTGGCTCCATGGACGGTTGCGATCATCTCAGTGCGATAACTACCGATGAAGGTTGAGGGATTGTCCGCTTGGGACAATCCCCACATGCTTGTTAACAATTGGCCGCGCTGGCCAGACCTTAAATCATTTCCCCGAAAACCCCAGCTCTGCGCGGAGTGCGGCCGGCGATGTCACCGGCGCCCGGCAGGTGAAGTTTTCACAAACATAGGCCGTGGCGCGGCCGCCGAGCGGTTTCATCTCCGCCAGATAGGGCCGGCGCGCGGCCAGCCATTGCTGCCCCGCCCCGCCGTCGGCGCAGAGCAGCGCGCGGCGCGGCCCCGGTTGCTCATGCACCACCGCCGCCAGCGCCTGGAAATCCGCCGCGGCCGGATCGCCCGCCAGCACGACCGTGCGCGGCGCATCCACCACCAGTTCGATCGCGCACAACAGCTGCGGCAGGCCCTGCGGCATGGCCGTCCACTGCGGGCGCAGCGCCTCGATGGTCTTCACCGCGCGGTCGCGGGCCCCGGGCAGGCCGGTCATCCAGTCGAGGCGGAGCAGGTTCAGCGCCGCGACGGAATTGGCCGACGGCTCCGCGCCGTCGTGGTCCTCCTTCAAGCGCACGATCACATGCGGGTCATCCGCGCGGGAGTTGAAGTAGCCGCCGCGCGCCGGATCCCCGAACTGCGCGTCCATCGCCGCCTGCAGGCGCTCCGCCCATTGCAGCCAGCGGATCTCGAAACCCGCCTCATACAAATCGAGCAGGCCCTGGATGAGAAAAGCGTAGTCCTCCGCAAATCCGGCGACGCCGCTGCGCTGTCCGCGCCAGCTCCGGTAAAGCGCGCCGCCCGCCTCGTCGCAAAGCTCGCGCCGGATGAACTCCGCCGCGCGCGTGGCCGCCGCCAGATACGCCCGGTCGCCGAGCACCTGCGCGCCCCGGGCCAGCGCCGAGATCATCAGGCCGTTCCAGGCGGTGATGACCTTGTCGTCGAGGTGCGGCCGGGACCGCCGCGCGCGCACGGCGCGGAGTTTTTCCAGGCAACCCAGCAGCTTTTCGCCCGCCGCCGGCGCGTCCAGCCCGTGATCGCGCGCGGTCGCCGCCAGCGACTGGCGCTGCATCAGCACGTTCTTCCCCTTGAATTCGCCCTGCGGGTCGTGTTCGACGTTGCCGCCCGGTTTGACGCCGTAGCGCGCGCAGAAGAACGCGGCATCCGCCCCGAGCACGGCGTCGATCTCGTCCTTGGTCCACACATAGAACGCGCCTTCGGCGTGTGTTTTGTGCGGTAGGGCGAATCCTCCGGATGAGCCATGTTCCGCCTGCGGCTCGTCGGGGACGACTCGCCCTACCGTCTCTGCGAGCAGGCTGTCGGCGTCCTCCGCGGAATAAAACCCTCCCGCCGGATGCGTGAGATCGCGCCGCACGTAGGTGAAAATGTCCCGCGCGACCCAGGCATAGGCCTCCACCCCTGTCGCCTGGCGCGCCTCGAGGTAACTCACCGCCAGCTGCGCCTGGTCGTAGAGCATTTTTTCGAAGTGCGACACGAACCACTGCTCGTCGACCGAGTAGCGGTGAAACCCGCCGCCGACATGGTCCTGCAGGCCGCCCTCGGCCATCTTGCGCAGGGTGAACACCGCCATTTTGGCCATCTCCACTCCGATCGCCGTCTTGCGCCCCTGCAGCGCCGCCATCCGGAAAAGGAAATTGAGCGTGCTGGGCCGGGGAAACTTCGGCGCGCCGCCGAAGCCGCCCCAGGTGGAGTCGTGCGCCTCGTGGAAATACTGGAAGGCCTTGGTCAGGGCCTCGCTCGCGGCCTCGGGCAGCGTTTCCGCGGGAGCGGGCTGGCCCGCGACTTCGCGCGCCGGCCCCTCGACCGTCCCGCGACTGCGGGACCGCAGCGCGGCCACCACCTCGTCGGCGCCGGCGAGGATTTTTTCCCGCTGCTCCCGCCAGTGGCGCGTGATGGCGTTGAGCACGGTGACAAACCCCGGCCGTCCGTGCCGATCCCCGGGCGGAAAATACGTGCCGCCGAAAAACGGTTTCAGGTCGGGCGTCAGCCACACGCTCATCGGCCAGCCGCCGTGGCCGGTCGTCTGCTGCACATAGGCCATGTAGACGCGGTCGAGGTCGGGCCGCTCCTCGCGATCGAGTTTCACCGGCACGAAGTCGCGGTTGAGCACGGCGGCGACAGCGGGGTTCTCGAAGGACTCGTGCGCCATCACGTGGCACCAGTGGCAGGTCGAGTAGCCGATGCTCAGGAAAATGGGCTTCTGCTCCGCCCGCGCCTGCGCGAAGGCCTCCTCGCCCCACGGCAGCCAGTCCACGGGATTGTCCGCATGCTGGAGCAGATAGGGGGAGCGCTCGGCGGCCAGGCGGTTGGGCATATGTTCGCCAAGTTCGCGCAACCCGGCAGCAAGGCAAAAAAAATCGCCGGGCCTGTCACCGGCGGCCGCAAACGATGGTTGCGCCCCCTGGCTTCCCGCTGCGAGCGTGCGACCAGCCGTGTTCGCCGCCTTCCTCGCCGCTTTTTTCTTCGCCCTCAACGCCACCTGCGCCGGCCGCAGCGTCCAGGCCTCCGGGCCCCTCCGCGCCAATCTCGGGCGGCTGCTCATCTCGGTTTCGGTGCTGGGGCTCTTCGCGCACACCCTGGGCCACGGCTTCGGCAGTGCGAGCACGGGTTGGTTCTTGCTCAGCGGCATCATCGGCATGGGCCTCGGCGACCTCGGCGTCTTTGCCGCCCTGCCCCTGCTCGGCTCCCGCCTGACCGTGCTGATGACCCAGTGCCTCGCGGCCCCCATCGCGGCCGTCGGCGAGTGGCTGTGGCTGGGCACACGCCTGTCGGGCGCGCAGGTGCTGTGGGGCGCGGTGATCATCGGCGGGGTGCTGCTGGCCTTGATGCCGAGCAAGGCCAGTCCGCCGCGTGTCCGCGTGCGGCCGCTAGGGTTTCTCTTTGGCCTGGTGGCCGCCGCCGGCCAGGGCCTGGGCGCGTTGGTGAGCCGCAAAGGCGTCGATGTTGCCGTCGCGGCGGGCGAATCCGCGCACAACGCCACGTTCGGTCTCAACGCGACCTACCATCGCATCCTCGCGGGCCTCGTGTTCACGGCGGTTTGGTTTCTGATCCTGCGCCTGCTCGGCCGGCTGCCGCCGCGTCCGGCGGCGCTGGACAACCCGGCGGGACGGCGGCGGGCGCGCCTGTGGCTGCTCGCCAACAGCCTGGTCGGGCCGGTGCTGGCCGTCGGCTGCTACCAGTGGGCGCTGGCCACGACCCCGAGCGGCCTCGTCCTGCCCATCGCGGCCACGACGCCGCTCATCGCCATCCCGATCGCGTATTGGCTGGAGGGTGAGCGTCCGTCCCGGCGTTCCGTGGCGGGCGGGGTGGTCGCGGTGGCTGGCGCCGTGGCCCTGACATTGACCTGAGCAAAGCCATTGACGGCAACCCTGCGAAGCGGCTCACTCGCGGGTTTGCCATGCTGACCCTAGCCGATGTCGCCAAGTCTTATGGCACCCGGGAACTCTTCTCCGAGGTGTCGCTTTTCGTCGCGCGCACGGACCGCTTCGGCCTGGTCGGCCCCAACGGCGCGGGCAAATCCACCCTCTTCAACCTCATCCTCGGCGAGGAGCAGGCTGACGAGGGCACCATCGAGTGGGAGCGCGGCGCGGACTTCGGCTACCTCCCGCAGGAAAGCGCGCCGGTGGGCGACGAGACCGTCCTCGCCATCGCCACCAGCGGCAAGAAGCTCGTCCCCGAGACCGACGACGACTACGACATCGATTGGACGCTTGAGCCCCGCGCCAAGAAAATCCTCGCCGGCCTCGGCTTCCGCGAGGCCGACCACGACAAGCAGGCCAAATCCTTTTCCGGCGGCTGGGTCATGCGCGCCCACCTCGCCCGCCTCCTCGTCAGCGAGCCGGCCCTGCTCCTGCTCGACGAGCCGACCAACCACCTCGACCTCGAGGCGCTGCTCTGGTTCCAGGACTACCTCACCCGCTATCCCGGCGGCCTGCTCGTCGTGTCGCACGACCGCGAGTTCCTGAACGTGCTCTGCAACGGCATCCTCGAGCTCCGCGGCGGCACGCTCAACAGATACACCGGCAACTACGACGACTACCTGAACGAAAAGGACGCCCGCAAGGAGCAGCAGGCCGCGCAGTTCAAGAACCAGCAGCGCGAGATCGCCCACCTGCAGAAGTTCGTCGACCGTTTCGGCGCCAAGGCCTCCATGGCCTCGCGCGCCAAGTCCAAGGAGAAGCAGATCGAGCGCCTGAAGGAGGTCGCCGTCGAGGAGCCGTGGGAGGACCTCAAGCGGATCAACTTCCGCTTCCCGCAGCCGCCGCGCTCGGGGCTCCGGGTCGTCAACCTGAAGAACGTCAAACAGGCCTACGGAGACCACGTGGTCTACACCGACCTGAACTTCGAGGCCGAGCGTGGCCAGAAAATCGTGCTCGTCGGCCCGAACGGCGCGGGCAAATCCACCCTGCTCAAGATCCTCGCCGACGTCATCCCGATCCAAGGCGGCGCCCGCGACCTCGGCAGCAATGTCGTGCCCGGCTACTTCGCCCAGAACCGCGCCGACAACCTCAAGCTCGACCTCACCGTCTTCGAGAACGTGATGGAGCTGCGCACGAACGAAAACCAGCTCACGGAGCAGCAGGCCCGGGCCGTGCTCGGCGGCTTCCTCTTCCGCAAGGACGATGTGCACAAGAAGGTCTCCGTGCTCTCCGGCGGCGAGAAATCCCGCCTCGCCCTCGCCCGCCTGCTCGTCAATCCGCCCAACCTGCTGCTGATGGACGAGCCCACGACGCACCTCGACATCCCGTCGATCGACGCGCTGGTCAACGCGCTGAAAAATTACGAAGGCACCTTCATCTTCATCAGCCACGATGTGTATTTCATCCGGCAGCTCGCGAAGACCGTGCTGCACGTGCACAGCGGCCGGCTGACGCCCTACGCCGGCGACTACGACTACTACCTGGAGAAATCCAAGGCCGGCAACGCCCGCGCCGCGCTCACCGCCGGCTTCACCGACGCCCGCCCGGTGCAGAAGAGTGGAGGCGGGACCATCAGTCCCGCAACGAAGGGCGCGGGGCCAATCGCCCCGCCTCCATCGGCAAAGAAATCCAACCCGGCCGAGCTGAAAAAACTCCGCACCGAGGTCGGCCACCTCGAACAGAAGGTCGTCGACCTGGAGACGAAACAGAACGAGCTCACCACCGAGCTGGAAGCCCCGGAAACCTACGCCTCACCCGGCAAGGCCCAGCACCTGAACCGCGAGTTGTCCGTCATCGTGGACCAGTTGTCGGCCGCCACCGCCGCCTGGGAAACCGCCGCTGCCAAGCTCGCCGAGCTGGAGAACCAATAAGGCGGGAGCCCCCGCTCCCGCCTCGCGAACGGCACGCCTCAGCCCTGCCGCGTGAAGAAATTTTTCGCGGCGAGGAACGGGGCGGAGATGAAGGTCGCCTTCGCCTCCGGTCGCGCGGCCGTGGCGGCTTCCCGCGTGGCGAGCTCCTGCTCGCGGCCCGCCACCCAGGCTTCGCGCCGGGCGACGTCGGCCTCGCGCAGGTCGAGCTTCTCCTCGCGTTCCTTGAAGGCGAGGCGGTCGTCGGTCAGCCCGCGGCGCGCGGCCTCGAGCAGGGCGTGGGCCCGGTTGTATTTGTCCCACTCGGCGTCGAGGGCCTCCTGGCTGTCGGGACCGTTGGCGACATAGAACCGGCTGGTGGGCTGCGTCGGCGGGGTTTGGTGGGCGTGCTCCACCAGCAGGCGCAGGCGTTGCTCGTATTCCTTCAGGCTGGCTTCCTTCTGCTGCATGGCCTCGATGTCGGTCGAGAGCTGCGAGCGCAGTTTTTCGAGGTGGGCGGATTCCTGGGCGGCGGAGGATGTGTCGGGGGTGTTCATGGGAGTGGAAAGTTACGACCGCACCCTACCAGCAAGGTGGCTGAACGCCTAGCGAGGGCGGGGCCATTTACCCGGGGTTTACCCCGCGCCGGCGGCTTTTACCCAATTATCAAAACTGGGGGTGGAACGCGCTGACCGCAGCGCGTTTTGGACACTCCTTGCGAAGAAAAGCGCACTGGGGTCAGTGCGCTCCACCGTCCAACCTCACGCGCGGAACATCACGTCCTCGCGGTTGAACATCTTCACCGCGAGTGTCAGCGCGAGGGCGGCGTATAGGCTCGACGAACCGAAAATGAGCGCGATGAGACCCCAGTGCCAGACCCCGGAGAGCATCTCCTTGCAGACGAGTGAGAGGTTCAGGATCGGCACGAGCGCCAGCTTCACGTTGAGATCGATGCCGGGCAGCATGCCGATCACCGCCGGCATGATGACGACGATCATCATCGGCGCGAGGTAACTCTGGGCCTCCTTGTAGCTTTTGGCGAACAGCGAGATGGTGAACGCCGCGGCGGCGAACAGCACCGCCACCGGCAGCACCATCGCGAGCACGCCGATCAGCCCCATCGGGTCCACCGTCGGCATCACGTTCGGCGCAGCGGCGCCGCCCTGGGCCAGTTTCATGGTGGCGCCGCTGCCGGTCATGATCGAGCCGCCGATGGCGGCCGTGGTGCCCATCGACAGGAGCATGAAGACCATGGCGGAGACCGAGCCGGTGAGCACCATGAGGAATTTGCCCAGCACGATGTCGACGCGCGGCACCGGGCTGCACAACAGGGTCTCCATCGTGCCGCGCTCCTTTTCCCCGGCGGTGAGGTCCATCGCGGGATACATCGCGCCGGTGAAACACAGGATGATGATCAGGTAGGGCACGAAGCCGCCGACGATGTTGCCGCCGACCTTCTCGGGCGGGGCGGCGTTCTTGCGCTTCACCTCGAAAGGCTTGAGCAACGTGACGGGGAGGTTGCGCCCGGTGAGCGCAGCCTCGGCGGTCTTTTGCCGCAACTCGGTGAAAAACTTCTCCAGCGCACGCTGGCCCAAGGATGACTTTATCTCCCCCTCGTAGTGGTAAACCGTGACATCGGGCGCCACGCCGGTCCGCAGCGCCGCCTCGAAGCCGGCGGGGATTTCAACGGCGGCGCGGATCTTCTTGTCGCCGATGGCGGCCTTGTAGTCGCCGGTCGGCACCACGCGAAACACGGGGCGGTTTTTGGCGGCATCCCGCTCGGCCTTGAGCGCCGCCACGATGCCGGGCGAATCCTCGCCGCCGATGATCATGATCGGCGAGGCCTCCTCCTGCGCCTGGTTCATGACCTTGCTCATGACCTTGCCGACGCCGAAGACCATCAGCGGGATGACCAGCGTGGGGATGATGATCGTGGAGAGCAGCGTGCGGCGGTCGCGGAGCGAGTCGCGGAGCTCCTTCAGGTAAACGGTGGTGATGTTGTTCCAGTTCATGGTGGGGGCCTCAGTTTTTCAACGCGGCGGCCAGGGCGGCCTCGCCGCCGACGGCCTTCACGAAAACTTCCTCCATGTCCTGCTCGTTGAAGCGGGCCCGGAGCTCGGGGACGGTGCCTTCGGCGACCAGGCGGCCGTTGTGGATGATGCCGACCCGGTCGCAGAGTTTCTCGACCTCGCTCATGATGTGCGTCGAGTAGATGACGGTCTTGCCGCGGTCGCGGCAGTCGCGCACAAACTTGACGATCGCGCGGGCGGTCATCACGTCGAGACCGAGCGTGGGCTCGTCGAAGATCATCACGGCGGGATCGTGGATGAGGGTGCGGGCGATGGAGGTCTTCTGCTTCATGCCGGTGGAAAACTTTTCGCAACGGCGGTCGAGGAACTCGGCCATGTCGAGATCCACCGAGAGCGCCTTGAGGCGGGCCCGGATGGCGTCGTCGGTCATGCCGTTGAGCCGGCCGAAATACGCGATCATCTCGCGGGCGGTGAGCCGGCCGTAGAGGGCGGTGCTGGCGGCGAGGAAGCCGACATTGGCCCGCACCTGCACGGAGGCGGTGACGGTGTCGTGGCCCGCCACCACCGCCGTGCCGGTTGTCGGTGTCAGGAGAGTGGCGAGCATGCGCAACGCCGTGGTCTTGCCCGCGCCGTTGGCGCCGAGCAGGCCGTAGATCTGCCCGGGCCGGCAGGTGAAGGACACCTTGTCCACGGCGGTGATGACGCCGCGCTTCTTGTCCTTGAAGGTTTTGGTGAGGCTGTGGGCTTCGATCATAAAGGTCTGAAAGGCTGAAGGGCTGAAGGGCTGAGAATGGCGAGGCGAGATTCGATTGGTGGCACGGTGCCGGTTGTTTCAGCCTTTCGGCCTTTCAGTTCTTCAGCTTTCCCCTTCAGAGGCTCATGCGGTCGCGGAAATCCTGCGCCTGGCGGCGGGACAGCTCGACCTTCATCCCGCCCTTGAGCTTCACGAGCAGGCCGCCGCTGAACCAGGGCTCGATGCCCTCGGCCCAGGCGAGGTTGATGACCTGCTTGCGGTTGGCGCGGAAAAAGGCCTTGGGATCGAGCCGCTCCTCCATCGCGGTGAGCGAGCGGAAGAGCTGCGGCCTCTGGTCGTCGAAATGGATGCGGGTGTAGTTGCCCTCGGACTCGAGCAACCGGATGTTTTTCACCGGCACGAACCAGCAGCGGTCGCCCTCGCGGACAAAGACCTTGTCCTCCAGCGTCAGCCGCCGACCGGCGGGGCCGGACGCCGACGCGGCGTCGCCCCGGGGCCGGAGCTTTTCCAACGCGGCGACCAGCCGGTTGGGATCGACCGGCTTGAGCAGGTAATCGAGCGCGTTGAACTCAAAGGCCTTCACCGCGAACTCGTCGTAGGCGGTGGTGAAGATCACCTGGGGCAGCGGCGGCTCGAGCTGCTCCAGCAGGCTGAAGCCGTCGGCCCCCGGCATCTGCACATCGAGAAAGATGAGGTCCGGCTTGAGCGCGGCCGCCTTGGCCCGCGCGTCCTCCACGTCGACCGCCTCGCCGGCGATCTCGATGTCGGCGTGGGCCGCCAGCAGGCGGCGCAGCTCGTTGCGCGCGAGGCGCTCGTCGTCAACAATCAGCGCTTTCATCGGGAGGAGGGGGCGAGGGGGATCAGGACCTCCGCCGTGACGCAGCCCGCCGGCTCGGCCAGCACCGTCAGCCGGGCCCGCTCGCCAAAGAGCAGTTGCAGGCGCTCGGCGGCGTTGCGCAGGCCCACGCCGGTGGACGAGCCCGCGAGCGCGGCGGAGGCGCTCGTGGGCGCGCTGAGATCGCCGGGGTTGGTGACGCGGATCTTGAGCGCCGGGCCGTCCACGCGGGCCGTGATGCCCAATTCACCGCCCTCGCGGCGGGTGGAGATGCCGTATTTGACCGCGTTCTCGACCAGCGTCTGCAACAGCATCGGCGGGACGCTGATCGGCCGGGCCTCGGCGGCGATTTCCCAGCGGACGCGCAGGCGGGCCTCGTGGCGGATGTGCTCAAGCGCCAGGTAGTCCTCGACGATGCGGATCTCGTCGTCGAGCGGCACGGTCTCCTGCTGGCCGGACTGGAGGGAGTAGCGCAGCATGTTGGCGAGGCGGGTCACGGCCTCGCGGGCGCGCGGGGCGTCCTCGTCGATCAGGGCGCGCAGGCTGTTGAGCGAGTTGAAGAGGAAGTGCGGGTTGACCTGCGACTTGAGGGCGCGGAGCTCGGCCTCCTTCACGCTGCCGGCGAGGCGGAGCTGCTCCACCTGCAGGCGGTTCAGCCGCTCAAAGAGGTTGTAGAAAAAATAAATGCAGAGCCAGCCGACCATCATGATGGCTCCGTTCACCAGACTGGAGCCCATCAGCAGCCAAAGCGGATACTTGCTCCCGTATTTCAACTGGAGCAGCCCGAAATCGATGCTGTAGCCCACGACTGTCCACACCACCGACATGGTCAGGGCCATCAGCAGAATGCGCGGGATGAGCGGCCGCCAGCCCAGCTCCTTCCAGCCCCAGCGGGTCACGTAAACCCGGGCATAGTGCGTGATCAACAGTCCTTCGGCCACCACGCGGACCATGGACAGGTAGATCTCCATCGGGTCACTCCGACCCGTCAGGCTGCTCGTCCGGAACAGCGCGATGAAGACCAGCTGCAGCACGAGAAAAAACGACCAGCCCCCAGCCTGACAGAGCACATACAGCCGCTCCTTCGCGCGCTGCAAGCGAGCCTGAGTATCCGTCGCGGCATCCATTTTCACGCGGGAGCGAACCACGCCCGCCGGGGTCACGGCAAGAACGTCCGGTGAGGCGCTGAACGCGGGTTGGACGGCTGACATGGCGGGCAGACTGCGGGAACGGCGCCGGGGCGCACCCGCGATCTGGACGAGCGGGCCGCCGCCGGGATGAGCGGACGCCGCCGGGGTTGCGTTGCGGCGCAGAACAGTTTTTCATTTTGCCCGAGATGAACGGCGATGCGACTTATCCGACACTTTGCGCCGCTGTGCGCAAAGCCACCTTGCCCTGATCCCGTCCATGAAGTCCTCGGTCGTCGTCGTCGGCAGCTTTGTCCAGGATCTGGCGTTCTACACGAAGAACTTTCCGCGGCCGGGCGAGACCGTGGTCGGGGATTTCCGGCCCGGGCCCGGCGGCAAGGGCTTCAACCAGGCGGTCGCCGCCGCGCGCGCGGGCATCGCCACCCTGTTCATCGGCGCGGTCGGGCCCGACGGCGCGGCGCACCGCGTCCGGCCCTTCGCGCGCGGCGCCGGCCTGCACGCGCACTTCGTTGAAAAACCCAAGCACTCCACGGGCGCCGCCGTCATCACCGTCAACGGCGCCGGCCAGAACCAGATCATCATTTCGCTCGGCGCCAACCTCGGCCTGAAGCCGCGCGACATCCCGCCGGCCCCGCTCGGCTCGGCCCAGGTCGTCGTCTGCCAGGGCGAGTCGGACTACGCCACCGTCGGCTTCGTGCTGCGCACCGCCCGCCGCAACGGCGCCATCACCGTCCTCAACCCCGCGCCGCTGCGCGCCGAGTTCGACCCCGCCGTGCTCCGGCACACCGAGGTGCTCATCCCCAACGAGAGCGAGTTCGCCGGCCTCGTGAAGCAGTGTCCCTCCTGCGCGGCCATCCTCCGCACCGCGCCGTTCAACGCCCGGGGCGAGTTCTCCGAGGAGACCCTGCACGCGCTCACGTCCGATGCGCTCCAGCGCCTCTGCCGCTGCCTGTCGGTGCCGGTCGTCATCGTCACCCTCGGCGCGCGCGGCTGCTTCGTCTCCCAGCCCGATGTCTACCAGCGCATCCTCGCGCACGACGTCGAGGTCGTGGACACGGCCGGCGCGGGCGACGCCTTTGTCGGCGGTTTCGCGGCCGGCCTGGTGAAGTTCAGCCACAACATTTTCGAGGCCGCCCACTACGCCAACGCCGTCGCCGCCCTCTCGGTCATGCAGCCCGGCACCGCGCCCTCCATGCCCATCGCCCGGGAGATCGCCCGCTTCCTCAAAAAGCGCGACCACCAGTAAGGGGGGCTTCCGCCTTCGCCAAGGCTTCGGCGGACAGAGTCGTCGAGAGGCCGTTGACAATCCCCCGGCCGGGCGGCAATCGTCCCCGCACCCCATGCCGACCCTCCTTCGCGCCGCGCGAGCGGTGCTGCTCGCCTGTTGCCTGCCCGCCGCGCTGCTCGCGGAAAAGCCCTTCGCTTTCGCCGACACGCCCGGGCAGCTGCCCAAGACCGCCGTCCCGCGCCACTACGCGCTGCGCATCCAGCCCGACCTCGCCGCCCGCACCACCACGGGCACGGCCACCATCGAGCTGGAGGTTCTCCAGTCCGTGACTGAACTCGTGCTCAATGCCAACGAGCTGATCATCGACTCGGCCGCGCTTGTGGACGACCCGGCCGTGCCGCGCCCCTTGGTTGCCCGAATCGACCCCGCCAGGCAGACGCTCACCCTCCCCGTCGCGCTCGGCCCCGGCCGACACTCCGTCCACCTCGATTACCGCGGGAAGATCGGCACGCAGGCCGAGGGGTTTTTCGTCGACAAATACCCCACCGCTGCAGGCGAGAAGCTCATGCTCGGCACGCAGTTCGAGCCCACCGACGCCCGCCGGGTGTTTCCGTGTTGGGACGAGCCCGTCTACCGCGCCACCTACGACATCACGCTCGTCGTGCCGGAGAGACTCATGGCGGTCGCCAACACCCCCGCCGTGCGCGAGACCGCGCTGGGCCCCGGCTGGAAGGAAGTCGTGTTCGCCCGCACGCCGGCCATGGCCAGCTACCTCGTGGCGCTCTACGCCGGCGAGTTCGAGACCCTCGAGGGCGAGCAGGACGGCGTGAAGCTCCGCATCATCACCACCGAGGGCAAGCGCGCCAGCGCCGCCTACGCGCTGGAATCCACCAAGCGCATCCTCGCCTACTACAACCAGTATTTCGGCGTGCCCTACCCGCTGCCCAAGCTCGACCAGATCGCCGTGCCCAACGCCTTCGCCACCTTCGGCGCCATGGAAAACTGGGGCTGCATCACCTACATCGACACCGCCCTGCTCTACGACCCCGCGACCGACGCCCAGGTGAATCGCGAGCGCGTCTTCGCCGTCATCGCCCACGAGATGGCGCACCAGTGGTTCGGCGACCTCGTCACCATGGCGTGGTGGGACAACCTCTGGTTGAACGAGGGCTTCGCCTCCTGGATGGGCACCAAGGCCAGCGACGCCCTCAACCCCGAGTGGCAGCTCTGGGTCCGCGCCGCCGAGGCCAAGGAGGCCGCCCTCGCGCTCGACGCCCGCAGGACCACCCACCCCATCCAGCAGCCCATCGCCAACGAGAGCCAGGCCAACGACGCCTTCGACACCATCTCCTACCAGAAGGGCCAGGCCTTCCTCCGCATGCTCGAGACCTACCTCGGCGAGGATGCCTTCCGCGCCGGCCTCCGCCACTACATGGCGACCCACCAGTATTCCAACACCACCACCGCCGACCTCTGGGCCTCGCTCGCCGCGGCCTCGGGCAAACCCGTCGTCGAGCTGGCCGCCAACTGGACCGAGCAACCCGGCTTCCCCGTCGTGTTTGTCTCCGCCGCCGACGAGGGCGCCAACCGCACCCTCCGCCTCGAGCAATCGCGTTTCACCGTGAACGACCCCGCCCCCGCGCCGCTCGCGTGGAAAATCCCGGTCACCCTCGCCAACACGGCCAGCCTCGCGGCCCCCGCCGTCACCCTGCTCGACGCGCGGCCCGCCACCGCGCCGTGGCCCGCCGGCGCCGGCACGGCCAAGGCCAACGTCGGCAACGCCGGCTTCTACCGCGTGCTCTATGACGACGCGCTCACCGACGCCCTCCGCCGCGAGATCACCACGCTGCCTGTCGCCGACCAGCTCAACCTGCTCGGCGACACCTGGGCCCTGACCGAGGCCGGCCGCCTGCCCGCCACCGCGTGGCTCGGCCTCGCCGAGCAGCTCCGCGCCAGCCCGAGCCAGCCCGTGTGGGAGCATCTGCTGGACAAGGTCGCGCTGCTCGACCTGCTTCAGCGCAACCAGCCCGGCCGCCGCGCCTTTCAGGTCTGGGCGACCCAGCTGTTCGGCCCCCGGCTCGCCCACCTGGGCTGGGAGGACCGGGCCGGCGAATCACCGCTCGACGCCACGCTGCGCGCCAAGCTGGTGGAGGCCCTCGGCCGCTACGGCGACCGCGCCGTGATCGAGGAGTGCACGCGCCGCTTCCAACATTTCCTGACCGCGCCCGCCCGCCTGCCCGGCAACCTCCGCGGCCCCGTGCTCGCCGTCGTCGGCCGCTACGCCACGCGCGAAACCTACGACCAGTTGCACGCCCTCGCCCGCGCCGCCCAGACGACACCCGAAAAACGCCGCGCCTACGCCGGCATGCAGGCCGCGCTCGACCCGGCGCTCGCCCGGGAGACCCTCGCCCTGACCCTGGGCGACGAGTTGTCCGCCACCGAGGCCGCGCGCAACGTCGCCGCCATCGCCAACAGCGAACACGCCGACCTGGCCTGGGATTTCGCCCGGGCCAACACCGAGGCGCTCCTGAAGCGCACCACCTTCTTCGGCCGCAATGTCTACCTGCCCGCCATCGCCCGCGCCTCGACCGAGGCCGCCCGCGCCACCGAGCTGGAGGAACTCGTGCGGGCCAAGCTCCCGCCCGATTCCCTCGCCGAAGCGGCCAAAGGCGCCGACTTCATCCGGCTCTACGCCGCTGTGAAGAAACGTGAACTGCCCGCCATCGACGCGTGGGTCAAGGAGCGCGTCAAACTCCCGGAGTGATCCGCCCGTGGTCCGGTTGCGCGCCAGACTCTACCGTGTCTCGCTCGTCCGCTGGGTCGACATCCCCAAGCGCGCCGTCGCCGCGCTGGCGTTGACCCCGGCCGAGAACAAGGGCTGGAACGCGCTCCTCCGCTTCAACGGCGACCTCGACCGCGTCACCCTGCTTCCCGGCAAGCGCGGGCACTACAAGCTCGCCCTCAAGGTCGACCTGCTGCGGGCCGCCGGCGTGGACGCGGGCGACACGGTCGAGTTCTCGCTGGAGCGCGACACCGCTTCGCGCGAACCCGACCTGCCCGAGGAAATGTCCCGCATATTCCGCACGCGGCCGGAACTGCGGGAACGCTGGCTGAAACACACCGTGGCCTTGCGCCGCCAGGTCGTGCGCTACATCGAGGATGCCAAGAGTCCCGAGGTCCGCGCCAAGCGCAGCTGGATCTTCCTCGAACGGCTCGCCGAGACCGGCCGACTCAGCGGCAACCCCTGATTCCTTTCAGTGCCCGCCCCCTCCCGCGCCGCCTAAATATCTCCGCCTCCTCCGATGCCAATGTATACTATTAGTTGACATCGGCCGGTCGGCAACGGCTTTGGCTGATGTCAACTAATAGTTTACATAAGCTCCCGGGGCGGCTGCGGCCCAAAGCTGACGCCGTCAGCGACCGGTGACCGCTTGCTAATTGTTCGGGATGAAACCCGAGCCCTTCGGGTCGAAGAGCTTCTTCGCGTAGAACGGCACGTATTGGGTGACGCCCAGCACGCCGAGCACAAACAGGCTGTCGCGATACGGCCCGCCGAGAAAGATGCCGAGCAATCCGCAAGACTCGGCTAGTGCAATACCCACAACAAAAAGCACAAACGCCCTCATCGGTTCGGCGCTACGAGGCAGCACCAGCCAACGGATGATGATGCTGATAAAAAGTGGCACGAAACCGACAAGATTGGTGAGCGGGTTTCCTCCGGATGGCGCTGGTAGCAACGGGCCCTGGCCCAGCACAGCGTAAATTCCCAAAAGATCGACCAGCAGAAAAACCCAGATGATCCACCAGACCTTGAGTGGTGGGCGGGGGTAGGTGCCGTCGGCGTTAGGCGGGATGAAAACAATCATGGCTCAGGCTCCGATCGGATGCCAAGTGGTCTTGAACTCGAGCGTGTCGCGCACTTCGTAGAGGCCCTGGGCCTTCTCGGAGAACCAGTCCACCGGCTCCTCGGTCTTGAGCAGCTTGACGCGCTTGACGCTGTCGGCGGCGGCCAGCTTGAGCGCCTTGCGCTCGTCGGCGTTGGCCACGCCCGCGATGGCGCGAAGGTGCGTATGGCTGGCGAAGGTCGGCACCAGCTCCTTGCGGAACCCGGTGAGCAGATTAACCACGCCGCCGGGCAGGTCGCTCGTCGCGAGCATCTCGCCGAGCACGATGGCCGGATAGGGCTGCGCCGTGGAGGCGAGCGCGACGACGGTGTTGCCGCTGGTGATGGCCGGCGCGATGAGCGAGACGAGTGCGAGCAGCGGCGCCTCCTCGGGCGCGAGCAACCCTACGATGCCCATGGGCTCGGTGACGGTGAAGTTGAAGTGCGGCGACGCGACGGGGTTCACATTGCCGAGCACCTGCTCGTATTTGTCGGCCCAGCCGGCGTAGTAGATGAGCCGGTCGATCGTCGCGGTGATTTCCTTTGCGGCGGCGGACTTCGAGGCGCCGCCGACCGCGAGGGCGTCGGCCATATCGGCCTTGCGGGCCTCGAGCATCTCACCGAGCCGGTAGATGATCTGGCCGCGGTTGTAGGCAGTGCGCCGGGCCCAGCCGGGACCGGCCTTGGCGGCGGCCTCGACGGCGTTGCGCAGATCCTTGCGGGTGCACTGCGGGATGTTGGCGAAAAAGTTGCCGGCGGCGTCCCGCAGCGGAAAGGTGCGCGCGCTCTCGGAGCGGATGAACGCGCCGCCAACGTAAACCTTGGGGGTCTTGGTGATGGGGAGGCGGGACATGGGCGGTGTCGGTTGAGGCTAGGCGGCGGGAGCGTCACCCTGCAGGTAGGTCTTTTCCTTGTAGGCTTTCGCCACGAAAACCCACACGGCCACGCAGCCGATGGAGAGGTAGGCGAAGAAGTTGTAGTAGGACGCGCCGTGCAGTTTCAGCGAGCCGTCGGGGTTCTCGATAAACCAGTGGACCATGGCGGTGAAGAAATTGCCGGCGGAGACCGCGAGCAGGTAGAGCGACTGCACGACGGCTTTCATGTGTTTCGGCGCCTGGGTGTAGGCGAACTCAAGCCCGGTGATGGAGACCATGACCTCGCCGGCGGAAAGCAGGGCGTAGGCGGGAATCTGCCAGCCAATGCTGGGTTTCAGGCCGGCCGCAATCTGGGTCTCGATCCACGCGCTGACGAGGAAGGAGAAGCCCGTGACGATCAGGCCGAGGCCGATCTTGCGCAGCGGGGTGAGCGCCCAGACCCGGTTGATCGCCGGGTAGATCGCGTATTGGAACAGCGGGATGAAGGCCAGGATCATGATGGCATTGAGTGCCTGGATCTGGGACGAGAGCCAGTTGATGCCAGCGAAATGCAGGTCCATCTTCTCGGCCTGCGTGACCCACTCGCCGCCGCTCTGGTCCCACAGCGACCAGAAGATGGCGACGAAAGCGTAGATGATGGCGATGCGACCGAGGGTGAGCAGGCCGTCGCGGCTGAAGGTGTCGCTCAGGAACCGCTTCCCCGTCGGCGGGATGTGGGCGAACTTGAAGCGCCCCGCCCAGAAGATAACCGTCGCCAGCAGCATGAGCCCCGCCGGCACGCCAAACGCGGGCACCGGGCCGTAATGCTCCAGCAGCCAAGGGATGAGCAGGATCGAGAAGAACGAGCCGAAGTTGACCGAGAAGTAGAACCAGCCGAAGGCCCGCGACATCAGATGCTGGTTGTCGGAGCCGAACTGGTCGCCCACGTTCGACGACACACAGGGCTTGATGCCGCCGGAACCCAGCGCGATGAGCGTGAGGCCGACCCCGAGCCCGAGGCGCGTGTGGTCGAACGCCAGGGCGAGACTGCCGAGGCAATAGACCAGCGAGAGCCAGAAGATCGTGCGGTATTTGCCGAAAAACGCGTCGGCGACGATCGCCCCGAGCATGGGGAAGAAGTAATTCGCCGACAAAAAGAGGTGATACCACTTGTTGGCGTCATTCTCGCTCATGGGCGCCAGCGCGCCGCTGCGGTCGACCAGATACCTCGTCATGAACACGACGAGGATGGCGCGCATCCCGTAGAAGTTGAACCGCTCGGCGGCCTCGTTGCCGATGATGTAGGGGATGCCCGGGGGCATCTTGTCGGTCTTGATCGGGGCGGTGAGGTAGGGTTGGGGCATTTAAAGTCTTTCTCTTTCTTCTTAATCTTTCCCTTTTCTCTGACCCTCGGTCCTTCGTCCCCAACCGGGATAAAGATTAAGAGAAAGAGGAAAGAGAAAGATACGGATCATATTAATTTGCAGTAGTCGAGCAGGCCCTGCCGGCCGCCCTCGCGGCCGAAGCCGGACTCCTTGTAGCCGCCGAAGGGCGACGTGGGGTCGAACTTGTTGTAGGTGTTGGCCCAGACGACGCCGGCCTTGAGCTCGGTGGACATCTTCAGGATGCGCGTGCCCTTGTCGGTCCACACGCCGGCGCTGAGGCCGTAGGCGGTGTTGTTGGCCTTCTCGACCGCCTCGTCAACGGTGCGGAAGGTGAGCACGCTGAGCACGGGCCCGAAGATCTCCTCGCGGGCGATGCGGTGGCTCATGGAGACGCCCGAGAAGATCGTCGGGCGGAAATAGTAACCCTTGCTCGGCAGCTTGCACGGCGGCTGGAACATCGTCGCGCCGTCCTTCACGCCGATGGCGACGAGGCGCTCGATCGTGCCCAGCTGTTCCTTCGAGTTGATGGCGCCGATGTCGGTGTTCTTGTCGAGCGGGTCGCCGATGCGGAGGACGCGGATGCGGTTCTTGAGCTTGGCCAGCACCTCGGCGGCCACAGTCTCCTGCACGAGCAGGCGCGAGCCGGCGCAGCACACATGGCCCTGGTTGAAAAAGATGCCGTTGACGATGCCTTCGACGGCCTGGTCGATCGGCGCGTCGTCGAACACGATGTTGGCCGCCTTGCCGCCCAGCTCCATGGTCATCTTCTTGTCGGTGCCGGCGAGCGAGCGCATGATGATCTTGCCCACCTCCGTCGAGCCGGTGAACGCCACCTTCGCCGCGATCGGGTGGCCCATGACCGCCGCGCCGGTGTCGCCGAAGCCGGTGACGATGTTGACGACGCCCGCCGGCAGGCCGGCGTCCTGGAAGATCTCGGCGAGCTTCAGCGCGGTGATGCTGGTCGTCTCGGCCGGCTTGATGACGATGGTGTTGCCCATGGCGAGGGCGGGCGCGAGCTTCCACGCGAGCATGAGCAGCGGGAAGTTCCACGGGATGACCTGGCCCACGACGCCAAGCGGCGCGACCCGGCGGCCGGGCGCCACGTAGTCGAGCTTGTCGGCCCAGCCGGCGTGGTAGAAGAAATGCGCCGCGCACATCGGCACGTCGAAATCGCGCGACTCCTTGATCGGCTTGCCGCCGTCCATCGTCTCGGCGACGGCGAACTCGCGCGCCCGGTCCTGCAGCAGGCGGGCGATGCGGTAGATGTATTTGGCGCGCTCGCGGCCGGGCATCCTGCCCCAGACGTTGTCGTGGGCTTTCTTCGCGGCCTGGTAGGCGGCGTCCACGTCGGCGGCGTTGGCGTGCGCGATCTCAGCGAGCTTCGTCTCGTTGGCCGGGTTGATGGAGTCGAAATATTTGCCGGAGGCGGGCGCGGTGAACCTGCCGCCGATAAACAGGTCGTAGCGGGCCTTCAGCTTCGGATCGGCCGTCTCGGGCGCCGGATCGTATTCCCAGAGATCGCCGAAGATGAGCTCGGGCAACGGGCGGCCGGCGGCGCGCGCGGCCGGGCGGGTGGGTTTTTTCGCGGTGAGCATGGACATGGGGGAAGAGGGTTTAACCACGAATGGACACGAATTCACACGAATGGGATCAGAGCACTATCCTTTCCCATTCCAGTTTCGCACGCTTGAAATTGATGATCAGGCCGACTCGCAGTCCGGTGATGCGCAGATAATTCAGCACCTGCCCACGTTCGTGGTCGGTGATGCGATCAATCACCTTGGCATCAATGATCACCGCGTTATCGGCAATCATATCGGGAATATACTCCCCAACCTGGCGTGCCTTGAAAAGAATGGGGAATGCGACCTGTTGCTGAACCGAGATTCCGGTATCCTGGAAGGCCAGCACCAAGGCATTCTCATAGGGTTTCTCGTGCAGCCCATGACCGATCTCTTTGACCACATCAAAGGCACAGCCCACGATTCGGAATACCAAGTCACGATGCAGGACGCTCTCTTCTGATTCGTGTCTATTCGTGTCCATTCGTGGTTAAAAAAACTCAGTAGGATTCGGCGGCCTCGCTGAAATAATACGGGGCCTGATAGGCGCCGGTCTTCTCCTTCTCGATCTGGCGGAGCAGGTCGTTGAGGAGCGAGGAGGCGCCGAAGCGGTAGCGGGTATTGTTGAGCCACTCGTCGCCGAGGGTCTCCTTGACGGCGATGAGGAATTGCAGCGCCTGCTTCGCGGTGCGGATGCCGCCGGCCGGCTTCATCGCGACGGGCGTGCCGGTGTCGAGGTAGAAATCGCGGATGGCCTCGAGCATCACCTGGTTGTTGCCCAGGGTGGCGTTGAGCGTGGTCTTGCCGGTGCTGGTCTTGATGAAATCGTTGGGCCGCAGCACGCGCATGGCGATGAAGGACGCGGCGCGGATGTTGTCGTAGGTCTCCAGTTCGCTGACCTCCAGGATGACCTTCAGCGTGGCCGGCCCGCAGGCCTGCCGCACCGCTGCGATCTCATCCTGCACCAGCTGGAACTCGCCGGCGAGAAACGCGCCGCGATTGATGACCATGTCGATCTCGTCGGCCCCGTCGGCCACGGCGGACTTCACCTCGGCCAGGCGGGTGCGCAGCGGGGCCTGGCCGGAGGGAAACGCGGTGGCGACCGACGCGATGCGGACGCCCGTATCCTCGCCCAGCGCCCGGCGGGCGTGTTTCACCATGGACGGATAAACGCACACCGCCGCCACGGTGGGGATGTCAGGGTCGTCATGCGGGCTCTGGGCTTTCTGGCAGAGCGACTCGACCTTGCCGGGCGTGTCCTTGCCCTCGAGCGTGGTGAGATCGACCATCGACACGGCCAGTTTCAGGCCGAACACCTTGGACCCCTTCTTGATGCTGCGGGTGGTGTATTTGGCGACGCGCTCCTCGATGCCCACATAGTCCACCGAACCGATTTCATTGAACAAACGCCGGAAAGCGGCATGCGCTGTGCCTGTCATGATTTGTGCAATATCCGCCCTCAAACCCCTGAAAACAACGCCAAAGTCAGCCGGGGGCTTGCCAGCGCCGGCCCCTCGGTTAGTTTGCGCCCATGAGCGACATCCCCCGCCCCGCCGAGCCGCAAGGCGAGCTGGTCATCCGCACCATCGCGATGCCCGCCGACACCAACGCCAACGGCGACATCTTCGGCGGCTGGCTCATGTCGCAGATGGACCTCGGCGCGGCCATCGTGGCCAAGAATCTTTCGCGCAGCCGGGTGACGACCGTAGCGGTGGACGGCATGGTGTTCCTGAACCCCGTCTACGTCGGCGACATCGTGAACTGCCACGCCAAGCTGCTGAAGATCGGCCGCACCTCGATGAAGATCGACGTCGAGGCCTGGGTGCAACGCGGCAAGGACGGCACGCTCCTGCGTGTGACCGAGGGAGTGTTCACCTACGTGGCCATCGACGACTCCGGCCGGCCCCACCCCGTGCACCGCAGCTAGTTTTCGGGGAATGGCCGGCTACTGCAATTTTTCCCGGAGTTCCTTGTAGCGGGCGCGGCCGATGGGGAGGCAAACCCCGTTTTTCAGCTCTGCCTCGTAATGGCTGCCCTCGGCGCTATGCAACGCCTTCACCGCGCTCATGCGCACCAGGTAGCTTTTGTGGATGCGCTCAAAATCCGCCGGCAGGACCGTCTCCAGTTTTTCCAGCGTCTTGTCATGCAATTCGCGCCGGCCGCCGGCCAGCACGAGTTCCGAGTAATTGCCCGCCCCCTGCACATACACGACGTCGTCAATCGCCACGAGTTCCACCCGGCCGGCTTTTTTCACCGCCAGGTTTCGTGCGGCAAAGGCCGCGCGTCCGCCCGGACTGCGCACCCGCTCCAGCGCCTGGGCCAGCCTTTCGCGGGTGAATGGCTTCGGGACAAAGTCCATCACGCCATATTGAAACGCCTCCAGCGCCCGATCCGTGTTGGCCGACACGATTATCGTGTGAAAAGACGACGCCACGCTGCGCTTGAGCAGCTCCATGCCGTCCTGTCCTTCGAGGTTCAGGTCGAGCAACGCCACATCCACGGGGTTCTCGGCCAGCCAGGCACCGGCTTGGTCAAACGTGGTGGCCGAATGCAGCTTCTCCAGCCCGCCGGCCAGGATCTCCCGGCAAAAACGCTCCAAGCGTTGCGCCACCAACGGCTCGTCCTCGATGAGCAGCAGTTTCATGCCGCACCTCCCGTGGCGGCTTCCGCTTCCCAGCCGATGACTGTCTCCCAACCCGTGGCCGTCTGCTGCTGCGAGAAAGTCCAGCGCCCTGGGAAACTCTCCTCCAGGCGCGCCTTCACATAGCGCAGCCCGGTGCCGCCGGCCGGCCGCCCTGCCGACTCCCGGGTGCGACCCGGCGACACAAAGGCGTAGCGCAGGCCCGCCCCGGCAGGCTGCGCCATGAGCCGGAAGGCGGCGCCACTGGCCGCCTGCTGGTGGACGAGCCCGTTTTCAATAAGGGTGAGGAACAAAGCCGGCGGCACCAGGGAATCGTCGTCCACGCCTTCCGTCACCAACCCCACTTCCCGACCGGTGCGTCGGCTGATCACCTTCAGATGGGCCCGGCAGAGATCCAGCTCCCGCTTCAGCGGCACCAGGCGCTCGCCCGACATCAGGGCCAAGGAGCGGAACTCGGCGGCCAGATCGTCGATGAACTTCACCGCCCCGGCCGGATCCTGTTCGATGGTCTCGGAGACCGCCGTAAGCGTGTTCAGCAGGAAATGCGGCTGGAGGTTTTTCTTCAGCAGCTCGATTTCCATGCGCGCCGCCGTCAGTTGGGCCTCCCGCGCGCGCCGGCGCGCCGCCTGCACCTGCGCGCCCACCGCGGCGAAGACCAGTAGCACGAGCCCCGCGATCATCAGGAAAAAGGTCGGATCGAGAAAGACCCGCCGTTCCGCCCGCACCACCAGCAGGGCGGCGACGACGCCCGCCAGCGCCAGCCAGGCTCCGGGCTGGCGCCGCCAGCAGGCCCAGCCCGTGACAGGGAGCGCCACCACCAGCATGGCCCGGCAAATCCAGAGCACCTTGAACTCGTAGATCGGCGAGGCCTGCCACGCCCCCGCCAGCAGCAGGCCCAGCAGGCCCAACCACCACAGTTTGCGCGACACGGCAAATTGCTCGAGCAACAGCCACACCAACAGGAAGCTTGCGCCGGTCAGGATCCAGGTGATGGCCAGCAGCCGCGGATAATGCCAGTCAGAGGGGTAGGGATATAGCCAGCGCATCGCAATCAAGCCGTAGAAGACCGCCAGCGCCAGGCTCACGAGGCTCACCAGCCACAGCGCCCGCCGCTGCTCGATGAAACGAAACAGAATCAGACTGGTCATCGACATCAACAACGACCCGACCACCCCCATCAGCGGAAATATCGGTTGCAGTGCTTCCTGTCGCAGCCGCTGGGCGAAATTCACGGGTTGAAACCCGGCGCTGAAGTGTGTCGCCGGAAAATTGTAGCGATAGGCGGACATTCGTATGGCCAGCAGATGGCTGTCCCTGTGCCGCAGGGCCTCCGGAATCTGCACCAGGTGATCCAGGCGCCCGGGCACCTCGCTCGTGCGGTCCGCCCCGACCACGCCACCGCCGATCAGGCGTTCGCCATCGAGAAACAATTCGAAGCTGTAGACCGAGGAGAGAAACAGTGCGTCAATCGGGGCCGCGCCTGATTTGCCCGGCCAATCCCATACATATGCATAGCGGGACTCGCCCTGCACCGGCGTGTTTGGCGTGGGCTCAATCATCCGGATGCGCACCCAGTAGACGCCACGGTGGGCGGGAAACTCGGTATACTTGATCGGTGTCCAGTCCGAGTCGTCCCAATCCGGTGCCGCCCAGCGGGGATCGTCCCCGTGTTTCAAACGGATATCCGGTGTCGTCTGGGCCCAGGCCGCCGGCAGCCACATGCCCGTCAAGCCGATGACAATCCAAGACAAACTCAGGCGCATGGAGGAAGTGTGAGCGCTGGGTTTCGGGGCGTCGAGGCGCATCCCGAGCCGTTGGCGGATAGTGCGAGCCGTTCACCCGGGAAGCGCCGCGATTGACCCGACGGGCGAGCCGTTCACGGGCGGAAATTCGAGTCGCGGACGCCGCTCACCCAGTTTGGCGCCGTCAGACGAAACCTTCAGTTCAACCCCAGCCCTCACCCATCATGAAAACCAACCTGTTCCACTCCTCCCTCGCGCTTATGGCGCTTTGTGCCGTCGTCAACCTTCACGCGGCCAACCATGCCACCGCGTCGCTCCCCACCGGGGGCGAATTGCCCCTCCGCGAAGTAGCCGCCACCGTCGCCGCCAATGGCGACACCGTCACCGTCGGCACGAGCCGCATCATGGTCTCGCTGCGCCTGGGCTCACCGAACACCGTGCTCGCCGACGGCAGCTGGCTGTATTCCGGCTATACCGCCCGGCTGGGTGAATCCGGCCCGAGCCGGGACGGCACGCTGGTGATCCGCTTTGCGAACAGCCAGATCACTTCCCTGTCCCTGGCGGACAAGGCCACGATCACGGCACTCCGTCAGGCGCCGCGCATCGCGCCCGACGACAAATTGCTTGCCGCCCGGTAAACGGCAGGAAGCGTAAATGCAGTTGGGCGGGCCAGGGCTGAACGATGCCTTGGCCCGCCTTGTTTATTCACAGTGGGTCCAATACCGATACGAGGCTTGCTTCGGCTTGGTTTGGTTGTGGGAGCGTGCTTGCACGCGACTGTCGCGACCAAGGTCGCTCCCACAAATGCGGGACAAGAGCGGTCTTGATCAAATGCCTCGGGGCTCGCCCCGAGGATATTTGCTACGGCGGCTGTGCGCGGCAAAATTGCCGCCGCTGTCATGGCCCGCTGATTGACGCGGCCGGGGTGGGGCCCCACGTTGACGGGCTGTGTCCAAGATTCCCGCCCATCCCGATGCCGCGCGCGGCGCCCTGGCCGCCACCGCCAGTTTTCTGATCTGGGGCGTCGTGCCCGTTTATTGGAAACAAATGCAGGGCGTTTCCGCCTTGGAATTGATCACGCATCGGATCGCCTGGTCGCTGTTGTTCCTGCTCGGCGTGCTGTGGTGGCAGAATAACCTGCGCGCCCTGCGGCCGGCTTTCACCGAATCCCGGACTTTCGGACTGATCCTGCTGAGCAGCGTGCTGCTGGCGGTCAACTGGGTGGTCTACATCTGGGCCGTGAATTCCGGCCACGTCATCGAGTCGAGCCTGGGCTACTTTCTCGTCCCCCTGGTCAACGTCGCGCTCGGCTCGCTGCTGCTGCAAGAGCGCCTGCGCCCCCCGCAGTGGATCGCGATCGGTTTCGCGGCCGCCGGGGTCGGGGTGTTGCTGACCCGCGCCGGGCATGTGCCGTGGATCGCCCTCACGCTGGCCGGGACCTGGGCGGGTTACGGTCTGTTGAAAAAGCGCTCCGCCCTCGGTTCCATTGCGGGTCTGACCGTGGAGACAATTCTGCTATTCCCCTTGGCCGCGGGGTTGCTCCTGTGGTGGCACCACACCGGGGAAGGCGCGCTCGGACGTGTCGACCTGCGGCTGCACCTCTACATCCTGAGCGTTGGCGTGGTGACAGCCATCCCCCTGCTGCTCTTCGCCTACGGCGCTCAGCGCATCCGCCTGGCGACCCTGGGCCTGCTCCAATATCTCGCCCCTTCCGTGCAGTTCCTGATCGGCTGGCTCGTCTACCGTGAGCCGTTCGATGCCGCGCGCCTGCAAGCCTTCGGCCTCATCTGGTGCGGGCTCGCCCTCTACAGCGCCGATGCGTTCTGGATTCAGCGGCGCATGCTGCTGAAGTCCGTCGGGGCCGGCTGAACCGGGGGCGAAGTGGAGCGGCTTGACCCCAAGCCGCTGAGAGCGCGTTGGGGTCAACGCGCTCCACCCGTCACTTCTTGAAGTCGACCAGCTCCATCTCGAACACGAGCGTGGCGTTGCGCTTGATGGCGGGAGGCTTGCCCCGCGCGCCGTAGGCCATCTCGGGCGGCACGATCAGCAGCCACTTCTCGCCCTTGTGCATCTTTTGCAGGGCTTCCTCCCACCCGTCGATCAAACCGCCACGAGCGAGCCGCACCCGGAGCGGATGCCCGGCATCGGGCGACTGGTCGAAGACGGTTCCGTCGAGCAGCATGCCCTTGTAGAGCACGGCGACCTCCATGCCCTTCTCGGGCGTCGGGCCGCCTTTCTCGCCGGGCTGGAGCACGATGTAGCGGAGCCCGGTGTAGGTGCGCTTGCAGTCGGGCCATTTCTTCTCGACGAACTCGACGTCCTCCATGGGCAGTTTTTCGCGCTGGGCCTGCAGCGGAACGGCGCCCAGCCCGAGGAGGGCGAACAGAAACAAGACGAGGCGGCGGATGGTGGTGGGGCTCACGGTTTTTTGGCGGGTGGATTGACGCGGAAAATAAAGACCGGGTCCTTGGCGGTCGAGTTTTCTCCGGCCGGCGTGGAAGTGGCGGCCGGCGTCTTGTCGGTCCTGACCGTCGGCAACACGGCCGGCTCGGCGGCGGGCGGAGCGGGCGTTTCCGTCTTCACCGCGGGCAGGGCAGGCGGGCGCGAAGCGAAGCCGCGCTCCAACAGCTCGATGACCTTGAGGTCCCGGGTCTTGGAATCCGGGCTGCCCATCACGACCACGACCAGGCCGCGGCCGCCGCGCTCGGTGCTGGCCGCCAGGCAGTAGCCCGCGCCGTTGGTGAAACCGGTCTTGAGTCCGTTCACCCCGGCCACCTTGCCGAGCAGGTGGTTGTGGTTGGTCATCTTCACCGGGCCGTTCGGCCGTTTGGTCCCGAAGGGGCGCGAGCTGACGGCCGTGTATTTCGTGACGTCGGTCTCGCGCAGCAGATAGCGGCTGAGGATGGCGTAATCGCGCGGCGTGGTCAGGTCGCCCTCGGCGGTGCGGCGGCTGGCCGGCGGCAAACCGTGCGGCGTGCGGAACGTGGTGTGCGCGAGGCCGAGGGCGCGGGCCTTGGTGTTCATCAGCTCGACAAAGGCGGTGGCGCTGCCCGCCGCGGTGCGCGCGAGCGCGTGGGCGGCGTCGTTGGCCGACTGGATCATCATCGCGTAGATCAGCTCCTCGACGGGGAAGGTCTCACCCTGCTTCAGCCACACCTGGGTGCCACCGATCTTGGAATCCTCCGCCGTCACGGTGACCGGCGTCTCCAGTGTCAGCGCGCCGCTGGCCAGTTGGTCGTGCAGGACGGCAAACGTCATCAGTTTCGTCATGCTCGCCGGCGGTGTGACCACATCAGCCTTGTCCTCAAACAACACCTGGCCGGTCTGGGCGTCGGCCACGATGGCGCCGAGGTAGGGCGGGCGGGCCTCCTTGGCGGACACTGCGCCGCCCAGGGCGGCGGCCAACAGGAGAAGGTGCGGACGAGACTTGGGCATGAAAGGGAAGCCGCCAAGGCAGCGGGCGCGGAGGGGACGTGCAATCAAATTTCCGCGCGGCCGGCGCGCGTGATCGGCCCCGCGCTGCTGCCTGAGATCAAGCCGCCGATTTGACCGCCGGATGCGCGGCAACGAGCGCCAGCGCCCGGCGCAGGAGCGTCTTGCCGGGTTCCATGCGGTGCCAGGGCGACGCGCCCGACGGATGCGGCAGCGGGATGCAGTCCAGCTTGTGGTCGCGGTAGTTGATCGGAAATTTTTTCCCGATGATGTCGTTCAATGGCGCGGAGGGCAGGAACTGCGTGATGGCGAGCTTGCCGACGGGCAGCACGAGCTGGGGACGGAGCAGCGCGACCTCGGCCGCGAGCCAGCGCGAGCAGTTGGCGATCTCGTCCTCGTCGGGCACGCGGTCGCCACCGGTTTTCTTCTTGCCGGGGAAGCAGCGGCACACGGCGGCGAAATAAATCCGGTCGCGCGCCTCGTCCTCGGTCCAGCCGAGCCCGTCGTGGAACCATTTGAACAGCGTCTTGCCGGCAGTCCACGCGAAGGGACGGCCCAGCATCGGCTCCTTGTCGCCCGGGGCCTGGCCCACGAGCAGGATGCGCGAGGCGACGGGTCGGCCGACCACGACGGGCCGGTGCATGCGCGGACACAGGGTGCACGCTCCGAGGCGGGCGAGGTGTTGCTGCACGGCGGCGATGGTAGTAGGCATGGGCGTCGTTCCCTATCCGCCTTCGCCCGGCGGGCTACGGCGAGATTATTTTTCGGCCAAGTCGAAAAGGAAAAATCCTTGGGACCAGCCGCGGGGGGCATTTGATCAAGACCGCTCTGGTCCCGTTTTTGCGGGAGCGACCTTGGTCGCGACAGTCGCGGGCCGGCACGCTCCCACAACCAAACCAAGCCGAAGCCAGCCTCGGGGTATCGGACCCAAAGAGAATAAAAAGGCGGAGCCGCATGGGCTCCGCCTCGAAAGTTCAGTTCGCGGATGCGAACGGAGGATTAGTAGCGACCGCCGCCGCCACCACCACCGTAGCCGCCGCGACCACCACCGCCGCCGCCGCCGTAGCCGCCGCGACCGCCACGGCCGCCGCCACCACCGCCGTAGCCGCCGCGACCGCCGCCGCCAAAGCCGCCACCCGGGCGCTCTTCCTTGGGACGGGCCTCATTGACCTGCAGGGCGCGACCGCCGAGATCGACGCCATTGGTCTTCTCAATGGCCAGCTTGGCCTCATCGGGGGTGCCCATGGTGACGAACGCGAAACCGCGGGGGCGGCCGGTCATCTTGTCCATGGCGACATAGGTGTCGGTCACGGCGCCGAATTGCTCGAAGTGCGAACGGAGTTCGCCCTCGGTGGTGTTGAACGACAGGTTTCCAACATATAGTTTGGAATTGCTCATATGATAAATCGTAGATCCTTCGCCATCTGCCAGTCCGTTCCCACTGTGGGTTTCGAAATCATCACTTAAGCTAACGCTCAGCCTACGACTCACCAGATCCTGTCATCAAAACGCTGTCTCTAACGAGGTGCGTAAGGACGCTCAGCCGCCGCCACAACGCAAGGGTATTCTTTTCGTCACCCGGGCAACCCGTGAGCAGGCAGCAGGTTGGCCGGGGGGCTGGCGCGGGGCTCAGATCGCGTATTTGGCGCGGATGTCACCAGGCAGGCGCACCGCCCGGGCGGTCTCGATGGACACCATCACGTAGTCAAACCAGCCGTCGCAACTGAGCTTCCCGTCCGCGACGCGCTCGATCTGGAACTGCACCTTCACACCGATGAGGGTGAATTTCTCGATCCAAGTCCGCACGATGAAGCGGTCGCCCAAGCCCAGCGGACGCTTGAAGTTCATCTGCGTGGCGGCCATGAACCAGCCGAAGCCCCTTTTTTCAAATTCGCTCATCGGCATCTGGTAGCAGCGTTCCATCTGCTCGAACCGGGCCGCGAGCACGTAGTCCATGTAGCGGCTGCTGTGCACGTGCCGATACATGTCGATGTCGTCGGGCCGCACCTGCAGCTCGGTTTCGAACTTCGCGTAGACGCCCGTGGGTTCGGCTGACGGCGTGGCCTCGTTCATCGGGGCAGTGTGTCCGCCGCCGCCTTGGGCGGTCAAAAGAAAAGGCGCCGGCCACGGCCGACGCCCGTTTGGTCAATGGCCAAGGCCGCTCCCTCAGGAGTGCTTGAACTCCCGACGCAGCCAGGCGTTGAGCATCTCCTTGTCGTAACGCAGTGGATCCGACAGGGGCCACGCCATGCTCGCCAGGTAGCCCAAATCCTGCAGCTGGCGGGTGCCTTCGTTGAGCACACTGCCATCGCCATCCAGCAGGCGGAATTGCAGGGTGACGCGCGGCGGATAGAGATCCTTCACGATGCGGATGTTGTGGAGATTAAGCCGGTGCCAGGGTTCGAAACCGCCGGCGAGGTCAACATCGGTGACGGTGACCTCCAGTCTTTGGCCGGCTTCCAGGTATCTGACGGCGCGCTTCATGATATGCTGCTTCAGCTCAGCAAGCACAGCTTCCCGGCCGCGATCAGTGCCCATGTATTCATCCTTCACATCGGTGAAGTTCTCCGGCGCGACAAAAATCACCAGCACCGGCGAGTCGGCCATGGCGGGATTCGCCGCCCAGGCACCGTTGCACCCGACCAAACCAAGCAGAAAAAAGAGAGGTAGTTTGATTTTCATAGGATTGAGGGTTCAGCCAAGACAGAGGTAAGCAGTTATCTCCGGGAGTGCAACTATCCGGGCCGGTATGAACGTCGATGAACAAGGAGATTAAACGGAAATGAGGCTTGATCATTGATCAAACGATCGTTTGATACTATCGTATCAGATGAGCGAAAATCCATCGGAAGAAACTTTGGATCGAATATTAGTAGCTGCTGAACCGCTGTTTGCGAAGCTTGGCTATCATGGAACATCTCTCCGGCAAGTGACCATGGAAGCGAAAGTCAATCTGGCGGCGGTCAACTATCATCATGGTGACAAGGAAAATCTCTACCTCGAAGTTCTTCGCCGGCGCATCCGGCCGATCAACCAAACCCGACTGACAGGCTTGGCGATAGCCGAGGGCAAAGCCGACGGGCAACCGGTTCCGCTCCCGGTCATCTTCCAATTGCTGGCTGAACCCCTTTTCGGGCTGTTTGCAGATTTGGAAGGCCCGGGACCGCATGCGGGGCGTTTGATCGGCCGCAGCCTGAGCGAGCCCCTGCCCTTCATGGAAAAATTCCAGGCCGAGGAATTCCAGCCGGTGTTGGCCCGCTTTGGCCAGGCGATCCGTCGGCATCACCCGTCCCTGCCCCCCGAGGAATTTCTCTGGCGGCTGAGTTTTGTCGTCGGCGCCATGCAGCATGCAGCCGCGTCGCTTCACCACATGAAGTTTATGACGCGCGGCATCTGTCGGGACAACGACCATGCGGCAGCCTTGTCGCATTTCGTGCAGTTTGCCACCGCCGCATTCCCGCGGAACCGGCCTGGGGGCGGGTAGTGGGGCCGGTGGTTCCCGCCCGTCCGCCAAAGCCAGCCCCCTATCACGCCGCGAGCGCCGCTGTTAACCCGTCTCGACCGCGGGCGTGCCTTGCGCTGTCTCAAGAAATGGCTCCTTTTGCGATCATTCGCGGCGCTGACCACGCCGCGGCCACCGTAGATTCCCGCAACAAAGCCCGGCTTTGGCGCTTTGTGGGAAGCATCGGGAACAATCTCTCACTTTGGTGCTCTGACCCGGCACCGCCTTCACCAAGCCATGATCTCCGCCGTTATCATCCTCACACTGCTTTCCGTGCTCGTGTCCACCGAGCCCGAAGAGGAGAGCGTGGGCGTGCAACCGCCCCCCGAGCCGCCCTTGCGGCCTGCGGCGGACAAAAATTCCGCGACCCCGGCCAAGCCCGACCGGCTGGCGGCGTGATCCCGGCGGCGGCCCGTAACCCGGGGCTCGGCGTGGAATGGACCGGGATATTTCCACCGGGTTAACTCCAGCTTGCGGTGGCTTGCACGGGTGGTTTCCTTCCCGCCTCATTCAAAATTATTCGTCCGTGCCGACCCCGCCCCAGAACTCATTCCGCCGCCTGCTGGGCTCCCTGGTCCAATGGATTGACTCCGATTATTCCTTGGAGTCGCCTGCGGTCGTCCGCGCCCGGCCCGACGGCGTGAATTTCGTCCGCTGCATTCCCTTCATCATCCTGCACCTTGGCTGCCTTGGGGTCATCTGGACAGGATGGAACTGGTTCGCGGTCTGGACGGCGGTCGCGCTTTATTTTTTGCGCATGTTTGCCGTCACCGGCGTTTTTCACCGCTACTTCTCCCACAAAACCTACAGCACCTCGCGCTTCGGACAGTTCCTGCTCGCGCTGTGGACCGGCACCACGGTGCAACGGGGCGCGCTCTGGTGGGCCTATCACCACCGGCACCACCACCGGCACTCCGACGAGCCCGAGGACGCACACTCGCCGCACGTGCACGGCTTCTGGTGGTCGCACATCGGCTGGATCACCAGCAAGCGCAACTTCCCGACCGATTACTCCCAGATCCGCGACCTCGCCCGCTACCCCGAGCTCGTCTGGTTGAACCGCTTCGACATCGTCGTGCCGGTGGTCTTCGCGACCAGCCTGTTCCTGCTCGGCCGTTATCTGGAGACGGCGGCCCCGGGCCTGGGCACCAACGGCGCACAACTGCTGGTCTGGGGCTTCTTCATCAGCACCACGGCGCTCTTTCACGGCACGGCCTCGATCAACTCCTTCACCCACCTCTGGGGCCGGCGCCGCTTTCACACCACCGACGATTCGCGCAACAGCTTCATCCTCTCGCTCATCACCCTCGGCGAAGGCTGGCACAACAACCACCACCGCTACCAGTCGTCCACGCGCAACGGTTTTTTTTGGTGGGAAATCGACCCCACCTACTACGGCCTGAAGCTGCTCTCCTGGACCGGATTCATCTGGGGCCTCAAGCCCGTCCCGCAGTCGATCTACGACGAAGCGGCCCGCAACGCCCACCACGACACGGTCCACCGCTTCTCCGTCTCATCGGTGCAGGATGAGATCAACACCCTCCGGCGCGTCGTGCCCACGGCCGCGGCGATCGCCCTCGCCACGGTCGGCTCCGGTGAGATCTCCGCCCAGAAAAAGGCCGAGGGCCCGGCGATGCACAAGGATGTCGGCGAACTCACCGCCGACGACCGGCCGGCGACCACCACCCCGGCCGCGGAAACCTGAGCCCGTCCGGCCGCGGGAAGTCCCGCCGGCCCGCCGCCCACCGCCTCCATGCCCTCTCTCGCGATCATCGGTTCCGGCATTGGCGGCCTGGGCTGTGCGCACTTCCTGCACCGCGACTTCGACCTCACGGTCTTTGAGCAGAACGACCACACCGGCGGGCACACCCACACCGTGACCGTCCCCGAGGCCGGCACCGGGCGCCCGGTGCCGATCGACACCGGCTTCATGGTGTTCAACCACGAGACCTATCCGCAGCTCGTGCGCCTCTTCCGCCTGCTCGATGTGCCGGTGAAGAAGACGTCGATGTCCTTCAGCGTGCGGCACGAGGACACGGGGCTCGAGTTCGCCGGCTCGTCGCTCAACCACCTGTTCGCCCAGCGCCGGAATCTTTTCCGTCCGCGCTTCCTCCGCATGCTGCTCGCCATCGACCGTTTCAACCGCGAGGCGGTCGCGGCGCTGGCCGATCCGGCCTGGGCCGGGGTCACGCTCGGAGACTATGTGCGGCGGCGCGGCTACGGGCCGGATTTTCTCGGGCTCTACCTCCTGCCCATGAGTTCGGCCGTGTGGTCGACGCCCCCGGAGAAGATGCTCGCCTTTCCCGTCGCCACCCTGCTCCGATTTTTCCACAATCACGGTTTCCTCGGCCTCAGCACCCAGCACCAGTGGTGGACGGTCGAGGGCGGCGCGCAGGCCTACGTGCAGCGGCTCACCGCGCCCTGGCGCGACCGCATCCGGCACCGCGCCCGGATCACCCGCGTGCGGCGGGAAAAAGGCGGCGTCACTCTCGCCACCTCCGACGGCGCGGTCGGGCGCTTCGACCGGGTCATCCTCGCCTGCCACGCCGACCAGTCCCTCCGGTTGCTCGCGGATCCGACGCCCGCCGAGGGGCGGCTGCTGGGCGAATTCCATTGCCAGCCCAACACCGCCACGCTGCACACCGACCCCACCGTCATGCCGCGCACCCGGCTCGCTTGGTCCGCCTGGAACTATTCCCTCGGCCGCGCTCCGGCCGGCGCCGCCGCCCCCGCCACGCATTACTGGATGAACCGCCTGCAGGGAGTCTCCGACCGGGAGAATTATTTCGTGTCCATCAACGGCCCCGAACGCATCCACCCGGATCGGGTGCTCAAGACCATCGCCTACGAGCATCCGCTTTTTTCGCTCGGCGCCGTGCGGGCCCAGGCGGAGATTCCGGCCCTCAACCTGGCCGCGGTCGGCGGCACCGAGACTTATTTCGCCGGCGCCTGGACGCGCTACGGGTTTCACGAGGACGGCCTGCTCTCCGCCGTGAACCTCAGCCGCCAGCTGCTCGGGCGCGATCCTTGGGAGAACCGGCCATGAGTGGAATATCCGGCCCTCCTGAGCCATCCAAATGGCATCCTGCCTGCATGTCGGCCCCTTGCCCCACCGCATGAACTCCTGCCTCTACGAGTGCCTTGTGCTGCACCACCGGTTTTCGCCCGTGGACAACCGGTTCCTGTATCGCATCTTCATGTTCGCGCTCGACCTCGACGAACTGGAGGCCCTGCACCGCCGCCTGCGGTTTTTCTCCCACAACCGCCGGAACGCGTATTCGTTCCGGGAGGCCGACTTCCTGCCGACCAATGAACCGCTGCACAACCCCGGTTCCGGCGTTGCCCCCGCACCTCCGTCCGCGATCCCCCACCTCAAGGCCCGGGTCCTCGCCTACCTCGCCGCCCACGGCACCACCCTGCCCGCCGACACCCGCGTGCTGCTCGTGACGTTGCCGCGCGTGCTCGGCTATCTGTTCAATCCCGTCTCGTTTTATTTTTGCTCCGACCGGGATGGCCGGCCCGTCGCCGCGCTCGCGGAGGTCACGAACACCTTCCGCGAGATGAAACCCTTCGTGCTCGGCCCCGCCACCCGGCAGGGCGCGGCCTTCACTCTGCGCACGCCCAAGTATTTCTACGTCTCGCCGTTCACCGACATGGATGTGGCCTTTGACTTCACGCTGCGCGACCCCGGCGACAAGCTCTCGGTCCAGATCGACGACTACGACGCCGACCGGCGCACGCTCACCAGCTCCCTCACCGGCACGCGCCGCCCCCTGACCGATCGCGCGCTCGCCTGGTTCACCTTCAAGTATCCCTTCCTCACCCTCCGGATCATCGGGCTCATCCATTGGAACGCCCTCCGCATTTACCTCAAGAAAGTGCCTTGGTTCGCCAAGGCCGCCCGGCCCGGGGCGCAGCGCGACCTTTACCGGCCCCACGCCAGCCTCACGCCCGCCGCCCAACCCGTATCCAAGACATGAGCCACGACCTCGCCACCACCCCCGCCGCGACCGCCACCGGCGTTCCCGCCCAGTCGTTTTTTCAAAACGCCGTGCTCGGCTCGTTTGCGGACATGAAGCTCGGCCGCCTGCGCCTTGAGTTGCCCGACGGCACCGTCCGCGAGTTCGGCGACCCGGATACCGTCGCCACGACCGTGGCCCCGGGCGTGAGCAACGCCGCGCACCTCCGCGTGCGCCGCGCGACCTTCTTCACCAAATGCGCCCTCTACGGCGACATCGGTTTTGCCGAGGCCTACCTCGACGGCGACTGGGAGACACCGGATCTCACCTCCGTGGTCGGCTGGTTCATCCTCAACCTCGAGCACGCGCCGACCCTTACCGGTTCCCGGCGGGCCCGATCGCTCGCCCTGAACCTCCTCCGGCTCGGCAACCGCCTCGGGCACCTGCTCCGGCCCAACTCCCGGGCCACGGCCGGGCGCAACATCCGCGAACACTACGATCTCTCCAATGATTTCTTCGCGCTCTGGCTCGATCCGTCCATGATGTATTCCGGCGCCCGTTGGGCGGGAGCCGAGACCCTTGAGGCGGCGCAGGTCGCCAAGAACGACTCCCTCTGCCGCAAGCTGCACCTCCAGCCCACCGACCACGTGCTGGAGATCGGCTCCGGCTGGGGCGGCTGGAGCATCCACGCCGCGAAGAACTACGGCTGCCGCGTCACCACGCTCACCTTGTCGCCGCAGCAGCTCGACGGCGCCCGCGCCCGCATCGCCGCCGCGGGCCTGGGCGACCGCATCGAGGTGCGGCTGCAGGACTACCGCGACCTCACCGGCCGGTTCGACAAGATCGCCTCCATCGAGATGATCGAGGCCGTCGGCCATGAATATCTCCCCGACTACGCCGCCGTGTGCGACCGCGTCCTCAAGCGCGACGGCCTGATCGCGCTCCAGTTCATCACCTACCCCGACGCCCGTTACGACCAGCTCCGGCGCGGCGTGGATTTCATCCAGAAACACATCTTCCCCGGTTCCCTCCTGCTTTCCGTCAACCGCCTCAACCGCCTGCTGGCCGAACAAGGCGGCTTCGTGCTCCACGGCCTGGAGGACATGGGCCGCGACTACGCGCGCACCCTGCGCTCCTGGCGGCAGCTCTTCCACGCGCGGCTCGACCGGGTGCGCGCCCTCGGCTTCGACGAGCGCTTCATCCGGAAGTGGGATTATTATCTCTGTTACTGCGAGGCGGCCTTCGCCCTGCGCAACATCTCCGTCGTGCAGACCGTGCACACGCGGCCCAACAACCTCTCGTTCTGATCCGCCGCCATGATCTGGTTTCTCCGCCTCCTCTTTTGCACCGTCATCGCCTCGATGCTCGGGGTCACCACCTGGGCCAGCCTGCACCAGTCCCTCGGCGACTTTGCGCGCAGCGCCACCATCCGCGATCCGTGGGTCATCGCCACGCTTTTCGACGCCTATTGGGCCTTCATCGCCTTCTATGCCTGGGTGGCGTGGAAGGAGCAGTCCTGGGTGGCGCGCGCTCTCTGGTTTGTCGGCATCATCCTGCTGGGCAACATCGCCATGGCCGCCTACATGCTCGACGAGCTTTTTTCCGTCTCGGCCAAGGAGCCGGCGCGAGACGCCCTGGACAAGGTTTTCACCCGCCGCAACCCCGGCGGCCTGCTCCTGCCCGGCATCCTCGCGGCCTTGTCGGTGGCCGTCTACCTACTGGCGTGACCGCTCCCGTCACCACGCTTGCCCGTCCCCCCTTTTGGCAACGCCGGGTCGTGGCGCCGCTGCTGGCGCAGCTCACCCAGGGTGTCACGCCGGACAAGTTGTCGGCCACGCTCGCGGTCGGCACGGCCTGCTCGCTGTTTCCCTTCCTCGGCTTCACCTCGCTGCTCAACCTCGGGGTCGGCGTCGCGCTGCGCATGAACCAGCCCGTGCTCCAGACCCTCAACCAGGTGCTCGGCCCGCTCCAGCTCGTGCTGGTGGTCGCCTACCTGCGCCTCGGCGAATTTCTCTGGCGCGATCCGCCGATGCCGTTCTCCTTTTCGGGAATGATCGGGACCTTCGGCGGCAAGACGGTGGGCGAGTTCCTCGCGATTTTCGGGCGGGCCGGCGCCCACGCGTTCACGGCCTGGGCGCTGACCTCGCCCTTGCTGGTCGCGGTCCTGTTCTGCTCGCTGCGGCCCGTGTTGCGACGGCTTGCCTCCTCTCCACCGGCCCGCGCCTGAATTTCCATGTCCGCCCTGTCCCTCCTGCTCACCGTCCTCGCCGCGCTTTGCGGGCTGTTTGGCCTGCTCTATTTTCTTTGCCGCCGGCTCGACAACTACGGCTTCGTCGACGTCGCGTGGTCCTATGCCTTTGTCGGCGTCGCCGCGCTTTACGCCGGGCTGGGTGCCGGCTGGGTGCCGCGCCGCCTGCTGGTCGGCGGTCTGGCGGTGCTCTGGAGCCTGCGGCTGGGCTCGCACCTGCTGAAGCGCGTGGCCGGCCACCACCCGGTCGAGGACAGCCGCTACGTGCGCATGCGCCACGACTGGGCCGCGAATTTCCACGCGAAGATGTTCGGGTTCTTCCAGCTGCAGGCCTTCACCGTCGCGCTGCTCTCGGTCCCGTTTCTCCTGCCGATGCTGAACCGCACCGCGGGGTTCCACTGGCTGGAATGGGCCGGCGCCGGGCTCTGGCTCGCGGCGCTGCTCGGTGAATCGCTGGCCGATGCCCAGCTCGCCGCCTTTCGGCGTGATCCGGCCAACCACGGCCGCGTGTGCGCCGTCGGCCTGTGGCGCTTCAGCCGGCATCCCAACTACTTTTTCGAATGGCTCATCTGGGTGGCCTGCTTCCTGATCGCCCTCGCATCGCCGTGGGGCGGCATCGCCATCATCGCGCCCGCGAGCATCCTCTTCCTCCTGCTCAAGGTCAGCGGCATTCCCCTCAACGAGGAGGCCGCCGTGCGCTCGAAGGGCGACGCCTACCGCCGCTACCAGCAGACCACGAGCGCCTTCGTGCCGTGGTTCCCGAAGCAACTCCCATGATCGACACCCTCCTCGCCCGCGACCTTCTCCCCGACTGGCTGATCCGGCTCGGCATCCGGCGGCTGTTGCGGCTGCGGCTGCGCGAGATCGCGCATCCGTCGCCGGAGCAGCAGCTCCGGCAGTTCGCCGAGGCGCTTCGCGCCCAGCCGATCGCCATCAACACCACCGACTCGAAGGAACAGCACTACGAGGTGCCGACGGCGTTCTACCGGCTTTGCCTCGGGCCGCGCCTGAAATACTCCTCCGCCCTCTACGAGCACGGCACCGAGACGCTCGCGCAGGCCGAGGAGGCGATGCTCGCGCTCACCTGCGAGCGGGCGCAACTGGCCGACGGCCTCGACATCCTCGAACTCGGCTGCGGCTGGGGCTCGCTCACCTTGTGGATGGCGGAGAAATATCCCCGCGCCCGCATCACCGGCGTCTCGCACTCCCGCACGCAGCGCGAGCACATCCTCGGCGAGGCGCAGCGGCGCGGCCTGGCCAACGTCAGCATCATCACCTGCGACATGAACGATCTCGCGCTCGACGCCGGGCGCTGGGACCGCGTGGTGTCGGTCGAGATGTTCGAGCACATGAAGAACTGGCCGCGCCTGATGGCCAACATCGCGCGCTGGCTGCGACCCGGCGGGATGTTCTTCGCACATGTCTTCACCCACGCCCGCGTCGCCTATCATTTCGAGGCGCGCGACGCGAGCGACTGGATGAGCCGGTATTTTTTCACCGGCGGGCTGATGCCCGCCCACGGCCTGTTCCCGCTCTTCCAGGACGACCTGAAGCTGGTGCAGGACTGGCGGGTCAACGGCACCCACTACGCCCGCACAGCCGAGCACTGGCTGCACAACATGGACGCGCACCGCGCCGAGATTCTGCCGCTTTTCGCCCAGACCTACGGCGCGGACCAGGCCGTGAAGTGGTGGAGCTACTGGCGCGTCTTCTACCTCGCCTGCGCCGAGCTCTGGTGGTTCCGCGCCGGCGAGGAATGGCACGTGAGCCACTATCTGTTCCGCAAGCCGTGAAGAGGCCAGCCGCCGGGCCAAGCAGCGCGCCCGCGAGGCGCTGGCACGGCTACACCAGGACCAGCACGATCGCCGCCACCATCAGCACGGCGCCAGTGAAGCGGAACCGCAGCACGCGGCCGCCGAGGTGCTTCTCGTCGTTGGTGAACCAGTGGCCGATCAGCCAGACCAACAGCACGCTAAACAGCCCGCGCACGCTGTAGATGATGTTCACCACCGTGGCGCTGCCCACGAGCATGATCGCCAGCACCACGCCGGCGTTGTTGACCGCCAGCAACAGCGCCCCCGGCCCCACCCAGCGCCACGCGGCGGCGGGCATCGCCGACAGCGGCGCGTGGAAAAACGGCACGAAGGCGCACGACAGCAGCGCGACGAGCAGGAACATCGGCGGGAAATAATTGCCGAGGCCCCAAACCGGCACCCACTTCTGCATCAGGACATCGCCGAGGCTGAAGGAGGCCGCGCTGCCGAAAGCGAGCAGCACGGTCCGCCCGACGTGGCGTTGCCGCGACTCTCCGCCGAGGTGCAGCAACGCGATGGCCGCCGTGCTCAGCGCTGCCCCGATCCACCATTGCAACGGCACCTCACCCACCCGCAGCAGGCTGCTGAACAGCGCCACCAGGATCACCTTGGTGCCCATGACCGGCGTCGTGACGGAAACATCGCCGCGGCTGAGGGCGAGGAACGTGAGTGCCTGTCCGCCCAGAAAGCACAGCGCCGTCACGGCCGGCTGCCAGTAGTCCGCCAGCGGATGGACCTGCCCGCCATACCCGAGCCACACGGGCACAAACAGCAGCGCAATCGCCACATTGGAGAGGAAACTCGTGCGCCAGATGCCGACGCCGAACGCGGTGGCGCGCTTCACCGCCAGCGCCCCCAGCACATAGGTCAGCGCGCAGGCGAGGGGCAGGAGCAGGACGGCGTTGAACTTCATGAGCGGAGCAAACCCGCCCACCCCGCCGGCACAAACCCAAAGCCCCCGGAGCGCCGTTGACCCGGGCGTCTTTATCCCGCAGAAAGCCCCGGGGCCACAACCATGAATCCCTCCCGGCAAATGCAGCGGGCGGCAGTTTTGCTGCCGCCCCAAAAGCAGGAAACCCCGGCCGTAGCCGAGGCTTCAATCTGGTGCGCTTGCGCGCTTGTTACCGGCTAGACCACAGATTCCAAATGCAGAACTGACTGGTAACGCCTCCACTCAGAATCAACCGGTGTTATTTTCAAGCCCGTTTTCTCATTCCACTTTATGAGCACACCCTACCGTCTCGGCCTCGACCTCGGCACCAACTCCATCGGCTGGGCGATGATGGACCTCGACGCCACAGGCCGCCCCGTCGCCATTCGCCGTATGGGTTCGCGCATCTTCTCCGATGGACGCATCCCGAAAACCGGCGAGTCGCTCGCAGCAGCCCGCACTAAGGCTCGCGGTCAACGCGTGCGCCGTGAGCGCTTTCTCGCGCGACGCACCAAGTTGCTCACAAGCCTAACTTCCCTCGGTCTGTTTCCCGACGAGACGGACCAAATCGCTCGGCGCAATCTCGCGACCCTCGATCCCTACGAGCTTCGTGCTAAGGCCCTCGACGGAGCGCTCCATCCGTGGCATCTCGGCCGCGCGCTTTTGCATCTGGCGAAGCGCCGTGGATTCAAGAGCAATCGCCTTGCGGGCGATGACGACGAGGCCCAGACAACCGGCTTCGGCATTGAGCGCCTTAAATCCGAACTAGGCTCGTCCACGCTGGGCCAACTTCTCCACCAGCGGTTGGAAGCAGAGCGGAACCGGCTAGCGGTCGATTCGAAGTCATACAAACGCGAGAGCATCCGCTTTCGCCCCGAAGAGCACAAACCGAAGAGCGAGAAATTCGCGTTCTATCCGACACGGCAAATGTATGCGGACGAATTCGCCGCAATAAACACAGCGCAGGCCCCGCACCAGAAAATCAGCGCCGCCGACTGGCGGGTGCTTCGTGACATCATCTTCAATCAGCTTCCGCTCCGACCACAGTCCCGCGGTGGATGCCGTTTCCTAAAGGATGCCGACGGCAAACCACTCCCGCGTGCCCGCCTTGCCCTCGCCAGTTTCCAGGAATTTCAGATTCTGAGCGACGCGTGTCATCTCCGTTATCGCAACACGCCGCTCGATCCCGTGCAACGTCTGGATGCCAGACAGCGCGCAACGGTTCTCGAGGTCTTGCGCTGCCAAGCCGAAGTCAAGTTCAGCTCCCTGCGCACGAAGCTCCGCCTACCCGAAGAGTCTCGCTTCACGATTGAATCTAAAAAGCGCGAGAAACTCGAAGGCGACAGGGTCGGCAAACAAATGTCGGCAAAAAACATTTTCGGCGGTAGATGGCACAAGCTGACTCTCACCGAGCGTGATGCCATTGTCGCGAGGCTCCTCGACACTGAGCAGGCCGATCAGGTTCGCGCTTACGCCGAGGCAGAATGGGGCCTTTCTCCCGAGGCCGCTCAAGCACTCGCCGATCTGCCTGCCAAGAAGTTTCCTCTCGGCTTCGCTCCGTTTAGTCAGAGATTCCTCCATCATATCGTGCCCGAGTTGGAAGCGGGTATCGGGCAGCCCGAAGGCATCTCATACACTGAGGCCGTCGTCTCGTTGAGCAAGAAGCTCGATTTTGTCGATCCCCTCGTTCCCGCCGATGGAAGCGCACCTGAACTGCCTTACTACGGCCAAGCCATGCCAGAGTCTTGCGTGCGAGTCTTGGGAAATCAGTTTCCACTGCTCGATACCGATGAAAGCAAGGCCTCCATGCGGATGCGGGAGGAACGCGAATTCGGCCGCTTTCCGAATCCGACGGTCCACATCGCGCTCAACCAACTCCGTGTCGTCGTCAACACGCTCATCAGAAAGCATGGCAAGCCCGCGCAAATCTCGCTCGAAATTACCCGTGACCTGAAACTCAGTCGCGAAGCGCGACGCAAAGTGGATGAGCAGCAGACCGAAAATAAAAAGTTGAACGAGGCGCGCGACCAACGCATCGAACAGATTGCAAAGGAACAAGACCTCGACCTGGCGACCGACTATGACAACCGCCTCCGTCTCCGTCTGTGGGAGGAACAGCAAGATGGTGCCTCGCATTTTTGTCCCTACACGGGTCGCAACATTCCGCTGAAAATTCTGTTTTCAGATCAAATCGAGGTCGATCATATCCTGCCGTTCGCCCTTACCCGTGATGACTCGCCTGCGAACAAAGTGCTCTGTTTTCGCGACGCTAATCGCATCAAACGTAAGCGTTCACCATTCGAGGCATTCGGCACTAGCCCCGAGTGGTCGCGCATCGAGCAGCTCGCCGCGCTGTTGCCACCGAACAAACTTTGGCGTTTCGGCCCCGACGCGATGGAGAAATTCAACACGGAAGAGTTCTCCGCCAAGCAACTCCATGACACGCGTCACCTCAGCAAGGCTGCGCGTCGCTACCTCACCACGATTTGTCCCGAGCACCAGGTAAACGTTTATCCAGGACGCCTGACCGCACTGCTCCGGCATCATTGGGGACTGGAAACAATTCTAGCACCGGAAGACGATCCCGACCGTATCGGGAAGAATCGCTCCGACCACCGGCATCATGCGATAGATGCACTTGTCGTCGCGCTTGCCGACCGGACCACACTTCAGCGCATCACGCTCGCCAATCAAAACGACAGCTTGCATGGAATTGTGATTCCTGCGCCGTGGCCGATGATTCACGACGTAACCTGTGAGACAGCAGTCTCCGAGGCCAAGAGCAAGTTCCGTGCGGAAGTCGCGGCCGCTGTCGCGAAAATCGTCGTGTCGCATCGACCCGATCACAACCCCGCCGGCGGCCTTCACGAAGATAAGTTCTACGGCCCGGTTCGCCCAATTCCAGACGACGAGAGCCACGGCGCGTGGCGCAAGGAGCGCGGTTGGGAACAGGAGCACGAATATGATCTGGTTTATCGAGTGAAGCTCGATGAGATCAGACATGCCCACCTCGATGTGAGCAGCACCACCACGGGCTGTGTCAGAGACCGGAAACTGCGTGAGCGTCTGGCCGCTTGCCTTGCTGACGTGCCAAAGCCGGCAGGCAAACAGGAGACCGTTAGTGAACGGAAGGCGCGTCTGGGCGCGCTTCATGCCTTTGCACAAGCGACACATGTGCGCACGGTGCGCCTCGTCAAAAAGAAAGCCAGTATTCCGTTACCTCATGCCGGACAGGCAATGGAGCGCTCCGTCATTCCAGGAGGCGTCCACTGTATAACGTTTTGGCGGCTGCCAGACGGCGCCGTCACCGGCGTGGCCCTTAATCTTTTTGAAGCGACAAAAGTTTTCCCGCCCAATGGCAGACCCGCACATGACGAAGTCTGGCACCGTCGGCATGGAATCTGGGTTTATCGCGGTATGCGCCCGCATCCAGCAGCGCAGCTTTTGTTCACTGTCCACAAACATGACACCCTGCTGACGAAGCTCGGCGGAGAGACGCGTGTTGTATGGGTAAGCAGCATCGCCCCGTCAGAGGATAACCAGCAACTATGGTGCTTTGAGCACACTTCATCCACCAAGGGGCGAAAATGGAATATCGCGTTTGGGCGCATCTTAAAAACTGAGACCCGCCTCGTTCATGTTGATCCGATAGGCGACGTGCGTGATCCGGGACCGCTCAAATGATTCACCGGGTGGTCGAACTCCAGGAACAGGGAAACCACGCCCATCTGGAGCGGGGATTCCTGGTCGTGGACAAGGCCGGCGAGGAGGCCGGGCGCGTGCCGCTGGACGACATCGCCGTGCTGCTTTTCTCCGGTCCGGGCAATTCGGTTTCCACCAACCTGATCACCGCGCTGGCGGACCGGTCGGTTTGCGCCGTGGTCTGCGGCGACAACTATCACCCCAAGGCGATGGTGCTGCCCTACGACTCCCATCACCTGCATCGCCAGCGTCTCGAAGCCCAGATCGGCGCCAGCGAGCCCCTGAAGAAGCGCCTGTGGCAGCAGATCATCCGTGCCAAAGTGGAGAACCAATCCGCCTGCCTGCGCCGTTGCACCCGGCCCGACCCGACGCTCGATGTGCTGGTTCACCGCGTGGGCTCGGGCGATCCCGAGAACGTCGAAGCCCAGGCGGCGCGGCGTTACTGGGCCGGCCTTTTCGACGAGGGCTTCACCCGTGATCCCGCCCGCCCCGGCATCAACGCCCTGCTGAACTACGGTTATGCCGTGCTGCGCGCCGCCACGGCGCGGGCGCTGGTCGCGGCGGGGCTTTATCCCGCGCTTGGCCTCCATCACACCAACCAGGCCAACGCCTTCGTGCTCGCCGACGACATGATGGAACCGTTCCGTCCATTGGTTGACGCCCAGGTTCATGCCATTTGGAGCACGGGCTCGAGCGAAGTGAACACCACGGCCAAGCGCACTCTCGCCAAACTTCTCGTCGCTGATGTGGCGACGGCCGACGGCCACACCATCCTCGCCACCGCCTTGCATACGTCGGCGCAATCCCTCGCCCGCAGCCTGCTTGATGGCGCGGCCACCCTAGACCTGCCTGATTCCCTTTTCCCCAGCCGCTAACCTTCAACCCCGGTGCAACTCTCCGGCTACCGACTCTTGTGGCTCCAAGTTCTCTACGACCTGCCCGTAACCTCCAAGGCCAAGCAAAAAGCCGCCACGGAATTCCGGGATTTCCTGCTCGGCCTTGGCTTCGAGATGGCGCAATATTCCGTCTATCAGCGAGCCTGCTCTGGAAAAGAGATGGCAGACACTCTTACGAAACAGATTGAACAAAACCTCCCCCGTTACGGTCGCATCCACATCCTCATGGTGACAGACCGGCAATACGAGAAGATGAAAACTTTCCACGGCACCGAGGAAGGCATGCGCAGAAGAAAACGGGAAAATCCGGATCAATTGACTCTCTTCTGAGCCAAAATGCCTGAAAAAATTTCGCTCCAAGTTAAACAACCCGCACGCAACGTGCGGGTTGTTTAACTTGGAGCCTACCGGTTTGGAATCTGTGGTCTAGCCGGAACGTTCCACCGATCTGTGATGGGGGAACAATAAGCCTACCGGTTTGGAATCTGTGGTCTAGCCGGAACACCGCTTTCGACGTTGAAGTTGCAGCCGACAGCCTACCGGTTTGGAATCTGTGGTCTAGCCGGAACATATACGCCGCGGCACAGTTCGCTTTCGTAAGCCTACCGGTTTGGAATCTGTGGTCTAGCCGGAACGACGGTCTGTTCGGCACGGCGGGCAAGGCGAGCCTACCGGTTTGGAATCTGTGGTCTAGCCGGAACATATATGCGGCGGCGCAGTTCGCTTTCGTAAGCCTACCGGTTTGGAATCTGTGGTCTAGCCGGAACAAGTGGGATTTGGGCAATGTGCTCGTGGCCAGCCTACCGGTTTGGAATCTGTGGTCTAGCCGGAACCATTCTCCCGTTGATGCGCGTGAACCTGACAGCCTACCGGTTTGGAATCTGTGGTCTAGCCGGAACACTGAACAGCGCCTGCTTTAAAAGGGCTCTAGCCTACCGGTTTGGAATCTGTGGTCTAGCCGGAACGCATAGGTGGTCGTATCGGCGAGACTGCGAAGCCTACCGGTTTGGAATCTGTGGTCTAGCCGGAACTAATCCAAACTCCTGAGCCAGAGCCTGCACAGCCTACCGGTTTGGAATCTGTGGTCTAGCCGGAACCAGTCGCCTCACTGCAACGCCACCTTGACCAGTTTCTCGTATTCCTCGGCCGGCATGCCGCCCGTTTTCTGGTGCAGGATGCGGCCGTCGCGGCTGATCAGAAAAGTCGTGGGGATGGCCTGGAAGTCGCCAAAGGCCTCGACCACGGCCTCGTCGCCCATGACCAGGGTGTAGTTCATGCCCTTGGCCTGGGCGAATTGCTTCACGTGCGCCGGGCCCTTGCGGTCCAGCGAGACCCCGACCACGACCAGCCCGGCGGCTCCGTATTTCTTCTGCAAAGCGATGTAGCCGGGGATTTCCTCCACGCACGGTCCGCACCAGGTGGCCCAGAAATCGACCACGACCACCTTGCCCTTGAACTGGCCGGAGCTGACCTCGCGGCCGTCGAGATCCTTGAGTTTCCACGCCGGCGCCGGCAGCGCGGTTGTGGCACCCTGTGCCGCGGCCGGGCCAGGTCGATTCCGCAACAACACCGCCCCCGCAATCAGGGCGACAACAACAACCAGGACGGAAATGAGGCGGAGTGGATTCATGCAGTATTGGTCATGGGAGCCGCCAAACCCGGTCTTGTTCCCGGGCAATGGCGCCCGTCTCAGTCGCCCGACCGGTCGACACTGAGCACCTCGATGAACTTCTTCATGGCCGGGGTCAGCACGCGGCCCTTGCGGTGCAGGATGGCCAGCGGCCGGGTGAATTCCTTCCCCTTGAAACGGATCGCGCTGAGCGTGCCCTGCTTCACCTCCTGGACCACGGTGGCGTGCGGCACGATGGCCACGCCGTGGTCGATCTCCACGGCGCGCTTCACCGTCTCGATGTTGTCGAACTCCATCACCGGCGTGATCTCGAGCTTGTAGTCGCGGAAGATCTGGTCGACGGCCTTGCGGGTCGGGATGTCGGGATCGAAGCCGATGAACTTGTGGCCGGCCAGCGCCTTGATGTCCACGTCACCTGTCTGCGCCAGCGGGTGCTGCGGGTGCGTGATCAGCACCAGGGTGTCGTTGCGGAACGGGATGTTCTCGATCTGCCGGATGCGCTGCGGGAAGGCGACGAGGCCGAAATCCACCGAGTTGTGCAGGATGTCCTCGTAGACCAGGTTGGAGCGGCGGTATTCGACCCGCACGTTGACGGAGGGGTAATCGTGCAGGAATTTCTTGATGTAGGGCGGCAGCTCGTGGAGGCCGATCGAGTAGATGGTCGAGATCCGGATGGTGCCGCTGATGACCTTCTTCATCTCCTGCAGCTCGCTCTCCAGCTTCTCGTAGACATGGAGGATTTCCTTGGCGGCCTCATAAATGCGCTGGCCCTCCCGGGTCAGGTTGAACTGCTTCTGGCTGCGGTCGATCATCAGCGCCTTGAAATTGCGCTCCATGGACCGGGCCTGCTGGCTGACGGCCGACTGGGTGATGCCGTTCAGTTTGGCCGCCTTGGAGAAACTCTTGGTTTCCACCAGATCGGCGAAGATTTTAAAGTTTTCGATTTGCATGCAGTCTTTTCTGTTGGGTTCACCATAAAGCCGGCTTATCAGCACTCCACCCTAAAAGTGCCCGAACCAGATGTTTATCGAATATGATGTTTTCCGGCTGCGCGCCGCCGCCCTGCTCGATCGAATAACGGGGCTATGCCGGGCCGCCGGGCGCGATCCGCGCGAAGTGACTCTCCTGCCCGTGACCAAGACCCACCCCGCTGTGGCCGTGGAATACACCGCCCGCTACGGTCTGGGAGCCGTGGGCGAAAACCGCGTGCAGGAAGCCGTGGAAAAACGCGCCGCGGCCGCCGCCGCCGTGCGCTGGGAACTCATCGGGCACCTGCAAACCAACAAGGCGAAGCTGGCCGCGACCCATTTCGACCGCATCCAGAGCGTCGACCGCGAGAAGCTGCTCAACGCGCTCGACCGCGCCGCGGGTGAACTCGGCCGCAAACTGCCCGTGCTGCTCCAAGTCAACGCCGGCAACGACCCGGCCAAATTCGGCGCCGAGCCCGCCGAGGCCCCGCGCCTGCTCGATCTCGCCCTGGCCAAGCCGCACCTCCAGATCGACGGCCTGATGACCATCGCGCCGCTGTCCGACGATCCCGCCGTGGCCCGTCGCACCTTTGCCAATCTCCGCGCGATCCGCGACGCTCTGGCCGCGCGCACGGGCGCGCCGCTGCGCGAACTGTCGATGGGCATGAGCGCCGACCTTGAGGCCGCGATCGCCGAGGGCAGCACGCTGGTGCGCGTCGGCACCGCGCTCTTCGGGCCGCGCGGCTAATCGGCCGGACTCCAGCAAAATCGTCCGGCCCCGGAAAACTTTCCTCGTTGCGCCGCGGTCGGAACCCTCTTGGCTGCTCTTCCGTGGAAGCGAAAAAATTCACGGCCGCCCAGCGAAAAGCCTTGGAGGCGCTGTTGGATGATCCTTCACCGGCGGTGCGGGCCGCGCTGCTCGCCCAGTTCGCCCGGCATGGCCGCGAGAGCGTGGAGCTGCTCCGCTGGCTCGCGAGCCAGCCGAACCGCGTGCTGGCGCTCCACGCCGTCTCCTACCTGCGGGAGCTGAATTTTTCCGACCCCGTCACCGAGTTCCGCGGCTTCATCCGCTCGCTCAACTACGAGCTGGAGACCGGGGCGCTCCTGCTCAGCCGCACGGTCAACCCCGACCTCGATGTCGGAGCCAGCTGCCTGCAGCTCGACGCGATGGCCGCCCGCTGCCGCCAGCTCATCGCCGAGCCGGCCACCGCGCGGGAAAAATGCCGCGTGCTGAACCGCGTGCTCTTCCACGAATACGGCCTGCGCGGCAACACCGACCATTACACCGACCCGCTCAACAGCTACCTCGACCAGGTGCTCGTCCGGCGCAAGGGCATCCCCATCTCCCTCTCGATCGTCTACCTGCTGGTGGCGGAACGCGCGGGCCTGAGCCTCTCCGCCGTCGGCCTGCCCGGCCACTTCATGGTCGGATGCTACGAGGAGCACGTGCCCTTCTTCATCGACCCGTTCAACGCCGGGGTCTTCCTCAGCGCCGGCGAAGTCTACGCCTTGCTGCGCGCCAGCAGCGCCAGCGCCTCGGTGTCCGACCTCGCCCCCACCCCCGTGCGCGAGGTGCTCTGCCGGTGCTGTCGCAATCTCGTCAACCACTACGCCGCGGCCGGCGAGCCCGAGCGGGCGCGGTTGTTCGCCGAGTTCGTCTCGGAATTTGAATCGACGCACGAGCGGCACGCGCAGCCCTAGCCCCGCGGGCGGGCGGCGAAAATCGGGCTCGTTCTCCCCGGCGAAACGGGCTTTGCTGCCGCCGCCCGATGAGCGCCGCCACCGAATCCATCCACACCCTGGCCGACCTGGACACCTGGTCGTTTCCCGGCCCGGCGCTTGCCGTCGTCGGCCGGCCCATCGCCCACTCCCTCAGCCCGGTGATCCACAACGCCGCCCTGGCCGAGATGGCGAAGATGCAGCCGCGGCTGGCCGGCTGGCGCTACTTCAAGTTCGACATCGCACCGGCGGAACTGCCGCGCGCGCTCGGGCTTTTTCAGCAGAGAGGATTTCACGGCCTCAACCTCACCGTGCCGCACAAGTCGCTCGTGGTGGCGCACCTCGCCGGCAGCGACGCCTTCGTGCGCGCGGCCGGCGCCGCCAACACCCTCATCCGCGCCGAGGCGGGCTGGCGCGGGGCCAACACCGACGGCTACGGTCTCGCCACCGCCCTCAAGGAAGAACTCGGCGTTTCGCTCACCGGCGCAAACCTCATCCTGCTCGGGGCTGGCGGGGCGGCGCGCGCGGCGGCCGTGGAATGCCTGCGCGCCCGCTGCGCCGCGCTGTGGATCGGCAACCGCACGGCGGCGACGCTCGCGGCGCTGGTGGCCGAGCTTGCTCCGCTGGCCGGCAACAGCGAACTGCGCGGCTTTGACCTCGCGCGGCTTCCCCCCGGCCTCCCCTCCGACGCGATCGTGATCAACGCCACTTCGCTGGGGCTCGGGGCGGCGGATCCATCGCCGGTTGACCTGCGCCGTCTCCCGAAACCCACGGCGGTTTTCGACATGGTCTACCGGCCGCCTCAGACCGCCCTGCTCCGCCAGGCCGCCGAGCTGGGTCTTGCCCGCGCCAACGGCCTGTCCATGCTGGTCCACCAAGGCGCCCGCGCGCTCGAGCTGTGGACCGGCGCCAGCGTGCCGGTGCCGGTCATGCAGGCCGCCGCGCAAGCCGCCCTCAACTCCGCCTGAGATGGAATCCTACCACGAAGTCACGACCTCCCTGCCCTGGTTCTTCCCGCTGTTTGCCGCCGTGGTCGGGGCCTGCGTCGGCAGTTTTCTCAATGTCTGCATCTACCGCATCCCGAAAAACGAATCGGTGATTTCACCCCGCTCGCGCTGCGGCTGCGGCCAGCCCATCGCCTGGCACGACAACATCCCGGTCCTCAGCTGGCTCATCCTGCGCGGCCGCGCGCGCTGCTGCGGCCGGCCGTTCAGCATCCGTTACCCGGCGGTCGAGCTGCTGACCTCGGCGCTTTTTCTCGCCTGCTGGCTGGCCTTCCCGCCCGGCAAGGCGGTCGCCGGCGCGGTGCTGTGCGTGATCGTGGTCTGCGCGCTGTTCATCGACCTCGACCACATGATCATCCCGGATGTGTTCACCGTGGGCGGCGCGGCGGCCGGGCTGTTGCTGTCGCTGCTGCTGCCCGCTCTCCACGGCCAGAGCCATGAGTTCTTCGCGGTCGCCAGCCTGCGGTCCGGCCGGGAGGCGGTGCTCGGCCTGTGCGTGGGTTCGGGGCTGGTGCTCTGGATCGCGCTGTGGGCGGAGGCCATCCTGAAAAAAGAGGCGATGGGTTTCGGCGACGTTAAATTCCTTGGCGCCATCGGGACCTTCGTCGGCTGGAAGGGCGCGGCCTTCGGCATGTTTGGCGGCGCCATGCTGGGCTGCGCCTGGTTTGTGGCCGCCTACCTCTGGCAAAAGGCCACGGGCCGCGCGGCCCCGGTCGCCTTGCCGGCCGAAACACCCGACGGGCAGCCGGCCGCGCTCGGCTTCGGCGTGCATGTGCCCTTCGGACCCATGCTCGGCGTCGCGGCCCTGATCTATTTCTTCGGCGCCCACCGCTGGGTGGATGCCTACTTTGCGGAGCTGTCCGGCCTGTTCTGATTCTCCGCGCCGGGAGTCGGCGGGCGGAATTCCGGCGGCACCTCGCCCTGGCGGCCCTGCACGACCAGCCGCAGCAGATACGCCATCGCCTCTTCGCGCGCCTGGCCGCGTTCGACCACGAGCTGGTCGGCGCGCTTGATCAATTGCCGCGCCATGCTCTCGGCCTGTCCCGCCGGGGCGCCGAGCCCGCGGCAGAGCCCGGTGAGTTGAGCCAGCTCATCCATGAGGGGCGAGGCTGATGTTGGCCGGTCCGGACGGTTCTAGGCTGAGGCCGGCCTCCCGCTGCAGATTGACCAGCGAAAGCATCGCCAGCGCGACAAACTCATCGGCGCAGGCGGCGACCGAGCGGATCTCGCCGGTTTTTTTCTCCCCCTGATACAGCGCCGCCCGAGGCGCGGGTGTCGGCCCGCGACCACGCACGACATGGAGGCGACGTCGCACTTGCCCGAGGTTCTTCAACCGGGCCATCACCTCCTGGCCCAGATAGCAGCCCTTGGTGTAGGAGAGCGCAGTGTCGTCCAGACCGCCTTCGTTAGGCAGGTCGCCCGGTCCCAAATCCGCCGGCACCGCCGGAATCCCCGCGCAGATCCGGGCGAACTCCAATTCCGTTTCGTCCGCCCGCACCGCGCCATGCGACAGTAATTCGGCCTCGGCTTCTGCCAACGCATCCTTGGGCCCGAACACCTCAAATGTTTCGCCCGGAAACCGGCGCCCGCGATGGATCATCAAGCCTCCGCGCTGCAAGAAACATCCCGGAGCCGGCACTTCGCCCAGTAGTGATTTTATCCCGGCGTTGCTCCCCTGTCCCCAAATCGTCAGTCCATGGGCCCGGTCTGTTTCGTCGGTCAATACAACCTCGTCCGCGACGATATATTCCTCGAGCCGCTGCCGTATGTTCGCCGCAGTCGACTTCACACTCGCTATGTGGAATTCATTTGCCGCCATCCGCAGCACGTGGCTGTCTGCCACGACTTTCCCTTTGGGGTTGAGCCAGAGTCCATAGGTGACACTGCCCGGTGGCCTTCGCAGTTCATTCGAGAACTGGCCCTGTAGGAACTCAAAGGCGTCATTTCCGGCGACTTTCAAGCGGGCCGCTGGTCGATAGGCTGTTAACCTTGATTCCAATGATGTCATAAATTGTCGAGTGTTTCCATATGGCCATCAATAATATGCGCAGGATTTATTTAACTTATGTTCTTCTATTTGACGAAACGGAGGAACGAGGTAGATATATGGCAGTCAACTAACACTTCTCCCCGCCTAGCGGGGAGTTTTGGGGTAACTAAGAAAGCAATGGCCGGTCGCTTAGGGGTAGGCGACCGGCCTTTTCTTTGCCCGAATTCAGCGCACACGCAAGGCCTGGATCTTAAGCCGGCCAACAGGGCGTCTTTCCGCTCCAAAAACTTAAACTGTTTTCCCGGGAGGAAAAAAATTTCACGTGGCTTCGCCCCACTCCGGCGTGTAAGCTGTTTTCCTATGAAATCCCCCATCCGTGTCGCAGTCACCGGCGCCGCCGGTCAGATCGGTTATTCGCTTCTTTTTCGCATCGCCTCGGGCGCGATGTTCGGCCCCGACCAACCCGTCATCCTCCAATTGATCGAGGCGCCGATCGAGAAAGCCCTCAAGGCCCTCGAGGGCGTCGCGATGGAACTCGACGACTGTGCCTTCCCTCTGCTCAAGGGCATCGTCCAGACCTCCGACCCTGCCGTCGGGTTCAAGGACGCCAACTGGTGCCTGCTCGTCGGCGCCAAGCCCCGCGGCCCCGGCATGGAGCGGGCCGACCTGCTCAAGGACAACGGCAAGATTTTCATCGGCCAGGGTCAGGTCATCGACGCCGTCGCCGCCGCCGATGCCCGCATCGCCGTCGTCGGCAATCCCGCCAACACCAACTGCATGATCGCCGCCTCGCAGGCGAAACGCCTCCCGCCCGAGCGCTTCACCGCCATGGTCCGCCTCGACCAGAACCGCGCCCAGGCCCAGCTCGCGAAAAAAGCCGGCGTCGATCTCACCGCCGTGAAGGACATCTTCATTTACGGCAACCACAGCCCGACCATGTTCCCGGCCTTCGCCCACGCGACCATCAACGGCCAGCCGGCGGCTCAGGTGATCAACGACAACGCCTGGTTGCAGGGCCCGTTCTGCGAGACGGTCGGCAAGCGCGGCGCGGCCATCATCGCCGCCCGCGGATTGTCCTCCGCCGCCTCGGCCGCCAACGCCCTCGTCGATCACGTGCGTTCGCTCGTCACGCCGGGTGCGATCCATTCCGTCGCGGTAAAATCGAACGGTCATTACGGTTTCGACGCCAACGTCTGGGCCGGCATGCCGGTCCGCACCACGACCCCCGGCAGCTACGAGGTCGTCACGACCTACCCGATGGATGACTTCGCGAAAGCCAAGATCGCCGCGACCAACAAGGAACTCGCCGAGGAACGCGCCTTCGTCGCCGACATGATCAAATAATCCTTCTCGTTCTCTTTATCCCACTCTTTCTCTCGGCGGCCCACTCGGGCCGCCTTTTTCATAGCAGCCGCGCCAGCACCCGGTCTTTGCTCAAAGCAAAAGCCGACCTCATGGCGACGAACGCCTCGATGAGCCCGGCGGGCGACCCGGGTTGCGCAAACCTCATCTCCAGCGTCGCGCCATCGCAGGACACCTCGGCGGCGATTCCCTCCACCGCCAGCAGACAGTGGCGGCAATCCGACGGATAACTGACCGTCAGCCCGCGGGCCGCCCCGCGGGCCTCGACCGCGTCTATCACCGCCTCGACCTTCACGCCCTTGGCCAGATTGAAGACCACGCTGGAGAACCCGGCGGCAAAAAGCCCGTTGAGCTCCGGCCGCTTCACCAGTTCGCCGTCGCGCAGGCTGTGCAGCGTTCGGATGATCTCGTAGCTGGCCGGGTCCGTCTTCACCAAGGCATAGGCCAGTTCAAAGGTGAAATCGCGCGTGGTGAGCACGGCGCCAGGACTGCTTACCTCCAGCGTCAGGTCGGCGCGCCGGTAGGCAAAGGCCGCTTTGCTCCGCTGGAAAAATTTTTCCGCTTCCGCCGCCAGTTCGCCGGCACACAGCTTGCCCAGAAACGCCGTGGTCGCGGCGTTGACCGCGTCCGGCACCGTGTGGTGCTGCTTCCGGAAACCGCCCAGGTTTTTCACGAGACCGGCATCGCGCCCCACCAGGCTGATGCGGGACACGAAGGGATTGGATGAACCGGCGGGCCGCGTCATGCGCCGCATTCAGGCAGGCGGCAGTATCCGTGGCAAGTTTCCGGCGGAATCAAAACGCCGGCCCTGTCGCGGCGGTCTATGACCGCCGGGAACGTGGCATGATCTTGCCAACCGCGGTCATAGACCGCCGCTACAGCCACTCACGCCGTCACCGGCGGCGGCGTGCGCTCGCTCTTCCGGAAAAGACTGACGAGGCCCAGCACCACCAAAACGGGGACCCAGATGGGCGAGAGCGCGACCGCCAACGCCAGGACCACGGCGAGCAGCGCCACCGCCAGCGTGATGCCGACCGCCCCCAGCACGGCGGCCACGACAAGGCCGGCGAGCACCGCGATGAAAAGCACCGGGCTCAATTTGATGGCCACAAGCAGCAGGGCCGCCACGAGGAGGATTTTCAGGAAGGTCTTCATACCCGAAAAACACCGCGCGCCGGGAAAAGTTGCAGCCGGCCGCAACTCACTGTTCAAGAAGCGGCCGTGTCCGTCGAAAACCCCCTCCCTGTCGTCTGCGCCGTGATCGGGCGCAAGGGGCGCGTGCTGCTGGCCCAGCGCCCAGCGCACAAGCACCTGCCGCTCAAATGGGAGTTCCCCGGCGGCAAGGTCGAGGCGGGCGAGGATCCCGCCGCCGCCATCGTCCGCGAAATCCGCGAGGAACTCGGCTGCGAAATCGTCGTCGGGCGCGCCTTGCCGCGTTTTCTGCACGACTACCAGACCGTGCTCATCGAAATGATCCCGTTCGTCTGCGTGCTGGCCGACAGTTCGGCTACGCCCCACCCGCGCGAGCATATTGCTCTCGAATGGGTAGAGCCTGCCCAGGTCACTGACTTCGACCTGGCTCCGGCTGACCTGCCAGTAATTTCAAGCTATCGCGGGGAGCACGCTTGTCCGCCATAGCCCCGCACTGCGGGCGACGGCGGAAGCACGTCGCGGTGGCGTGGGTGCCCCCGGCCGGATTGGAATGTTACGATCTCGCCCCCGCCGACCTGCCGGTGATCGCCCGGCTCCGCGCCACCGCGTAATACCGGTTACTGTTTGCTTTCGGGCTCCACTGTGGGCGGGGTGCCTTCACCCCGCCCACAATTGAGGCGACTCAAACCAATCCATAATCCTAATTTCAGCAGTTCAATTTAACCACAGATTTCACCGATCGCACGGATACGGAAATTTGCCCGGAAATAACTGTTTCAAATCCGTGTCATCCGCGAAATCCGTGGTTTCAACTGCTTTCCCCAGGATAAAAAGACCGGCCCGACCGGCCCATCTCGATGAGCCTCGCGCAGGGCGCGAAATAGGGGGCGACCTCGGTGGCGAGATTCTCCAAGCGCTTGACAATCTCCGCCGCCCCAAGGGTGTCGGCGTAACGCAGCGGGCCGCCGCGGAACGGAGCCCAGCCGGTGCCGAAGATCATCCCGAAGTCCACGTCCTCCGGCGCGGCGACGACGCCTTCCTCGAGCACGCGGGCGGCCTCGTTGACCATGACCAGCACCATGCGGTCGAGCAGCGTGGCGGCGTCCTGGCCCTGCCCCTTGCCGGTTGCCTGGAGAAAACCCGCCGCATCATTCGGCTGCTCCTTTGCTCCTTTTTTGTCGCTGAAAACATAGAAACCCGTGCCGGATTTTTTCCCGAGCCAGCCTTTGGCGATCATCTTCTGCAAGGTGTCGTTGATCGGCACGGGCTTCGGCAGGCGGTTTTGCAGGTCGGTGGCCACGTGCTGGGCGACGTCGAGCCCGACCTCGTCGCTCAGGCGCAGCGGCCCCATGGGCATGCCAAAATCGAGCATCAGTTTGTCGAGCTGCCGCACGCCGCAGCCCTCGTTGAAGAGGCGCACCGACTCGACCATGTAAGGCAGCAGGATGCGGTTTACGAGGAAGCCGGGGCTGTCCTTCACCAGCACGGGCAGCTTGCCGATCGCCTTCACAAACTGCAGCGCCGTGTCGAGCGCGGCCGGCGACGTGCGCGGCCCGCGCACGATCTCGACGAGCTGCATGCGGTGCACGGGATTGAAGAAGTGGATGCCCACGACGCGCCCCGGGTCGGCCAGGCCGGCCGCGATGGCATCGATCGACAGGGCCGAGGTGTTCGTGGCCAGAACCGTGTGCGCCCCGGCGCTGGACTCCAGTTGCCGGAAAATCTTCTGCTTCAGCTCCAGTTTCTCGACGGCGGCCTCGATCACGAGGTCGACGTGGGTCAGCGGCACATCCTCCGCGACCGGTTTGATGCGGTCGAATCCGGCCGTGGCCTCGGCCTCGGTGAACACGCGGCGCTTGGCGGCGTCGCGGAAGATCTTCTCCGCCGCCTTGAGGCCCTTGGCGAGCATCTCGGGCGCGATGTCCTTCAGGATGACCGGGTAGCCGCGCGCGGCGCTCCATTGCGCGATGCCGGCGCCCATCACCCCGGCGCCCACCACGGCCAGCGAGCCCACCTTGCGGCCGGCGCCGTCGGCGCCTGGGGCCTTCAGTTTCTTGGCCCGCTCCTGCAGAAAAAATATCCCCATCAGGCTGCGGCACTCCGGGGTTTGGGCGAGTTCGAGAAAGGCCGCGCGCTCCAGCGCCAGCCCCTGCTCCAGGGGCTGGCCGCAGGCGGCCAGGCAGACCTCCAGCGCCTTCAGCGGCGCCGGATAGTGGCCGTGCGTCTTGGCCAGCACGCCCTGCTTCGCCTTCAGCGCGACGAGGGGCCGGGCGAGCGCGGAGTTGATCAATCCCTTCGGCGCCGGCGGCGGGCGTTTGCCTTTCGTGATAAATTTTTTCGCGACGCCGAGCAGATATTCGGGATGGGCGAGTTCGTCGACAAGCCCGGCCTTCTGCGCGGGGATCGCGGCGAGCTGCTTGCCCGCGAGGATGATGCCGAGCGCGGCCGGCAGGCCGATCAGGCGCGGCAACCGCACCGAGCCGCCCCACGCGGGCAGGATGCCGAGCTGCGTCTCGGGCAGGCCGATCTTGGTGGATTTGTCGAGCGAACCCACGCGCCAGTCGCAGGCCAGCGCGAGTTCGCAGCCGCCGCCGAGGCAGACGCCGTTGATCGCCGCGACCGAAGGAACCGGCAGCCGCTCGAGCCGCGTGAAAATCCGGTGGCCCAGATCGACCACCCGGCCCAGGCCCTCGGTCGTGAAATCCTTCGTGAACGAGTTCAGGTCGGCCCCGGCGATGTAGATCCTGGGTTTCGCGCTGACGATCACGACGCCGCGCAGATCCCGCCGGGCTTCGAGAACACCGAGGTGGGCGTCCAATTCCTCCAGGGTCGGGACGTCGAACAGGTTGGCCGACGAGTTGGGCCGGTCGAGCGTGAGCAGGGCGATGCCGTCGCCGCCAAAGGTCAGGGTGATGTTCATGGCCGGGGGCGTCAGACGGTTTCCAGCCAGAGCGCGCCGCCCTGGCCGCCGCCGACGCAGAGGGAGACGAGGGCGCGCTGGCCGCCGCGGCGGCGGAGTTCGCGGAGCGCGGTGAGCACGAGGCGCGCGCCCGAGGCGCCGACCGGATGGCCGAGCGCGATGGCGCCGCCGTTGGCGTTGAGTTTCTCCAGCGGAATCTCGCCCAGGGCGGTGTCGCGGCCGAGGTGCTGGCGGCAGAACTCCGCCGAGGCCGCGGCGGCGCGGCAGGCGAGCACCTGCGCGGCGAACGCCTCGTTGATCTCGACGAGGTCGGCGTCCGCCAGCGTCAAGCCCGTGAGTTTCTCCGCCTTGGCCATCGCATAGACCGGGCCGAGGCCCATGCGGGCCGGCTCACAGCCGGCGTAGGCAAAGCCGGCCAGCTTGCCGAGGGGCTTCAGCCCGGTGCGCCGAAGCCCGGCCTCGGTCATCACGAGGAGCGCCACGGCGCCGTCGGTGATCTGCGAGGCGTTGCCGGCGGTGACGGTGCCGCCGCGCTTGTCGAAGACCGCCTTCAGCTTGCCGAGCGCCTCCATCGTCTGGCCGTCGCGCACGCCGTTGTCGGCCTCGACCGCCGCCGCCTCGCGACCGCCGCGCGGATAGACGGGCGTGATCTCCTCCTTGAATTTCGCCCGCGCCGCCTCGGCCCGCTGGTGGGATTGCAGCGCAAACTCGTCCTGCCGGTCGCGCGTGAGCCGCCAGTCGCGCGCCAGCAGCTCGGCGGTCTGGCCCATGCCGAGCCCGCAGACCGGGTCGGTGAGGCCGAGCATCAGGGCGACGCGCGGAGAAAAATCCGCCGGGCGGAACGCGAGCAGCGCGCCCAGTTTCTGGCCGGCGGTCTTGGCCTTGCCGAGCGCGGCGTATTTCCTCACGGCGCCGGCGTTGTAGATGAGCGGGTAGTGGCTCATGCTCTCGGCGCCGCCGACCAGGAAGATGTCGCCGCGGCCGTTGGCCGCCTTGTCGGAGGCCTGCGTGATCGCCTCGAAGCCCGACGCGCAGTTGCGCGACACGGTGATGGCCGGCACCGACTCGGGCACGCCGGCGCGGAGCGCGATGACCCGCGCGACATTCGCGGCATCCACGGGATTCCCGACGCAGCCGAAGACAACCTCGTCGATCATCGCGGGGTCCAGGGCGGTGCGGGCGAGCACGGCGGCGGCGGCGGTGCGGCCCAGCTCGGTGGCATCACAGGCCGCGAGCGTCGTGCCCATTTTGGCGAAGGGCGTCCGCACGCCGTCGACGATGTAGAGCGGTTCTTTCATGGGTGGACGGCAGCGGGCCGGTCGGCCGAGCTGCTGGAATTGGCGGAGGCCGCCGGCCCTGGCGCGGATTTAGGACGGTTGTCCACCACGCGCTGCTCCTTGAGGGCGACGCCCACTTTCTGGAGCGCGCACATCTGCTCCTGGGTGTGAAAATTGATCTTGTTGGGCCGCATTTCAAAGCGGGAGTGGAGCATGTTGCTCAACTGCGTGGCCAGGGCCTCCTGGCTCTGGCCGCCGGTTTTGGTGACGTGCAGGTGGACCTCATCCAGCTCCAGCGGATCGTCCTGCGCCTTGCGCAGCTCGATTTGCCAGGAGCCGATGTCGCGCAGGTCGTCGAGCGCGTGCTCCAGCTCGTTGAAGTCGAGGATGGTGCCCTTGATCTTCTGGAAGCGCAGCGCGCGGAAATCAGACACGCGGGAGATGTGCCCCATGAGCCGCGGCATGCGGCGGCCGCAGCAGGAGCACGGCTCGTAGGTGAGCCCGTGCTCGATGTGGTCGCCCGTGCGGTAGCGGAGCACGACGGTCCCGCGTTGCTCCAGCGGGGTCCAGACGATCTCCCCGCCCACGCCGTCAGGCTGCACGTGACCGGTCTCGGGATCGATCACCTCGAAGATGCCGAGGTCGGGATAGAGATGGTAGCCCGGCGGCGTCTGCTCCGGCGGAAAGGGGCACTCCGCCCACGCGAGCTTGGCCTCGGTAAACCCGTAGGTGGCGATCACGGTGACGTTGGGCGATCCCAGCCGGGCGCAAAGCTCGGTCAGCTTGCGCCGCATGCCGTCGGGGACTTTCTCGCCGCCGAGCAGAAGGACGTTGGCTCCCTCAATCCGCAGTCCTTCCTGCACGGCCTGGGTCAGCACATGGTAGAGGAAGGTCGGCATGCCGGTGATGACGTGCGGCTTGATCTTTTGGATGGCCCGGAGGTTGCCCTCGGTGCCCATCACCTTGCCGCCGCCGGTGGAGAGGCAGAAGATGTTCCGGTCGATGCCGGAGTAATACATATACCAGAAAGCGAGGTGCGGCGCGAAGGGAAACATGTTCAGCATCCGGTTGTCGCGCGCGTTCACTTCCATGTCGGCGATGCGTCCCGCCCCGAGCCCGAGGTTGCGGATGTCGTGCTGCGAATAGAGAAAGGCCACCGACTCGGTGGAGCGCCCGGTGGTGGCCGTCATGAAGATCGGCCGCCATTCGCGGTCGAGCCTGTCCCGCACCCGTTCGCGCCCCTGGAGCAGGGCGCGCAGGATGACCGAGGGGCGGCGGGCGAGTTTGGCCGGGTCAGGTTGCAGCACAAATTCGAGGGACTTGCGCGGCGCCTCGGGCGTCGGCAGCAGGTCCACTTTGCTCGTGAAGGGAATCTTGCGCAGATCGCCGACCGTGCGGATGTCACGGGCCGTGAGCCCGTGATCGGCGAAGAGTTTCCGATAGTGCGGCGAGAACGGCAGCACACAGTCGCGCAGATAGTCGTGCAGTTTGCGCCCTTGGAGTTCAAGGCAGGTGTGCCTGTCCAAGCTGTGCCATTTTTTTGTCAGTTTGGCGTGCGACATGGGGTCAGATCACAAGGCAATGGGCTGCAGGTGCGCGTGAAAAACTTGGCGTTGGCCAAGGATGCAAGGCAATCATTCGGAGAAGATTAGTTATTACAAGCGAATATTCGCCCACAACGAATATTCTCCTCGCCATTTGTTCCGTGGCGCATTCGATGGGAATCAATCGATCCATGGCTGAGTCGTGGAAAATCAAACTGCTGCGCTGGCGCATGAACTGGTATCCGGCTTACCGGAACACCGGGGCCCGCATCATTTACATTTCCGAGGACCTGCTTGAAACCCGGGTGCGGTTGCCCTTGTGCCGGGCGACGCGCAACATTCACGGGTCAATCTTTGGCGGCTCGATGTATGCCGCCGTGGACCCGCTGCACGCGGTCATGATGGCGGCGCATCTCGGGCCGGACTGTCATGTCTGGATGAAGGCGGCGAAAATCGAGTTCCGCCGGCCTGGCCGCGGCGATCTTTACGCTCATGCCCGCCTGGAGCGGCAGGACATCGAAGCGGTCCGCGCCGCGTTGCTGCGTGAGGACAAGGTTGACCGCGATTTCGCCATCTCGCTCGCCGACAAAGCCGGTGTGCAATCCGCCCTTTTCACCCTCACCCTGCATTTCTGCCGCCGGTCGGCGCACGAACGGCCGATGCAATCCCTGGTTTTTCCATGAAACGCCTGCTCGACCGCACCATTCTGATCACCGGAGCCAGCCGCGGCATCGGGCGGGCCATCGCCCTCGCCGCCGCCCGCGAAGGCGCCAACATCGTCATCGCCGCCAAGACCGCCGAGCCGCACCCCAAGCTGCCCGGCACCATCCACACGGTGGCCGCCGAAGTCCGCGCCCTCGGCGTCCGGGCCCTCCCGCTGCAGGTCGATGTCCGCGAGGAAGTCCAGGTTGCCGGCCTGATGGCCGCCATCGAAAAGGAGTTCGGCAAGCTCGACGCCCTCATCAACAACGCCGGGGCGATCCAGCTCACCAACGTCGCCAACACCCCGGTCAAACGCTACGATCTCATGCAGCAGGTGAACGCCCGCGCCGTGTTTGTCTGCGCCAAGGCCGCCCTGCCCCTGCTGCGGCTGGCGGGGGGCGGCCACATCATCAGCCTGTCACCCCCGCTCAACCTCCGCGCCAAATGGCTGGCCCCGCACGCCCCCTACACCCTCTCCAAGTTCGGCATGACGCTGCTGTCGCTCGGCCTGGCCGGCGAGCTCGCCCCGGACGGGATTTCCGTCACCACCCTCTGGCCGCGCACCACCATCGCCACCGCCGCCATCGAGTTTGCCGTCGGCGCCCAGCTCCTCCCGCTCTGCCGCACCGCCGAGATCATGGCCGATGCCGCGCTGGAAATACTCGCCACCCCCGGCCAATCCCTCACGGGCCAGACCCTCCTCGACGAGGATTTCCTCCGCACCCGCGGTTGGACGGATTTCCGCCGTTACGCCCACGATCCGGCCCATGCCGACCAGTTGTTCCCCGATCTCTTCATCGATCCCTGAGGCAACCGGCGCCCCTTCGTCATGCCCACCACGACCCTTCTGCCCCCTTCGCCCCCGGCCGCCCCCGCGGTGCCGCCGAGCGAGCAGAACCTGCGCTTCATCCTCGGCCTGAAACTGAACCAGCTGCGCAAGCAGCAAGCCCTCTCGCTCAAGCATCTCGCCCGCCGCGCCGGCATCGCCATTTCCTACCTCAACGAGATCGAGAAGGGGAAAAAATACCCGAAACCCGAGAAGATTCTCGCCCTCGCCAAGGCCCTGGGGGTCAGTTTCGACGATCTCGTCTCGCTGCATCTCGGGGAGAAGCTCCATCCGCTCTCCGGCGTGCTCAAGTCCGGCATCCTGCAGGAAATCCCGCTCAAGGTCTTCGGCCTCACCCCGACCGGCCTGCTGGCGATGATGGCCGACGAGCCGCAGAAAATCAGCGCCCTCTTCGACACCTTCGTCAAGATCGCCCGGCGCTTCGACGTGAAGATCGAGCACCTGCTGCTCGCCGCCATGCGCTCGCACGTCGAGCAGAACAAGAATTATTTTGAGGACCTTGAGCGGGCCGCCGAGGCGTTCCGTCTCGCGCAAGGCTGGGAACGCCGCCCCGTGCCCGATTTCGCCCTGCTGCGCGGCCACCTCGTCACGGCCTGCGGCTACACCCTCGACGAGCACACCCTCGCCGGGCACCCCGAACTGCACGACCTGCGGGCGGTCACCCTGCAAGGCGACACCGCGCACCCCCGGCTGCTGCTCAACCCCCGCCTCGGGGAGTGGCAGCGCGCCTTTCTGCTCGCCCGGGAGATCGGCCGCCAGCAGTTCGGCCAGCGCGAGGCGGTCGCCACCTCGCCCATCGTGAAGGTCGGTTCCTTCGAGCAACTGCTGAACAATTTCCGCGCCTCCTACTTTGCCGGCGCCCTCCTGCTCGACCGCCACCTGCTCGTCGCGGACCTCCGGCAGTTTTTCGCCCAGCCCGCCTGGGACGGCGCGGCGCTGCTCGCCATCAAAAGAAAATACCAGGCGACGCCCGAGATGTTTTTCCACCGGCTCTCGCAGATCGTGCCGCGCTTCTTCGGCCTCGAACAGATGTATTTCGTGCGCTTCGACCACCGCCGCGGCACCCCGCAGGTGCGCATCGGCAAGGAGCTGCACTACCAGCGCATGCACGCCTCGCACAGCATCGGCGTCGACGAGCACTACTGCCGCCGCTGGGGCTCGCTCGATGCCCTGCGGCGCCTCGAGGAGCAGCAGGCGGCCGGCGGCGCCACCACCACCCTCGCCGGCGCCCAGCGCTCGACCTTCTGCGCGACCAACGACGAGTATTTCTCCATCGCCCTCGCCCACCCGCAGAACCTCGACACGGGCATGAACTCCTGCGTGACGATCGGGTTCCAGCTGAACGACGCCCTGAAACAGGCCGTGCGCTTCTGGAACGACCCCGCGCTGTCCACGCGCCTGGTCGGCGACACCTGCGAGCGCTGCGCCGTCGCCGACTGCGCCGAGCGCGCCGTGCCCGCCGACCTCCTCGGCCGCCAGCAGCAGCATGCCCGGCAGCTGGCCGCGCTCAACCAACTTGCCGACCGCGCCTGAGCCTGTTTGTGTCACGGCCCTTTTCCCCTTCATGAAAATTCTCGTCCCCCTCAAGCGGGTCCCCGACCCCGACACCAAGATCCGCGTCAAACCCGACGGCTCGGGCATCGAGACCGACGGCGTGAAGTTCGCCGTCAACCCCTTCGACTCGATCGCGCTCGAAGAGGCCCTGCGCCTCCGCGAGAAGACCGGCGCCGCCGAGATCGTCGTCGTCACCATCGGCGGCGAAGAGTGCGGCGAACAGCTCCGCACCGGCCTCGCGATGGGCGCCGACCGCGCGATCCTCGTCAAATCCGCCGCGGCGCTCGATTCCCTCGCCGTCGCCAAGGTCCTCGCCGCCGTCTGCCAGAAGGAGCAGCCCTCCTTCGTCATCATGGGCAAGCAGGCCATCGACGACGACTCGAACCAGGCCGGCCAGATGCTCGCCGCGCTCCTCGGCCTCGGCCAGGCCACGTTCGTCTCCAAGCTCGAGCTGACCGACGGCCACCAGCGCGCGCGGTGCAGCCGCGAGACCGACGCCGGCATCGAGCACGTCGCCATCAGCCTCCCCGCCGTCTTCACCGCCGACCTCCGCCTCAACGAGCCGCGCTACGTCTCGCTCCCGGGCATCATGAAGGCCAGGAAAAAGCCGCTTGAGGAACTCAGCCCCGAGGCGCTCGGCGTCAGCGCCGCCAGCCGCACGCGCGTCCTCAAGGTGGAGCGCCCCGCGGGCCGCAAGGCCGGCGTCCGCGTCAAGTCCGTCGACGAACTCATCGCCCGGCTCCGCACCGAAGCCAAGGTCCTCTGACTTTCCGCCGCCCATGAACCGCATCCTCGTCCTCGCCGAACACGACAACGGCGCCCTGAAACTCGCGAGCTTCGCCGCCGCCGGTTTCGCCGCGAAAGTCTGCGCCGCCTCGGGCGGCTCGTTTGATTTTCTCCTCCTCGGCTCCGGCCTCGCCGCCGCCGCCGAGGGTCTCCGCCAATCCGGCGCGGCCGCCGTGCTCGCCGCCGATTCGCCCGGGCTGGCCCAGCCGCTCGCCGACCGCTGCGCGCAAGTCGTCGCCGCCACCGCCCGGGCCCGCGGCGCCACCATCGTCGTCGCGGCCGCCTCGACGTTCAGCAAGGACATCCTCCCCCGCGCCGCCGCGCTGCTCGACGCCGGCATGCTCAGCGACGTGATCGATGTGCGCAGCGAGGGCTCCGACCTCACCTTCCGCCGCGTGATGTTCGCGGGCAACGTCATCGCCACCGTGCAGCTCGACGGCCCGGTCAAGTGCATCGCCGTGCGCAGCGCCGCCTTCGCCGCTCCCGCCGCCACCGCCGCGCTCTCGCCGGTCGAGGCCGTCGCCGTCGACGCCGCGTCGCTCCCGCAATTCGCCGAGTTCATCAGCCGCGAGGTCAAGGTCAGCGCGCGGCCCGACGCCACCGAGGCGCGCATCATCGTCTCCGGCGGCCGCGCGTTGAAAAACGCCGCGGACTTCGAGCGCCTCGTCGGCGGTCTCGCCGACGTGCTCGGCGCCGCCGTCGGCTCGTCGCGCGCGCTGGTCGACTCCGGCATCACGCCCAACTCGCTCCAGATCGGCCAGACCGGCAAGGTCGTGGCGCCCGACCTCTATTTTGCCCTCGGCATCTCCGGCGCCATCCAGCACATGGCCGGCATGAAGGACACCAAGGTCATCGCCGCGATCAACAAGGACCCCGAGGCGCCCATCTTCGAGATCGCCGACTACGGCCTCGTGGCCGACGTCTACGAAGCCGTGCCCGAGCTGATGCAGAAACTGAAGACGTGAATCCCACCCGCGAAACCTTCGGCAACATCCCCCTCTCCTCCCAGCTCGCGTTCTACGCGCTGGCGGCGGTCGCGACGGGGATTTTTTGCTGGGGCGTCCGGCGCCGCTGGAAACTCTGGCAGCTCGGCCAGCCGATCAGTTTCCGCGAGATGATCACGGGCAATCTCCTCGCGGTCTGGGAGCGCGCGCGCCCCGGCGCCCGGCGCGTCGCCGTCGACGCCGTCGCCCAGCAGCGCGTGCGCGGCCACGGCTTCGGCACCGTCGCGCATCTCAGCCTCTACGTCGGTTTCATGGCGCTGCTCGCCGGCACGACGCTGCTCGAGATCGACAACATCGTCTCGCACATCTCCGAGTCGTTGAAATTCCATCACGGCCTCTACTACGTCGTCTACGAATACACGCTCGATGTCCTCGGGCTGTTGTTCCTCCTCGGCACGCTGTTCTTCTGTTGGCGCCGCGCGCGCAAACCCGCGGCGCTGGGCCACCGCGCGACCGACTGGTATGTGTTGCTCGCGTTTCTCGCGATCGGCGTGACCGGCTACCTGGTCGAGGCCCTGCGCATCGTCTGGCAGCAGCCGACCGGCCTCGCCGCGCACTGCTCGCCCGTCGGCCTGTGGCTCGCCGGCTATTTCGCCGGCCTCGGCGAACCCGGCGCCCGCAGCGCGCACTTCGCCCTCTGGTGGATCCACGCGTTCCTCGTCTTCGGCTTCATCGCGTCGATCCCGTTCACGCGGCTGTTCCATTTCGTCGCCGGACCGATGAACATCTTCCTCGCGAAACCCTCGCTCGGCGCGCTGCCGCCCGTGACGATGGAGGAGGTCGAGAAAACCGGGCGCGTCGGCGTGAGCGACATCCGCCATTTCACCGTGCAGGAACTGCTGAGCCTCGACGCCTGCATGGAGTGCGGCCGCTGCGAGGAAGCCTGCCCGGCCTTCGCCACCGACAAGCCGCTGTCGCCGAAACGCGTTGTGCAGGACCTCAAGGGCCTGATGGAGGAAACCGCCGCGGGTCTCGCCGCCGGCCAGACGGAATTCCGCGCGCTGCACGAGGACACGATCAAGGCCGAGACGCTCTGGGCCTGCACCGCGTGCAGCGCGTGCGTCAACGTCTGCCCCGTGCGCATCGACCAGCTCCGGCTTATCATCGGCCTGCGCCGGCACCTCGTGGCCGAGGGCGGCTTGAGCGGCACCGCCGCCACCGCGCTGCGCCGCATGCAATCCAACGCCAACCCCTGGGGCCTGCCGCCCGCCGAGCGCGCCCACTGGACCGAGGGCCTGACCACCAAATCCACTTCATGAGCACCGCCCCCGACGTCCCCGCCGCCCCGACCGTGAAGGAGAATCCGTCTTTCGAGATTCTCTACTGGATCGGTTGCGCCGCCGCCTATGACCGCCGCGCCCAGCGCGTCGCGCGCGCCATGGTCCGGCTGCTCAACCACGCCAAGGTCAACTTCGCCATCCTCGGCCGCGAGGAGAAATGCACCGGCGATTCCGCACGGCGCCTCGGCGACGAGTTTCTTTTCCAGGAACTCGCCACCGCCAACATCGGGACCCTGGCGAAATACAACGTGAAGCGCATCGTCGCGCATTGCCCGCACTGCGTGAACGCGCTGCTGAAGGACTACTCGCAGTTCGGCGGCCAATACGAGGTCGTCCACCACACGCAGCTGCTCGCCGCGCTCATCAAGGAAGGCCGCCTGCCCGCCGTGCCCGGCGCCGCCGCGGCGCCCGCGGGCGACGTCACCTATCACGACCCGTGCTACCTCGCCCGCGTGAACGGCATCCACGAGGCGCCGCGCGAAGTCCTCGCCACCGCGCTCGGCGGCAAGTCGCTCTGCGAGATGAAACGCAACCGCGCCGGCACCTCGTGCTGCGGCGCGGGCGGCGGCCGCATGTGGATGGAGGAGGACCCGAAGCGCCGCGTCTCCACCGAGCGCGCCAAGGAAGCCCTCGGCACCGGCGCCAAGACCGTCGCGGTCGGCTGCCCGTTCTGCCTCACCATGATGTCCGACGGCGTCGCCGCCCACGGCGGCGAGGCGCGCGTCCTGGACGTCGCCGAACTCCTCGTTGAGAAACTCGGCCTCTGAAGTATTTTCACTTTCCCCACGCGAACAACCCAACCGCCAACCCCGTCCCGCCATGTCCGACCCAAAAGACCTGCCCGCCCACCTGACCGGTGGAAATTTCCTGTTCTCCGAGACGAAGCCCGAACTCGTGTTCACGCCCGAGGACCTCTCCAGCGACGAGCGCGAGATGGCGTCCACCGCCGAGAAGTTCATGGACAAGGAAGTCTTCCCGCACCTCGAGGCGCTCGAACACCGCGAGGACGGCGTCGCGATGAAAGCGTTCCGCTCGGCCGCGCAGCTCGGCCTGCTCGGCCTCGAGGTCCCCGAGGAATACGGCGGCCTCGGCCTCGGCAAGGTCGCCGCCATCGGCGTCGCCGAGCAGCTCAGCCGCCTCGCGGGCTTCGGCATCACCTGCGGCGCGCACAGCGGCATCGGCACGGGCCCGATCACCTATTTCGGCACCGAGGCGCAGAAAAGGAAATACCTGCCCCGCCTCGCCCCCGGCGAGCTGATGGCCGCCTACTGCCTCAGCGAGGCCGGCTCCGGCTCCGACGCGCTCGGCATGAAGACCAAGGCCGTGCTCAACGCCGCCCGGACCCACTACGTCCTCAACGGCGCGAAAATGTGGATCACCAACGCCGCGTGGGCCGATGTCTTCGTGGTCTTCGCCAAGGTCGACGGCGAGCACGTCACCGCGTTCATCGTCGAGAAGGCCTTCCCCGGCGTCTCCACCGGCCGCGAGGAGCTCAAGCTCGGCATCAAGACCTCGTCCACGCGCCGGGTCATCCTCGAGGACGCGCAGGTGCCGGTCGAGAACGTGCTCGGCGAGGTCGGGAAGGGCGCCTACATCGCGTTCAACATCCTCAACCTCGGCCGCTTCACGCTCGGCGCCGGCACGACGGGCGCGGCGAAGGACATGCTCCGCGCCGCCGTCAAATACGCCGGCGAGCGCCAGCAGTTCGGCAAGCCCATCGCGTCGTTCGGCCTGATCCAGCACAAGCTCGGCGAGATGGCCGCGCGCCTCTACGCCATCGAGAGCGCGCTCTACCGCACCGCCAGCCAGATGGACCAGGTCAAGGCGACCGGCGAAATGGTCTGGTCGATCAAGGCCGGCTATCCGCGCGCCATCGAGGAATTCGCCCTCGAGTGCTCCGCCGTCAAGGTCGCCGGCAGCGAGATCCTCACCTTCGTCGCCGACGAGGCGCTGCAGATCCACGGCGGCTACGGCTTCACCGAGGAATTCTCGCCCGCCCGCGGGACGCGCGACGCGCGCATCAACCGCATCTTCGAGGGCACGAACGAGATCAACCGCCTCTTCATCCCGACCAACCTCCTCCGCCGCGCCGCCAAGGGCAAACTCGCCCTCATGGCCGCCGCCATGGCCGCCTTCGCCGACGCCCAGAAGGAGCCCGCCGCCGAGAAAACCGGCGACGACCTCGCCTCCGCCCAGCTCCTCCTCGGCCGCGCGAAGAAGGCCGTGCTGCTGCTCTTCGGCGGCGCCCACCAGAAATTCGGCGACAAGCTCATCCACGAGCAGGAGGTGCTCGCCGTGCTCAGCGACCTCGTGATCGAGATCTTCCTCGGCGAGAGCGCCGTGCTCCGCGCCCTGAAGATCCGCGGCCACAGCGCCAACGCCGCCACCCACGCCGACCTCGCGCTGACCTGGGTCAACGACAGCGTGGCCCGCATGGAGAACCGCGCCCGCGACGCCCTCGCCGCGATGGGCTCCGGCGAGGAGCTCCGGATGCAGCTCGGGCTCGCCCGCAAGCTCCTCCGCTGGACGCCGCTCAACACCGTCGCCATGCGCCGCCGCCTCGCCGCGCGCCTCGGCGCCGTCGGCAGCTATCCGGCGCTCATCGCCGCCAAGTAGACCCGGCTTGCCTCGCCGCCCGACTCCCGGCAAGTGATTGCGGGTAGGGCGAACCGTCCCGGTGAGCCGTCGCCCGGCTCGGCGGGGACGCCTCGCCCTACCAGTCCTAGCACCAATCTCCCCGCCATGAAAAAATCCGCCGCCAAAGCCGCCTTCCGCTGGGAAGACCCTTTCCTGCTCGAAGACCAGCTCACCGAGGAGGAGCGCATGGTGCGCGACACCGCCCGGAATTACTGCCAGGGCAAGCTGATGCCCGGCATCGTCGCGGCCAACCGCCACGAGCAGTTCGACCGCGCCATCCTCCACCAGCTCGGCGAGCTCGGCCTGCTCGGCTCGACGATCGAGGGCTACGGCTGCGCCGGCGTGAACCACGTCAGCTACGGCCTCGCCGCCCGCGAGGTCGAGCGCGTCGACTCCGGCTACCGCTCGGTGATGAGCGTGCAGTCCTCGCTCGTGATGTTCCCCATCCACGCCTACGGCTCCGAGGCGCAGCGCAAAAAGTTCCTGCCGAAGCTCGCCACCGGCGAGTGGGTCGGCTGCTTCGGCCTCACCGAGCCCAACGCCGGCTCCGATCCCGGCAGCATGACGACCCGCGCCCGCAAGGCCGCCGGCGGCTACCGCCTCACCGGCACGAAGACGTGGATCACCAACTCGCCCATCGCCGACGTGTTCATCGTCTGGGCGAAGGACGACGCGGGCGAGATCCGCGGCTTCATCCTGGAGAAATCCATGAAGGGCCTCACCGGCCCAAAGATCGAAGGAAAATTCTCCCTGCGCGCCTCGCCCACCGGCATGATCGTGATGGAAGATGTCGAGGTGCCGGAGGAGAACCTGCTGCCGAACGTCAAGGGCCTGAAAGGCCCGCTCGGCTGCCTGACCAAGGCGCGCTACGGCATCGCGTGGGGCGCGCTCGGCGCCGCCGAGTTCTGCTGGCACGCCGCCCGCCAATACACGCTCGACCGCAAGCAATTCGGCCGGCCCCTCGCCGCGAACCAGCTGATCCAGCTCAAGCTCGCCAACATGCAGACGGAGATCGCGCTCGGCCTGCAGGGCGCGCTGCGCGTCGGCCGCCTGATGGACGAGGGCAAATGCACGCCCGAGATGGTGTCGCTCGTGAAACGCAACTCCTGCGGCAAGGCCCTCGACATCGCGCGCCTCGCGCGCGACATGCACGGCGGCAACGGCATCGTGGACGAGTATCATGTCATCCGCCATGTGATGAACCTGGAATCCGTGAACACCTACGAGGGCACGCACGACATCCACGCCCTCATCCTCGGCCGCGCGCAGACCGGCCTGCAGGCCTTCGGCCCGGAGTGAGGTTTGCGGAAAGGGCGATGATCGAACTGGAGGAGCGGCTTTATGCCGCGATCCTTTGCCGGGCGACGGCCCGGACAAACACCGGGTTTGCTGCGGCAAACAACGGTGCTCAATTCATCGCGGCGTAAAGCCGCCCCTCCATCAGCTCCCGCTCACACGATCCCGCGCTCGACCCACCGGTGCTCGCCGTTGATCACCTGCTGGGCGAGGTCGTAGCCGTGCTGGTCGGCGTTGCGCCGGATGCCGCGGAAGTTCTGCTCCACGCGCATGAGCGCCTGGGCGCGAAAATCATCCGCCAGCATGAAGATCTTTTCCGGCGGCTCGCCGTCGCGCAGCAGTTTCTGCGCGTAGACGCAGGTCGCGGCGAGGGCGAGGAGATCGGCGCCGATGTCGGCAAAGCGGGCGAGCTGCACCTGGCGTTTCTCCAGCTTCACGCCGTGGAGGACCATCTGGTGGAACAGGGTCCGCGCGAGCCGGCGGCTGAGCCCGGCGACTTCCGTCATGTGCCCGGCAAGGCGCGGATGCATGCCGGCCGGGGCCGCGCCGCCGAAGGGCCACCACTGGCGCGGATACCAGAAGAGATAAAAGCCCGCGGCGTGGAGCGCGCTCCTGATCCGCTCGCCCCAAGGCCGCTCCGAATTGAGCGCGATGCCGGCGACCTTGAGGTGCGGGTCCAGCGCCTCGCGCATGATGAACAGGCGCAGGATCTCGGACGAGCCCTCGAAGATGGTCGTGACGCGGTTGTCGCGCATCAGGCGCTCGACGGGATAGGGTTTTTCGCCGCGGGCGATCAACGACTGCTCGGTCTCGTAGCCGCGGCCGCCGCGGATCTGCATCAGGTCGTCGAGGCACATCCAGGCCTTCTCCGTGCCCCAGAGCTTGCACATGGCGGCCTCGAGGCGGATGTCGGCCCGCTTGTCGCGGTCGACGAGGCGCGAGGTGGCCGTGAGCATGGCCTCCATGGCGAAGGCATGGGCGGCGATGCGGCGGATCTTTTCCGCCACGGCGGCGTGTTCGCCGACGGGCACGCCCCACTGGATGCGGGCCTTGCCCCACTCGCGCGCGATCTGCAGCGCGCGCTTGGCGACGCCGATGCTGGCGGCGGGGATCGAGAGGCGGCCGGCGTTGAGCGTGGTCAGCGCGACCTTCAGGCCGCGGCCCTCGCCGCCGACGATGTGGGCGCGCGGCACGCGGACGTTGGTGAAGCGGAGCACGCCGTTGTAGATCGCGCGGTGGCCCATGAACTGGCTGCGGCACACGACCTCGACCCCGGGGGCCTTGGCCTCGACGACAAAGGTGGTGATCTGCGTGCGCGGCTTGCCGTCGACCGTCTTGGGCGGCGTCTGCGCCGCGACGATCAGCAGGCCGGCGCGCGTGCCGTTGGAGCACCAGAGCTTCTCGCCGGTGAGGAGGAAGGCTTCGCCGTCCGCGGTGGGCACGGCCTTGGTGGCCATGCGCGCGGGATCGGAGCCCACCCCCGCCTCGGTGAGCGCGAAGGCCGAGATCTCGCCGCCCGCCACGCGCGGGAGGAATTTCCGCTTCTGCTCCTCGGTGCCGAAGAGCATGAGCGGTTGCGGCACGCCGACCGACTGGTGGATCGAGAGGTGGGCGAAAGTGTTCGTGCAGTGGCTGGCGATGAGCTGGCACACGCGGCCATAGGTCGTCTGGGAGAAGCCGAGGCCGCCGTATTTCTGCGGCACCTTGATGCCGTAGGCCCCGAGCTGCGCGAGGCCGGCCAGCACCTCGTCCGGAATCTCACCCGTGCGGTCGATCCGGTCCGCATCCACTTTCTCGCGCAGGAAGATGGCGAGCTCGGCGAGGAATTTGTCCGCCCGCGCCTTCTCCTCCGCGTCCACCTCGGTCACCGGGTAGAGCTTCTCCGGCTTCCACCGGCCCATGAAGAGGTGGGCGACGAAGCTCAGGTCGTCGTGCGACTCGCGCGCCGCCTCGGTGATCTGCAAGGCCGCGCGCTGGCCCTCGTTCATCTTCGACATGTCGAGGACGGACCGGCCGTCTTCGGTCGGGTTTTTCGGGGGCGGAGTTTCGGCTACGGTGGACATGGCGCGGGGCACCGCTCGGCGGCGACCTGTGGTGGTTCTGGCACTAAACGGCCCGGCGGCTTCTCCGTCAACCGAGTGGGGGCCGCCAAACGCCCATTTAACCCTTTGGGCCTAAGTTCCCCCCGAGAAAGGGCCGCGCCCGGCTTGCTTTCAGCCGGTGTTGTGGCACGTTCCCGCTCCTCCCTCGACAGGCCCGGGACCCTGAGCTTGTCGAAGGGGCACGTTCTTTGACGGTGTGCTCGGCACTTCCGGTCATTCATCTCATTTCCCTTTCGGGGGTGTTCTGGATTCGACCCTGGGTTGGAGCGCGCAGCTGCCTGTCGAGAGTGAAGGCCTCTCGTTAATCCCTCTTCAAAACAAACAAACGGCACATTCGAAGAAATGCCCCTGGCTGCCTAAAAATTGCAGCCACGTTCCTACCCTGACACCTGCTAGGGGATAGTAACGTCGACAGCAGGAATAGCGGTGAGGGCCGTCATGACCTCGCCGCCGTATCTTCAACCATGGCTGGCCGAGAAGGAAGCGCGCGTCCACGCGTCCTTTGAGGCGAGATCCAAACCGACGCTATGCAGGTAGATGCTGTGCGTGAAGGCCCGGGACACAGGGGTTCAACTCCCCTCACCTCCACCAATTTCCTTTCCGAAGCGGAAAGGAAATAGTCCGCCGTAGCCTTGGCGAAGGCGGACAGCGTTCAATACAAGGCGGACCCGTTCACCCTGCCGTCAATTCGTCGTAGGCGACGCCGAGGTTCGCGGGCAGGCGGTTGCCCGGCCCGGGCGGCACATGGAAGTCGGGAAAGCCGGCGAGGTTTTCCAGCTTGGTGATCTCCTCTTTCGGTTTGCCGGCTTTGATCTCGCCTTCGACGTGCGCCAGCAGCGCCGACAGATAGTCGCGGAACACCAGCAGGTCGGCCGGGCGGCACTCGACGCCGAACTTCGCCTGGCCGTGACCGCTGACGTAGATCGCGTCCTTCGGGTAGTCGGCGACGATTTTCTCCAGCACGGTCACCCAGTGGCGGATGCTCGCGCCGCCGGGCCGGTCGATGACGGGATAGAGCCGGTTGAACAGCAGGTCGCCAAGGTGCACGACGTTGGCCTGCTCGAAGAGGACGACAATGTCGCCCTTCGTGTGCGCCGGCCCGAGGTATTTGCAACTGATCGCCTCGTCGCCGAAGCCCTGCCGGTAGCCCTCCGCGAAACCCAGATCGGGGATCATCAGCGCCAGTTCCGCCTCGCTCGGTGGCTTCGGGTTGCGGGCGGCGGCAGCGCGCATGAGCCCGGGCACGTTGGCGTGGGCCACGATGGTCTTTGTCGCGGGCCGGAAGACGCCGTTGCCGCCCGTGTGGTCGCCGTGGTGGTGTGTGTTGATCACCGCATCAAGGGTGCGCCCGGCGCGGCCGGGCAGGTCGCGGAGGAAAATCGCGGCCGTCTCGGGGAACTGCGTGTCCACCGCCACCACCGCGTCGGGATTGACCAGCCAGCCGATGCTGCCGCCGCGGCCGGTGAAATACCCGACGTTGCGGCGCAATGGCGTGAACGTGGTCACCGGGGGCGGCGGCGCGACGAGCAAGGTGGTGGTGGCGGCGGCGGGCCCTGAGTTTGTCGCGGGGGCTTGGGCGAACAGCGGGGCTTTCGCGAACAGGCCCAGCGAGGCGGCCGCGCCGGACTTGAGGAGGAAATCACGGCGATTCATAAGCAAAAACTCCTTGGGCGGATTAGATGGAGCTGAATTTGGTGGCGTAAAGGTGGGCCAAACGCTGGATCAGGGCATCGTAACGAACAATCGGGCTGACCTGCGCATTGACCGCATCGTTGATCGTTATTCGCGAGCCATCGTTCTGGCAGTCGATCATGGATATGCCGACGGCGTCGAAACCAGCCTGCTTTTCGTCGCTCCGGCGCGGCAACTCCATCATCTTTTCCAAAACCTTGAGCGCCACTTCGGGCTGTTTGTGCGCATTGAAAACGAGACTGCCTTTCCTGATGCGCCCTGGGTTGCGCGATGACGGGCTGGCAAACTTTTCGGTGGTATTGATCATCACAAAAGCCGCCGCGATCGCGTTGTTCGTATCGCCGTGTATCGCCTGGAAGGAGGAGGCGAGTTCGTCGTAAAGCCGCGGCCTCGCCTTTCCGTGCTCCGTCATGCATGCTTTTGCCTCCAGCGCGAGATGCACATTGGATACCGTTCCACGGCGCAACTCCGGCAAAAGGTCGAGCTCCCTCTGTTCCGCCGCCGTCAGCTTGATGCCCATCTCGGCGCCATACCCGGCCAACGAAGACTTCGGCTCATTGAGCGGCTGGCCGACGCACACGACCAGATCGAGGTTTTTCTTCCGGTTAACCCTGAAGTCCCGCAGTTCATGGTTGATGCCGAAGCCGATTTTCCCCTCGGCCGCATGCTTTCGCAGCAGATGGCAGCTGCGCAACAGATCAAACATTATCGCCCAACAGGCCGTTTTACTGTGATGATCGCTGCGGGAGTGATATTGCCAGTGATTGCCGTGCCGGTCTGTCACCAAACCCGCCTGCATGGTGCGAGCGATGATCTGTTCTCCCAATGACGTGCTCATGCGACCGCCAGCTCCTTCTGGCAGCGCATGCGCTCGGCATGCCTCTCCAAGGCGTTCATGAACTCAGGCGGGTAGCGCAATGACCCTGATTTAAGCCGGGAGATGAACCCCTCGGTTGCGCGCAGTGAAAGTTCCTTGGTTTCGTGCTGTAGAAATTTTTCCAGGGATGGCCGCGCCTTGTGCTCGGGGAAGAGCGATATCTGGACGCCGAGCGTCCTTTGGCCGGGCCCGCCAAATGCCGCGGATGGCCAGGTTTTCTCCATATCAAAATCGAGAACCCTCATGTCCACGGCACCCTTGCCCGCCATCAGTTTCCGCCCAACCCACTCGGCAGCCGGCACGGACACGGCGTTGCCCACCAGCTTCCACCGAAATCCTTTGCGCCCGGTTTTCTCGGCCACTTTGGTCCAGTCGGTCTCAAACCCCTGCATCCTCTCGGCATCCCTGATGTCTGGCGTGACGACCCGTCCATCGGGCAACCAGATGGCCGGCGACGAGGGAATGCCGATGGTTGATCCGCCTTTCAGCGTCGGAACAGCATCCACTGCCCAACCCAGTCCTCGGATGCCCTCGGTCCAATAGAATCCGCAGGCTTTGCCCTTCCACTCAATGGGTTCATCGCCCGCATGATTGTCCGCCATCAACAGCTCCATGGGTTCCAAGTCCCGCGACGCCACGAGGAATAGCCTCTGCCGGCGTTGCGGCAGGCCGAAAGCCCGGCTGTCGAGCACACGATAAGCCCAGCGATAGCCGAGGCGCTCCAACTCCGAGGTCACATGGCGCATCGCGAGTCCACGGCCCAACGCTAGCATGAAAGAGACGTTCTCCAGCAGCACGTGCGGCACGTCGTTCTTCGCCAGCAGGCGGAATATCTCGTTCACCAAGCCTGAGTTCCTCCCGCCGATGCCCCGGGTCTTGCCCGCCTGGGACAAATCTTGGCAGGGAAATCCGCCGGCCAGCAGCTCGGTGCCCTTTGGCAGTTTGGTCAGGGTGCGAATATCCCGGTGCAAGGGGACATTCGGGAAATGGTGTCCCAAAACCGCGCAGGCCGCCGGATCGATTTCACATAGCAATGCGGTCTGGTGTCCTGCTCGATGCAGACCCAGCTCGATACCGCCGATTCCCGCAAATAGCCCGGCCACTTTCATCGGTGGCAAATTCACCCAACCCGGATCGAATGGCAAGCCCCCAGACCAGCGGACCGCCCCGAAACCCTGTAACCTTTCCGCCGCGGGCCGGTATTACCCGCCGCACAACACCCATGACTACTTTTCATGATCCTCGCCCCCGTCACCCAGTTCCGAGTTCCCTCCGCGCCCGTCGCCGCTAGCGTGCCCGCCGCCGTGGAAGCCACGTCCGACCATGAACTCATGATCGCCGTCCGCGCGGGTGAAATCCGCCGGCTGGGCGACCTCTTCGAGCGCTATCACAAGCCGCTCTACGGTTTCTTCGTGCGCCTGACCAACCAGCCCTCGGTCGGCGAGGACCTGGTGCAGATCGTTTTCTACCGCATCCTCAAATACCGGCACACCTACCGCGACGAGGGCAAGTTCTCCGCCTGGATCTACCACCTTGCGCGCAAGGTCGCGGCCGACCACTTCCGCAAGCACGCGTCCACGCCCACTCCCACCAACCCGGCCGACCTGCACGAGCAGCCCGCCGCCGAGCCCCAGCCGTCCGAGCAGGCCGCCACCGCCGAGGATGTCGTGCTCCTCCGCACCGCCCTCGCCCGCCTGCCGCTCGAGCACCGCGAGGTGCTCGTGCTCGCGCGCCTCCAGCACCTCGAGCACAAGGAGATCGCCAGGCTCCTCGATTGCTCCGTCGGCGCCGTGAAGGTCCGGGCCCACCGCGCGCTCAAGGAGCTGCGCGAGGTCTATTTCAAGATCCGCAAGGAATGCGCCGCGTAACCTTTCCCCCGCCCCGAGGTTTTCCCACCACCCACTCCCATGAACTGCACCCGCGTCCAGGATAGCTTCATCGATTACCAGGACGGCTCGCTGCCGGCCGACGAGTCCGCCGCGCTCCGCGCCCACCTGGCCAGCTGCCCCACCTGTCAGCGCGAATGGGCCGCCCTCCAGGAGATGACCCGCAAGCTCGACGCCCTCCCCGCCGCCGAGCCCGGCCCCCGCCTGCGCGAGAATTTCTACGCCATGCTCGAGACGCACCAGCGCGCGGTCGACGCGCCCAGCCCCTTCGCGCTCGCCCGCGGCCGCATCGACCGTTTCTTCGCCGCCCTGCTGCCGGCGCAGCCCGCCCTGCAGTTCGCCTTCTCGCTCGCGCTGCTCCTCGGCGGCCTGCTCGCCGGCCAGCACTACCTCGCGCCCAAAGCCGTGGTCGCCGTCCCCGATGAATCCGCCAAAGCTGAACTCGCCGCCCTCAAGGCCCAGGTCAACTCCATGGGGCAGCTCGTCACCTATTCGCTCCTCCAGCAGCAGTCCACCGGCGACCGTCTCCAGACCGTGCTGGCCAAGATGGACCTCAAGACCCCCGACCGCAAGGTGCTCACCGATCTCGTCGGCGCGCTGGCCTTCGACCCGTCCATCAACGTCCGCCTCTCCGCCGTCGAGGCCCTCGCCCAGCACGCCGACGACTCGCTCGTCCGCGCCGGCGTGCTCTCCGTCCTCACCCGCGAGCGCGCCCCGCTCGTCCAGGTCGCCATGATCGAGCTGCTCGCCGGCGCCCGCGACCCCGCCGCCCAGCCCGTGTTTGAAAAACTCTCCCGCGACGAGGCCGCCGACAAGAACGTCCGCGACGCCGCCCGCCGCGCCCTCGCCGTGCTGCGCCTGCCCGCTCCGCCCGCCGCCACCCTCCCGCAAAACGTCCACCCCGCTCTCACATGAAAACCCGCCTCCCTTCCCTCATCCTCCCTGGCCTGCTCTGCACGAGCCTGGCCCTCACCCCGCTCGCCCGTGCCGGCGAAGACGAAGGCTCCACCGCCACCGTCAAGCTCTCGGCCCCGGGCAAGCCCGCCACCCTCCGGCTCGACATGCCGTGGGCCGACATTCACATCACCGGCGTGGACGGCGACACCGTCACTGTCGAGTCCACCCTCAATCAGAAGAACACCAAGCCCGACCGACCGGGCGGACTCCGCCGCCTCGACGACGAGGTCAGCTTCGAGCTGACCGAGAAAGACAACGTGGTCACCCTCAGCCTCGGGGGCGACAACCCCTGGGCCGGCCACGACGCCGAGTTCAAGATTTCCGTGCCGCGCGCCATGGCCCTCAGCCTCAAGACCGACGCCGGCGGCGACCTTGTCGTCGATGGCGTCGAAGGCGATGTCGAGGTCAACAACATGAACGGCGACATGAAACTGGAGGGCCTCGTCGGCTCCGCCGTGCTCAACACCATGAACGGCGAGATCCGCGCCGTCTATGCCAAGGCGCCGCAAAAACCCGTCTCCATCACCTCGATGAACGGCGAAGTCGACCTCCGCCTGCCCGCCGCCACCAAGGCCAACATCCGTCTCCGCACCCACAACGGCTCCATCCTCACCGATTTCAGCGAGGACCTGCTCAAGACCAAGACCGAGGGCAGCAAGCACGGCGGCCATTACGGCTACGGTTACGGCGACACCCGCGAGATCGCCCGCGCCGCCGCCGAGGCCGCCCGCGCCGGCACGGAAATGGCCCGGCAGATTTCCCGGGAAGTGGCCCGCGAAGTGGACAAAGCCGCCCGCGAATCTGACCGGGCGATACGCGAGGCCCAACGCGAGGCGAAGGAGGAATCCGAGAAGGACGCCGAGGATGCCAAAGACCGGGTCGCTCCGCGCGCCCCCCGGACCCCGCGCGCGCCGCTGCCCCCGCTGCCCCCCATCACCGGCGGCAAGCTCGTCACCGGCACGCTCAACGGCGGCGGCGTGGACATCAAGGTCTCGACCATGAACGGCGAAATCACCCTGCGGCAGGCGAAGTAAACAGCCCCGGAGCAAACTCCGGGGCTTCTCCATCATTCCGCTTCTCTGCTGGTTTTGCGGGAGCGGGCTTGGGCGCGGCCGTCGCCCGGTCTCGCTCCGGCCTTGGGTGCAGGCGCACGGCAAACTTTGGCCATTCGGCCCATATCCAGGGCTGCTTGGTGTTTAACCGTATTTTTACCGCTGCGGTGTTTACCTCATTTCCAGGGACACTACAGCATGGACATGTCCTGGCCGTTGACAGTAGATCAGAAGCAGCGTGACAAAAAAATCACGGGGCGGATCATCTCTTCACCTTTGGTCTGTCGGGACTGAGCGCGCATGAAAACGCCCGTCCTTCCCCGGCCCTGGTCGCAATTCGCGCGTCTGCTGGCGTTGGTCTTCGCCGTCGAGCTGGTCGTCATGCTGGCCATCTTGCAGCTCGGGTTGGGTTATTCGTCGAAATGGCTCCGGGCGCTGCTCGACGCGACCGTCCTGACGCTGCTGGTGGCGCCCTTTTTCTGGTGGTGGGTGGTTGCGCAGGGCCAAAGGCGGCGGTGCGCGGAGCTGGCCCTGCAGAAAAGCGAGTCGAAGTTCCGGCGCCTGTTCGAGGGATCGGCCGACGCGCTGCTGCTGCTCGAGCTGGGCTCCGGCCGCTTCATCGACTGCAACCAGGCGGCGGCGGACATGCTGGATTACCCCACCCCGGAGGATGTGCTCAACCTCCGCCCCGCCGATCTCTCCCCGCCATTTCAACCCGACGGCCAGGCCTCGGAGGCCAAGGCCCCGCTCATGATCGCCCGGGCGGTGGAAGCCGGCAGCCACCGCTTCGAGTGGATCCATTGCAGCGCCCGCCGCGCGGATTTCCCCGTGGAAGTGCTGCTGACGCCCATCCAGCTGGAGGGACAGCGGCTCATGATGACCACCTGGCGGGACCTCTCGGCGCACAAGCAGGCCGAAGCCAAGCTGCAATTGCGCAGCGCCGCCCTCCAGGCCGCCGCCAACGCCGTGCTGATCACCGACCGGCATGGCACCGTCGAATGGGTCAACGCGGCGTTCACCGCGCTCACCGGCTACAGCCTCGCGGAGGCGATCGGCCGCAATCCCGGCGATCTGCTCCGGTCCGGACATCACGATGCCGCGTATTTCAAGGACCTCTGGGACACGATTCTCGCCGGGCGCGTCTGGAAGAAGGAAACCATCAACCGGCGCAAGGACGGCTCCCTCTTCACCGAGCTTCAGACCATCACGCCGGTGCGCAGCGCGCGCGGCGAGGTCACCCACTTCATCGCGATCAAGGAGGACATCACCCACCGCAAGCAGGCCGAGACCCGCCTCCGGGAACAGGCCGAGGTCATCGACAAATCGCCGGTGGCCATCGTCATCACCGATCTCGCCCACCGGGTGACCTATTGCAACGAGGGCGCGCGGCAGCTCTACGGCCTGAGCGAGGCCGAGCTGCTGGGACACACCGCCGACGAGTTGCTCTCGCCCGGGACCATGCGCGCCCTCGGCCCGGGCCGCGAAGCGACGCTCGCCACCGGCGCCTGGCGCGGCATCGTGCCCATCGAGACCCGGAACGGCCGCCGGCTCACCGCCGAGTTCATCATGAGCCTGATCCGCGACGAGGACAACAAGCCCCTGCACCGGCTGAGCATCGCCCTGGATGTCACCGAGAAAAAGCAGATGGAGCTGCACGTGCAGCACATGCAGCGGCTCGAGAACCTCGGCATGCTCGCCGCCGGCATCGCCCACGACATGAACAACATTCTCGCCCCGATCATCATGGCCGCCCCCCTGCTCAAGTCCCGCATCACCGACGAGCGCGGCCAGCGCATCCTGAATACCGTGGAGAAAAGCGGCGAGCGCGGCGCCGCGCTCGTGCGCCAGCTGATCTCCTTCGCCCACGGCTCCAGCGACGCGCCGGCGCTCCTCCAGGTCCGCCATGTGCTCAAGGATATCGCCGAGATGATCGATTCCACCTTCCCCAAGTCCATCCGGCTGGAGACCGCCCTGCCGGGCGACCTCTGGCCGGTCACCGGCAGCGCCACCCAGCTCCACCAGGTTTTCCTCAACCTCTGCATCAACGCGCGCGACGCCATGCCCCACGGCGGCATCCTCCGGCTCGGTGCGGCCAACCGCCGGCTCACCGAGGCCGAGTCGGCGGCCATCCCCGACGCCCGGCCGGGCTCCTTCGTGGTGGTCACCGTGGCCGACACCGGCACCGGCATCCCGCCCGAAATCCTCGCCCGCGTCTGGGAACCCTTCTTCACCACCAAGGCCCCCGACAAGGGCACCGGCCTCGGCCTGTCCACCGTGCGCGGGCTCATCGCCGGCCACCACGGGTTCATCACCCTCGACTCCCACCCGGGCCGCGGCACCGTCTTCACCGCCTACCTGCCCGCCGACGAGGTCGCGCTCAGCCGCGCGGAGCGTCCCGCCACCGCCACCCCCGTGCCCCGCGGCCAGGGCGAGCTGATCCTCGTGGTGGACGATGAAAAGTTTGTCCGCGAGCTGGTCACCCGCGTGCTCGAGGATCATGGCTACCGCGTGCTCGCCGCCGGCGACGGGGCCGAGGCGGTTGCCCGCTTCTTCGCGCACTCCGCTGAGGTCCAGTTGCTCCTGACCGACCTCATGATGCCGCTGCTCGGCGGGCAGGATCTGGTCACCGAGGTGCTCCGGCTCCGCCCCGGCCTGCCGGTCATCTGCATGTCCGGCATGGGCAGCGGCGGGCGGGAGGGCCTTTCCTCGTTCATCACCGCCTTCGTCGCCAAGCCCTTCGACATTCCGAAGCTGCTCGGCACCGTGCGGGCGGCCTTGCAACGCCCGCCCGCCCGGGACGCACTGGCCCGGCCATGAACATACCCGGGGCAAGCCCCGGGTCGTCAGTCCGCCGATGAAAACCATCAGTTTCTGGGAGGGGGCTGGCGGGGGTATCGGACCCATGGCGAATGAACTTTCTCCTCATCAACATCAACGTGCCGGCCTTCACCACCACCATCTCGTTTCGGATCGAATCCGCGCGACACCGGACCGGCCAGAACCGAGCCGCCAAGTCCCGCTGAAGCCCATTGCCCTTGTAACCTCGTCGCTTCCGGCTACCTTCCCCCTATGGCCCGCATCCTCCTCATCGACGACGACGACGATCTCCGCGACGTCACCGCCGAAGTGCTCCGCCAGGCCGGTCACGCCGTGAACACCGCGGCCGACGGCAAGGCCGGCCTCGCGCGGCACCAGGCGGAACAGCACGACCTGATCATCACCGACATGATGATGCCCGACATGGACGGCGTGGAACTGATCATGGCCTTGCGGCGCGCCGAGCCGCGGCCGCGCGTGATCGCCATTTCCGGCGGCTCCAAGTTCAGCGAACCCCTCTACCTGCCGGTGGCCCAGCGGCTCGGAGTGCAGCGCACCCTCGCCAAGCCGATCCGGGCCGGAGTGCTGCTGCAAGCGGTGGCCGAGGTGCTCGCCGCGCCCGCCCCGCCCACGGTGCCGCCGCCCCCCGCCTAGTTCCATCGCGGTCCGCCTGTTTTTCCGCCCGCCCGGCCCGCGCCCGGCGGGCTTTTCTTTTTCGGGAAAGACTGCTCTCCTCCCGGCATGAGTGCTCCCCGCCGCCTGCTGCCCGCCCTCTGGCTTCTGCTTTCTGTCCTCTGTCCTCTGGTTCACGCCCAGCCCGACCGTGTCAACGGCCGCGCCTTCGCCACCCGCTCCCAGGTCATCGCCCAACACGGCATGGCCGCGACCTCCCACCCGCTCGCCACCCAGGTCGCGCTCGACATCCTCCAGGCCGGCGGCTCCGCCGTGGACGCCGCCATCGCCGCCAACGCCACCCTCGGCCTCATGGAGCCCACCGGCAACGGCCTGGGCGGCGACCTCTTCGCCATCGTCTGGAGCGCGGCCGACCAAAAACTCTCCGGTCTCAACGCCTCCGGCCGCTCCCCCCTCGGCCTCTCGCGCGAGCAGCTCATGGCCGAGCTGGGCCGACTCGGGCGCGACACCATCCCGCCGCGCGGCTTCCTGCCCATCAGCGTGCCCGGCGCCGCCGACGGCTGGTTCGAGCTGCACGCCAGGTTCGGCAAGCTGCCCATGCAGGACGTGCTCGCTCCCGCCATCCGCTACGCGACGGAGGGGTTCCCCGTCACCCAATACATCTCCTCCCTCTGGGATCTCGGCGTCCGCACCGCGCAGGCCGACAAGTTTCCCGGCGCCTTCCTCGCCACCTACGCGCCGGAGGGCCGTGCGCCGAAGGAGGGTGAGATTTTCAGGAACCCCGACCTCGCCCGCACCCTCGGCCTGCTCGCCACCGGCGGACGCGACGCGTTCTACCGCGGCGAGATCGCGGACAAAATCGACGCCTTCATGCGCGCGCACGGCGGCTGGCTGCGGAAGATCGATTTCGAAAAGCATACGTCCACCTGGGTCGACCCCGTCTCCGTCAACTACCGCGGCTACGACGTCTACGAGCTGCCCCCCAACAGCCAGGGCCTCGCCGCGCTCCAGATGCTGAACATCCTCGAGGGCTACGACCTCAAGGCGCTGGGCTGCAACTCCCCCGAGGCGCTGCACCTGATGATCGAGGCCAAGAAACTCGCCTTCGAGGACCGCGCCAGATTCTACGCCGACCCCGCATTCGCGAAAATCCCGCTCGCCCGCCTGCTCTCCAAGGCCTACGCCGCCGAGCGCCGCCAGCTCATCGGCCCGCGCGCCGCGCGCACCTACGACGCCGGCAATCCCGCGCTCAAGGACGGCGACACCATCTACCTCTGCACCGCCGACGCCGCCGGCAACATGGTTTCGCTCATCCAAAGCAACTACCGCGGCATGGGCTCCGGCATCACCGTGCCCGGCCTCGGCTTCACCTTCCAGGACCGCGGCGAGATGTTCACCCTCCGCCCCGGCCACGCCAACGACTACGCGCCCGGCAAGCGCCCCTTCCACACCATCATCCCCGCGTTCATCCTGAAAGACGGCGCGCCCTGGCTCAGCTTCGGCCTCATGGGCGGCGCCATGCAGCCGCAGGGCCACGTCCAGATCATCTGCAACCTGATCGACTGGGGCATGAACTTCCAGGAAGCCGGCGACGCCGCGCGCTGGCAGCACGAGGGCTCCTCGGATTACGACAACCCGAAGATGACCGACGGCGGCTACGTCGAGGTCGAGAGCGGCGTGCCCTACGAAAGCGTGCGCGGCCTCCTCCAGCGCGGCCATGTCGTCCGCCTCGGCAACGGCGGCTTCGGCGGCTACCAGGCCATCGCCCGCGACGCCAAAAACGGCACCTACCTCGGCGCCAGCGAATCCCGCAAGGACGGCCACGCCGCGGGTTACTGAACCCCGGGAGGCGGGGTGCCCTCACCCCGCAAATCTTTCTCGTTCTCCTTCCCGTTCCCCGTTCTCATTCCGGGGTGAATCGCTCCCGCCCGAAGTCCGCCGCCCCGCTCCTTGCCGCGCCGAAGCCTCCCGGCGAAGGCGGGCCGCTCTTCCACTGGCTGCAGGCGCGCGGCGCCGGCGTGCTGCTGCACCCGACCGCCCTGCCCGGCGACCAGGGCTGCGGTGTGCTCGACCGCCACGCCGTGCGCTTCCTCGATTTCCTGCGGGAGGCCGGGATGAAATACTGGCAGGTCTGCCCGCTCGGCCCCACCGGCTACGGCGACTCGCCCTACCAGTGCTTCTCCGCCTTCGCCGGCAATCCCTGCCTCATCGATCTCGCCGCGCTGGTTCCCTTCGGCCTGCTCAAGGCCGCCGACCTCGCCCCGCTCGCGGCGCTGCCGCCCGACGCCACCGACTACGGCGCCCTCTACGAGCTCAAGCCGCGCCTCCTCGCCGCCGCCGCCGCGCGCTACCGGGAAAAGACACCCGCCCTGCCCTACGGTGACTTCGCGGCCTTCTGCCGGGAGCACGCGCACTGGCTCGACGCCTACGCCTATTTCCGCGCGCTGAAGGATCATTTCCAGGGCGCCGCCTGGTGGGAATGGCCGGCGGAACTCCGCGATTTCAACCGCGCGAGGAAATCCCCGCTCCGCGCGCAGCTCGCCGACGCCATCGCCGCCTGCCGGTTCGGGCAGTATCTCTTCTTCGGCCAGTGGACGCAGCTCCGCGCCGCCGCCCGCGAGCGCGGCGTCGAGATCATCGGCGACCTGCCCATCTTCGTCGCCGCCGACTCCGCCGACGCGTGGGCCAACCCCGGCCTGTTCGAACTCGATCCCAAGACGCTGCTCCCGCTCGCGGTTGCCGGCGTGCCGCCGGACTATTTTTCCGCCGACGGCCAGCTCTGGGGCAACCCGCTCTACCGCTGGTCCGCCCACCGCGCCGACGGCTACGCCTGGTGGCTCGCCCGCCTGCGCGCCACCTTCGCCGTGTGCGATGTCGTGCGCATCGACCACTTCCGCGGGTTCGACGCCTGTTGGCGCATCCCCTTTCCGGCGAAGAACGCGCGCGTCGGCGCCTGGGTGCCCGGCCCCGGCCTCGACCTGTTCCGCGCCTTCCAGCGCGCGCTGCCGCAGGCCCGCATCATCGCCGAGGATCTCGGCGTCATGACCGACTCCGTCGTGCAACTGCGCGACGACACCGGCTTGCCCGGCATGCTCGTGCTCCAGTTCGCCTGGGGCGGCGACGCGAAAAATTCCTACCTGCCGCACAACGCCGCCCCGAACAGCGTCATCTACCCCGGCACGCACGACAACAACACGACCGCCGGCTGGTATCAGGCCGCGCCCGAGGCCGAGCGCGACCACGTGCGCCGCTACCTGCGCGTCGACGGCCGCGATGTCGCCTGGGATTTCATCCGCGCCTGCTACGCCTGCGCCTCGCGCCTCGCCCTCATCCCGCTCCAGGATGTTTTCTCGCTCGGCGCCGCCGCGCGCTTCAACACGCCCTCGCAGGCGCAGGGCAACTGGCGGTGGCGCTATCGTGCGGCCGCGCTGGAGAAACTCTCCGGTTCCACGACAGCTTATCTTCGCGAACTCGCGACGCTTTACGGCCGCTGAAAAATCCCCGCGCGGAAAAGTTTTGTGCGCGCCGTCTTTCCGAAATTTTCTGCGCCGGAATTATTTTTCGCCACCGCGCATATTTTTAGTGCAAGTGCGCGGAAAATTTCCGACACTGCGTCATGGCTAAAAAGAAAAAGGCAGCTAAGAAAAAGAAGAAGTAACGTTCGCGTTGCTTTATTCTCTCTCCCCTCGACGCCGGCTCTTTTTGAGCCGGCGTTTTTCCCGGGACCCTGCGAACTCAACCGCGCAGGGTTTTTTGTTTCACCGGCGGCGGGTTGAAGCTGTGGGAGCGGGCTTGCTCGCGACTCAGGATGCGCGGTGCCGCGACCTCATTTCACCGCCGCCCACACGCGCTGCACGTCGTCGTGGTCCTCCAGCGCCTGCAGGAACTCGCCGACCGCGCCGCGCGCCGTGTCGTCCAGCTCGGGGAAGGATTTGGCCAGATAGCCGATCTCGCTCGTGACCACGTGCCAGCCGTGCTGCTTCAGCCAGACGGACACGGCGTGCACCGCCTTCAGGTCGGTGCTGAAGCGCACGCCCGCGACGCCCTCCGGGATGTCGTCGTTCTGCGCGTGGCTCAGAGGCTCGAAATCGTTCGCGCCCGCCTCGATCGCGACGGCTTCCGCGTCGAGCCCGGCGTCGGCCGCGTGCCAGGCCTCGACGAGGCCGACGTGGTCGAACAAAAACTTGTTGCTGCCCGCCGTGCCGAGGATGCCGGCCTTAAACAGGAACCGGATCTCCGGGGTGATGCGCTGGTGGTTGTCGGTCATGCACTCGACGATGACCGGCACCTTGTGCGGCGCGTAGCCCTCGAAAATCACGTGGTCGAGGTGCGTCTTGTCGCCGCCCACGCCAGTGCCCTTGGCGATGGCGCGCTCGATGGCGTCGCGCGTCACGCTGGCCTTCTTCGCCTTCTCGATCGCGGCGTGCAGCCGGGCGTTGCCCTCGGGATCACCGCCGCCGAGCTTGGCGGCGACCGTGATCTCCTTCACCATCTTGCCGACCGTCTGGCCCTTCTTCAGGTTCACGATCGCGCGTTTCGCATGCAGCCATTGGCGTCCCATAGGCGGCCAGATATACGCGGAACCCCGCCAGCCGGGCAAGACCGAACGCGGCCGCCACTCCCGACATGACGTTGTCACGAGCCTGTGCTAACCTGCCGGGATGAAAAACCGCTGCCCTTGGGCCGAGGCCGAGATCAACCATGCCTACCACGACACCGAGTGGGGCGTGCCCTCCCACGACGACCGCCATTTGTTCGAGATGCTCATCCTTGAGGGCGCGCAGGCCGGGCTGAGCTGGTCCACCATCCTGAAAAAGCGCGCGAGCTACCGCGCGGCCTATCACGGCTTCGACGCCGCGCGCATCGCCCGTTACGGCCCGAAGGACGAGGCCCGCCTGCTGGCGGACGCCGGTATCGTCCGCAACCGGCTGAAGGTCGCGGCCTCCGTGCTCAACGCCCGGGCCTTCCTCGCCGTGCAGGCGGAGTTCGGCGGCTTCGACCGCTACCTGTGGCGCTTCGTGGACGGACGGCCGATCCAGCACGACCTGAAGAAACACACGCAGATTCCGGTCCGCACCGCGGAGTCCGACGCCCTGAGCCAGGATCTGAAGAAGCGCGGCTTCAAGTTCGTCGGCACCACTATCTGCTACGCCTTCATGCAGGCGACGGGGATGGTCAACGACCACCTCGTCAGCTGTCCCCGCCACGCCGCCTGCGCCCGGCGGCGCCGAATGCCACCCCGCTCCCGCTGATCGATCCGTTGCCAACCCAATGTTCGTATTACGAACATTCGTTTCTAGTTGCCTCATTCCACGACTGGAAACAGCTTGCCCGGCCAGGCAATGTTCGTAATACGAACATCATGTCTTATTCCAAGCTCGGCCAGCTTCTGGCCATGGGTGAGGCTGTCTCGGCGGCCGCGCGTGTGCTTGATCGCGTGGCCCGGCAGAAGCTGAAACCCGCCCCCATTCCCCGAGGTGCCACCCTGCGTCCCGGCGTCGAGACCCCGCTGTGGCGCGCACTCGTCGTGGCCATCCACCCTCTGCTGCAGCGCCGCGGGGCCAAGGCGCTCCTCGCCCATGAACTGGGACTGCATCGCGGACGCATCAGCGACTACTTTGTCACCCAGGCCGCCATGCCGGATGCCGAGCGCACGCTGCGGCTCCTCGAATGGTATTCCCGGCAGCGCCTCAGCGCGAGCCGGGCCGGGCGCAAGGCGTAATGTTCGTATTGCGAACATTGGCCTTGGGTGGCGGACCTGATTCCCAAGGCGGGCTTTGCTTTTCTCCGCGCGGGGACTAGGGTGTCGGCGGATGTTCGCCAACCTGCTCCAGTGGATCGTCCGCCGCCCGCCTGGAACCTATGAGGAGGCCTTTGTCGCGGAAGTGCAGGCGGTGCGGCCGGTGCCGCGCAATCCGCGCCTGGAAAAACTCATCCTTCTCTGCTGGGGCCTGATCGCGGTGAAGCACGTGGCGGTCATCTGGGCGGTGCACCACTACGCCGTGCCCTTCCACCAGCTCTGGATCAACGCCCCGACCTTCCTCCTCGGGCTCCTCGCCACCCTCGCCTACTACTGGCGCGAGTGAATTCCGTCTGGATTCCGGCCCGGCAATCCTGAATCCTGCGGCATGCCTGCTGTTCCCGGTCTCCGCAGTCCCTACCTCAAGGTCGGCCGCCTCGTCTTCTTCGGCCGCATGCTCGACAAGATCCGCCTGCATGCCGCCGGCCGGCTCCCGCCCGAGGACTACGCCGCCAACCTCGGCAAGGGCTTCGACGGCCGCACCTGCGCCTTTCTGCGCGTGAATTACGACGACCTCAAGGCCCGCACGCTGGCCGGCGGCACCGACGAGGAAATCCTCGCCTGGTGCCACGGGAAAGGCGGGCCGCGCACCGACGACGAGTGCCAGGCCTGGAACCAGTTCATGATGAAATGCGGCTTCCGCGACGGGATGGCCGAGACGCTCGCCCGGCGCATCAAGCAGAGCGCGTTGGAGGCCGCCCCGATCATGACCATGTTTGACTACCTCGATTTCGACGAGGGTCGAGACCCGGTCAGCATCCGGGCCTGGGAACAAGAGTAACATGGCCGTGTGGCGCCACCGCCTCCGTTGGATCGCCGCCGTGCTCGGCGGGCTTCTGCTCATCGTCGTGGCGGCCGTCGCCTGGGGTTGGTGGCAAATGCGCGCCAGCCTGCCGCCGCTCGACGGTGAGCGGTCGATCGCCGGCCTGTCCGCCCCGGTGAAAATCGAGCGCGACACTCTCGGCATGCCCGCCATCACGGGCGCGACCCGCGCCGACGTGGCCCGCGCCACGGGTTTCCTCCACGCCCAGGAGCGCTATTTCCAGATGGACCTGCTGCGGCGGCGCGGCGCCGGCGAACTCTCCGAGCTGTTCGGCGCCGCCGCGGTCGAGTTGGACAAGAGCGCGCGTCTCCACGGTTTCCGCCGGCTGGCGGCGCAGGTCGTCGCGCAGGCGGAGCCCGCCGAGCGCGCGGTCCTCGCCGCCTACACCGCGGGCGTCAACGCCGGCCTCGCCGCGCTGGGCAACACCCCGTGGGAATACCTCGTCATCCGCACGCGCCCGGCGCCGTGGCGCGAGGAGGACTCGGTGCTGTGCATCTACGCCATGTGGTTCGACCTGCAGGACTACAAGGGCGCCTTCGACCTGAACCGCGACGCCCTGCGCACCGCCCTCGGTGCGGCGGGGCTGGAGTTCCTCGCCCCACGCGGCAATTCCTGGGACGCCGCGCTCGACGGCAGCACGTTCGCGCCCGCCCCGCTGCCACCGTTGCGCTTCAGCAAGGCCGGCCCACCGCCCGCCGGCCTCGCGGCGACCGAGCCCGAGGGCCGGCGCGTGGTCGGCTCCAACGCCTTCGCCCTCGCCGGCGCGCACACCGCCACCGGGGCCGCGCTGCTCGCCAACGACATGCATCTCGACCTCAACGTGCCGCACATCTGGTATCGCGCCCTGCTCCAGTGGACGGAGGCCGACGGACCGCGCCGCGTGGTCGGCGTCACGCTGCCCGGCGTGCCGTTCATGGTCGCCGGCAGCAATGGCCGCGTCGCCTGGGGTTTCACCGACGCCTATGTGGACACGACCGATGTCATCACCCTCGCGACCGAGACCACTGCGCACAGTTTCTACAAGGCGCCCGCCGGCTGGAAGGAGATCGAGGAGCGCCACGAGGAAATCCGCGTGAAGGGCGAAAAGTCCGTGCCGTTCACCGCCAAGTGGACCGAGTGGGGCCCGATCATCGACGGCCCGAAAGACGGCCGCGGCCTTGTGCTGCGCTGGACGGCGCACGACGCGGCGGCGACCAACCTGCATTTCCTCGCCATGGACAACGTGCGCACCACCGCCGAGGCCGTGGCCCTCGCCCATCGCGCCAGTTTCCCCAACGAGAACCTGGTCATCGCCGACGCCGACGGCCACATCGCCTGGACCATCCTCGGGCTGCTGCCGCGCCGTGTCGGCTACGACGGCCGCGTGCCGGTCTCGTGGGCTTACGGCGACCGCCGCTGGGACGGCTTTCTCAAGCCCGAGGAAATTTCCGTCGTCACGACCCTGCCTGCCAGCCGGGCCGCCGATCTCCCCGCGAAGGAAGGCGCGGTTTGGACCGGCAACAACCGCCCGATCGGCGGCGAGGCCTACTCAAGACTCGGCGACAGCGGCTACGATGACGGTGCCCGCGCCGGGCAGATCCGTGACGACCTCCTCGCACTGATCGCCTCCGGCAAAAAGGCCGCGCCCGCCGACCTGCTCGCCATCCAGCTCGACGACCGCGCCGTGTTTCTCGGCCGCTGGCAGAGATTCCTGCTGGAGGTGCTCGCCGACGACGCGGTGGCGGGCCACAAATTCCGCGCCGACCTCCGCGACGCCGTGCGCGCGTGGGACGGCCGTGCGAGCACCGGCTCCGTCGCCTACCGCGCGGTGAAAGCCTTCCGCCTCCACGTGGCCGAGCGCGCGCTGGCGCCGTTCGTCGCGCCGGCGCAGCGCGCATACGCCGCCTTCAACTGGCGCAACCTGATTTTTGAGGACGCCCTCTGGCAGCTCGTGCACGAAAAGCCGGAACGGCTGCTCAACCCCGCGCACGCCACGTGGCCGGAACTGCTGCTCGCGGCGGCCGACGATCTCGCGGCCGATGTGAAGAAATCCGGCGGCCCGCTGGCGCAGTTCACTTGGGGCGCACGCAACACCCTGGCCATGCAGCATCCCTTCGGGCGTTTCCTGCCCAAGCCCATCGCCCGTCTCCTCGACATGCCGGCCGACCGGTTGCCCGGCGACGCCGACATGCCGCGCGTGCAGACCGGGCGCTTCGGCCAGTCCGAGCGCATGGTGGTCTCGCCCGGCCACGAGGCCGAGGGCCTCTTCCACATGCCCGGCGGGCAGAGCGGCCACCCGATGTCGCCCTTTTACCGCGCCGGCCACGACGCCTGGGTGAAGGGCGAACCCACGCCGCTGCTCCCCGGGCCGGCGCAACACACTCTCGTCCTCAAGCCTGAATAATCTTTCTCGTTCTTCGTTCCCGTCCCCCCAGTCTCGAACCCATGCCGCTGCATCTTTTGCAACATCCGCTCGGGGCCCACGTGCTCACGCACCTGCGCGACAAGACCACGAAGCCCGCGCTGTTCCGCACCCTGAGCTACCAGATCGCGCTGCTGCTCGCCCTCGAGGCCACGCGCGACCTCGCCACCGAGGAAAAGAAGATCGAGACGCCGCTCGAGCCTGTCACTGGCTGCGTGCTGGCCAAGCCGCTCGTCATCGTGCCCATCCTCCGCGCCGGGCTCGGCATGTTGCAGCCGTTCCACGATGTTTTCCCCGATGTATCCGTCGGCTACGTCGGCCTTGAGCGCGACCACACGACCGCCGTCGCCCGCAGTTATTATTGCAAGCTCCCGCCGCTCGCCGGCACCCGCGTCATCATCGTCGACCCGATGCTCGCCACCGGGGGCTCGGCGGCGCAGGCCGTCACGGTGGTCAAGGCCGCCGGCGGGACCGAGATTGTCTTTGTCTGCATCGTCGCCGCGCCCGAAGGCGTCGCCACGATGCAGAAGGCCCACCCCGAGGTGCCCATCCACGCCGGCGCGCTCGACCGCGAGCTCAACGCAAAGAAATACATCCTGCCCGGCCTCGGCGATTTCGGCGACCGGCTCTACGGCACCTGATCGCCCGGCGGCGGTCCCACCGGCCGTGAAAGTTAAGCTCAAAAAACACGCCGGTGGCGAGGCGGTCGTCACGTTCGTGCGCACCGATGGCTCTGCGGCCAGCGGCCGGATCGGCTCGGGCGGCTTCGGCGCCGTGCATGACCTGACGCACTACGCGGTCGAGACCACGCTCGGCCTGCGCCAGGGTTTCTACGGCCTGCTCGCGCAGGGCTGGGACATCCAGGACTTCGAGGTGAAGGGCGCAGCACACCAGCTGCCGGATGAGGCTATCGTCACCGAGTGCATTGTCGGACAGTTGGGCAACGCCGTGTTCGCCGGCCGCGAGCCGGCGGTGGAGGAGTTCAACTGGCTCGTCCGCTCCGCCGTTGATGGTGTGCGTCCCGGCGCCGCCGTGCCCGTGATCGACGCCGAGTCCCTTCGGCTGATCTGGCACACGCTCGAAGCTCTGCTCGCCCGCTGGCGCGCCCTGCCGCCGGGCGAAACCCTCGGGCTGGATTATCCCGCCGCCTAAAAGCGCGTTAGTGGGCCAACAATTTGAGCCCGCGTATTTCGCGAAAGTGCCTTGTATTCCGGGTGACCAGCACGCCGCCGGCCTCCAGGGCGGTCGCGGCGACCCACAGATCGTTCTCCCCGGTCATGACCCCGCGCTTGCGCAGATCGTGAAAGATTTCCGCCGCCCGCCACGCCACGGCGTCATTGAAGGGATAGACAACAAAGCGGTCGCAGAACTCGGTCCAGGCCAACTTGCTCGCAAAACCCCGGGCCAGCTCGCCCCGCGTGATCTCGCTCATGCCGCACACCTCGTCGGCGTGGCGGGATAGAAACGCCTGGGCCGGGCCGGTTGTTCCGCGCTGCAGCTCCCGATGCAGGGCGACAAAGTAGGTGGAGTCAAAAATCACGACTCTGCGTCCCACGGCGACCTGGCCGGCGCTGGTTTCTTCCTGGCCCGCTCAACCGCCTCCGCTCCCTCCTTGGTCAAAAACCCCTTGCCGGCGTAGGCCGCCAGCCCCGCCAGCACCGCGCCACAGGTCTTGGCCGGCTTCTCCCGGGTGAAAAGGTAGAAACCCTCGGGAGCTTTGACGCGCACCGTCTTGCCCCGGGCGGCGGCGGCGCGGAGCGTGCGAAAATTGCGAGTGAATTCGCGGGCGGTGGTCTCCATGTCTGACAATTGTCAGGCATTTGGCCCGCCGTCAAGGGCCGCCTCGTCCAGCCAGCCGCCGGTCGCTTGCAGTGGCGTTGGGTCTCCCCGGCGTGTGATCCACACCGCCAGAGCGGTCCGGGGAACACCGTAGCGCGCCGCCGAGGGCAGCATCACGTCGGCCGTGCCTGCCTCAAGCTGCGCGGTCCGGAGCGTGAGGGCCACAAACTCGTGGTGGAGTGTGCGGCCTTTGTTCTCGCCGGCGCGCACGGCGGAGACGATGCCGCCGCCAAGCAGCGCGACATGCACCTCGTGGTCCCCGGACGCGTCGTAGCGCACCCGGCATACGCCGTTGTCGGCATAGTCGACCGCCAGCACGCCGGCCTTCTCGGCGGACGCCGCCGGCACCATCTCGCGGGAACCCTTGCGCCACTCCGCCCCGTCGAGCACGAAGCCCGGCGTGTAGACACTGTCGCGGCTCCACCGGCTGGCGTAGGCGTATTGGCGCGCGGTGAAATCCTTGCTGGCAAACCGGTCCGCCCAACCGAGCCGGTCCCAATACACGACATGGAACGCCACCGGCACGAAGTCGCGCCACAGTCCGGGCGCGTCGCGCAGCGCGCCGAGCCGCGCCTCCGCCGGCGGACAGCTGCTGCAGCCCTCGGAGGTGAAGAGCTCAAGCAGGTGCGTGCGGTTTTCCCCGCTGCGGAAATGCCGCGGCGCCGCGAGCAGCGGCGCGGCCAGCAGGACGGAGAGGAGGATCAGGCGCATGCCCATGGGAGGCGCGGACCGGCCGGGCATTCCATTTTTTCGTGGGCATCGGCGCGAATCGCGGGCAAGTTGCCCGGCAATGACCATCGAACGCCCCGGCCTGATCGTCGCCGACACCTGGAAGGATTACCAGCTGCTCGACTGCGGCGACGGCATGAAGCACGAGCAGTGGGGCCCCTTCACCCTCGTGCGCCCCGACCCGCAGATCATCTGGCCGCGCACCGGCGGCAACGGGCGCTGGGAAAACTGGGACGGCTTCTACCACCGCAGCGAGACCGGCGGGGGCAAGTGGGAATACCGCAAGCCCCTGCCCGACCACTGGAGCATCCGTTACGGCGCGCTGACCTTCAAGATCCACCCGACCAGCTTCAAGCACACCGGCCTTTTCCCCGAGCAGGCCGTCAACTGGGACTGGTTTTCCGCGCGCATCAGGGAGGCCCGGGCCGCCGGCCGCGAGGTCAGCGTGCTCAACCTCTTCGGCTACACGGGCGCCGCCTCTGTCGCCGCGGCCGCCGCCGGCGCGAGCGTCTGCCACGTCGACGCCGCCGAGGGCATGGTCAAGTGGTGCAAGGAAAACGCCGCGCTCTCCGGCCTCGCCGCCGCGCCCGTGCGCTACATCACCGACGACTGCCTGAAATTCGTCCGCCGCGAGATCAAGCGCGGCCGCAAATACGATGCCATCATCATGGACCCGCCGACCTACGGCCGCGGCAGCACCGGCGAGATGTGGAAGCTGGAGGACCACCTCTGGGAATTGCTCAAGGAGTGCCGGCAGGTGCTGAGCGACCAGCCGCTGTTTTTCCTCATCAACGCCTACACCGCCCGCCTCTCGCCCACCGTCGTCGTCAACCTCCTTGCCGGCCTCATGGGCGGCGCCGGCGGCCGCATCACTGGCGGCGAGGTCGGCCTGCCCGTCCGCCGCGACGGCAAGGTTCTCCCTTGCGGTATCTTCGGCCGCTGGGAGTCGTCTTAAATCTTACTCGTTCTCGTAAGCTTTCTTCGTTCTCCTCCGCTTCCCATGAAAATCATCACCGCTCCCTCCGCCCCGGCCGCCATCGGCCCCTATTCCCACGCGATCCACGCCGGTCCCTTCGTGTTTTGCTCCGGCCAGACGCCGATCAACCCCGCCACCGCCAAGCTCGTCGAGGGCGACATCGACGCGCAGACGCACCAGGTCTTCGCCAACGTCAAGGCCGTGCTCGCCGCCGCCGGCCTCACCCTGCAGGACGTCGCGAAGTCCACTGTCTACCTCAAGGACATGGCCGACTTCGCCAGGATGAACGCGATCTACGAGGCGGCCTTCGCCCCGCACAAACCCGCCCGCACCACGATCCAGGCCGCCAAGCTTCCGCTCGACTGCCGCGTGGAGATCGAGGTCATCGCCCTCGCCCGCTGAACGCGCGCGCTTTTCTGGGTCTTCCCGCAAACGTGACGAATTCCCCCTATCGCATCGGTCTCGACGGCGGCGGCACCAAGACGGAGCTCATCCTCGTCGATGATGCCGGCACCGTCGTCGCCCGACACAGCGCGCCGGGTTGCAACCCCAGCCAGCTCGGGCCGGAAAAAGCCGCCGCCGTGGTGCGCGAGGCGATCGCCGCCTTGCTGGCCAAGGCGAAAATCAACGCCCCCAGACCCGACATCGCCGCGACCCACCTCTACACCGCCGGTGCGGCGGCTTTCTGGAAGGATTTCGCCGCCACGTTGCGCGACCACGGCACCGTGGTGACCGGACCGGACTCGCTGCCCGTGCTGGAACTCGCCACCGACGGCGCACCGGGCCTCGTGCTGCACGCCGGCACCGGCTCGTTCGTTGCCGCGCGCGGCCTGGACGGCGCCATCCATTACGCCGGCGGCCTGGGCTGGCGGTTCGGCGATCCCGGCAGCGGCTCCGATCTCGGCCGCCGCGCCATTGGCCACGCGCTCCTCGAACTGCAGGGCTGGGCCAAGCCGACCGCGCTGGGCGACGCGCTGAAAACCCACACCGGCCTCGCCGACGCCGCGGCCAACACCCGTTTCTTCTACACCGCCGAGGACGCCAACGGCCGCATCGCGGCCTTCGCCCCGCGCGTGCTCGAACTCGCCAACGCCGGCTGCGCCCCGGCCCGGACCGCCCTCGCCTGCACCGTGACCGACCTCGTGGATAACGCCCGCCTCGTCACCACCAAGCTGTTCGGCGCCGCCGTGGTGCCGTGCGGGGTGAGCGGCGCGATCCTCAACAGCCCGCCCGCCATCTGCGCGCTCAAGGCCCTGGCCGAGACCCACGCCTGGCCGGTCGAGTATCGTTTCATCAGCGAGCCGCCGATCGAGGGCGTGCGCCGGCTGCTGGCGAAAGGCTGACGTGGTCGCCACGGACAAACCCGTTGTCCTCCCCGAGGCCGACTGGCATGCGCGCCGCCGCGCCCACGAGGAGCGCGTCACCGCCTGGACCGCGCCGCACCAGGCCCGGGCCGCGCGCGGCGAAAAACACCCCGTCCATGATTTTCTTTTCGAATATTACCGCTTCCGCCCGGCGTGGCTGCGGCGCTGGCATCCGGGCCCCGACGTCGTGCTGCTCGGCGCGACCGCGCGCGAGTTTCTCCGCTGGCCCGAATACCACGAGGCCGACGGCGGAGTGGCGCTGAACCCCGCCGCCCTGCCCCGCCGCGAGAGCGTGGCGTGGATCCTCAACCTTCTCCGCCTCACCGCCGGGCGCGCACCGGCCTTCGCCTGCTTCGGCCTGCACGAGTGGGCGATGGTCCACCGCCAGACGCCCGCCGAGGTGCGGCACAACGCCTGGCCGCTGCGCTTTCCGCCCGACGAGCTGGCGCGCCTCGTTGAAGCCCAGCCCGTGCGCTGCTCGCACTTCGACGCCTTCCGCTTCTTCACCGCGCCCGCGTCGCCGCTGAACAAGCTCGCGCCCACGCGCGCCACCGCGCCGGACTTCGAGCAACCCGGCTGCCTCCACGCCAACATGGACCTCTACAAGTGGGCGTTCAAACTCGCGCCGTTCACGCCCGCCGAACTGATCGCCGACTGCTTCGCCTTCGCCCGCGAGATCCGTGAGATCGACATGCGCGCCAGCCCCTACGACCTGGAAAAACTCGGCTACGCTCCCATCCGGATCGAGACACCCGCGGGCCGCGCCGAGTATGAAGCGCACCAGCGCGACTTCGCCGCGCGCAGCCAGCCGCTCCGGGCCCGCCTCATCGCGCTGTGCGAGCGCCGGCTGGCCGCTGCATGAGTTTACTGGTGAATCGATGCGCTTGGTCGCGCAATCATCCGCCGATGGTCGCTGCGCGGTCGCCGCAAGCGTTGCCAACCGCAGCCTGAGCGTATGAGCGATAACCTCGTCACCTTCTTCTATCTGGTCGGGTGCATCGTCGTTATCACCGAGCTGCACTGGCGGGTATGGTGGCGCAGCGTGGCGGGATTCCGGACGGGTAGTCTTACCCGCGCCTCATGCCTGGCTCGCGTCGCTGTCTGGCAGTTCCTCGGTCTGCTGGTCCCGGTCGCCGCGCTGTTGCTGCTCATCGGGATCGAAGAGTTTGCCGGAATGCCGCTCGTGCCGGAGCGAATCGCCCTGCTGGCCCTGGGGCTGACCGGCCCTGCAATTGCTCGCCGGTCCCGCCACTTTAGCGGCCGCGTTCCGCGCAACCCGTTCGCGCGCGCGGGCGGGGATCTGATGTCAACTAATGGTTGACATCAGCCTTAGGCCTGCGCCCCGAGATGAACCTGCGGTCTCGGGGGCAAAAGACATCCGGCCCGCATTTCGCCACCCGCACGATTCCCTCCCACTAGTCCACCCGCACGCCGTAGATGGCAAAGCCGAGTGGCCGCGCGCCGACGGCCGCGCTTTCGACCGCCGGCGCCGCGCTGCTCGACAACTCCAGCCGCGCGCGCCCTTGCGCCAGCGTCACGACGGGCAGCGTGACCCACTGGAGTTTTTCCCCGATGTCGCCGCGCCACAGCACGCGCCCGTCCTGGCGGATTTCCAGCGGGCGGGCCGTCAGGCCGCGCACCGCCACCTGGATTTTCATCTGCGCATCCGCGCGCGGCCACAGCTTCAGTTCGATCCCGCCGGCCTGCGGACACCAGGCCCACGTGCGGTTCCGGCCGTGCTCGGCCGCATGCCAGCGCGCATCGGCCTGGACGACATACGCGCCCGCGCTCGCGCGCCCGGCTGCGAGTTCATGCGGATCCTGCGGCACCGTCCAGAAAGCCAGCACGCCGGCGAGCACCGGCAGGTTGCCCGCCACCAGCCAGGCCGCGCCCACGCGTCCGCGTGCGGCCAGCACATTGAAGGCGAGCGCCAGCGGCAGCAGCACGCGCGTCGCCGCGCCAGGATGCCCCTCCCAGACCGCCGGACCGAGCACGAGCAGCAGCCCGGCGTAAACCGCGCCCAGCCGCCACCACCGGTCCGCCGGCTGCGGCCGCGCCAGCAAAAACACCGCCTGCACCGTCAGGCCCGCGTGCGCGAGCAGGCCCGTGAGCACGAGGTAACGGTCGGGTTCCGTGCGCAGGCGCAGGATCATCTCGGCCCATTTTCCCGCCCAGCCGGCGAGCGGCGCGGCAAAATTGCCCAGCCCCGGCTCGGTGGGACCCAGCACCGAGCGCAGATACCACAGCCAAGCCGCGAGCGGCACGACGCACAGCGCCGCCCAACCCGCCGCCCGCACCCAGCTTTGCAAGGAGGGTTTGCCGGGCGGCCACAGCGTCACGACCCCGAGCAGCGCGGTCTCGCGCGCCAGCCCGCCGAGCCCGAGCAGCGCCGCCGCCGCCCCGCGACGGTTGTTTTCGGCGAGAAAAACTGCGCCCGCCACCAGCAGCAGCGCGAGCAGGTCCGTCAGGCCGAGCCGCACGCTGTGCAGCACGCCGGCGGAAAACAGCACTCCGACCCAGGCCAGCGTCTCGCGCCAGCCCATGCACGGGAAGATCCGCCCCAGCAGCGCCGCGAGCCCGGCCCAGAGCACGAGATTCAACCACGCGTAGGCCCGCGCTGCCGCCACCCCATCGCCTCCGCCCACCACCCACGCCACCCAGCTCAGCAAAATCCGGCGGGCGCGGTAGCCCAGGTTGTCGAACCCGCCCGCGAGCGCCGGATCGTTCACCGCCGGGCGCGCGGCCAGTTGCGCGTAGTAATGTCCGTCATAGCCGTTTTCATAGGCGAAGATAGGCGCGCCGCGCAGCTCCGGCAGTGCCGCGGCCAACGCGCCCGCGTCCATCTGCAGGAAGCGCGTGAAACCGTAATACGGGTGCCAGTGCCGCCCGGCCAGCCCCACCACGAACAACACCAGCCCCGCGCGGACGAGGCGGTGGAGGATGACAGCGCGCGGGATGGGCATGAGGCGATTCAGCCGGTTTCCGGCTTCCGGGCAAGACCGCCCGCACGGCTCCCACCACCCCGCCCCACTCTTCCCGCGTCCTTGCTCCTCTTTCCCCCGGCGCGGGCGGGGAGCTGATGTCAACTATTAGTTGACATCAACCCAATGGACACACCGAGGATGGCCCCGCGGTATCGGGCGCGGGGGAGGCCGGTCTGCATCTCACCGCCGCCCGCGCCCCCGCTATTGCCACGCCGCGATTCCCCGGCAGCATCCCCCGCGGATGGACGCCACCACCACCGATCCCTTCGGCCATGCCCGCCTCCAGAAGAAGCCCAGCTTCCCCATCCGGGACGGCCTGCGCGACTACCTGAAAAAATACCGGCGCGAGCGCGAGCTGCCCGTCACCTACGGGCGCCTGCGGAACTTCACCGAGTCCATCCCGCTGATGGACGCCGAGGGCCGCAACACCCTGTGGGAAACCGTGGCCTACCGCGCCGAGGACATCCCCGCGCTCAACGAGGACCTCAAACGCCTCTACGCCCTGCTCCGCGTCGACGGCGACTTCGCGGTCATGCAGCACCTCTACATCGACCGCATCGATTTTTGCAGCTTCGGCAACTCCACGCCGTTCCGCATCCGCATCGTCAACGCCTTCAACGACAATCCCGACCACTTCTACGTCAAGCGGGCCGACGCCTCGCGCGTCTACGGCCTCGAGCTGGAGCACCTGCTCTCGCCCAACCGCCTCAACTTCCTCACCTCCGGCGCCACGCTCGTTGAGGAGCACATCGCCGGCATCCCGGGCGACATCTTCATCACCCGCTGGCTCGACCGGCCCGAGCTGCGCCCGATCCGGATCGCGAAGGAGATGGTGAAGTTCAACGAGCGCAGCTTCGTCCAGCTCCTCGGCGACATGCGCAGCTACAACTTCGTGGTCGTGATCACGCCCGACTTCGAGGGCTCGCAGATCCGCATCCGCGCGATGGATTTCGACCAGCAGTCGCACAACGGCCGGAAGACCTTCTACCTGCCCCAGTATTTCAAGGACAACCTGCCGCTGGTGAACTACTGCACGAAGCACCTGCGCCGGGAGACCGCGTTCCAATACCAGCGCGAGGAGCAGACGCTCATCCTCGCCCGCGCCGAGCTGTCCACCCAGCGCCTCAACCTCCTCCTCACCGCCATGGAGGCCGACCCCATCGCGCCGCCGGAAAACGTCTCCAGCCTCCGCGCCGGCCTCGCCGCGCACTTCCGCCACGACCGCTACCTCGCCTGCGCGAGCATGGGCGCGCTCGTGCGCGAGAACCTCGCCACGCTCCGCCACAACATCCAGCACGGCCTCGGCGCGCTCACCACCCACCTCTGACCGGAAATTATCTTGGACAGAATTGCCCGAATTGTTCTGTTCCTCCTGTCCAAATCCCCTCTTCGTGTTCATTCGTGTCTGTCCGTGGGCACCTTCCGGCAATGAATCACCTCTGGCTCCTCCTCAAAAACCTCGCCTTCACGATCATCGTGCCCGGCTTCGTCGTGGGCTGGGTGCCGCTGCACTGGTTTGAGCGGCACCCCGAGTGGCCGGCGGTGTGGCACTGGCCGCAATACGCCGCCGCGGGGCTGGCGCCGCTCGCGGTCGCCGTGTTTCTCTCCAGCCAGTGGCTGTTCGCCACGCGCGGCCAGGGCACGCCCCTGCCGCTCGACCCGCCGAAAAAATTCGTGCGCCGCGGCCCCTACAAATGGGTGCGCAATCCGATGTATCTCGCCATCTTCGCCCTGATCGGCAGCCAAGCCCTTTTCTTCTGGTCGTGGAATATCACGGTCTATCTCGTGATGCTCATGTGCGCCACGCATGTCCTCGTGCAACTCTGGGAGGAGGAGGTGCTCCGCCGCAACTTCGGGGCGATGTATGAGGACTACCGCCGCGACGTCCCCCGCTGGCTCCCCCGCAAGCCCAAGCCCCAGCTGCAGACCGTGCCGCCGTTCAGCACTCGGGAAAAATAACCCCCCTCCATGCCGGAGCCCGTCATCGCCCAGCGGTCGCCCTATGCCGTCAACGTCGAGGCGGGGAAGACCTACGCGTGGTGCGCCTGCGGGCGGAGCGCGGCCCAGCCGTTTTGCGACGGCTCGCACAAGGGCACGGGTCTCGCGCCCAAGCTGTTCAAGGCCGGGCAGAGCGGCCCCGTGTATTTCTGCGGCTGCAAACATTCAAAAACGGGCGCGACCTGCGACGGCTCGCACCAGACCATGCCACCCGCGCCGACCCTGACTCCCGAGGAGCAGATGAAGCGCTTCGAGAAGGAGCTGAAGGACAACGACTGGGGCCACCAGCCGTGTTGAGCGGAGAACAGACGACAGAGGTCAGAGGACAGAGCCGTAAGCAGGCCCTCGCTCGCCAGCCGTCTTGTCCGCCATAGCCCGGGCGACGGCGGAAGCCACGGCGAAGGCGGGTCGTCCCTTACTCAATGCGCCCTTCGTCGAACTCGATCAAATCCACGACGCTGACGATCTGGTCCACCCGGTCGGCGCAGCCCATGTTGGCCAGCGCCTCTTTCAGGAATTCCCGGCCGCTCGGCGTCATGCCCTTCTGCACATAGTCGCGGTTCCACTTCGCCGCGCGCACGTCGGCGGGGAAGATGGTTTTCAGTTTCGCGTCGATCTCGGCGTCGGTGGCGGACTCGAAGACGATTTTCTCGACGGCCGCAGGCTCGATGCCGAGGTGCTGGCAGAGGAAGCGGTCCATGCCGCGCTTGTAGTTCTTGGCGTAGCTGGCCGGCAGCGCGCCGTGCTGTTTCACATATTTGGCCTTGGCGAGGAACCGCGGCAGGTGCAGCAGACCCGTGGCCGCGTGCGGCTGGTAGGCCGAAGGCAGGGTGGTCAGCACTTCACCCGACGAGCCGGGGATCGGTTTCGAGGGCATCGTAGTGAAAGGGTGTTATGCTGATTTCTTTGCCTTGGGGCCATCTCCGTGCTTCGGCTTGTTTTTCCGCGCAGCGGAGTAAACCGCCGCCTCTTCATGCAGCACCAGTTCGACCTGTTCCTGAAGGGGCTTCCTGGGGCTGCTGCGGGGTTGCCCCTTGGGGATATTCCCTGGCGTCCAGTGCCCGCATTTTCGTCTCCCCGCCAACACCTCAGGCGGGAAGAGCGCATTGAGTTCGCGTCGGGCCTCATCCAGATAGCGGCGTTCTATCATCAGATTCGCCGGCTGCATCCGGGCGACTATCTGATCGACCGGGCCCAGCTCCATTCCCAACCACCGGCGGTTCTTCAACTCTGCCACCGCATAGGTGCTGCCGGACCCACCAAAAGGGTCCATCACCAGGTCCCCCGGACGTGAAGCGAGGGTGATGACGCGATCAAGCAACTTGAGCGACAGCTCATTCGCATCGCTCCGCCTCTTAAATTTACGATGCCTGACGGGCGATATGTCCTTCCAGACATCGCTGAGACTCACCCCCTCGGGATTCATCTTGTCCTTGTAGCCGCCGTAATCCTTCAGTTCCTGAAAGCAATGCGGGCAGGTCGCCATCGCCACCCGGTCGGGCGAGAAGACGTTTGGCTTCGGTCCCTTGCAGTAATAGAGCAGAGAGTAGTGGCTCGGGTAGAGTCGCCCAGAAATCGGCAGGGTATACGTCATCTCAACGGCGATCTGATGGCGGAAAGTAAGCCGCTCGTTCAGGAATGCCCCCAGCGCCACATTCCATTTCGGCAGGTTGTAGAGGAAAAAACTCCCCCCGGGCTTGAGCACCCGCGCACATTCATCGATCCATTGCTTGCACCACAAAAGATAGCGATCGGGCAAAACCGCGTCGTCCATGCCGGAGGCGTAGGATTTGCCCAAATTAAAGGGCGGATCAGCAAAGATCAAGTCCACCGAGCCGGCCTCAATCTGCGGCAGCAAGCTCAGGCAGTCGCCCTGATAGAGCGCGCCCAAGGCGGTGCGGTGATTGGCCGGAGGTAACGGGGCGACTGACATGTTGCGGGTTTTAGGGATGCAGGCGGAGCAGGGCGAGCATCCGTTTTTATCAATTGTAGTCAATAGACTACATCTAACTTTATCCCAAAAGCCTACGCTCCTGCATGGATAAAATCGACGAACGCCTGTTGTGGCATGGCGGAACCCATATCGATGAAGCCGCCTTCAACCGCATCTTTGGCCGGGTGCTGGCCAAGCTGCGCGGCTCCGACGACTTCAACCCCACGCGCACGGCCCAGCACTCCGGGTTGGACCGAGCCTTCCTGTATGCGATCGAGCGGGGAGAGAAAGGTGTTTCCTTGTTCACGCTATTTCGCCTCGCCTCCGCCTCCAAGCAATCGGCTGCCGGGATTGTGCGGTTGATGGAGCAGGAATTGGCCGCCGACACGGAGGGACGCAAATGAAAATCGTCCACGAGGAGATTCTGTTTGGGCAGTCAACCCATGCCGCCTTGGGGGCGTGTCTGGATGATGTTCGCCGGGCGATAGGCAACGTGGTCTGGCCTGCCAATTCCCGCAAATTCAGCATTCGCCCGGTGATGGACGGCAATGGAGTCTTGCCCATCAAGGTTGGTTTCATGCGAAAGCTAGATGCCTTGGGCTGGAAATTGGAGCAACGCCCTGTGCTCGCGCAGGGGCTGGGACCGGGAAAAGTTGATGCCCTGAAACCCCTGCCCGACGGCCGGCAATTTGCCGCGGAATGGGAAACCGGAAATATCTCCAGCTCGCATCGGGCCCTGAACAAGATCTGCATGGGGATCATCGAGGGTCATCTGGCGGGTGGCGTCCTAATTCTGCCGGATCGCGAACTCTACCACTTCCTGACGCAGCGGATCGGCAACTACAAGGAGCTGGCGCCGTATTTCCCCGTTTACCGGCACTTAAAAGCACTGGACGGATTGCTGGCCGTGATTGCGGTGTCCTTTGACCGCACTGATCCCGGCGTGGCGCTCATCCCCAAGGGTATGGACGGTCATTCCTTGCAGAGACGTGCGCTTAAACGCAAGTAGGCGCTTGGCCGCGCTTGCTATTACGCACACGGGCCTTGCCGGGGACGGGGTTTTCCGCTGATTGTCGCGCTCCGCCCGTGCAAAAACTCTCCTTCGACAAACGCCGCATCAAGTTCCTCTTCCTTGAGGGCATCCACGCCAACGCCACCGACGCGCTGACGCGCGACGGCTATGCCAGCGTCCGCAACCTGCCCAAGTCGCTCACCGGCGACGCCCTCAAGGCCGCGCTGAGGGACGTGCATTTCCTCGGCATCCGCTCGCGCACCGAGGTGACGGCGGGGATGCTCGCCGCCGCGCCCAAGCTCACCGCCATCGGCTGCTTCTGCATCGGCACCAACCAGGTGGATCTCGCCGCCGCCGCCCAGCGCGGCATCCCGGTCTTCAACGCCCCCTATTCCAACACCCGCAGTGTGGCCGAGCTGGTGCTCGGCGAGATCATCATGCTGCTGCGCGGCATCCCCGGCAAAAACGCGCTCGTGCACCGCGGCGGCTGGACCAAGAGCGCCGAGGGCAGCGTCGAGGTGCGCGGCAAGACGCTCGGCATCGTCGGCTACGGCCACATCGGCACCCAGCTCGGCATCCTCGCCGAGCACCTCGGGATGCGCGTGCTCTTCCATGACATCGCCGGCTGCCTGCCCATGGGCAACGCCCGCCCCGTGGCCAAGCTCGCCGCCCTGCTCGGCGAGAGCGACGTGGTGAGCCTGCACGTGCCCGAGACGCCGCAGACGAAAAACCTCATCGGCCGGGCCCAGCTCGCCGCGATGAAGAAGGGTTCGCACCTGATCAACGCCGCCCGCGGCACGGTGGTCGACATCGACGCCCTGGCCGACGCGCTCGCGCGCGGCCACCTCGCGGGCGCCGCCATCGACGTGTTCCCCGAGGAGCCCAAGGGCAACGACGAGGAATTCCTTTCACCCTTGCGCCGCTTCGACAACGTCATCCTCACCCCGCACATCGGCGGCTCGACCGTCGAGGCGCAGGCCAACATCGGCACCGAGGTCGCCGACAAGCTCATCCGCTACTCGAACAACGGCTCGACCGTCACGGCGGTGAACTTCCCCGAGGTCACGCTCCCCGAGCACGCCGGCACCGGCAAGAGCCGCCTGCTGCACATCCACCGCAACGTGCCCGGCGTGCTGGCCAGCATCAACGAGCGCTTCGGCCGCCACAAGGTGAACATCTCCGCCCAATACCTGCAGACCAACGAGCACATCGGCTACTGCGTGATGGACGTGGACGCCGCCGCGAGCGAGATCGCGATCGACGAACTGCAGAGCGTGCCCGGCACCATCCGCGCCCGGCTGCTGCACTGAGCGCAGGGTGGACCGCGCTCTTGCTTTCGTCTGCGAAACCCGCATCTATGCAGGCAAATGCCCCGCCCAATTTTCATCGATTTGTTTGCGGGCGCGGGTGGTTTTTCCCTCGGAGCTGAATGGTGCGGTGGAAAAGTAACGCATGCCCTGGAGGTTGACGATTGGGCCTGTCAGACGCTTGCAAGAAACCACCCGGAAACCGAGGTGCTCAAGTCCGACATCCGAAGCCGCACAACATCCTGGATTCGCCGGCACATTCCCAAGCATCCAGATTTCGTGATCGGTGGTCCTCCCTGTCAGGGTTTTTCGCACGCCGGACCGGCCAAGAAAGATCCCAAGGACCCGCGAAATTCGCTGTTTCGGGAGTTTCTGCGCTTCGTTCGCGCCCTGGAGCCAGGCACCGCGATCATTGAAAATGTGCCTGGGCTGCTGCGGGCCAAGACCGCCAGCGGTCTGCCTGTGTCGGTGGTAATCACCGATGAGTTCGCCAAACTGGGATATTCGACATCAATTTGGGAGCTGGATGCCCATCTTTATGGCGTGCCACAAATACGCCGCCGTGTTTTCTTTGTGGCCTCGCAAGAGTTCGGAGAGCTGCCCGCACCAAAACCCACCCACTCGCCAGAGGGCCCCTCTTCTCTCTTTCATTTGCCACCTGCACGAACGGTCCGGGATGCCATCAGCGATCTTCCGCTGGTGGATGTCGGAGGCGATGCGGACGCTCAACCTTACGGATCTTCCGCACAAAACGAATATCAGCGCCTGATGCGACGGATGGCCGGCAGAATTGTGCGCAATCATCAGCCCATGAATCACACGCCTCGGCTGATAGCCCGCTTCAAAACCATCCGCCCGGGCCAGTCTCAAAGCGATGTCTCAAGCGAGCATGCCCCCCGAGCACGCTTGCGCCATGAGTCGAGCCCGGCTGCTTACGATCAGAACAACCGGAGAATGCACTGGGATCGTCCCTGTCACACCATTGCCGCCAGCTTCTACGCCAATTTCCTTCACCCGGAACTTCACCGGAACTTCACGCCGCGAGAAGGTGCTCGCATACAATCGTTCCCGGATCACTACGTTTTCGAAGGCAAGCCAACCGTGGTCAGCGCCAAGCTGTTGGCCCGGGAAGGGCGCCATGCGGAGAAGCACCTTTCACAGTATAACCAGATCGGCAATGCCGTGCCTCCGCTCTTGGCCCAGCATGTGATTTCACATGTTTTGGCCGCCAAAAATCGCCGACATACGCCTGCTGGCCTCGTCGCCACCGCCTAAGGCCATGAGGAAGTCCAACGCCCAGATTTTTGGCACTCATTTCGAATTCCCTTCGGCGTATCCCCATGGGGCCAACATCCTCAAAAAGGCTGTCGATGGAGGTGATGGAAAGGGGTCACGTTTGCTTCGAGTGGTCGCTCGGCGTTACGCTGCTTGGCGTCTGGCCGCCAACGTTGTGCCCAGCAGTGCCGAGAAGTCGGATGGCTGGCGCGGTTTTGTTGATCGGCAGACGCAATTGTTCGGGGAATACAGGAATACCCTGGATACGCCAGAGATCGACCAGGCTTTCGATTCTCGTGGCGCGCTTCAGCCCTCCGCCCTGGAAGAATTCTGCACCTATCTGTTTCTGCCGCTGGTCTCTTCTCTCGGGGGATCCGCCGAACTCGGCAAGCGGGAAGTTTTTCACGGCTTGTATTTTTCGGCTCCGGATTTCCGCCAGTTCATTGATTTGCCCCGCCCCCATTACCAGGCAGCCAGTGTTGACTTTGTCATTAGCCGGAAGATCACCAGCCGCTTCACCGCAGGAACACGCCATCAGGACGACGAGATATTCGTTCCGGCCGTGGCCGTTGAATGCAAAACATACTTGGATCGCCCGCGCTGGTTCGCCAGCGAGATATTGGCGGAGAACCTGAAGCGCGGGTTTCCCTTTTGCCGGCAGTTTCTTCTGGCCGAATTCCTGAAGCTCGAAACCGGCAAGGTGAACATTGTCGGCTCTCGTGTTGATCACGTGTATGTTTTGCGCCGGTCCGAGAACATCGATCGCAAGGCCCGTCGTGCAAAGAGCAGGCCCTTGCCGCCGATCCATCCTGACGCGGTGTTCAGCTTCTTCACCGACGTGATGACCCACCTGACGACCCCGTGGGAGCCGCTGAAAAGTTGGCGTGAAACCGGGGTGTTAAAGTAGGCGATCTGCTATCGCCCGGTTTCGGCGCGTCCATGAACGGCCATTTCAGTCCCGGCGACTGGAGCATCATCGCCGCCTACCTCGGCGGCATCGTGGCGCTCGGCCTGTGGTCCGGCCGCGAGCAGAAGACCACGCGGGATTATTTTCTCGGCAGCCGCAACGTCCCGTGGTGGGGCATCGGCCTCTCCATCGTCGCGGCGGAGACGAGCGCGCTGACCGTGATCGGCGTGCCGGCCATCGCCTACGGCGGCAACCTGATGTTCATCCAGATGATCATCGGCTACGTGATCGCGCGCGTGATCCTCGCGGTCGTGATGGTGCCGCGCTACCTGCGGGGCGAGATCTTCTCGCCCTACCAGCTGCTGGAAACCCACCTCGGGCGCGGCCCGCGGCGGCTGGCGGCCGGCCTGTTTCTTTTTCTGGAAACGCTGGCGGCCGGCGTGCGCGTGTTCGTGGCCTGCATCCCCATCCGGCTGTTGCTGGGCGAGCAAGTGTGCAGCCTCGGCGGGCTCGTCGACCCGATCCTCGGCGCCATCGTGATGTTCGTCGGGCTCTCGCTGCTCTACACCTGCCTGGGCGGCGTGAAAGCCGTGATCTGGACCGACGCCGTGCAGTTCGGCCTCTTCCTCGGCGGCGGGTTGTTCGCGCTGTTCTACATTCCCACGCTGGTGGACGGCGGCTGGAGCGCGGCGCTGGCGCAGGCCGGGGCGGCGGGCAAACTGGCGTGGCTCAACCTGGATTTCACGCTCGGCGCGCCGATCAACCTCTGGATGGGTCTCTTCGGCGGCACGGCGCTGGTGCTGTCGACGCACGGCGCGGAGCAGCTCATCGTGCAGCGCGTGCTCGCCTGCGGCTCCGTGGGCGACGGCCGGAAGGCGCTCGCGTTGAGCGCAGTGCTGATCTTCCCGCTGTTCCTCATCTTCCTGCTTGTCGGCGTGCTGCTGTGGGTGTTCTACCAGGGGCATCCGTTCCAGATCCCGCTGCCCGAGGGCCGGCCGGGCATCAAGTCGGTGGATTTCATCTTTCCGATCTTCATGCTGACGGAGGTGCCGCACCTGCTGCGCGGCGGCCTGATCGTGGCGATCCTCGCGGCGGCGATGTCGTCGATCAGCTCGGCCCTGACGGCGCTCGCCTCGGTCTCGACGATGGATTTCGTGCGGCCGGTGTGCCCGGGCTGGAGCGAGGAGCGGCTGCTGCGCCTCAGCCGGTGGTCGACCGCGGGCTGGGCGGTGGCGCTGGTGGGCACGGCGTGGCTGACCCGCGAGGTGCGTTTCGTGCTCGACGCGGCGTTCTCGCTGCGCGGTCTGACCAGCGGCGCGCTGCTCGGCGGACTGATTCTCGCTCTGTTCGCGCGCGGCGTCGGGGCGCGCGCGGCGATGACCGGGATGCTCGTGTCGTTCGCCGCGATGAACCTCGTCTACTGGCCGGCCAACCTGCCGGCGACGCGGGCGTGGTGGCTGCACGCCTTCGGCAGGGAGATCTTCTGGCCGTGGTTCACGCTGCTCGGCACGGCGCTGACCCTCGGCGTGGCCGTCCTGGCGCGGCCGCGGCAGGCCGGTGGAGCGCGTTGACCCCAACGCGCTGTTTGGGAAAGCGTCTTGAGGTCAGGCCGCTCCACCAACAAAAAGGCCGGACCTCGCGGCCCGGCCTTAAATGGCGACGAAATCTTCGGGTCTCAGAAGAAGCGCACGGGCTTGGCGGCCATCTTCTCGTGCTCCTCGGCGGAGCAGCCGGCGTTGAGGGCGACGTTCACCGGCGCGGCGGTCGGCTGCACGAGGTTGTTTGCCAGCATGTAGTTCTCGACCTCCTCGCCGGAGATGTCGGCCAGCATCACGCCGTCGATCTCGACGCAGGGCGAGAGGGGCTGGCCGGACTTGCGGACCATCTCCTCGTAGTTGGCGCGGTTGTTGATGATGTCGATGTCCTCAAACGCGAGGTTGTGCTTGCGCATGATGGCGCGGACGCCGTTGGACCAGCCGCAGGAGGGTTTGAGATAGGCTTTGATTTTCATGGTGTGGTGCGGAAACAGTAGGGACGGCACAAGGTAGCCGCCACGCTTTCTACTTCAACTTAAAGTTTCAGCCCGCATAGTCCGCTTTCCCCGCCCGTGTCCGCCTCCTTCCCCATCCTCACCGCCGAGAAGGCCTCCGAATTCGCCCGCCTGGGCCTGGCGAACATCCGCCGCGAGTATCCGCACTACCTGCAGCACGCCCTCGGCGGCCCGGCGGACGCCCGGACGCCGCGCGAGCTGCACCCGGCCTTCTACGGCAGCTACGACTGGCACTCGTGCGTGCACCAGCACTGGATGTTGGTCCGCCTTGCGCTGATGTTTCCCAAGCTGCCGGAGCGCGACGAGATCAGCCGCGTGCTGCACGACCACCTGGCGGCGGAGAACATGCGGGCCGAGGCCGCGTATTTCCAGGCGCCGGGCCGGGAATTCTTCGAGCGCCCCTACGGCTGGGCCTGGCTGCTCAAGCTCGCGCAGGAGGTCCGCGCCTACGACGCCACGCTCGAGACCAACATGGAGCCGCTGGTGTCGTTCATCCGCGCCGGCTTCATGCGCTACCTGCGGGCGCTGACCACGCCGGTGCGCAACGGCATCCACGGCAACACCGCCGTGGCCGTGGCGCTCGTGCTGGGCCACGCCCGCGCCCACGACGACCAGGAGCTGAAGCTGTTCTGCACGGCGCGCGCCGCCTACTGGTTCGGCCACGACACGGATTATCCCGGCCACTACGAGCCCTCGGGCGAGGATTTTTATTCGCCGTGCCTTGTCGAGGCCGGGCTCATGGCCCGCATCCTGCCCCGCGAGCAATTCCTCCGCTGGTTCGACAAGTTCCTGCCCCGCCTCGCGCAGGGCGAGCCGGCCAACCTGCTCCGGCCGGCGCACATCAGCGACCCCACCGACCCGAAGATCGCGCACCTCATCGGCCTCAACCTCAACAAGGGCTGGGTGTGGCGGCGGCTCGCGGGCCTGCTCGACGCAGACGATTCCCGCCGCGAACTCGCGATCAAGGCCGCCGCCGCCCACTACGCCGCCGCGTTCCCCCTGCTCGACGCCCAGGACTTCAACCGCTCGCATTGGCTGCCCTCGTTCGCCGTCTACACGATGTCGGAGTGAGGGTCGCCGCGGGGCGTTTTTGGCGTGCGGCGCCGGTGCCGCAGCACAGCATGCGCGCCATGTCCACCATTCTGCTCCTCTGCGCCTCGAACATTTTCATGACCTTTGCCTGGTATGGGCACCTGAAGTTCATGCACGACAAGCCGCTGTGGGTGGCGATCCTCATTTCCTGGGGCATCGCGTTTTTTGAATACTGCCTGATGGTGCCGGCCAACCGCCTCGGCTACGGCCAGTGGAGCGGATACCAGCTGAAGATCATCCAGGAGGTCATCACCCTCGTGGTGTTTGCGGGTTTCGCCTGGCTGGTGCTCGGGGAAAAGCTGAGGTGGAACTACGCCGTGAGCCTCGGGCTCATCGCGCTGGCGGTGTGGTTCGCCTTCGGCGTGAACCGGCCCGCTGCGCCTGCCGCCTGAGGGATGATCGCCGGCGATTTAGGGCGTTTACCGGCCACTCCGCGCTTGCCGGAAACCGGCGCCGAAGAAAAGCTCCTGACATACTGTTGTCAGCGCCATTCGCTAGGATGACCCTTTAACCCTCCACACACGATTCCCATGTCCAAAGCCACCAAGTCCGACGCCCGCGTCGCCACGTCCGAAAAGTCCGCCAATCCCGCCCGCGAGAAAAACATCGAGCTCGCCGTCTCCTCCATCACGAAACAGTTCGGCGAAGGCTCGATCATGCGCCTCGGCAGCAACCAGAAGATGAAGGTCGAGACGCTCTCGACCGGCTCGCTCGCGATCGACCTCGCCCTCGGCGTCGGCGGCCTGCCCAAGGGCCGCATCGTCGAGATCTACGGCCCGGAATCGTCCGGCAAAACCACGTTCTGCCTCAGCGTCATCGCCGAGGCCCAGCGCAAGGGCGGCCTCGCGGCCTTCATCGACGTCGAGCACGCACTCGACCCGAAATACGCCAAGGTCGTCGGCGTGAGCCTCGACGACCTGCTCGTTTCCCAGCCCGACTCGGGCGAGGACGCGCTCAACATCATGGAGACGCTGATCCGCTCCAACAGCATCGACATCATCGTGCTCGATTCCGTCGCCGCCCTCATCACCAAGGCCGAGCTCGACGGCCAGATGGGCGACATGACCATGGGCAGCCAGGCGCGCCTCATGTCGCAGGCCATGCGCCGCCTCACCTCCGTCGTGAGCAAGACGAACTGCGTGTGCATTTTCACCAACCAGATCCGCGAGAAGATCGGCGTGATGTTCGGCAACCCCGAAACCACCTCCGGCGGCCGCGCGCTGAAGTTCTTCTCGTCGATCCGCATCGACATCCGCCGCAAGGACCAGCTCAAGACGCCCGACGGGAAGGTCATCGGCAACCGCACCAAGATCAAGGTCGTGAAGAACAAGGTCGCCCCGCCGTTCACGGAGGTGGAATTCGACATCATGTATGACGAGGGCATCTCGACGAGCGGCTCGCTCATCGATCTCGGCCTCGACCACAAGGTGCTCGAGAAAAAGGGCGCGTGGATCGCGTTCAACGGCGAGCTGGTCGGCCAGGGCCGCGAAGCCGCCAAGGAAGCCTTCCGCACGAACGCCGCGCTCGCCGCCAAGGTCACGGCAGCGATCATGGAGAAGCGGCTTGACTGCGTCCGGACGCAGTCAAGCCGCGCCCCTGCAAACGCGGAACCCAATCCTGCCGGAGCCGTCCCAGCATCAACCCTCATGCGCCCCGCCCTGCCCCGCCTGTTGCTTGTCGCATGCCTCGCCGCCGGGCCGGCTTTCGCCGCCAAGAAGGAGAAGCCGAAAGCCGAGCCCGCCGACGCCCCGCCGCAACTGATCTCCACCAAGGGCGGCGGCCCGAAGTGGACCACGGTCGAGCAGCTCAGGCAGTTCGCGGCGAAGGGCGACCCGCAGGCCTGTCTCGAACTCGGCGACCGCACTCTCGAGGGCGACGGCGTGCCGCGCGATGTGCCGGCGGCGGCCGCGCTGTTTGAGCAGGCGGCCAAGGGCGGCGTGGCCAACGGCTGGTTCCGCCTCGGGAAAATTTATCATGATGGCCTCGCCGGCGCGCCGGATTACGGCCGGGCGCTGGACTGTTTCACGACCTCGGCGCGGGCCGGCCTCGCCGAGGCGCAGCACAACATCGGCGCCATGCTGGTCAGCGCGCGGGGAGTGAAACGCGATTATGTCGAGGGCCTGGCCTGGCTGATCGTCGCCAAGAAATCCGGCGCGGCCTCCGACGCCGAGACACAGGTGCGCGCCCGGATCGCGAAGCGGCCCGCCGACATCACCACCGCCGAGGCCCGCGCAACGGAGATAGCCCGGGATATCCCCCACGCCACCGTGCGCGCGACATTGCTCAGTAAACCGGCGGCTTCGGCCACTCCGGCGGTTCAAAAACCGGTAATCGCCGCGCCCAAGCCCGAGCCGGTGGCTTCGGTCAAGATCACCGTGCCGCTGATGCCCGCGCCGCCGCCGATCACACCGGGCAAGCCGTGATCATATCGGTTGGTGTTACCCACGCTGGTTTTTTGGAATCACGAGCTTCAGCGCGGTGTGGGTCGCGGAGAAACCGCAGACCTTTATGTCCACCAGTCCGGCGGCGCTCGCGGCCTGCCGCACCTCCGAGTCCTTGACCGTCGCCGCCTTGCCCTTGACGGTGACAACCCAGATGGCGCCGGCTGGTTGCAGGTAAGCTCTGAGTGATTTCAGTTTGGCCAGCTGGGCCGCGCTGTCGGCGGCGTAGAAGATGAAGTCCAGTAACGCGGCTGGTTTTGCCGGTGGATTCGCGCCGAGGCGCTGTGTGGCCTGCTGCAGAAATTCGGGGTCGCCCACCCCGAGGACGGCGACGCGCGAATCGGGTTTCACTCCGAGTTTGTCGATGAGGCTTTTCGGGTAGCGGATCTTCAGCGCCCATCTTTCTGCCGTCGCGCGGTCCGGTAAAACAAAGGTCGTCGTGCCGCGGGTGTGCGTCAGCACCAGTGCTCCGCCCCGCTCCACTTCGGCGGACTTGATGTCCTTGAAGATGAGGTCGAGCCTGGCGCCGCCGCGAAACTGGATCATGTCGGAGTCGAGATGGGCGCGGCCGGCAAAGGCATCGCGCCCGAGCCGGAGGGTGCCGTTGGCTTCAAGCCCCATGGGTTTCAGGGTTGGGGATTGATGTTTTGACCGAATTTTCTCCCGAGGTCACGGAGATAGGTTTCCATGGTCGACGTGTGGCCGAAGACAAAGCGGGCGAGGAAGCGAAACAGGGCGGGCTTCACAAAGCCGCGCTCGGTGAGGCGCAGCACGCCGCCTGTGCCCGCCGGGGAAAACTCAAAGGTCCAGGTGCCGCCGCAGGGCAACGAGTCATCCGCGATCCGCAGGACGAGTTTTTCCGCGGCGCGCTCCTCGACCACGACATAGGTGACCGGGCCCTGCGGGCCGGTTTCCCGATACGAAGCCCTCCCATTCCGGGCGGGCAGCAACTCGGCCGACTTCAGGCCGCTGCGCCAGGTGGGCAGCGCAGCCACATCGCGCACCGCCGCGAAGAGCGCCGCCGGACTCTGCGCGAAAGTCGCGGCGCGGCTCGCCGTGTGTTCGCGCGGAAGAAACAGGCCGATCAGAGCGGCCAACACCACGAGGCCGCCGAGCACGCCAAGGACGATCAGGGTGATTTTCATGAGGATAGCCGGTGTTGTTTGGGACATTTCAACTGGAGTTGGCGCGCCGCCCGGGCGAGCAAGGTCAGCCCGCCGACCGCCAGCGTGCGTTCCTCGGGCGACAACTGCATGAGGAGCACGTTGACCCGGCCGGGATCGAGAATGGAGGTCGCGGCCAGGGCGGCGGCGCCGCTTTTGGTGAGAAACAAATCGGTGTGGCGGCGGTCGCGCGGGGCGGCACGGCGCGCCAGGTGACCGAGGGATTCCAAGTGTTGCAACTGGGCGGACAACGTGGACGGGCGCACGCCCAGATGGCGCGCCAGCTGGCCTGCGCACAACGGCAACCGCTCGTCGAGGTGGCCCAGCAGCACGATGTCGCGGTCGGCCAGGCGATGCGCGTTGGTGCGCGCCCGGGTGTGCTCAAGATGGCACGCAAAATAAATCTGCGGATAGTGCCTCAGGATCTCGCTGGTCAGTCGTCGGATCATGGCGCGAGATTACTGGAAACGGAATAGTTCGTCAAAACGAAGGGTTTTGCCCTGAGCCGTAAGATCTCCTGCGGACAATTTCTCTTTTGCTTCGCCGTGCCCGGTGGCTTTTGGTCGTGGCATGTTGAACCACGCCGACACCATCGCCGCGCTCGCGACCCCAGTCGGCACTTCGGCCATTGCCGTCGTGCGCGCCAGCGGGCCGCAGGCGGCGGACTTGGTGCGGGCGATTTTCGGCGCCACTCCCCCGCCCCGGCTGGCGCAGCATGCGGATTATCGTGACCGGGCCGGAGTGCTCGTGGACGACGTGCTTTTCACCTGGTTTGCCGGGCCGAATTCGTTCACCGGCGAAGACACGGTGGAGATTTCGAGCCACGGGAACCCGTTCATTGCGCAGAAAATCCTCGAGGATCTTTTTGCGCGCGGCTGCCGGCCGGCGGAAGCGGGTGAATTCAGCAAACGCGCTTTCCTCAACGGCCGCATGGACCTGAGCCAAGCCGAGGCTGTGATGGACCTCATACATGCGCGCAGCGAGAGAGCGCTGGCAGCGGCCAACCAACAGCTGCGCGGCGCTCTGGGGCGGCACATGAGCAGGCTTGTCGTAGAGCTGGTTGGGGTTCTGGCTGTGATCGAGGCCTACATTGATTTTCCCGAGGAGGATCTGCCGCCGGAAGATCGCAAGGCTGTGCAAACCCGCCTCGCCGGACTCCTGGCCGACACCAACCGGCTGCTGGCCACGAGCCACTACGGCGAACTGCTGCGCGATGGCATCAAGACGGTGATCCTCGGCGAGCCGAACGCCGGCAAAAGCAGTCTGCTCAACCGGCTCGTCGGCCGAGAGCGCGCGTTGGTCAGCCCCGAGCCGGGCACGACCCGCGATTACCTTGAGGAGCGCATTATGATCGGGCCGCATTGGCTGCGGCTGATCGACACAGCCGGATTAAATGCCTCACCCTCCCCGCTTGAGAAACGCGGCATCGACAAGACGATCGAACAGGCCGCCGAGGCTGATCTTTTTTTGTGGGTGATCGATTTGACGCGTCCCCTGCCCGCCCTGCCATCTGCGCTCGCCTCGCGCCTAACACCGGCCAATACCATCGCGGTGTTCAACAAAATCGACCTGACGCCAAATGCTGGGGTTGAATTGCCCCAAATTTTCCCCATCGTGAATATTTCCGCGCTGCATGGCGCTGGGCTTGAGGTGCTTGAGGCGGCGGTGGTCCGGCTGGCCGATGCGTTCCACATAGAAATCTGGGATGAACTCGTGGCGATCAATGCCCGCCATGCCCATGCCCTCGACCAAGCCATGACTAGTTTGGCGAGTGCTGGTCAAAAGCTCGCCGTATATAAACCCAGTGAATTGGTAGCCAGTGATTTGCGTCATGTGTTGGACGCATACGGCCAGGTTTCCGGTAAAATAAGCAATGAGCAAATCCTCGATCACTTGTTTGCGTCATTTTGTATCGGAAAATAATACCATATTGAAATATATAATTTGATAAGTAATCTAAATTGATGTGACATACCAAGGTGCGCCATTTGATGTGATTATCTGTGGGGCCGGCCATGCCGGGGTGGAGGCTTGTCTGGCTGCTTCGCGAATGGGAGCCTCCACCCTGCTCCTAACGGGCAATATCGATACGATTGCCCAGATGAGCTGCAACCCGGCTATCGGCGGTCAGGCCAAGGGGCAGATGGTTCGCGAAATCGATGCCTTGGGCGGGGAGATGGCGATCAATACCGATGTCACGGGAATTCAATTCCGCCTGCTCAACGAATCCAAGGGCCCGGCGGTGCAGTCACCACGAGCCCAGTGCGACAAGAAAGCTTACCAGTTTCGGCTCAAGCATACGCTGGAGTTGCAGCCTAACCTCCAGGTTTTTCAAGCCACGGTCACGGGTCTGATTTTCAAAGACGGCAAGGTGATCGGCTGTCGCACCAATCTGGATATCGAATTCCATGGACGAACCGTGGTCGTCACAACTGGCACGTTTCTGCGCGGCCTAATGCATGTCGGTCAGAACAAGAACGAAGGTGGCCGGCTAGGAGACTTCAGCGCGAAAACCCTGTCAGGCAGCCTGCTGGAGGCCGGCATCGAACTCCAACGTCTCAAGACCGGCACGCCACCCCGTATCCTCGGACAAAGCATCGACTTCGCCTGCCTTCAGGAGCAAAAGGGTGATCCCGTGCCGACGCTTTTTGCGTTTCATGACACACGAGAGGACGGCGACCTGTTCCACGTGGAACGCACTGGGGAGCGTAAGATCGGCTGGTCGCCTGGAAGCGAGCAGGTTTCCTGCTGGATGACCCACACAACACCCCGGTCGGCCGAGATCGTCCGGGAAAACCTGCATCTCTCGGCCATGTATTCAGGTGAGATTGCCGGAGTGGGGCCGCGCTATTGCCCGAGTATAGAAGACAAGTTTGTGCGATTTGCCGACAAGCCTCGGCACCTCCTCTTTCTCGAGCCCGAAGGTCTTAATACGAACGAATATTACATCAATGGGCTTTCAACGAGCCTGCCGTTCAATGTGCAGATCGAGTTGGTCCATAGCATCCCGGGGCTAGAGCAAGCTGTGCTCCTGCGTCCGGCCTATGCCGTCGAATACGACTTTGCACCGCCGACGCAGATGCTCCCGTCGCTTGAATCGCGCAAGGTTGAGAATCTTTTTCTGGCAGGCCAGATCAATGGGACCTCCGGCTACGAGGAGGCCGCAGCCCAAGGGCTGGTCGCTGGCGTCAATGCCGTGCTTAAGGCGAGGGGAGAGCAGCCAATGATTGTCCAGCGCCATGAAGCTTACATCGGCGTTCTGATCGACGACTTGGTCACTAAAGGAACGACTGAACCCTACCGCATGTTCACGAGCCGCGCGGAACATCGATTGCTCTTTAACCACGGCAGTGCTGAACTGCGCTTAGTTGAACACGCAGATAGTCACAAACTGCTATCCAAAAATAGATTAAGTAGAATTGGTGTTAAGCTTGAAAAAATTACCCACTGGGAACGTGCCCTGGAAAATACCAAAACCCAAGGCGGCAGTTTTGCTGATGCCCTGCGCCGTGACCATAACTCTGCCGGACTGCCAGCCGAGTTCATCGCCGAATCCAAGGAAGTAAAGGACGAGGTCCTTTATCGCGTGATCTACAGGGGTTATCTGGAGCGCGAACGTCGACAGATCGAAAAGCTGAAGGATGTGGAGAAGATCAAAATTCCTGCCTCAATCGATTACCTGTCCATCCCGGGTTTGCGCCGCGAAAGCGCACAAAAACTCCAGCAGTTCCGTCCGCAAAACCTCGGTCAGGCGGGTCGCATCAGCGGGGTCAATCCTGCGGACATCAGCATCCTGATGGTGCTGATTGCCGCGTCGCTGCGCGAAAAGACAATCTGATCCACTGCTCCGACGCGCCTTGCTTGTGACAATCTCGTGACGCGGGTAAATTCACTGGAAAGCCCTCGGCCGCCGACAATACTCGCCACCTTTCATGGAGAAGAAAAAGATACTGGTCGTCGACGACGAGCCTGACGTCACGGCTCTCGTCGCCTATCATCTGAAGGCGAAAGGGTTTCGCGTGGAGACGGAGAACGACGCCACCGCAAGCATCTCGAAGGCCAGGAACTTCCAACCCGACCTCTTAATATTGGACATAATGATGCCAAGCCTCAGCGGTATCCAAATCTGCCGGATACTGCGCGCGGACAGCAAACTCTCCAAGGTCCCGATCATCTTCCTCACCGCCAAAGCCGAACCGCACGACCGCATCGATGGGCTGGAGTCGGGCGCCGACGACTACATGGGAAAGCCTTTCAGCCCGAAGGAACTCGTTCTGCGCGTGGAATCCATCCTCCGGCGTCTCGCCGCGCCGAAGGAGCCCGCGTCCACCAAGCTGCACGTGGGCGACATCCTCCTCGACAGCGACACCTATCGCGTGACCGTCCGGGGCACCCTGGTTGAGCTCACCGCCACGGAATTCAAGTTGCTCCGCCTGATGATGGAGCGTCAAGGCCGTGTGCAAACCCGCGAACATCTCCTGCTCAACGTCTGGAATTACTCGACCGAGATCGAAACCCGCACGGTCGACACCCACGTCCGGCGCCTGCGCGAAAAACTCGGCCCGGAGGCGGGCTGGATTGAGACCATCCGTGGGGTGGGGTATCGCATCGCGGACAAAAAACTGCCTGCATGACCGCGCTTTTGATCGCCGTCCTCGCCGTTGCCCTGGCTGTTCTGCTGTGGGTGTTGCGACGGCAGAACCGCGCGTTGCGCAACCTGCGCGAGGCGGTTCGCCGCGGCCAGCCGTTGCTGCGCGAAGATGTTTCCGGCGGCGGCCTCACGGCGTGGCCCGCCCTCGTCGAGGCGACGAACCGGCTCATCGCCGACAACACCGCGTTGCGCCAGCAGCGCACCGACCAGCTCGCCCAGCTCGAGGCCACGCTCGGCAACCTGCGCGAAGCCGTCCTGATCGTGGACGAGGCCAACTACATCCACCTCGCCAACCGGTCGCTGCGGGACATTTTCCCCGCCGCCCGGAACCTGGTGAACCTGCGGCTCGAGTTGATCGTGCGCAGCGGGCCGTTCCTCGACTACGTGCGGGCCACGCGCGCCGGCCAGGAACTGCCGCGCGAGGAATTCGAGATCATCGACGGTCCGCACCAGCACTGGATCGAGGCCTCCGGCGCGCCCATCCCGTCGCCCGACGGCAAGTCGCAGTGGGCGCTTTTCGTCATCCACGACCTCACCAGTCAGCGCAAACTGGAGCGGGTGCGCCGCGATTTCGTGGCCAACGCCTCCCACGAGCTGCGCACGCCGCTCAGCATCATCAAAGGCTACATCGAGACCCTCGTCGACGGCCACGAGACGATGTCGCTGGAGGACCGCGCCAAATTTCTCAAAACCATCCAGCGCCACAGCGACCGGCTGAAATCGATCATCGACGACCTGCTGGTTCTCTCCCGCTTGGAATCCGCGACCCCCGGCCTGCAGTTCGCGTCGCTGGCGCTCGCGCCGTTCTTCCAGGGCCTGGCCGACGAATACCGCCACCGCGCGGCCGGCACCGACCACGAGATCGTGCTCCACGTGCCGTCCGAAATGGCCCCGATCGAGGCCGACGGTGAAAAACTCACGCAGGTCTTCGACAACCTCCTTGAAAACGCGCTCAAATACACCCCCAGGGGCTCGCGCGTCGAGATCGGCGCCCTCGCCGTGACCGCGGACGAGATCGAGTGCAGTGTTCTCGACAACGGCGCCGGCATCCCCGCCGAGGAACTGCCGCACATCTTCGAGCGCTTCTTCCGCGTGGAAAAGGGCCGCTCGCGCGAGACCGGCGGCACCGGCCTCGGTCTGAGCATCGTGAAACACATCGTGCAGCTTCACGGCGGCCGGGTCTGGGCGGAAAACCGCGAGGGTGGGGGCCTCGCCATCATCGTCCGCCTGCCCCGCTCGCAGAAAACCTGAATGGTGGAGCGCGTTGCCCCAACGCGCTTTCAGAAGAAGCGGCTTGGGGGCAGGCCGCTCCACCCGCTGTGCCGCTTCGCGATTTGGTTCTTGGCGTTTGGAATTTTCCGCGACCAATAGGGTCCGTGGCCTACAACCCCGAGTTTCTCGCGCGCATCACCGAACGACGCGCCGCCCTGCGGGCGGAGCTGGCGGCGCTGCTGCCGTCCGCGCAAGCGCTCGTCTGGGAGATCGGCTCAGGCCACGGCCACTTTCTGGTGCAATACGCGCAGGCTTTTCCCGGAAAACTTTGCGTCGGCGTGGACATCATCCTCGACCGCCTGAATCGGAGCGGCAAGAAACGCGACCGCGCGCGGCTGGCCAATTGCCACTTCGTGCAGGCCGAGGCGCGGGAGTTTCTCGACGCCCTGCCGCCCGGCGTGACTCTGCGCGAGATCTGGGTGCTGTTTCCCGATCCGTGGCCGAAGAAGCGCCACCACAAAAACCGCATCCTGCAGGCGGAATTCCTCGAAGCTCTGGCTGGCCGGGCAGGAGAGGGCACACCGCTCTACTTTCGCACCGACCATGCCGGGTATTTCACCGCCGTCGTGGAGCTGATCCCAACCCTGAAGACCTGGCAGCTGGATCCGACCGCGCCATGGCCGTTGGAACAGGAAACCGTCTTTCAGGCCCGGGCCCCCGCCTACCAGTCGCTGGTCGCGGTCAGGACATCACATCCAGCCACACCAGCAGAAACAACTGCCCCAAGGCCGCCGCCCCGAGCAGGCCCCAGGTGACCTGCATGAAGACGTTGTGCGCCAGCTTGCGCTCGCCGTTCGGACGCAGCGGCGGTCCGGTCCGGGCGAACAGGTCGCGGGTGGCTTGGTCCATTGTTTACAAATAACCGCTTCCCGCACTCGGTGGCAAGCCGGCTTGATTCATTAGCCACCCCCGGCCGATCGCGCGACGCGGCTAATTCTGCAATTCTCTCCGGCTTTTTTGATTTCGGGGGTTGACGCTTTGAAAGGCTAAAACCTACCTATTTGGGCTCCCTCCGACACTCCCGCCCGGAAATTAATGCACACCGTCAAGAAACTCCTAGGTCTGATCGCCGCTCTGTTTTTCGCGACCACCTCGTTTGCCTCGGAAGGCGAGGGGGTCGCCCCGGCCGCCGCCAAGCTGGTCGATTTCGGCCATGGATGGGCCATTACCAATAGCATGGCGACCGGGTGGGCGGTCTCGGCTCTGCTGATCGGCCTGGTTTTGCTGACCGTGCGCAAACCGCAGGTTCTCCCCACCAAGAGCCAGGCCGTCTTTGAGTCCGTGCTGGAGGCGCTGCGCGACCTGTTCGAGCCGATCGTGGGTAAAAGGGCCTTCCCTGCGGCCTTTCCGCTACTCGTGACCTTCTTCGTCTTTATTCTCATCCAAAACTGGATGGGCCTGCTGCCCGGCGTCGGCACCGTCGGCTGGGGCCACGAGGTGGACGGCCGCTTTCACCTCACCACGCCGTGGATCCGGCCGTTCACGGCCGACTTCAACAGCACCATCGCCCTCGCGCTCGTCTCCTTTGGCGCTTACCTGATCATCATCTTCAAATACGCCGGTCCGAAGCTCGTCCTCTGGGATCTTTTCGGCAACAAGGCCGACAAGAAGGAAACCCCCGCCTGGCTCTATCCCTTCCTGTCGCTGGTGTTTCTGGTCGTCGGCTGCATCGAGGTCTTCTCCATCGCCATCCGCCCCTTCACCCTTTCGGTCCGTCTCTTCGGCAACGTGTTCGGCGGCGAAAACCTGCTCCACGGCACCGGCTTCCTGTTCATCTTCTATTTCATGGAGCTGCTCGTCGGCCTCATCCAGGCCACGGTCTTCACCCTCCTCACCTCCGTCTACATCGGCCTCATCTGCAACCACGGCGATGACCACGACCACGCGGAGGGGCCCGGCGCCGAGGCGCATCCCTGACCCTTTACCGCCGGGAGCGTGCCTCGCGTGCGCACGGCGGCAACCACAACCACAAAACATCCACCACCACATGTATCCCCTCCTCGCTGAAATCACCGGTAACATCGGCAGCGCCTTCGGTCTGCTCGGCGCCGCCATCGGCGTCGGCCTCATCGGCCAAAAAGCCGCCGAGGCCGTCGGCCGCAACCCCGGCGCCTCCGGCAAAATCCTCGTTCAGGCCATCATCGGCATGGCGCTCGCCGAAGGTCTCGGCATCCTCGCGCTGTTCCTGGCCAAGGCCAACTCGTAATCGTTTGACTGGCGGTGCGGCGCCCTGCGCCGCACCGCCAGTCCCTTTCCCGCCATGTCGCCCACCCTCCTCGCCGTCACGGAAGCCGCCCGCGAATCCGGCATCGCCCAGCAGTTCGGCCTCGAGCCGAAATACGTGGTCATGCAAGTGATCAGCTTCCTGATCCTCTTCGGCGTCCTCTACAAGTTCGGCATCAAGCCCACCATCGCCACGATGGAGGAGCGCAACGCCAAGATCGCCACCGGCCTCAAACACGCCGAGGAGACCCAGGCCCGCCTCGCCGCCGCCGCCCAGGAAAGCGCCGCCCTCATCAAGGCCGCGCAGCTTGACGCCCAGAAGCTCGTCGACGAGGCCCGCAAGTCCGCCAAGGATTTCGCCGACCGGCAGAACGCCGAGGCCACGGCCCGCGCCGCCGACACCCTCGCCAAGGCCCAGCAGGCCATCGAACTCGAGCACAAGAAAATGCTCAACGAGGCCCGCGGCGAGATCGCCCGCCTCGTCGTCAAGACCACCGAGCAGGTCCTCGCCAGGAAGCTCACCGAAGCCGATCGCGCCGCCTACAACGACGCCGCGACCAAGGAACTTTCCGTCAGCTGACGCGCAGCGTCATTCTGAGTCCTAACGAAGAATCCAGCTTTTGCCAATAATGCGCGCCGACAAAAAGACCAAGGCCCTCGCGAAGCAGCTCTTCAAGTTGAGCCTCGTCAACGGCACCGTCTCGCCCGAGCAGGTCACCGGCGTGCTCGGCTACATCGAGAAAAACGTCCCGCGCCACGCGCTCGCGCTGCTCCAGCTCTATCACCGCGCCATCGCCAACGAACTCGCCAAATCCAACGCCGTCGTCGAGCACGCCGGCCCGATCAATGATTCCACCCTGCGGATGATCGAGAGCGCCATGACCCAAAAATACCGGCGCCCGGTCGCCGCCACCGCGCGGCCCAACCCGCAGCTCCTCGCCGGTCTCCGCATCCGTGTCGGCTCCGATGTCTACGAGTCCTCCGTCGCCGGCCAGCTCGCCGCCCTTTCCTCCGCCGTCTAACCCCACGCCAGCCCTTTAACCACCATCCAGGATGAGCAACGTCATCGAACAGATTGAACAGCAGATCGCCAGGCTCTCGAGCAAGGCCGTCAAGAAAAACACCGGCACCATCCGCACCGTCGCCGACGGCGTGGCCAAACTCGACGGCCTCTCCGATGTCATGTATAACGAGATGGTCCAGTTCCCCGGCGGGGCCATCGGCATCGCCCTCAACCTTGAGGAGGACGAGGTCGGCTGCGTCGTCCTCGGTGACGTCTCCTCGCTCAAGGAGGGCGACGAGGTCCAGACCACCGGCAAGCTCCTCTCTGTCCCCGTCGGCAAGGCGCTCCTCGGGCGCGTGGTCGACGCCCTCGGCCGCCCGGTCGACGGCAAGGGCCCGATCGACTCCAAGGAGTTCTATCCCGTTGAGAAGATCGCCCCCGGCATCATCGTCCGCAAATCCGTCTCCCAGCCGGTCTTCACCGGCATCATGGCCATCGACTCGATGATCCCGATCGGCCGCGGCCAGCGCGAGCTGATCATCGGCGACCGCGGCACGGGCAAGACCACCATCTGCATCGACACGATCATCAACCAGGGCCGCATCAACAAGGTCGGCCTCGCGTCGGGCGATCCGGGTTTCCGTCCGATGTATTCCATCTACGTCGCGGTCGGCCAGAAGCAGTCCAACGTCGTCCGCACCATCGCCGCCCTCGAGGCCGCCGGCGCGCTCGAATACACCGTCATCGTCTCCGCCCCCGCCGCCGACAACCCCGCCAACCAATACCTCGCCCCGTTCTCCGGCGCGGCCATCGGCGAGTGGTTCATGGAGCACGGCATGGACGCGCTCATCGTCTACGACGATCTCTCCAAGCACGCCGTCGCCTACCGCCAGATTTCGCTCATCCTCAAGCGCCCCTCCGGCCGCGAGGCGTATCCCGGCGACGTGTTCTACCTCCACAGCCGCCTCCTCGAGCGCGCCGCGCGCCTCGACGGCAAGGGCTCGCTCACCGCGCTCCCGATCATCGAGACCCAGGCCGGCGACGTGTCCGCCTACATCCCGACCAACGTCATCTCGATCACCGACGGCCAGATCTTCCTCGAGACCGACCTTTTCAACCAGGGCATCCGCCCCGCCGTGTCCGTCGGCCTCTCCGTGTCCCGCGTCGGTTCGTCCGCGCAGATCAAGGTCACCAAGCAGGTCGGCGGCAAACTCAAGGGCGAGCTCGCCCAGTTCCGCGAGCTCGCCGCCTTCGCCCAGTTCGGTTCCGACCTCGACGCCAAGACCAAGTCCCAGCTCGAGCGCGGCGCCCGCATCGTCGAACTTTTCAAGCAGCCCCAGCTCAACCCGCTTTCCATCGAGGTGCAGGCCTCCGTCCTCTGGGCCCTGCAGAAGAGCTACTTCGACTCCATCGAGGTGAAACACATCGTGGCCGCCGCCAACTCGCTGAAGGACTACCTCACGGGCCGGAAGGACGCCCTTCTCGCCAAGATCCGCACCGAGGCCAAGCTCACCGACGAGATCGAGGCCGGCCTCAAGGCCGCGGCCGACGAGTGGAAGGCCACCTTCGCGACAAAAGCTTGAAAGACTGAAGGGCTGAAAAACTGAACCGGTGAAAATCTCATGTTCCACGAACACGGCGACCTGCGCGAGCGGACTTTCCTGCTCGATCGTCGTGTCGCGCGCTTGTTCGCCGCGCTGCCCGCACGAAACCGGCTTGCTCAGATCTACGGCGATCAACTGGTCCGTGCAGCCAACTCGGTCGGCGCGAATTACCGCGAAGCCCAGCGAGGCCGCTCCAAGGCCGAATATCGCTCAAAACTTGGCGATTGCCTGCGCGAGGCTGACGAGACCCTGCTCTGGCCCGAATCCATCGAAGCGGACGGCATTCTTCCCCCGCAGCGTCTCGCTGCGCTCAAGAAAGAATGCGACGAACTTATCGCCATCTTTGTCACGCTGCTCAAATAACCAAATGGTGACCTTCCGTCCTTCAGCCTTTCAGTCTTTCAGTCTTTCCTGATCCATGCCCTCCACCCGCGACATCCGCCGGCGCATCAAGTCGGTCAAGAACACCCGCCAGATCACCAAGGCGATGGAGCTGGTGGCCGCGTCGAAGATGAAGAAGGCGCAGGCCGCCGCGCTCGCCGGCCGGCCCTACGCCCAGCTGATGGCCGACATGCTCGCCGCCCTCGCGCCCCGCGTGGGCGAGAACCAGCACCCGCTGCTGGTCCGGCGCGACGTGAAGGTCCGCGGCATTCTGCTCGTCACGACGGACAAGGGCCTCTGCGGCCCGCTCAACGCCAACCTCTTCAAGCTCGTCACCGAGATCAGGATGCCCGCCAAATATGTGGCCATCGGCCGCAAGGGCGCGCAGTTCCTCGCCCGCACGAAGCGCGATGTGCTCGCCGACTTCACCGTCTCCGACCGCGCCGGCTTCAATGAGGTCAAGACGCCGGTCGAGTTCATGGTGAAGCTGTTTCTCGAGGGCTCCATCGACACCGTCGAGGTCATCTACCCGCGCTACAAGAACACGCTCGTGCAGGAGGCCGTCGCCCGCCCCGTGCTGCCGCTGAGCAACGTCAAGGACTTCGTCTCCACCCTCCGCGCCGAGGCCGGCGCCGGCAAGTTCACCGACGAGCGCGACATGCTGTTCGAGCCCAGCGCCGACGCCGTGCTCGCCGCGTTGCTGCCGTTCTACGTCAACCGCTACATCCACCAGCTCGTTCTCTCGGCCAAGGCCTCCGAGCAGAGCGCCCGCATGGTCGCGATGAAGACCGCCAAGGACAACGCCACCAAGCTCCTCGGCGACCTCACGCTCGAATACAACAAGGCCCGCCAGGCCGGCATCACCCAGGAAATCCTCGAGATCGCGGCCGCCGCGTTCAGCGCCAGCTAACTTTATCACCCCCCACCCGTTCAAGTCATGAGCCATATCGGAAAAATCGTCCAAGTCATCGGCGCCGTCGTCGACGTGCAGTTCGCCGAGCACGCCATCCCGCCCATCTACCAGGCGCTGACCATCAGCTTCACGGTGGCCGGCAAGAAGGAGGTCCTGACGCTTGAGATCCAGCAGCACCTCGGCGCCGGCGTTGCCCGCGCCATCGCGATGTCGTCCTCCGAGGGCCTCGTGCGCGGCATGGAGGTCGTCGACACCGGCGGCCCGATCACCGTCCCCGTGGGCGACGGTGTGCTCGGCCGCATCTTCGACGTCGCCGGCAACGCCGTGGACGGCAAGGGCCCGGTCGCCCACACCAAGCGTTATCCGATCCACCGCCCGGCTCCGCTGCTGGTCGACCAGAACACCAAGTCCGAGATCCTCGAGACCGGCATCAAGGTCATCGACCTCATCTGCCCGTTCATCAAGGGCGGCAAGGCGGGCGCGTTCGGCGGCGCCGGCGTCGGCAAGACCGTCGTCATTCTCGAGCTCATCAACAACATCGCCAAGGCGCACGGCGGCTACTCCGTGTTTGCGGGCGTCGGCGAGCGCTCCCGCGAGGGCAACGATCTTTACCACGAGATGTCCGAGGCCGGCGTCATCAACCAGCAGGACCTCAGCAAGTCCAAGGTCGCGCTCGTCTACGGCCAGATGAACGAGCCGCCGGGCGCCCGCATGCGTGTCGCCCTCTCGGCGCTCGCCATGACCGAGTATTTCCGCGACGAGAAGAACCAGGACGTGCTGCTCTTCATCGACAACATCTTCCGTTTCTCGCAGGCCGGCTCCGAGGTGTCCGCGCTCCTCGGCCGCTCGCCCTCGGCCGTCGGTTACCAGCCGACCCTCGCCAACGAGATGGGCCTCCTCCAGGAGCGCATCACCTCGACGAAGAAGGGTTCCATCACCTCCGTGCAGGCTGTCTACGTGCCCGCCGACGATCTGACCGATCCCGCGCCGGCCAACACCTTCGCCCACCTCGACTCCACCATCGTGCTCGAGCGCTCCATCGCCGAGTTGGGCATCTATCCGGCTGTCGATCCGCTCTCGTCTGTCTCGAAGGCCCTCCAGCCCGACATCGTCGGCGAGGAACACTACAAGGTCGCCCGCGAGGTGCAGCGCGTGCTCCAGCGCTACAAGGATCTCCAGGACATCATCGCGATCCTCGGCCTCGACGAGCTTTCCCCCGAGGACAAGCTCACCGTCTACCGCGCCCGCAAGATCCAGCGCCTCCTCTCGCAGCCCTTCGCGGTCGCCGAGGTGTTCACCGGCACGCCAGGCAAATACGTCCCCGTCAAGGAGACCGTCCGCGGCTTCAAGATGATCCTCGACGGCGAGCTCGATCATGTCGCCGAGGGCGACTTCTACATGAAGGGCGGCATCGACGAGGTCATCGCCGCCTCGCAGAAGAAATAACGCAACCTGTAGCGAGCATCGAGTAGTGCGTAGAGAGCATAGCCAATAAAGTCTCCACCCACTGCTACTCGCTACCCGCTACTCACTACCCACTACTTCTAACCATGCCCCTCACGCTCGAAATCGTCACGCCCGAGGCGAAGGTGTATTCCGACACCATCGACTCCGTCGTCGTCCCGACGGTCGAGGGCGAGATCGGCGTCCTCCCGGGCCACATCCCGTTGCTTACCCAGGTGGCGGACGGCGAACTCCGGGTGACGAAGGGCGGCGCCACCTCGTGGCTCGCCGTCGGCGGCGGCTTCGCCCAGATCGACGGCGACCGCGTCCGCGTGCTCGCCGAGCACGCGATCACCGAGGAGAAAATTGACGAGAACACGGTCGAGGCCGCCATGAAGCGCGCCGAGGAAGAACTCAAGGCCGCCAAGACCATGGACCCGCAGCAATACGAGCACCTGCAAAGCCTCGTGCGCTACTCCGGTGTCCAGCTTGCCGTCAAACGCCGGCGGCGCTAACCTCTTAGCCCCGAGGCGTCTACTGTCATAGGTTGACCCGGGGCCTTTTTCTGATTCTCTTCTGATACTCAGTCTCATCTGCCATGTCCGCCGCCCACCTTCATCTCTCGCCGCTCTGTCAGCTGCCCGCCGGCGCGACCGGGCGGGTCTGCGTCCTCAACGGCGACGACGGCTTCTGCCAGCGCGTGCGGGAAATGGGCTTTGGCGAGGCGGCGCTGGTCACCAAGATTTCCGGCACGGCCACCAGTCTCTGCCTGGTCAACGGAACCCGGCTCGCCCTCAACCACCGGGCGGCCATGAGCATTCTCGTCGAGCAGCTCCCCGCCCTGAGCCTAGTCGATGGGCCGGCCGGCGCCCGGTGAAACTGCCCGCCCATATAACCCTGACCGGGCGCAAGCGTCCGGTCGCGGCACCGGACCGGACGCCGGTCTATGCGATCGTCGGCAACCCGAACTCCGGCAAGACCACGCTCTTCAACGCGCTGACCGGACTCCGCCAGAAGGTCGGCAACTACCCGGGCGTCACCGTCGAGAAAAAGATCGGCATCACCTGGTCGCAACACGGCCGGCCCATCGAGATCATCGACCTGCCCGGCGCCTATTCGCTGGCGGCGCGCTCGCCCGACGAGGCGGTGCTGCGCGATGTGCTCCTCGGCCGCCGCGCGGACACGCCGCAGCCCGACCGCCTCATCTGCGTCGTCGATGCCTCCAATCTTGAGCGCAACCTCTACCTCGTCCACCAGATCCTCGACCTCGGGCGGCCGGTCATCATCGCGCTCAACATGATGGATATGGCCGCCGCCGCCGGCATGAAGGTGTCCGCCGCCGCGCTGGAAAAGGCGCTCGGCGTGCCGGTCGTCGCGTGCGAGGCCGTTCACGGCAAGGGCCTTGTCGAGCTGAAGCTCGCCCTGAGCCGCATCGAGCTGCCGCTGGCGCGCCACCGCTGGGATGTGCCCGGCCCGATCGCCCCGGCGGTCGCCGAGCTTCAGGCCTCGCTCACGCAAAACGACGCCCGCACCGCGCTCGTCGCCCGCGCCGAGGCGCTGCTGCTGCTGACGGACTTTGACACCGTGCGGGTCGCCGGCTCCAAGCCCCTCAGCCCCCGCACCCACGAGATTCTCGGCACCTGGCGACAACGCTGGGCCGGCGGGGGCGCCGATTGGTCCGCCGCGCTCGTCCGCAGCCGCTACGACGCCATCGGGCTGCTCTGCCGCGATGTCGTCCGCCGCACCCGCGACTCGGGGCCCTCGCGCTCCGACCGGATCGACGCCGTGCTCTGCCACTCGATCTGGGGCTGGGCCGTGTTCGGCGCGATCATGGCCGCGTTGTTCTATTCCATCTTCTCGCTCGCCGAGGCGCCAATGAACTTCATCGACGGCCAGGTCGCCGCCTTCGGCGGCTGGGTGAAGGGCGGGATGGCTCCCGGCGACCTGCGCGACCTGCTGACGGATGGCGTCATCGGCGGGGTGGGGGGCATCGTCGTTTTTCTGCCGCAGATCCTCATCCTCTTTTTCTTCGTCGGCCTTCTCGAAAGCACGGGCTACATGGCGCGCGCCGCCTTCATCATGGACCGGCCCATGAGCAAGGTCGGCCTCAACGGCCGCTCCTTCATCCCGCTGCTCGGCTCCTACGCCTGCGCCATCCCCGGCATCATGGCCACGCGCACCATCGAGAACGCCCGCGACCGCCTCGTCACCATCCTGGTCGCCCCGTTGATGAGTTGTTCCGCCCGGCTGCCCGTCTACCTGCTGATGATCGCCACCCTGCTGCCGGGCGACACCATCCCCGCGACGACCAAGGCCGGCATCATGCTCCTGATGTATGCGCTCGGCACAGGCGGGGCCTTTTTCTTCGCGTGGCTGTTCAAGCGCACCCTCCTCCAGGGCGCCCCGCCGCATATGATCATGGAGCTGCCGCCCTACCAGCCGCCGCATTTCAAGGACATCGTCCGCCAGATGGTCGAGCGCGGCTGGTTGTTCCTGAAAAACGCCGGCACCATCATCCTCGGCATCTCCATCGTGCTCTGGTTCCTCACCACCCACCCGAAGCATCCCGATTCCGCCGCCACGGCCACGGAACAGATCGCCCAAAGTTTCGCCGGGCGCGCCGGCCACGCGCTCGAGCCGGTGATCAAGCCGCTCGGCTTCGACTGGCGCATCGGCATCGGGCTTGTCACCTCCTTCGCCGCCCGGGAAGTATTTGTCAGCTCCACCGCCGTCGTCTTCAGCGTGGAAAATTTCCAAGGAGGGAAACGGGCCGATGTCACGCCCGTCCGCACCGCCCTGCGCCAGGCCCGCTGGCCGGACGGCGCCCCGCTGTTCACGCCGCTCGTTTGCCTTGTGCTCATGGTGTATTACGTTTTCGCCATGCAGTGCATGAGCACGGTTGCCGTCGTGAAACGTGAAACAAACTCGTGGCGCTGGCCGCTGTTCCAGATCGCCTACATGACCGGCACCGCCTGGCTTGTCTGCTTCGCCTTCTACCAAGCCGGCCGCGCGCTGGGTTACTGAACCATGTCCGCCGCTCTCCAAACCGTTATCACGCTCCTCATTGTCGCCGTCGCGGCGGCGCTGCTGCTGCGCTCCTGGTTCGGCAAAAAGAAGTCGCCCGGCTGCGGCAATGAAAGCTGCTCCGCCGTCAGCCCGGAGATCAGGAAACTACAGTCGAAATTGCGCAAACCCTGACGCCACAGACATGAAAGCCACAGTCCTCACGGCGGTCAAAAGCCCGCTCGAAACCTGCGAGGCTCCCGACCTGGTCGCCGCGCCCGGCCAGGCCGTGGTGCGGCTCAAGGCCGCCGCGCTCAACCACCGTGACCTCTGGACCCAGCTCGGGCTTTATCCGAACATCAGGCTGCCCATCACCCTTGGTTCGGACGGCGCGGGCGTCGTGACCTCGGTCGGCTCGCCCGCCGACCAATCCTGGGTGAGGCGCGAGGTCATCATCAACCCATCGCTCGACTGGGGTGACGACCCGCGGGCGCAGGGCCCGGCCTACCGCATTCTCGGCTTGCCGGATCACGGCACCTTCGCCGAGCAGGTTTCAATCCCGGTCGCCAACCTCGCGCCCAAGCCCGCCCACCTCACGTGGGAGCAGGCCGCCGCGTTGCCGCTGGCCGGGCTCACGGCGTGGCGCGCGCTCTTCACCCGCGCGCAGCTCAAGGCCGGCGAGCGCGTGCTCGTCACCGGCGTCGGGGGCGGCGCGGCGCTGTTCGCCCTGCAATTCGCCGTCGCGGCGGGCGCGGAGGTGTGGGTGACCTCAGGCTCGGCGGACAAGCGCGCGCGCGCGCAGACCCTCGGCGTGCGCGGCGGCGTGAACTATCGCGACGCCGACTGGGCCGAGGCCTTGCAAAAGGCGGCCGGGCGTTTCGACGCGATTGTCGACAGCGCCGGTGGCGACGGTTTCGCCAAGCTGATCGATCTGACCGCTCCCGGCGGCCGTCTCGTCTTCTTCGGCGCCACCACCGGCAATCCCAAGGCGCTCGACCTGCGCAAATGTTTCTTTCGCCAGATCAATCTTCTCGGCACGACGATGGGCTCGCCGGCGGACTTCGCCGGGATGACCCGGTTTGTCGAGACCCACCGGATCGTTCCGGTGGTGGACAAGGTGTTCCCGCTCGACCGCGCCGACGCCGCCCTGCGCCACATGGAGGCCGGGGCGCAATTCGGCAAGCTGGTGCTGGCCTGCTGACGACGGGCCGAGGGGCGGCTGGAAACTCCGTGCGGAATTGCAATCCAGTCCGGCTTGTTGTCCGCGCGTTTGGTGATTGGGTGTGGCGTTTCAACCATCATGCACGAGCACCTTTCTTCGTCCGTCAGCCACTATCTCGCCAAAATGCTTGGCGCCGGTCCGGCCGCGAGCACGTCCGAGCATGTCGCCCGGGGGGCGGACTGCGTGAGCCCGGCCGACCTGGCCGGTTTCCGGTTTATCCTGCCCGAAGTCCGGCGGAAAGTGGCTCCGCTCGGCGCATCCCGTCGTTTGCGCCAGCGGGTCGAGATCCTCGCGCTTTTCCTGAAAGAGACGCCCGCCGCCGCCAACACCCAGGCCCAGCGTGAAGCGGCCTTTGTGCTCTTCTACCTCCTCCATGGCCACGACCTCATCCCGGACAGCGTTCCGGAGATCGGTCTGCTGGACGACGCCTTGCTCATCGAAGCCGCGTTCAACCGCAACCTGCACGATCTGCGCGCGCACTGGGCCGCCCATGGGCGGCCGTGGCCCCTGGAATCCTGAGTTCATCCGGCGGGGGCCTCTTGCGGCCGGGTCCGCAGGCCGGCCAGGTTCCCGCGCCCAGCGGATCGCCTGCGGAAACAGCCTTGCCACGGCCGTGGAAACTCGGCGCGGATTTCCAATCCGGTCCGGCTTGTGGTCGGGCGCAAAGGCGGGCTCCTTGGCGCCCGACATGCCGCACATTCCGCTTTTTCCCTTCGCCGACTACTGGTGGTTCTACTCGGCCTTCCTGCTCTTCGTGCTGGGCATGCTGGCCCTCGACCTCGGCGTCTTTCACCGCAAGGCGCACGCCGTGAGCGTCAAGGAGGCCTTCGCCTGGACGCTGGTCTGGATCAGCCTGGCCCTGGCGTTCTGCGCCGGGCTTTACTTCTACGCGCAGTGGAAGCTGCCGCTGGATCCCCGCCTGATCGGGCTGGACCACGCGGCGCTGGCGAAGCAGACGGCCCTGGAATTTCTCGTCGGCTACGTCATCGAGGCGTCCCTGTCGGTGGACAACATCTTTGTCTTTGTCGTCGTCCTGGGCTACTTTGCCGTGCCGCCGCAATACCAGCACCGCGTCCTGTTCTACGGCATTCTCGGCGCCCTGGTGTTCCGGGCCCTGTTCATCTCGCTCGGGGCGCTGCTGATGCAGTTTCACTGGGTCATCCTGCTCTTTGGCGGGTTTCTCATCCTGACGGGCATCAAGATCCTGTTCGCCCCGGAAAAACCGATCGAGCCGGAAAAAAATCCCGTCCTGCGCCTGCTCCGCCGCCTGATGCCGGTGACGCCCGGGATGCACGGCGACAAGTTCCTCGTGCGCCTGAACGGAATCTGGCACGCCACCCCGCTGCTCGTGTGCCTGGTGTTCATCGAGATCAGCGACATCGTCTTTGCCGTCGACTCCGTCCCGGCGATCTTCGCCCTCACGCGCGAGCCGCTGATCGTTTTCACCTCCAACGCCTTTGCGATCCTGGGGCTGCGCTCGCTCTTTTTCCTGCTGGCCGGCGTCATGCACAAGTTCCGCTTCCTGAAATACGGCCTGGGCGTCGTGCTGGTCTTCGTGGGACTCAAGATGGTCTGGCTGAACGAGGCCTTCGGCGGCAAGTTCCCGATCAGCTGGTCGCTGGGCATCATTGCCGCGGTGCTGGGCTCGGCGATCGCGGTCTCGCTCCGCAAGTCGGCTCCGGCCCCCCAGCCCAAGGCGTGACTTCCGATCTGACATGTTTTGCGGGCCGCGTGGTCGGGCACCGGGTTTTCCCGGGGATGGTCATCGGCATGATCGTGCTGGCCGGGACGCTGGCGGGCCTGGAAACCAGCGCGCCCCTGATGGCACGGCACGGCCACTGGATCAGCCTTCTCGACCGGGCTGTGCTCGGCTTTTTTGTCGTGGAGATCGGCCTGCGCGTGGCCGCCCACGGCCGCCGGCCGCTGGCCTACTTCGCCGACGGCTGGAACGTGTTCGACTGCCTGATCGTGGCGGCGTGCCTGCTGCCCGTCGGCGGCCCCTTCGCCTCGGTCCTGCGCCTGGCCCGGGTCTTGCGGCTCATGCGGCTGGTGCATGCCCTGCCCAAGCTCCAGTTGCTGGTCGGCGCGCTGCTCAAGAGCCTCTCCGCGATGGGCTATGTGAGCCTGCTGCTCGGGCTGCTCTTCTATATCTACGCCGTGGCCGGGGTGCATCTGTTCGGAAGCGGGGCCGGCGGCGATTTTGGCAATCTCGCCACCGCCTTGCTGTCCCTTTTCCGGGTCGTGACGCTCGACAACTGGGGCGACATCTTCAATCGCGCGCTCGGCGCCGCGCCCCCGCTGCTCGTGGCGGGATATTTCATCAGCTTTATCGTTTTCGGCACGATGATCATCCTCAATCTTTTCATCGGCATCATCATGAACAGCATGGCGGAGATGCATGCGGAGCTGGAGGCGGATGCGCCGGCTCACCGATCGCCCGCGGCCCCCGGATCGGCGCTCGAAGCCGAGCTGGTGAAACTGGAGCAGCAGATCGCGCACATTCGCGCCCAATTGCGGAACCCTCCGCCATTGACCGGCGCGCGCCCGCGCGAATAGCCTCGCCTGTTCATGGAGATCCTCGACGCCGTCCGCGCCAACCTGCTTTCGCCGGCGGTGCTGTTTTTCGCCCTCGGGGTGTTTGCGGCGCTCGTCAGGAGCGACCTGAAGTTCCCCGAGCCCCTCTACCTCGGCCTCACCATCTATCTGCTGGTGGCGATCGGCTTCAAGGGCGGGGTGGCGATTTCCAACGCCGGCCTGGGCACCATCTGGCTGCCCGGCCTGGCCGCCCTGTTGCTGGGCGCGCTCATCCCTTTCTGGACCTATCCGGTGCTGCGATGGGCGGGCGGACTGCCGGCGGCCGACGCGGCGGCGATCGCCGCGCACTACGGCTCGGTCAGCGCCGTCACCTTCATCGCCGCCACCAACTACCTGTTGTCCATCGGCCTGCCGTTCGAGAATTACGCCACGGCTTTTCTGGCGATCATGGAGTCCCCCGCCATTTTGGTCGGCATCGTCCTGTGCAAGCTCGCGACCCGCCGGACGGACGAGGCGGTCTTCCCGGCAGTCAGGTCCGCCGCGCATGAGGCGCTGCTCGGCCGGAGCGTGCTGCTGCTCGTCGGCTCGCTGCTGATCGGCTTTGTCAGCGGCGGCGCGGGCATGGAGAAGGTCGCGCCCTTTTTCGTCACGCCCTTCCAGGGCGTGCTCGCCCTGTTCCTGTTGGAAATGGGCATCGTCGCGGGCCGGCGCCTCGGCGATCTCCGCAAGGTGGGCGCGTTTCTGATCGGCTTCGGCATCCTCGTCCCGCTGCTGAACGGCGCGCTCGGCGTCGCGGTGGGGCATGCCACCGGCCTGAGCGTGGGCGGCGCCACCCTGCTGGGTGTGCTCGCCGCCAGCGCGTCGTATATCGCGGCTCCCGCCGCCATCCGCGTCGCCATCCCGGAGGCCAACCCCACGCTTTATCTCACCGCCTCCCTCGCGATCACGTTCCCCTTCAACCTCACCCTCGGCATCCCCTATTGCCTGGCGGTCGCCCGCTGGCTCCACTCCTGATTCCCATGGCCCTGCATCCCATGAAACTCGTCACGATCGTCTGCGAGGCATTTGCCCGCGAACCCGTCCTGGATCTGCTGCGCGCCGCCGGCGCGCGCGGCTGGACCCTTTTTGCCGTGGAGGGCGAGGGCCGGCGCGGCGGCCGGCCGGCGGACATCCCGGAGTTCAGCAACATCCAGATCGAGGTCATCGTGCGCCCGGAGGTGGCCGCCGCGCTGCTGGAGCGGCTGGAGCGCGAGCTGTTTCCGCGCTACGGCATGATCGCGTTCGCCGCCGACGTGCAGGTGCTGCGCCCGGGCAAGTTCTAGGCCCGCCACCTCGCCAGGGCCGCTTCCACCAGGTGCTGCGCCGCCTCGCCGAACAGCCACAGGTAGACCACGCTGAGGGCAAACATCAGGTAACCGAACACGATCGCCCGGCCGTCGCGTTCCAGCAGGCCGCTGGCGAGGAGCAGAATCGACCAGCCGGGCAGGCTGTTGGAAAAGGGGATCGGCAGCGGCAGCAGCAGGATGACCGCCGCCGCCACCATCATGATCGCATGCAGCTGCCGGATCAGTCCGTGCTCGGTGAGCACCAACCAACGGGGCCGGAGCACGCGTTCCAGCCAGCCGATGATCCGGGCCGCCAGGTCGAGCAGGCGCGGGATGAAGCCCGGCGGCAGCTCCCGGCGCTGGATGCTCTTGGGCAGCCACGGCCTTTGCCCCAACGCCAGCCGCAGGCAGATCAACATGATCGCCAGGCCGAACGGCGTGGACAGGCCCGGCAGCGGCAAGGGCAGGAGGAAGGGCAGGGTGAGCAGGATCACCAGCAACATGTAGGCCCGCCCCTTCAGGACGTAGAGCAGCTCCCGGATGGTGACGGCGCGCTCCGCCACCCGCTGGCGCAGCTCGATCAGCTCCTCCGACAGTTTTTTCGCCGGCCCGAGGCGGGGGATCAGGCTTATTTTCATGTGCCGCGCCGGTTGCCGTAGAGCTCGATGTGCAGCCGCGGCGCGTAACGGTAGCCGCGCGCCTTGCACAGCTCGCCCAACCACCCGGCCTTGGCGCGCAGGGCCTCGACCGTCGTGCCCTCGGGCATGAGCAGCACCTTGGCGGGGGGGATTTCCTGTCCGAGTGAAGCGAGCATCGCCTCAATCTCATCCACATCCGCCGGCTGCGCGACGACAAACTTCAGCTGATAGCCATAACCGCCCAACCACGCCTTCACGACCTCCGGCTGCCAGCGGAGCTGTTCGTGTTTCTTCCGCCACGTGTCGTCGAGCCGCGCGTCCGGCGCGGAGTTCCTCAGCTTCGGGCTGAGCGACGCCAGGTCGCAGGCGATGCCGTCGGGCGCGACGGTCGCCGCCGTCTCGATGGTGAGATGGTGGCCGGATTTTTCCAGCGCCGCGGCCAGCTCGCGGATTTCCGGGGCTATCATCGGCTCCCCGCCGGTCAGAACGACGTGCCGCGCCGGATGCCGGCGCACCTCGGCCAGGATCTCGTCCACATCCATCGGCCGGCCCTCGGGTTGCCAGGAGGCGTAGGGCGTGTCACACCAGTTGCACCGCAGGTTGCAGCCGCTCGTGCGCACGAAGACCGACGGCACGCCGGTCAGCTCGCCTTCGCCCTGGAGGGAATGGAAGATCTCGGAGATGAGCATGGCACACGAGAGGCCGAGAAAGATTGCGATTACGAGAACGATTCCAGTTCGTTCTCGTTCTTCGTTCTCCTACTCGTTCTCTCCTCCTTTTCTTGGTCCAGCCGGCAGCGGCGGCGTGGATTCGTAGGTCGTGGGATCGGCCAACGCGGCCTGCTGGAACGCCTCGCGGCGCTCGACGCAGGTGCCGCATTGGCCGCAGTGCACGGCGCCGCCCTTGTAGCACGACCAGGTGCGGGCAAAATCCACCCCCAGCCGCGCGCCTTCGGCGGCGATCTGTCCCTTGGTCAGGGTGATGAACGGCCGGAGCAGTTGCACGCCGGCGTAGGTGCCAAGTTTTATCGCGTCGCCCATCGCCTGCATGAAGTCCTGTCGGCAGTCGGGATAGATCGTGTGGTCGCCGGTGTGCGCCGCGATGACGAGCCCCTCGGCCCCGGCGCTCTCGGCGAAACCCGTCGCCGCGGCCAGCATGATGCCGTTGCGGAACGGCACGACCGTGCGCTTCATGTTTTCATCGGCGTAATGCCCCCCGGGAACGTCCCCGCCGGTTTTCAGCAGGTCGGAGGCGAAGAGCTGCCCGATGAAATCCAGCGGGATGACCCGGTGCGGCGCGCCGGCCGCGTGCGCGTGCTCGGCCGCGAACGGGATCTCGCGGTGGTTGTGCTTGGCGCCGTAATCGAAGCTCAGCACGGCGCACACCTCATGGTGCGCCCGCGCCCAATGGAGCGCGGTCACCGAATCCATGCCCCCGGAGCAAAGCACGACGACCTTCATGCCGTGCATTTAGCATTGGCTCGGCGGCGCTGGCCAAGGAAAAACAACGCCGTGGCCACATTAGTCATCGCTCATCGCGGCGCCTCCGCCGAAAAACCGGAAAACACCCTCGCGGCCTTCCGCCGGGCCCTGGCGCTGAAGGCGGACGGCATCGAACTCGATGTGCAGGTGACGCGCGACGGCGTGCCCGCGGTGTTTCACGACGCCGGCCTGCGCCGGCTGACCGGCCGGCCCGGTCGCCTGGCCGACCACACCTGGCGCGAGTTGAAAGAACTCCGCGTCGCCGGCACCGAGCCCATTCCCCGGCTGGCCGACGCGCTCGCGTTGGTGCGCGGCCGGGCGGTCGTGCAGATTGAGCTGAAACGCGGCGCGACCGTCGCGCCGGTCGTGCGCGCCGTCCGGCGGGCCCGCGCCACTCGGTGGGTGATCCTGGCTTCCTTCGAGGCCCCGCTGGTGCGGGCAGCCGCGAAACTCGCCCCGGACATCCCGCGCATGCTCATTTCCGCAGGACGCGGTGGCGCCGGCAAACTTCTGCGCCAGATGACCGCGGCCGGCGCCGGCGGCCTCAGTCTGCGTCACCGCGCGGTGCGGAATCGCGCCATGGTCGCCGCCATCCACGCCGGCGGCGCCACGCTCTGGTGCTGGACGGTCAACGATGCCGCCACCGCCCGTCGGCTGGCGGAGTGGGGCGTCGGCGCGCTGATCGGCGACAATCCCGGCTTGCTGCGCGGCGCGGTTTAGGTTTTCCCTGTGGCTCCCATTGGTCCGTGGGCGGACCGCCACGATGATCATTTTTCACGACCCTTCCTGCGCCGAGTATGGTTCGCACCTGCGGCCCGAGCAGCCGGCCCGCGTCACCCGCGGCGCCGCCCACCTCCAGGCCGCGCACCCCGACTGGGAGTGGCGGCGGCCCAAGATCGCCACCGAGGCCGTCCTGCTGACCGCCCACACGCCGGCGCTGCTCCATCGCCTTCAGCAGCCCGGCGACATCGACGACGACACACCGCACTTTCCGGGCATTTACGACCACGCGCGCCGCGCCGTGGGTGCCGCGCTCGACGCCGCCGAAGCCGCGTTGGCCGGAGCCCTGGCTTTCTCGCTCATGCGCCCGCCCGGCCACCACTGCACGCGTTCCCAAGCGATGGGTTTCTGTTATCTCAACCAGATCGCGATCGCTGCGCTGCACGTCGCATCCTCCGGTCGGCGCGTGGCGGTGTGGGATTTCGACGCCCACCACGGCAACGGCACGGAGGACATCCTGCGCGGCCAGCCCGGCCTGCTGTTCGCCTCCGTCCACCAACATCCCGGCTATCCGGGCACCGGCACGACCAACTTCGCCAACTGCTACAACTTTCCCGTCGACCCGCACAGCCCGCGCGAAGCGCACCTGTTGGCGCTGGCGCTGTCGCTGGAAGCCGTGCTCGACTTTAATCCCGACCTCGTGCTCGTGTCCGCCGGATTCGACGCCTACGCCCGCGATCCCATCACGGCCATGACGCTCGAGGCGCCCGACTTCGCCAGGCTCGGCCGCTGGCTCCGCCAGTCCGGCCGCCCCGCCGCCGCGATCCTCGAGGGCGGCTACAGCCCCGACCTGCCGGTGCTGATGGACGCCTTCCTCTCCGCCTGGGACAACCCAACCCCTCCCCCCGTTTGAATCCGACGCTCCGCTACCAGTTCATCGACCAACCCGCGCAATTGCCGGCGCTCCACGCCGCGCTCGACCGCTGCGCCGAGATCGCGCTCGATACCGAGGCCGACAACCTCTTCCGCTACAAGACCAAGGTCTGCCTGCTCCAGATCCTCGCCGACGGCGAGATCTACCTCGTCGACCTCCTGGCCGGCCTGCCCCTCGACGAGCTCTGGCCGCGCCTCGCCGCCAAGCCGCTCCTCATGCACGGCAGCGATTACGACCTGCGCCTGCTCTGGGAGCTGTGCCGGTTCGAGCCGCACAGGCTTTTCGACACGATGTTCGCCGCGCAGTTGCTGAGCATCCCGCGCTTCGGCCTGGCCGCGCTGCTGGAGCAGAATTTCGGCGCGAAGGTGGACAAGGACCACCAGAAGGCCAACTGGTCCCAGCGCCCGCTCGACCGCGACATGCTCGATTACGCCGCCACCGACGTCTATTACCTGCCCGCGCTGCGCGACCGGCTGCGCGCCGGCCTCGATCGGCTCGGCCGCATGGAGTGGATGGAGCAGAAATGCCGCTGGCAGATCGAGGTGGCCCGCGACGGTTTCGCCGCCCCCGACGAAAACGCCTGGCGCGTGAACGGCTCCGAGCGGCTGCGCGGCCGCGGGCTCGGCGTGCTCCACGCCCTCTGGCACTGGCGCGAGGGCTGGGCCGAGAAGCTCAACACGCCGCCCTTCAAGGTCGTCGGCAACGAGCTGCTCGGCCGCATCGCCCGCGCCGCCGAGGAGGACCGGCCCCTCCCCGAGGTGCTGGACATCCATCTCGGCCGCCGCCACGACCGGCTCTATCCCTCGATGGCCGAGGCCATCCGCCGCGGTTTCGCCACCGATCCGCACACCCTGCCGCGCCGCGAACGCCGCCGCGAGTTTGCCCCGATGAATCCCGACGAACTCGCCCGGCAGGACCGCATCAAGGCCGACCGCGACCGCCTCGCCGCCGGCTTCAACCTCGACCCCACGCTCATCGCCACCCGCTCGCAGCTCGTGCTGATCGCCCGCGACCCCGCCAGCATCGACGCCGTGCTCCTGCCCTGGCAGGCGAAGCTGCTCAAGGCCGAGCCCGCCTGGAAAAGCTGACCCCAGAAACTTGTAATATAATAGATTACAAATTTCTCGTGCCCGATTCCGCCAACATCGCCCGCCACCTGCCGCTGATGGCCGCGCGCCAGCCGGAGCACGCCGCCATCAAGGTGCCGCGCGGACGCACGGCGGATGGACGGATCGACTATCTCTCGCTGTCCTTCGCCGAACTCGCCTCCGAGGTGGACGCGTGGGTGGCAAAGCTCTCCTCCCGCGGCGTGCAACGTGGCGACCGCGTGCTGGTGATGGTGCGGCAGGGTTTGCCGCTCATCGCCGCCGCCTTCGCGCTCTTCAAGCTCGGCGCCGTGCCCGTCATCATCGACCCGGGCATGGGGCGGAAGAGTTTTCTCGCCTGCGTCGCCCGCTCGCGCCCGCGCGTGCTGCTCGGCATCCCGCTCGCCCAGGTGATGAGCCATGTGTTCCGCGCGGCCTTCAAGTCCGTGGAGGTCCGCCTCTGGGCGTCCGGCTCGCCCACGGCGCGGTTGCTTCCCAGTCCCCTCTTGAGAGGGGTGGCGCGCAGCGCCGGGGTGTGTTGCGAAGTCGCCGCGACCGATCTGGCGGCGATTCTCTTCACCTCCGGCTCCACCGGCGCGCCGAAGGGCGTGTGCTACGAGCACGGCATGTTCGAGGCGCAGGTGCGGCTGGTGCGCGACACCTACGGCATCGCGCCGGGCGAGGTGGACCTGCCGATGCTGCCGATCTTCGCGCTCTTCAACCCCGCGCTCGGCCTGACGACGATCGTGCCCGAGATCGACCCAGCCCACCCGGCGTTGGTTGACCCAGACAAAATCATACAGGCTATTCGGCAGGAAGGCGTCACCAACTCATTCGGCTCGCCGACACTTTGGAGGATAATCGCGCGACAGTGTTTGGCACAAAACGAAGTGCTTCCTTCTCTGAAGCGCGTGCTCCTGGCCGGCGCGCCCGCGCCGCCGTCGCTCTTCGCCGATCTCCAGAAGATCCTGCCTCACGGCACCGCCCACAGCCCCTACGGTGCCACCGAGGCTCTGCCGGTTTGCAGTATTTCCGCGGATGAAGTCCTGGGCCGGCCAAACGCCAAAGGCCAAAGGCCCGACGCCAAACCCAAAACTGCGGAAACCCGTTCTATGTTTGGCCATTGGCCTTTGGAGTTTGGCACTTCCGCGGCTACGGCCGCGGGCCATGGCACCTGCGTCGGCCGGCCGGTGCCGGACATCACGGTGAAGGTTATCCCGATCACCGACGGGCCCGTGACTGAAATCCGCGCACTCCCCGTCGGCGAAATCGGCGAAATCGTTGTGTCCGGCCCCGTCGTCACCAAATCCTACGACGCCCTTCCGGAGGCTACCACGCTCGCGAAAATCCAAAATCGAGAATCCAAAATCGAAAAGGCCGAGGTCTGGCACCGGATGGGTGACCTCGGCTACCTCGACGCCCAAGGCCGCCTCTGGTTCTGCGGCCGGAAGGCCGAGCGGGTCGAGACCCGCGAGGGGCCGCTCTATCCGGACCAAGTCGAGCCCGTTTTCAACGCCCACCCCAATGTCGCCCGCAGCGCGCTCATTGGCACCGGCCATGACGGCCACCGCCCGGCCATTGTGGTGGAGCCCGTCTCGCGTGAGGTCGTTGCCACGCCCTCCCTGCGGCGCAAGCTCGTGCGCGAGCTGCGGGCGCTCGGCGCGGCGCATGCGCATACCGACACCATCCGGCTAGCCTACCTGCACCCGCACCTGCCGGTGGATGTCCGCCACAACGCCAAGATCCACCGGCTGGCCCTCGCCCGCTGGGCCGTGGGCAAGCACGGCTATGAGCTGGACAAGCGCGACATCCCGTCCAGCGCGCTGAAAAAATGAACCTCATCAGGCATCATTCCCTTCTGCGTGTCATTCTGAGTGCAGTGATGAATCCAGAACCATGCACGCATGCGGTCCTCCCGCTGGATCCTTCGCTGCGCTCAGGATGACAGGATCGATATTCTGTTCTTATCCGTGACTATCCGTTTCATCCGTGGCCAATAATTCCCCCGTCTTCATCACCGGCGCCAGCGGCTTCATCGGCGGCAAACTCGCCGAGCGGCTGCTCGCCGCCGGCCGGAAAGTGCGCGTGCTCGCCCGCCGGCCTTTGCCGGAACTGGAGAAACTCGGCGCGGAGGTTATCTCGGGCGACCTCGACGACACCGCCGCCCTCCAACGCGGCTGCGCCGGCGTCGGCACCGTTTTCCATGTGGCGGGGCGAGTCGGCGTCTGGGGCCCGGCGGCCGATTTCATCCGGGTCAACGTGCACGGCACCTTCAATGTCGTTTTCGCCTGTCGCGAGGCCGGCGTGCCGCGGCTCGTCTACACCAGCTCGCCCAGCGTGGTCTACAACGGCAGGGATCTTGCGGGCGTGGACGAGTCGGCACCGCTTTGCTCCGCCGCGCCCTGCGCCTACCCGACGAGCAAAGCCGCCGCGGAAAAGATCGTGGCCGGCGCCAACGGCCCGGCGCTCACGACCGTCTCGCTGCGCCCGCACCTCGTGTGGGGCTCCGGCGACAGGAACGTGGTGCCGCGCGTGCTCGCGCTGGCGAAAGCCGGCCGGCTCAAAATCATCGGCTCCGGCCGCAACAAGGTGGATGTGACCCACATCTCCAACGTCGTCGAAGCCCACCTCCTCGCCGAACAAGCCCTCCATACTTGTAACCTAATAGGTTACAAAGGCTCCGGCCCGCCGGGCGTGGGGGGCAAGGCCTATTTCATCACCAACGGCGAGCCGGTCGTCCTCTGGGACTGGATCAACGAATTGCTGCGTGGTGTGGGCGCGCCGGAGATCACGAAACACGTCTCGCTGGGCACCGCCTACGCGACGGGCGGCGTGCTTGAACTGCTGTGGCGCGTGCTGCCACTGCAGGGCGAGCCGCCGATGACGCGTTTCGTCGCCAAGGAAATGGCCACGGACCACTGGTTCAATATTTCCGCCGCGCGCCGCGACCTCGGCTACGCCCCCCGCGTCACGATGGCCGCCGGCACGGCGGAGCTGATCACCCACCTGCGGCGCTCCGCGTAGGTGGCGGGCGCGCGCGCCACGTTGCGTGCAAGCTCGCAACCTACAAGAGGCCAAGCCTACAGCTCACTTGGCGAACAATTCCGCCAGCCCCTCCAACACCGCGTCCGCCACCGCTGCGTCCACTGCGCCAAGCCGCTTGACCAGCCGCGCTTTGTCCACCGTGCGCAACTGGTCGAGCACGACCTGGCCGGATTTCCCCTGAAACGTGCAGGGCACACGGGTGGGGTAGTCGCGTCCCTTGGTGGTCATGGGCGCGATGATCACCGTGGCGATGTGCGCGTTCATTTCATCCGGCGAAGCCACCAGGGCCGGGCGTGTTTTCCTGATCTCGCTGCCGATCGTCGGATCAAGGTTCACCAGCCATACGTCGAAGCGACGGATTACCACTGCCACTCCTCCGCATCGAACTGCGTTCCGGACGGCGGATCTTCATGCACCAACAAGTCGTCCTTGGCCGCCGTCATGCCGCCAAAGGCCTCGGCCCAGCCAGCCCGCGGGGTGTTGACCGGCCGCAGGATCAGCGTGCCGTTCTTGGCCTGCAACTCCGCCTCCTCGCCAAAGCCACAATGCTCCAGCATCGCCTTGGGAATGCGGATGCCGCGCGAGTTTCCGATGGACACAATCTTGGTAAGCATAGTCACAATGTAATTACCTCCCCGACTCAAGCAAGTGCAAACTCCTTGTCGTCGCTTCGCCGCCAAGGAAATGGCCACCGACCACTGGTTCGACATCTCCGCCGCCCGCCGCGATCTCGGCTACGCACCGAATATCTCCATGGCTACCGGCACCGCGGAGCTGATCGAGCACCTGAAATCTTCGGGATTAGATTATAGACTGCTTTTCTTTGGCGGTGCCTCGACCACCTTAAACCAGCGTTTGCTCGTCGTGAAAATGACGTTCTTCTTCCCCATCCAAGCGTCGTTAAATGTGGCGATGACGTAGTAATTTCCTGAGCGCGGAAATATCACGCTGCCGTTCCAAACAAAGAAACCCAAACGTTTATATTCGCCAGGGTAGATGACCACTTCGCCGTCTGGCATAGGTGGAATCGACATGAAGAACTGCCGCTCTAGTTCTCTTCCGTTTTCGTCAAAAATCTGAACATCGCCCAATAGCCATTCCCGTTTGCCTGATTTTTCTCTCTGCCAAACATTAATTTTTAAAGGCTCCTGCTCGTCCCACCGAAAGCCTATTTCCGCCCTGAGTAAATAGACGCTTCCTGCCCGAAACTCGACCAAATCGGGCATGATGAGCACTGCAGGTTTTCGCAATACACCGCTGCCGAAGCAAAAAGTGGGCAGGAGCACACAGAGCCAAAATGCCGATAGCTTCATATCACAATAAACGGACCGTGCTGCGTTTTCTTAGCAGTTCCGCTGCCGCACGGCCTCGAAGAGCGTGATGATGGTCGCCATGGCGACGTTGAGCGAGTCGGCCTGGCCGGCCATCGGGATGCGGACAAGCAGGTTGCTTTCCTTGAGCCAGAACGGGCTCAGCCCGTATTGCTCGCTGCCCATGACGATCGCCAGCGCGCCGCGCAGATCGGCCTTGGTGTAAAGATTCGGCGTGTCGGGCGTGGTGGCGACGATGCGAATGCCCTTCTCGACCAAAAACGCCTGCACAGCGGCGCTCTCGGCCACTATGATCGGCACGGAAAAGAGCACGCCGGTCGAGGCGCGCACGACATTGGGGTTGAAGATGTCGGTCACGGCGTCGCACACGATCACGGCGTCGCAGCCGGCGGCGTCGGCGCTGCGGAGGATGGTGCCGAGGTTGCCCGGCTTCTCGATGGACTCGACGACCAACAGGAATGGGTGGGGGCCGAGCCTCAGGTCGGTCAGTGCGTGTTTCCATTGCGTGGCCACCGCCAGCAGGCCGTCGGGCCGTTCGCGGTAGGCGACCTTGGCGAAAGCGTCCTTCGACAGTTCGAACAACTGCGCCCCCGCCTGCTTCGCCTGGTCGATCAGCGCAGGCTCGTTCTCGCCCAGAAACCACCCGGGGCTGAAATACAGCTCCTTGGGCCGGACGCCTTTCTCCAGTGCCCGGCGGATTTCGCGGTAGCCCTCGATCAGGAACAGGCCTGCGTCGTCGCGCTCGCGCCGGTCGCGCAGCTTCACGAGCTGTTTGATGCGGGGATTCTGGAGACTGGTGATCTTTTCTGGAAGGATGGCCACAAAGAGTCACTAAGAGACACGAAAAGGATTGGGAACCTTTTGTTTTTGTGACTTTTTGTGCCTTCTCGTGGCCAAGAAAAAATTCAACGACCAGCCGCTCCCCTATCACCACGAACTGGAGCTGGAGATCGCGACGCTGACCAATCTCGGCGTGGGGCTGGGCCGTGTCTCGCTTCCGGTCTCTCAACGCTCAGCTCTCAACTCGCAACCAACCCAATCCGTTTCGGGTTGGGTTGTGATGGTTCCCTTCACCCTGCCGGGCGAGAAGGTGCGCGTGCGCGTCTACCGCAACCACAAGAACTACTCCGAGGCCGACCTGCTCGCGGTGCTCGCGCCGTCGCCGCACCGGATTGCCCCGAAGTGCCCGCTGTTCGGCCGCTGCGGCGGCTGCCAATACCAGCACCTCACCTACGCCGAGCAGCTGAAGTGGAAGCGCCAGCAGGTCGAGGAGCTGCTGAAATACATGGCCGGGGTGGAGTTTCCCGTCGCGCCCGTCATCGGCTCGCCACGGGAGTTCGGCTACCGCTCCAAGATCACGCCGCACTTTTCGGCGCATACGCGCCGGAAAGAAGTAACAAGTGCCAAGGAACAAGTAACAAGAGAGAGCCACCCCATCGGCTTCCTCAAACAGGGCTCGCGCTTCGAGATCGTCGATGTGCCGGTCTGCCCGATCGCCACAGCAGAGATCAACGCCAAGCTGCCCGAAGCCCGCGCCAAGACCCAGGCCCGCCTCGCCGCCGGCGAATACAAACGCGACGCGACACTCCTGCTTCGGCACGCCCAGGAAGGTGTCATCACGGATTACGACGCCGTGATCCACGAAGCAATCGACTCTCAACCCTCAACTCTCAACTCTCAACTCGGAGCGGCAAAGCCGCTCCGTCTCCACTTCCTCGCCCGTGATTTTTTCCAGAACAACCCGTTCATTCTGCCGGCCTTCACCGGTTACGTGCGCGAACAGGCCGCCGGCAGCGGGGCCGGGTTCCTGGTCGATGCTTACTGCGGCAGCGGGCTCTTCGCCCTGAGTTGCGCGCCGGCCTTCGAACGGGTCACTGGCATCGAGCTGAGCGCGACCTCGGTGAAGTTCGCCACGGAGAACGCCGCGGCCAACGGCATCGCCAACGCCACCTTCCGCGCCGGCGACGCCGCACAGATCTTCGCCGGACTGGAATTCCCACCCGCTGACACCGCGGTCGTGATCGATCCGCCCCGCAGGGGTTGCGACGAGACCTTTCTTGCGCAGCTTTTCGCCTTCGGCCCTCGGGCCGTCGTCTATGTCTCCTGCGACCCGGCCACGCAGATGCGCGACCTCAAGGGCTTCCTTGCCGCCGGTTACCGGCTGACGGCCGTGCAGCCCTTCGACCTTTTTCCGCAGACGCGCCACCTCGAGTGCGTGATCACACTGGTGAGGGTTTCTTAGAAATGCCGATGCATGTTTGCCTCCAACAGGTGCCGCAACACCGCACAAATGTCTTGAAGGTCTCTCTCTTAAATTTAGACGCTAAGAGCCCGTGAAGCCCTCCCGAACAAACCCCACGCCCAAACCACACCTGACGTGCGTTGAAATATGCGCAGGCGCAGGCGGCCAAGCCTTGGGCTTGGAAGGCGCGGGTTTCGGTCATGTCGCCCAAGTAGAGATTGACCCACATGCCTGCGCCACGCTGCGCTTAAACCGTCCGCATTGGAATGTTGTTGAGCGGGATGTGCGGCTGTTTTCGGCCAAGGCATATAAAGGTGTCGATTTGCTTGCCGGTGGCGTGCCGTGTCCCCCGTTTTCCAAGGCCGGAAAGCAATTGGGCTCGGAAGATGAAAGAGATCTTTTTCCTGAAGCTCTGCGGCTAGTGGAGGAGTGCCGACCCAAGGCTGTCTTGCTTGAAAACGTGCGCGGTTTTCTCGATGCGGTCTTTACCGATTATCGGCTGAGTCTTAAGCGAAAGCTTTCCATCCTTGGCTACGAATCCAGCTGGCACCTCTTAAATGCCTCTGAGTTTGGGGTGCCGCAATTAAGGCCCCGAGTGGTGATTGTCGCTATCCGCAAGGATTTGGCCGTCAACTTTCACAGTCCTATTCCACTGACCGATGGGGCGCATCCAAAAACGGTCGGTGAAACCCTAGTTGATTTGATGGCCGCAGGAGGTTGGGAGGGAGCCCTGTCATGGGCCGCACACGCCAATGAAATTGCGCCCACCCTGGTTGGCGGGTCCAAGAAACACGGCGGGGCCGACTTGGGGCCCACGAGAGCGCGCAAGGCCTGGGCCTCTCTCGGCGTGAATGGAAAATCCCTGGCCGATGCGCCACCGCCTCCACGATTTGAAGGTATGCCCAGGCTCACCGTCCGCATGGCCGCACGTATTCAGGGTTTCCCCGATCACTGGCAGTTTACTGGCGGTAAGACGGCGGCCTATCGCCAAATCGGCAATGCGTTTCCTCCGCCTGTGGCCAAAGCGGTGGCCCTTAGGATTCGATACGCTATCTCGGGCAATCCCAGCCTACAGACCGCCAGCAACTGAATTCTATCATGCCCCGAGACAAGAAATTGGGCAAGGTGGTCGAATTCTTCCTGCAGCAAAACGGTTTCGAGCAACAGGCCGCCGAGACTTTGCGCCGAGCACTTGATGAGGTGATCGATGGCATGCGCACCGGACGGTGGGCGGTGGCCGCGTTGGAGAAAACAGAGAAAACCTACATCGGCACGAAAGTTGAAATCCTATTCAAGTTCGATTTTGAGCTGCCTGATGGCGAGAAGTTGGATGCCGCCATCCGCGGCGCGGAGGTCGACATCAAATGCACCGTGCTCAATGATTGGATGATCCCGGCGGAGGCAATGGGGGAAATCTGCCTGTTGGTGAAGATCGATGATACGAAATCACGATTCTCGATCGGACTAATACGGGTGACGCCCGGAGTGCTGCGCGCTGGTCTCAATCGCGACCGGAAGGGATCTCTCAGCGCCAAAGGGAAGGAGTCCATCCGTTGGCTGGTGCGCGACGGGGCCCTGCCTGTTAGTTTTCTCGCCACCCTCGATGAGCAGGTGCGGAAGCAAATCTTTTCCCACCCGAGTGGACAGCTGCGCATCGACGAACTATTTCGCCTCGCGCAAGGAAAAATTATTCCGCGCGTCGCGATCGAAACTGTGGCTAGGCAAAAAGACCCGATGAAACGAGTGCGTGATACACGCAAACGTTTGGCGCGCGAAGGAATATTGGTTTTAGGTCATCAGGATGGAGACCCTGAAAGAGCTAAGTCTCGGGGCTATGCTGCGCCGAAAAAAGGTGAAATGATCGCTGTTCCAAAGCACATGTGAACGGGCATCATCTAGCGACAGCAATGAGTCGCTTTGCCCTTCTTGGCAGTGTTTGTAACAAAAGATTTGATGTTCTCCCGCAAAATAACCCCCGGCCTGGAGCTGCGGCCGTTGCAGCCCGGCGACGCACCGGCGCTATTCGCGGTGATCGAGACCCACCGCGTCGCCTTGCGCGAATGGCTGCCGTGGGTGGACGCGACCCAGACGGTCGCGGACAGCGCGGCCTACATCGCCGGCACCGGGCGCGACGACCGGGAGTCGCGCGCCTTCACCTCCGGCATCTGGTCGATGGGGCAACTGGCCGGGGTCATCGGCCACAACCGGATCGACTGGGCGAACCGGGTCGGGTTTCCCGCCTACTGGATCGCACCCGATAGCGCGGGGCGGGGCATCATGACGCTCTGTTGCCGCGCCGTGATCGAGCACGCCTTCACCGAGCTGCAGCTCAGGCAAGTGGTCGTGGCCGTCGCCACGGGCAACATCCGCGCCCAGAAAATCCCGCTCCGGCTGGGCTTCAAGCAGGTGAGCCTCCTCAAGAAAGCCGAGTGGCTCTACGACCGCCATGTGGACCACTTTGTCTACAGTCTGGCGGCGCCGAAAGGTGGAACGCGCTGACCCCAGCGCGTTTTCAGCCAGCGTCCTGGGGTCAGGCCGCTCCACCCTAAAGCCGTTGTGCCAGCCGTAGGCTTGGCGAAGGCTGGTGAATAACTCCCGGTGGTTTTTCCCGGGATTTGTGCGATAATTCCGGGAGAAGGTTTTTTGGTCCGCTTACCCCTTGCGCTGTGCCGCCCCGCGGCGCCGCGCCTCTAAACAGCACCATTGAGTGCTGCGACCCCCGACCGCTTCGGCGGCCGCTGGCCATAAAAAAGGCGCCGGTGTAATCACCGGCGCCTGCTTGTTTAAGGTGGTCGCCGATTTCCACATCGGCGACTGGCGTCGGTGTGGAAACCGACGCCCGCCTTATTTGCTTTCCGTGTCGAACACCGGTTTCTCGATCACGGGTTTGCCGCCGATGTGGCGGCTGAGCCAGTTCTGCATCTCCCAGTGCCAGTGGATGGCGTTCTGCGGCTTGAGCACCCAGTGGTTCTCGTCCGGGAAGACCACGAGGCGCGACGGCACGCCCATCGCCTGGAGCACGCCGTAGAGCTCGAGGCCGTTGCCATAGGGCACGCGGTAGTCGAGTTCGCCGTGGAGGACGAGCGTCGGGGTCTTGAAGTTTTTCGCGTAGAACATCGGGTTCTGTTTCTGCATGCCCTCAAGGTTGTCCCAGGGCTTGCCGCCCATGACCTCGGGGAAGCCGTGCGGGACGTCGGTGGCGTATTGGGCGTAGGAGCTGTTCACGCCGGCGTGGTCGATGATGGCCTTGAAGCGGTCGGTGTGGCCGAGCACCCACGCGGCCATGTAGCCGCCGTAGCTGGCGCCGGCGGCGGCGAGGCGGTCGGGGTCGATGTTGGGCAGCTTCTTCATGAGGAAGTCGACGCTCTTCATGATGTCCTCGAAGGGCATGTCGCCCCACTGGTTCACGATGCTGCGGCCGAACTGCTCGCTGAAGCCGGTCGAGCCGTGGCGGTTGACCCAGGTGACGATGTAGCCCGGCGCGGCGAAGCACTGGGTGTTCCAGCGGTAGCTCCAGCTGTCGCGGTTCATCGTGTGGGGGCCGCCGTGCATCAGCTCGATCAGCGGATACTTCCTGTTCGCGTCGTAGCCCGGGGGATAGACGAGCCAGCCGTGGACCTGGTCGTGGTTCGCGCCGGTGAACCAGTAGCTCTCGACCCGGCCGAGATCGATCTGGGCCATGAAGTCGTCGTTGATGCGCGTGAGCTGGCGCACGGCGCCGCTGGCGGGGTCGAGGGCGAAGAGCTCGTTGGGCCGGCTGGTGTTGTCGTTGAGGAAGACCAGCATGCCGCCCGCGAGGTCGAGGCTGCTGGAGGTGCCGGCGGAGTGCACGGCGGCGAGGCCGGTGCCGTCGGCGTTGAGCCGGAAGACGGGCACCACGCCCTTCGACTCGACGGCGGCCCACAGCGTCTGGCCGTCGGCGGAGAACTTCACGTTGTCGAAGGAGCAGTCGAGCGCCTCGGTCAGCGGGGTGTTCTTGCCGGTCGCGAGATCGTGGCGCCAGAGCTTCGTGAACTCGCCGCTGTAGTAGGGCGTCTCCTGCCGGCCGAAAACGAGCGACTTGCCGTCCGGGGCAAACACCGCGCCGGTGTCGTCGCCGCGGTTCTCGGGCGTCAGGTTTTTCAACGCGCCCGAGCCGTCGGTCGGCAGCAGGTAGACGTCGTGGTTGGGAAACTCACGGTAGGGCGGGGGCGTGGTGTTGATCGTGAGCGCGATCCAATGGCCGTCGGACGAAAGGTCATAGTTGGCCTCGCCGCTGACCGTGTAGAGCCGGTCCCACTTCGGGGTGAGATCCCTGATCTCCCTGGTGGCGAGCGTGACGACTAGCAGGCGGTGCGCGGCGCTGTCGGTGATGTAGTGGTCGAAGTAACGGTATTGGCGGTGCTCGGTGACCTTGGCCGTCATCTGGGAATCCTTGCGGCGCTTGATCTCCTTCTTCATCGCGGCGAGGTCCTCCTTCGCGAGCTTGCCCGCCAGCTCGGGAATCACGGTGGTGACGACCACGAGGCCGGTGCCGTCCGGCAGCCAGCGGGGCGCGGAGACGCCAAACGGCAGCTCGAGGATTTTTTCCGGTTCGCCGCCGTCGGTGCGCATGACGTAGAGCGCGGCGGCCTCGTCGTCCCCGCGCTTGGAGGTGAAGGCGAGGCGCGTGCCGTCGGGGCTCCAGGTGGCGGCGTTGTCGGTGCCCGCGGCCGTGGTCAGGCGGCGCGGGGCGCCGCCGGCGGTGGCGACGAGCCAGAGGCTGGAGGTGCTTTTGTTTTTCTCGATGGACCAGTCCTGGACGGTGAACACGACCGATTTGCCGTCGGGCGCGACCGCCGGGCTGCTGAGGCGCTTGACGGCCCAGAGATCCTGCGGGGTGAGGGGGCGCTTGTCCGCCGCAATGACCGACACGGACAACGCCAGCGTGAGGAGAAGCGCAGTGACGCGGGGGGATTTCATAGGACGGCCAGCATTGGCGACCGGGCCCGCGAAGCAACCTTGTAGGGGCGTGGCTTGTCCACGCCCGAGGGCGCGCACAAGGCGCGCCCCTACCGGCATTCGATCCACTCCGGCGAGGAATACTGCCCGATGAGGCCGGAGACTTCGTCCTCGTTCAGGTCGGGCCACGGCGTTTCCTGCGCCTCGGCGCCCAGCGTCCGCGCCAGGGCGGCGGAAAAAAGCGGCGAAAACTCCTCCCAGTCCACCGGGCCGACGGCGGATTTCTCGATCGAGCCCTGGAAGAGCAGGCCGTGCTTGTTCCGCTTCTGCGCCGCGCCGGCGATCTTCGCGCCCGTGGCGGTGTTCACGACGTCGTGGAGCTCGGCGCGCTGGAAGCAGACGCCCTCGCCTGTTTGTGGGAGCGTGCTTGCACGCGACTTGTCGCGACCAAGGTCGCTCCCACAGGATTCCACCTTGTCGCATTCCATCTTCACGGCGGCCGGCTGGCCGAGCGCGGCGAGGGCGGCGGCGAGGCCTTCGTGGACGATGCGGTAGGACTGCGCGGCGCGCCCGTCGTAGAGCGCGTGGCCGCGCGGCAGGACGAGCGCGTAGGTCCAGTCGTGGCGGTGATCGACGATGCCGCCGCCGGTGGGCCGGCGGCAGAGGTCGAAGTGTTCGCCGGCGGGCGGGCCCTCCGAAGCCTTGGCGAAGGAGGGCAGATTCGCCCGGACGAACCCGATTTTCTGGCTGAAGCCGAAGGTGCAGGCCGGGCCGCGCCATTCGTAATGCCGGAAGCGCGGCGCCGGCACCGGGTAACGCTGCAACAGCAGGAAATCCAGCGCCATGTTCTCGGCGGCGCCGGCGGTGCGGACGGGCAGGAGATGCAGGTTCACTTGGCGGCGTCGAGCAGGCTGCGGACGCCCCGGACCAGCGTGCTCAGGGCGAAGGGCTTGGGCAGATGGATCGTGGCCGAGGGCGGCACCGTGTGCGGGCTCACCGGCAAAAGATGCGGCGAGGTGCAGACAAGGCGGAGCCGGGGATTGGCCGCGTGGAGCAGGCGGATGAGTTCGCCGCCTTCCGCGGTGCAGCTTTGGATGAGCACCAGGTGCGGGCGCAGGCCCTGCGCCACCTTCTTGGCCGCCTCGGCGGGGGTGGTGGCGTCCGTCACGGCGTAACCGTCGGTGGAGAGGATGCCGGCGATCATTTTCCGGAGCACCCGGTCCTCCTCCACGATCAACAGGGTCTCGGTGCCGCGCATGGCGGGCAGGGTGTCGAGCTGGGTGACGGAGGTTTCCTCGGGCTCGGGGGTTTCCGGGAGGTAGATCTCAAAGGTCGTGCCGGCGCCGCGGGCGCTGCGCGCCGTGATGTGTCCGCGATTTTCCCGGATGATGCCAAGCACGGTGGGCAGGCCGAGGCCCGTGCCCTGGCGCTTCGTGGTGAAGTAGGGCTCGAAGATGTTCCGGAGGGTGGCCTCGTCCATGCCGTGGCCGGTGTCGGCGACCTGCACGACCGCGTAAGGCCCGTCGGCCATCTCGGGCACGCGCCGGTCGGCGTCGGCCGCGACGCGGTGGTTCCAGGTGCGGATGGTGAGCTTGCCGCCGCGCGGCATGGCCTCCTGCGCGTTGAAGCAGAGGTTGAGGAGCACGCGCTGGAAATGCGTGGGGTCGATGCGGGCGTTGCCGAGGTCGGAGGCGAGGCGCAGCTCGACCGCGACCTCCGCGCCCGCCACACGCCGGATGATCTCGGCGATCTCGCGGACGAGCGTGTTGAAATTCACGACCTTCACCTCGGATTCCTGCCGGCGGCTGAACTCGAGGATCTGCCGGGCCAGCCCGGCGGCCTTGAGGCCGGCGCGGTGGATCTCCTGCAAATCCTTCAGCGCCGGCGGTGTGCCGGTCAGCTTCGTGGCGAGGATCTCGCAGTAACCGTTGATGATGGAGAGCAGGTTGTTGAAATCGTGCGCCACGCCGCCGGCCAGCAGGCCGACCGTGCCAAGTTTCTGCGACTGGAGCAGCGCCTCGCGGAGGCGGCGGATTTCCGAGACATCGCGGTAGATGCCCAGCAGGCAGCCGCTCGGGGCGCCTTGCGAAAAGATCGGGGAGAAATTCCAGGCGCCAAAGAATTCCGTGCCGTCCTTGCGGTAAAGCCAGCCTTCGCCCACCGCGAGCCGGTCGTGGCTGGCCGCGCCCGGCACCACCAGGTCGGTGCGCGGGCCGTGCAGCAGCCGCGTGTTCCGGCCGGGGAGCGCGGCGGCGGGATAACCGGTGAGGGCGGCGAATTTCTCGTTGGCCAGCACGATCTCCACGCCGCCACCCTGCCAGTGGTCGCGGGTGACGACGGCGGCGTCACCGAAGCCCGCGAGGGTGCCCGCGAGGGCGGCGAGCGCGGGCGGCACAGCCGGGACGGGGCTGGCCGGCGCGACGGGGGCCGGGGGCGCTTTCTTGGCGGACATCGGATCAGGGCGCGAGGCGTTCGACCACCCAGTCGCCGCCGGGTTCGCGGCGGTAGCGCAGGCGGTCGTGCAGGCGGCTGCGCCGGCCCTGCCAGAACTCGACCGTCTCGGGCGCCACCCGGAAGCCGCCCCAGTTCGGCGGCAGCGGCACGGCGCGGCCCTCGTGTTTTTTTTCGATCACGCGGTAGCTTTCCTCGATGACGGCCCGGCCCGCGACGGCGGTGCTCTGCGGCGAGGCCCACGCCGCCAGCTGGCTGGCGCGCGGCCGGCTGTGGAAATACGCCTCCGATTCCTCGCGGCTCACGCGCGCCACGGGTCCCTCGACGGTGATCTGCCGCTCCATCGCCACCCAGGGGAAGAGCAGGGTGGCGCGGGGATTGGCGTCGAGCTCGCGGCCCTTGCGGCTCTCGTAATTGGTGTAGAAGACAAACCCGCGGCCGTCGCAGCCCTTGAGCAGCACGGTGCGCGCGGCGGGCCGGCCGTCGCGCCCGGTCGTGGCGAGGGTCATGGCGTTGGGCTCGGGGATTTTCGCCGCCTCGGCCTCCTGGAACCACCGCTCGAACTGGCGGAAGGGATTTTTTGCGAGATCCTTCTCGAGCAATCCCGCCATGCTGTAGTCCTGCCTCATGTCAGCCAGTGCCATAGGCCGCCATCGTGCCCCGTGCGCCGGCACTGTCAAAATCAACCGCGCGGCCCGGGCCGCGCCGAAACTGGTTTGCGCCCGCCCCGGAACCGGGTGACAATCCGCCTTTATGTCGCCCGCCCGCTACCTCGACCGCCACCAGCCGGACCTGGTCGCCTTCCTGCAAAAGCTCATCCGGCTGCGCACGGTCAATCCCCCGGGCGAGAACTACGGCGCGATCACCGCGCTCCTCGCCCGCACCCTGCGCGGCCTCGGCCTGACGGTCCGCCGCCGGCCGGTGCCGCGCGCGCTCCAGAAAAAAACCCAGCCCGACCTGCTCGCCTTCCCACGCTACAATATCATCGGCTTCTGGGACGCCGGCGCGAAAAAGACCCTGCACTTCAACGCCCACTACGACGTCGTGCCCGTCTCCGGCGTGTGGCGGCAGGGCAGCGCGTTCCACCCCGTCGTCGAAAACGGCTGGATCTACGGCCGCGGCGCCGCCGACATGAAGGGCGCCATTGCCAGCATCGTCTTCGCGCTGAGGGCCCTGCGCGCCACCGGCACCCGGCCCAATTTCAACGTCGAGGTCTCCTTCGTCGCCGACGAGGAGACCGACAGCACGCTCGGCACCGGCTGGGTGACAGCGCACGGCAAACTGCGCGCCGACTACGCCGTGGTGGGCGAGGGCGGCGAGGGCGACGCCGTCTGCTGCGGCCACAACGGCGTCGTCTGGCTCAACGTCCGCGTGCATGGCCGCGCCGCGCACGGCTCCACGCCCGGGGCCGGCATCAACGCCCTGGAAAAGATGTCCGCGCTCGTGCTCGCGCTCGACGGCTACAAGCGGCGGCTCGCCCGCCGCGCCTTCCGCGCGCCCGACGGGAGCCGCCTGCGCCCGACGCTCAACCTCGGCGGCGTCTTCTCCGCCGGCGAGGGCGGCAAGGTCAACACCGTGCCCGCCGCCGCCAGCTTCACCATCGACCGCCGCGTGCTGCCGGTGGAAAGCGTCGCCGAGGCCGAGCGCGAGCTGCGCGCCTTCCTGCGCGCCGCGGCGAGGAAAATCCCGCAGTGCCGGATCACGGTCGGGAAAATCTCCGACAACCGCTCGTGCTACCGCCCGCCGTCCCACCCGCTGTTCGCCGCGATGCGGTCGAGTGTGGCGCGCATCCGCCGCCGGCCGGCGAGGTTCACCGTCTCCACCGGGTTCAACGACATGCACTATTTCGCCCAAGTGCTGAAAATCCCGACCGTCGGCCACGGGCCCGGCGGCCCCGACTACCACGCCGTGGACGAGCGCGCCCGGCTCAGGGACCTGACCGACTCCGCCAAAATCTACGCCGACCTGCTGACGACATTCAAGGGTTAGCTCAATGGGCCGCTTTCCGCCTACCCGATAATTTGTAATATAATAGATTACAAGTTATCCGGCGCGCCCCAGGTCACTCCCGCTGTCAATTCGCGAGTCCCGCCAACACCCGCCGCACGACGGCGGGAATGATGGCCCGGTTGTTGGCGTGCTCCCGGCCGTCGGTGAAGGTGACGATGATCACGCGGCCGCCGCCGGGCAGCTCGATGAGCGCGGCGTCGTGCCGCGCCCACGAAACCCAGCCGGCCTTGGACCACAGCTTTGCGCCCGGGGGCAGCGCCGGTCCGCTGAAGCCGATGCTCTGGTCGTCGGGATCCGTCTTTGGCGTGAAGGGGTCGCGCGCCATCAGCGCCAGCATCTCCGCCGAGCGGGCCGCGGTCACGCACCGGCCGGCCACGATGTCCGCGAGGAGCCGGGCGGTGTCGTTGGTTGAAAGAAAATTCCGGGCGGGCGGATGCGCCGTCATGTCCTGCCTCTCGCGGCCGAAGGGGCCTTCGCCCCAGGTCTTGCGCTTGGCGTTCACGTGCCGGTAGCCGAGTGATTCGAAGTAGCGGGTCACGGCGCCGCGTTTCTCGCTCCACGCGTCGAGTTCGGCGGCGGGCAGTTCGGGCCCGCCGGTCGTGCCGGTCAGGGCATCGACGATGAAGTTCGTGGCGTCGTTGGAGGAGTCGACGATCATGTCGTGCAGGCCGCGCCGCAGCTCGGGGGAGTCGGCGAGCCGGCCGTCCTCGAGCCAGCGGTGTGTGGCCGCCAGGTAGAAGAGCTTGATGACGCTCGCCGGATAGAAGCGTTCGTCGCCGCGGTAATCGGCCCGCACCGGGGCCGGACCGCGCAGGTCGATGACGGTGACGGCCAGCTGCTCGGGCTTGAGCGCCGGGCCGGTGAATTCCGCGCGGGTGTCGGCCACGGCGCGGTTGATGATGTCGCCCAGGGGGAAGGCTGCGCCGGTCACGGCGGCCATGCTGACGAACAGGAGGGTGGGGGCGATTTTTTTCATCTCAAGACCTCCAGCCCTGCCGGATCATGCTGACGGCGATGGCCGCCAGCAGCATCGAGATGATCTTCGAGATGGCGCGCAGCCCGGTCGGACGGATCTTGCGCCCCAGCCAGGCGCTGTAGTGCAACGCCAGCACGACCAGCACGAGATTGGCCGCCAGCGCGATCAGGATGACGGCGAGCCCGAGGGCCCGGTTCTGGGCCAGCACCAGCAGCGTGGTGATGGAGGCGGGCCCGGCGATGAGCGGCATGCCGAGCGGCACGACGCCGAAATCCTCCGGCAGTTTCTCCGGCTCGGCGGCGGACTGGACCAGGTCCTTCGCGGCGAGGATGAACAGGATCAGCCCGCCCGCGATCTGGAAATCGCTCACCGAGATGCCCAGCGCGGTGAACACGCTCTGGCCGAGGAAAAGAAAACCCAGCGCCACCAGCCCGCCGGTCCAAGTCGCCTGGTCGGCGATCTTCTGGCGGCGCTCGGCCGGGATGTTCTGGCCGAGCCCGAGGAAGATGGCCACCAGCCCGATCGGGTCGATGGCCACGAACAGCGGGATGAAGGCCAGCAGGAACTTGGTCAGCCACTCGTTCATTGCGGAGGAGGAGGGGTCAGCAGGTCGCGGATCGCCGCGCCGACCGCAGGGTGTTGGAACTTGAAGCCGGTCGCCAGCAACTTCTGCGGGGTGCAACGCTGGCCGTGCAGCGGCAGGTTGCCGTCGGTCCGGAACTGGTGCTCCGCCACGAACCGCACGACGAACTCGGGCGCGGGCGGACACCAAGGCCGGCCCACGGCGGCGCGCAGCTCGCGCATAAACTCGGCGTTCGTCACCGCCCCGGGCGCGCAGACGTTGCAGGCGCCCGTCAGCTCCGGCCGGGTGACGGCCGCCGCGAACGCCGCCACCGCATCGTCGCGGTGGATCCAGCTCAGGAACTGCCGGCCGCTGCCGGCGGCCCCGCCGAGGAATTTTTTCGCCAGCCCGAGCATCGCCGGAAACGGCCCGGTGTTCCGGTCGAGCACCGGCCCGAGCCGGAGCACCGCCCGGCGCACGCCCGGCAGCTCCAGCGCCGTGAACGCCTCCTCCCACCGCCGGCAGACCTCGGCCAGAAAACCCGGTCCCGGCGCCAGCGTCTCCTCGCAGAACCGGTCGCCGGCGTTGCCGTAGTAGCCCGTGGCGCTGCATTGCACCCAGACGGGCGGCGGATTTTTTGCGCGGGCATAACCCTTGGCCAGCGCCTTCAGCGCGTTGAGCCGCGAGTCGAGGATCTCGCGGCTGTTCTCCAGCGAGTGGACGCAGTTGATGCTCCGGCCCGCCAGGTTCACCACCGCCGCCGCCCCGGTCAACTCCGCCGCCCACGCGCCGCCGGTCTCGCCGTTCCAGAGCACCTCGCGGAACGGGGCGCCGTCGCGGGGATTGCGGCTAAGCACAACGACTTCCCAGCCCCCGGCGGCCAGGGCGCGGCCGAGCGCCTGCCCGAGAAATCCGCTGCCGCCGGCGAGGATGACTTTTGCCATGGACCGGAGTAAGCCCGGCCAACCCGCCCATGGCAACCCGTCTCAATTACCCTGGTCGTTCTCTTAGGGCGTGTATTCAAACCCGATGAGTAAGCCAATCCAGAGCGGCCGCGAACTGCACGAAGGCCAAGAAGGTGGCGGCGAGCTTCTCGTAGCGGGTGGAGATGCGCCGGTATTTTTTGATGCGGCCAAAGAAATTTTCGAT
>JACPPI010000004.1 GCA_016190985.1 Opitutia bacterium | reverse complement strand
TCGAACACGGCTGGGAGTTGAGCCTCCACGCGACCCGGGCCCTGCGCCGCATGCGCCGCCGGCCGCGGATCATCCGGGCCTGCTGGGTTCAATCTGAGCTTTGCCTTTAACGTCAGGCTATTAGGCGAATCTCAATAGGCGTAACGGCGCGCATGAATGCAGTGCAGCACAACTCGAATTGAAGTCAACCAACAGGGCCACTCACGCGTATGACGGGCAGGGCGCGGGGCAAGGGGGAGGCCACAGCGGGATTGGCCAGTGGCATGGGTAGCGCCGGCGCCATCCCAAGGGTAGCTTGGTAAAACCAGACCAGGTGTAATCGGCTGCCGAGACCCGAGGACGAATGCGCGTGACAACCGGAAGCATTGCTTGAAAAATAAGTCAATGGCTCCCACGCTGAGAACAATTCCACTGGGATATGATTTCCTGCTGCCTCAACCCGGAACTTATCCTGCGCTAGCTGGCTAGGTGCGCTTCCCGGAGATAGCCTTTCGTCTGCGTAACCAAAGTCTACAGCATGAAAACCAACCGCCCACTCTTTATTCTCGTCACATTGCTCGGTTGCCTGCCCGCCATTGCGCAGGATGTCAGTCCGGTCGCGGTGTTCCAGCAAGCTGTGGTGGACTACCAGCGATCACCCACGGACGAGACCTTGGCGAAAGTGATTAACCAGGCGGCCGCGCTCGAGCAATTGCCCCCGGTGCCAGAGGAGGCGCGAAAGCATTTCGTGCGCGCCGGGGCAGTCTTCTCGGAAGCCAAGACACCTGAAGCATATACTCAGGCGGCTGCCGAGTATCTGCAGGCGATCCAGTTGGCCCCGTGGGTTGCCGATTTCCACTACAATCTCGCCGTGGTGCGTGAGGCCGCCGGAGATTTTCCGAGCGCCCTTAAGAGCCTGAAACAATACCTCCTCTTCAAATTGCCCGGCGATGAATCGCGCAAGGCGCAGGACAAGGTTTATGTTCTGGAGGTCAAGGCCGAGGCGGCGGCGAAGAAGCTAGCCGAGGAGCAGAGGCAGGCGGCTGCCGTCGCCGCGGGAAAACGACTCCGCGAGGAGAAACTCCAGCAGAACCGGCAGGCATTGGCCGTTCTCAAGGCACTGACCAACGGGGCGAATTATGGCCAGCATCACTCAGGCCGCGTTTCCTATCTCGATCCTCGTTACGATTCGAACTCAAGTCCTTACATTACGCTAAGTGAGTGGACCGGGCCAGTTTGGTGGCGCTTTGGTGATCTTACGGTGCGGTATTTTTTCACGGAAGATAAAGTGTATCTCGGATATGTGTATGGTAACGGTCAGGCGTCGCCCAACCGTGACCCGAAAAATCTTAGCGATGCAGGGGCTTTCCTTTATGTTGGCACGCCCAATGGTTCCCGGATTGCCGATATCAGCTGGGAATCAATCGACGGGATGGTTCCTGGAAACACGCCCTTGGAAGCGCGGCGGAAAACGCGTGTTTGGGCTAATGTCTATGAAGCCAATGGCGATTTCTACTCTAGTGGCGCTAGGCCACCAGGCCAAACGCCAATAGACCCCAACGCTCGTTATGCCTATGTATGGTTCAAGAGGCAATGACCCCTATGAATGAAGATAGTGTGAGCCTAAGATGCTTGGCTTCAGAATATGCCGCTTGCCGACGTAGATACTCTTCCATGAGTCGACTGCTTTTTACCGTAGCGATATTTTCAACGCTGGTCCACTTGGGACGGGCTGAGGACGCCACCGCGCTGCCGTGGTATGTGTCCAAGCACACCCAATTGGTGAATGCCTTGCTCGAAAAGAAAAAGGCTGTAGCTCAAGCTCGGGCTGCACTGGCGCAATCCGAGCAGGCAGTGGCCAAGGCAATTGAACTCAAAGATTCGGCCGCTTTGCCAGTGGCGGAAAAAGCTGTCGAAGTCTCCCGTCAGGCACTCAACCAAGCGGAGAAGTCCTTTGCCGCGACCAACTCAGATGAAGCCGCCTACCGGCGGGCCCTCGCCTGGAACCTCCAAGGTAAGGACTGGGCCTTGGCCACAACCATCAAGGGCGCTGTCACCGTCAAGAAAGCGGGCGCAAACGGGGTGACGACCCCGGAGACCTTCGACGGCTCGACTCCCGTGCGGAACGGCGACTTGATCAAGACCGGGGACGATGGGCTCGTGAGGTTGCACTTTCCCGATGGCACGCAATTGCAGATCGGACCCAACAGCGTCTTTGAAACCCAGTTTTCTGACAAAGGGACAGTTCACAAACTCCTCGAAGGTGTCCTGCGAGCCAAGCACCGGCGGACTGTGATCGCGCCCGCGGCCGTGTTGGGGAGCAATGACACCAGCTACCGGACGCCAACGGTGGCTGTCGCCGTGCGCGGGACCGCCTTCACTCTGGAAGTTGATGCACATGGCTACACACGATTTACCCCCGACTCCGGACTGGTTGATTTGCGCCCGACCGGGTTGCCCACAAAATCTTTCCCGGGGGCTTGGTGGTCAGATACGCCACCTTCTGCTCCGGCGAGTGGCGGGATTCTATCCGTCCTCAGCGCCCAAGGAATGGTCAGTTGGGCCGCCACCGCGCACGACACGCCGGCGCAACATGTCCAGACAGGGGACTCCCGTTCGAGCGGAACAGTAGTCACGGGCGAAAAGGCGGCGGCTCGTCTCCGTCTCGACAACGGGGCGATCTGCGATCTCGACGCCGAGACCGCTTTCGCCACCGTAACACCGGCAGGACAACCATTGCTCTATCAGGTGAAGAGCGGCCGGGTGCGGCTCTACCGCCAACCCCCGCTGCCTAACGAGGCGGTGGGCAAGATTTCCGTGTTTATCGGCAATGGTATGCTCACTTTTGATTACGGCGAATGCCTGATTGAAACGACCGGTCGAAAGACCTCAGTGGTCATCCCATTGACAGGAGTCCAATCAGTCGTTGGCGCCCATGAGGATTCGCCGGATTCGCCGGATTAGGCGGAATATTGAGGAAGTCATAGCAGGGGCACTAACTGACTAAACGATGTTTCCTCTGCCTCCATGAACAGACTTCGGTTTGGGATCACGGCGGGTATGATATTCCTAACGGGCACAGTCGCATTGGCCGACTGGTGGGTAGACCAGAGCGTGGCAGCAGCCCGCCTGGGCGGTTCCCCCATAGCTGGTCCTTTCCCAAGCAGAGAGGCGGCAGAAAATTACAAAGCTGGCAGTCACATCTCCAGCATGCGGGTTTTTGAACGTCCATCTGTGGCACAACCGGCACAGGAAGACTCTCAAACAAGTGCCGACAATTCTGCAGCGGAGCAGCAGCAGCGGGAACGAGTGGAGGAGGAAGCCCGGGCCAAAAAGGCAGAGGCCGAGCGTCGCAGGCAAGAACAGGAAGATCGAGAAAGACAAATCAAGTTTGAGCACGACAAACAGGAGGCTTTTCACTCTCTCAAAGGCGGGGTGGCTTCAGGTTCTGGATTGAAGTCCATTCCCGCACTCAAAGATCAGTCAAGCGGATCGTTCGGCTTAAAAAGACTGGGGGATACCGGCATCAAGGATTTGCGCCCCGACCACGAGCTCCGTGATCTCGGCGGCGACAACGCTGCATGGAAACAATTGAACGCAGCCGCTTGGTTGGCGCAAAATTCCATCCAAGCCTATGATCAACATGATCCCACCAAGGCGGTCTATTTGGCCGATCAGGCAATCCGCGCCGCCAACGGCGAACCTCTTGGGGTGGCAGTCCCGGCTGCGCCACCGTTTCCGCGTAGGCCGTCGCCCAAGCCGGTCCCGCCCGAATATCAGGAGGTGCAGAAAATCATCCAAACGCGGATGATCCTGAGCGCGACTGCGCTGTCCAAGCGCATGTCCGAATCGGCCAAACTGGCTCAAGCAAAGGAGCGGGCGGAAGCAGACGTTAAAGCTGCGCAATCCAAGTTAGAAATTCTCCAGAGCACGCCTCCACAGTTAGATCCAGTCTCGCCCCCTGCGCATCAGGCGGCCAGCGCGACCCTGAAGCAGCCGCCACCTGCGACGGTAGATAAGGCCAGCGCACTGGCCGAGGCCCGGGCCGCACTTGAGGCGGCCCAGAAGGCCAATGCGAATGCGGCCCGGGCCCATGAGAGCGCTGATGCTGAGATGAAGGCCAGCCAGTCAAAGTTGAACGAAGTGCTACAGGCCGAAACCGACCTTGAGGCAAACCCCGATCTCGCCGCTACCATGCAAAGGAAATTGCTAGCCGGAAGCAGCAATTAGCTCCTATCGAATAGGACACGGACACAATCGTCACTCCCGATAACAAACAGCACCTGCTTGGACTGGTTTTCGTCGCCCGCTGATAATTCCGCTGCACGTCGTAGGTGCCTTGCGTGTCGGCGCTGTTTTGTTTTGGTGAGGGTGTGCTGAGACGTCTCGCCATTCTAGGGTCGTTGGGGCCGCGGCTTTTGCTGGCGCAGGAGGCAGGAATACCGACGGAGGAGGTCGGCCGGGCGCCGACGCCGGCGCGGATTGCGGCGCTGGTGGACCGGGCGGCGGGGCAGGGCTGGGGGGAGCGCCGCGCCGGTGCAGTTTGCACCTGTGCAAGGCGCTACATTCGGAGAGTTGCCAAACGAATAAAAAGCCGCATCTTCCCCCTGCATGAGCACCGTCGCAGAAATCGAATCCGCCATTGAAAAACTCTCGCCGCAGGAGCGGCGCGAGCTGGCGGCTTGGTATGAGGAGCGTCAGGCGCTGCTCAATGCCGCCGACTCCCTCCTCCAAACCTACGACGACGAGGAGCAGGCGAAGTGAGCCCGGCCGCAGCGCGGCGAAATATGGCTGGTCGACCTTGGGATGGTCGCAAAAACGCGTCCCGTGTTGATCCTCAGTGTGGCCTTCATCGAGCAAGAGCGATCCTTGGTGACGTTTGTGCCGCGCACAACCAGCGTCCGCGGCACCCGTTTTGAAGTCTCTCATGCCGGGCGTGGCTTTGAGGCCGGAGCCTTTGACGCGCAAGGTGTCGCCACCGTGCCCACAGTGCAGCTTATCCGTCGGCTGGGTGCTATCGACGGTCCGACGCTGGTGCAGATTGAGGCGGCGGTGAAACGCTGGCTTGGCCTGGTCTGATAAACGGCCATCGGGGATTGATCCCGCAAGGTGGATTGCTTGGGCTGATATTCTTGGCTTCCCTGAAGTCCCGCTTGCCGGGACGAAGGCGGAAGGTTTTGCTCAAAGGGTGCTGATCCGTCTCGTCATTCTCGGGTTGTTGCTAGGGCTGCGGCCGGCGTGGGCGCAGGAAGCGAGCGTCATCCTACCGGAGGAAATCGGCCGGGCGCCGACGCCGGCGCGGATCGCGGCACTGGTGGGCGGGGCGGCGGCGCAGGGCTGGGGGAGCGTGGCGCCGGTGCTGCGCAAGGCCGCATTCCAAGCCTACGAGAGCGGCTCCGGCTATGTGCCGGCGTGGTATTGCCTCTACCGCTGGGCCGACCTGCTGGCCACGCCCTACAACAAGGCCCTCCAGCAGTGGGTCGCCGCCGTCGAGAAGGCCAAGGTGGGCCACACCAACATGGCCAGCCGTTATGATTTCCGTCCGGGCTCACTGTCGGCCTTGCTCAACCGCGATCTCCAACTGGCCTTGCTGGGCAACGCGGCGCTGTCGGAGGAGTTTTTCGCGCTGTTGTCGCCGGTGGACAGCCCGCCCGAGGTGCTGGCGATCCTCCAGAAAATCCACACGGCAGAGCCGGCGCTGTTCGCCGACTACGGCAGCCTGGCGCTGGCCATCGCGGTGGTCTACGACGTGCCGCCGACGCCCAACTGGCCGCACGGGCAGGTGAGCGCCGCGCTGCTGCCGCGCCGACTGCCGCCGCCCGAACAGGTCTTTGCCTATTTCGCGAAACTCGACCGGAGCAACGGCACGTTGCAACGCCTGCGGCGGCTGCCGGCGGGTGAGCTGAAGTTTCTGGTGGATATCGCCGTGCCGTTCGCCGAGCTGGACTGGGCGCGGAAGAGCGTGCCGCCCGGGCTGGCCGATTTCGCCAAGGCTTACGACATGATCAAATACCGGAAGGACCGGCTGGCGCAGAACCTCCTGCACTGGCCGGGCCGGGACTACCGGCTGGCGAGCATTCTGGCGGAGGGCGGCATCTGCGTGGATCAGGCGTATTTCGCCAGCACGGCGGGCAAGGCCAAGGGCATCCCGACCCTGATGTTCCGCGGCGCGGGACTCGACGGCCGCCATGCGTGGTTCGGCTACCTCGACGCGAACCAGCACTGGCAGCTCGATTGCGGCCGTTTCGCCGAGCAAAAGTTCATCAGCGGCCTGGCCTACGACCCGCAGACCTGGGGCGACATCAACGACCACGAGCTGGGCTTCATCACCGAGCGGTTCCGGGCGCTGCCGACCTACAAGCTCTCTGTCATGCACAAGGCGTTCGCTGCGGAATACCTGCGGGACGGCAAGCCGGATCTGGCGGTGAAGGCGGCGCGCGAGGCCGTCAACCGCGACCGGCGCAATCTGGCGGCGTGGAACGTTCTGCTCGAGGCGCAGGCCGCCATGAGCCCCGATCTGCGGGCCCGCGAGGGCATCCTGCGCGAGGCGGTGCTGGCATTCGCAAAATATCCCGACCTCGAGATCGCCTTTTCCCGGCAGTTGGTCGAGGTGCTGCGCCAGCGGGGCGAGACCAGCGTGGCGAATTTCGAGGAGCAACGGCTGGGCAAGAAATACCAGTCCAGTCGCGGCGACCTGAGCATCGAGCAGGCCGCCGCGTCGATCAAGCGCAGCATGCAGGAGGACGACCTCGCGACCCAGATCAAGGTCTACAACCGGATACTCGACACGACCGGGCAGGGCCAGACGATCGATTACTATGACAAGGTGGTGGCCCCGTTCATCGCGCACTTTCCACCGGAGCAGGCGCAGGCGGCGCTGCAATGCCTCGACCGGGCGCGCCGGACGTTGCGCGTCGATCCGGGCAAGCAACTGGACCTGGAGATGGCCGGTTTTGCCACCCGTCTGAAATCGGGTAAAAAGTGAAAAATACGCACTGCGAACTGAACCTTTCAGGCTTGTGGGCGTCTTAGAGCCCACTTCACTCACCCCTCAACTATGCTCGACATCTTCAAGGGCGCCGGCGTCCTCATCTATCCCCTCGCTCTCTGTTCGGTCATCGCGGTCTACATCCTCTGCGAGCGGCTCTACGCCCTCCGCGCCGACGCGGTGCTGCCCAAGGACCTGGTTGACGCCATCGTCGAGGGCAAACCCGCCCAGGCCGGCCGCCACTCGGTGCTGGCCCGGATCGTGGAATTCGCCGAGCGCCACAAGGACGACCCCGAGGCGGTCAAGGCCTTCGCCCGGCTGGAGATCAACCGCATGGAGCGCGGCATCCCCTACCTCGACGTCATCTACGCCGCCGCCCCGCTCATCGGCCTGACCGGCACCGTGACCGGCCTGCTGCAGGTCTTCTCGCAGATTTCCCCCGAGACCGGCCTGCCGGACCCGGTGGCCTTCACCAAGGGCGTGGCGCTGGCGCTTTCCGCCACGGTCATCGGCCTGTCGATCGCCATTCCCTCGCTCGTCGGCTCCGGCTTTCTCCAGCGCAAGGTGGAGAACTATGCCGCCAAGCTCGACCTGCTGCTGGAGCGCATCCTCGCCTGCAACGCCAAGTAAATGGCCGGCCTCTACATCAAGAAGCGCAAGCGGCCCGAGATGAACCTCGTGCCGCTGATCGACGTGCTCGTGATGTTGATCTTCTTCGCGTTTGTCACGATGCAGTTCCGCACGATCACGACCATGAACCTCACCCTCCCCAAGGTGGAGACCGCGGGCAAGAGCGAGCTGAAGGAATCGCTGACCATCAGCATCACCAAGGAGGGCGCGGTGGATTTCAACGGCAAGGCCGCGAGCATGGATACGCTGGCCGAACTCGTGCGGCAGGTCGGCAGCGTGACCAAGGACATCACCGTCGTCATCCGCTCGGACGAGAACACGCCGCTGCGGTTCGTGACCCAGGCGATGGATGTCTGCCGCAAACAGGGGCTGAACAAGATCAGGCTGCAGAGCCGCTGAGGCTGCCTTCCTTCCGTCCCGATCCTTTTGACCACGGATGGCACGGATTATCACGGATTGCCCGTGGCTGAATCCGTGTCTATCTGTGAAATCTGTGGTTAAAGGGGCCTCGAAAATAGTTCTGATCACCGGCGTCACCCGCGGCCTCGGTCGTGCGCTGGCCGAGTGGTATATCGCCAACGGCCACACGGTCATCGGCTGCGGCCGCAGCGCCGAGGTGCTCAATCTGCGTTTCACCCATCCGGCGCCGCACGACTTCACCGCGCTGGATGTCGCGGAGGAGAATCGTGTGGCCCTCTGGGCCGCGAAGGTCGGCGCTCCAGACATTTTGATCAACAACGCCGCGCTCATGAACACGCCCGCGCCGCTCTGGAAAATCCCGGCCCGCGAATTCAACCAGCTGATCGACGTGAACATCAAGGGCGTGGCGAATGTCATCCGGCATTTCGTGCCCGCGATGGTGGCGCGCGGCAGCGGGGTCATCGTCAACCTCAGCTCGGGCTGGGGCCGGAGCACCTCGCCCGAGGTGGCGCCTTACTGCGCGTCGAAATACGCCATGGAAGGCCTGACCAAGTCACTGGCGCAGGAGTTGCCAGCTGGCATGGCCGCGGTGCCGTTGAATCCGGGCGTGATCGACACCGACATGCTGCGCCTGTGCTGGCCCGATGGAGCGGCGAACCATCCCAAGGCCGAGGCGTGGGCGAAAATCGCCGCGCCGTTCATCTTGCAACTCGGCCCCAAGGACAACGGCAAGTCGATCAGCGTGCCGGGCGGGGACGAGTAAATCACCTGCACGGTGTTCGTCCTTAAAGGCGGCGCGCGGTATGGGCTGACGGGGCGAATTCACTTCGCGCGCCGGCCGCCAAAGCCCATGTTGCCAGCATGAACATCACTCAAGCGGAGAAGGCGAAACGCTTCCGCGCGCTTCACGCCGCACCGGGCATATTTGTGATTCCGAATCCGTGGGACGCCGTGTCGGCGCGGCTGCTCGTGGCGCGGGGATTCACCGCGCTGGCCACCTCCAGCGCGGCGGCGGCGGCCTTGCTGGGCAAGGCGGACAACACGATCACCCGCGATGAGGCGCTCGCGCACGCCCGGCTGATTGCCGGGGTGGTGGATGTGCCCGTTTCGGCCGACCTGGAGAACGGATTCGGAGCCGCAACGGCAACGGTGGCGGAGACCATCCGGCTGGCAGCTGGCGCAGGGCTGGCGGGCGGTTCGATCGAGGACTCATCGGGCGACCCGGTCCATCCACTCTACGACCTCAATCTTGCCGTGGAGCGAGTGGCGGCCGCCGGGGAGGCGGCCCGGAGCACGGGACTTGGGTTTGTGCTGACGGCGCGCACTGAAAACCTGCTGCATGATGTCGGCGGTCTCGACGAGACGGTCCGCCGCCTGCAGGCCTACGAGCGGGCCGGAGCGGATGTGCTGTTTGCCCCCGGGTTGCGGAAACTGGAGGACATCCGGGCGGTTTGCGCGGCGGTGAAGAAGCCGGTCAATTTCATGGGCGGGATGAAGGGCATGAACTTCACCGTGGCCGAGCTGGCGGCAGCGGGCGTCAAGCGCATCAGCCTCGCGGCATCGCTGTATCGGGCCGCGCTCACCGGAGTGGATGCGGCGGCGCGGGAAATCCGCGACCAGGGCACCTTCACCTATGCGAGCCGAATCCTGACCTCGGACGAGGTGCGTCCGCTGCTGCGCCCTTAAAGCCCGCCGGTCATTCGCGCTGCTTGGAGTCGATGATCAGCGTCACCGGGCCGTCGTTCACGAGAGAGACCTCCATCATGGCGCCGAATTCACCTGATTGCACCGGCCGGCCGAGGGTAGTGGAGAGTTGCGCGAAGAATCGCTCGTAGAGCGGCCGGGCGTGCTCCGGCCGGGCGGCGGCGTTGAACGAAGGCCGCGTGCCCTTCTGCGTGCTGGCGTGCAGGGTGAACTGGCTGATGAGCAAAATGCCGCCACCGATGTCAGCAACAGACGGGTTCATCTGGCCCGCGCCGTCAGCGAAGATCCGCAGCCCGGCCAGCTTTGCCGCCAGCCATTCGCCGTCGGCGGCGGTGTCGGCGGCCTCGATGCCGACGAAGACGAGCAGACCGCGGGCGATCTTGCCGGTCACGCGACCGCCCACGGTCACGCTGGCGGAAGAGACTCGTTGAATGACTACTCGCATTCTAGGGCTGTAGCGGCGGTCTGTGACCGCCGGACGGCGCTCATAGAGCGCCGCTACAGATGCCTACGGCATCGTCTGGTGCGGCTCGACCTCGGCGTCGTAGTTCACGCCGGGCAGGCCAAAGCCGAAGAGCTTGAGGAACTCCGAGCGGTAGCCGGCGATGTCCGTCAGCGTGGCGAGGTTTTCGGTCGTAACGCGGGGCCAGATTCCCGAGACGGCCTCCTGGATCTCCGGGCGCATTTCCCAGTCGTCGACGCGGACGCGGCCTTCGCGGTCGAACTTCGGCGCGTGGCCGTTGTAAAGCTGCGTGGCGAAGAGGCGCTGCATCTGCTCGATGCAGCCCTCATGCGTGCCGACGGCCTTCATGACCTTGTAGAGGATGGAAATGTAGAGCGGCACGACGGGGATGGCCGAGCTGGCCTGGGTGACGAGCGCCTTGTTGACGGAGATGAAGGCGCGGCCGTTGCCGTGGGCCTTGAGCCGGGCGTCGATGGCGCGGGCGGCGCGCTCCAGGTCGATCTTGGCCCGGCCGATGGTGCCGTCCTTGTAGATGGGCCAGGTGTGGACCGGTCCGATGTAGGAATAGGCGACGGAGGTCGCGCCGGGGGCGAGCAGCTTGGCGTCGGCCAGGGCCTGGATCCACAGCTCCCAGTCCTCGCCGCCCATGACGGCGACGGTGTCGGCGGTCTCGGCCTCGTTGGCGGGCTCGATGGTGACCTCGCTGACGATGCCCTTGTCGGTGTCGACGGTCTTGTTGGTGTAGGGCGCGCCGAGGGGCTTGAGGACGGACTTGTGCACGGCGCCGGTCTGCGGGTGCGTGCGGCGCGGGGAGGCGAGGGAGTAGACGATCAGGTCGATCGGGCCGCCCATGTCGCGGGCTATGGCGGCGAGGGCCTGCTGCTTGATGTCGTCGGAGAAGGCGTCGCCGTTGATGTTGCCGGCGCAGAGGCCGGCGGCCCGGGCGGCGCGGGTGAAGGCGATGGAGTTATACCAGCCCGGGGTGGCGGGGCGGCCCTCCTCGGAGGGGCGCTCGAAGAAGATGCCGAGCGTGGCGGCGCCGGAGCCGAAGGCCGCCGTGATGCGGGAGGCGAGGCCGTAGCCGGTGGAGGCGCCGATGACCAGGACGCGCTTCGGGCCGCCCTTGATCGGGCCCTTGGCCTTCACGTGGTCGATCCATTCCTGGATGTGGGCGGCGCAACCGGCGGGGTGGGCGGTCACGCAGACGAAGCCGCGGACCTTCGGTTTGATAATCATGCGACGGCCAGTTTTTCCGCCTGCGCGCCGGAGACAAGAGTCAATTGACGGAGAGAAAATTATGCTCGCCATCCCGAAGCCGATCACCCGCGGCGGAGCCGCTCAAACCAGCCACCAGATGACGAGGCCGGCCGCGAGCAGGCAGGCCAGCAGGGCCAGGACAATCCGCTCATTCCTGGTGACGGCGAAGGGCATGTCAGAGGCCGATACGGGTCAGGTTGGCGAAGATTTCCCGCACGAGGGGCTCGCCCTGCAATTCCGCCCAGGGCCGGTTGCTGGAAATGCGGACGAAGTATTGTTCGCCCGCGCGCCGGAACCCATGGCGCAGGGCGATCTGGAAAAGCGCGGGCAAGGAATAGGGATCCTGGTAGTTGATCACGCGGCCGTCGTTGATATGCCAGAACCAGACATGCTGGGGAAATCCGGCCGGGTTTTTGAACAAGCGCTGCTCCCCGCGGGAAATGGTCAAACCCGGCAGCGCGGGCGGTGCGGGTTTTCCGGTCGCCGGCTGCACGGTCCACCCCGAGCCCGGCCAGCATGCGTCGGGGGTGTGCGAGGCGACCTGGCTGACCGAGGTCTGCCCGGGCGCCCAATACGCCACATAAACCGTGAACTGGGTCACCTGCCCGGGGGCGGTGAGCCGCAGATAGGTTCGCTCCATCAGGTGCGTCGTCTGGAGAATGCTGGTGAACCGATAGAGATCCTTCGGTGTGACCGCATCCCATGGGGCGGCGGTCGCCGGCAGCAGGGCGGCCAGGTCCGGCGGCGGCTGCGCGGGCCGGGCGGCGGGGCGGGCGCTGAGCACAAAAAACACGGCCAGGGCCAGCGTGCCGGCCGTCGCGGACCAGAACAAACGCAACGGTGTTCGCGGGGGCGAAGCCGGGGCCGGGCTGGCGGCGGGTGTCGCCGCCGGGGCGGAATCCTTCGTCTCAAACAGAATCGCCAGGCCGGCCAGCACCGCCGCCGTGACACCAAGGATGGCAAAGCCGGTGGCGTCGTGCCAGAAGCCGCTGATGTCGGTGCCGGCGTTGGCCAGCAGTGTGAGGGTGAGGGAGCGCAGGAAGTTCATCCCCAGGGCCAGCAGCGGCGCGGCGCCGATGAGCACCAGCCGGCCGAGGGGCCGCCGCACCAGCCATCCGGCAAAGAAGATTCCCGCGAAGGTGCAGGAAACGAGGCTGCGGACGCCGCTGCAGGCTTCCTCGACGCCGACACTGGTGGTGGCCAGCTCGATGATGTTGCCGTGCTGGCGGGCCGGCACGCCGAGGAGCTGCAGGATGTTGAGCACGCTGCTTGTCACCCAGTGCTGCAGGCTGAACGTCAGGCGGGCATAGGTGCCGTCGGGTATCGGCGAGACGAGGAGCCAGAGGCTGATCGCCGTGAGGCTGATCCAATTGAAAGGCACGAGCCGCCAGCCCGCATCCGCGAAGATGAGCAGCCCCGCGAGGAGAAAACTGCCGAGGGACGCCGCGAGCAGGACGCAGGGCACGGCGTGGGTCCACGCCAGCGTGGCGGCAAAGAGGCCCGCGAGCGCGAACGACAAAAAGCCGGCCAGCAGCGCCGCGGCGACCGCCGGCGTGCCGGGCCCGCCTGCCGGCAACCAGCGCGGTGTGCCGTGCCGGCGGCTTTCGCGGATCAACAGCAGGAAAAGCAGCGGGACAAAAAAAGCGTGGGACAAATCGGGATTCCGCCGCCATTCCGGCCAGAGCAACCCACAGAAGGCGGCCACGAGGCCGAGCAGCGTGATCGCGACGGCGATCGCGGCCGGCGGCGGACGACCGGAACGGGGCGGGGGGGCGGGTTCGGCAGCGGTCATTTGCCGGGGACGGCCGCAGCCGGCTGGCGGTCCAGGATGGCGTAGACCGCTTCCGTCGGCAAAGGCACCAGGGGCAGGATGCGCCCGAGGCGCGGATTGTCCGCCCGGTTTTTGAGCAGCGTGCCCAGGCCGTGGAGCGCGCGGGCTTCCGAAGCGGTGAATTGGTTGATGCGCGCGGCGATTTTCTCCGCCGAACCGGCCTCACCCGCCAGCACGGCGGCCAGGTAGGTGGCCTGATGGAGGTGCAAGGTGTCGGCATTGACCGGGAAGCCCGCCGCGGCCAGCCGCTCGTAATAGCGGGCAAACAGCGCGCGATCCGGGTTGCTGATCAGGTAGGCGCAAAACTGGGCGATCAGCCGCGGAGCCAGCTGGTAGTTGAGCAGGCCGTCGAACTCCGAGTCCGCCAGCGAGGCCCACTCCTTCGCGCGATAAATGCGCAGCCGGAGGAAGGCGGCTTCATCCGGCGGCAATGGGCCCTGATAGGCCTGCAGGAGGTGGTTGGCCTGATCGGCCCGGCCATGGCGCAGCAAACGGTCGACCTGATAATAGGGAATGTAGGCGGTGGCGGGCGAACGGTGGACCCGGGTGAGCCGGGGCAGGGCGGCCTCCAGTTGGTTTTGCAGGAGGAGCCGTTCAAGGCCGATCAACTCGGTGCACCAATCGGGCAGATGCGGCTGCTCCGCCGCGACCTTGCCGAGGAAGACAGGATCATGGTTGTGCCGGCTCGAGAAAAGCAGCGCATTGAGCCAGGCCGCGCGCTCGGCGGGGTCCTCGGTCAGCATGACGAGCGCGAGCTCCTGGATTTTGCCATAAGCGCCGCGGGCCAGCAGCGCGCGGAACCAGATCTGCGCGGTCGGCCGGCGCTGCTCGGGCACATCACGCATCAGGCGTTCATAAACGCGGTCCGCGAGGAAAGGCTGGGCGGCGGACTGGCACAGGCCCGCGAGGGCGAGCCCGGCCTGGTAGTTGCGCGGGTTCAACCGGGTGACCATGTCGAGGGCGAGGATGGCCTCCTGATAGTTGCCCGTCTGCAGCGCCCGCTGCGCGCGGCCGGCGTAGAGGGTCTCCTGCGAACGCCGCAGTTCGCGCCAGCGCGGCGGCCACGCCACCGCCAGGTAACTGGCATCGTAGTGCGCCAGCTTCAGGAAGGCAAAAACCGCGAGGGTGCCGCCCAGGTAGAGGACCACGGCCAGCGCGGCCGCGTAGCCGGCGGCGCGGCCCCAGAAGGGGCGGGCGCTCTCCGCATTCACGCCGCAGCGCCAGCCCTGCGGAGTTTCGGTCAGCAACGGGCAGACCCGGCGGAAGCGCGCCGGCTGGCGCCAGTTGACCGAGGCCTCGCACCGCGAATCGCGCGCATGGCCCGAATCGCTCGATACCTGGCAGGGGCAGTCATCCCGGTGCGCGCCTTGGAGGCGGAACCAGGTCTTGCGGGTGTTCCAATAGAACAGGGCCCACCAAAAACGGAAAGAATCTGCGAGCCATCCGGTCACGCCGTCAAAGTAGGGAGCCGGGGACAGTCCGCAATGGGCAATTGCAATTGGCCGGAGCCATGCGGTTCCGGGTGCCAGACACACGGGAGTTTGACGGCGGAGGGCGGAGCAATATGTTCCGACTCCGCATTCCCCCATGAAATCCCCGGCCAAAATCCTCCTCCTCGCCGCCGCCGGCTGCGCGGCGCTCAACACCGGACTGGCCGCCACCGCCGAGGTGGGCCAGGCCGCGCCGGACTTCACCCTCACCGACATCACGGGCGCCCGGCACTCCCTCGCGGAGTTCAAGGGCAAAACCGTGGTGCTCGAGTGGGTCAACCCCGACTGTCCTTTCGTGAAGAAGCATTACGACAAAAGCGGGAACCTGCCCCGGACCTCCGCGGCGGCGATGGCCGATGGCGTCGTGTGGCTGCAGATCAACTCGGCTCATCCGGGCGCCGAGGGGGACTACGACAACGCCGCCGCCGCCCAATGGCAGAAGCAGCATGGCGTCAACGCCCCCTACTGCCGGGACCAAGATGGCAGGGTGGGCCGGCTGTATGACGCGCGCACCACGCCGCACATGTATGTCATCGATGGCAATGGCACGCCGGTCTATGCCGGCGGCATCGACAGCATCCGCTCGAGCAGACCGCAGGACATCGCCAAGGCCACCAACTACGTGTCCGCGGCGCTGGCCGACCTGAAGGCGGGCCGGCCGGTGGGGATGGCGAATTCCCCGCCCTACGGCTGCTCGGTCAAGTATTCCAACTGAGCGGGGAACCGTTCGGCCACCACCTGGTGGAGCGCGTTGACCTCAACGCGCTGGACGATGCTCGCCCCGGGAAAAGCGCCTCGGGGGCAAGGCGCTCCACCCTCGATTGCCTCGTCACCGCGGAGGATCTTGTTTCCGCCCGAAACGGACGGGCAGCCAGCAGAGCAGAGCGCAGGCGGCGCTGGCGAGATGAGCGCTGGTCGCGACTTGGATCGACGGGTCGTCGAACCGGATCATGCCGCCGCCGCGCCCGCCCTGGTGGATTTCGAAAATGATCTCGCCGACATAGATCGCCAGCACGGCGGGCCAGAACCAGTCGGCCCAGTTGCGCTGCCAGCCCTGCAGGGCGAGATAGACGAGCAAACCGAGGTCAAGGGCGCTGAGCCCGCCATACCGCGGCATGGCCGGATCAAGCCAGTAGAGCGCCGCGCCGATGAACACGGGCATGAAGGCTAGCGCGAGGCGGGTGAAGCGCGCGTGGCGCGCGGCCAGCAGCCAGCCCAGGATCAGCAGCAGGCCGGTGTCGGCGACAAAATGCGGCCAGCCGAAGTGGACGAGGTGGCCGGTCCACACGCGCCAGACTTCCCCCCGGGCCAGCGCGGCCCGGTCGTAGAGCAGGGCGTCGCGCCACGCCGGGTTCAGCTGGATGAGGAGCGCGGCGGCGGCGGCGGCGAGGCAGATCCAAGGCCGGTGCCGCCGCCCGGTGGGCAAGGCCGGCTCCATGGCGCTCAACGGCGACGGAGGAAGCGGGCCAGCCCGAGGAGGCTCAAGGCACCCCAGAACCAGAGGCTGGGCGCGCCGCCGCCGCCACGGCCACCGGAACTGGGCGGAGGCGGGGGCGGGGGCGGGGGCGGCGCGGCGTTGACCGTGAGGGTGACCGTGTTGCTGGACACCGAGCCGGCCGTGGTGGAGACGATGACGGCATAGGTGCCCGCGTTGGCGCTGCTGGCGACCAGACTGAGGGACGAGCTGGTGGCGTCCACCAGGTTGGCGCCGTTGAACTGCCATTGATAGGTGACGGGGCTGGCGCCGGCCGTGGCGGTGACACTGAAAACGACACTGGCGCCGGCCGTGACGGTGGCGCTGACGGGTTGCGCGGTGATGGTCGGCAGCGTGCCGGTGGCCTGGGTGAAAGCCAGGTTGAGGGTGAGGCCGGAGACATCGCCGTCAAAACCGTCGACGGCGAAGAAATAGGTCACGCCGCCGGTTGCGTTGAACGTCACGGTGCTGGCCTGCACGATGCCGCGATTGATGTCATCATTGCTCGCGATGGTGGTGAGCGCGTTGACGGAGTTTCCGGTGTAGACGCCGAGCGTGGTGTCGGAATAACTGCCGCGGGTGTCGGCCGTGACCGAGCCGGCGGAGGGCGCGGTCCATTTCCACCACACGGAGCGGCCGCCGGCGTTGTCGGCGTGGTTGGGCTCGCCGGGTTCCTTGGTGGCGTTGGTGTTGTAGCCGGTGACGGTGGCGGCGTTGTTGGCGAGCGTGATCGCGGTGGCGTTGGCGAAATTGTTGTTGGGCGGCGTGCCGGGGGGGCCGTAGAGGTTTTGCGCGGCGGTGACGTCGTCGGGGGTCAGGGTGTCGTTGCTGGTGATCCGGCTGTTCATGATCGGCAGCGGGGGGCTGAAGGTCTGTCCGGCCTCGTCGGGGTGATCCAGGCCGAGGGCGTGCCCCAGTTCGTGGAGCGCCACGCGCTTCAGGTCGACAAGACCGCTCTGGGTCGGGCCGTTGTAGGCGCCCCAATTGCGGGCGGAGTTGAAGATGATGTCGCCCTCGGTCCGGTCATTGCCGAGGCGCCAGGTGGTGGTGACGGCGAGGGTGTTGGTGTCAAAGGCCTCCCCGAAAATGTTCGCGGCAAACACCAGTTCGTTGACGCGATTGCGGTCAGTCGCCGTGCCGGTCGCGACGGTGCCCTGGAACTGGATGGCGCCGATGATGGCGTTCCAATCCTGGGCGGCGGCCTGGGCGGCGGCGGCGTAGTCGATGGTGCCGCCGGGATTCGTGCCGAGCATGATGCGCAGCGGATAGGCGGGCGACGGCCATTTGACCGGCAGGCCGGTGGAAGAATTGGTGACATAGGCAAAGCCCCACGCCGTGGCGGCGGCCAGCAGGCCGGCGAGCAGGGCGACGAGAACCCGCTGGCGGTTATTTTTCACGCTGGGCGGGGGACTGCGCGGCGATGCGATTCCGGATCTGCCGGGCAAAGGTGGCGGCGGTCATTGGGCGGGCGGCGGAATTCTGCTGCTGGGCCGCCGTTGGCGTGGTCATGGGCAGGGATACGTCCTGCGCGCTGTAGAGCGGCCGGCCGTTGCTGCGCATGACGTAGTCCTGGCCGGTCTTGGCATCGCGAAACACGGGGTAGACGCCGTGCATGAGGGCCACCAGCGGAAACATCTTCCGCTGCTCGCCGTGGACGAAGAGGATCTGATCGTCGCCGACACCAAAGCGGGGCAGGCCCTCGACGACCAGCTCCTCCTCGCCGATGCGCCCCCCGATCAGGTCCAGCACCAGCCGGGCGGGCGGGGCGCCCTTGATGACCTCGCGGATTTCCAGTTCCACCTTGGTGCTGATGTAGCGGCGACCGGCGTGTTCACGCCACTCGGGGGTGGCCGCCTTGACCACGGCGCGCACGATGTAGTCGGACTGGCTGATGAGCGAGTCGATGTCCGGCGCATCCACCATGGTGGCGATCGCCGGCCGGGGCAGCAGGACCAGCAACAAGCCGAGGCGGAGGAGGTGGCGGGTGAGCATGGCCGGGAAGAAAAAACCTTGGTGCTGGCGCCAGATTTAACCGGCCCTGGCGCGTGGTCAAAGGCTAAGTGACAGACGCTAAGTGACCGACGGATGGGAGAACAGTTCCGCGTCCAGCCGGCCCTCGGCAACACGCGTGACGGGTCCGGTCATGCGGATGGCGAAGTCGGGGGCGATCTCGATGCCGATCCGGCCGCCGGGCATGTGCACGCTGAGCTTGGCGTCCACCAGGCCGAGCTTGTGGGCCACGGCGGCCGAGGCGCTGGAACTGCTGCCCGAGGCGAGGGTGTAGCCGGCGCCGCGCTCCCAGATCTCGATCCGCACGTTCTGCCGGTCAATGACGCGCAGGAACTGCACGTTGATGCGGTTGGGAAAATTAGGATGCACTTCGATGTCCGGCCCGTATTTCTTTGCCAGCCCGGGCGAAACCTCCGGCAGGATCATCACGCAATGCGGGTTGCCGATGCCGGCGGCGCAATAGGTGAACTCGCGATCCTGAATGGTGAATTTCTCCTTCAGCACCTCGCGCACCGGGCCGGCGACGGGGATCTGGTCGCTCTGGAAAGTGACCCGCCCCATGTCGACGGTGATGAGCCGGCCGCGCTGCATGACGCGCGACTCCACGACACCGCCGGGGGTCTCGATGGTGAAGGGTTTTTCGGTGGCGAGCTTCCGGTCGTAAAGGTGGCGGGAGAAAATGCGCAGGCCGTTGCCGGACTTCTCCGCCTCGGACCCGTCGGGGTTGAAGATGCGCAGGCCGAACTGCGCCTTGCTGGCGCGGAGCGGCCCCCAGAGGATGCCGTCGGAGCCGGCCCCGAAATTGCGGTGGCAGATGGCGCGGATCTGCTCGGCCGTCGGCTGCGTCCAGCCGGGGAAATCGGCGGGATTCAGCACAAGGTAGTCGTTGCCGAGGGCGTGGTATTTGAAGAAGCGCATGAAGAGGGGAAAGGCTTAAACCACGGAACACACGGAACACACGGAAAATAATCCCCTCACCGTGTCATCCTGGGCATGGCGAAGAATGACGGTCTTGGGAACGGAGGCGTTCAGCCGGCGGCCGGGGTCTGGGCGCCGTAGCCGAGCAGTTTGCGCTGCCTGATGAAGTCGGCGACCTTGGCCGGCACCATCTTTTCCCAGGAATCGTCCCCGGACTTGATGCGATTGAGCACATCGCGGGAGAAGATGTTCAGGTAGTCGGGGTTGCTGCCGGTGATGCAGTCGACGTTGTGGTTCTCGAGCAGGTGCGCGTAGAGATTTTGCAGGCTGCTGGTGACCTGCAGATTCCGGGCGGTGATCATGATGCCCGCGGCGAAGGCGTGGTCGGGGTGGTGGGCGTGCGCGGTGGCGGGGTGGCCGCTGGCCAGGTAGCGGTCGTAGGCGTCCTGCCGCATCGGGTAGATGTAGAGTTTCACCGCGTGGCGGAACATGCGGCCCATGGACTCGAGGATGCCGCCCTCGAGGTCCTCGTAGTATTTCTCGTTGAAGATCTCGAGGAGGTTGTTGATGCCCATCGCGACGCCGATCATCTCCTTGGTGTAGCGCCGGAAATAGGAGACGAGCCGGTAGAACTCCGAATAGTTGGAGATGAGCGTCGTGAACCCGATGTGGCCGAGCATGTCGACCCGGGCGAGGAAGTCGGCGGCGTCGAGGTCGCCCTCGGCGAGCAGGTTGTTCATGGTGATTTCCATGAGGACGAGCATCTCCTTGCCCTTGACCATCGGCTCCTGCATGAACTGGGCGGTGGCGCAGTTGAGCATGTCGACGTTGACATGTGTCACGGGGCGGAAGCTGCCGCGCTCGACGAGCACGGTCTTGTGGTGCAGCACCTCGGAGGGCTGGAGCACGTCGCCGTTGGGGGCGAACATCACGGCGTTGGTGAGGCCGTGCTGCACGAGGCGCAGGGAGAGGAGACGGTTGTCGATGTGGGCGAAGGCCGGGCCGCTGACCCGCAGCATGTCGATCTCAATGCGGTCGGTGCCGATGTTGTCGACGAGGGAGGGGACCAGTTCCAGGGGGTTGGCGGCGTAGTTGAAGGCGCCGTAGATGAGGTTGACGCCGACGATGCCCAGCGCCTGCTGCTGGAGGATGTTCTCCTTGTCCCACATGCGGACATGGATGATGATCTCACTCGGCTCGGACAAGGGGTCGTGCTGGAAACGGACGCCGAGCCAGCCGTGCCCGTCGTTGGTGCCCTTGAAGCTCTTGGCCGTGACCGTGTCGGCGAAGACGAAAAACCGGGTGCGATCGCCGCGCTTGTCGGAGAGGCGCTCCTTGAGCAGCCGGTATTCGTGGTCGAGCATCGTCAGCAGCCGCTCGCGCGAGACGTAGCGCGGGGCCTTGCCGTAGATGGCGTCGCTGAAGGTCATGTCGTAGGCCGACATGGTCTTCGCGATGGAACCGGAGGCGCCGCCGACCTGGAAAAAGATGCGGGACACTTCCTGGCCGGCGCCGATTTCCGCGATGGTGCCGTAGCGTGTGCCCTCCAGATTGATGGTCAGCGCCTTGCGGTTGGTTGTGAGCAGTTCCTTTTTCTCACTCATGGACGGAGCATGAAGGGGTTTCGGGCGCAAGGGAAGGCTGGGAGTGCGCCAAACGCGTTTGGGCGCAATATGGCGGCGCCGCCGGCCGCCGCTTTTCGCTGGCGGAAGCGGGCCGGCTGCCTAGCTTCGCCGCCATGAAGGCCTTCTTCACCTCATTCTTTGCGACCCTGTCCGCCCTTCTGGTATTCCTGTTTGGCGCCATCGCGTGCTTCTTTCTTCTGGTCGGCCTTTTCGCCGCCATGAGCCAGAAAAAACCGGTGGGGGTGGCCAGCGGCTCCTACCTCGTCTTTGATCTGGCGGCCAATATCCAGGATGCGCCCACGCAGGTCGAGGGGCTGGATGAACTGATGGAGGCCTTCGGCGGCCGGGCCCCGCGGCAGCTGCAGTTGCGCGAGGTCACCCGGGCGCTCCAGGCCGCCGCGAAGGACGACGCCATCAAGGGCCTCTATCTGACCGGTTCCATGCGGGCCAGCGGCTATGGCTCCGGGTTCGCCGCCCTCAAGGAAGTGCGCGAGGCGCTCGAGGCCTTCCGGGCTTCCGGCAAACCGGTGAAGGCCCATCTCGGGCTCGCCGGCTCCCGGGACTATTATCTGGCCACCACCGCCAGCGAGCTGGTGCTCGATCCCTACGGCGCGGTGGCCATGCCCGGCCTGGCTGCGCAGCCGATGTTCCTGGCCGGGGCGTTCGAGAAATTCGGCGTCGGCGTGCAGGTCACGCGCGTCGGCAAATACAAGAGCGCGGTCGAGCCCTACACCCGCAAGGACATGAGCCCTGAGAACCGCGCGCAGATCCAGAAACTGCTCGACGATGTCTGGGCGACCTTGGCCGCGGCCATCGAGCAATCGCGCAAGCTGCCGGCCGGGGCCTGGCAGCAGGCCGTGGACGCCAAGGGCCTGATCCGGGCCGAAGACGCCCTGAAGCTGAAGCTGGTGGACCGCGTCGCCTACGTCGACGAAGTGCTCGCGGAGTTGAAGGCCGCGACCGGACGGCAGGGTTCCAAGGAGCCCTTCAAGCAGGTCGCGCTGAAAGACTACGCCCGCCTTGTTTCCAAGTCGGGGCTGACGGCCCGGCGCCAGACCGAGGGCAAGCTAGAGCTGGGCGCGGGCGGCCGCGGCAAGATCGCCATCGTCTACGCCGAGGGCGAGATCGTCGACGGCACGGGCAACGAGGACGGCTATGTGTATGGCGAGAAGACCTCGCGCCTGCTCCGGCAGATCCGGCAAGACGACAGCGTCAGCGCCGTCGTGCTGCGGGTGAACAGCCCCGGCGGCAGCGTCACGGCCTCCGAGGCCATCTTGCGCGAGCTGCGCCTAGTCCACAAAACTAAACCCGTCGCCGTCTCGATGGGCACGGTGGCGGCCTCGGGCGGCTATTGGATTTCGACGGCGGCCGACCGGGTCTTCGCCGAGCCGACGACCATCACCGGCTCCATCGGCGTCTTCGGGATGTTCCTCAATCTCCAGGGTCTCGCCACCGACAAACTCGGGCTGACCTTCGACACGGTGAAGACGGGCAAGTTTGCCGACGCCGCCACCATCGTCCGGCCCAAGACCGAGGAAGAGCTGGCGGTCTTCCAGTCCGCGGTGGACTGGGTCTACGAGCAATTCATCGGCAAGGTGACCGATGCCCGCAAACTCGACCGCAAGGTGGTCGAGGAGATCGCGCAGGGCCGGGTCTGGTCCGGCCGCGACGCGCTCAAGCTCAAGCTGGTGGATGAGATCGGCGGCCTGGCCGACGCGGTCAAATACACCGCCGCCAAGGCGGGCCTCGGCGACAATTTCCGGGTGGCGGAGTATCCGCGCAAGAAGCAGTTCGCCGAGCAGTTCGCCGAAGCCTTTGATCCGCGCCGCCGGGAGCAGTCCTTCAGCGGGCCGGTCGGGGCATTTTTCGGCGAACTGAAAGCCCAGTTGAAATCACTTGGCAGCTTCAATGACCCGCGCGGACTCTACGTGCGGCTGCCGTTTGAGTTGCTGTTGAACTAGGGCGTGTATTCAAACCCACCAAACATCCACTTCCTGTCATTCTGAACGAAGTGAAGAATCCAGTTGGATTATCGCTCCCCTGTCATGCAGACTGATTCCGATGGATTCATCGCTCCGCTCAGAATGACAAACCGGGTTTGAAGAAACGCCCTATTCCGCCCATGCCCCAGGACCACACCCTCATCCGCGACTGCCCCGCGACCGTCATCCCGGCGGGCGACAAGGTCACGCTCAAGGCCGGCACGAGCGTCTTCATCACACAGACGCTCGGCGGCAACGTCACCGTGCGCGCCGACCACGGCCTGTTTCAGATCGCCGTGGCCGATAGCGGCGCCATCGGCGGCTACAGCGCCAAGGCCGAGCAGCCGGCGGCCGGGGCCACCGAATTCAGCGAAGAAGCGGTTTGGGCTGCGCTCAAAACCTGCTTTGATCCCGAGATTCCCGTCAACATCGTCGATCTCGGGTTGGTTTACGACCTCGCCGTCGAGAAGACCCCGGCGGGCAAACACATCCTCGAGGTGAAGATGACGCTCACGGCGCCCGGTTGCGGTATGGGCCCGGTCATCGCCGAGGACGCGCGACAGAAGATTTCCAAATTGCCCGATGTCGAGTCCGCCAAGGTGCACATCGTGTGGGATCCGCAATGGACGCCGCAGATGATCTCCGACACCGGCCGCAAGGCGCTGGGGCTGGAGTAGGGCCTGACGAATTGGAGCCGCAGCGACCTCGCTGCGGTTTTCAAACCTGCGGGAGGAGTCGCCCGCGCTCCAGACTTCAAGCCGTCACCGTGTCGAGCGAGCAGCTCTCGACCGGGGTCTCGCAGTTGGGGCGGGCGATGATGCCGGGGTAGGGCTCCGTGGCGAATGGTTTGGTCGGTTCGGTGAGCAGATGCCGGTCGCACACGGCGAAGAGCTCGGTCTCGGTCATGGCGCGGCGCATCTCGTGCAGGAACTTGCCCTCGGCGTCCACGCTCTGGCCGACGAAGTTCAGGTATTTCTTCATCTTGGCGACATGTGCCCTTTCGGGAATGTCAGGCGTCTGCGTTTCGCGGTAGAGACGGGCGATGTATTCGCGGACGTCGGCGAGGGTGGGGGCGAAGACAGAGGACGGAGGACAGAGGACAGAGGAGAGGGGGCGTGAGGCGGTGTGGGTAGCGCTGGTGGCAAACCGCTCCCGACATTGCCGGAAGATCCACGGGTTGCGGATGGCATGGCGGCCGAGCATGACGCCGGCGGCGCCGGTCTCGGCGAGCACGGCGGCGGCCTTGTCGGCTGATGTGATGTTGCCGTTGGCCAGCACGGGGCAGCGGACGGTGCGCACCGCGATCGCGATGTGGTCGTAGTGCACATTGCTGCGGTAGCCTTCCTTCACCGTGCGGCCGTGGACGCTGAGCAGATCGACGCCGTGCTTGTTGATCAGGCCGAGGACACGCTCATAGTTCTCGGTCGAGTCGAATCCGATGCGCATCTTGACGGTGAACAGGCCGGGCACGGCGTCGCGGAGCGCGCCGAGGAGCGTGTCGATCCTGGCCGGGTCGCGCAGCAGGCCGCCGCCGACGTTCTTCTTGTAGATCTTGGGCGCCGGGCAGCCCATGTTGAGGTCGATGCCGGCGATGGGATACGACAGCAGCTCTTTCACGGTGCGGACCATGTGGGTCACGTCCTCGCCGATGAGCTGGGCGAACACCGGCCGGCCCGTCTGGTTCTCCACCAGGGAACGGAGGATGTGCTTCTCGGGGCGCGACTGGCCGTGGACGCGGAAGAACTCGGTGAAGAAATAGTCCGGCGCGCCGTAGTGCGCCATGACGCGCATAAAGGGCAGGTCGGTGACGTCCTGCATCGGGGCCAGCGCGGTGAGGGGCTGGCCGGGCAGGAGGCCGGGCAGGACGCGCGAGGCCGAACCTGCGGGACTGATGGTCCCGCCTCCATCGGCGGAACTCACTGGTCGCCCTCGTCCTTGGGCTCTTCTTTCTGCTGCTTGAGCACGCGCTCGAGGATCTCGGACATGTCCTCGACGAGGTCGAAGACCTTGCGGGCGACGAAAATCGGGCGCTTCTGCTGGAGTGCAAGGACGATGGAATCACTCGGGCGGGCGTCGAGCTCGAGGAATTTGCGCCCCAGTTCGTTCTGCATATGCAGGATGACGCGGGCGAAGTAGGTGCCGTCGTTGACGTCGTTGATGATGATGCGCTCGAGGCCGATCTCGAAGCCCATGAGCAGGTGGCCGATGAGGTCGTGGGTGAGCGGCCGCTCTTTCTTGACGCCGTTGATCGTCATCGAGATCGCGCTGCCGACGCTGGGATCCACGTAGATGACAAAGGTCTTGTCGTCGTTGCCGAGGAACACGGCGCAGCCGTTGGCCGTGGGCATCAGGCCTTTGATGGAGACTTCGACAATGTCGGCGGGCATGGGGAAAAGGTGCTGGTGGGGGAGGAAAGTGCAAGTCAGGCGCGGCTCGTCCGGAGGACTCGCCCTACCAGTCAAAAGCCATGCAAAGTGATGTCCCAGGCCTTGGCTTGTGTGAGGACGGCGGGCTTATCGAGGACGATGACTTTGCCGGCCTCGAGGGCGGCGGCGTGAAGGCCGGCGGCGTGCATGGTCTCCAGTGTGCGCAGCCCGAACACCGGCACATCGAAGCGGAAATCTTGGTTGGCCTTCACGGTCTTCACGAAGAGGGTTTCGTCGGTCTTGAACGTGCCGGCGCGGCGCAGCATGTCGTCGGTGCCCTCGAAGGCCTCGACGGCGAGGACGGTGCCCTTGCGGACGACGCAACCCTGGCCGATGTCGAGCCGGGCGATCTCGCGGGCGATATGGATGCCGTGCTGCACGTATTCGTCGTCGAGGCCGAGCTTGCCGGTCATGGCGCCGACGGTGGCGAGGTGATCGTCGATGAAGGCGCGGGCGTCGAGCAGCGTGACGCCGAGCTTCTCGATCTCGGCCGCGATGGCGCCGAAGATGGTCTCGGCGTTGCGGCGTTTGAGCGAGAACAGGATCGAGGCGGCCTTGAGGTCCGGCACGAGGCCGTGGAAGAGCTTCTTGGGCTTCACCTGGCCGGCCATGAGGGCGTAGCCGGCGCCGAAGGCTTTCAGGGTGTCGAGCATCCTGCCGACCTGGCCGACGTTCAGCGTGACGCGCTCGGATTCCGGGAAGCTGGCGATGAGGGCGAGTTCGGTCTCGTCGTCCATGGCGATGAGCCGCAGGGGCACGCCGGCGGCGCGGATGGCGGCGGCGGTGATGACCGGATAACGCCCGCGACCGGCGATGAGGGCGACCGGGCGCTTGGAGTCAAAATCCCTGGGCAGGTAGGCGGAAGGCATGGCGAGACGACAGGACTACGGACTACTGCCGACCGGACGACAATCCCGGACTGCTTTGCGGCCGCTCCCATTCCGTCATTCTGAACGAAGCGAGGAATCCATGCTTTCGCCCACAATATTGCACGCGATGCCGTGGATTCTTCGCGGCGCTCAGAATGACAACCGGTTCTGCAAACACGGCCTACGACTGTGATCCGTAGTATTTCTTGTAGCTGCGGTAGTAGCGGTAATTGCTGTAATACTCGATGCGGCGCGCGGACAGGCCGTTCAGCACGATGCCCAGCAGCTCGTTTTTGCTCTCCTTGAGCTGCTTGATGTAGAGGCGGATGTGCTTGCGATAGGCGCGGTTGAAGCGGCAGACGTAGAGGACCTCGTCGGTGCGCTCGGCGATGAGCACCGAGTCGGTGACGGCGCCCATGGGCGGCGAGTCGACGACGATCAGGTCGAAGTGCTGCTTCATGGCCTCGATGAACTGGCCGAAGACGGCGGTCTCGAGCAGCTCCGTGGGGCTCTTGGAGCGGCCGCCGGAGCGGAGGAGGTAGAGGTTTTCGTCGACCTTGGTGAGGCCGAGCGTGGCATCGGTGAAGGGATCGGCGGGGATCCTGGCCCCGGCCTCGAACCAGGCGATGAGGCCGGCCTCGTTGGTGAGCTTGAAATGGCGGTGCAACATCGGCCGGCGCATGTCGCAGTCCAGGAGCAGGACTTTTTTGCCGTGGCGGGCGAAGGAGGCCGCGAGGTTGCAGCTGATCATCGTCTTGCCCTCGCCGGGGATGGTGCTGGTGACGAGGATGGCCTTGGGGAAGTCGAGTTTCGACTGGATCTTGACGGCGCTGTAGACGCTCAGGAACGCCTCGGAGCCGGGCGAGGTGCGGTTGCTGTTGACGAGCGAGTGCTTCTCGGTGTCGGGCACGTCGCCCAGCTCGGGGATGATGCCGAGCAGGTGGGCGCCGATGAAGCCCTCGATGTCCCAGGCGCTCTTGACGCGGTCGTCGAGAAAGCTGAGGCCGATGGCGACGCCGGCAAAGACGATCACGCCGAGGCCGATGCTGGTCTTGAGGATATTCCGGAGGTTGGGGGTGAAAGGGCTGCCGGCGGGGCGGGCGGCGTCGAGCGGCTTGACGGGGATGTTCTCGAGGTTCTTCGAGGTGGTGACCTGGTTGAGGCGGTTGAGGATCTCGACGTAGTTGTTCTTCGCGACGTTGGCCTGGCTCTCAAGGCTCTTGAAATCCACCGAGAGGTCGCCGAGGCGGAGGTTGTCCTTCTCGGCCGCCTGGTATTCCTTGATGTAGGAGGCCTCGGTGTCCTGGAGCTTGACGTATTGGGTGCGCAGATCGGAAATGGACTGCTCGATGTTGCGGGTGATCTGCGCGGTGACGACGTCGATGGCATTGGCGAGCTCGACCATCTTCGGGTGGCGCTCAAGGTAACGCTCGCTGAGGATGGTCTGCTGCTTGTTCAGCTCGGCCAGCTGGTTCTTGAGGCCCGGGACGTTGCCGTAGGCGGAAATGTAGCCGATCTCGAGCAGGTTGGCGGGGTTTTCCCTCTGCATCTTTTCGATCTGGCTGAGCAGGGTCTCGATATCGAGGCGGGCGAGGCGGGCGCCGGTGAGCGCGGCATTCACGGTGCGGAGGCGCTCGCCCACGATGCTCATGCTGTTGTCCAGCGAGACGAGGTTGTGCTTGCGGCGGTAATCCTGGAGCCTGGCCTCGGCGGCCTCGGCCTCCTGCTGCAGCTCCTTGGCGCGGCTGCGGAGGTAATCGACGGCAAATTCATTCCGGTCGCCGACATTCTCGGCCAGATAGCGCACAAACTGGGAGACGAAGCGATTGGCGATCAGCGCGGCCCCCTCGGCGTCGCGGTTGTCGACCTTGATGGTGATGAGGAAACTGTTGCGGGTGGAAAGGGCGGCCATGCCGCCCAGCAGTTCGCCCACGGAGGGAGGGTTGGCGCCGGGCGCGAGGTTCTTGAGGTAGGGGCGCTGGAGCAGCTTGATCTCTTCGGGGGTGAGCGACTGCGCGACCATGGTGCGGAGTTTGCCACTGTGGAGGATCTGGATGTAGGTGTTGAGGTCGATTTCGGACCGGATGGTGCTGTCGACGACAGCCTCGTTTTGCACCACGCGGTCGGGCCGATCAAACTGCATGGTGGCCGTGCTCGAATACATCGGGACTTCCTGCGCCTGGTAATACCCGACCGACAGCGCCACCAGCAGGGCGATGGGGAGGGCGATCCAAAGCCGCTCCCGGAGGATGATGTAATAATCCCGGAGGGAACGCCGCTCGATCACCTGGCTGTCATTGCCGTGGAGGGAGGGCGAGGCGGCAGGCTTGGCGGGGGCGGCGAGCGGTGCGTCGAGGGTGGACATGGGTCAGATCAATCGCTCCGGCACATAGACATTGTCCCCGGGCAGGAGGACCAATGAGCTGTCATCCGACTTGGTGTCCTTCTTGCCCCGGATGACGCTGTCCACATCGAGAGTGAAAACCTTCTTGGTGCCATCGGGCAGGAAACGGGTGACGGTGACCGCCGTGCCTTTGCCGATGTCGGTGATGCCGCCGGCCTTGGTGACCAGCTCGACCACGGTCAGGGTGGATTCGATCGGCAGGGTGAAACGGCCCGGGTTGCGGATCGCGCCGGAGATGGACACCTCGCGGGGCGCATACTCCTCGACGCTGATGGTAACCTGGGGATTGCGGAGGTAGCGGCCTTCCTTGTAGGCGTTTTCGATGGCGGCCTGCGCTTCCACGACGGTCATGCCGCCGATGACAATTTCGCCGAGCAGAGGCATGTTGACCCGGCCGCGGGCGTCGATGCGGGTCAGGCTGGCGAGGTCTTCCTCCTGATAGACGCTGATGCGCACGCGATCGGCCAGCCCGAGGGTGTGAATGTAGTTTTTCTTGTTATTAACCCCTGGGCCCTGGCCGAGCAGCGGCAAGCCGCCGCAGAGCAGGAAGGCGGCCAGGAGGGCAAGGAATGCGCGGGTCGGTTTCATGCGGTTTCAGTAGCGGCTGGAGATGTCGATAGTAACGGCGTCCCGCTTGAAGTCCGAAAACTCAAAGGTGGACCAGTTGCGGAAGAAGGTATAGGTCGCCGCGACCTGCAGGTGCTCGTTCATCTTGTAGCGTGCCCCCACGTCGTAACTGAAGAAAGTGTCGCGCCGGACGGGCGGCGGTGTTCCCAGGAAAGAGTTGCGGCCGTAGGCCACTCCGCCGAGAAACTCGATCTGCCGCTTGAAATTGTAGCTGGCGCGAAGCGAGACGGCCGTGGAATCCACCGACACGCCGGTGGCAATGGTGTTGAAGTCCCGGCTGACGGTCCCGGCCAGGTTGATCTTTCGCGTGATGGGCCACCCCACGCTCGCGACCGCATTGATGTGGCTGTAGCTGCCGGCACCGTCGACATTGCGGACCTGATACCCCAGGCGCACGCTGCCGTTCAGCTTGGCAAACAGCGAGCCTGTGGCTCCCAGGTTGAACCAATGATCGGTGGTGCCCTTGCTGAGGGTGGTCTGGGAAACACGAATGCGATAGCCGCCGAGAAGGTCGAGCTTCGAGGTGTAGACGTAATACACGTCAAATCCCTGCGAGTAATCCGTCAGGTTGGCGAGCGCGTTGCTGTCCACGTAGCGCCGGCGCAGGTAGGTGGTTTGCGAAGTGAAATAGTATTTGTCGTTGACCGGGTATTTGAAGTTAAGCCCGATCGGAAAGTTCCAGGAGCTGGTGCGCAGATTGACGGAGCTGTCGGCCCGGCTCTGCCGATAGGCGCTGACAGTCAGGTCGCCAGTGGTGCGCCCGGCGGTTTTGTTGAGCTCAATGTGGAAGTTGGGGTTCAGGGCGTTTTGGTCCGAGAATTTTCCGAAGTAAATGTAGCCCAGGGTTGCCGTGGCATCGACCGCGATGACGCCAGCCCGGCGCTTCATCTGGACGCCTACCGCGCCGGCCATGGTGGAGTCGCTCCGGCCGGTCGCATCGGAGAACACGTTCGAGTCATGGCCAAAGGTGACATTCCCGAAAACAAAAAGCTGGTTCCGCGAACCGTCGACATTGAGCAGGGCACGGGCCGGGGCCAGGCTGAGCAACAGGGCGCACAGCAAGAGCAGGTTGGTCTTGGCGGTGGAGGGCGATTTCACGTCAGGATCAGGATGCTGGCGCTTAAGTGCCCGGCAGCCGATCAGGGCTGACGACAATATTGATCGGCGGGTCAGCCGGGACGGTGGGTTTGACAACTATTTCCTGGGTGCCGCCGGCGCCCGCTGAGTCATCCGCTGCCGGGGGAGCATCGGGTGTGCTGCCTGGCGTGGACGCACTTGGAGGCGCATCAAGGCCTTCCTCGGCTTTTTTCTCAATGATCTCGAAAGTCACGGTCTTTTTGGCGTTGCAAGCCACACTCACACGCTCGTCAGACGCCTGCATCGCCTCCGGAGGTATGCGGCTGATGGTGATGGATGGTTGGCCGCTTGGTGTAGCCCGCACCACGGCGCGTTCCCCGGCCCGGAGAATCTGGCCGCCGATGTCCTTGCTGCCGCCGCGCACGGTGACATCGCCTTCCAGCAGGTCGATGACGGTTTCGCTGGGGTTGGCCTGAATCGACACTTTCCCGCCGCGGATATTCACCGCGGCCTCCGGCGTGGAATACAACATGGAGCTGCCCGAGACGAGCTGGCTGGTGCAGACGCCCACCGCTCCATGCGCGACATGGACAGCGCTTTGGGAGATCGAGGGCTCGAAAGGAGCGTCGGCCGGAGAATTGCGATCCGGTTTGAAGGGCTCCTGGACAAAGCGGTCGATCTCCACACGGGTGTTCTCATCGACGAACATGCCGGTGCCATTCGAATAGACGAACGCGTTATGCGCGCCGGCTTTGGTCTCGATGACAGTGCCCGGCGCATCGAAGGCCGTCGCCTGTTTTGCCGCGTAGATTTTTTCGCCGTTCTGGATCTCACTGTCGCCGACCGCCTCCGCCAGATAGATTTTGCTCGTCGGCCCTTTTTTCTTGCCCAACTGCCGTTGCGCCATGGCGTGAGGCGCCACAATCAGCCCCGCAGCGATGCATGCTGCGACTGTGCGGATGAGTTTTGTTTTCATGGCCTGCATGTATTAATAAATAGCAAAGTTGGGACTTGTGGCGAACTGCTTCTTATTAATCCCGAATTCAACTAGGGTGTAACACCTAGTGCAAGAGTAAATTCACCTATTTCGCAGCGACGGCATACTGTTCTAGACCAGCAGATTAATAAGCCGCCCCTTAATATAAATAGTCCGTTTGAGGGGCCTGTCGGCAATATGAGGCCTTACCTTGGGGTTGGCTGAAGCCAACTGAATCAACTCGGTTTCGCTGACACCGACATCAACACAGAGATCTCCGCGGTGTTTGCCATTGACCTGGATCACGATGGTCATGGTGCTCGAGACGAGCCTGGTTGCCTCATATGTCGGCCAGCCGGCGCTCATGATTGAGCCGCTCTGCCCGAGCCGCGCCCAGAGTTCTTCCGCGAGGTGTGGCGCAAACGGGGCGAGCAGGCGGAGCAAATCAAGCATCACGGCTCGCGGCACGGCCGGCTCCTTCTGGAGCGCATTGCCGAGGATCATCATCTGCGAGATCGCGGTGTTGAATTTGAGCGCCTCGACGTCCTCGCCGACCTTCTTGATCGTCTCGTGCAGGGCCTTGTCGGCTTCGGGCGAAAGCGCGCCGGCCGTGGTGATGCGTGGGTTGACCGCGCCTTCCTCGGTGAGGCATTCGCGCCAGATCTTTTTCAGGAAGCGGCTCACGCCCTCGATGCCCTTGGTGTTCCATGGCTTCATCGCCTCGAGCGGCCCGAGGAACATCAGATAAAGCCGCAGCGAGTCGGCGCCGTAGGCCTTGATGATGTCGTCCGGGTTCACCACGTTGCCACGGCTCTTGGACATTTTTACGCCGTCCTCGCCGAGGATGATGCCTTGGTGGAAGAGTTTCTGGAACGGCTCGGCCTGTGGCACGACGCCGAGGTCGAACATCACCTTGTGCCAGAAGCGGGCGTAAAGCAGGTGGAGCACGGCATGCTCGGCGCCGCCGACGTAAAGGTCGGGCACACCCCAATACTTCAGCGCCTCGGGGCTGGCGATGGCGGCGGAGTTCTGCGGATCGAGGAAGCGCAGGTAATACCAGCACGAGCCGGCCCATTGCGGCATGGTGTTGGTCTCGCGGCGGGCGCGCACCCAGGCCTCGCCGGCCGGTTGCGGCTGTGTGGCGGGCACGGAGGCCCCGGTCGTGACATCGAACCAGATTTCGAGCCACGCGGTCTCGTTGGCGAGCGGACTCTCGCCGGTGCCGCTCGGCAGGTAGGACTGCACGTCGGGCAACTGAAGTGGCAGCGCCGCGTCCGGCAACGGCAGCGCGTAGTGCGTGACGCCGCTCTCGGCAAACGTCACGGGTTGCGCCGGGAGGTCTTTGCGCATTGTGGCGGCGCGACGGTAGTCGGCCTCGGTGACCCATACGACGGGAAACGGTTCGCCCCAGTAGCGCTGCCGCGAGAACAGCCAGTCGCGGAGCTTGTAGTTGACTGTGCCCTTGCCGGCACCGCGCGCGGCGAGATCGGCGGTGATTTTCTTCTTTGCCCCGGGCCAGCTCAGACCGTCGTAACCGGGTGAATTGATGAGCTTGCCGTCGCCAGTGTAAGGCAGGGTGTCGCGGCCATCGGTCGCGGCGATCACACGCGGGATGGGCAGGTCGTATTGCTTGGCAAACTCGTAGTCCCGCTCGTCATGCGCCGGCACCGCCATGATGGCGCCGGTGCCGTAGCCCATGAGCACGTAGTCGGCGATCCAGATGGGCACCTTCGCGCCGTTGACCGGGTTGATGGCATAGCTGCCGGAGAAGACACCGCTCTTGTCCTTGGCGAGGTCCGTGCGCTCGAGGTCGCTCTTGCTCGCGGCCTTGAACCGATAGGCTTTCACGGTCTCGCGCTGTGCGGACACCGTGAGGGAATCCACAAGCGGGTGCTCGGGCGCCACGACCATGTAGGTGCAGCCGAAGAGGGTGTCGGGCCGCGTGGTGAATATTTTCAGGTCGCCGAGCTTCGGGTCCTCGAGCTTGAAGATCACTTCGGCGCCCTCGCTGCGGCCGATCCAGGCTTCCTGCATGCGCTTGGTCGAGTCGGGCCAGTCGACGCCCTGGAGGCCGTCGATCAACTGCTCGGCGTAGGCGGTGATGCGCAGCACCCACTGGCGGAGATTGCGGCGCTCGACAGGGTAACCGCCGACCTCCGACTTGCCGTCGACAATCTCCTCATTGGCGAGCACGGTGCGAAGCTCCGGGCACCACCACACGGGGCGCTCGTCGACGTAGGCCAGGCCCTTCCTGAAGAGCTGGAGGAAAATCCACTGCGTCCAGCGGAAGTATTTCGGATCGGTCGTGTCGACCTCGCGGTCCCAGTCGTAGGAAAAGCCCAGTGCCTTGATCTGGCGGCGGAAGTTGACGATGTTGTTCTGCGTGTTGGCGGCGGGGTGCGTGCCGGTCTTGACCGCGTGCTGCTCGGCGGGCAGGCCAAAGGCGTCCCAGCCGATCGGGTGGAGGACATTGAAGCCGCGGGCGCGCTTGTAGCGGGCCAGGATGTCGGTGGCGGTATAGCCCTCGGGGTGGCCGATGTGCAGGCCGGACCCCGACGGGTAGGGGAACATGTCCAGCACGTAGAATTTCGGCTTGGCCGCGCCATTCTCGGCTTTAAATGCCTTGGTTTTCTCCCAGAAAGATTGCCAATGCGGCTCGATTTGGAGAAAGTCGTAGTCTTTGCAGTTGGTAGCCATCGATAGTTAAAACCCGCCACATTGAGACATTCCCCTCCACCGTCAATCACCAGCCGTGTTGCTTGCTCGGTGCTGCTCGGATTTGCGCTGGTGTGTGCCGCGAGCGCGGGCATGAGCCGCGGTTTCAACCGCCTGCTAGACGCGGTGGTGCGGATCGACGTCCGCGAGATCCAGTTTAACGACGGCGCCAAGCGCATTTCGGGCGGCGTGGGCTCGGGGGTCATCATTTCCAACGACGGGCTGGTGCTCACCAACGCGCACGTCGTCAGTCCGCAGGCCATCGAGGTTTCGGTGACCTTGGCCAGCCTCGAGCGCGTGGCTGCCCGGCTCGTGGGCTGGGACCACTGGACCGACCTGGCGCTGCTCCGCATCGACCTCGACGCGGTCAAGCGGCGCGGCCTCACGTTCGCCACCGCCGAGTTCGGGGATTCCGACGGCCTGTCCGTCGGGCAGACGGTCTTTGCGGTCGGGACTCCGCACGGGCTGACGCGCACGGTCACTCGTGGGATCATCTCCAACAACAACCGCTATTTCGAGGACAGCCGGGGGGTGAACGGCTATGAGACCGGCGCCTTCAACACCTGGCTGCAAACCGATGCGGCCATCAATCCCGGCAACAGCGGCGGCCCGCTTGTGACCGAGGAGGGCAAAGTCGTCGGCATCAACTCGCGCGGTTACATCGGCGCGGACAACCTCGGGTTCGCCATCCCGGCCAAGGTCGCCCGCGCGGTGGCCGCCACCCTGGTGAAATCCGGGACCGTCATCCGCAGCTATGCCGGCATCGGTTTCCGGGAATTGCAGGACCTCGAGCGCTTCTATGCCCTCAGCGCCAACACCGGAGTGCTGGTGGGAAACGTCGACGTGGGCTCGCCGGCCGCCAAGGCCGGGCTGCGCGCGGGCGACGTCGTGCTCACGCTCAACGGCCGCAAGGTGGACGGACGCTTTCCCGAGCAATTGCCGCCCATCCAGCAGTCCATCGCCAGCCTTCCCGTCGGCGCGGCGGTCAAACTCGGGGTCAAGCGGGCCGAACAGGTGGTGGAACTGGTCGTGCTCACCGAAAAACTGGAAAGCCGGGTGGGCGAGGAGTGGGCCTTTGAGAAGTGGGGCCTCACCGTGCGCAAGGTCTCGCGCGCCTACGCCCGCGAGAACCAGTTGTCCGACGAGACCGGCGTCGTCGTGCTCGGCGTGCTGCCGGCTTACCCTGCGGCGGAGGCCGGCCTCGCGCGCGGCGACATCATCACCAAGGTGGGCAGCCAGATCATCGCGGACCTCGCCGGATTGAAAACCCTCTACGCCGCCTACGAGGCGGCCCCCGAGCCGCAGTTGGTCGAGGCCCAGCGCAACCGCCGCATCTCGCTCTACGTGATCAAACCATGACCTTGCTCCGCCCCGTATCGCTTTTCCTGCCGGTGGTCGCGCTCATGCGGGCGGCGGCGCCTTTGCCCGAGCTGTTCAACGAGCGGCTGAAATCGGCCGTGGCCGTGGAATTTTTTGTGCAGACCGAAACCGAGCGCCAGCCGGTCACGGTGCTCGGCACGGTGGTGGACGAGAAAGGCACCATCATCCTGCCCGGCGCGGCCATCGGGCCCGGTGTCGCCCCGGGCCAGCTCCGGGACTTCAAGGTTTACCGTCCCGGCGGCGGCGACTCGGCCCCGGCGGCCTATCTGGGACAGGATGCGCTCACCAGCTGGCATTTTGTGCGGGCGTCCGGGAAAATGCTCGCCGATCTGGTGCCGGTCACCCGGTGGCCCGCCATCAAATCCGAACCGACGTTGAGCGATGAACTCTGGGGCATCGGCCTCCGCAACAAGGACGAGGATTTCCAGCCGTATTTCCTGAGTTCGCGCGTGGCGGTGCTGATGAAATTGCCGCAGACCACCGCGATCCTCGGGAGCGATGTGGCCGGACCGGGCCTGCCGGTGTTCAATGCCGCCGGCGAACTGGCGGGCATTGCCCAGACCTCCTTCGGGCAGAATTTCCTGATCTTCTCCCGCAACCAGCGCGGCAATCCCATCGTGCTCGTGAACGTCGAGGAGAGCAGCGTCGTCCTGCTCGCCGGCGAGGTGCTGCCGTATCTCGGCCGCATCCCGCAGTCGGCCACCGGCCGGCCGATCGCCTGGTTCGGCGCCTACGGCCTGCAGCCGATGGATCCCGAGGTGGCCAAGCTGCTCAAGCTCGAGAATCAGTCCGGCGTGGTGGTGAGCGACATCATGAAGTCCAGCCCGGCCGACCTGGCCGGCCTCCAGGAGCGCGACATTGTCCTCGCCGTGGACGGCCAGCCTTTGCCCCATTTGAAGCCCGACCGCGTCGTCGTCGGGTATTTCGGCCAGGAACTCCTGCGGCATCGGCCGGGTGACAAGCTGTCGCTCTCCGTGCTGCGCGGCGGCAAGCGCATCGAGCTCAGCGTCACTCTCGGCGACGAGCCCAAGCTGGTGCGCGAGGCCGAGCGCACCTACTTTGAGCGGCTCGGGTTCACGGCCCGGGAGTTTCTCTACAACGACGGCATCATGCACCGGGCCGCGCCCGGCAGCACGGAGGGTGCCATGGTGCATTTTGTCAAACCCGGCAGCGCCGTGGCCACCGCGGGGCTCCGGCCCGACGACTGGGTGCGCGAGATCGACGGCGTGGAAATCAAGACATATGCCGAGGCCGTGGCGAAGCTCGCCGCCATCGAGTCGGACAAGGCCCGCGCGGAATTCGTGTTGCTCGTGCGGCGCGGCGGCGAGACCCAGGTGCTGCGCGTCAAACTCAACTGATTTTACGAGCCGCCCCTGGTCAACACCAGCCATGCACAAGTCTGCCCACCATTTGAGCTGAATCGCGCTGCCCATGTTCACCGGCATCATCGAGGAAACCGGCCGCGTCGCGGCCTTCACCCAAGGCAAAGATTCCTGGCAGCTGCAGATTGCCGCCCAACGGGTGCTGACGGACGTGAAGCCGGGAGACAGCGTGGCGGTCAACGGCTGCTGCCTGACCGTGATACGGTTTGACGCCGCTCACGTGTGGTTTGATGTGCTCGAGGAAACGCGCCGGCTCACCAACTTCGCCCGGCTCGCGCCCGGCGACCTGGTCAACCTGGAGCGCAGTTTGCGGGCCGACAGCCGGCTCGGCGGGCATTTTGTTTCCGGTCACATCGACGCGCCCGGCCGGATCGAGGTGTTCGAGCCGCGCGGCAAGGACCATTTTCTTCAGGTGGGAGTTCCCGCCGGTTTTGCCCGCTACCTCGTCTACAAGGGCAGCGTGGCCATTGACGGCATCTCGTTGACGGTAGCGGAGGTCAAAGGCGGTTCCTTTGCGGTGTGGCTCATACCCCACACACTCGCGGCCACAAACCTGCCGGGCAAAAGGGCCGGCGACACGGTCAACCTCGAATTCGACCTGCTGGCGAAATATGTCGAGAAGATCAATGCGGCGCGCCCGACCTGATCGACCATGACCACCCGCACCCATCTGCTCGCCCTCAATGATGAGCTCCGCCGCCTGAAAGCCGGCGGCCAGCGCACCGTGTCTGTCACGGAAGAGGGGCTGGCGCAATTGCGCGAAGCGGTGACGGCCGTGCGGGCGGAGACCGAAGCTGCCATCGCGCCGGTTGCGGTGGCGGCGTTGGGCGTCGCGGAAACTCCGCGACCCGTCACCGCCCGTTCGGTCGCCACGGTGGCGGGCGTTCCCGTGGCGCCCGCCGCGCCGGAGATCAAACTTCCCGAGGGCGACAAGCAGGCGCGGTGGGATTTTCTTCGGGACCGGGTTTTGAACGACAGTGTTTGCCGCGCCCGCGTCTGTCCGGGGAAGAGGGTTGTCTTTGGCGTGGGCAATCTGGACGCAGCCATCATGTTCGTCGGCGAGGCGCCCGGCGGCGATGAGGAGGAGCAAGGCGAGCCGTTCGTCGGCCGTGCCGGACAGCTGCTGAACAAGATGATCAAGGCCATGGGCCTTGAGCGCGGCCAGGTCTACATCGGCAACATCCTCAACTGGCGGCCGGAGATGGGCGCGCGCAACCCCGACGGCTCGCAGACCGGCAACCGCCCGCCGACCGCGGAGGAGATGGCCTATTGCCTGCCTTTTATCCGCGCCCAGATCGCCATCATCCAGCCGCGCGTGCTGGTGGCGCTGGGCAAAACCGCGGTGGATGGGTTGCTGGGACCGGAGCAGTTCAAATCCATGGGTGCGGCCCGCGGCGCCTGGCATTCATATGCGGCCACGCCCCTGCGCGCCACCTATCACCCTTCGTATCTTTTGCGCCAGGAGGGGCTCGTCAGCGCGGGGGCAAGAAAGATCAAGCGCGATGCCTGGGAGGACATGCTCGCTGTGATGGAGCGGGCGGGCTTGCCCATCTCGGAGAAACAGAAGAATTACTTCCGCTGACCCGGATCCCGGCCCACCCTAGCGCACATTGCCGTAAGCGCTGACCATGACATCCTGTCCGGACGAGGCCCGGCCCTGGAGCCGAAACGCGGCATTGGCCGGCTGCGCGGTGCCCGGCGGCTTGAGATGCACGCGGTAGCGCCGGCCGGCTTCAATGGTTTCAAGGCGGGCGGCAAAGGCGCCGTTCGATGATTGCACCCCGGTGAACTCTATCCGCAGTCCCGGAATTACCGCCAATTCGACGGATTTTTCATCGGGCGCTTCGTTTATCCTCCAAGCCACGCTGTGGGGCGCGAGGACGACCAGCTCCGGAACCTCGATTCGCAACAGCAGGCGCACGGGCTCGTGGTTTTCATCTGTCACGACTTTGATCCAGCGCTCATACAGCCCCAATCGGGTGCCGATCGTGAAAGTGGTCCGGATTGTGCCCCGGGAGCGTGGCGGATAGATCGCCTGGTCGGCCCGTGCCTCAAGGCAATCGCAGTTGCTCTCCACTGCGAGCACCCTGACCGGTCTGTCGCTGGTGTTGGTGAATCGGAAGACCGCTTCCTGGGCCGCCTGGAAAGGCGCCGTGGTGAACTCGAGGGTCCGGGTTTGCCATTCGAGTGCCGCGCAGGGCGGCAAAGTTCCGGTCAGCAGGAGCACGAGAAATGACAGGCGTCGGAGCATGAAAATCGGCTAACCGTCGGCAGCGACCTGCTTGAGCGCCGCGACAACGGTGGCGAATTGTTTTCTGAATTCGGGGAGGAGGGCTGTTGCTGCGGCGACATTGCTCGATTTGCAGGCCTTCTCGATTTCGTGGGCCAGTTTCGCGAGTTCCTCCGCCCCGAAGTTACCCGAGCTGCCTTTCATCGTGTGGGCGGCCCGCCTTGCGACGGCAGCATCCTGCCGGTTAAGCGCGTCCTCCAACTGGGCCAGGTGCTTCGGGGTGTCTGCCAGGTAGATGGCGACGAGTTCTTGGAAAAATTCCTGGCCCCCGTCCGGACTGAGGTCGCGCAGGGCCTGGATGGCGGCGGGGTTCAAGGTGTGGCCGTCGGTCATAAGCGATGGCCAAATCTGCAAGATACAAGCCACTTATGGCAATAGCGGGACTCGGTTTAGCTGCCTTATTTGTTTGTATCATGCAATCTGCATACGTTGATAATCTACTTGCGCCGCACCCCGGCAGGCTGTTTGGTGGCCGCCTATGGCAAAATCTTTTGTTTTCTCCTCCGAGTCCGTCGGCGAAGGGCATCCTGACAAGGTTGCTGATCTGATCTCAGACAGCGTGCTGGACGCCTGCCTGGCGCAGGATCGTCACAGCCGCGTGGCCTGCGAGACCATGGTCAAATCCAACATGGTCATCCTCGCGGGCGAGATCACCACCAAGGCCAGGCTCAACTACGAGGCGATCGTGCGCGCGGCCATCCGTGAGATCGGCTACGTGAACAAGGACGATGTCTTCCATGCCGACTCCGTCTTTATCAACAATTATCTGACCGCCCAATCGCCGGACATAGCGCAGGGCGTCGACGCCAGAAAAGCCAAGGGCAAGAAGACGGCGGAACAGGGCGCCGGCGACCAGGGCCTGATGTTCGGCTACGCCTGCAATGAGACGCCCGAACTCATGCCGACCCCGGTGATGTTTGCCCATCGCCTCGGCCGGAAGCTCACGCAGCTCCGCAAAAGCGGCAAGGTCGACTGGCTCCGCCCGGACGCGAAGTCCCAGGTCTCGATTCGCTACGAGAACGACAAGCCTGTCGCCGTCGAAAACGTCGTCATCTCCACGCAGCACACCGCCGACGTCTCGCATCGCGAGATCGAGTCCTACCTCGTCGACAATGTGATCCGGAAAGTCATCCCGGCGCGGATGCTCAAAAAGAAGACGCAGTTTCTCATCAATCCCACCGGTCGCTTCGTGATCGGCGGTCCGCAGGGCGACTCCGGGCTCACCGGCCGCAAAATCATCGTCGACACCTACGGCGGCTGGGGCCGCCACGGCGGCGGCGCCTTCTCCGGCAAGGATCCGTCCAAGGTCGACCGTTCCGCCGCCTACATGTGCCGCTGGGTCGCCAAGAACATCGTGGCCTCCGGCCTTGCGGACATCGCCGAGCTTCAGGTCGCCTACGCCATCGGCCATCCCGAGCCCGTCAGCGTCTACGTGGACACCATGGGCACCGGCCGGGTGCGCGACGAGAAGATCGCCCGCGCCGTCACCAGGGTGTTCGGCTTCAAACCCGCCGACATCATCGGGCAGCTCAATCTGCTCCGCCCGATTTACCGCGCGACCACCAATTACGGCCACTTCGGCAAGGCGGGCCTCCCGTGGGAGCAGACCAACAGGGTCGCCGCCCTTCGGGCCGCCGTCAAATAACCCTCATCCTCCTCACCATTATGGCTACCACCACCACTCCGCGCGCCGATTTCAAGGTCAAGGACATCACCCAGGCCGACTGGGGCCGCAAGGAGATCTCCATTGCCGAGCACGAGATGCCCGGCCTGATCTCCGTCCGCAAGAAGTTCGGCCCGTCCAAGCCCCTCCAAGGCGTGCGCATCACCGGCTCGCTGCACATGACGATCCAGACCGCCGTCCTCATCGAGACGCTCAAGGAGCTGGGCGCTGACGTGCGCTGGTGTTCGTGCAATATCTTCTCCACCCAGGATCACGCCGCCGCCGCCATCGCCAAGTCCGGCACTCCCGTCTTCGCCTGGAAGGGCGAGTCCCTTGAGGAATATTGGGATCTCACGCTTGAAGCCGTCACTTTCCCCGGCGGCAAAGGCCCGCAGCTCGTCGTTGACGACGGCGGTGACGTCACCCTCCTGATCCACAAGGGCTGCGAGTTCGAGGAAGGCAGCGACTGGGTGAACACCCCGTCCACCTCCCACGAGGAGCAGGTCATCAAGAACGTCCTCAAGCGCGTCCACAAGGAGGACCCGCTCAAGTGGACGACCATCGCCAAGGAATGGCGCGGCGTCTCCGAGGAGACCACCACCGGCGTCCACCGCCTCTACCAGATGCTGGAGAAGGGCAAGCTCCGCGTTCCCGCCATCAACGTGAACGACTCCGTCACCAAGTCCAAGTTCGACAACCTCTACGGCTGCCGCGAGTCGCTCGCCGACGGCCTGAAGCGCGCCACCGACGTCATGATCGCGGGCAAGGTCGCCTGCGTCTGCGGCTACGGCGATGTCGGCAAGGGCTCCGCCTTTTCCCTCAAGGGCTTTGGCGCCCGCGTCATCGTCACCGAGATCGATCCCATCAACGCCCTGCAGGCCGCGATGGAGGGCTTCGAGGTCAACACCATCGAGTCCACGCTCGGCACGGCCGACATCTACGTCACCACGACGGGCAACAAGGACATCATCACGCTCGAGCACATGCGCCGGATGAAGGACCAGGCGATCGTCTGCAACATCGGCCATTTCGACAACGAGATCCAGGTCGACAAACTCAACACCTCCGACGCCAAGCGCACGAACATCAAGCCCCAATACGACATGTATGCGTTCCCGCAGGGGAACAGCATCTACCTGCTGGCAGAGGGCCGCCTCGTGAATCTCGGTTGCGCCACCGGCCACCCGTCGTTCGTCATGTCGAACAGCTTCACCAACCAGACGCTCGCCCAGCTTGATCTCTGGAAGAACAAGGACGCCTATAAGATCGGCGTCTACCGCCTGCCCAAGCACCTCGACGAGGAGGTCGCGCGCCTGCACCTCGAGAAGATCGGCGCCAAGCTGACCACGCTCACCAAGGAGCAGGCCGAGTATCTCGGCGTCCCGGTCGGCGGGCCCTACAAGCCCGAACACTATAGATACTGATCCCAAGGCGGGCCTCCCGGTCCGCCTTATTCGTCATTCTGAGCGAAGCGAAGAATCCGGCAACGCGACCGCAAGCGTCCATCGGCATGGATTCTTCGCTGCGCTCAGAATGACACGTTTCCGTAATCTGTTCTCCCTCTCTGTCCCCCATGGCCAAACTCATTACCAAGCCCACCGTCATCGAGGCCGCCGGCAACAAGCCCAAGCTGATCGAGGAGTTCTTCGGCCGCGTGAACAGCGGCACGACTGCCACCAGCATCGCCCGCATGCGCAGCCCGGGCGGCTGGGTCGAGCCCGGCCAGACGCCCGAGTTCGACGAATACACCGTCGTCCTGCGCGGCGAGTTGCAGGTGAAGACCAACACGGGCACACTCACCGTCAAGGCCGGCCAGGCGGTGCACACGGTCCCCGGCGAATGGGTGCAATACTCCACGCCGCACCCCGACGGCGCCGAATATATCGCGGTCTGCCTGCCGGCCTTTGCGCCCGGCACGGTCCACCGCGATGCCTGAACGGCTCGGGCAGGCCTTAAACCTGCTCGAGCGCCTGCCTGATGTCGGCGATGATGTCCTCGACATCCTCGCAGCCGACCGAGAAACGCACGAGTCCGTCGGTGAGGCCGAACTTCAGGCGTTCTTCCACGGGCACGGAGCCGTGCGTCATGCTGACCGGATGGCAGAGCAGGCTCTCGACGCCGCCGAGGCTCTCGGCGAGGGCGAAGAGCCTCACGCTGCGGGCAAAGCGCTTGCCGGCCTCGAGTGACCCGAGTTCCGCCGACACCATGCCGCCGAAGCCGCTCATTTGCCTCTTGGCGAGTTCGTGGTGCGGATGCGTGGTCAGGCCGGGGTAGTAGACCTTCTGCACCTTGGGATGGCCGGCGAGAAACTTGGCGACCTCGCGCGCGCCGATCTCATGCTGGCGCATCCGCAGGGCGAGGGTCTTGGTGGCGCGGAGGATGAAGAAGCAGTCCATCGGGCCGGGCACGCCACCCGCGGCGTTTTGCAGGAAGCGGAGCTTCGTGTGCAGGTCGTCCGACCGCGTGACGACGATGCCGCCGATGACGTCGCTGTGGCCGTTGATGTATTTCGTCGTGCTGTGGAGCACGAGGTCGATGCCGAACTCCAGCGGGCGCTGAAAATACGGGCTCATGAAGGTGTTGTCGCAGACGGTGATCGCGCCGTGCTTTTTTCCGATCTCGGCCACCGCCTTGAGGTCGGTGAGGTTGAGCATCGGGTTCGTCGGCGTCTCGACGAAGATCATCTTCGTGGCGGGCGTGAGGGCGGCGCGGATGTGCTCCGGGTTGGAGGTGTCGACCCACGAGAAGGTGAGGCCGTAGCGCTTCATGACCTTGTCGAAGTAGCGGAACGTGCCGCCATAGACGTTGTTGGTCACGATGACGTGGTCGCCGACGCTGAGGAGCATCGAGACGGCGGTGGTGGCGGCCAGGCCGCTGGCGAAGGCGAGGCCGTGCTTGCCGTTCTCAAGGGTGGCGAGGTTCTTCTCCAAGGCGACGCGCGTGGGATTGATCGTGCGGCCGTAGTCGTAGCCCTTGTGCTTGCCCAGTTCCTCCATCGCGTAGGTGGAGGTCTGGTAGATCGGCATCATGACCGCGCCGGTCGTCGGGTCCGGCTGCTGGCCGGCGTGGATAGCATCTGTTTGGAAGCCCATGGAAGGAAGATCAGGAATTTTTCTTGGCGGAGAGATAGTCGAGCAAATCGATACGCGTGAGAATGCTCACCGGCTTGCGCTGTTCGTCCACGACGACGGCGGCGGGATTCTTGCCCAGGATCTCCTGGAGGGTGGCGATCGGCGTGGCCCCGCTGACGATGGGGAACTGGCGGTTCATGCACTTCGAAACCAGCGAGGCGCGGTTGCCGGTGCCGGACGTCAGGTATTCCATCAGGCTGGCCTCGGTGACGAGGCCGACGAGCACGCCTCCCGAGGTCACGGGCAGCTGTGATATGCTCTTCTCGCGCATCGTGGTGATGACCTGATGGACCGTCTGCATGTCGTCGGCGCAGATGACCGCCGTGCGGCCGCCGCCGAGGATGTCGCGCACGTGGCCGGAGATGGGCTGCGCCTCGAAAAATCCGTTTTCCTTCATCCACTTGTCGTCGATGAATTTCGTCATGTAGTTGCGCACGCCGTCGCCGAAGACGGCCACGCAGTTCTGACCGGCCTTGAGCTTCGCGGCGGCCTGGAGGGCGGCGAAAAGCGTGGCGCCGGACGAGCCGCCGACCAGAAGGCCCTCCTCGCGGATGAGGCGGCGCGCGAGCAGGAAGGAAGGCTGGTCCTCGGTCTTGACCCACTCGTCGACCAGGTTGCGGTCGAGCACATCGGGGATGAAGTCGTAGCCGATGCCCTCGACCTTGTAGGTGCCGACATGGGTGCCGCCGGCGAGGATGGAGCCGACGGGGTCGGCGCCGACGACGCGGACGCCGGGGTTGTGCTGCTTGAGCCGGCGCGCGACGCCGGTGATGGAGCCGCCGGTGCCGGCGGACATGACAACCATGTCGATCCTGCCCTCGAGGGCGTCGATCATCTCCTGCGCCGTGGTGTCGAAATGGACCTGCGGGTTGTTCTTGTTGCCGTATTGGTCGAGGATGTGGGCGTTGGGCAGTTCCTGCTGGAGGCGCTTGGCGACGCTGATGTGGCTCTCCGGGGAATCATAGGCGGCCTCGGTGGGCGTGCGGATGATCTCGGCGCCGAGCGCCTCGAGCACGACCTGCTTCTCGCGGCTCATCTTTTCCGGCATGGTGATGATGACGCGGTAGCCGCGGACGGCCCCGGCGAGGGCGATGCCGATGCCGGTGTTGCCGCTGGTCGGCTCGATGAGGGTGTCGCCGGGCTTGATGCGCCCCTCGCGCTCAGCCGCCTCGACCATGGCTCTGCCGATGCGGTCCTTGAGGGAGCCGCCCGGGTTCAGAAACTCGCATTTCGCATAGAGATTGCAGGCCAGATGGGCGCCGACGCGGTTGAGTCTGACCAACGGAGTGCGGCCGATGGCCTCGAGGATATTCTGATGAACTTTCATGCGCGGGTGGGGGCTTATGACTTGAAGCGATATTGACACCAAGGGGCCCGGACTTGCGCGCGGTGTCAAGGTCGGGCGGGTCCCGGATTCACGCAGCAGTCGCCAGGTCCGGGGCGGCACATTTGCCGGGACATGCGCTGCAGTGAATGGACAAGCCCACCGGCGCCATCGTTTCGGAGGGCACTTTTCTTTCCACCTTGGAAAGAAAGTGGCGGAGAGAGAGGGATTCGAACCCTCGATAGAGTTTCCCCTATGCAGCTTTAGCAAAGCTGTGCCTTCAGCCACTCGGCCATCTCTCCGGGGTGAGCCGGCAAGCAAAGGCCGGGGCCGGGGGAGTGCAAGGCATTTTAGGCGGCGTAGTATTTCGGCTTCAGGACGCCGATGCAGGGGAGGTTCCGGTAGCGTTCGTTGAAATCGAGGCCGTAGCCCACGACAAACTCGTTGGGGATTTCGAAGCCCACATAGTCCGCCTCGAAGGGCACGGCGCGGCGCGCTTTCTTGTCCAGTAGCACGCAGGTCTTCACGGAGAGCGCACCCTTGTCCTTGATGAGCCCGGCCACGGCCGCGAGCGTCCGGCCCGTGTCGAGGATGTCGTCGACGAGGAGCACGTGCTGGTCCTTCACGTCGAGCTTCATGGAGTCGAAGATCCGGGGCTCATGGACCGCCTTGGTGCCGTCGTGATAGCTGGAGGCACGCAGGCAGTCGAGCCGCAGCGGGCTGCGCATCTGGCGCAGCAGGTCGGCGGTGAAGATCAGCGCGCCGTTGACGATGGCCACGACCATCAGGTCCTTCCTGGCGTAGTCGCGGTTCAGCTGGACGCCCAAGGCGGCGATGCGGCGCTTGATGGCCAGCGGAGTAACGAGGATGTGGTCAAGGTGCTTGAGTTCGGGCGGACCTTTCAGGGAGGGCATTGCGGGACAAAAGGCGCGAGACTGCCCGAAGGCAATATCTGTTGAGCCAAGCGCCCGGGGTTATTTTTTTGACTTACCTGGGAGCGAGCGGTTGCCTCGCCCGGGCGCGTGTCTATCCCTCATGATTTCCATCCAGGTTGAGCAACTGACCAAGCAATTCGGGAGTGTCGTCGCGCTTCAGGCCCTCGACCTGACGATCAATCCCGGCGAGCTGTTCTTCCTGCTGGGGCCGAGCGGCTGCGGCAAGACCACGCTGCTCCGGAGCCTCGCGGGGTTCTATATCCCGGAGAAAGGCCGCATCCTCTTTGGCGACGAGGACGTGACGCGCCTCGCGCCGCACAAGCGGAACACCGGCATGATGTTTCAGAGCTACGCGCTCTGGCCGCACATGACCGTGGCGGGCAATGTCGCCTTCGGATTGGAGGAGCGCAAGGTGCCGGAGGCGGAGCGCCGTCGGCGGGTGGCCGAGGCCCTGGCGTCGGTGCGCATGGAGCCATATGCCGACCGCAAACCCAACCAGCTTTCCGGCGGGCAGCAGCAGCGCATCGCGCTGGCCCGCGCGCTCGTCATCCGCCCGCGCTGCCTGCTGCTCGACGAGCCTCTGTCCAACCTCGACGCGAAGCTCCGGCTCGAGATGCGCTCGGAAATCCGCCGCGTGTGCCAGGAGTTCAAGCTGACGACCGTCTACGTCACCCACGACCAGAAGGAGGCGCTCTCCATCGCCGACCGCATGGCGATACTGGATGGCGGGCGCATCCTGCAAGTCGGCACCCCGCGCGAGGTCTACAAGCGCCCGACATGCAAAACCGTGGCCAATTTTATCGGCGAAACAGATTTTCTCCCGGGCAAGGTGCTCGGCCTGACCGGACAGCATGTGACAGTCGAGACCGCCGCCGGTCGTTTTGAAGGCGTGGTCGGCGATCCGGGCCACCGGCCGCCGGAAGGCGCGGAGGTCACGGTCTCCATCCGGCCGGAGTGCTGGGAGCTGCATCGCAACCCGGAGTCGCGCAATGTCATCAGGGGCCGCATCGGGCAATCGACCTACCTGGGCGAGGTGGCGCAATACGAATTCGTCACCAGTAACGGCACGGCGCTGAAGATCTTTGAGCGTAACCCGCGGTTCGTGGACGGCCCCTCGCGTGGCGAGCTCTATGCGACAGTGGCGCCGGAAGACGTGGTCGTGCTGGCGCGCTGAATTTATGGCTGTCATTGCGAGGAGCACAGCGACGAGGCAATCCAGCTGGATCGCCACGCCCGGCGCCGCCGGGCTCGCGATGACAATGCACCCATGAAGCGCGCTCTCATCATCATCGCCCTGCTGGCGGTGGTCGGGCTGCCGTTCCTCTTCCGCCCGGGACACGCGCCCGTCGAGCGCGCGGACGAGGTTCTGGTCATCATCACGCCGCACAACGAGGCTCTGCGCTACGAGTATGCCCGCGGCTTTCGCGAATGGTATCGCGCCCGCACCGGCAAGACGGTGGCCATCGACTGGCGCGTCATCGGCGGCACCAGCGAGATCACCCGGTTTCTCGAGTCCGAATACGTCTCCGCCTTCCAGAACCACTGGACGAAGAAGCTCGGCCGTGCCTGGAGCACGGAGGTGCAGGCGGCCTTCACCAACCCCGGCCTCACGCCGGACCAGACCCCGGAGGACGACACGGCGGCCCTGGCCGCGCGGCGGGCTTTCCTGGAATCCGCTGTCAGTTGCGGCATCGATGTTTTTTTTGGCGGCGGCAGCTTTGATTTTATCCGCCAGGCCAACGCGGGGAGGCTGGTGGATTCGGGCATCATGCGGCTGCATCCCGAGTGGTTTCGCGACGATGTGATTCCGCAGTCCTTCACGGGCGAACCCTATTGGGACCAGCGGGGGCTGTGGGTCGGCGATGTGCTGAGCAGCTACGGCATGATCTACAACCGCGACTCGTTGCAGCGGCTCGGCATCACGCAGGAGCCGCGCAACTGGGACGACCTGGCGAATCCCCGGTTGCAGGGCGAGATCGCGCTGTGCGACCCGACGAAGAGCAGCTCCATGGCGAAGGCCTTTGAGAATGTCATCCAGCAGCACATCCACCGGGAATGGACCCGGCTCGAAAAGGAGACGGGCCGTGGCCGGGCGAGCCTGGAGGCGCAGGCGGTCGAGGCCGGTTGGATCAGCGGCCTGCGGCTGCTGCAACTGGCCGGGGCCAATGCGCGCTATTTCACCGACACCTCGCAGAAGCCGCCCATCGATGTCGTGCAGGGCAACTCCGCCGTCGGCATGTGCATCGATTTCTACGGGCGCGGCAGTTTCCAGGGCGGCGCGCGGCGGGTGGACGGATCGCCCGGGCGCATCGGCTATCATTCGCCGCCGGATGGCACCGTGCTTTCGCCCGACCCGATGGCGGTCTTGCGCGGCGCGCCCAATGCGAAGGCGGCGCTGGCGTTCATCGAGTATGCGCTCTCGATGGAGGCGCAGAAACTGTGGAATTTCCGGCCGGGCACGCCCGGCGGGCCCGACCGCTATGAGCTGCGGCGGCTGCCCATCCGCCGCGATTTCTACGTCCCGGAGTTCGACAAATACCGTTCCGATCCCGGGGTGGATCCCTATGCCGGGGCCAACCCGCTCATCTACAACGGCGCCTGGACCGGCGGGGAGAAATTCCGGGCGATGGCTTTCATCGTCCGCGTCATGTGCCTTGATCCGCATCCCGAGCTGGTGGCGGCGTGGAAGGAAATAATCCGGGCCGGGTTTCCGCCGGATGCGGTCGCGGTGCTGAACGACCTGTCGGCGGTGTCGTATCCCCGGATGAAAGACCGCATCGTGCCGGCCCTGACTTCCAAGAACCGCGTCGATGAAATTCTCCTGGCCCGCGAACTCGCCGGCCGGTTCCGCGCCCAATATCAGAAGGCGGCGGAACTCGCCCGGGCGGCGGCGCGCTGATTATTCGTCGTCGCCGACCTGCCGGTAAACGTCGGGGAAGCGCAGGACCATGTAGCTCTCGGGGTGTTCGACCGGCTTGAAGCCGAAGGGCGCGTAGAGGCCGTGGGCGTCGCGGGTGCGGAGGCTCCAGGTGCGCAGGCCTTGCAGCTTCGGATGGCGCAGGGTCAGGGCGAGCATGGTCTTGGCCAGGCCGTGGCCGCGGTGCTCCTCCAACACATAGACATCGCAGAGATAAGCGTAGGTGGCGTGGTCGGAGATGATGCGCACGAGCCCGACCTGTTCGCCGCCGGCGGCGTAGGCTCCGATGCACAGCGAGCCGTGCAAGGCCCGTTGCACGGTCTCGAGCGGGATGTTTTCGCTCCAATACGAACGGGTCAGGTAACCATGGATGGCGACGGCATCCAGACGCGCAGGGTCGTCGGAAATCAGGTAGGCGCCGTGGCGGTGTTCGAGGGCGGACATCAGGCCGGCCGGAGAATCTCCGCGGCAAACGCGGCCTTGTCCGCCGCCTTGAAGAACGAGGTGCCGGCGACCAGCGTGTCCGCGCCGGCGGCGCGGCATTCGCGGGCGGTGGCGAGATCGATGCCGCCATCGACCTCGAGGCGGAAATCCAGGCCGCGCGCGCGCCGCCAGCCGTCGATTTCGCGGAGCTTGGGCAGCATGTCGCGCCGGAAGGGCTGGCCGCCGAAGCCGGGTTGCACGGTCATCACGAGCACGAGATCAACGTCGCCCAGCAGATGCTCGATGGACGAAGCGGGCGTGCCGGGATTCACCACGATGCCGCATTGGCAGCCGAGCCGGCGGATGCGGGCGAGGGTGCCGCGATGGTCGTAAGCGGGCTCGATGTGGATGCTGATCAGGTTGGCGCCCGCCTGGGCAAAGGGCCCGATGTATTTCTGCGGCTCGGCGAGCATCAGGTGCGTGTCGAGGAACAGCTTGGAGCCCGCGCGGCGCAGCGCGGCGAGGGTTTCGGGGCCGAAGGTCAGGTTGGGCACGAAATGCCCGTCCATGATGTCGCAATGCAGCCAGGGCGCGCCGCAGTCCGCCACGGCCCGGGCGCTGGCCGCGAGGTTGGCGTGGTCGCCGGCGAGGAGGGAAGGAGCGAGGAGGGGAGGAAGCGGCATGAGGTCAGAGGTCAGAAGACAGATGACGGAGGCCAGCCAAGGCTCAACCATTTGTTTCATCGTGGAGGGCGGACGCCCTCGGCCGCCGTATCCTGCGGGGTGGGGGCACCCCGCCTCCATCACCAGGTGTCGAGCACCGCGTGCGTCGCCTCGACGGCCAGTTGCTCGGCGAGCAGCGGCAGCCCCTGGAACTCGGCGGGCACCAGGCCGCTGTCGGTGAAGATGCCGCGCTTGGCGGTCACCGGGCGCTGGGTGAAGAAGGCCTGCTTGGTGCGCCGGTCGGTCAGCGTGGCCTGGGCGCGGAGGGTGACATCGAAACGCCGCGCGAGGCCGGTGTCGTCCTGCCGCGAGACCGCCACCGTCCGGTCGTAGCCCGTGAGCGAGAGCTGCAGCACGGCGTCGGCCTGGGCGGGCGAGTTGACCAGCGTGACCCGGCCGTCGCGGAGAAAAGCCTCGCGGAGCTGGGTGGTCACAAGCTCGCGGGCCTGGGGAAGCAGCGCCTCCGTCGTGACCGGCGCGATGAAGAGGGTGGAGAACTTCGGGGCGGCACCCGGGCCCAGCCGGTAGTGGGCGCAGGCGGTGAAGCAGAGGACCGCGGTCAGAGAACAGAGGACGGAGAACAGAAATCCCGCCCGAGTCATTCTCAGCGCAGCGAAGGATCCAGAGTGGGCGAACATGGCATCCGAGGGCACTGGATTCTACGCTGCGCTCAGGATGACAGAAACGAGGCCGGGATTTTCCTCAGAACAGCAGGAAACGCTTTTTCTTCTTGGGCTCGGCGGCCTTGGGCGCGGCCGACTGGGGCGCGGGCTGGCCGGCCGCCACCGCGGCCTGGGCTTCGAGCTTGGCGTCGATATCGACCAGCTTCTCGCGCGCCTGTTTGGCCACGGCCGAGTCGGGATAGACGGTGATCGCCTCGTTGTAGAAGACCCGGGCGGCCTTGTAGTTCCTGCGATGCTTGTAGTAGTAGTCGGCGATGGTCAGCTTGCTCCGGGCCAGGACGGTTTTCATTTTGTCGAGGCCGCTCTCCGCCTGGACCATGCCGGCGTCGCCGGGGAAGAGGATCATGTAGTCCTCGTAGTAGGTGACGGCCTGCTTGGTGGAGGCCTGGTCGTAGAGCGGACCGTCCACGAGCGAGGCGTGGGTCTCGGCGATCTTGAGGTAGGCGTCGGGCGTGAGGGTGCTGCGCGGGTAGGTGTTGATCATGCGGTCGAGGGCGTCGATCGCGGCCTCGGTCTCGCCTTTCTGCTTGTAGCCGCGGGAGGCGTTCATCAGCGAGAGCGGGGCATAGTCGCTGAAAGGGGCGGACTTCACGATGGTCTCGAAAAACTCGAGGGCGCGATCGCGGTTCTTGAACCCCGGCAGGAAGCCCCAGAGGCGGGGCCGCTTGCCGGCGAAGAGATCCGAGGCGATGCGATACTGCTCGCCGATGACCTGGGTGAACTTTTCCGAGTTCGGATAACGGGACACCATCTGCTGGTAGGTCTCGAAGGCCTGGTAGTAGGCGAGGCGCTGCTGCTGGATGCGGCCGGCGCGGTAGAGCGCCTCCGGGGCGAAGACGGAATTGGGATACCTCTTCTGGACGCCGAGGTAGAGCTTCAGGGCGGACCTGGCGTGGCCGGATTCCTCGGCGGCGCGGGCCTTGTTCATCGAGTCGAGGGCGTTGCGGCCCTGTTCGCCGGTGAATTCGGCGAGCACGCCGCCCTCGGCCTTCCAGCCCCCCTGCGGGGTCCAGACGAGGTCGGCGGCCAGGCGGGCCGGAACCAGAAGCGAGGCAGCGGAGGCGGCGAGGAGGAGGGAGAGGGAAAGGCGGCGCATGAAACGGGTGGTCACCAGCGAATAAGAGTGGCGCCGTAGGTCAAGCCAGCGCCAAAGGCGACGAGGAGGGTGAGGTCGCCGGGCTGGATGCGGCCGGCGCGGCGGGCCTCGTCGAGGGCGAGCGGGATGGAGGCGGAGGAGGTGTTGCCGTAGCGGTCGAGGTTCACGTAGACGCGCTCCATCGGCACCTTCAGGCTGGAGGCGAGCGACTCGATGATGCGGATGTTGGCCTGGTGGGGGATCACGAGGTTGATTTGGTCAGGCGTGAGGTTGTGTTGTTCCATCATTTCCCGGGCGACGGTCTCCATGACGCGCACGGCGCTCTTGAAGACCTCGCGGCCGTTCATGCGGATGCAGTGGGCGCGCTCGGCCACGGACTGGGCGTCGGCCGGGCGCTTGCTGCCGCCGGCGGAGATGTAGAGGTTGTCGGCGAACTCGCCGTCGGCGCCGAGGTCGGAGCCGAGGATGCCGATGCCGGGCTGGTCGACCTTGTGGAGCACGGCGGCGCCGGCGGCGTCGCCGAAGAGCACGCAGGTGGTGCGGTCGGTCCAGTCGGTGACGGAGGAGAGTTTCTCCGCGCCGATGATGAGGGCGCGCTTGTAACGGTTGGTGAGCAGCTGGCCGTAGGCGATCTCGAGGGCGTAGAGGAAGCCGGAGCAGGCGGCGGCGATGTCGAAGCAGGTCGCATGGGCCGGCACGCCGAGCTTGTGCTGCACGTAGCAGGCGGTCGAGGGCAGGGGGGTGTCGGGCGACGCCGTGGCGATGATGAGCAGGTCGATGTCGCCGGCCTTCATCCTGGCGTCGGCGAGCGCGGCGGTGGCGGCCTTGACGGCGAGGTCGGAGCAGGCCTCGTCCGCGGCGGCGATGCGGCGCTCGCGGATGCCGGAGCGGCTGAAGATCCACTCGTCCGAGGTGTCGACGATCTTGGAGAGGTCGTCGTTGGTGAGCACCTTCTCGGGCGCGTAGGAGCCGACTCCGGCGATGATGACAGAGGCCATGGGGAAAATCAGCTGGCGGCCGGGGCCGGTTGCGGCGGGGCCGCCATGAGCGTGTTGGCGCTGGCGACGTCGGCCTCGATGCGGTGATAAAGGTCCTGGCGGATGACCTTGGCGGCGGCGCGGATGGCGCTGACCCAGGCATGCCGGTTGGACGAGCCGTGGGCCTTGAGGATGTTGCCGCGCACGCCGAGCAGGGGCGCGCCGCCGTAGGCGTCGGGGTTCATGCGGGCCTTCAGCACGTCGAAGGCCCCCTTGGCGAGCGCGCCGCCCAGCAGGCGCACGGGGTTGCGTCTGATCTCGTCGCGCAGCATGCCGCTGATGAACTTGGCGAGCGACTCCCAGGTCTTGAGGAGCGTGTTGCCGACAAAGCCGTCGCACACGACCACGTCCACCTGGTCGCGGAACACCTGGAAGCCCTCGATGGGGCCGACGTAGTTGACGAGGCCGCCGATTTTTTTCAGCAGGAGGTTCGCCTCGGTGGTCAGCGCGGTGCCCTTGCCCTCCTCGGTGCCGATGGTGAGCAGGCCGACGCGCGGGGCCTCGCAGCCGAGGATGACCCGCGCGTAGTCGGAGCCGAGGATGGCGTTGTGCACCAGATGCTCGGCGGCCGCCTCGGGGTTGGCGCCGGCGTCGATCAGGATGAAATGGCCGTTCTCGCGCGGAATGACGGCGCCGAGCACGGGGCGGTCGACGCCGCCGATGGAGCCGACGATGAGCTTGCTGCCGGCCATGAGGGCGCCGGTGTTGCCGGAGCTGACGAACGCGGCGGCGGTGCCGTCCTTGATCAGGTTGAAGCCGCGCACCATGGAGGAGTCCTTCTTGCGCGCGATGGCCCGCAGGGGCTTGTCCTCCATCGTGATCACCTCGGAGGCGTGCGCGAGGGAGAGTCTGGGATGGCCGGCCAGGCCGGCGGCGGTGACCAGCGGCTCCAACACGGCCTGGTCCCCGATGAGCGTGATCGGGTTGATCGTGGGGTCGGCCAGCGCGAGTTTGACAGCCTCGACGACTTCCGATGGCCCGAGGTCGCCTCCCATCGCGTCCACCGCAATGCGGGCGTGAGCGGTCATGGCGCTGGCCGTCTCGGGGTTAATGGCGGGAAAACTGGACCCGGCGGACTGTTCAGACCTCGACGTTGAGGACCTGGCGGCCGCGGTAGATGCCCGTCTTGGGGTTCACGCGGTGCGGGCGGAATGAGCCGCCGTCGGTGTCCTTGGCAAATTGGGGGGCGCGAAGGGCGTTGGCGGCCCGGCGGTTGGCGCTGCGGCGTTTGGACTGTTTGCGTTTCGGATTGGCCATAAAGAAAGGTGGTGTGGACTGCGGCGGGTCGGGAAAGCCGGCGCTTTTTTGTTATATAAAGACGAGGGTCGTAAGGTTGGCGCCGGGGGCCGTCAAGAGTTATGTCGCCCCGGTCCGCCCGGGTCAGAAAAGCGCGGCCAGAATCAGCCCAAAGGCCAGCAGCAGCCGGTAATACGCGAATCCCGCGAGACCGTGCCGCGCGATGATATGGACGAGGAATTTGACCGCCAGCAGCGCGGAGATCGCGGCCACGCCCGCCCCCAGCAGGGCGTTGGTCCAGCCAAAAACCTCGATCATGGCCGGGCCGGTTTTCGCGGCCTTGAACACCGCCGCCCCCGCCAGCACCGGCAGGCCGACGAGGAAGCTGAATTCGGCCGCCTTGGCGGGATTCAGGCCGGCCAGATAGCCGCCGATGATCGTGACCATCGAGCGACTCGTGCCGGGCCAGAGGGCCAGGCATTGGGCGAGCCCGATGCCCAGGGCCTTGCGCGGGGTCAGGTCGGACGGATCGCCCTTGGAGAAGCCGAGGCCGCTGTTCGCCCGGCGCCAGCGCTCCGCCCACAGCATGAGCAGCGCCCCGGCGATCAACGCGGCGATGACCGCCCAGTTGGAAAACAGATAGCGGTCGATCAGGCCGTGCAGCAGCAGGCCGGCGATCGCCACCGGGAAAAACGCGAGCAGCACGTTGCGCAACAGCCGGAAGCCCGCGCTGCTCCGGCCCAGCAGGCCGATGAACATCGACAGCACCTGCCGCCAATAGAGCAGCATCACCGCGGCGATCGCGCCGACCTGGATGACGACGGTGTAGGTGTCGGCCGCGAGCTTGAGCGTCAGCGGCACGCCGGCGGGATTTTCCCGCGACGGCGGCTTGTGCCACAGCGGCCGGCCCGCGCGGTCGGTGAGCTGCTTTTCGGATTCGAGCCCGAGCATCTGGTTGACGATGATCAGGTGGCCGGTCGACGAGATGGGCAGGAACTCGGTCACGCCCTCCACGACGCCCAGCACGATGGCGTCGGTCGCGCTCAGCTCGGCGACCGGCGGCGGGGGCGGCTCGCCCGTGATGCTGAGCGCGAAGCCTTTCACGGCCAATGCCGCGGCCAGCAAGAGGCCGGCGCAGAGGTTGCGGGGCAAAAAATGCACGCGGCAGTGTCCGCGCAAAGGTGCTCGGCTGTCGAGAATTATGCTTTGCTCAGTCCGGGCGAAATGCTTCTGCTCGGCTCTCCGATGGCCGCCCTGACCGAGCTCACCACCAAGTTGAACGCCCTGCACGACCTGGCGGCGGACGAAGTGGCCGCCGCCGCCGCCGCGCTGGGTTCGCCGGCCGAGGCCGACGCGGCGAAGGCCGCCTTCCTGGCCGCACTCGCCGACAAGGGCGAGACCCCCGCCGAGATCGCCGGCTTCGCGCGTGAATTTCGCGCCATGGCCGTCAACCCCGGGGTCGAGGCCTGGGCCCCGCGCGCCATCGACATCGTCGGCACCGGCGGCGACCACGCGGGCGGGTTCAACATCTCCAGTCTCGTCACGCTGGTGGTGGCCAGCGCGGGCGTGCCGGTGATGAAGCACGGCAACCGAGGCATCACCTCCAGGTGCGGCAGCGCCGACCTGCTCGCGGCGCTCGGGGTCGACCTCGCCGCGCCGCCTGGGAAGCTGCGCCGCGCGCTCGACCAGTTGGGCTACGTCTTCTTCTTCGCCCCGAATTACCATCCGGCCTTCCAGCACGTCGGGCCCGCCCGCAAACTGCTCGCGGGGTCGGGTCGGCGCACGGTCTTCAACATCCTCGGGCCGCTCATCAATCCGGGCCGGCCCGCCAGCATCCTGCTCGGGGTGTATGCCCCTGACATGGTGAGAAAGCTCGCCCTGACGCTCGACGAACTGGGCCAGCCGGCGGGCCTCGTCGGCCACGGCGTCATCGGCGCGGGGACGGGCATCGACGAGTTCACCACCGCCACGGCCAATCATGTCCAGGGCGTCGGCCGTCTGCGCGAAATCCGCGGTGTCTGGGGCGCGGAGACTTTCGGCCTGCCCACGGCGGAGTTCAGTGATCTTAAAGGCGGGGATGTCGCGGCCAACCTGGCCATCGTCGACGCGCTTCTGGCCGGACGCGGCCCGGCCGGCCTGGTCGACACCATCGTGCTGAATGCGGCGCTGGCGCTGCACGTGGCCGGGCGCACCCTGGACATCACCTCCGGGCTGGGCCCCGCGCGGGAACTCCTGCTCGGCGGCGCCGTGGCGAAGAAGATCGCCGCGACCCGCGAATTCTACCGTTGACCTTGATTTGTCATTCCGAACGAAGTGAAGAATCCAGCCCAGTCCCCGCACCAAGCCCAAGGCATTTTTGCCGCCAAAAGGCACAAGATTCCCCTATGCGAATGCAACTCTCGATGCGCCTATGGGCGCCCGGTATTTTCCCGCCGGCAAACTCAAGTGGCTATGGTGCCTCTTTGCGGCCAATGAATTCCTCCTCTCCCAAACGTCTCTACTTCGGCACTGACGGCGTGCGCGGCCCCTACGGCGGCGCCACGATGAACGAGACCTTCGCGTGGCGGCTCGGCGCGGCGGCCGGGTGGTGGCTCAAGGCCGCCACCGGTTCCGCCGGCCGGGTGGTGATCGGCCGCGACACCCGCGCCTCGGGCGCTTCGCTCGCACAGGCCGTCGCCGACGGCCTGGCTTACGCCGGCGGCGAGGTGTTCTCGCTCGACGTGCTGCCCACACCGGCCGTGGCGCTGGCGGTGCGCAAACAGCAGGCGGCCCTCGGCGTCGTCATCACCGCCTCGCACAATCCCGCCGCCGACAACGGCATCAAGTTCTTTGGCCCGGGCGGCATGAAGCTGACCGACGCCGAGGAGGCGCTGATCGAGCAGCTCATGCCGGCGGCGCGGATGAGCCCCACGGTCACACCGCGGCCGAAGCTCGACGGGATCGCCGACTACCTCGCGTCTGCGGGCAAGCTGTTGCCGGCCCAGCTGACGGGCTGGAAGATCGTGCTCGATGCCGCCAACGGCGCGGCGGCGCAGACCAGCAGCGCGGCCCTGCGCAAGGCCGGGGCGGATCTGCTTTGCATCGGAGCCGAACCGGACGGCACGAACATCAACGCCGGGGTCGGCAGCGAGCATCCGGAGAAAATGTGCGCCGCCGTGAAAGCGCACGGTGCCCGGCTCGGCATCGCCCACGACGGCGATGGCGACCGCTGCGTCCTGTGCGACGAGGCTGGCAGCGTGCTCGATGGCGACGAGTTGCTGACGATCCTCGCGCTGCACGCGCTCAAGCACGGCCGGTTGGCGAGCAAGACGCTCGTCGTGACCGTGCAGAGCAATCTCGGGGTCGATGCCGCCGTGACCGCCGCCGGCGGCCGGGTCTGCCGCACGCCCGTCGGCGACCGCTATGTCATCGAGCGCATGTTGGCCGAGGGCGCCAACCTCGGCGGCGAGTCGTCCGGCCATGTGATCTGCTCGGATGTGTCGCCCACGGGCGACGGCCTCGTCGCCGCGCTCAAGGTGATCGGGGTCATGCTCGCCACCGGGCAGCCCCTCTCGGTTTTGCGCCGGGCGCTGAGGAAATTCCCGCAGCAATCGCTGGCCTTGCAAGTGAAGGACAAGAAGCCGCTGGAGTCGCTGCCCACGCTGCCGGCGGCCATCCGCGCCGTCGAGGCGCGGCTCGGGACGCAGGGCCGGGTGCTCGTCCGCTATTCCGGCACGGAACCCAAGCTGCGGCTGCTGGTCGAGGGCCCGACCGGCGCCATTGTTCAGCAGGCCATGGATCAGCTCGCCGCCGCCGCCCGCGCCGACCTGGAGGTCGTTTAGTTTTTTGGCCACGGATTTCACTGATGATCACGGATAATGCCAGGCGGCCCTGTGCACGGAATCCATCCGTGCAATCTGTGCAATCAGTGGTTAGTTCAGCCGTATGCCCGAGGTTCCCGTCACCGCCCTGAGTTTCGCCCTGCAGAAGCAGGCGGAGAGCGCACGGGCCGCTTTTGATCGGGGCAAACCCGCGCAGGCGGCGGAGCTGTGCGCCAAGATCCTTGAAGAGCAGCCGGGCTGCTTGGGCGTGCGGAAGCTGGAGCGGGCGGCCCTGCTCAAGCTGGCCGCCACGCGCACCGGCGGCCTGTCCAAGATGGTCCAGGCCGTGTCCAACGCGCCCTTTCTCCTCGGCGGGAGCATGAAACTGAAGGACGATCCCCGCGCCGCGCTGGTCAACGCCGAGAAGCTGTTGCGCCGCGACCCGCAGAGCACGGCCGCGCTTGGGCTGCTCGGGCAGGCGGCGGTGGCGCTCGGCTGGCCGGAGACGGCGGTGTTCGCCTACGAGGCCGCCTGTGACCTCGACCACGACCGGCCGGATGTGTGGGTGTCGCTCAGCGGCGCCTATCTCGCCGCCGGCCGCGCCAAGGACGCCGTCCATGCCGCCGACGAGGCGCTGCGCCTCCAGCCCGCCAATGCCGACGCGCTCGCCCTGCAGCGCACGGCCTCCGTCGCCGTCACGATGGCCCAGGGCAAATGGGAACAATCGGGCGACTTCCGCGGCAAGCTGGCGGAACCGGGACAGGCCGCCAGCACGCCCCCAAAGCCGGGTTCTGCCTAGCAGGGCTGCTTGGCCGTCTGTCGCGGGCGTGGTCGTGCGGTGCGCCGTTGACAACCCGCCGGGCGAAACCATTTTGGTGGCATTATGCCAGCCATCACCCTGAAGTCCCTGCCGGCCTCCCTGCACCGCTCCCTCAAATCCCGCGCGGCGCGGCACAAGCGCAGCCTCAATCAGGAGGTCATCGCCGTGCTGGAGGAGGCCGTCGCCCCCTCCCGGCGCGTGGATGTCGAGGCCATGATCGAACGAACCCGACGCCTGCGTGAGTCCATCAAGCTTCAGCTTACGCCGGAGCAAATCGATGCCTTCAAGCGCGAGGGTCGGGAGTGATCGTCATTGATACAAATATCCTCACTTATCATGTCGTCCGCGGGGAGCGGACGGCCGCCACCGAGCAGTTGTTGCGGATTGATCCGGAATGGATGATGCCGCCGCTCTGGCGGTCGGAATTCCACAACGTGCTCGCGGGCAGCCTGCGCCGGGGGTTGACCTCCCTGAATGAAGCAGAGCGGCTGATGAAGGAAGCCGCCCTTTGCCTGATTGGAGGCGAACACACGGTCTCAGACCGGGCCGTGCTTGAACTGGTGGCCCGGTCAAGATGCACCGCCTACGACTGCGAGTTTGTGGCGCTGGCCGACGCCCTGGGGGTGGTGTTGGTGACGGAGGACAAGGATGTGCTCAAAGCGTTTCCCCGGCAGTGCCGTTCGCTGACCGACGCCATCAAGCGAGGCGTGAAACTCTGAGGCCCGCCGCATCGGCGATTCCTCGCCGGCCAGGCCGACGACATGGTGGCAGAACCTATCGCCGGCTGTTCGTCTTGAGCTTGAGAGCTTCGAGGATTTGAGCTGGGTTTATTTTGGTAATACTGATGCGAGGGCCTTAATTCGTTCCACGAATTCTTGTTCCAGGCGCTCAGCTTCAGCGCCGAAATGGGCCTCTCTGTGATGCTTCGGACATAGCGCGATCACGTTATCCAGTGTGTCTTTACCGGCATCGGCCAATGAAATGATGTGATGGGCTTCAACGTAGTGAGTTTGTGAAGCTGTCTTGAAACCAAGCTCGCCACAATATTCGCATTTCCCTCCGGCGCGCCGGAGGACAAAGGCTCGCACTTTGGGGTCACGGATGACTCGCGTTCCAATGCTTAAAGCGCGGTCAGGCGTCACATTGCCGGTAGGAGCCTGGGTAAGATCAACCAGCCCGTCCTGGTTTTCTTGAGGATAGCCCAAGATCTCCCGGGCTGCCTCAAGCACATGCACCTTTCCTACATGCTCGGCATAAATCTCGTCTGATTCCCCTTCGATTTTAAGGCGCACAAGAAACTGGCTCTTTACTTCTTTTATTCGACGCGGCGATGCCGTGGGGTCCACGGCCACACAGATAAGACCGTATGCTGGTATGTTTCCCTTTAGAACGATAGCTAGAATTCGTGCCTTATCAGAGGCGCCCGGTCTGTTTTGCGCTTCATAATGCCTCCATGTTAGTCGGCTTCGTCCGTGAGTGATCTCGTCTTCCCAAATCGTGAAGACAGCTCCCCGGCGGTTTTGAGCAAGAGCGCACCACGACCAGCGCGGATTTGTGGGTTTAGCTCCGAGGAGTTCAAATACTTGATTTCGCCCCAGATGTTTTTCGGTCTTCATTCCAATGTGCTCAATTATTCAATCCACGCCCTGATTGGCGTTGAAGGCGCGGGAGCGGAGCGGGGCGTGGCGGATGAGGTCGGCGTGGGGCAGGCCGCGGATTTTTTCGACGGAGGGCGGGGCGTATTCGAGCCGGAAACTGGCGGACCAGGCGTCCTGTTGAGGTATCTTTTGCAGCGGCATCGGCCCGGCCTCGGGCTTGCGGGTGTCCACGACCCACCATTGCGGCTGGGTGAAATCGAGGTGGACCGAGTGCTTGGCGCCGGGCTTGAGCACGACGATGTCGGCCGCCGTCGGCACAGGCCGGTCGGTTGTTTTCTCGCCGGCCCAGACATAGTTGCCGCCCGTCATCCGGGTGTTTCGCACCAGGCGGAAGGACTGCGCGCCGGGCAGGTCCACGACGGCGAGTTCCTGGTCGCCGTAGTTGTGCAGCGTGACGGTGAGGCCCGTGAGCGGCTGCGGCTGCCAGCGCTGCGGGTCGTTGTTGTCGCGGCGCGGCCGCGGGTCGAGGGCGAAGGTGATGCCGAGCGGCTCCCACGCGGTGTCCTTGAGCACGGCGATGCCGGACGAGCCGACGGCGACGGTGACATCCATCGGCGCGCCGGCCTTCTTGACGCTGGTTTCTTCCATCTTTTGCGCCGCGCTCTTGTGCATGAACAGCGCCTCGATGCCGTAGCGGACATTGACCCCGCTGGTGTCGGCGCTCACCACGCGGCCGCGGAGGCAGGGGCCGGTGGCGGGCGGCGTGTCACTGAGCGAGGTCAGCTCCGCGAGGCCGTGGGGGTTGATGTTCATGGCGGCGTAGACGACGCGGTCCCGCACGGCCAGCAGGCCGCTGTAGCCGGGGGTCATCATCCATTTGGCAACTGCGCCGCGACACAGGGCGGCGGGCACGAAGCTGGCCTCGTAGGTCAGGCGCACATAGGCGCCGCGCATCGGGTCGTTGGGGTCGACCGGTGCGGTGCGCAGAACGAGCGGCGTGCCGGTGCGGGAGATCCATTCGCGCTGGCCGGCCATGAAGGCCAGCACGAGCACCTGCAAGGCGGCGACGAGGAGGGCGGGTTTCATGCGCCCCCTCCCTTGGCCTGCCGCATTTTCCGGTAAAACATCGCCTCGGCGACGAAGAAGGTGCCGAGGAGGATGAAGGCCAGACCGCGCGCGGCGAGGCTCTGGAACAGGTCAAAATAGCGCGCCAGCACCACGGCGCTCAGGATCAGCGAGCCCAGCACGGTCGGCCGCACCCGGCTTTCCTGGCAACCGCGCCAGATCCACATGATCGCGAGGCCGAGCAGCATCAGGTTGAAAGACCACGACACGAACAGCGCCCAGTCGCGTGCGCCCGTGCCGGCCAGGCCGAAGCAGTAGAGCAGGGCGATGGGCAGCAGCCAGTCCTCGCGGTGGATCGCGAATTCCTTTTGCCGGAGGCTGCGGCGGGCGAGCCAGCTCCACCCGGCGAGGCCGGCGGTGAAGAGCGTCCAGCCGAAGGCGTGGGCCAAGGCGGGGCGCGGGCCGCGTTGCCGGGCCCAGTCGAGGAGACCGTCGGCGGCGGCGTGGAAGGACAGCAGGTAGGCGCAGCCGAAGAACGCGCCAAAGCCGAAGAACGCCATCACGGTGGATGCGCCGACGAATTCCGGCCGGTCGGCGTCCGTCAGCCGGGCTGCCGCGACCAACAGGACGGCCCACGCCAGTGTGGCGGTGAAAGCGTGGGCGCCGCCGCCCCAGTGGACGACATTGACGGCGAGCAGGAACTGGATGGCGGCGAGCGTGGCGGCCAGCAGGAGGATGGAGCGTTGTTTCCAGGCCAGGGGCAGCAGGCCGCCCGCGACCAGCAGGATCGCCCAGAACTCGGGCGCGCGGAAATCAAAGGCCTCGCAGCCGCCCCAGACCGTGAGCAGGATGACGGCGAGCAGGCCGTTGGCCGTGGAGCGGAGGGCCCAAGCCATGGCGAGCGCGCCGAGCGCCCAGAACAGGAAGCCGTTGGGGTAGTGCTCGTCGATGTTGTAGATCTGGGCGACCAGCCAGATGCCGGCGCCGTAGAACATCGTGCCGAGCGCGGTGAGCGCCTCGCCGAGTTTTGGTTTCCAGCCCGGTTGCGCCAGCAGCCGGAGGCCGCCGGCGTGGGCCGCGATGATCGCGCCGAAGACCAGCGCGAGTTTGCCGGCCTTCGGAATCTCGGCCCAGTTGTAGGCGAAGAGCAGGATGACGCCGAGGCCGATGATGATCGCGCCGGCCGTGGAGAAGACGAGCAGCCCCCACGGCACGCTCTCGGCCGGAGCGGCGAGCGTTGTCGCTGACGTGGCTGGCACCGGCGGCTGGTCGTAACGTTGGCGCAGGCGGTCGGCCTGCTCGGGAGTGACCAGGCCGTCCGCCTTCCAGCGTTCGATCTCGGTCAGCAGCCAGCGGATGTTTTTGTCCATGCAAGGGATGGTCCTGGCGGAACTCAAGCGGCGTGCGGCGCCGGCCGCAAACCAATAGCGGACAATCCCGAAACAGGGTAGGGCGGAGCGGCTCGCTCCGCTGCGGCGCAGCGGGCCGACGCGCCCTACCCGTCGGAAAATCGCCGGGCCTCAACTCAGAGCATCAACTCCCAGTAGCCGACGTCGATCCATTGCCCGAACTTCCAGCCGACCTGCTTGAAGTGGCCGATCTTGGCGAAGCCGAGCTTTTCGTGCAGGGCGACGCTGGCGGCGTTAGGCAGGGAGATGCCGCCGATAAGGGCATGGGTCTTGGTCTGGCGCAGGCTGTCGATCAGCGCGGTGTAGAGCCTGGTGCCGAGGCCGCGGCCGGTGGCGTCCTTGTCGAGATAGACCGTGGTCTCGAGCGAGAAGCGGTAGGAGCAGCGCGATTTCCAGCCGCTGGCGTAACTGTAGCCCAGCACCCGGCCCTGCTCCTCCCACACGAACCACGGGCGGCTGGCGTCGAGGGTCTCGGCGATCCGCGCGGCCATGTCGGCGGCGGTGACGGCCTCCTCTTCGAACGTGATGATGGTGTGCGCGACATAGTGGTTGTAGATGTCGGCAAGGGCGTCGTCGTCGGTGAGTGTGGCGGAACGCAGCATGGAGCGAAGGACTCAGGGTTTCGGCCGCAGGTGGCCCTTGCCGACGGCGTCGTCGATCATTCGCACGGCGTATTCCCAGATCGTCTGCGAGCCGTCGGCGACGCGGGCGTTGCGCGCCAGCACGCGATCCTGGGTGACGCCATGCTTCTGCCAGGCGTGGCCGTCGGTCAGGCAGTTGAGGAGCATCGGGTGGAAGCGGTCGCAGGCCATGGCGAATTTCGCCTCGGGCGTCTGCTGCGCCTCGAACTCGTCCCACAGCGCGCGAAACTCCGCGGCCTGGTCGGGCGGCAGCAGGCCGAAGATGCGGGTCGCGGCCACCGCCTCGCGCTCGTGCTGGTCGGCCATGTTCCTGGCGTCGTAGGCGAAGGTGTCGCCGGCGTCGATCTCCACGAGGTCGTGGATGAGCACCATCTTCAGGATGCGGAGCACGTCGAGCGGCTGGTGGTTGGAGTGCTCGGCGAGCACGACGACCATGAGCGCGAAGTGCCAGGAATGCTCGGCGCTGTTCTCGGCGCGGCGGCTCTGGGTCACGACGGTCTGGCGGAAAACCTCCTTGAGCTTGTCGACCTCGGTTATGAAGGCGACCTGGCGGCGCAGGCGTTCGGCGGGGGAGAGGAGGGTGGGCACGGTGGCAGCGTAACGCCAAGCCCGCCTGGTGCAATCCCGCGCTGCGCCCGGCGTTGGCTTGCGCCGGAACAGTTCCGGCGTTTTTTTCTACGGATGCGAAAACTTGCCCGCCTTCCCCTCGTGGCAGCCCTCGCGCCGGTCCTGGCGTTTGCGGCCGTCACTTACCCCGCCACCAAGGCCGTCGAGCACACGGATGACTACCACGGCACCAAGGTCGCCGATCCCTACCGCTGGCTGGAGGATGTCGACGCCGCCGACACCAAGGCCTGGGTCGGCGCGCAGAACGACACGACCTTCGGGTTTCTGAAAAACCTGCCGCGGCGCGAGGCGATCAAACAACGGCTGACCGAGCTGGTGAATTATCCGCGTTTCAGCCTGCCGCGGAAGGAGGGCGGCCGCTATTTCTACACCTTCAACAGCGGCCTGCAGAACCAGTCGCCGCTCTACGTGAAGGACAGCCTCGCGGCCGAGGGGCGGCTGCTGCTCGATCCGAACACGCTGGCGAAAGACGGCACGGTGGCGCTGGCCAACACCTCGCCTTCCCCGGACGGCAAGTGGCTCGGCTACGCGCTCGCGACCGCCGGGTCGGATTGGAACGAGTTCCGCGTGCTCGACCTCGCCACCGGCCGGGACACAGCGGATGTCATCAAGTGGGTGAAGTTCTCCGGCTTCAGCTGGACGAAGGACGGCAAAGGTTTCTTCTACTCGCGCTACCCGGAGCCGCGCCGGGAGGGCAACCAGGTCTTCAGCGACCTGGCCAACCAGAAGATCTATTATCACCGCATCGGCACCGCCCAGACGGACGACCTGTTGGTCTACGAGCGGCCCGACGAACCCAAATGGGGCCTGGGCGGAAGTGTCACCGAGGACGGACGCTACCTCATCATCCGGGTCTCGCAAGGCACGGACACGCGGCACCGTCTCCATTATCTGGATCTGAAAGATCCTCAACGGCCCCAGGTGCAGGGCGAGGTCGTGCGCCTCATCGATGTGCTCGAGGCCCAGTATGCGGTCATCGGCAACTCGGGTCCGGTTCTCTACGTGGATACGGACCTGGACGCCACGCGCCATCGCATCATCGCCATCGACCTGGGGCACCCGGACCGCGCCAACTGGCGGACGCTCGTGCCCGAGTCGAAGAATGTGATGGAGTCCACCGCGATGATCGGCGGCAAGTTCGTGGTGAACTACCTGCAGGATGCGCGGAGCCGGCTGTCGGTCTATGCGCTCGACGGCAGCCCCGTGCGCGACATCGAGCTGCCCGGCGTCGGCACGGTGGGCGGCTTCACCGGCCGGGAGGACGAGCCTGAGCTGTTTTTCAGCTACACCTCGTTCGTGTATCCGACGACCAGCTTCCGCCACGACCTCGCCAGCGGCCGCACCGAGGTCTATCAGGCCCCGAAGGTCGCGTTCGATCCCAACATCTACGAGACGAGGCAGGTCTTCTGCGCCTCGAAGGACGGCACCAAGGTCCCGATGTTCATCACGGCGCGCAAGGGCCTCAAGCTGGACGGCTCGCACCCGACGCTGCTCTACGCCTACGGCGGCTTCAACATCTCGATGAAGCCCACGTTCTCGACCAGCAACCTCGCCTGGCTGGAATTCGGCGGGGTCTACGCGCAGGCCAGCCTGCGCGGTGGCGGCGAATACGGCAAGGAGTGGCATCTCGCCGGCACGCGCGACCACAAGCAGAATGTCTTCGACGATTTCATCGCCGCCGGCGATTACCTCGTGAGCGAGAAATACACCGCGCACGACAAGCTCGTCATCAGCGGAGGGTCCAATGGCGGGCTACTCGTCGGCGCGGTGGTCAACCAGCGGCCCGACCTCGCCCGTGTGGCGTTTCCCGCCGTCGGCGTCATGGACATGATGCGCTTCCAGAAATTCACCATCGGCTGGGCCTGGGCCAGCGACTACGGCTCGTCCGATGAACCGGCGATGGCCAAGTATCTGCTGGGCTATTCTCCGGTGCACAACGTGAAGCGTGGCGTCACCTATCCGGCCATCATGGTCACGACCGGCGACCACGACGACCGGGTGCATCCGGGCCACTCGTTCAAGTATGCCGCCGCCTTGCAGGCGGCCAACCCGGCCAACCCCTCGCCGCTGCTCATTCGCATCGAGACCAACGCCGGCCACGGCGCGGGCAAACCCATCGCCAAGATCATCGAGGAGACGGCCGACAAGTTCGCCTTCGCGCTGCACTTCACCGGCACCGGGGCGAATTAGGCCGGGCCGGCGGCCTCACGACTCGCAGTGGCCGGCCCTTAGGGGTTGACCGGTCCTCGCCCCCTCCCGCAGGCTGGGGCGGTCAATTCCTGATGTTCAACGCCTGGTTATTCGCTGCCGCCGTCATCGGCTATGTCCTCGGGTCGCTGCCCTTCGGCTACCTCGTGGCGCGGGCGCACGGCGTGGACATCTTCAAGGTCGGCAGCGGCAATCCCGGGGCGACCAACGTCAAGCGCACGCTCGGCGCCAAGGCGGGCAACACCGTCCTTGTGCTCGATGTGCTGAAGGGCGCGGCGGCCACCGGCTGGCCGATCTTGGATCGAGCCGTTACAGAGTGGCAGTGGTATTACTTTCCCAACCATCCGAAGCCGGATTGGTTTGTGATGTCCCTGATTGGCGTGGTGGCGGCCGTTATCGGCCATTCGTTTTCACTCTTCACCAAATTCCGGGGCGGCAAGGGCGTCGCCACGGCGGCGGGCGGGCTCGTGGTCCTCATGCCGCTGGCTTGTGGCATTGCCGGGGTGACGTGGGTCGTTGTGTTCTTCGCCTTCCGCTATGTCTCGCTGGCCTCGCTCCTCGCGGCGGTCGCCGTTGTCGCAGCCAGTTGGCTGCTGCCTTATCACGTCGCCATCAGCGTCATCGCGTCGGTGCTCGGCGGCTTTGTCATCCTCCGCCACCACGAGAACATCAGGCGCCTGCTCAACGGCACCGAGAACAAGTTTGCCAAGAAACCGCCGGCGCAGCCCTGACCCGCTCATGCGGGTTCGGCGGTTACATATGACGCAAGGTCCGCACTCGCGCCTTGCCAAAACGCGACCGCCCGGACCATTAACGGGGTTCCCAGTCATGGCCCTTATCGTCCAGAAATACGGCGGCACGTCGGTGGGTGACGTCGACCGCATCAAGAATGTGGCGCAACGCATCCGCAAGACGCAGGCGGAGGGCCATGGCCTCGTCGTGGTGGTGTCGGCCCGCTCGGGCGTGACCAACGAGCTGATCGCCCGGGCCAAGTCCATCAACGACCGTCCCGACACGCGTGAGATGGACATGCTCTTGGCCATCGGCGAGCAGGAGACCATCGCCCTCACCGCCATGGCGCTGCACGCGATCGGCGTGCCGGCGGTGTCCTACACCGGCGCGCAGGCGGGCATCCTCACCGACCAGGTTTTCACCAAGGCCAAGATCAAGCAGATCGTGCCCAAGGGCATCATGCAGGACCTCAAGGCCGGCAAGGTCGTCATCGTCGCCGGCTTCCAGGGCATCAACGAGGCCGGCCAGATCACCACGCTCGGGCGCGGCGGCTCCGACCTGACGGCCATCGCGCTGGCCGCCGCCTGCCGCGCCGACAAGTGCGAGATCTACACCGATGTGGACGGCGTCTACACCGCCGACCCGCGCATCGTGAGGAGCGCGCAGAAGATCGGGGAGATCAGCTACGACGAGATGCTCGAGCTGGCCAGCCTCGGCTCCAAGGTCATGCAGTCCCGCTCCGTCGAGTTCGCCAAGAAATACGGCGTCGTGTTCGAGGTCCGCTCCAGTTTCAACCACAACCCAGGAACCATCGTGAAAGAAGAAGTCGCCTACATGGAAAAAGTCGTCGTCCGCGGCGTCGCCGTCGACAAGGACCAGGCCAAGGTCGTCATCAGCGGGCTGCCCGACAAGCCCAGCTCCGCCGCCACCATCTTCACCGCGCTGGCCGACGCCAGCATCAACGTGGACATGATCGTGCAGAACGTCGCCCACACCGGCGGCGTGGACCTGACCTTCACCGTGCAGCGCGACGACGCGCAGAACGCCGTCAAGGTGCTGCCGCCCGTGCTGAAGAAGCTCGGCGGCGGCTCGATCAAGGCCTTTGACAACATCGCCAAGCTCTCGGTGGTCGGCGTCGGCATGCGCACCCACGCCGGCGTGGCGGCGGCGCTGTTCACGGCTTTGGGCGACAAGGGCATCAACATCCAGCTCATCGGCACCTCGGAGATCAAGATCACGCTCGCGGTGGACCGGGCCAAGGCCGACGAGGCCGTGCGCGCCGCCCACGAGGCGTTCGGGCTGAGCAAGTGAGTTCTCATGGAGGCGGGACCATCAGTCCCGTGGTTGGCCTTTCGCAGCCGGGATCATGCGGGACTGATGGTCCCGCCTCCACCTGTTGAATCTCATGACTTTCTGATGGCCTGCCGCTGGATTCTTCGCTTCGCTCAGAATAACTAGCAAATCCGCATGAAATTCGTCAGCACGCGCGGCCAGACCGAGCCCGTCGGCTTTTCCGAAGCCGTGGCGATCGGGCTCGCGCCCGACGGCGGGTTGTTCCTGCCGGAAAAGTTGCCAAACCTCGCCGCGCACCTGCCGCAGTGGGAGCCGCTCGGCTATGCGGACCTGGCGTTTGAATTCCTCCGCCTGTTCGCCACCGACATCGAGCCGGCGACGCTGCGCGGCATTGTCCAGAAAACCTACGGCACCTTCGGCTTGGCCGACACGCTCGCGCCGCTGCGCAAGCTCGACGACAAGCTGCATGTGCTGGAGCTGTTCCATGGGCCCACGCTGGCCTTCAAGGATTTCGCGCTGCAACTGCTGGGCAACCTCTACGGGCACCAGTGCGCGCAGCGCGGGCAGGGGATCAACGTGCTCGGCGCCACCTCGGGCGACACCGGCGCGGCGGCCATCCACGGCCTGCTGGGCAAGCCCCGCACCGCGATCTTCATCCTGTATCCGGAAGGACGCATTTCCGCCCTGCAGGAGCGGCAGATGACCTGCACCGGCGCGGCCAACGTCCACGCGATCGCCCTCGACGGCAGCTTTGACGACGCGCAGCGGGTGCTGAAGGAAATCTTCGGCGACAGTGAGTATGCCGCCAAGCACCGTCTGTCCGCCGTCAACTCGGTGAACATCGCCCGCGTGCTCGGGCAGTGCGTCTATTATCTCTCGGCGTGGCTGCGGCTGCCGGCGGCCGACCGGGGCAGCGTCGAGTTCGTCGTGCCGACGGGCAATTTCGGCAATGTCTTCGCCGGCTGGCTGCTGCACCGGATGGGCATGCCGGCCCGCGGCTTCAAGGTGGCGACCAACCGGAACGACATCCTGCACCGGCTCTTCAACACCGCCGAATACCGCAGCGAGGCCGTGCAACCCAGCCTCGCGCCCTCGATGGACATCCAGGTGGCGTCAAACTTCGAGCGTTTCCTCTACTATGCGCTGGACGAAAACCCGACGCGCGTGCGCCCCGTCATGGCGCAGATCAAGGCCACCGGCGCCTACCGGTTCGACGTGCTCAACAAGGCCACGTTCAGCGCATCGCGCGCGACTGACGAGGAAATCAGCGGCGTCATCCGCCGGGTTTACGGGCAGCACCGCTACATCGTGGACCCGCACACGGCCTGCGCCTTCAAGGAGCTGAATCCGGCGCGCACCAGCGTGGTGCTGGCCACGGCGCACCCGGCGAAATTCCCCGACGCCATCCGCGCCGCCACCGGCCAGACCCCGGCGCATCCGGCCTTGGAGGCGCTCAAGGCCCGCGCAATCGTGAAGCACCGCCTGCCGGCCGACGCGGCGGCGATCAAGGCGTTCATCGCGCAGCACGCGGTCTGAGTTTCCCGGGACCTGACGCGGCGCAGGCGAAAGGCGAGGCGCGTGGCCGGCGGAGGACAACCACCGGGGTGGTGGCGGCAGCGGGCGTTCAAAAATTGACGGGCGCCCGGCGGATTTATTCCACGAATTGCTCTCGCGCCGGGGCGGAGCATCCGCACGATGGCAGATCATGCCCTTCCGCCTGCCCGCCTCCCGCATCAACTGGACCAACAGCTCGTTTCTGATCGGCACCCTGGTGCTGACCTGCACGGCGGTGCCCGCCTACCTGTGGGTCTGCGGCGTGGACCTGTTCCAAGTGGCGATGTTTCTGGCCTTCTTCAGCGCCACCGGGCTGAGCATCACGCTCGGTTACCACCGGCTGTTCTCGCATATGGCGTTCAAGGCCAGCTGGCCGGTGCGGCTGGTCACGCTGGTTTTCGGGGCGGCCGCCTTTGAGAACAGCGCGATGCACTGGGTCTCCGACCACCGGCGCCACCACAAGCATGTGGACGGCGAGATGGACCCCTACGACATTTCCCAGGGCTTCTGGTATGCGCACATGGGGTGGATCCTTTTCAAGCTCGATGCCGAGCCCCCGCTCGACAACATCGCGGACCTGCGCAAGGACCGCCTCTTCATGCTGCAGGACCGTTTCTACGTGCCGGTCGCGGTGGGGGTGGGCTTCGTGCTCCCGGCGCTGCTGGGCTACTGGCATGCGGGCTGGACGGGCGCGCTCGGCGGCCTGCTGCTCGCCGGCGTCGCCCGCGTGACGGCGGTCCAACACATGACCTTTTTCATCAATTCGCTCTGTCACACCATCGGCAGCCAGCCCTACTCGGACAAATGCAGCGCGCGGGACAGCTGGATCATGGCGATCTTCACCTTCGGCGAGGGCTACCACAACTACCACCACGAGTTTCAGCACGACTACCGCAACGCGGTGAAATGGTGGCAGTGGGACCCGACGAAGTGGACGATCTGGACGCTGGCGAAACTCGGCCTCGTGCGCGACCTGCGCAGCGTGCCGGAGGAAAAGATCCTGCTGACGCAACTCACCGACACCCGGCGGCGGCTCGGCGAGCGCCTGGCCTGCTCCAAGGTCGGCGCCAACGCCCGGCTCCATGAGCTGTTGCAGGCCTCGGACGCGAAGCTGCACGAGCTCGGCGAGCGCTGGGCGGCGTTGAAGGCGGAATATGCCGGCCGGGCCGGCGCCCTGAAGGCCCAGTATGCCGAGAAAGCCGGAGCGATGAAGACGGAGTATGCCGAGAGAAAGGCGGAATACACCGGCCGGGCCATCGCGCAGTTCGACGAGGCCAAGGCCGCGCTCGCCGAGATGCGCCGCGAGTTGCAGCAGGCGCTCCGCGTGCTGGAACTGGCCGCGGCCTGAGGCTGGAGGACGGGGCAGACCGGGCTGAACCGGGTCAGGCAGTTCTATTAAGACTCGCCTAATAGACTGACAGGTGTTTGGGTCGGGCATGGCCAAACAACGAGATCATGCCGCGATGGAAAAGCGCCGGTTGAAAGCCGGCCGACTGTTCGAGCAGGGCAAGGGGCCCAGCGAGGTGGCCCGC
>JACPPI010000006.1 GCA_016190985.1 Opitutia bacterium | reverse complement strand
TTACCAGCGACTCAAAGCCAACGGCAAACCGCCAAAGGTCTGTCTCGTCGCTGTCATGCGCAAGCTGGTCTGCCTGATGAACCGCCTCATCCTCGACCCAAACTTCACCCTTGCTCACTGACACCGCTGCTCCGGGGCATTAGACCCAAAGGGAATAAAAAGGGCCGCCAACTGGCGGCCCGGAGTGGCGTGAAGCATGGATGTGCTCAGTTCGTGATGTCGTGCGTGGTGCTCTGCTCGCGGATCGGCAGGTAGAGCTTATACCAGGCTTTCTGCGCGTCGCTGTCGGCGTAATTCTTCAGCGCGGCCTCGTCGGCGAATTCCATCACGATGGCGTGGGTCCGCTTGATGTTGGTGCCGGGCGCGTTTTGCACCTTGAGGGCCCTGGTCCAGACGCGGGTGATGCCCTTGTAGGCGGCGGGCAGGGCCTGGGCGCCGTCGAGCGCGGCCTGGATCTGCTCGGGTGTCGTGCCTTCCTTCCAAGCGACCGTGACGACATGGATCACGGACTTGGGCGCAGTCTGCGCGGCGGCGGCGGTCGCGCCGAGCGACAGCAGCACGGCGGTGAGGAGGGAAGTGAGGATTTTCTTCATGGTGCCTCAGGTTCCGGTTTCGGCCGCGGACTGTCAACGGCGGAGCCGCTAAACGCGCCCGCGCTCAACTCGCGGTCAGTTTCATCATGTGGGCGGGATTGCGCGCCCCGGCGACCGCGGCGGCGGGGCACATCGATTCGATGTCCGCGAGATCCGCGCGGGTCAGCGTGACGTCGAGCGCGCCGAGATTTTCGTCGAGGTTGCGGCGACGGCGGGTGCCGGGGATCGGCACGATGTCGGCGCCCTGCGCCAGCACCCAGGCGAGGGCCAGCTGGCCGGGCGTGCAGCGTTTGCGCGCCGCCAGCGCGCCGAGGCGCTGCACGAGTTCGAGATTGCGCGCGAAGTTCTCGCCCTGGAACCGCGGCTGGTTGCGGCGCAGGTCGTCGGCCGCGAAATCCTCGAAGCGCTTGATCTGGCCCGTCAGGAAGCCGCGCCCGAGCGGACTGAAAGGCACGAAGCCGACGCCGAGCTCGCGGCACGCGGCCAGCGGGCCGGCCTCGGGGTCGCGGGTCCACAGCGAGTATTCGCTTTGCAGGGCCGTGATCGGGTGCACCGCCGCCGCGCGTCGCAGGTTGGCCGGGCCCGCTTCCGACAGCCCGAGGTGGCGCACCTTGCCCGCGCGGACCAGCCCGGCCATCGCGCCCACGGTCTCCTCGACCGGCGTGGCGGGATCGACGCGGTGCAGATAATAGAGGTCGATGACATCGACCCCGAGACGGCGGAGCGAGGCGTCGCAGGCCGCGCGCACGTGGTCGGGCCGGCCGCTGACGGCGCGCGCCAGGGGATGGGCGGGATCGCGCACGAAGCCGAACTTGGTGGCGAGGAACACCTCCGCGCGCCGCGTGGCGAGCACCTTGGCCAGCAGCTCCTCGTTGGCGCCGTTGCCATACATGTCGGCCGTGTCGAGCAGGTTCACCCCGCGGTCGAGCGCGTGGTGCAGCGTGGCGAGGGACTCCGCCTCGTCGCGCGGGCCGTAGAACTCCGACATGCCCATGCAGCCGAGGCCGAGGGCGGAGACACGCGGGCCGTTTTTCCCGAGGGTGCGTTGTTGCATCGCCGGCACGCTGGCCAGCCCGCGGGAAAAGGCAAACCGCCCGCCAGCGCGGAAATTCCGGCTGGTTTCGGCGCGCGGCTCTTGCAGGCTCGGGGCATGAAGGAGGCCGTGAGGATTATTGCCGTGGCCGGGGCGCTGCTGCTCGCGGGTTGCGGCCCGAAGGAGCCGCCGGCGCCCGCCGTGCCGGAGAAATCCGTGGCGGAACAGCGGCGGGAGGACTATTTCGGCGCCGCGATCACGGCGGACAAGAGCATCGCCTGGCGCCCGAGCAACCTTGGCATCAAGATCCTCGCGCCGGGCGAGGGGGCCCTGGTGCAACTGTCGGACCGGGTGCGCGTGCACTATACCGGCCGGCTGAAGGATGGCACGGTGTTCGATGACTCCCGCGCGCGCGGCCAGCCGGCGGAGTTCAACGTCAACGCCCTCATCGCCGGCTGGTCGGCGGGGATGCTGGCGCTCCGGCCGGGCGGCCGGGCCGTGTTCTATATCCCGCCGCACCTCGGCTACGGCGGCCTGCGCGCGGGCAAGGTGCCGCCGTTCTCCGGCCTGATCTTCGAGGTCGAGGTGCTCGCGGTGAATCCGCCGGTGGCGACTAAACCCTGAGCCATTGCCAGCGTAGCTCAGCGACGACTCATGGCGGCCTGGAGTTTTTCGTATTTCGGCTCGAGCTTCGCGTGCACCGACCAGAAGGGCGGACGCTTGCCGCCTTGCAGCACGGCCACGAGGAGCGCGAGGTGCGTGTGCCAGCCCGAGGCGTAGCTGCAAAGATCGGCGCGCTCGGAGCCGCGGGTGCGGTGGGTGAGCACGAGCAGCACCTGCTTGCCCTGCGGGGTCAGCTCGAAGGTCACCTCCGACTGCTTGCTGCCAAACGTGTAGGCGAGCCGCCGCGGCGGCTCGCACCGCAGCACCGTTCCCGTGAAGGTCACGCCGGGATCCTGCACATGGGCGTATTGCTTCGGGGGCTTTTCGTTTGGCGCGATGTCCTTGTGGCGCATCGCAAACACCACCTTGCCGCCGGCCTTCTGCGCCGTGACGCCGCCGCAAAACCAGCGGGCGCGCTTTTCCGGATCGATGAGATATTCCCAGACGCGCCCGATCGGGCCGGGCAGGAGGCGCACGAGGCGCACCTCGGCGGGAGTGGGAAAATCGCCCAAGGCGGCGTTGTCGAACAGGGTTTTTGTTTTCATGGGGAAGGTTGCCTCCTGGCTTTCTGCCGGGCGTCGGCGGCGCGCAGCTCACGTTCGAGGGCGTCGAGCCGGCGCGACCAGACCGCGCGGGTCTTTTCGAGCCAGGTCTCGAGTTCGTCGAGTCCGGCGGGGTTGAGGGTTTGGATGCGCAACTGGCCCTCCGCTCGGGTGACGACCAGGCCGGCCTCGCGCAGCACATTCAGGTGCTGGGAAATCGCCGGCGCGCTCAGGTCGAACTCCTCGACCAGTTCGCCGGCGGTGCGCTCGCGCTGGGCGAGCAGCTCGACAATGCGGCGGCGGGTCGGGTCGACGATGGCCAGGAGGCTTTGCATGGCGGCATAGATTAAGTATAACCTTAATTAAGCAAACACTAAATTATACCGGGGCTTGCCGCCAGACCCGTCCGCCCCGACCCTGAGCCATGGCGAGAAGCGTCGTCCTCGAAACCACCCCGCGCTGCGAAAAATGCCGCTGCACGCCGCGCTGGTGCATCTGCGCCGGCTGGCGGCCGGTCGACACGCCGCTGCAGGTCGACGTGCTCATCCACAAGCGCGAATACTGGCGGCCGACCAGCACCGGGCGCCTGATCAACCGCGTCGTGACCGCCTCGCGCGGCCATGTTTTCTGGCAGGAGAAGCCGCCCGTGCGCGATTCGGTGGCGATGCCTGGCCGCGAACTCTGGATCCTGCATCCGCGCGGCGAGGCCGCGCCCGCCGGCGCCGACCCGGAGAAAGTCCAGGTGCTGTTGCTCGACGGCAGTTGGAGCGAGGCGGGGTCGATGCTGGAGGTGGCGGGGCAGTGGGGTCGGCGCGTCAGCTTGCCGCTCACGGGTCCGAGCCGCTACTGGCTGCGCAACGCCCCCGGTGCGGGGAAACACGCCACGGCCGAGGCGTTGCTCGGCCTGTTCGCGGCCTTCGGACTCGGCGAGGCCGAGACGCAGCTGCGCTTGCAGTTCGAGCTGCACGTCTACGCCGGCCTGCGCACGCGCGGGGCCAAGGCGCTGGCGGACGAATTCCTCGCCACCTCGCCCCTGCGCACCGCGATGCCGGAGCTGCTGGCGAAACTCGGCGAGCGCCGGCGGGCGCGCTGATCAGCTCCCGGGTTTCTCGCACTTGTAACCTATTGGGTTACAAACTGACTTGGGCACAAACGGCTTGTCCGGGGCTTCGCCGTCCGTCTAGCTTGGCGCACCCCCATGTCCGCAACCCCTGTTCCCGCCGGCCCTGAAACCGCTGCCGCTGTGTCCGGTGCCGACCGCGAGGCCCACTGGCTGGCCCACACCTACCGGCCCGACGAGGTCAACCTCACCGTGCGCGGCGTCGTGGCCGGCATGCTGATCGGCGCGACGATGTGCCTGTCCAATCTCTACGTGTTCTTCAAGACCGGCTGGAGCATCGGCGTGACGCTCACGGCGTGCATCCTGGCTTTCGGGTCCTTCCAGCTCCTGCACGCGCTGCGGCTCATCAAGCGCCCTCTCGGCGCCCTCGAGAACAACGCCCTCTCCACGGTCGCCTCCGGCGCGGGCTACATGACCGGCGGCGGCAACATGGCGGCCTTCGGCGCGCTGCTCATGATCACGACGGTGCGACCCGACGGCTACGCGATGATCGCGTGGTTCGGCGTGATCGCGGCGCTCGGGGTCTTCGCCGCCATCCCGATCAAGCGCCAGCTCATCAACCAGGAAGGCCTGGCCTTCCCCACCGGCACGGCCACCGCCGAGACGATCAACTCCCTGCACAGCGCCGCGGCGGGCGGGGGCGGCGGCAAGGTCGTGTGGCTCGCCGGCTCGGCTGTTTTTGCCGCCGTGCTCACGTGGTTCCGCGACGCCCTGCATTGGATGCCTTCCATGATCCCGTTGCCGCTGACGCTGGCGGGCCGGGCCCTGGCGGAGTGGACACTGTATTTCAAGGCCGAGGTGGTGCTCATCGGGGCGGGGGCGCTGATGAATTTCCGCACCGGCTGGTCGCTGCTGCTCGGCGGCCTGCTGACCTACGCGGTGCTCGGGCCGGCGCTGCTCGCGCACGGCATCATCACCACCGTCAGCTACAAGGCGGTCGTCGCGTGGACGCTCTGGCCGGGCGCGGCGATTCTCGTCTCGTCGGGCCTCACGTCGTTTGCGCTCGATTACCAGAGCATCGCCCGGTCCTTCACCGGGCTGACCGCGGTCTTCCGAAAAAAGTCCGCCGCCGAGACGGAGAGCGGCATCGATGCCGTGGAATGCCCCGAATGGTGGTTCCCCGTCGGCTTCGTGCTGCTCGCGCCGATCGTGACCGGGCTGATGGTCTGGCTGTTCCAGATTCCGCTCTGGGCCGGCCTCATCGCCGTGCCGCTGGCCGTGGTCATGGGCTTCGTCGCGGCGCGCGTCACCGGCGAGACCGATGTCACGCCGACCAAGGCGCTGGGGCCCGTCACGCAGCTGATCTACGGCGTCATCACGCCGGGCAACCTGTCGGGCAACATCATGTCGGCCAACGTCACGGGCGGCATCGGCCTGCACGCCGCCGACCTGCTCACCACGCTCAAGACCGGCTGGCTGCTCGGCGCCAAGCCGCGGCACCAGTTCTATGCGCAGCTCTTCGGCGTGCTGGCCGGCGCGGCGATCGTCGTGCCCGCCTTCCGGCTGATCCTGCCCGATCCGAGCGTGCTCGGCAGCGAGGCGTGGCCCGCGCCGTCGTGCGTCGTCTGGGCCGGCGTGTCCCAGTCCTTCGCCGGCGGCATCGGCGCGCTGCCCGACAGCGCCAAGACCGCGATCATCGTCGGCCTCGCGCTCGGGGTCGCGCTGGTGCTGTTTGAAAAATTCGCGCCGAAGAAACTGCGGCCGCTCATGCCATCACCCGCCGGGCTCGGCATTGCGATGGTGCTGCCGGGCAGCAATAGCATCGCCATGTTCCTCGGGGCGGCGGCGGCGGAGCTGATGCGCCGCCGGATGCCCGCGCTCGCCGAAAAGACCGTGGTGCCCGTCGCCTCCGGCCTGATCGCCGGCGAGAGCCTCATGGGCATCCTCATCGCGGCCCTCGTCGTCACCGGCGTCCTCGCCAAGTGACGGCTTTCCCCGAGCGGGGCGGACATGGGGCGAGATCCCCGGCGGCCCTTTAACGCACCCGTTTTAGTTGGATGGGGGGCGGTCCCCTTGATGACCAGGGTGTCTTCTGTTTCCCCGCCTGGCTCAACGGAGACTGGTCTTTCGCGGCTCGGCAGCCCTTGCGCGGCGAGAAAGAAAAGGTGCGCCCCGCCCCTTCCCGCAAGCGCCAGCAACTCACACGACAACCTTGCTGCGCCAACCCGCGATCCGGCCCACGTTCTTGGCGTCGATGGGCTCGGTCTCGGAAAACTCCGGCTGCCAGCGCGGGTTGATCCGGGCATACAGGCTGTTGCTGACCACGATCTCGTCGCAGCCGGCCTGCCCCATCAGCCGGGCCGCCACGTTGAGCCCGTCACCGACGAAACCGATGTGCGTCCGGCTGTAAGGCCGGAGCGACAGCAGCTCGATCTCGCCCAAGGCCATGCCGATATGCACGCCATGGGCCGGCTGCAGCCGGTCGATCCGGCGCTGCCACTGGCTGGTGACCGACTTGCCGATGCTGCAAATCGCCCGCGCCGTCTCATAGGCCGCGTCCAGATAGCCCTCCCGCCGGTCGGGCAGGCCGAAAATGCCGACGACCTCGTCGCCGACAAATTGATAAAGCAGGCCGCCGCGATCGATGATCTGCGAGCGGACCTTGGCATAGAACGACGTGAGCGATTCGCGGACGACCCGTGCGTCCGAGGTGTCCCGCACAAAACTGGAGAAGGAACACAGGTCCGCGATCACGATGGCCACCTCGGGATACGTGGCGGGTTGCAGCACCTGCCGGGGGTGCCCGGCTTTTTCATAGAGCTCCCGCACGCGCCAGAAACCCAGGTGCCACAGCAACTGCGCGCGCAGGGCATCGTGCTCATAAGGCTGGCCCGGCTTCGCGAGGAAGGCATGCCGGCCCATGGCATGCTCGATGGCGGCGCGCACATCGAGGAGTCGGTCCGGCACGATGCGGTCCACGTCGGCGTTGAAATGGCGTTTGATCATCTGCTGCAGCCGGGCCTCGTTCCACACTTCCAATTCCAGGCCGGGATGCAGCACGGCGCGCGCCTGCGCGATCAGGCGGGCGTAATCGGGCCGGCCAAACTCGTCCACCACCAGCACCACGCCGTTGGCCGCCTTGGTCACTGCGGTCGGCACATGGTATTTCCGCTGCAGGGATTTCACCAGGGCCTCGTTGGTGTAGCCGAAATTCACCTCCACGAACCGCGCCGGCTGCCCGTGCGGCTGGATGCGGATGTCCGCGAATGTCCCGGGCGGACCGAGGTGGGTCTCCCGGTCGATGTTGATGGCGTCGGGCCGGATGCCCCGGGCAATGGTATGCTCGAAACGGCATAAATCGGCGCAGACCTCCTCCAGGAGCAGGCGCAGTTCGACGGCCGAGTAAGCGTCAGGCATGCAACGGACTCCACGGCCGGGCCCACTCCGGGTCAAAGGCAAACTGGCCCAACCCCGGGAGCGCGCCGGACGCGCAGATCGGTGTAATGGGGCCAATCAGTTTGCTTGCCCAAAATGACGGTCGCCGTATCCTGCCATTCATGCGCCACGTATTCGCCACCGTGTTGCTCGCCAGTGCAGTCGTGGTTTCCGCCGCGCCACTGTCGCCGAAAGCCCTGGACTACCTGAAAGAACTGGGGATCGATCCGGATTCAGCGGAAGTCACCGGCGTCCTCGACGACCAGATTAACCGGGGAGGCGACGGCAAGCCTTTCAACCTCGAGGCCTTCGCAACCCGACGCAGCGAAAGCGGCGTGCGGAACTTCATCGCCACCCGCAATTTTGTCCGGAAATTCCAAAAAGACCCCAAGACGCCTTTCCCCTCGAACGACGTTTACCAGATGCGCTATGTGACTCCGGAGGAAGTGCAGTTCATCCGCACGGCCTTGGGCGGGAAACTCCAACCGGTATCCCTCGCTTTCCTCAAGGAGCTGGAGATCGACACGGAATCAGAGCAAATCACGGCCATTATTGAAGATCAGGTCGGCCAGACGAGTTACGGCTGGCCCTACAGCCTCGATACGCTCGCAGGCATGCGCGATGAAACTGCCGTCCGGGCGTTCATCGCGACGCGTAACTTCGTCCGCAAATATATGAAAGATACCAAGACCCCATTCCCACCGCGTGAGGTCTACCAGGTCAAACACCTGAAGCCCGATGAAGTGCAGTTCATCCTCAATGAGCTGAAAAAGCCCTTCGACGCCCTGCGCGAGCACAAGGGCTAGCGGGCCGACTCACACCACGCGCGCCCAGAGCAGCTTGAGGTAGCGGCTTTCAGGGCAGTTGGAATAGACCGGATGATCGATGCCGGGGCCGGTGCGGTCGAAGATCTGCAGGCGGCGGTTGAGGCGGTGGGCGCCCTTGATGACGCATTCCTCAAACGTCTCCAGCGACACGAGGCCCGAACACGAGCAGGTGACGAACAGGCCGCCGGGTTTCACGAGGCTGGCGGCGATCTGGTTCAGGTCGGAATATTTCCGCATGCCCTCGGAGGCGCCGGCCGGCTCGCGCGTCATGACGAATTTCGGCGGGTCGCACAGCACGGCGTCGAACTGCTCGCCGTTCTTCTGCATCTGCCGGGCGTAGGCGAAGGCGTCGGCGTGCACCCATTTCAATTTGTTCGGCGAAACCTGATTGAGGTTCGCGTTGCGCCGGCCCTGCTTGATCACGTCCTCGTCGAGGTCGACGGCCGTCACCTCGGCCGCGCCGCCAAGGACGGCGTTGATCGAGAAGCCGCCGGTGTAGCTGCAGAGGTCGAGCACGCGCGCGCCCTTCACCAGCGTGCCGAAGCGCTTCCGGTTGTCGCGCTGGTCGCAGAAGAAGCCCGTCTTGTGGCCCTCGGCGAAATCCACCTCGTATTTCACGCCGCCTTCCTTGATGCGCACCTTGTCGGGCGCCGAGGACGTGATCTCTTTCATCTGCGAAGGCTTGATGCCCTCGAGGCTGCCGAGGTCGTGGTCCACGTGCACCCGGACGTGCTTCGTCCCGAGCAGTTCGTGCAGCAGCGGCAGCCACTTCGGCAGGCGCAGGAAGATGCCGAGCGAATAGACGTCGCAGTAGAGCGTGTCGCCGTAGCGGTCGATGGTGAGGCCGCTGATGCCGTCGCCGTCGGAGTTGATCACGCGGTAGGCGTCGGTCGTCTCGTCGAGCCTGAACATGTCCCGGCGCAGCGCGACAGCGCGGCGGATGGCCATTTCGAAATATTCCTCACCGATCGGTTCGCTGGAGTGGACGACGACGCGGAGCGGCATTTTCGCGCGCGGGTTGAAGAGGCCGGTGCCGACGCGGTGGCCGAACTTGTCGTAGACGGACACAAGGTCGCCCGGCCGGGCGTCGCGCGAGACCTCGCCGAGCATGCGCGGGAAGATGGCCGGCTGGAACGAGACGAACTTCAGCTGCGCCCACGGCTTCGACCACTGCTCCGGCGGCAGCGGCTCGCCCAGCTCGGGCCGGCCGGGATTGATCGGGGTCTTTTCAGCAGGTTCTTCCATTCCCGCACACGCAATGCGGCCCGAACCTCAAGGGCAAAGAAAAAGGCCGGCCCGCGGGGGCCGGCCTTGAAAGAAGTCGGGGCATAAAGCCCCTCCCACATCAGGATGAGCTTACGCCACGCGCTCGACGACGAGCGGGGGCGGGATCGGGCGTTTGGGGGCGAGGCGGTAGGCGTCCTTGAAGTAGTTGAGCGCCTGCTCGAGCTTCGCCTCGTCGTTGTAGTGGATCATCATCAGCGGCTCGCCCTGCTTGACCTGGGTGCCGACCTTCTTGATCTCGGAGACGCCGACGGCGTAGTCGATCTTGTTGTGGTGGGCGGCGTCCTTGCCGGCGCCGAGGAGCGAGACGCCCTTGGCGATCATGGCGGCGTTGATGGTGTGCACGTAGCCGCGCTTCGGGGCCGGCAGTTTGCGGATGTGCTTCGCGGTCGGGAATTTTTCCGGGTGGTCGATGTAGGAGATGTCGCCGCCCTGGGCCTTGATCATGTCCTTGAACTTCTCGAGCGCGGAGCCGTCGGTCAGGTGGCGCTGCACGGTCTGCTTGGCCGAGAGCGTGGAGCCGGCGACGCCGGCGAGGCGCACGATCTCCATGCCGAGCTTGAGCACGAGTTCCTTCATGTCCTCGGGGCCCTCGCCCTTGAGGAGCGCGATGGCCTCCTTGATCTCCAGCGCGGTGCCGACGGTGTCGCCGAGCGGCTGGTTCATGTCGGTGACGAGCGCGACGCAGCGGCGCTTCATCGAACGGCCGACACGGGTCATGGAGCGGGCGAGCTGCTTGGCCTGCTCGAGGTCCTTGATGAAGGAGCCGTTGCCCCACTTCACGTCGATGACGAGGCCCTCGGCGCCCTCGGCAAGCTTCTTGGAGAGAACGCTGCCGGTGATGAGCGGGAGGCTCGGAATGGTGCCGGTCTCAAGGCGAAGGTCATAGAAAATCTTGTCCGCCGGGGCAAGCTCGGGGCTCTGTTCGGCGATGGCTCCGCCGACGCGCGCGAGCTGGTCGACAAAGTGCTGGATGGACATGTGGCTCTTGAAGCCGGGGACGGCCGAGAGTTTTTCCAGCGTGGTGATGACGAACTCCTGCTCGACACCGCACATCATCGGGACGACAACGCCGCTGGCCATGGCGAGCGGGGCGAGGACGAGCGCCGTTTTGTCACCGACGCCGCCGGTGGAATACTTGTCGATCTTTGGCTTGGAGATGTGCGACAGGTCGATGACTTCGCCGGAAAGCATCATCTCCTCCGTGAGGATCGCCGTTTCCTGGGCCGACATGTTGGCGAAGTAAATCGCCATCAACAGGGCGGCCTGTTGGTGCCGTGGCATCTCCCCATCCAGCGTGGAGTCGATGATATAGCGGATCTCCTCCTGCGTAAATTCCTGGCCATCGCGTTTTTTCTCAATCAATGAAGTAAACGACGGCTTGATGAACCGACGCGTGGGAATGGGACGTTTTCTCATGGAAGTCACTGTAGGTGTCGTAGGGATGGCGCCGCGTGGCGCAAAGCTCGTGAAGGCAAAGAGTTTTGTGAATTTTGTCGAGACAAAAATGACCCCATCGGCGGTAATTGCTCACAGCTTGATCACCACAGGATGTCTCCCCAATCCACCCCAGCCCATTCGCCAAAATCCTTCTTGCTCAAAGCCAAGCGCAATTCCTCAATCAGCCGATGTCCCTTCCCTTCAACGTCGCCAACCACCTCGACACGGTCCTTCGCGCCGTTGCGACCAAGCTGGGGCTGGCTGACCGGGGTTTCCAACCAGAGGTGCGGGTGGCCGACCCGGCCAATGGGGACTATCAGGCCAACGGGGCGCTCGCTTTCGCCAAACGGGAGAAACTGAACCCCCGCGCTCTCGGCCAGCAGATCGTCGACCAACTCGGCGGCCTGCAGGAGCATTTTGACATTTCACTGGCCGGGCCGGGCTTCATCAACTTCCGCCTGAGACCCGCGACGTTGCTTGCCTGGCTGCAGACCTACGATTCCGAAGAGCACCTCCAGGCTGGCGCCGCCAGCGCACGCCGCGGCCAGACCTGGATCGTGGATTATTCGGCGCCCAACACCGCGAAGCAGATGCACGTCGGCCACCTGCGCTCGGCCGTCATCGGCGAGGCCATCTGCCGCCTGCTCGCCTTCAGCGGCGCCAAGGTGATTCGCGACAACCACATTGGCGACTGGGGCACGCAGTTCGGCAAACTCATCTGGGCCTGCAAGCGCCATCTCGATGCCACCGCGCTCGCCGGCGATCCGCTGGAGGAATTCGAGCGCCTCTACAAACTCGGCACCAAGGCCGCCGAGGCCGATCCCGCCGTGCTCGCCGAGGCCCAGCACGAACTCGTCAAGCTCCAGACCGGCGACGCCGAGAACCTCGCCATCTGGAAAAAAATCAACGATGTCTCCCTCGCCGCCTTCCAGGTCATCTACGGCCAGCTCGGCATCCGGTTCGATGTGTCGCTCGGGGAGAGCTTCTACAACGACAAGGTCGCCCGCATTTATCGCGAGCTGACCGAGTGCGGTCTCGCGCAGGAAAGCCAGGGCGCGCTCGTCGTTTTCCACCCCGAGCATCCCCGCTTCAAGACCCAGCCCTTCATCATCCGCAAGAAGGACGGCGCGGCCAACTACGCCTCCAGCGACCTCGCGACGGTGCTTTACCGGGCCGAGCACTTCAAGGTGGACGGCGCGGCCTATGTCATCGACTTCCGCCAGAGCGACCACATGGACCAGCTTTTCCTGACCACCCGAAAGTGGTTCGAGAAAACGGGTCGCAAGCTGCCGCAGCTCGAGCATGTCGACTTCGGCACCGTGCTGGGCGGGGACGGCAAGCCCCTCAAGACCCGCAACGGGGAGAACATTCGCCTGAAGGATCTGCTCGCCGAGGCGCGCGAACGCGCCTTCGCGCTGGTGAGCGGCAAGAACCCCGATTTCCCCGAGGCCGAGCGCCGCGCCATCGCCGACGTGGTCGGCGTCGCCTCCGTGCAATACGCCGACCTCTCGCAGAACCGCTCCAGCGACTACGTGTTCGCCTGGGACAAGATGATCTCGCTGGAGGGCAACACCGCCGCCTACCTGCTCTACGCCGTCGCGCGCATCCGCAGCATCTTCCGCAAGGCCGGGCTCGACACCGGCCAGCCGCCCGTCGCCGGCGCAACGGCGCCCGAGTCGCCGCAGGAACTCGCCCTGGCCCGGAAGCTGGGGAAGTTCTCCGACGCCGTGCAACTCGCCACCGGCACCCTGCGCCCGCATTTTCTCGGGCTGCACCTCTACGAACTGGCCGGCGCCTTCAGCACCTTCTACGCCGCCGACAAGGTCATCGTGGACGACCCGGCCGTGCGCGCCCGCCGCCTGCTCCTCTGCCACCGAACCCTGGTCGAGCTGGAGGCCGGCCTCCACCTGCTCGGCCTGCGCACCGACCTGGAGCGGATGTAATTAATCGAAGGCGGGGTCGCTGCCCCCGCCAATGAGGGCGGCCGGCGTCCCCAGATAATTTGTAACGTATTATATTACAAATTATCGGACGGATCACGCCAACGCGCGAAACGGGATCAGCTATCCCGCCCTGCAGATTGCCGCCTGCATGACATCAGCCGCCCCGTGGCTTGCCGCAGCCTGTCGGGGAGAAAACGGCACTTCGCTCTTGCCGCGCCCGGCCCGGAGCGCAACATGGACGCACCATGTCAGGCGGCTCCCCCGAATCTTCCGGCCCGGAATACTACGTCCGCGGTGTCAACGATGCCGAAGCGCGCGGCCCCTTCTCCATGGAGCAGCTCCGCTCGCTCTGCGAAACCGACGATCCCGCCAAGGGCATCAGCCCGGAAACCTATTACTACGACGCCGCCACGGAGCAGTGGCTGCAGCTCGGCGCCCACCCGCAGTTGAAGGCCGCGCTCTGGCCCGAGAAGAAAAAGATGGGCTTCAAGCAGAAGGAATTCATCTCCGTCAACGCCGAGAAATCCGAAAGCGCCCCGGCCATCACGGTGCAGGAATTCCTCGCCGCCGCCGAGGGCAAGACCGACGAGACCAAGGGCAAGAAGGACAAGTCCGAGCTGATGATGAAGGCCGCCGCCTGGGGCACGCGCTCCGCCGCCATCATCTCCCTGCTCAGCGCCGTCGCGCTCATCCTGCCCAGCATCGACCTGCTCATCGCGCTGGATTTCGCCAAGCTGGCCGACAAGCCCTTCGTCTACCTCGGCGTGGTCGACGCCTTTGTCGGCCTCTTGCTCCTGCTCGGCGTGATCACCATCTATCCGTTCGTGCGCTTTCGCGCGGTGTTCGGCCTGGGGTTCCTGGGCTTCCTGTTCATGACGCAGGGGCAGTTGACCCCGATGATCGCCGTGGCGGCCGGTTCGACCGGGCTTTATTTCTGCACGATCTTCCTGAGCATCATCCCGCTCGCGGTGGCGGCGCTCGTCGGCCTCGGCGGCATGGCCATGCTGGCCACCCTGGCCTACACCTGAGCGCGCCGCCGCGCGCCCGGCCCCGCCCATGCCGCTGCCCACGCTTCCGGTCCGGCTCAGGCAAATCTGGACGCACGACATCTGGGCGGCGGGGCTGACCCGCGAGCATACCGCGAAAAGCCGCTGCTTCGCGCTGTTGCGCATCGTCTCCATCACGTTGTCGGGCCTGCACGAGATGCATGTGGCCATCCGCGCCGCCGCCCTCAGCTACAGCTCGCTGCTGGCCCTGGGCCCGCTCGTGGCCATCGCGGTCCTCATCTCGGGTTTCGCGCTCGGCAACCAGGACCCCGCCTTCGCGGCGCAGGCGGTGAACCGCGTCATTAGCTTCATCGCCCCGCAGGTCGCGCAATACGATCAGGCTGACCGTGAGGAGCGCAAGACCGACCCGGCGGCTTTGCCCGGGAATGCGGCGGAGCGCGCAGTTCCCGGGACAAACACCGGGCCCGCAGCCCTTCGACAAGCTCGGGGCCTTGAGCCTGTCGAAACGGCAGCGGGCAACGGTGCTGCCGCCACACCCGAGATGGTCCAGCTCATCAACAACTTCATCGCCAGCTCCCGCTCCGGCACCGCCGGCCTGATCGGCATCCTCACCCTCTTCGTCATCGTCATCGGCCTCTTCACGACGATCGAGAACACCTTCAACGACATCTGGGGCGTGCGCCGCGGCCGCAGCTGGATGGCCCGCATCGTCTATTACTGGAGCGTCATCACGCTCGGCGCGCTGCTCTTCTTCACCTCGCTCACGCTGCTCTCGGCCGGCGCGTTCCTGAACGTCTTTTTCGAGAGAATCCCGCTCGGCGCCCAGCTCAAGAGCCTGTTCGTCTGGATGCTGCCGTCGGGCTCCGTCCTGCTGCTGGTGTTCATCCTCACGCTCTTCTACCGGCTCGTGCCGCACACCCGCGTGCGCTGGCCGGCCGCGCTGCTCGGCGCCGTCATCGTCACCGCCCTGCTCTTCCTCAACAACTACCTCGCCTTCCTTTATTTCAAGCGCGTCGTCCTGTCCAAGAGCCTCTACGGCTCCGTCAGCATCATCCCGATCCTGATGATCGGCCTCTACATCTTCTGGTTTTTCGTGCTGGTCGGCGGGCAGATCACCTACGCGGTGCAAAACGTCCGCTACCGCAGCAGCCAGACCGCCTGGCACAGCCTCAACCACGTCACCCGCGAAAGCATGTCGCTGGTCGTGCTGCTGCTCATCGCCCGCCGCTTCAAGGTCGTCGCCCCCGCCTACGCGGTCAGCGAGCTGGCCGGGCTCATCCGCGTGCCCTCGCAGATTCTCAACGAGAGCCTCAACCGCCTCTGCGACCTCAAGCTCATCGCGGAACTGCCTCCCGCCGAAGGCGCCGACCCCAACGATTTCCGCTACCAGCCCGCGCGGCCGCTCGACCAGATCACCCTCGAGGATTTCCGCCATAAATTCGAGCACTACGGCGAGGCCCCCGCCGGCGCCCTGCTCGACAATGTCGACCCCGTGCTGGCGCACTACCATCAGCGGCTGGCGCAAGCCCTGCCCGCCGCCCTCGGCGCCGAGTCGCTCGACACCCTCATCGGCCGGATGGAGCCCAGCTCGACCTTCGCGCCCTTCCCCGCGAAGGGGCAGAGTTAGCGGCCGCTTTATCGGCCGCAATCCGGCCGGCAGCCCTGTCAGTTGCCCGCGATCCGGCCTCGAAACCCGGCGCCAGATAGCCTGTTGACAGCGGCACCTCCCTTTCTAGGTTCAGCCCCTTTCCCTCCATGATTTCCTGGATTCAACGCTACTTTCAGAAACACTTCCGCCTCGTCTTCGCCCTGGTCCTGATCGCCGTGGCCCTGCCCATGGTCTTCATTTACAGTGCGTCCGGCGGCGCCGGCAACAAGGGCGCCAGCCGGCTGCTCGACCGCCCCTTCTTCGGCTCCAACCTCGGTAACGCCGAGCAGACCCGCCGCATCTTTTCCGACGGCACCTGGAGCATCCGCCTCAAGGCCGGCTACGACGCCCTCCAGGGCGACCAGCTCCAGCAATACGCCCTGCAACGCGTCGCCGGCCTGGCGCTCGCCGATGAGCTGCACCTGCCCGTCCCCACCGCCGATCAGGTCGCCAAGTCCGTCACCACGCTCCGCGCCTTCCAGAACGAGCAGGGCCAGTTCGACCAGGCCCGCTACACCCAGTTCGCCGATTCCCTCAAGACCCGCAACGATCTCTCCGGCGCCGACATCAACCGCATCCTCCGCGACGACGTCCGCCTTGAGGCGCTGGCCAGGCTCGTCGGCGGCCCGGGCTATGTCCTCCCGCCCGACATCCGGCAGCAGCTCACCCTCGCCGACTCCACCTGGACCGTCCAGGTCGCCACGCTCGGCTACGCCGCGTTCAACCCCGCCCTCAACCCCACCGAGGACACGCTGAAAAAATTCCATGCCGACAACGCCTTCCGCTACGATGTCCCCGCCCGGCCGCGCCTGAGCCTGGTCGAGTTCAAGGGCGCCGACTACCTCCCGCCCGTCGCCCCCACCGAGGCCGAGCTGCGCGCCTTCTACAACGCCAACGCTGCCCGCTTCCCCGTGCCGCCCGACGCCGAGAAGAAGGACGACAAGCCCTCGCTCGCCCCCACCGCCCCTGTGGACAACTTCCCGAAGGTTCGCGCCCAGGTGGAGGCCGCGATCCGCGAGGCGGCCGGCGCCCGCGGCGCCTCCAAGGCCGCCAACGACCTCGCCACCGCCATCTTCGACCGCAAGCTCGCCGCCAACTCGCCCGAACTGGCCGCCTTCCTCGCGGAACAACGCCACCCCGCCCGCGCCCTCGCGCCCTTCGCCCCGGACAATCCCCCGGCCGGCCTGCCGTGGCTCGCCAGTTACGCCGAGCAGATCTCCCGCCTGAGCCAGGAGCGTCATTTCTCCGATCCGTTGCCCACGACCGACAGCTTTGTCATCCTGTTCTGGAACGAGAGCCTGCCCGCCTACAAGCCGCTCTTCGCCGAGGTGCGCGACCGCGTGCTCGCCGACTACAAGGACGGCGAGAAGCGCAAGCTCTTCATCGCCCGCGGCCAGGCCCTGCGCGCGCAGCTCTCCGCCGCCGTCAAGGCCGCCCCCGCCAATTTCGCCACGACCGCCGCCGCCGAGAAACTCGAGGTCAAGGGCTATGTCGGCTTCACCTTCCGCCAGCCGCCACAAGACATGCCCTATCCGGCCTTTGGCGCTCTCCAGGGCCTCGAGGCCGGCCAGGTCGCCGAGATGGTCTCGGACGCCGAAAAAGGCTACCTGGTCTACGCGCAGGAAAAGAAACTGCCCGACCTCACCGCCGCCAATCCGCGCTATGCCGAGCTGCAACAGCAGATGATGCTCCGCATCGCCGCCAACAACGGCAGCACCTACCTCGGCGAACTCGTCGAACGCGAACTCAAGAAATCCGAGTCCGCCACCCGCCAGCCCTGAGCGCCGGACCGGCGGCCTGGAGCACCGCTCATCACGCCCAATCACCACCCGGCCATTACTCCCGTGCCACCGCCCCGGCGGTGGCATTTTCTTTCCCGAAACCGCGCCGGCCCCGCCACCGTCACAAAAAGCTTAAACTTTTGCCCGAATTCCCGTGTTCTAACGCCGTCGCCCCCTTCACTCGATCATGACCATGCCCACCCGCCGTATTGTTGCCGCCACCCTGGCCGCTCTGCTCGCCTGCTCCCCCGGCTTCGCCCAGGACAACGCGCCCGCCGCCAAATCCGCGCCGCCCGAGCTGACCCTCGCCCACTGCATCGCCCGCGCCCTGCAGAGGAACTTTGACCTGGAGATCAGCGCCTACGCCCCGCAGATCGCCCAAGACAGCATCGAGACGGCGAAGGCCACCCTCGATCCCACGCTTTCGCTGACTTCCACCCGCTCTTTCACCCAACAGCCCAGCTCGCTCAGCACGCTTGACGGCTCGGCCGCCCCCACCTCCGACAGCACCACCACCCGTCTGGCCGTCAACCAGCGCATCGCCACCGGGGCCACCGTCGGCCTGAGCACCCGGCTCAGCCGTTCGTCCAACAATTCCAGCTTCAACATCCTCAACCCCGCCTACAACGCCGACGCCACCCTTAGCGTCAACCAGCCGCTGCTCCGCGGCTTCGGCTCTGCCGTGACCCGGGCCGGCATCGAGCGCGCCAAGATCGGCCTGCAGCGCGCCCACCTCGATTACAAGACCAGCGCGCTCAACGTCATCCAGAGCACCGAGAACGCCTATTACAACCTCGCTTTCGCCCGCGAGCAATTGTCCGTCCGCAATTTCTCCTTCGCCCTCGCCAACCGGCTTTTTGAGGAAGCCAAGATCCGCCGCGACACCGGCGTCGCGACCAATCTCGACGTGCTGACCGCCGAGGTCGGCGTCGCCAACGCCCGCCGCAACGTCATCCTCGCCGAGCAGTCCGTGAAGGACCGGCAGGACGCCCTTCTCGCCCTCATCGGCCAGTTCGAGCTCGACGCCCCGCTCGGCGCCGTCCGCTTCACCGAGTTCAGCGAAGCCACTCCGGTCTTCGCTTCCTCCTGCCTGCTGGCCAAACAGAACCAACCCGATTACCTCTCCGCGCAGGCCGCCATCGACCAGCTCCGGCTCGACCTCAATGTCGCGAAAAACGCCAAACTGCCCACCCTTGGCCTTGGCGGCGCCCTCGGCTACAATGGCCGGCAGCGCAGCGCGGAAGCCGCCTACCGCCAGATTCCCGATGGCGACGGCTATACCTGGCAGGTCGATCTCTCGCTCAGCGTGCCTTTGGGCTTCCGCGGCGACCGGGCCGCCTACCGCCAGAGCCTCGCCACCCTCAACCGGGAGCAGGTGCGCCTGAGACAAATCGAGCAGAACATCGAGGTCCAGGTCCGCAGCGCCGTCCGTTCGGTCGAGACCAACCTCGAAAGCGTCAGGATCGCCGCCTTTGCCGCCAAGCTCAGCGAGCAGCAATACGAGCTGGAAAAGGCCAGGTTCGACGCCGGCCAGTCCACCAGCCGCCGCGTGCTCGAGGCGCAGAACGACCTGGAGACCGCCCGCGTGAACGAACTGCAGGCGCGGGTCAGCCTGCACGCCGCCGTCGCCGCCCTGCACCGCATCGAGGGCAGCTCGCTCCAGCGCTACGCGGTCACGCTGCCGTAAGTCGCACACATTCCAGCCGGCATTCGCGTCAGCCGCGCCGAAGCCTTGGCGAAGGCGGGCAGCGCTACGCGGTCACGCTGCCGTAAGCCGGCCCGTTTAATCCTTACGGCCTACGATTAAACCCTTGTCGCCCCGTGGCGGCCGGGGTTTCCCTTTGGTCCCCCCCATGCAGTTCCAGACCATCATCGAGCCCTTTCGCATCAAGACGGTGGAGCCCATCCGCTTCACCACCCGCGAGCAGCGCGTCGCCGCCCTTGAGGCCGCCCACCTCAACCTTTTCCGCCTCAAGGCCGAGGACGTCATCATCGACCTCTTGACCGACTCCGGCACCGGCGCGATGTCCTCCGCCCAGTGGGCCGGCATGATGCAAGGCGACGAGTCCTACGCCGGCGCCCGCTCGTTCTTCCGGTTTGAGTCGGCGGTGCGCGATGTCACCGGCTACCGCCACATCATCCCGACCCATCAGGGCCGCGCCGCCGAACGCATCCTGTTCACCAGCGCGTGCCAGGCCGGGGACCTCGTGCCGAGCAACACGCATTTCGACACCACGCGCGCCAACCTCGAGGCCGTCGGCGCCACCGCGCTGGATCTGCGCTGCGCCGAGGCCACCCAACCGGCGCTCGTCGCCCCCTTCAAGGGCAACATCGACCTGGTCGCGCTGGAGCGCTGCCTGACGGAGCACAAGGGCCGGGTGCCGTTCGCGATGATCACCATCACGAACAATTCCGGCGGCGGCCAGCCGGTCAGCCTCGCCAACATCCAGGCCGCCTCGGCGCTGTGCAAGGCCCACGGCGTGCCCCTCATCCTCGACGCCTGCCGCTTCGCCGAGAACGCCTGGTTCATCAAGCAGCGCGAGCCGGGCCAGGCCCACCGCACCCCCGCCGCCATCGCCCGCGAGGCGTTCGACTGCGCCGACGGCTGCACCATGTCGGCCAAGAAGGACGGCCTGGTGAACATCGGGGGCTTCCTCGCGCTCAACGACGACGCCCTCGCCGCCACGTGCCGCAACAACCTCATTCTCACCGAAGGCTTCCCCACCTACGGCGGCCTCGCCGGCTACGACCTCGAGGCCCTCGCCATCGGCATCAAGGAGGTGCTCGATGAGGACTACCTGCGCTACCGCATCCGCTCCGTCGCCTACCTCGGCGACAAGCTCACCGCCGCCGGGGTGCCCATCGTCCAGCCGCCGGGCGGGCATGCCATCTACATCGACGCCAAGGCCCTGCTGCCGCACATCCCGCCGCACGAGTTTCCCGCCTGGGCTTTGTCGCTCGCGCTCTACCTCGAGGGCGGGGTGCGTTCGGTGGAGATCGGTTCGGTCATGTTCGGCCGCCAGCCCGATGGCACGGAGAAACCCGCCGCCATGGAGCTCGTCCGCCTCGCTTTTCCCCGCCGCGTCTACACCCAGAGCCATGTGGATTATCTCGCCGAGGTGATTCTGCACGTCCATGGCCTGCGTGATCGACTCCGCGGCCTGAAACTTACCGAGGCCCCCGCCCAGCTCCGCCATTTCACCGCCAAGTTCGCCCCGGTCGGCGGCCGGCTTTTGGTGGACTAATTGCGTCGGCCAACTTTGCTGGCCGTGTGAAACCCGAGTTCAAATACGGCCTCCTCAGCGGCGCCGGCATCTGCCTGTGGATCGCCGCGGAGTATTCGCTCGGTTTCCACACCACGCGGCCCGACATCGGGGTCTACACCGGCCTCCTCTCCAACCTGATTCCGCTGACCATGCTGTTCCTGCTGCTGCGGACCAAGCGCGCGGCGATCTACGACGGCCGGCTCGACCTGGGCGCTGGCATCGGCTCCGGCATGCTGGCTTCGTTGGTGGCCGCTCTGCTCGTCTACAGCGTTCTCGTCGCCTACAGTCAATTCATCAACCCCACCTGGATCGACCATGTTTTGGAAACCAAGGTGGTGCAGTGGCGCGCGCAACAATTGGCCGAGGCGGCGATCCAAAAAAAAATCGTTGTTTACCGCAATGCCTACTCTCCCGCCGGCCTTGCACTCACCATCGTCGTCGGCATGCCGCTCATGGGCGGCCTCTTCTCCCTCGGCCTCACCCTGCTCGTCCGCCAGCTGCCCCGCCGCGCAGCCCGGTAAGCCGTCGCCCCCGGGCTGATGTCAACTATTAGTTGACATCAACCGGTGCCCTCCCGGCGCCATTCACGGGAAAAGTTCCGCCACCGTGGTCGTGGCCGCCGCGATTTGCCGGTGCGGCGGCAACTGGGTCTTGAGCCACGTGCGCTGCTTCTTCACCAAGGCCCGCGTGTTCCGCCCGATGGCGGCGGCCAGCTCCGTCTCCGGCAGGCGGCCTTCGAGGAAATCAATCGTCTCCCGATAGCCGATGGCCTGCGCCACGCTGCCGCCCTGCTTCAACCCCTGCGCCAGCAAACCACGCACCTCGGCCACCAGTCCGGCCGCCAGCATCGCGGCCACCCGTTGGGCGATGCGCCGGTCCAGATCCGCCGGTTCGCGCACGAGTTCGCACAAACGCACTTCGCAATCCGCAAATGGCGCCGGCTGCGCGGCAAAGTCCGCCTGCAACGCCGCCAGCGTCCGCCCCGACGCGCGACAACGCTCCAAGGCCCGCAGCACGCGCCGCGGGTTCTGCACGTCCAGCGCGCCCAGCCCCGCCGGGTTCAATCGCTGCAGGTCGGCCACCAACACAGCGAGACCGCCCTGCTCCAGTTTGGCCCGCAGCTCGGCCCGCAGCTCCGGCGGCACCGCGACCTCGTCGGCCACCGGGGCAAAAAAGGATTTCAGGTAGAATCCGCTGCCGCCAACCACCAACACGCGCCGCCCGCGCCGCAGGATATCGTCCACCGCCATCCGGGCCTTTGTAACGTAATACGTCACATCCATCCGGTCGGTGAGACCGCAGATGTCGATCAGGTGGTGCGGCACCCGGGCCTGTTCGGCCTTCGTCGGCTTGGCGGTGCCGAGGTCGGCCCCGCGGTAGAACAGCAGCGAGTCGCACGACACGATCTCCGCGCCGCCGGCCTCCGCCCAGCGCAACGCCAGCTCGGTCTTGCCGACCGCGGTGCAACCGGTGAGAACATGAATGGCTCGCTCCATTCGTTCTGTTCACCATTGTCGCCCTCCAGCCACGCGCCAGCTTGAAAATCCGCTTCATCCTCAATCCCGCCTCCGGCCACCTTCGGCGCCGGCCGCAACTGGCCGGGCAGATCCGCGGTTTCTGCGCGGCCCGGGGCCTCGACGCCACGCTCGCCCCGACCGAGCGGGCCGGCCACGCCCCCGAGCTGGCCGCCACGGCGGTGCGCGAAGGCTGCGATGTCGTGGTCGCGGTCGGCGGGGACGGCACGATGAACGAGGTCGCGAGCGCGCTGGTCGGCACCCGCGCCGCCCTCGGTTTGGTGCCTTGCGGCTCGGGCAACGGGCTGGCCCGCCATCTGGGGATGCCCCTGCGGCCGGCCGCCGCGCTGGAAACCCTCTTGTCGGGCAAAGTCCGGCTGATCGACAGCGGCGTGGTGAATGGCCTGCCCTTTTTCAACGCGATGGGGCTCGGCTTCGAGGCGGAGATCGCCGCCGGATTTGCCAAACTGAAGTCGCGCGGGCTGGCCGGCTATTTCCGCGTGGGCTGGCCGCTGTTTTTTTCCCACCGCGAGGAAACCTGCCGGGTGACGCATGACGCCGGCACCAGCGAGTTCGACCATGTCTTCACCCTGGCCGTGCTGAATTCCGACCAATACGGCAATGACGCCGTGCTCGCGCCCGGCGCCAAGGTGGATGATGGCCGGTTTGACCTCGTGACTTTGCGCAAGGTTGGATTCGCGCGCGCCGCCGCTCTGCTCTGGCGCATGCGCTTTGGCGGCATCAGCCGGGCACCGGAACTCATGTGGTGCCGCAGTTCGCGATTCGTCATCGAGCGCCAGGCCCCGGCGCCGTTCCACACGGATGGGGAGCCGCGGCCCCCGGCCGCGCGCCTCGAAATCACCCTCAGGCCAAAAAGCCTGCGTATCCTCGTGCCGACGGCCAGGCCTACCTGAACGGGACGACGGAGCCGTCGGCCTGCACGATGCGGTTGCGCCCGCCCCTCTTGGCCGCGTAGAGCGCCTTGTCCGCCGCCGCCACCAGGTCGGTCGCGCTGGTCGCATCGGTCAGGCTGGTCGCCACGCCCGCGCTGAGGGTGACCTCGAGGGTGAGGTTCTTGCTCTCGATGATGCAGGGGGTCTCGGCCAGCAGCACGCCGAGGCGCTTGATGTTCTCCGTCGCGCCTTTCGTGTCCGTCTCGATCATGATCAGGGCGAACTCCTCGCCGCCGTAGCGGGCCACGCGGTCCACCGTGCGCACCTGGCCGGCGAGCAGGCTGGCCACGTGGCGCAGCACCTCGTCGCCCGCCTGGTGGCCGTGCGTGTCGTTGATCTTCTTGAAATGGTCGATGTCCGCCATCACGAGGGCGAACGGCCGCTGGAACCGGATGCTGCGGTCCCACTCCTCCTCGAGGATGCGCTTGAACTCGCGGCGGTTGAGCAGGCGCGTGAGCTCGTCGCGCTGGGCCAGCTGGCGCAACTGGGTGAGCGTCTCGCCGAGCTTGAGCGCGTAGCGGATGGAGCGCTCGAGCAGGCGGGGGTTGAGCGCGGCCTTGACGAGGTAATCCACCGCGCCCGCCTCCATGGCCGCGAGGTCCACCTCCTCGCTGTCGTCGGCGGTAAGGATGATGACCGGCGTCTCGCTGCCGGCGATGCGGGCCTCGCGCATCAGGGCCAGGCCGTCCTTGGCGTCGAGCCGGAAGTCGAGCAGACAGACCGCGTATTTGCCGCTGAGCAGTTTTTTCAATCCCTCGTCGTAGCTCGCCGCGCCATCCAGATCAAAGGCGCCGCTGCGGAAGTTCTTCACCAGGCCCTGCATCAGGTGCTGCTGCTGCCGGTCGTCGTCGATCAGCAGGAGGCGGCGGGTCTTGCGGGTGTGGGCGCTCATGGTTCAGGCGGCGCCGGCGACCAGGTCGGCGGCGGCGATGCGCAAACGTGCCGGCAAACCGGCCCGGTTGTCGAGATTGTCCTTGATGACGTTGACCAGCGCGCTGCCCACGACCACGCCGTCGGCGCTGCGGGCCACCTGCCTCACCTGCTCCCGGGTGGACAGCCCGAAGCCGACGGCGACCGGCAGCGCCGTGTGCCGGCGGATGCGGGCGACGGCCTCGGGAATATTGGCCGCCACCTGGTCGCGCACGCCGGTCACGCCCTCGCGCGAGACGTAGTAGATGAAACCCGTCGCCGCCGCGCCGATGCGCGGCAGCCGGCTGTCCGGCGTCGTGGGCGCCACGATGAAGACCGTCTTGAGGTCGTGCTGGGCGCAGGCGGCGAGGAATTCGCCGGCTTCCTCCGGCGGCAGGTCGAGCACGAGCATGCCGTCCACCCCGGCCTCCTTGGCCGCGCGCACATAATCCTCCACGCCGTTCGAGAACACGAGATTGTAGTAGGTGTAGAAGACGACGGGCGCCTGGCTTTTCTCGCGCAGCCGGCGGACCAGCTCGAAGACCCGGGCGGCCGTCATGCCGCCCTCCAGCGCGCGCTGGGCGGCGAGCTGGTTGGTGGGGCCGTCGGCCAGCGGGTCGGAAAACGGCACGCCCAATTCCAGCACGTCGGCCCCGGCGTCGAGCACGGCACGACAGGCCGCCAGCGAGGTGTCGAAGTCCGGATCGCCCGCGCAGAGATAGGCCACAAACGCGGCGCGTCTCTCGCGACGGGTGCGGGCGAAGGCCTGGGCGATGCGGTCCATGAAAGAACCAGCGTCCGGACTCCCGCGCCGGGGGTCGAGCGAAATTTACGCCCCGGCGGCGGCGAGCTCAAACTCCACCAGCACCGGCCGATGATCCGACAGGTAACTGCGCACGACCTCGGCGTGCACCGGCCGGCATTCCCCGGGAAGCAGGACGAAATCCAGGGCGCGGGCGGGCAGCGCGGCGGGAAAAGTGCGGCCGCCCTTGGGCAGCAGCGTGCAGTTGTTCGTCTCCTCGCAGAATCCGAGCAGCATCGCCGTGGCGTCGGGCGCGTGCGCCGGATTGTTGAAGTCGCCGCACAGGATGGGTTGCGCCGCCCAATGCGCGCCGCGCTGCCGGCGGCGTTCGGTCATGAATTTCATCAGCACGCCCGCCTGCGCCAGGCGCTGCTTGCGCGATGCGTGATGGAGGTGCAGGTTGATCAACGGCAGCCGCCGGCCGGGCGCGACCTCGACCTCCGCGAAGAGAAAGCCCTTGTCGCCCAGCCGGCTCCGGCCGAAGGTCGCGGCCTCGGCGTGCATGACCGGCCAGCGCGAGAGCACGCCGTTGCCGTAGTTGAGCGGGAAGCGCCCGCCGCGCACGTTGGTCAGGCCCATCGCCGAAAAGGGCAGGCCGCAATGCTCGCTCAGGAAGGTCAGGTGGTTGTAGCTCCCGTTCCACCGCGAATTCTCGTCGATCTCCTGCACCGCGACGAGGTCGGCCTTCACCCGCCGGATGAGCGCGGCGATCCGGAGCAGGTTGCGCCGGATCCGGACCGCCGAGCGCAGGCTCTGGTGCACCGGCATGACGCCCCGGGCATGGGCGATGTTGAAGGTCAGGAGGCGGAGTTTGGCCATCGCGAAACCCGGCGAGCCGATCTGGCCTCCGGGGAAAGTGGGGCGGTCAACGGGATTCGAACCCGCGACCCCAAGAATCACAATCTTGTGCTCTAACCAACTGAGCTATGACCGCCGTGAAGGGCCGAGAAAGTCCATGAGCCTCCGGTTTCTGTCAAATCCTTCTTTGGCCGGCGTCATCCGGCAGCCGCCCCGGGGCAATCGCCGCCCAGAAAGCTGTCCGATCCAGGCGCAGCATTGCCGTGTCATTTTTGTGAAAATCCCCTCGCCTATGCCCGCGCTTCCGGTATCCGGTTTCAGGCATGATTTCCTTCAAGAAGCTTATGGGCCGGGAAGAGAAGTTCTATGACCTGCTTGAGGCCAGCGCCGAGGAGGCCCGCGTCAGCACCGCCTTGCTCGTGAAGATCCTGGGCAACGACGGCACCCTGGGGACGACCAACATCCACGACATCATCCAGACGCGCCGGAAGGACAAGCGCATCACGCAGGAAATCACGGAGGAACTCTGCAAGACCTTCGTCACCCCGCTCGAGCGCGAGGACATCGAGGCCCTCTCGCTCGCCCTTTACCGCATCCCCAAGACCGTCGAGAAGATCGTCGAGCGCCTCACCATCTGCCCGGCCCGCGTGCCGCGCGAGAGCCTGCAAAAGCAGGTCGTGCTGCTCGAGCAGGCCGTGGGGTCGGTCGTCGCGATGGTGAAGGAGCTCCGCAACGGCGCCAAGGTCGAGCGCATCGCCGACCACCACGCCAAGCTCCAGTTCGCCGAGGGCGAGGCCGACAAGGTCATGCTCGCGCTGGTCAAGGAGCTCTACAACGGCCCGATCGAGGCCAAGGAAGTCTTCATCCTGATGGAACTCTACGACCTGGTGGAAACCGCTGTCGACCGCGCGCGCGACGCCGGCCAGGTGGTCTTCATGATCATGCTGAAATACTCCTGAGCCTTTGCCGGGCGACTGGCCCGGACAAACACCGGCCGGCCAGCAGGCCGGAACGGTGCAAGCAGCTCCTGACCCCAACATGACCATTTTCCTGATCGTCCTCCTGACGGCGCTGGTCTTCGAGTATATCAACGGCTTTCACGACGCCGCCAACGCCATCGCCACGGTCGTCTCGACCAAGGTGCTGACGCCGCGCCAGGCGATCTTCCTCGCCGCCGTCTTCAACCTCATCGGCGCGCTGATGGGCACCGCCGTCGCCAGCACCATCGGCAAGGGCCTGGTCGACACCAACGTCGTCACCATGGTCACGATCTTCGCCGGCCTGATGGGCGCCATCATCTGGAACCTGGTAACCTGGTGGTTCGGCCTGCCGTCCAGCTCCAGCCACGCGCTCATCGGCGGCCTCTGCGGCGCCGCGCTGGCCTCCTCCGGCGACAACTGGAACGTGCTGCACTGGGCCTCGACCGACGCCAAGGGCGCGGCGGTGGGCCTCTGGCCCAAGGTCGTGCTGCCGATGATCACCTCGCCGCTCATCGGTTTCTTTGGCGGCGCCTTCCTGATGTTTGTCCTGACGATCTGCATCCACCGGTTCACCCCGCGCATCGTGAACAACGTCTTCGGCAAGCTCCAGCTGGTCAGCGCGGGGTTCATGGCGCACAGCCACGGCTCCAACGACGCCCAGAAGACGATGGGCATCATCGCGCTGGCCCTCTTCACCGGCACCAAGAGCGGGGCCTTCGACACCCTGCCCGCCTGGGCCTCCTTCCTCCGCACCCCGGAATTCGTCGTGAACCAATGGGTCGTGGTTACCTGTGCGCTAGTCATGGCCGCCGGCACCGCCGCCGGCGGCTGGCGCATCATCCGCACCCTGGGCCACAAGATGGTCAAGTTGCAGCCGGTGCACGGCTTCGCGGCCGAGACCACCGCTGCCCTGATTCTGCACACCGCCTCGGTGGCCGGCATCCCGCTGTCGACGACTCATGCCATCACCACTTCGATCATGGGGGTGGGCACCGCCAAGCGCATCGGCGCCCTCAAGTGGACTGTCGTCGAGCGCATCCTCTGGGCCTGGGCCTTCACCCTGCCCGTCTGCGGCCTGTTGGGCTACCTGACGGTGCGGCTCTGTAGCGCCCTCGGCTACAAGTAGGACCGCTCAACCCCGGGCCCGGGCGGAGTAAAGGGCGACGAGTGCGGCGCCGATGGCCTGGGAAAGCTCCCCAAGGGAGGCCGGCACGACCTTGAGTTTCGCCCGCTGCTGCGGCCAGAGATAGGGCAACGCCGATTCACGGATGATGCGCAGGTAACGCTCGCGGAATTGCGGCGTGGTGGTCTCTGGGTCGATCAAGCCGCCGCCGATCACCACAAATTCGGCATCCACCGCGACCAGCAGCGCGGCCAGGTGCAGGCCGAGCGCCCGGGCTTGGAAATTGAAGATGTCCACCGCGAGCGGATCGTCTTGTTGCGCCAGGGTGCGGAGCGAGAAAGCCTTCTCCTTGAGCGAAGCCGCCGAGGAGTGGAACGGGTGCGATGGATGCTTCGGCAGGAATTCCTCCAGCAGCTGCGGGAGGCCGGAGATGGTGGTGTAGGGCTCGATGCAGCCCCAGTCGCGACCGCAGCCGCACCGGAGCGGCTTCATGCCGCCCAACCGCTGCAGGATGGCGGGCATGTGCCCGCCTTCCATGCCGTTCAGGGTGTCGCCCTCCAGCGGCAGGCCGTTGGCGTCAATGTAGGCGACGCCCAGCCCGGAACCGGGAGCGAGCATGAGCACGGTGGCCCGGCTTTCCCCGCGCACGCGCTGGGCCTCGCCCACCCCGCCGTAATTGCCGTCGTTGCCCGCGACCAGCGGCAGCGGCCGGCCGGCGGCGGCGGCGAGCGCCGCGCTGTAGTCGGCGTGAAAATTCCAGCCCGCAAAACTCGCCGGCAGGTTGGCCGACCGGCCGAGCACCCCATAGCGGTCATACGGACCGGGCAGGGCCAGACCGACGCCCCGCACCTGGTCCCAACTCAACCGGTTGTCGGCGAGAAACCCCACGACGCCTTCCAGCCAGCCCCGCACGACGGTGGCGGTGCCGGCCTGCGCGTTGGTCGAACTTTGCCGCAGTTTGGTCGAGATGACGCTGCCGTCGGCCCAGATGCCGCCGGTCTTGGAAGTGGTCGCGCCGCTGTCCGTGCCGAGATAGACGCCTTGCTGGCTGGTGCTCATTGGAGAGCCCAACAACAACCCGTTTTTCTCGGGCGGGTCAAACCCGCATCTCAGGCGGGCGGACTGGAGCCCGCCGATGGCGGCACGGCCGGCCGGCCGATGTCGCTGTGGCGGATGTCCAGGCCCTTGGCGAGGAACACCATCTCCTCCGCGATGTTGGTCGCGTGGTCGGCGATGCGCTCGAGGGACTTCGAGATGAACATCAGCTCCAGGGCCCGCGCGATCGTGTCGGGGTTCTCGATCATGTAGCTGGTGAGCCGCCGGTAGAGCAGCCGGTTGAGGTTGTCCACCTCCGGATCGCGGCGGATGACGCTGAGCGCCTTCTGCTCGTCCTCCTGCACGAAGCAGTCGAGCGCGTCGCGCAGCATGGAGAGCGCGATCGTCGCCATGCGCGGCAGGTCGGCGTAGAGTTCGAGGCGCGGCTCGATCGCGAGCTTGCGGGCGCGGCGGGCGATGCCGGTGGCCTCGTCCCCCACCCGCTCCAGGTCGTGGCTGGCCTTCATGCCGACGACAATCAGCCGCAGCTCCGAGGCCACGGGGCCGCGCAGCGTCATGTAGCGGATGGCCTCCTCGTCGATCTTGACCTCCAGCCGGTCGATCTCGTCATCGGCGGCGATGACCTTGTCGGCGAGGGCAAGGTCGGCGTCGGTCAGGGCCTTCATGGCGAGGCGGGTCTGATCCATGGCGCGCTCGCCCATCTGCAACAGGTGGGACCGGAAGGCCTCCAGCTCGGCGTCGAAAAATCGTTTCATGGGAGTGGGGAAGACAGGTTTTTTGAATCTGGAACTCAGGAAATCAGGAAAGGAAGACTGCGTCGGTTTGTTCCTGCTTTCCTGATTTCCAGATAAAGATGGATCAGCCAAAGCGGCCCGAGACATAGGCCTCGGTCTGAGGGTTGGCGGGGTTCATGAAGATGGTGCGGGTATCGGCGTATTCGATGAGCTTGCCGAGATAGAAAAAGGCCGTGCGGTCGGAAACGCGGGCGGCCTGCTGCATGTTGTGCGTCACGATGACGAGGGTGAACTGCTGCTTCAGCCCGTGGATCAACTCCTCCACCTTGGCGGTGGCGATGGGGTCGAGCGCCGAGCAGGGCTCGTCCATCAGGATGATCTCGGGCTCGACGGCGATGGCGCGGGCGATGCAGAGGCGCTGCTGCTGGCCGCCGGACAGGCCCAGCGCGCTCTCGTGCAGCCGGTCCTTCACCTCGTCCCACAGCGCCGCGCCGCGCAGGCTGCGCTCGACGATCTCGTCGAGCCGGGCCTTCTGCCTCAGGCCCTGGATGCGCAGCCCGTAGGTGATGTTGTCGTAGATCGATTTGGGGAACGGGTTGGACTTCTGGAACACCATGCCCACGCGCTTGCGCAGCTCGATGACGTCCACCCGCGGATCGTTGATGTCGACGCCGTCGATGCGGATCTCCCCGGCGGAGACGCGCGCGCCGTCGATCAGGTCGTTCATGCGGTTGAGGCAGCGGAGCAGCGTGCTCTTGCCGCAGCCGGAGGGCCCGATGAAGGCGGTGACCTGCCGCTCCATGATGTTGAGCGTGATGTCGTGAAGCGTCTTGCTGGCGCCGTAGTGGAAATCGACGTCGTCGATCTCGATGACGGCGCGGGCGGCGGGATCGGCCGCGGTGAAGGGCGCCGCGGCCAGCGGACGGGGCGCGGCGGCGGGTGCAACAGGTTCGGCCATGGGAATGAGGGTGGTTACCATTTGTATTTTCTGCGGAGGCGCTGCCGGAGGATGACGGCGGTCATCGCGATGGCGGCGACGGTGAACAGGAACACGAACGCCGTGCCGTATTGGACGTCGCGCGTGTATTCGTTCTGCGGGATCTTGGAGGCGACGACATAGATGTGATACGGCAGCGCCATGACACCCTGGAAGAAAAAGTCGGTCCATTCGCGCACCTGCCAGGGCAGCTCGTCGCGCACGACGAAGGCGGCGGTGAACATGATCGGCGCGGTCTCTCCCGCGACGCGCGCGATGGAGAGCACCGAGGAGGTGAGGATGCCGGGCAGCGCATACGGCAGCACGTTGGTCACGATCGCCTGCAGCTTGGTGGCCCCGAGCGCCAGGGAGCCCTCGCGGTAGCCGCGGGGCACGGCCTTCAGCGCTTCCTCCGAGGCGGTGATGATGATCGGCAGCACCATGAAGGCGAGCGTGAGCCAGCCCGCCAGCAGCGACACCCCGAAATCGAAGGCGATGACGAACATGCCGAAGCCAAACAGGCCGTAGACGATGGAGGGCACGCCGGCGAGGTTGACGATCGAGAGCCGCAGGAAGCGGACAAAGGGCCCGTCCACCGCGTATTCGCTCAGGTAGATCGCGCTGAGCACACCGAGCACCAGCGCGATGAGGATGGAGCCGGCCACGAGCAGCACCGTGCCGGCGATGTTGGGGAAGATGCCGCCCGCCGAGTAGACGTAGGTCTCGATGCGGACGTTTTTCAGTTCGGCCGCGTGCTGCGCCTTGAAGGCGCGGAACTGCCGGTCGCCCAGGATGAGCTTCTGGCCGCGAAATGCGAAGACGTTGAGCGTTTCGGGCGCCTCGGTGAGGAAGGGAATGTTGATGAAGGGCGCCGAGGGGCGGAAGATCACGGCGCCGCCCTTGGTGCCGATGTCCCAGAAGATGAAGGCGGCGCAGCACAGCACGAAGTAGGTGCTGAGGCGCAGCACCCAGAAGACGCCCCGCTCGGCCTGCTTGGCGGGCGTGGGCCGGCCGAAGAGGGCCGCGACGGTGGGGGGGGCGGGCTTCATCCGATGGAAATGCGGTAACGGCGGACGATTTTCTGGGCCAGCCAGTTGACGAGCAGGGAGAGCAGGAAAAGCACCACGCCGACCATGAAGAGCGCCCGGTAGTGGATGCTGTTGCGCACGACCTCGCCCATCTCCTGGGCGATGATGCCGGTCATCGTGTGCACCGGCTGGAAGACGACGCCGAAGCCCGCCGACAGGTCGGGAATCTCGATCCGGTTGCCCGCGCAAAGCAGCACCACCATGGTCTCGCCCACGACGCGGCCGAAACCCAGCAGGATGGCGGCCATGATGCCCGACAGGGCCGCCGGCACCGTGATGCGGATCATGGTCTGCAGGCGGGTGGCCCCGAGCGCGAGCGACGCCTCCTTGAAGGAGCGCGGCACGTTGTTGATCGCGTCCTCGGCCAGCGAAAAGATCGTCGGGATGGCCATCAGGGCGAGCAGCGCGGCGGCCGTGCCGGCGGTCAGGCGCTCCAGCATCGGGAACCCGGGGACCCAGTCGAGCCAAGGCGACTGCGAGACCCGGCGCAGGGTCTCGCCGAACATCGCGATGCCGAAGAAGCCGAGCACCACGCTGGGGATGGCCGAGATGAACTCGATGTAGGGCTTGATGATCTTCTGCTCCAGGGGCCGCGCCACCTGGTTGACATAGAGCGCCGCCGCCACGCCAAAGGGGATGGCGATGAGCAGGGCGAGGCAGGCGATGAGCAGCGAGCCGGTCAGCAGCGGGATGATGCCATACCAGTCCTGCCAGAAGCTGGCGGTGATCCATTTGCGGCCGAAGGCAAAGGCGTTGAACGCCTCCACCGCGCCGACGGGCTTGCCCTGGTCCCAGGCGGCCATGCGCTGCGCCGTGGCCTCGACCGCGGCGAGGTAGCGGGTGACGAAACCGGGCAGCCTGGCCAGCTTGCGCTGCAGGTCGGGATCGGAGGCCGGGGGCAGCGCGGCCGCGAGGCGGCTCAGCTCGGCGGCCAGGGTGGCGTTGGCCGCGAACACCTCGGGCCGGAGCGCGAGCAACGGCGCCACCTCGGCCTTGAAGTCGATCACCTCGATCTGCATGGCTTCGGCTTGCTGCTTCAGCCGGAGCGCCCGCCCGGGCGGGGCGGAGCGGAGGCCGTTGAGGAGGTTCAGTTTCGCCTGCCGCATATCCTCGGCGACGGTGTAGCGCTCCTTCAATCCGGAGCACAGCTCGGTCATTGTGCCGAGGATGGTCTCGTGCGCGGCGATCGTGTCGGCAAACCGGGTGGCGAAATCATCAAAGGCGGCGAGCTGCGCCTGGGCCTGCGCGGCGGTCTGGCCCTGCCGGTGGATCAGCCGGTCGGCTTCCTGCTGCCGCAGCGTGGCGAGATAGCGCGACATGGTGCTGTGGTCCGTCACCTGCCCCCGCAGCATGTCCGCCAGCTCCAGGCCGGCCCGCCGGTAGATCTCCAGGTTCTGCCGGTTCATCGGGATGAACCCGACCGCATCCCGGAAAATCGTGAATGTGATCAGCGCCAGCACCAGGATGGAGATCAGGGCGTTGCCCTGGAAGACGGTCTGCGCCACCCTTTCCCCGCGCAGGCCGAAAAACCAGCCGCGCTTTCGGCGCAACAGGATCTCTCGGGTCGGCCGCCGGACGGCGTGGGGAATGTCGGTGACAGCGGACATGGCAAAGGTGTGGCCCGAGCATCGCGACCGGACGCGGGGTCGGTCAAACGGGGCAGGTTACAGTTAGGTTACAAAGGAGGCCGCCCGCAGTCCGGGCAGGGGCGGCGGGCGGCGTGGGTCACACGGCAGCGAGTGTGGCCGGTCAGTGGGTGATTGAGACAGGCACGAAGCCTGACTTGGCGACAATCGCCTGACCATCAGCGCCCAGGAGGTAATCGATGAACCGGGCCGCGAGGCCGGTCGGCTCGCCGTTGGTGTAGAAGAAATTCGGGCGGGCGTAGGGATACGATTTGTCATGCACCGTCTCGACCGCGGGCAGGACCACCTTGCCATCCTTGAGCACGATGCCGACGACTCTGACGCCCGGGGCGTGGGTGTAGGCGATGCCGACGTAGCCGATGCCGCTCGGGTTCTTGCCCACCTCGGCCGCGATCTGCTCGTTGCCGGCCATCTTCTGGGACGACGGCGCGTAGTCGCGCTTCTTCATCGCGAGGTCCTTCCAGTCCTGGTAGGTGCCGGAGGAGGTGTTGCGGGTGTAGATCGAGAAGGCCCCGGCGCTGCCGCCGACCGCGCTCCAGTCCTTCACGTCACCGGCGAAGATCTGCTCGACCTGGCGCAGCGTGAGCTGGGTGACCGGATTGGCCTCGTTCACGATGACGGCCATGGCGTCGTAGGAGACGACGATGGGCTTCATGGTGACGCCCTTGGCCAGGGCGGCGGACATTTCGGTCGGGCGCGCGCGGCGGCTCGACATGCCGATCTCGGCCGTGCTGTCGGTGATGGCCGCGATGCCGGTGGTCGAGCCCTCGGCGGCGATCTCAAAGACGACGCCGGGATTCACGGCGCGGAAGGCCTCGGCCACCTGCGGCACCATCTTGGCGCCGAGCGTGTCCGAGCCCTTGATGACGAGTTTCTGGGCCGAGGCCGCGTTGGCGGCGGCCAAGGCGGCGAGAAGGAGAATGGTCTTTTTCATGATGGGATAGGTTGGACGGCTAAAATTTGACGTTCAGGTCGACCTGCAGGAGCCGGTATTGCCCGAGGGCGTTGTTGGCGCCGATGTCACCGGAGCCGGGTGCGATGATGCTGTCCTGCTTGCGCCCGGCCGAGGCGTAGGTGAGGCTGAGCTGCGCGGCGGCGCCGAGGGCGTAGTTGCCGCCGAGCACCCAGCCCTGCATGTTGGTCCGGCTGTCGAAGAGATCGGAATCGACCAGATTGCTGTCGAGGGCGAAAGCGCCGACGGATTGGTAGAAGATGCGGACATCCCACTCACCCGGCAACGAGGCTTTGCCATACTGGAAGCCGATCTGGATGGCCTTGTCCTCGCCATCGAGGTCAGGGCGGCCAAACTTGGCGGCGCGCCGGCCGGCATCAAAGTTGATCGCGAGGTCGGCCCAGGCGCGGAGCGGCACCCCGTTCGCGGCGAGCCAGCTGTATTCCACGGGAATTTCGAGGACGAAGAGGTTGTTGACCGGCGCGGCATTGGTCGCGGTCATGAAGGAGTTGAAGGCGGCGGGGTTCGCGCGCTGGTCGGTGCCCAAGTAGGCATAAACCACCGGGGCGATCTGGAAGAAGGTCGTCGCGCCCTTGACGTAGCGCTTGTAGCCGCCCTGCCAGGCGGTGAGGAACAGATCCTCGGTGCCGGCGATGTTGGCGGGCGTGATGGCCGCGAACGGATCCTGCGTGCCGGAGGTGCTGTAGACGAACTGGGCCGCCGTGGCAAAGAACTCGTTGTTCCCGCGGCGCGTGCGGAACTGCTCGGCCAGGCCCTCGGGGTTGATGTCGCCATCCCAAACCATCAGGCTCGTGGCGAGCGGATTGGCCATGCGGCCGGCCGTGAGAGTCCATTCCACCGTCGGCGTCCATGTGGCGTAAACCTGGCCCAGGAACACGCCGTCGTTGTTCTTGGCAAACGGACCGGCATCGTCGCCCATGGTCACGTTGCTTGAGCGGCTGCTTGTTGAGGTCTCCAGGCGAACCCCGAAGCCCCAATTGTTGAGCAGCTTGCCGGTCAGGGCGGCGCGCATGCGATAGCGGAAACGGTCGCGGGCCTGATCCTCGCCGGTCGGCAACCTGGCGCCGCGGCCCTCGTAGCGGATGCGGACGTCGCCCGTGAGGCGGAAATCGGTCAGCGAGGAGGAAAGGTTGAGCTTGCCGGCCGAGGTGTTGGCCACGAAATCCTTGACCAGCTCGGCGCGGAGATCCTCGGCCTCCTGGGCATTGAGGACGCCTTTCCTGACCAAGAGGTCAATGAGGGCGCCGCTGTCTTGGGCAAGGGCCGTGCCCGCGCAGAGGAGCGCGGCGGCCACGGCGAATAGTTTGGTTTTCAGTTTGGACATGTGAACGGGTGTCAGGGTTGGAATGCGCCCGGTGGGTCACCGAAACGCAGGCGGATAATACGGGCCGATTGTTACGGTCCCGTGTCGCCTGTGTGACGAAGCGGCAAATTGACCGCCCGCCGGCAGGAATCCGTGATTCCCGCCCCCTGCCCGCCTGTCAGCCCGCGTTTGCCGTCGCCAGGTGCCCCGGCACGCCGCGCCCTTCCAGCAGCGCCAGCAGCAGATCATTCTTCACCAGCACGCCGGCGAGCCGGCCGGTGTCCGGCTCGACCGCCGGCAGGGTCTGCCCCGCATGCTGGGCAAAGCTGCGCAACGCCTCCGCCAGCGGCGCCGCCATCGAGACCGCCGGCACATCGTCCCGCAGCAGATCGCCCGCGATGACATGCGCCGCGACCGCCGAGTCGCTCAGGTAGGGCTTGATGTCGTGCAGCGAAATCGCGCCGGCAAACCGGCCCTCCGGCGTCGTGACGTAGATCTCCTCGTGCCGCGATTGCAGGAACAGCCGGGCGATCTCCTCGAAGCGCGCCGTCAGCTGCACCGGCGCGGCCTGCGGCCGGGCCAGGTCGGCGACCACACCCGGCAGCCGCACCGCCTCGGGCGCCTCGGCGGCCTTCTTCTGCAACGCCGCGCTGTAGAGCGACTCGTGCTCGAGGCCGCGCGCCGTGTAATACGCGATCACGCTGCTCAGCATCAGCGGCATGATGATGTCGTAGCTCAGCGTCATCTCGAAAAGCATGATGATGGCCATGACCGGCGCGTGGCTCGCCGCCGCCAGCAACGCGCCCATGCCGACGAGCGCGAAGGCCCGCGGGTCGACGGCCCCGAGCGGCCAGACCTCGTGCACCGCATAGCCGAACAGGTAGCCGAGGCTCGCCCCCACGAACAGCGTCGGCGTGAACACGCCGCCCGGCGCGCCCGAGCCGAACGACGCCGCCGTCGCCGCCCACTTGCACACCAGCACAAGCGCCAGCGCCGTCCACACCAGCTGGCCGTTGAGGATCGCGACCACCACGCTGTAGCCATTGCCGCAGACCTCGGGCACCCACACGGCCACGCCGCCCACCACCAGGCCGCCGAGCGCCAGCCGGGCGGGCACCGGCAGCCGGGTGCGCGCGAACCAGCCCTCCACCGTCCGCAGCGAGCGCAGGAAAAACGGCGCCACCGTGCCGGCCAGCAAGCCGAGCATCACGAAGGGCCCGATCTCCCACAGCGAATGCAGCGTGAAGGTCGGCACCGCGTAGAGCGTGTGCGCGCTGGACAGCGCGCGCATCGTCAGCGTCGCCGCCACGGCCGCCACGGCGAGCGGCCCGAGGCTTTCCATGGCGATGGTGCCGAGGATGATCTCGGCCACGAAGAACGAGCCCGCGATCGGCGCGTTGTAGGCCGAGGCGATGCCCGCCGCCGCGCCGCACGCCACCAGCAGGCGCAGTTGCGGGGCCGACATGTTGCGCCAGCGCCCGAGCCACGAGGCCGCGACCGCCGCCAGCTGCACCAGCGGGCCCTCGCGCCCGATCGAGCCGCCCGAGGCGATGGAGAACATCGCCGCCGTGCTCTTCACCAGGCTGGCCCGCACCGGCAGCTGGCCGCTGCCGATCAATATCGCCTCCATGTAGTCGGTGGAGCTTTCGCCCCGGTGCAGGCGCTTGCCGAAGAGCAGCACGAGGCCCGCCATCAGCCCGCCCACCGCCGGGATGGCCAGCCGCTGCCACCACGCCAGCTCGCGGAAGGAATCCACCATGCCCTCGGTCGTTCCCGTCAGGAGACTGTGGATCAGGTCGACGCCCCCGCGGAACACCAGCGCCGCCCCCGCGCCCAGCACGCCCGCGACGGCGGCCCAGCACAGCGTCTCCTGCCACGGCGACGGCCGCAGCTTCTCGATGATCCACAGGCGCCAACGGAGCAGGCGCAGCAGACGCTCGTAGAATTGCGGCACCATCTCCTTCATGGCCCCAACCTGCCACGCCGCGCGCGGCTGACAAGGCGCGTTTCGCGGGTCCTCAGGCCAGCGTGGTGCCGGACGCTGCCGGCGCCGCCGGCGGAACCGCCACCGCGGCGTTCAGCATCTCCGCCTCGCCGGTCTCCACCGCGCTGAGCTGGATGAGGCTGTTCAGCGAGCTGAAATGCCTGGTCCACTCGAAGTCGCCGGTGTGGTGGCCGACCACCTGGTTGAAGAGCTGCTTTTTCTCGGACTTCAGCGCCTGGATGCGCTCCTCGATCGTGCCGGCCGTGACCATGCGGTAGACGAACACCGTGTTCGTCTGGCCGATGCGGTGCACGCGGTCGATCGCCTGGTCCTCCACCGCCGGGTTCCACCACGGGTCGAGCAGGAACACGTAGTCCGCCGCGTGCAGCGTGATGCCCGTGCCCGCGGCCTTGAGGCTGACCAGCATCGCCGCCGCGCCCGCCGCCGACTGGAAATCCTTCACCGGTTTCTGCCGGTCCACGGTCATGCCGGTGATCTCGTAGCGCGGCAGCTCCGGGTAATGCTCATCGAGCGCCGTGCGCACGCGGTCGAGCAATGTCACGAACTGCGAGAAGATGACGACCTTGTGGCCGCTGGCCACGACCTCCTCGAGCTTCTCGACGAGCAGCTGGAGCTTGCCGCTGTCCGTCAACGGCGAGTTCAGCCACGGCAGCAGGTCGGGGTCGCAGCACACCTGGCGCAGGCGCGTGAGCAGCGCGAGGAAGCCGAAGGATTTTTCGCGCAACGCCAGCCCGATGTCCTCGCCGAGCCGCGCCAGGCCCTCGGTGCAGATGCGGGCGTATTCGGCGCGCTGCACGTCGGAGAGCGGGCAGAGCAGGTCCATCTCGACCTTGGGCGGCAGCTCGGTCGCCACCTCGTTCTTGGTGCGGCGCAGGATGAACGGCGCCACCTGCTGGCGCAGCCGGTTCATGGTCCGGTCGCGGTCCTGCACCAGCGCCGTCTCGAAGCTGGCGCGCGAGCCGAGCAGGCCGGGCAGCAGGTAGCGGAAGATGGACCACAGGTCGAGGTGCCGGTTCTCCAGCGGCGTGCCCGTCAGCACGAGCCGGTGCTGCGCCTTGAGCGCGAAGCAGGCCTGCGTGACCTTGGCGTCGGGATTCTTGATGAACTGGCCCTCGTCGAGCACGGCGTAGCCGAACTCGGTCGTGTCGAGCAGCGCGCGGTGCTTGCGGAGCTGGGTGTAGCTCGCCAGCCAGATGCACGGCGCCTTGTTGGCCTTGAAATCATTGCCCGACTTCAGCACGTCGATCTTCGCCTCGGGGTAGAACCGCGCCAGCTCCTCGCGCCACACGGGGACGACGCTGGCCGGGCAGACGACGACATGGCGGTGCTTCGGCAACGGCCGGGTGCGCAGCAGGGCGATGACCTGTGCGGTCTTGCCCAGGCCCATCTCGTCGGCGAGCAGGCCGTGGCATTCGGTCTCGCAGAGGTGGTGCATCCACTCGACACCGCGGCGCTGGTAGTTGCGGAGGTAGTCCGGCAGCGCGGGCGGCGCGGCGGGCGGCGTCAGCACCTTCTGGCGCCACGCCTCGATCTCGGGGCCGAGCATGACCTTGAGGCGGTGGTCGTGGAAAAGGGAAAAGATCAGGTAGGGCGGGATCTCGCCGTCGGCGGCGGTGTCCGCGAGGTTGCGGCGCCACTGGTTGTAGCCCTCGAGTTTCTCCGGCTCGAGCGTGACGATGCCGACATCGGGCAGCAGCATGGGCGTGCGGCCGTGCTTGAGCAGCGCGGCGGCCTGCTCGTCGGTGAGCAGTTTTTCGCCCGCCCGGAAAATCCAGCGCAGGTTCAGGCCGCCGTCGCCGCGCCGGTCGGCCACGGCCTCGATCTCGATGGCGCGCGAGCCGGACTTGATGATGTTCACCTTCACGTCCAGCTCGATGGCGAACTGCTTTTTCCAGTGCGGCAGCAGGTCGCGGAGGAAGCCGGGGATGTCGGCCAGCGCGTCGAGCGCGTAGGCGTGGGTGGCCTGGTTGTAGCGGAAATGGGCCTTGCGGGCGTAGGTGGCCAGGGCGATGAGCTTGGCGCGCTCGGCGGCGGTCGGGTGGTTGGCGGCGTTGCCGAGCGCGGGGATGCGGCTGCGGCCGTGCTTCCAGTAGGCGAGGAAGACGAGGCCGTCGGCGTTGGTCGTGAAGCTCAGCAGCAGGTCGCGCGGCGGGGCGTCGGACTTGGGCGCGCCGTTGCCGCCGTTGCTCCCGTGGGCGGCGGGGGACGGCGCGGGGTGGCCGTTGCCATTCCCGTTGCCGTTGCCGGATTGACCGTGGGCGGCGGGGCCGGCCTTGGCGGAATTGCCCGGCAGGAGCGCGTTCATCTCGTCCACCAGCAGCTCCTCGATCTCGTGCAGGCCCGCCACCGCGATGGCGTGGGCCAGGAGCAGGTCCGTGGAGGAGGAGCGCACCTTGAGGCGGTCGCCCTCCCACTCGATGACGGCGTATTCCTCCTTTTTCTCGACCTTGCGGTGGATGATGGCGTCCTGGGCTCCCAGCTCGACCTCGCGGATCTCCCCGTCGCGATACATGGCGTGGCCGCGCTCCACCTGGGCCGCGTCAAACTGCTCCTCCCATTCGACCTCCAGGCGGCCGAACCAGAATTCGAGGGACTGCGGAGTGTAGATGCGCTTGGGCCCGTGGGTTTGCATCAGGCTAAAAGACCGACGTTAGAAACTTCCGCCCGGCCCGCGCAACCCCTAATATCTACCAATAGGCCCTTCATCCTGCCCACGGCAGACCAGGCGACCGCGTATCAGCCGGTTTGGCTTTCGCCGGACACCTGTAGCGGATCACAAAACCCAAACCGCGAAATAAGGCGGCTTGTCTCCGGCTTGCTTGGCTGCCTTTCTTGGTCCATGAAGCCACTGCCCTTTAGGCTATTCGGTTTTGGCCGAATAGCATAGTTGAGCAAATGCATGAACCGGGACGAGTTCTGGCAACTCATTGACTCGACCAGGCCGAAAGGCCTCTGGGCCGCACTGCATTCCGGTGCCATGGAGATCAAATTGGAGACGCTATCTGAAGAGGAGATCATCTCGTTCGAGCAGCATTTCCGTGGACTCATGGCCGAAAGTTACCGGTGGGATCTTTGGGGCGCGGCCTATATTGTGAATAGGGGCTGCTCCGATGATGGCTTCGAGTATTTCCGTGCGTGGCTCATATCTCAAGGGAAGCGATACTATGAGAAATGCCTGCGGAATCCGGAGGCGGTTGGAGCCCGCGCGGAACGGGATGACCGCACGGAAGATGAAGAATTCATGTATTGTGCCGCCGAAGCATACCGCGAGAAGACCGGTCGGGAGTTGCCGTCCATCGAGGTCCCGCGTTCACCCCGGCCAGTAGGTGAGACTTGGGAGGAATCTGATTTACCGAAACTTTTTCCGAAGCTCGCGAAGAAATTCGGCCTCATGCCGTCAGAATGAAGGTTGGTTGGAATGCCGTCTTGCCAATCCAAGTCCGCTGGCTACTTGTCGGGTCATGCAAGTTGAAGTGGAACAGGAAACGGACGGTCGCTGGATTGCCGAGGTCGCCGGGATTCCCGGCGCCATGGCCTATGGTGCTTCCCGGAAAGAGGCGGTCGCACGGGTCGAGGCCTTGGTCCTGCGGATTCTGGCCGACAAGGTGGAGCACGGCGAAGACGCGCCGCAGCTCGCCAGGGTGTTCTCTGTGGCGGTATGAGCAGTTGGGGCGCCCGCAAGACGAAGATCGTCCTGGGTGCTTTGCTTCAGCTCGGATGGCGGGTGAAACGCCAGACGGGCTCGCACCGGATCTTGGAACGCGTCGGCTGGCCCGACTTTGTATTCGCCTTCCACGACGGCGAGGAGATCGGGCCGAAAATGCTGGCGCGTATCGCCCGTCACACCGGCCTGCGCCCAGAGGATCTCTAACCGATTCGTCGGCTCAACGGTGGAATCTGAACCGGGCCGTGCAACCGGCGCGGGCTTGCGCCGCCGGGCGGCACCGGCTTTTCTCCGGACATGACCGACCCCGCCACCGACCGGCATATCCAGTCCATCGAACGGCCCGACAGGGCGCTGTGGACCTATTACCTCCTGAGCGCACTGGTGATCCCGCCGCTGTTCCCGTTCCTCGCGCCCTATCTTTATTTTCGCTACCATACGATGCGCTACAAGTTCACCGACGACGGCATCTCGATGAGCTGGGGCATCCTCTTCCGCCGCGAGATCATCGTGAACTACGCGCGCATCCAGGACATCCATCTGCGCTCCAACTTCGTCGAACGCTGGCTCAGCCTGGCCCGCATCCTCGTCCAGACCGCCTCGGGCAGTTCCTCCGCCGAGATGACCATCGAGGGCCTCAAGGAATTTGAGGCCCTGCGCGATTTCCTCTACTCCCGGATGCGCGGCGTGAAGGACCACGCCCACCACCCCGCCCCGGCCCCGGCGGCCGCGGCCACCTCCGCCCCGACGGCCGGCTCAGGTGAACTCGCCGCCGCCTTGCGCGAGACCGCCGCCGAGCTCCGCGCCGTGCGCGAGGCGCTGGCAAAGCGTGGAAACCAAAGCTCCTGATTTTTGCCACGAAGAAGCACAAAAATGCACAAAGAAAGTCCGAGCTCGGAGTTCAAACAGATTGGGATCCCTTTTTGTGATTTTTTGTGGCCATAAAATCCCATGTATCACCGTTATCGCGATCTCGTCCTCCACTGGCTGAAGGTTCCGCCCGAGCCGCATCCGCCTTTCGGTGATCCGGCCTCGCTGCGCGTCTTCCGCGCCGGGAAAAACTATTACAAGCTGCGGATTTTCGGCTGGGGCATGGCCGAGTTGGCCGCATTTGCCGGCATCGCTTTCTGGGCGCTGTTGCTCGTGTATGTCGAGGAGACCGCCCGCATCGAGAAGGCCCGGCGCGCCGCCACGGCCCAGGTGGTGGCCGGCCACAAGGCCACGCTGGCCGAGCAGGCGGACCAGGCTCTCGCGGCCATCAAGGGCGCGAGGGACACCGAGCTCAAGGCCAAGGACCCGGAATCCTCCAAGCCCGCCAAGAAGCCGGTCCGGAAGCGCGTGCGCACCGGCGGCTGGGACGGGTTTGTCCGCACATTCGTCGAGCTGGCGATCATGCTGCCGCCTTGGGCGTTTCCCGTCATCTGGGTGCTCAAGGTCGCCGCGCTCGCGGGTTTCCTCCTGCAACTGCCGCTCACCTACGCCGTGCGCCGGCTCGATTTCGAGATGCGCTGGTATGTCGTCACCGACCGCAGCCTGCGCATCCGCACCGGCGTGTGGAGCGTGCAGGAGATCACCATGAGCTTCGCCAATCTCCAGCAGGTCGAGGTCTCGCAGGGCCCGTTGCAACGGTTGCTCGGACTGGCCGACGTCAAGGTCCAGTCCGCCGGCGGCAGCGACAATCCCAACGGCAAGCCCCAGGACGATCTGCACACGGGTTACTTTCACAGCGTGGACAACGCCCACGAGATCCGCGACCTGATCCAGGAACGGCTGCGGCGCTTCCGCGACAGCGGCCTCGGCGACCCCGAGGAAATGCGCCGGACGGCGTTGCCCGCCGCCGCGCCGCCTCACGCCGCGAATGTCGCGACGACCCAGGCCCCGGACGACGCCGACGTGCTGGTCGCCGCGCGCGAGCTGGCGGCCGAGGCGCGGGCCCTGCGCGTGGCGCTGGGGTGAGGTTTGGATTCTGGGAGGTGGAACGCGTTGACCCCAACGCGTTGGTCTGAAGGAAAGCGCGCTGAGGTCAGCGCGCTCCACCGGCCGGGGCTCAATGCCCCCACCCACCTCACCTCGTTCACTTCCCCTCGTTCACCCGCCGCCACTTGATGCGCTTCGTGTCGGTGGAGCCGACGCCGAGCTGCTGGGCGAAGTCGAGCATGCGGGCCTCCTCGTCGCTCACGGGGTCGAAGCCGTTGCGCTTCCGCACGGCGTTGATGTGCTCGAGCATGAGCGAGTCGATCAGCACGGGGTCGGGGCTCATGAGCAGGCGCGGCTCGGAGGCGGTGTAGAGGGAGTTGAAATACGGGCCGCCGATGAACTGGTAGAGCTGCAGGCTGGCGAAGGTGAGCGCCCAGCTCTCGCGCAGCTCGGGGATGGCGGCCATCTCGGCGACGGCGGCGGGCGCGGTGGCGGGGCTCTTGAAGAAGCGGAAGGTGTTCGAGGCGTTCCAGAGCGTGGCGTTGACCAGCGCGCCGTTGATGCCGAGCACGGGGTGGTCGGTGTAGACCGGCAGGTTGATCCAGAAATCGGCGTCGAGGAACAGCGGCGTGGCGAGGAAGCTCTTGCGGTCCTCCTCGGTGGTGGTGGTGGCCTTGCCGCCGGCGGCGTTTTTCACCGCCTGGTCGTTCGAGATCGGATCGAAGCGCGAGGGCAGCGGGCTGTCGTAGAACCAGGCCGGATCGTAGAACTTGCCCGACTCGAGCACGTAGACCGGGTGCCCGGGGAACGGCAGGATGCCGGTCGCGAACGACGGCAGGTAGCCGGTGAGGCGCAGGCGCAGCGGGTTCAGTCCGACGAGGAAGATGTTTTGTTTTCCAAAGCCGCGCTTTTCCAGCGAGGCGATGAGGGCACGCACGAGTCCGAACGGTGTCGCGAGCCCGGGGCCGGAGTCGGCGTAGATCTTCAGGCCTACCTTTTTCCGCGCGCCGGGCACGAGCCGGCGGCCGGTCGTGGTCTCGTAGTCCTGCAACACCTGCTCGACGGCGTAGCGGTAGTCGGCGTCGGTGAAATCGATGAGCTTGTGCTCCCAGACCGGAGCGGGCACCGTTGCGGGCTGCTGCCCGCCCGGTGTTTGTCCTGCGGACTGCTTCGCATCCGCAGGCAAAGGACCGGCGGCGAGAAGAGCAAGGATCAGGGCGGTTTTCGGCAGAAGGAAACGCATGTGAATGAGGCGCGGCGCAGTCCGATGGGACGGGCGCGCACCGTGACAGACCGCAGCGACAGATAAAAGTTTAATCTGGCAATGACAATTGCACGACTCATGAGCGGTGGGGCGCGTTATCCTTAACGCGCCGGGCGGACATCCCCGGAACGGCGGGTTAAGGATAACCCGCCCTACCCATCGACCGGCAGGCAGGGATTGCACCCGCCCATTTTGTGCTCGGCGACGGTCACAGACCGCCGCTACAGCTAATGCACCGTGCCCGTCATCAAAGCCAACAGCCTGCGCGACCTGAAGAACCGGGTGAACATCCACGATGTCGTGGTGCGGGTGGTGGCCCTCAAGAAGGCCGGCAGCGGGCGCTTCAAGGGCCTGTGCCCGTTCCACTCGGAGAAGACGCCGTCGTTCAATGTCTCCGCCGACAAGGGGTTCTACAAATGCTTCGGCTGCGGCAAGGCGGGCGACGTGATCAACTTCGTCATGGCGACCGAGGGCCTGCAGTTCACCGAGGCGGTCGAGGCCATCGCCCAGCGCTTCGCCGTGACGCTGGAATACGAGGAGGGCTCCGGCGGGCCGTCGAAGGAGTCGCGCTCGCTGCGGCAGGAGATCTTCGAGATCCACGACCTCGCGGCCGAACATTACCGGCAGGCCTTCCTCGCGGCCACGCCGCACGGCGAATTCATCCGCGACTACTGGGTCAACAACCGGAAGTTCACGCCGGAGCTGGCCGACGAATTCAAGATCGGCTTCGCCCCGCCGGAGGACACCGGCCTCGCCGCTGTGCTGCTCAAGCGGAAGTTCTCCGAGGACGCGCTGCGCCAGTGCGGCCTGTTCTTCACGCGCGACGGCGCCGTGCTGACGCTCGGCGCGCTGCGCCCGCGCTTCCGCGGCCGGCTCATGATCCCGATCCGCGACCACCAGGGCCGCGTGGTGGCGTTCACCGCGCGCCAGCTCGAGCTGACGCCGGCCGACGATCCGGCGCGCGAGGCGAAATACGTCAACTCGCCCGAGACGCCGATCTTCACGAAGAGCAATCTGCTCTTCAACCTCGACCGCGCCCGCTCGCACGCCAGCGAGGGCCATCCCTTCGTGCTGGTCGAGGGTCAGCTCGACGCCCTGCGCTGCTGGAGCGTGGGCCTCAAGACCGCCATCGCGCCGCAGGGCACCTCGATCACCGAGGGCCAGCTCGCGCTATTGCGCCGCTATCACCCGCAGGTCGAGTGCTTCTTCGACAGCGACAGCGCGGGGCAGAAAGCGGCGCTGCGCTTTTTGCCGATGGCGTTGAAGGCCGGGCTGGAAGTGCGCTTCCTAATGCTCGCGGGGACGGAGAAGCTCGACCCCGACCTGTTGTTTCTGGAAAAGGGCCTCGGGGCCTACGACGACATGAAACGCGGCTCGCTGTCCGCGATGCAGTTCGCGAAACAGGCCTACCTGCCCGCGCCGGACAAGGCCTCGTTCAACGAGCGCATGAACGCCGTGCGCAGCCTCGTCGAAATCGCGCTGAATGCCGAGACGCAGGTTGCGCGGGACCACTACCTGCGGGAGATCTCCCTGTCCCTTGGTATCAAGCCCGAGGCAATCCGCGACGAGATCGCGATCCTGCAACGGCGGCGGACCCCGGCGCCCGCGGCCCAGCCGGGCCCGGCCGCCGAAACCCAGCGCCAGGGCACCGAGGCGCATCTGCTCTTCCTGTGCCTGCACCACGAGCCGGTGCTGCGCGCCCTCGCCGGCCATTTGCAGCACCAGTGGATCGACGTTTCCCACACCGCCGGCCGGCTGCTCGACCGGCTCCTCGCCGAGGTCGCGCACAACGGCTGGACCGGCCGCGACAACCTCGACCAACTCCTTGAGACAGAGGAGGAAAAGGCCCTCGTCGCGTCGCTGCTGTTTGAGGCCGCCGCGGACGACGACCTGACCAAGCTGGCCAACGAGGGATTGCGCTCGCTGCAACGCCGCTTCCTCGAACCCCGGCTGCGGCAAATAGAACTTGAAATAGCCTCCAAAGGCACGGATGTTGAATCTGACCTACTTTCCCTCTTGAAACAGCGCGCCGAAATCCACCGACAGCTCCAAAATACGCCGAAGCTTTCGCTGGGTTTGTGAGGACAGACCACCCGCGCCGACCGCCTGTAAGCCGCCCAGGGCCATATCATTTACGTCATGCCGAGCAAATCCAAGCACGCCACCACCTCCCGAAAATCCCTGAAGGATCACGGTAACAAGAAATCGCACCATAACGAGCCGGCCAAGGCGCAGCATGAACCGGTGGCCAAGGCTCCGGCACCGGTCCACCCCGAGCCGGCCAAACCCAGCGTGCCGCTCGCCGAGGTCGCGAACGCCACCAAGGAATTCAAGGAGAAGGCGCTTGAAAACCTCTCCGGCGATCTCAACGACAAGATCCGCTACCTCATCCGCCTTTCCAAGGAGCAGGGCTACCTCACCTACGCCGACATCAACGAGGCGCTGCCCGAGTCCGTCGACAACCCCGAGGACATCGAGAACGTCATCTCCGTCCTCCAAAACCTCGAGATCGACATCCTTGATCCGCAGGAAGTCGAGGGCTACAAGGCCCGACAGGAGGAGGCCGAGGAGGAGGAGTCGCGCACGTCGAACAACGACATCCTCGACGACCCGGTCCGGATGTATCTCAAGCAGATGGGCCAGGTCCCGCTGCTCACGCGCGAGCAGGAGGTCGAAATTTCCAAGCGCATCGAGACCGCGGAGATCAACGCCCTCGCCGCCCTCTTCGCGCTCGGGCCCGTCGGCAAGCACCTCGCCGACCTCGGCGAGAAGCTCATCCTCCGCACCGAGCGCTTCGACCGCCTCGTCATCGACAAGAAGATCGAGAGCCGCGAAGCCTACTTCAAGAACCTCGACAAGCTCGTCAAGACCACCCGCGACAACGACGCCATCGCCACCGAGGCCTGGGGCGACGCCCTGAAGGCCCGCGACGAGAAGGCGAAGAAGAACGCGCTCATCCGTTTCAAGAAGCGCGACAACGTCCTGCGCGCCGCCTACGTCAAATATTACTTCAAGCTGAAGGTCTTCGAGGACTTCCTGATCGAGCTGCGCCCCAAGATCCACGAGGTCGAGAAGGCCATGCATGACCTCCACCGCGCCAAGCACCCGAAATCCAAAAAGGACACGACCATCGACGTGCGCGCGGTCAACCACCGGCTCAAGCAGCTCGAGATCGAGATGCGCATCGCCCCGCAGGCGATGCTCGACGCCCTGAAGACCGCCCGCGGCTTCATCCGCGACGCCCACCAGGCCAAGACCGAGATGGTCGAGGCCAACCTCCGGCTCGTCATCTCCATCGCCAAGAAATACACCAACCGCGGCCTCTCCTTCCTCGACCTGATCCAGGAGGGCAACATGGGCCTGATGAAGGCCGTCGAGAAGTTCGAATACCGCCGCGGCTACAAGTTCTCCACCTACGCCACGTGGTGGATCCGCCAGGCCATCACCCGCTCCATCGCCGACCAGGCCCGCACCATCCGCATCCCGGTCCACATGATCGAGACGCTGAACAAGGTGATGCAGGTCCAGAAGCAGCTGCTCCAGGAATTCGGGCACGAGCCGACCCCCGAGGAGGTCGCCGAGGAGATGAACCTGCCCGTCGAGCGCGTGCAGCAGATCATGAAGATGGCCCAGCAGCCCATCTCGCTCCAGTCCCCCGTCGGCGACGGCGACGACACCAGCTTCGGCGACTTCATCGAGGACAAGTCCGCGGACAATCCCTACGACATGACCGCCTTCTCGCTCCTCCGCGAAAAGATCATGGACGTGCTCGACTCGCTCACCGAGCGCGAGCGCCGCGTGCTCACGCTGCGCTTCGGCCTCGTCGACGGCTACAGCCGCACGCTCGAGGAGGTCGGCAAGCAGTTCAAGGTCACCCGCGAGCGCATCCGCCAGATCGAGGCCAAGGCGCTCCGCAAGATGCGCCACCCGACGCGCATCCGCCAGCTCCACGGCTTCTTCGACGCCGAGCAGATCGACAACCCGCAGAACCTGCTCAAGAAGCCGCCGGCGATTCCGCCGCAGTTCATCAAGCAGGGCGGCCCGCTCGGCAAGGCCCTGTTCCCGCAGAACTGAGGCCGCTTTCCGCCTTTACTCACCTTCCGGCCAAACTAACCTCCCGCCATGCTTCCACACCCGCCCACCCTCCTGGCCATCTTCGGCCTCGGCACCACCGAGCTGATCATCATCCTGGTGATTATCATGCTGCTGTTCGGCGGCGCCAAGCTCCCCGCGCTGGCCAAGGGCCTCGGCCAGTCCATCAAGGAATTCAAGAAGGCCGCCAAGGAAGACGACGACAAGGACGAAAAGAAACCCGACACCGGCCAGAAACCCGGCAACAACTGAGCGCATAGCAATCTTCAAGGCATCAGCGCGCCTTCACGGGCGCGCTTTTTTTGCGTAGGTTTCACGCAGCCAAGATCCGCGGACAAGCACCCGGTGGCCGGCAGGCCACAACGGTGCTTTCTCCACCCCCTGCCCTAACCCCTTTTTCGCCAGCGAGTTTGCTTTTGACAATTTCGCCCGTGGGCGGCTTGTATTCTCCAACCCCCCCGCCCCCGCCACCAATGTTCAACCAACTGCTGGGACTTTTCTCCAACGACATCGGCATCGACTTGGGCACGGCCAACACCCTCGTCTACGTCAAGGACAAGGGCATCGTGCTCCGCGAGCCCAGTGTCGTCGCGGTCCACACCACCTCCCGCAAGGTGCTCGCCGTCGGGGACGAGGCCAAGAAGATGCTCGGCCGCACCCCGGGCAACATCACCGCCATCCGCCCGATGAAGGACGGCGTCATCGCCGACTTCGACATCACCGAGGCGATGCTCCGCTACTTCATCAAGAAGGTGCACAACAACTCCAAGGTTGTGTCCCCACGCGTCGTCGTCGCCATCCCCTCCGGCATCACCGAGGTCGAGAAGCGCGCCGTCAAGGAGTCCGCCACGCACGCCGGCGCCCGCGAGGTCATCACCATCCTCGAGCCCATGGCCGCCGCGCTCGGCGTCGGCCTGCCGGTCGACGAACCCGCCGCCAACATGATCGTCGACATCGGCGGCGGCACCACGGAGATCGCGATCATCTCGCTCTCCGGCATCGTGTTTTCCAAGTCCATCCGCGTCGCCGGCGACGAGTTCGACCTCGCCATCATCAACTACATGAAGCGCGCCTACAACCTGCTGATCGGCGAGCGCACGGCGGAAGAGATCAAGGTCACCATCGGCTCCGCCTACCCGCTCGAGACCGAGCTGGCCATGGAGGTCAAGGGCCGCGACTCCGTCGCCGGCCTGCCCAAGACCATCCACATCACCTCCCAGGAAATCCGCGAGGCCATGGCCGACACCGTCGGCGCCATCGTCGAGGCCGTCCGCGCCGCGCTCGAGCGCTGCCCGCCCGAGCTCTCGGCTGACCTCGTCGACCGCGGCTTCGTCATGGCCGGCGGCGGCTCGCTCATCCGCGGCATCGACAAATTGCTCTCCGAGAAGACCGGCCTGCCGGTCACCGTGTCCGACGACCCGCTCTCCGCCGTGGCCAACGGCACCGGCGTGTTCCTGACCAACATCGACGAGCTACACCGCATCGCCGCGGACTTCTGAGTCCGGCCCGGCTGAACCGCCGCCCGCGCCGTGCTCCCCAAACGCTTCGACCAAGCCCGTCCCTTTTTCACGCTCGGCGTGATCCTGCTGGTGTGGCTGCTGCTGCCGCTGGTGTTGAAGACGTTCACCCGCGCCACCTTCTTCGCCATCCAGGCCCCGCTCATCGTCGCCGATTCCTATGTGCAGGACCTGCAGAATTTCTGGTCGAACCGTCTGCACTCGAAGGATGAGCTGCTCAAGGCCGGCAAGGACCTATCCGGCCTGATCGCCCAATACGAATTCAGTGTGCAGCAGAACAAGGAGCTGGAGGCCGAGATCCTGCGCCTGGAGAACCTGCTCAAGCTGCCCTCGATGCCGGCCTTCCGGTTCGAGCCCGCGCGCGTGGCCCGGCGGGATTTCTCGGGCTGGTGGCAGCGCATCATCATCCGCAAGGGCGAGAACTACGGCATTCCGGTCGGCGCGCCCGTGGTGTTCTCGGGCGGCATCGTCGGCCGCGTGATCGAGGTGCACCGCTACACCGCCGTGGTCGACCTGCTCACCAGTCCCACGTTCCGCCTCGCCGCCACGGTCAGCGGCGACAACAAGCCCATCAGCTACCAGGGCGGGTTGAACGATTCCTTCCGCTCCCCGCGCGGCACGGTGGAATTCGTGCCGCTCGACATCATCGCCAGCAAAAACGCGCCCCGCCGCCTCGTGACCTCCGGCCTCGGGGGTGTCTTCCCGCCCGGCCTGGCCATCGGCGACATCACCCATCTGGAGCCCAGCACCGACGGGCTGTTCAAGAGCGGCGAGGTCGCGCTCGACGAGCGCCTCGGCACGCTGACTGAGGTCACGGTGTTGGTCCCCTTGGACCCCGAGGAACTATGAAGCCAGTGCCGCCATGCCGCGCCGTAGCTGCAGCGCAGCGCAGGCGGGTCAACCCGGAGGAATTATGATGTCTGCACCGCGCACCAGCAAAGCCCCTTGCCGCGCCGTAGCTGCGCAGCAGCGCAGGCGGGAGAAGCCGTGATGAGTGACAAGCAGTCATTGCGAGGAGTCCCGCTCTGGGCGACGACGAAGCAATCCGGCCGTTTCGACGGGCTCAAGGTCCCGAGCTTGTCGAGGGACTGGATCGCCACGGCCCGCCATGCGGTCCTCGCGATGACAAGCCAGGTGGAGCGCGTTGACCGCAACGCGCTTGAAGCGTCCTGGGGTCAGGCCGCTCCACCTCCAAGCGCCCCCGCCCCCCATGCGTAAATACGACCCGCGCTGGCTCATCGCCTTTGGCGCCAACCTGCTGCTCTGGTGGCTGGTCGGCCTGGCCAACAGCTACCTCGCGGACTCCGCCGTGCATCTCTACGTCGGCGGACTCTTTGTCGTCTACGCCTCGCTCCGGCTCGACCGGAAGCACGGCCTCGTCGCCGTCGTGCTGACCGGGCTGCTGATCGACGCCGTGGAGCCGGTGCCCTACGGCACGAGCCTGCTGTTGCTCGGGCTCGTCCATGCCACCCTCCTTTACGGCCGCCAGCGGTTCCCGCGCGAAGGCGCGGTGTTCGGCGCCGTCGTGGCGCTGCTGGCCAACCTGTTCCTCGTCATCGCGCTCTCCTTCCTGCTGGTCGGCGCCAACCCCCGGCCGGCCTCGGCCTGGCTGCGCATCTTCGCCGACCTGCTCGCCTCCCAGGTGCTGCTCCTGGTCATCACCCCGTGGTTTCTCGCCCTGCAGGACCGCGCCATGGACCTGGTGTCGATCCATCCCGAGACCGGAAGACGGGTGATGACCTGAATCAAACTGCATTCGTGGCGCACAGACCGAATCGCGGATTTTTTTGACCACGGATTTCACTGATTCCCACGGATACAACGGATTAAAAAACAAGCAGCCCCGCGTGAAGAACCCCGCCTCCAATCTCTCCGCCTATCCGTCCCCATCCGGGAAATCCGTGGTTAAGAAAACCAGCGCCCGTCACCACAGCCACCTCGCGGTTTCCACCTTCGTGTCGCTTCGTGTTCGTTCGTGGTTCTCCTCGCTGTCTCCGTCTGAATCCCTTTCACCGTGAGCAAGCTTATCGAGTCCCACCGCGCCCGCAACCCGCGGCTGTTCCTCTTCCACGGGATCGTGGCCGGCCTGCTCCTCACGCTCGCGACCGGCATGGCCTACCGCCAGCTGTTCCGGTCCGGCCTCTACAACGAGCGCGAGCGCCTGCAAAACCAGCGCCGGGTCGTCGTGCCCGGCCCGCGCGGCAACATCTACGACCGCGACGGCAACGTCCTCGTCGGCAACCGCGCGCGCTTCTCCGTCGTGCTCAACCTCGCCGAGCTGCGCGGGGAATTCCGCGACGAGTTCAAGAAGGTCCGCGTCAACTACAGCAAGCTCGACGCGGCCGAGCGCCCCGACGCCGACCAGCTCGCCCGCATCGCCCGGGCCTCGGTCGCGCAGCGCTACCTCGACAAGATCAACTTCATCCTCAACCGCCACGAAACCGTGCGCACCGCGGACCTGAACCGGCACGTCAACCAGACCCTGCTGCTGCCCTACGTGCTGCTCGACGACCTCGCCCCCGAGGAATACGCGCGGCTGATCGAGCGCCTGCCCGTCACCTCACCGCTCCAGGTCTACGCCACCAGCTCGCGCTTCTATCCCCACGCCAGCGCCGCCGCCCACACCCTCGGCTACACCAGCGTCGACAGCGATCCCGAGGTGGAGGATTTCCCCGGCGAGGACCTGCTGACCTTCAAGATGAAGGGCGCGACGGGCCGCACCGGCCTCGAGCAGGTGTTTGACGCGCAGCTGCAGGGCGAGACCGGCGGGGCGATCTACCTCGTCGACCCCGCCGGCTACAAGGTGGACCTCCCCATCGAAAAGCGTCTGCCCGTGCAGGGCAAAAACCTCGTCACCAGCCTGGACATCGAGCTGCAACAGGCGGCGGAGTCGGCGATGGAGGGCCGCACCGGCGCCGCCGTCGCCCTTGATATCCGCACCGGCGAGGTGCTCGCGCTCGTCTCCAAGCCGGATTACGACCTGAACAATTTCGTGCCGCGGCTTTCGCACGAGGGGGCCAAGGCCATTGAGGAATCCGGCGGCTGGCTCAACCGCGCCATCCAGGGCCAGTATCCCCCCGGCTCGACCTTCAAGATCATCACCGCCATCGCCGGCCTGCGCGCCGGCACGATCGAGCCGGGCGTCTCCACGGTCGACTGCCCGGGTTACTACATGGTCGGCAACCGGCGGTTCCCCTGCAACGCGAAGAACGGCCACGGCCCCAACATCGACCTCGTCAAGGCGATCCAAGTCTCCTGCAACGTGTTTTTCTACAAATACGGCCTCGCCACCACGCCCGACTTCATCGCCACCGAGGCCCGGCGGTTCGGCTACGGCCACCCCACCGGCATCGAACTGCCAGCAGAGTTCAAGCACCCCCGCGTGGCCGACCCGGCGTGGAAGCAGGCCAACATGCACGAACGCTGGTTCCCCGGCGACACCGCCAACATCTCCATCGGCCAGGGCGACACCCTCATCACGCCGCTGCAGGCCGCGTGCATGGTCGCCTCCTTCGCCCGGGGCGAGACCGAGACCAGGCCCACGCTGCTCCACGACCCCAACCGCCCCGCGCAGCACACCGCCCCGCTCGGCCTTTCGCCCTCCGACTACAACGTGATCCTCAAGGGCATGGCCGCCTGCTACCAGTTCGGCACCGGCCGCCTCGCCCGGGTGGACGGCCTGAGTGGCGCGGCCAAATCCGGCACGGCGCAAAAAGGCCGCATCGACCTCGCGTGGCTCGTGTCGTTCGCCCCGCTGGAGGATCCCCGCATCGCCGTCGCCGTCGTGCTCGAAGGCGCGGAGGACGACAACAATTTCGGCGGCGGCACCTTCGCCGCACCCGTGGTGCACAGCATCCTTGAGGCCTGGAAAAACAAGAGCGAGCGCCCCGCCCCGCCGCCGGTCAACTTCAAGGTGGAGTGATCACCGCGCCTGATCTCCTCTTGAGCCCGGCCGATTCAGTCCGAGGTGGAGCGGGTTGACCTCAACACGCTGGTTCGCGAGCGCACATTCCTCAAGCGCGTTGGGGTCAACGCGCTCCACCCGTCTCTTTCGGAGTGTGCTTCAGCGGATGGCGCGCCGTGCCAGCCGTGCCCGCTTGAACACGCCGCGCGGCTCCGGCCAGGTTTCGCGCCGGCCATAGCGCAGCCGCCGCAGGTCGGCGACCACCGGGTCCGGCTTGCCACTTGTCCCTTGCCACTTGTCACTTCTCCTCAGCCGCGTGAGCCACTGCCCCGCTTTCAGGCGCACCGGGTCGGAGGACTCCGGCCGGCGCCACATCCGCCAGCGCACCCAGGCCCACTGGGCCAGCCGCACCAGCAGCCAGCCGAGCGCGAGCGCGCCGACCGCCAGCCGCGCCGTGCGACCGGTGCGGGCCGCGTCCCAGGGCCGGAGCAGCCAGGCCTTGAGCTGCTTGGAAAACTCGTCGAAGCGCGCCCGCAACGCCGCGCCGGAGTCGGTCGTGAACGTCCTCACCGAGTCGAGCATCTGCACCTGCGCCCGCGAGTCGAAATTGACGATGCGCCGATACCAGAGCACGCGGAGGCTGTCCACGCGCGCCGACCAGCTGCTGTCCTGCTCCTGCCGGGCGGCCTGCGCCGCCGCCGCCGCCGTGGCGACCGCGCCCGGGGTCGGGTCGGCGCGGACCCACGCGGTCTTGCCGTCGTAGATCTCCGCCCAGGCGTGCGCGTCGGAGTTCCGCACCATGTAGTAGTTCTCAAAGCCGTTCAGCACTCCGCCGTGGAAACCCGCCACCACCCGCGCCGGGTGGCCCGCCGCCCGGGCCAGCACCGTCAGGCTCGCGGCGAAATACTCGCAGAAGCCGGGCTCGTTCGAATCCAGCCAGCGCACGATGTCGTCGCCCTCGCCCTTCGGCAGCTTGGACGAGAGGGAATAGGCGTGCCGCCTTTGCAGCCACGCCGTGGCGCGCCGCGTGAACTCCTCCGCCGGCAGCGCCGCGCCGCCGGTGATCTCGCCCACCACGCGCCGGAGCACGGCCTCGTTGGCCGGGCCGGCCGGGCCGCGCAGGTTGACCAGCGGATCGTAGCGGTATTGGTCGGCGACGGGCGGCGGACCTACGCGGGCTTTCTCCGCCAGTTGGTTGAACCGTGCGTCGGTCAGCGTGGCGGTCAGCTCCACCGCATCGAGCTGGAATGCGGTCATGGTCATCGGCTCGGTGCGCAGGGCCACGACGCGGTGCCCGGGGCTGAACTGCACGGGGGAGATGTCGCGCATCCGCAACTGGCCATAGCTGCCCGGCAACGGCAGAAACCGGCTGACGCCGGGCTCGATGTAGAAGGTCCAGATCCCGCCGACGGCGTTGACCTCGCGGCCCAGTTGCCGGCCGCGCACCCCCTGCACCATGCGTTGCCCGCGCAGCAGCTCGCCCTTGAGCCCGGCGGAGACCTTGAAGCCCTCCGGCGTGTATTCATCGAGCACGACCAGCCGCCAGTAGGGCGGCTCGCGGAGACCCGAGGCCTCGGACAGGTCCACCCGCATCGCCACGCTCTCGTCGCGGATCAGCTCGCTCACCGAGCCAAACCGGACCGTCTCCGTGAAGCCCGTGCGGCTCTTGCGCGTGATGTAGCGGTCGAGGAAGAAGCCCGTCGCCAGCTCGAAGCGCGGGATGATGAGGAACAGCAGGCCCGACATCGCCACGACCGTCACGAACAGCACCGAGGCGAACGCCAGCAGCCGCCAGTCGGCCACCGCGCGCAACCGGGCGAAGAACCGGCCCCACCCGAGGCGGGTCCAGGCCGTCTCGGCCTCGGGCGTGCGGGCCGCGCCGGTCTCGGAGGCGGCGATGAGGTTGATGACAAAAAGAAAACCCAGGGCGCAGGCGGTGAAAAGCAGGAGCAGGAAGGCGAAACCGAGCGACACCGTGAGCACGCCGGCCACCACCACGAGAAACAGGCTCAGCACGATGAGCTGCAGGTCCTCGCGTTTCCGCCGGTAGGCCACCGCGCGGTGGAGCACGAGCAGGATCGCCAGCCGGATGAGCACCGGCAGCGTGTCGGCGCTGAAGTGGAAATCCGCCGCCATCGCCACGATGATGGCGGGCACGGACAGCTTCCAGACGAGCGCCGGCACCCGGCCCGGGATCGCCGGCCAGACGAGGGCGGCGAGGATCACGGCCCCCGCCACGCCGACCAACCCGAGCGCCTCGATGTCGAGAAAGAACACCGTCCACAGCGACACCAGCGCCATGGCGCCGCCCAGCAGCCAGTTCAGCCGCCGCAGTTCATCGAGGCTAAGCTGACGCGGTTTGCTGGCCGTCGGCATAGGCGGTGACTCCCCGCGCGCCCTCGGGCGCGAAGGTGATGAGGTTCTTGGTGACGGCGGACCCCGCGGGCCCGGGGCCTGGTTTTTCCACCGGTTGCAGCCGCGCCAGCTCGTCGAGCAGGGCCTCGAGGTCGCGGAGGCGGCGCGTTTCCAGCAGCGGTCCGCCGTTCACGCTGACGCCGCGCAATCGCCCGGCGGCATAAAGATCCTCGGCCAGCGTGCCGGCGAAACCGCACAGCAACTCGAATTGCTCGGGGTGCCTCCAGATGGCCGCCGGGGTGTCGAGCCGCAGCACATAGCCGTCGTGGCTCTCGGCGGCGAATTGCCGGATCATGAGCTGGCCCAGGCGGGCGCTGGCCTTCCAGTGGATGAGCCGGTGCGAGTCGCCCTGCTCGTATTTGCGCAGCGCCAGCAGGTCGTCGCCCGCGCCGGCCCGTGCCGTGCGCTGGCCGGAGGACCCGGCGTGCGCGGCCACCGCGCCCTTCCACTGGTATTCCACCTGCGCGGGCCAGACGAGCACGGTGCGCTTCAGCGCCGTGCCGATGTTTTTCCGCAAGAAGCCAAAGGGAAACAGCGACCCCACCGCCCCCAGCTCGACCACCGCCTCGCCGCGCCAGGTGGGCTTCACGCCCCAGTCGAGACTGGCCGCGCCGCGCGGCTCCAGGCGTTCGCGCAGGAATATCCGGCCGCGGGTCACGTGCTGCTCCGCGGCGGCGAGAATCTCGCGCATCCGCATTGCCTTTTCGGGTTTCTCCGGCGGCGGCGGGTGGCGGGGCTGCGTGGCCAGCTCGAACCACAGGCTGTAGGTCGGCAGCCAGTTTTTCCGGTTCTCCACCTCAACCGTCACCAATGTCTCGTGCCCGGCGCGCCACGGGCCCTGCGGCCGCACCCGCCAGCAGATGCCCATGAAGTTGAACCATGACAGCAGGCCGCTGAGCAGCAGGCAGGCGAGCAGCAGCGAGAGCGTGATGAAGAGGATGTTGCTCGCCGTGTTGTAGGCGGCCGTGCCGATGCCGACCGACAGGCCCATCAGGAACAGGCCCGGCACGGTCAGGGAAATGCGATGGCGCTTCGGCGGAAACACCAGCGCCCAGAGCAGCGCGTGCCAGCGGAACACCCGGCGGCGGCTCCGCGCGCCGGGGCCCTGCCAGTCGGCCGCCGCGGCGGCGGCAACACTCAGCGCTGAACGCTCAACGCCCAACGTCGAAGCCGGTGCCGTCAGTTGAATGTTCAAAGTTGGGCGTTAAACGTTGGGCGTTTCCACCGGAGTCACTCCGGCACGGGCACCGCGCCGATGATGCGCTTCAGGGCCGCGAGCACGGTGCGGCGCTCCTCCAGCGCGTCGGAGGTCTGGCGCGCCAGCGAGAGGCGGTGGGCCAGCACCGGACCGGCCATCTCCTGGATATCCTCGGGAATCACGAAATCCCGGCCCTGCACCAGCGCGCGCGCCTGGGCGGCCAGACGCAGCGCCAGGCCGCCGCGCACGCTGACGCCGGCCTTGAACTCCACCTCGGTGCGCGTGGCCGTGATGATCTTCAGCACGTAGTCCAGCACGCTGTCCTCGACGAAGACCTTGCCGGCCAGCGCCTGCATCTTGAGCACGTCGGAGCGCGTGGCGACCGGGTTGAGGGCGATGGCGTCGTAGCCCAGCCGCGGCGCGCGGAGGATTTCCAGTTCGTCGCCGGGTTGCGGATAGCCCATTTGCAGGCGCATGAGGAAGCGGTCCATCTGGCTCTCGGGCAGCGGAAACGTGCCCTCGTAATCCACCGGGTTCTGCGTGGCCACGACCATGAAGGGCGTGCCCACGGCGTGCGCCTCGCCGTCCACCGTCACCTTGCCGCGGTCCATGACCTCGAGCAGCGCCGACTGGGTCTTGGGCGTGGCGCGGTTGATCTCGTCGGCCAGCACGACATTGGCGAAGACCGGGCCGGGCTTGAAGATGAATTCCTTCACCGTCTCGTCGTAGATCGAGACGCCGGTGACGTCGGTCGGCAGGAGGTCGCTCGTGAACTGGATGCGGGAGAAGGCGCAGTCCATCGAGCGGGCCAGCGAGTAGGCCAGCGTGGTCTTGCCGACGCCCGGCAAATCCTCGATCAGCAGGTGGCCGCCGGCCAGCAGGCAGACCAGCGCCTGCCCGATGACATCGTCCTTGCCCTTGATGGTGACGCGCATGTTGGCCTTGAGGCGGGCCAGGGCCTCGCGGGCGGTGGCGACTTCGGCGGCGGGGGCGTGATCACTCATGCCGGCAGGTTACGAATCCATGCGGCCGGCGCAAACGGATTCAAAGCCGCAGGCCGACGATATCCGGATTGCGGGACGGCGGCAAATCGCGCTTGTTGGGCGCATGCACAAAGGCCGGCTTGAGGCGTTCAGCGATGGCGTGATCGCCATCATCATCACCATCATGGTCCTCGAGCTGAAGGTGCCGCACGGCGCCGGCCTCGCGGCGCTCTCCGGGCTCGCGCCGGTTTTTCTCAGCTACGTCCTCAGCTTCATCTATGTCGGCATCTACTGGAACAACCACCATCACCTTTTTCAGGCGGTGAAGCACATCAACGGCGCCGTGCTCTGGGCCAACCTGCACCTGCTGTTCTGGCTGTCGCTGTTTCCCTTCGCCACCGCCTGGGCGGGCGAGAACCATTTCGCGCCGTGGACCGTGGCGGCCTACGGTGGCGTGCTTCTGATGGCGGGCATCGGCTACCGGACCCTGGTGCGCGTGCTGCTGGCCGGCCACGAGGCCGACTCGCACCTCGCGCGCGCCATGGGCGCGGATTTCAAGGGCAAGCTCTCTCTCGTCATCTACGCCGCCGCCATCCCGCTGGCGTTCTGGCAGACGTGGCTCAGCCTCGCGCTCTACGTGCTCGTCGCGGTCATCTGGCTCGTGCCCGACCGCCGCATCGAAAAAACCCTCGCTTCCTGACAACCCGCGCCAGGTGAACCGGTCCCCTGGCACGGCGGCGTGTTACAAGACCGGGGTCAGGGGCGCGCCGATGGCCTTGTAGAGCCGCGTCAGGATTTCCTTGTTGCTGAGCGCGCCGTCCGCGCCGGGAAACGGACCCGTGTCGCGGTAATTTTGATAGAAGGCCGGGTCGCCGGGCGGCACCTCGGCCGCGCCCGGCCGCAATTCAAAGCTGCTGGTGTTCTGGATCGGCCAGATGTCGATCGGGCTGAGCGAGAGGATGCCATCAACCAGGCCGTTGAGCACATCGAGCTTCAGCGGGATGTTGCGGCGGGCGATCACCCAGCTGTTCTCCGGACGCATGTCGCGGGCGATCTCCTCATGCAGCTCCCGGGCGAAAGCCTCGTCCTCCACCAGCAGGCCGACCTCGGTGTTCAGGTTTTCCGAGCGGGGATCAAGGTTGTAGGAGCCCACAAAGGCCAGCCGGTCATCCACGACCAGCGACTTGGCGTGCAGGCACAGGAACGGCGGCCGCTTTTGCCGGCCGGCCTTGATCAGTTCCGCCGCGCGCTCCGCCATCAGCGGATATCCGGGGAAAATATCCGTCAGCGCGGCGGGCCGGGGCTTGAACTCATGCACCTGCAGCTTCAGGTCGTCGACGTAGTTGCCGCGCAGCCGGTAATTCGCCGAGTAGGCGAGCAGATTGTCGGTGGAGGCGAAACTGTTCGAGGAAACCTGGACGCGCAGGCCCGGGTTCTTCTCCCGGAGCTCGCGGAACAGGCCCCGGGCCGCCGGGCTCAGCACCAGGTAGGGCGTCTGCATGACGATGCTCCGCCTCGCCTGCTCCAGGGTGCGCCGCAGCTCCCGCGTGATGCGCGCCGTGCGCGAGAAAAAGCCCGCCGTCTTGCCGGGATTGTCCGCGAGGAACGCCACCCGGTTAACCGGCTTCAGGCGCGACGTGAAGCGGGCGGCCACCAGCGCGGCGTCGTCCGCCTCACGGTCGAGCGCCGTGAAGTGGCCGCCGAAATCATAGTCGGCGCGGGCGTTGTAACGGGGATGGCTGCCAGCCGCGATCACGGCGGCCACATCCGCCAGGTCGCGGCTCGCGACCGCGTGCCGGTAGGACCAGAACTGGGCGAATGACGCCGCCGCCTCGCGCGCGACCGGGCCGACCGCCAGCACGTCGCGGTCCCGGAAATTCAGCTCGGTCGAGTGGTCGAAGTAGGTGTTCTCGATGTTGCGGCCGCCCGTGATCATGACCGCGTCGTCAAAGACCATGAGCTTGTTGTGCATGCGCTGGTTCGTGCCGTGGAACGAGGCCGCCGCGGCGAGGGCCTTCCGCAATTTCGACGGCCGCAGGCGCGCCAGGGCCGGCCGGTAGTGCTTCACCTCGAGGTTCGGGTGCACCGTGGCGAGAAACGCCGTCATCACCGGGTCCTGCGCCGAGACCATGTGGTCCGCGATGATGCGGACCTTCACCCCGCGCCGGGCCGCCCCGATCAGCTCATGCATCAGGAGCCGGCCGCACTCGTCGTTGCTCCAGATGAAGGTCTGGATGTCGATGGAACTCCGCGCCTGGCGGATCAGGTGGACGCGCAGGAGCAGCGCGTCGTAGCCGCCGCTGACCAGCGCCAGCCGGTTGCCCGTGTCCGTCTTGTCCTCCGCCGTGGTGGCCGCGACCGGCGCGCCAAATGGCGAATCCGCGAACGGCGCCGCCGCCCGGGTCGCCAGGTCTGTCAAACCGGTGGCGATGAGGCAGGCCAGGGCCCAATGGCGGAGCATCATGGCGGGCGGGAAAATTGGGTTTACGCTTGAGCGGGAGCCGATGAAAGTGCCCGCCGATGCCGCCACTAACGCTCGCGCGCGCCCGGGAGACAATCCGAAAGCTCGGTCTGCTTGCGGCCCTGTCCGCCGCAGCCTTCGGCGGAGGCGGATGCGCGACACGCGGGCCGAATCATGTCTACTACACGACCTCGGCATCGACGGCGGTGCATGACCTGGGGCCCGACGCAAAGGAGATCAGCAACGGCCGGACCGCCGGGGAGGCCGTGCTGGGCCTGGCCTATGACTTCAACACCGACCATCTCTTCCTCCGGCTGGCCGGCTCCATCCGCGTCATCGAGCGGCCCTCGGGAAAAGTCCTCCGCGACATGCCGTTTTTGCCAGACAATTCGCCAGCGGGCGAAGTTGTGGGGACAAACACCGGGCCGGCAGGAGTCGGCAACGGTGCCCACACCACCGTCTCGGCCGATCTCGCCATCCGCTCCAGCGACCGGCACCTCTTCGCCGTGCACCCCGACGGGCGTTCCGTAGTGGAACTGACGCTATTCGGCGGATTCGTCCGCCGTATCGAGCTGCGTGGTCCAGCCGAGCCCATCGGCGGTCTCGCCTTCGACCAGAAAAACAACCGCTTGCTCGTGCTCACGACGACCCACCTCGTCCGGATCGGCCATGTCTCCTCTGAGGGGAGTGTAACGTATTGCGTTACACTTGCCGGGGAAGTCCGACCCGTGTCGCTCGGTTACGACTCTGACCAAGGGCATTTCTTCGTGCCGCTGGCCGACGGAAATTCGCTGGGCGAATTCGCGGCGGACGGGCGGTTGGTCGCCACCCACGCGACCGGCCCGATCACGGCGCTCGACGCCGGGCCCCGCTCGTTCTTGCGGGTCTTTTGAAAACCTGCCTGCCTCCACGCACCATGCCGCTGATCGACAAGCCCCTCGCCGAACTCAAGACTTATCCCGGCCTGAATCCCCGCCCGGCCGACTTCGACGCCTACTGGGATGCCGCGTTGCGCGAGCTCGACGCCACCGACCCGAAGCCCGAGCTCATCCCCGCGAAGAACATCGCCCCGCAGCACAGCGAGGCCTTCGACCTGTGGTTCACCGGCGTGGGCGGGGCCCGGGTCTATGCGAAGTATGTCCGTCCGCGCAAGGCAGCCGGCCGCCAGCCCGCCGTGCTGCAATTCCATGGTTATTCCGGCCACAGCGGTGATTTTTCTCCGCGGCTCGCGTGGTCGGGCGAGGGCTTTTGCGTGGCCGCGCTCGATTGCCGCGGCCAGGGCGGCCGATCCGAGGACTGCGGCGGCGTGCTCGGCACCACCCAGCGCGGCCACATCATCCGCGGGCTCGACGATCCCGACCCGCGCAAGCTGCTTTTCCGGCAAATCTTCCTGGACACGGCCCAGCTCGCGCGGGTCGTGATGGGTTTTCCCGAGGTCGATGCCGCCCGCGTCGGGGCCCTGGGCCAGTCCCAGGGCGGGGCGCTCACCCTCGCCTGCGCGGCGCTGGAGCCGCGCATCCAGCGCGCCGCGCCGGTCTTCCCGTTTCTCTGCGATTACCAGCGCGTGTGGGAGATGGACCTGGCCAAGGACGCCTACGAGGAGCTGCGCCTCTGGTTCCGCAGCTTCGACCCACAGCACCGGCGCGAGCGCGAGGTCTTCACCAAGCTCGGCTACATCGACTGCCAGCACCTCGCGCCGCGCATCCAGGCCGAGGTGCTCATGTTCACCGGCCTGATGGACCCGGTCTGCCCGCCCTCCACCCAGTTCGCCGCCTACAACAAGATCACCGCGCCGAAGGACATGGTGATCTACCCCGATTTCGCCCACGAGGCCTACCTGCCCGGCGAAAGCGACCGCACCTTCGACTTTATGCGCGGGCTCTGAGCGCGGGACTCGGCCCATGTTTTCTTCCCATGTGGTTCTCTCCGCGATAACTGCGAACAACAGTCAGAAACAGCCCCCCAACTCCTCCACCCCATGATCACTGCCGAGAAAAATCCGCCGGTTCCCCCTGTCGGCCTGTCGCCTGCCAACCTCACGCTGCCCAAGGAGGGCACCTATTTTGTCTTCGTTCTCATTCTGTCGATTCTGTTCTGGGTGCTGCTTGCCGTCAGCATGGTCGGCCTCATCTACGCGGTCTTCATCGGATTCTTTGTGTGGCTCGGCAACGGCCTTTTGATCGCCTACCTTCGCTCCGAGGCTGTCCGGGTCAGCGGGCGGCAACTGCCCGATTTGCACACCACCTTCGCCGGAGTCTGCCACCAGTTGGGTGTCACCCAACCTCCGTCCCTCTACGTCCTCCAGGCCGGCGGCATGCTCAACGCCTTTGCCACGCGATTTTCCGGACGCGACTTCGTGGTGGTCTATTCCGATTTTTTGGAGGCGCTGGGGCCTTCCTCTCCGGAGATGAAGTTCATCCTCGGCCACGAGCTGGGTCACATCAAAAGCCGCCACATCCTGAAGCAGATATTCCTCGCCCCCGGTTTGTTCTTCCCCCTGGCCGGCCCCGCCTACCGGCGCGCCTGGGAGTCGTCCTGTGATCGTTATGGGGCCTTTGCCGCCCAGGACGTGGGCGGCTCCGTTCGGGCCATGATGATCCTTGGCGGCGGCCGGCAACACGGCCCGGCTTTGAACGCGACCACCTTTGCCAGCCAGTTGACGGAGGAACGCGGTTTTTTTGTCTCGCTGCATGAACTGACCTCGACCTACCCGACACTCTCCCGCCGGGTCACGGATCTCCTGGCCTTGGGAACCGGCGCCGCGTCCACCAAACCGCCGCGAAATCCCTTCGCCTACCTGGTCGGACTGTTCATCCCGGGCGGCAATGTGGGCGGAGGAGGCGGACCGGTCGCCGCGATGATGATGGTGGTCGTGATCGGCTTGATGGCCGCCATGGCCATTCCGGCCTTTCAAAAGGTCCGCCAAGCCTCGCTGCAGAAAGCCTGCTTCAATCAGGAGCGCATGCTGGCGGCCGCATTCGACCAGTTCCGCCTGGAGAACACTCGCGGTGCCAAAACTTGGGACGAGGTGGTCGGTCCGGACAAATTGATCAAGACTATGCCGGCTTGCCTGGCCGGGGGCAAGTATACCGCCGACTACGACGAGAACAACGGCTACGATGTGAGCTGCTCCGTGCACGGCTCCTACCTGCACCCGAAGACGGCTTCGGGGACCACACCCTGACCACTCAGCCCACCCAGGACAGCGCCTGGATTTTCTTGGCGAGGGCGACGTCCTTGGCCGTCACCTTGCCGCCGGCGTCGTGCGTGTTCAGCCGGATCGCGACGCGGTTGTAGACATTGGTCCAGTCGGGATGGTGGTCCATCGCCTCGGCCTCGAAGCCCACGCGCACCATGAAGCTCAGCGCCTCCTTGAAGCTGCCGAACTTGAATTCCTTGGCCAGCGCGTCCCGGTCGAGCAGCCAGCCGGGCAAGGCCGGCAGCGCCGCGTTGATTTCCGCCGTGATCAGGGGTTGGCTCGCCATGCGGGAAAATCTGCTGGCGCGAGGCCAGAAATGCAAGCCGAGCCCCGCTCCCCTTGTCGCGCCATAGCCTTGGCGACGGCGGAAGCAAATATTGCGAAGGCGGCTTGTCAAACCCGCCGCCCGCTACCTAAATCGCATTTCGCATGTCGTCCCCCGGCCCGGCCAAGATTCCCCAGCATGTCGCCATCATCATGGACGGCAACGGCCGCTGGGCAAAGGCGCGCGGCCTGCCCCGCCTCGAGGGCCACCGCCGCGGCGTCGAGACCGTCCGCACCGTGGTGGACGCCGCCCGCGAGATCGGCATCCGCTACATCACGCTCTACGCGTTCTCGGCCGAAAACTGGAAGCGCCCCGCCGACGAGGTCTCGGGGCTGATGGGCCTGCTCGACTATTTCCTCAAGCGCGAGCTGGACAACCTCATCAAGAACCGCGTCCGCCTGCTCACCATCGGCCGCGCCGAGGCGCTCCCCGCCAACGTGCAGCGCGAGCTCAACCGCGTGATCGAGGCCACCAAGGATTTCCAGGAATGGACGCTCGTGCTCGCCCTCAACTACGGCTCCCGCACCGAGGTGGCCGACGCCGCGCGCGCCTACGCCGCCGCCGTGCAGGCCGGCGCCGAGAAGCTCGCCGACGCCTCGTGGGAGAACTTCAACCGCTACCTCTACACCGGCGCGGCCGGAATCCCCGAGCCCGACCTGCTCATCCGCACCTCGGGCGAGCAGCGCGTGAGCAATTTCCTGCTGCTCCAGTGCGCCTATGCCGAGATGGTTTTCACCTCCGTGCTCTGGCCGGACTTTGGGAAGGCGGACCTGCAGGCCGCCGTCGACGAATACGGCCGCCGCGAGCGCCGCTACGGGCTGACGACCGAGCAAATTAAGTCTGGCCCCGCCTAATCCCGCCGCGCCTACTCTTCCCGTGTTTTCCCGCCTCATCAGCACCCTCGTCCTGTGGACTGTCATCCTCGGCAGCCTTTATTTCTTCGGCACCCACGCCGCCGTGGCGCTGCTCGCCATCCTCGCCACGCTCACGCTGCACGAGTTCTACGGCCTGACGGAGAAAATGGGCGCCCGCCCGTTCCGGTGGATGGGCCTGCTGTTCTGCGGGCTCATGATCGGCGCCCCCTACTATCTGGCCTGTTTCACCGAGGAGCCGGATGTGCTGGGCAGCATCCCCTCCGGCCTGCTTGTGCTGGCGCTGGTGGTTTCCTCCATCCGCGTGCTGGGCGAACGCAATGCCGCCAACCGCGTCGAAACGGTCGCCGCCACGATGGGCGGACTGCTCTACATCCCGTATCTGCTGCACTTCCTCGTGCGCATCCTCATGCGCGAGGCCGATGCGGGCGAGAACCTGACGCTGTGCCTCTGGACCGTGGTCGTCGCCAAATTCTGCGACGTGGGCGCCCTCCTCACCGGCCTGGCCGTCGGCAAGCACCAGATGGCGCCGGAGATCAGCCCGAAGAAAACCTGGGAAGGCGCGGTCGGCGGCGTGCTGGTCTCGGCCGGCATCGGCGCGGCCATCGCCTATTGCCTTCCATCGCAATTGCCGGAGAGCCTGACGCCGCGCGTCGCCGCGCTGGTCGCCGTGCCGCTGGCCATCATCGCCATTATCTCCGACCTGCTCGAGTCCGCCATCAAGCGCCGCGCGGACACCAAGGACACGGGACGTCTCATCCCCGGCATCGGCGGGGCCTTCGACCTGACCGACAGCCTCATCCTCACGGCCCCGGTCGCGTATTTCATCTTTCTCTTTCTCGAGTGAGATCGGGCGCCACCGATTGCACGGATGAACACGGATAGAACCAGATTCTCAATTTCGGTCATTCTGAGCGCAGCGAAGAATCCGGAAGCCGCCGGATGCCATGCACGTAGTCGCTGGATTCTTCGCTGCGCTCAGAATGACACGAAACGGACGTCATTCCCCATCCGTGCCAATCCGTGAAATCCGTGGCTAAAAAACGCGTCGTCCTCCTCGGGGCCACCGGTTCCATCGGCGAGAGCACGCTGCGCGTCATCCGTGCCCACCGCGACCGCCTCGAACTCGTCGGCGTCGCCGCTCACCGCAACGCGGAGAAACTCTTCGCCATCTGCCGCGAATTCGGCGTGCGGCACGCCGCCTTGGGCGATGCCGCTGTCCCGGCCTCAGCCCCGCCCGGCGTCACGCTGCACCGCGGCCCCGATGGCCTGCGCGAACTCGCCGCCCTGCCCGGGGCCGACACCGTGCTCGTCGCCGTCGTCGGCACCGCCGGGCTCCAGCCCGCGCTCGCCGCCATCGCGGCGAAAAAGACCCTCGCCCTCGCCTCCAAGGAAATCCTCGTGCTCGCCGGCAAGTTCGTGATGGCTGCGGCCCGCACCAGCGGCAGCCGGCTGCTGCCGGTGGACAGCGAGCACAACGCCGTCTTCCAGTGCCTTGAGGGCCACCGCGCCGCCGATGTCCGCCGGCTCGTGCTCACCGCCTCCGGCGGCGCGTTCCGCGACTGGCCGCTGGAGAAACTCGCCCACGCCACCGTGGCCGACGCGCTGAAACACCCGAACTGGGCCATGGGGCCGAAGATCACCGTCGATTCCGCCACGCTCGCCAACAAGGGCCTCGAGTTGATCGAGGCGCAGTGGCTGTTCGGTCTCGCCCCGGCCCAATGCGAGGCCGTCATCCATCCGCAGAGCATCATGCACTGCCTCGTCGAGTTCACCGATGGCTCGCTCCTCGCGCAGCTCAGCCCGCCCACGATGACCTTCGCCATCCAGCACGCCCTGCTCCACCCGGAGCGCGCCCCGGCCGGCACCGACACGGCGCTGCCGCTGGACAAGGTCTTCTCGCTCGATTTCAAGCCGGCCGACCAGGGGCGCTACCCCTGCCTGCGGCTCGCCCGCGAGGCGATGGCCGCCGGCGGCACGGCCCCGGCCGTGTTCAACGCGGCCAACGAGGTGGCGGTCGCGGCTTTCCTGCAAAGCCGTGTCCCCTTCCTTGCGATTCCCCGGATTATTGAGCATACTCTGGCCACCGTGAAAAATGTCGAACCAACGTCGCTCGAACAGGTCTTGGCGGTGGACGCCGAGGCCCGGCGCGTCGCGCACTCCCTCCCCACCTGATGCCCCACAGCCTATTCCAGTCCTTGTTCAGCAGCATCTGGTCGATCTTCCTGATCGTCCTCTTTTTTGGCGGCTCGATTTTCGTCCATGAACTCGGCCACTTTCTCGCCGCGCGGCGCCGGGGCGTCAAGGTCACCCGCTTTTCCATCGGCTTCGGCCCGGCGATCTGGAAATGGCACGGCCGGGACGGCGTCGAATACCGGCTGTCGTGGATCCCGCTCGGCGGCTACGTGGCCCTGCCCCAACTGGCCGACATGGCGGCGATCGAGGGCGGATCGGATGTCGAGGCCGAGAAGCTGCCTCCCATCTCCTACAATACCAAGTTCATCGTCTTTGTGGCCGGTGCCGCCTTCAATGTCATCTTTGCTTTCGCTCTCGCTACTATTCTCTGGTTCGCCGGCCGCCCCGCCCCTGAATACCTCGCAACCACCCGCATTGGTTACGTCCTGCCCACACTGAAAATGGCCGATGGCGCCGATGTGCCAAGCCCTGCAGTGGTCGCCGGACTGAAAGCAAATGACATCATCCGAAAGGTGGACGGTCGAGCGATCGAAGACTGGAACCAATTTAAGTCCGCCCTCGTCCTCGGCACCGGCACCCAGCAGGACGGCAAGCGGCTGGTGCACTTGACCATTGAGCGTGACGGTCAACTGCTGGAGGTCACCGCGAGCCCGCAGAAATCCGGCGACGAGCGCTTCCGCACCATCGGCATCTCGCCTGCCTTCGCAACTATCATTGATCAGGTGCTTCCGGGATCGCCTAGTGCCGCCACCGGCTTTCTGCCCAAGGATCAGATCGTCGCGGTTGAAGGCCAACCTGTCGCCGCCCCTGAAATTCTTTTCGATTACCTGCGCACCCACAAGGACCGGCCGGTCCGGCTCACCGTGATGCGTCAAGGACAGAGTATTTTCATCATGGTCCCGCCGGTCGCCATCGGTCAGCCCCATCCGCTCTCCGGCCTGACCCAACGAATCAATTACAGCCTGGTTAAGGAAACGCCTTGGCTTCAGATCGGTGAGATCGTCGACACGACCTTCCGCACGCTATGGAGCCTGGTCAGCCCCAAGGGCGACCTGTCGTTTTCCAATTTGAGCGGCCCCCTGGGTATCGGCCGCGGCTTCTGGAACGCCGGCCAGTCTGACTTCCCGTTTCGTTATGCTCTCTGGTTCGCAGTGCTGATCAACGTGAACCTGGCCATCTTCAATCTGCTGCCCATTCCAGTGCTCGACGGCGGCCACATGCTTCTCGCCACCATCACAAAACTCCGAGGCCGGCCCTTGCCGGCCAACTTTATCCTGAGCACGCAAAGCGTCTTCATGGTGCTCCTGCTCATGATGGTCCTTTATGTCACTATCTTCGGCGACATCCGACGCTTAGTCAGCGATTTCAAGGCCGATACCCAGGCTAAGGAAGCCGCCGCCGCGCAGCAGAAGAAGGCCGCGGAAGCCGGCAAGTGACAGGGATTGAGCAGCAAGTGCTGAACCGGCCCCTCCCGGTTCTTGCCACTTGCCCCCCTGGTTGCTTGTTACTTCTCTTCAGCCCATGTCCTACTGCGCGTCCCGCTTCCACACCGTCCGCCGCCGCACCGTCGAGGTGATGGTCGGGGGCGTGGGCGTCGGCGGCACGCACCCCGTGCGCATCCAGTCGATGACCACGAGCGACACGCAGGACATCGCCGCGACCGTGAAGCAGTCCATCGCCCTGGCCGAGGTCGGCTGCGAAATAGTCCGCATCACCGCGCCCAACGCGGCCGCGGCCAGATGCCTCAAGGACATCCGGGCACAGTTCTCCGTCGCGGGCTTCGGCCACATTCCGCTCGTGGCCGACATCCACTTCCTGCCCTCCGCCGCCATGGAGGCGGTCGAGCATGTCGAGAAGGTCCGGGTCAACCCGGGCAACTACGCCGACAAAAAGAAATTCGCCGTCAAGGAATACACCGACGCCGACTACGACCGCGAGTTGGAGCGGTTGCACGAGTCCTTTTCGCCTCTCGTGCTCCGCGCCAAGGAACTCGGCCGGTCCCTGCGCATCGGCACCAACCACGGCTCCCTCTCCGACCGCATCATGAACCGCTATGGCGACACGCCGCTCGGCATGGTCGAGAGCGCGCTGGAGTTTCTCCGCATCGCGCGCCGCCACGATTACCACGCCCTCATCCTCTCGATGAAGTCGAGCAACCCCAAGGTCATGATCCAGGCCTACCGGCTGCTCGTCGAGCGGATGGACCGGGAGGACATGCACTATCCGCTGCACCTCGGCGTCACCGAGGCGGGCGACGGCGAGGACGGCCGCATCAAGTCGGCCATCGGCATCGGTTCGCTCCTGCTCGACGGCCTGGGCGACACCATCCGCGTGTCGCTGACCGAGGATTCGGTCTACGAGATTCCCGTGGCCCGCGCCATCGCCGACAAGGCGATGTCGCTCTGGAACACCGCTCCGGCCTCCCCGGCCAATGTTCGTAATACGAACATTGGCCGGGACTCCATCGACCCTTATCATTTCACCCGCCGCGAGACCGCCGTCCTCAAGTTCTCGGACAAATGCACCGTCGGCCCCGAGCAGCCGCCGCGCGTCATCGTCCGCACCACCCTGCCCGGCCTGGCTGACGCGGCCGCGGCCCTCGCCGCGCCCAAACTCAAGGACACCCCGGCCGAGGGACTGCTGGTGCCGATCACCAGCCCCGGCGACCTCGCCGCGCTGTGCGAAGCGCTGGCCCGAACCTCGCTGCCGGTCGATTTCCTCGCGCTGGAACTGGGCGCCACGCTGACACCCGACGTGCTCCAGCCCCTGCTCGCCCTGAGCAAAGGGCGCGTGTTGCTAGTCCGTCGGTTCGAGGCCGGAGAAACCGACCAGTTCACCGCTTTCGCCGAGCTGGTCCGCCGGCACGGACATTTTCTCGCGGCGGAAACCGCCCCGGAGCATTTCGCCGCCTACGCGGCCGCTGTGCGCCAGCTCGGCGACGCCAATCTGCTGTTCACGTTGTCGAACCCGGACCCCACCACCGGCCACAGCATCGGTTCCTACCGCCGTTTGCTGGAAAACCTCAGGGCGGCCGGCTCCAAGGCCCCGGTCTGGATCCGCAACACGTCCGCCACGGCGCTGCGGGGCGAAAACAGCTTTCTGTCCAAGCTCCTGGAGGCCAGTTTCCTCACGGGCAGCCTGCTGTGCGACGGTCTGGGCGACCTCGTGAGCATCGAAACCGAGGCCGACCCCGCCCGCGCGGCCAAACTTGCCTACAACGTCCTCCAAGGCGCCGGGGCCCGCATCTCCAAGACCGAATTCGTGGCCTGCCCGAGCTGCGGGCGCACCTTGTTCGACCTGCTGACCACCACCCAGCGCATCCGCGCGCAGACCGGCCACCTCAAGGGCGTGAAAATCGCCATCATGGGCTGCATCGTCAACGGTCCGGGCGAGATGGCCGACGCCGATTTCGGCTACGTGGGCGGCGCGCCGGGCAAAATCAACCTCTACGTCGGCAAAAACTGCGTGCAATACAACCTCCCGCAGGCCGAGGCCGACGCCCGGCTGATCGCCCTGATCCGCGAACACGGCAAATGGGCCGAGCCGGAGCCGCATCAGCTCACGAATGCTTGAGCTGTGGATTTTCAGAGGAGAAAACGCGCCCGAGGCCCGGCCGGTTTTTCGCAACATTAAAATCGGAAAACTTATCGCCGGAAAAGTGTGAACAAGATGTCGGAAAGTTGCCCTTGAAACGCATTTTTTTGTTCACGTTACTCGCAAAGTAATTTTTAACCGTCGTTCTCAGCGACCGCTCTTTCCCAACTCCGCAGCGCACATCGTGCCTCGACTCGACCAGGGCTCCCCAGACCCCGGCTGTCCATCACTTTTCCTCCGCCGCCCACGCGCGACGGAGAAGTGACAGCCAGACCTCCCATTTTCCCTTCCGAGTAGCAGGCGCACGACAGGCAAAACCGGGGTCAGGGCAAATGCAGTTGCTGAAGTGTCAACAAACCTGTCTCCTCCCCGTCCTGTCATGCCTCACCCCGCCCTCCAGACCAGCCTCTGGGAAACCGTCAAATGCGACCTGAAAGGGTTGTTCCCGGAGGATGTGTTCGCGATGTGGTTCGAGCCCATCCGCTGCGTCGAGACGACCGAGGACTCGCTGACGCTCGGCGTGCCGAATGATTTCGCCGCGATCTGGATCCACGACAACTACCTCGACCTGATCTCGCAGCGCCTGCGCCTGACCGCCGGCCGCATGGTCCACGTCAGCCTGAAGAAGATGACAGACAACGGCGCCGCCCCCGCCCGGGTGCCCGCCGCCGAGCCCAAGGGCCGCGCCACCGCCCGGCGCCCGCTCCGCTACGACGAGCGCCTGGCCGCCGCCAGCTCGCTCAACCCGCGCAACACCTTCGAGAACTTCGTCGTCGGCCAGAACAACCAGCTCGCCCACGCCGCCGCCCTCGCCGTCGCCCAGGCCCCCGCCCAGGCCTACAACCCCCTCTTCCTCCACGGCGCCACCGGCCTCGGCAAGACCCACCTGATGCACGCCATCGGGCACAGCATCCTCCAGCGCAACCCCGAGGCCAAGGTCGCCTACCTCTCCACGGAAAAGTTCACCAACGAATACATCCACGCCATCCAGGAGAACGCCCTGACCCGGTTCCGCCAGCGTTACCGCAACGTGGACATCCTGCTCGTGGACGACGTCCAGTTCCTCGCCGGCAAGGAGCGCATCCAGGAGGAGTTCTTCCACACCTTCAACGACCTCTTCGAGTCCCAGAAGCAGATCATCATCTCCAGCGACCGCCCGGTCGCCGAGATCGCCACGCTGGAGGCCCGCCTCGTCTCCCGTTTCCAGTGGGGCCTCTCCGCCGACATCTCCTCGCCCGACTTCGAGACCCGTGTCGCCATTCTCAAGACCAAGGCCGCCACCCTCAAGATCGAGCTGCCGATGCCCGTGATCGAGTTCATGGCGCAGCACATTTCGAAGAACATCCGCCGGCTCGAGGGCGCCCTCATCAAGATTTCCAGCTACGCCGCCCTCACGGGCAAGACCCTCGACCTCGCCACCGCCGAGCATCTGCTCAAGGACGTGCTGATGGAGGAGGCCCAGAACCGCCTCAACATCGAGGGCATCCAGAAACGCGTCGCCGACCACTACCAGATCCGCCACTCGGACATGACGAGCAAACGCCGGCCCAACGCCATCGCGTTCCCCCGCCAGATCGCCATGTATCTCAGCCGCCAGCTCACCCGCCACTCCCTCCAGGAAATCGGCGAGGCCTTCGGCGGCCGCGACCACGGCACCGTCATCCACGCCGTCAAGACCGTCGAAAACATGATGGAGCAGGACGACTCCGTGCGCGGCAGCGTGGATTTCCTCAAGGCCCAGCTGGCCAAATAGCGGTGAGGCCTGGATCGCTGTAGCGGCGCTCTATGAGCGCCGTTGGATCTTTTCGGCGGTCATAGACCGCCGCTACAGGATTCCCAACTCTTCGCTCACAGATGAAGGTTGAAAGCAGGCTAGGGTCGGTCTTTTTGCTGTTTCTCAACTTTCCGCTTTCACCTTTCAACTCTTCCCATGCCCCTCACCCTGCAAAGCGACACCGGCACCCTGAAACGGGTGATCGTCAAGGGTGCAACGGAGGCTTTCGGGTCCCCCGCGAAATTTGCCGCCGAGTGGCGGCCGCTGAATTTCACCTCCTGCCCCGATCTGCCCAGGGCCGTCGCCGAATCCGACGCCTTTGCCGCGCTGCTCCGCCGTCTCGGCGCGGAGGTGCTGACGATGCCGCCCGACCCGGCCCAGAGCATCGACTCCATCTATGTGCGCGACGCCGGCGTCGTCTGCGACCGGGGCCTCATCCTTTGCTCGATGGGCAAGGCCAACCGGCGCGGCGAACCCGCCGCCCTGCGCCGGGCCGCCGATGTCTGGGGTGTGCCCATTGCCGGCGAGATCACGACACCGGGCACGCTGGAAGGCGGCGACGTCGCCTGGGTGGATCCGCGCACCCTGGCCGTCGCGCGCGGCTACCGCACCAACGACGAGGGCATCCGCCAACTGCGCGAGCTCGTCGGCCCGGGGGTGGAGGTTGTCGTCGTGCCGCTGCCGCATTTCCGGGGCCCGGCCGATGTGTTCCACCTCATGTCCGTCTATTCGCCGCTGGCGCCCGACCTCGCGCTGGTGCACTCGCCGCTCATGCCGATCCCGTTCCGCGAGCTGCTGCTGGCCCGCGGCATCAGGCTGGTCGAGGTCGCACCGGAGGAGTTCGACACTCTCGGTTGCAACGTCCTCGCCGTGGCCCCGCACGTCTGCGTGCTGGCCGCCGGCAATCCGCGCACCCGGCGCGAACTCATCGCCGCCGGCTGCGAGGTGCACGAGCTTGCCGGCGAGGAGATCGCCCGGAAAGGTGGCGGCGGGCCCACCTGTCTCACCCGGCCGCTCGGGCGCGAGCTTTGAGCAGCTGCCCCCCGGCGCGCCTGCCCGGCACTTGGTTTGACTCTCAACTCTCAGCCATTAACCCTCAACTTCCGTCCATGTCCCTCACTCCCGAACAAAAACAGGCCGTCAGCGCCTGGGTCGCCGCCGGCGACAACCTCTCCGCCGTCCAGAAGAAACTCGCCGAGCAATTCAAGATCTCGATGACCTACCGGGATGTCCGGTTTCTCGTCGACGACCTGAACCTCGCCTTGAAGGATCCCGCGCCCAAGGTGGACACCTCCGACGTCAGCAAGACGCCGCCCCCTGTGGGCGGGGTGCCCCCATCCCGCGCTGAGAAAAAGGGCCTGATCGACAAGCTCAAGGAGAAGGTCGGCATGGCGCCCGGCGCGGTGGACGAGGACGACCTGCCGCCCGAAGATCTGCCCGACGATGGCGATGGCCTCGCCGCCCCGCCCGCCGGTGCCAGCACGCTTTCCCTTGAGTTGGACCGCCTCGTCCGCCCCGGCTTCATGGCCAGCGGCACCGTGACCTTCAGCGACGGCACCACCGGCAAGTGGGCGATCGACCAGATGGGCCGCCTCATGCTCGAGACCGCGCAGAAGGGCTACAAGCCCAGCCCGGCCGACGTGCAGGCCTTCCAGCGCGAGTTGCAGCTGCAGCTCCAGCGGCAGGGATATTAGAGAGCAAGGCGGGCTGTGGGAGGGGCTTTACGCCCCGACTTGTCTCGGGATAAACCCGCTCCCACTCATACACCCCATCCCCGCCGTTGACTCGCGGCGGATGATCGCAATATCCTGCAGCCACCCGGCGGTCATCCCGCCCGCCGGCTTACCCCAAGGAGACATTACCCCATGGAAAAGCTGCGTCAGTTCATCGACTGGGCGGAAGCCCATCCCAAGGTGTGGCTGGATTGCGTGCGCATTTATCTCGGGCTGGGCCTTTTCATCCGCGGTGTGTTCATCATCACCAACACCCGGGCGGAATTCATCCTGGATCTGCTCAAGCGGATAGAGTTCCCCTGGCTCGTGACGGTGGGCCTGCTCCACTACATTTCGCTGGCCCACCTCGTGGGCGGCCTGATGCTCACCGTCGGCCTGCTGACGCGCATCGCCGCGTGGGTGCAGATCCCGATCCTGGCCGGCGCGGTGTTTATCCATCGCGGCGAGGGCCTGATGAGCGGCGGCCAGTCCCTCGAATTCTCCGCCCTTGTGTTTTTCCTGCTGGTCATGTTCGCCATCAGCGGCAGCGGGCCGCTGTCGGTGGACCACGGCATGCCCAAGCTCAAGCCGCCGCTCACGCCGTGAGCACCGCCGCGCCGCTCGACTAACGAACCGCAAAGCCAGCACGTGGCCCCATCCTGACGATGTTCGTATTACGAACATTCAAGCCAACGCCGGGAGACTTTATGCCCAATGTTCGTAATACGAACATTGGGGTCCCGATGACGCCTCCTGCTGATACCGCGGCGCGGTGACGGCGCAGCGAGAGACGCGCCCTACCCCTTCAACATCCGCAGGAACTCGGCCTCGTCGATCACGGGCACGCCCAGCTCCTTCGCCCTGTCGAGCTTCGAGCCGGCCTCGGCCCCGGCGAGCACGTAGCTCGTCTTCTTGCTGACGCTGCCGCTGGCCTTGCCGCCGGCGGCCTCGATCTTCGCCGTGGCCTCCTCGCGCGACATCGACGGGAGCGTGCCGGTCAGCACAAAGGTTTTGCCCGCAAACAGGCTGCTCGTGGCGGTCTTCGCCGCCACCTGCGGCGCCACGCCGGCCTTCAGCAGCGCGGCCACCGTGTCGCGGTTGCGCGGCTCCTTGAAAAAGCCCGTGATGGCCTCCGCCATCGTGCCGCCGATGCCGGAGATGACGCTCTCCTTGTTGGCGATGAAGTCGCCGGTCGAGGCGGCGGCCAGCTTCTCGATGTCGCGGAAATGCGCTGCCAGGTCCTTGGCCGCCGCCACGCCGACGTGCGGGATGCCCAGCCCGTGGATCACGCGCCAAAGCTCCCGCCGTTTGCTGGCCTCGATGGCGGCGAGCAGGTTGTCTGTGGATTTTTCCACGCTCTTGCCGAGCGTGAGCAGGTCGTCGCGCTTGAGTCGGTAGATGTCGGCCAGGCCCTTCACCCAGCCCTTCGTCACCAGCTCGTCCACCATCGCGAAGCCCAGCCCGTCGATGTCCAGGCACGCCTTGGACACGAAATGGCTCAGCCGCCGGCGCACCTGCACCGGGCAGTCGTAGTTCGGGCAGCGCAGCGCCACCTCGCCCTCGAGCTGCACGACCTTCGTGGCGCACTCGGGACATTTCTCGGGAAACTTGTAGGGTTTGCACTCCGGTGTGCGGCGCTTGAGGTTCACCTCGATCACGGCCGGGATGATCTCGCCGGCCTTCTCAACCAGCACGTAGTCGCCGATGCGGATATCCTTCCGCTCGATCTCGTCGCGATTATGCAGCGTGGCGCGTTGCACCGTCGTGCCAGACAGCAGCACCGGCTCCAGTTCGGCCACGGGGGTCAACACGCCGGTGCGGCCGACCTGGATGGTGATGGAATTGATCTTCGTCTCGGCGCGCTCGGGTTCGAACTTGTAGGCGATGGCCCAGCGCGGCGCCTTGCTCGTGCTGCCGGCGGCGCGCCGCAGCGCGAAGGAGTCGAGCTTGGTCACGGCGCCATCGGTGCCGTAGGCGAAATCGTGCCGCATCTTGTCGAGCTGGCCCACGGCCTTCCATGCTTCGTGAATACCGTCGGCCGCCCAGAATTTCTCCACGGTCGGCAGACCCCACTGCTTCACCAGCGCGAGAAACTCACTCTGCGACTCCACAATCGCTGGCTCACAGTAACCGATGCCATAAAGCACGATCTCCAGCTTGCGGCGGGCGACCTCGCGGGAATCAAGCTGCTTGATGGTGCCGGCGGCGAGATTGCGGGGATTGGCGTAGACGGGCTCGCCGGCCTCCTCGCGCTCCTGGTTGATGCGCTGGAATTCCTCCGTCGTCAGGTAAATCTCGCCGCGAATTTCGATCACATCCGGCACCGGGTGCTTCTTGCCGGCCTTAAGCTCATGCGGCAGCGAGTGGATGGTCTTGGCGTTGACGGTGATGTCGTCGCCCTCCTCGCCGTTGCCGCGCGTCACGGCCCGGGAGAGTTTGCCCTTCTCATAGGTCACGCTCACGGCGAGGCCGTCGATCTTGGGCTCCACGACGTAGCTCAGGGCCTCGCGCTCCAGTTGCTTGACCAGGCGCTGGTGGAAGGCGCGGTATTCCGCCTCGGAGTAGGTGTTGTCGAGGCTCTGCATCGGCTGGCGGTGCCGGTAGGTGGAAAAACCCTCCAGCCGGTCGTCGCCCACCTGGGCGGTCGGCGACTCCTTCTTGGCGAACTGCGGGAACTGCTTTTCGAGGTCGGCCAGCTCGCGCTCCAGCTTGTCGTAGTCGCGGTCGGAGATTTCCGGCTTGGCCTGCCGGTAGTAAAGCTCGGCATGGCGCGCCACTTCCGCGCGCAACTCGGCAATTCGTTTCTTGGCCTCGGTCGTGGTCATTTGCAGACCTGCATTGTGTAAAACCCCGCGAAACGTCGCGAGGAAAATGGTCGGGCTGGTGAGATTCGAACTCACGACCTCTTGCACCCCATGCAAGCGCGCTACCAGACTACGCTACAGCCCGATGACCCATCGGAAGGTGCAAGAAGCCTGATGCCCCGGCGTGAAGCAAGTTATTATTTCTTCTGACCAGGAGTGCGGCGGCGAACGTGTAAAGCCCTCCGTCGCCGAGGCTATGGAGGGCACTTTTCATTCCGCTTCGGAATGAAAAGTGGCGTCCCCGGCGTGACTCGAACACGCGACGACCGGTTTAGAAAACCGGTGCTCTATCCAGCTGAGCTACGAGGACGTGACATCCGGGTGGCCGGAACGCAGCGAAAATGCCGGTCCCGCGCCGCAGTGCAAGCCCGCCTTGGGCGGCCGGCCGGCGCCCGTCCGCGATTTTCCCCAAAAAAAACCTCATCTCTCCGGGCCTTGGAGTCGATATGACAGGTTGTGGGACCTCTGGCCATCCGGCCAAAGGCCCGATCTCCATTCAATTCCCCAATGGCCAACCCGTCCATCATGGAGCAGGGCAATCCCTCCCCGCCTGCGGCCCCGGTGCCCACGGGCGAGCAGGCCGGGCTGCTGGAACTGGGCGCGCATCTGGCCCGGTTGTTCAGTGACGCCCTGACGGTGGTCAACGGGCAGGCGGCCCTGCTGTTGGAGCGGTGCGGGCCTTCCTCCGAGGTCCTTCCGCACGTGCTGGCGATCCGGCAGGCGGGCGGGCGGGCGGCCCGGCTGGCCCAACAGCTGCTCATCATCAGCAACCGCCACACCCTGCACATCCAGCCGGTGGACCTGCACGCGCTGGTCCAGGATCAGGAGCCGGCGATCCGGCGTCTGCTGGGCGGCAAGTGCCGGCTGGCCACGCAACTGACGGCCGCCCCGGCCATGGTGTGGACCGACCCCGACCTGTTCGAACAGGTCCTGTTGGGGCTGGCCGCCAACGCGCGCGCCGCGATGCCGGAGGGCGGCACTTTATCCTGCACGACCGACCGCCTCGGGCTCACCGAGGCCGACCTCGATATCCAGCCGGCGGGCCGGCCGGGTGACTTCGTGTGCCTCACCGTGCGCGACACCGGCACCGGCATGACACCCGAGACCCTGGCCCGCGCCACCGCGCCTTTTAGCCTGACCAACCGGGCGGGCAAGTCCGCCGGCTTCGGACTGGCGGCCAGCCGGAGCATCGTGCTGGCCTCCGGAGGCTGGCTTGACGTTGAATCGCAGCCGCAGGCCGGCACCACTTTGCGGCTATATCTGCCGGCCGCACCAGCGGATGATCTTGCGGGGAAACCGGGCAACAGCGGCCCCGGTGAAACCCGGGGCAAAAACACCATCCTGCTGCTGGAGGACGATGCGGGACTGCGCGAGTTGCTGGCCCTGGTGCTCCAGGGCAGCGGCTACCGGATCCTGCAGGCCGGCAGCGCCGAGGAAGCCCTGGAGGCGTGGCAGTGGCACTCCCCGCGCATCGACCTGCTTTTCACCGACATCGTCCTGTCCGGCGACCTGAGCGGACTCGACCTGGCCGCCAGATTCCAGGCCGAAAAACCCGGCCTCAAGATCATCTGCCTCAGCGGCAACTCCGAGAACATCGCGTGGCGGAAGGCCCCGCCGCTGCCCGGGATTCATTTCCTCCAAAAACCCTGCTCGAACCAGGTCATAGAGCTGACGATCCGCGCCATGCTGGAACGGGGGCGCTCCGGATAACCCGTCCCCGCACTGCCCGCGAAATCAGTCCGCCGCCCATGAACAAAACTCCCGACGACGAAGTCATCCCCACCCCGGCATTCCCGCCCCAGGCCCTGAGCCTCGGCCTGCTGCTGACCTCCCTGCTGCTGGTCGGCCTGGGCCTGACCGCCATTGCCGCAGGCCTGGAATCGCCCGCGTTTTCACCCCGGCAGGGCCAGCTCGGGCTGGCGCCAATGGTGCTGCTTGTCGCTCTCCTCGGCCTCACTTCGGGGCTGGCCTGGTTCCGCATGAAGCGCGGGCGCGCCGCGCAGGCCGCCACCGAGGCCGCCTTGCGCCAGGCGCTGCAACGGCGGAACGGTGAACTGGCCCGCGTCACCGAGGAGCACCGGCAAACGGTGCGGGCCCTGTCCGAGTCGCAGGCCTTCCTGAACTCCGTGGTGGAAAACCTGCCGGTCCACCTCTTCCGGCTGGATCCCGAGGGCCGGTTCACCTTCGCCAACAAACTTTTTTGCGAACGCCTCAAGCTGCCCCTGGCCGCCATCCTCGGCAAGGTGACCCTGCGGAATGAACCGCCCGAGGTGGCGGAAAGGTATCGCCGCGAAAACCAGCGCATCATGGAAAGCGGCACGCCCTTCGAGACCATCACGCCGGATGGCCGGACGCCCGACGGCGTCATGCAATACATCCATGTCCTCAAGGTGCCGATCTACGACACCGCCGGCCGGTGCAACGGCGTGCAGGGCATGTTCCTGGACGCCACCCAGCGGAAGCGCTCCGAGCTGGTGCAGGCCGCGCTGCATCAGATTTCCGAAGCCGCCCATGCCGCCTCGGACCTGCCGGCGATGTTCCGCCGGATCCATGAGATCGTGGGCGAGCTGCTGCCGGCCAAAAATTTCTACGTGGCGACCTATGACGAGGGCACCCAGCTGATGTCGTTCCCCTACTTCGTCGACGAGCTCGACCCGACGCCCGCGCCGCGCAAACCCGGCAAGGGCCTCACGGCGATGGTCCTGCAAAGCCGCCAGCCCCTGCTCCTGACCGCGGAGCAGATCGACCAGATGCGGCAGGAAGGAGCCATCCAGATGATCGGCACCCTGCCGCTCGACTGGCTCGGCATCCCCCTCATTTCCGAAGGCCGCAGCATCGGGGTCCTCGGGGTGCAAAACTACACCGGCACGGTGCGCTACACGCCCAAGGACAGCGAACTGCTGCAATTCGTGTCCCAGCACATCGCCGCCGCCATCGAGCGCAAACAGGCCGCGGACGCCCTCAAGGTCGCCAAGGCCGCCGCCGACATGGCCTCGCGCGCCAAGAGCGAATTCCTGGCGAACATGAGCCACGAGATCCGCACCCCGATGAACGCCATCATCGGCATGTCCGGCCTGCTGCTCGACACGCCCCTGGCGCCGATGCAGCGCGAGTATGCCCAGACCGTGGTCAACAGCGCGGACAACCTGCTGACCATCATCAACGACATCCTCGACTTCTCCAAGATCGAGGCCGGGAAGCTCTCCTTCGAGGTGCTCGATTTCAACCTGGTGGAGATCGTCGAGGGCACCCTCGACATGCTGGCCGAGCGGACACAGGGCAAAGGGGTCGAGCTGGCCAGCGCCATCCTGCCCGACGTGCCGGCCCATCTCCGCGGCGATCCCGGCCGCCTCCGGCAGATCCTCCTCAACCTCATCGGCAACGCCATCAAGTTCACCGACCGCGGCGAGGTCGTGATCCGCGTCTTCAAGGAAAGCGAGACGGACACCCATGCCGTGCTGCGGTTCGACGTGGTGGACACCGGCATCGGCATCCCGCCCGAAGTCCAGGAGCGCCTCTTCCAGTCCTTCACGCAGGCCGATTCCTCGACGACGCGCAAATACGGCGGCACGGGGCTCGGCCTGGCGATTTCCCGGCAGCTGGTGAAACTGATGGACGGGGATATCCATGTGCAGAGCGCGGTGGGCAAGGGCACGACCTTCTGGTTCACCGCGCGGTTTGAGAAGCAGCTGGGCGTCCCGCAGCCCGCCCTCAGCCACGACCGCGACCTGTTCGACCTGCGGGTCCTCGTCGTCGACGACAACGCCACCAACCGCCAGATCCTGCGCCACCAGATCTTCGCCTGGAAAATGCAGAAAGGCAGCGCCGCCAGCGGGCACGAGGCGCTGAAAACCCTCCGGAGCGCCACCGCCGCCGGCACCCCCTACGACCTCGCCCTCCTCGACATGCAGATGCCGGAGATGGACGGCCTCACCCTGGCCCGCGCCATCAAGGCCGATCCGGCCATCGCCCCGGTCCACCTGGTCATCTTGACCTCCCTCGGGAAGAACCTGGGCAACGCCGAGCTTGAGGCTGCGGGCATCGAGGCCTACCTGGTGAAGCCCGTGAAACGCTCGCGCCTCTTTGACTGCATTGTGGATGTCATCGGCCGCGCCAAAGCCGAGCATGTCTTCACCAAGTCGAGCTTCACCCCCGTTGATCCCCCGGCCGCCGGGGCCGGGCGGCTCCCCAAGATCCGCATCCTCATCGCGGAAGACAACCAGGTGAACCAGAAGGTCGCCCTGGCCCAACTGGGCAAACTCGGCTGCACCGCCGACCTCGCCGCCAACGGCCAGGAGGTCCTGGAAGCGCTGGCGAAAATCCCCTACGAGGTCGTTTTCATGGATTGCCAGATGCCGGAGATGGACGGCTACGAGGCCACGCGCGCCATCCGCAAAATGGAAAGCGGCCTCCAGGGCAACTGCCCCTGGAAGGCCCCGGTGCACATCATCGCGATGACGGCCAACGCCATGGCCGGGGACCGCGAAAAATGCCTCGCGGCCGGCATGGATGACTACGTGAGCAAGCCGACGAAACTGCCCCAGCTTCAGGCCAGCTTGGAGCGCTGGGACAAGGCGCGGCAGCCTTCGCTGGCCTGCCATTCGTCCTGACCGCCGGCGGAAGCGAAATGCCCTGCTTCGCCAAGGATACGCAGGGCATCCTTCGTCCTCGCGGCGCTCGGCGAAGGATGGTGGAGCAGATCGGGATCAAACCGACGACCTCGTCGTTGCGAACGACGCGCTCTATCAACTGAGCTACTGCCCCGAAAGTGGAACGGCTTAATTGAGGGACGCCCCGGCCCGAGTAAACCAAAATTTTCCTCCGCCACTACCCGCTTGCCCAGCGCGGTTTAACACGCCCGCCGCCGCGGCCTTAAAATTGCTGTTGCAGCCGGTGCGCCGAGGGGAAAATACAGCCTCCTACCCCTTTAACAACCAAACAGAAATCAACATGACAAAGCTCACCAAGAAAACCACCGCCGCCAGGTCGAAGGCTCCGGCGAAGAAATCCGCCGCGCCCGCGAAGAGGAAGACCGGCGAGCCGCCGGCGACCTTCATCTCCGCCCAGATCGACATCGGCTTCGGCAACCACCTCTACCTCCGCGGCGACGGCCCGGGCCTGAGCTGGGACCACGGCGTCGCCATGGACTGCACCGGCGCCAACCTCTGGACCGCCAGCGTCAAGCGCGCCACCACGCCCGTGACCTTCAAGCTGCTGGTCAACGACCTCGCCTGGAGCACCGGCAACGACTACGTCGTCGCCGCCGGCAAGAGCATCACGGTCACGCCCTCGTTCTGAGGCCGGGCTTGGGGTGGAGCGCGTTGACCCCAACGCGCTTCAGGCAAACGCACGCACAAACCAGCGCGTTGGGGTCAACGCGCTCCACCTTTCAGCGATCCGGGTTGATCGCGCGCAGCGCCGCGCGCACCTCGGCGGCGCCGAGCTTGGTGCCGTCGGCGTTTTTCGCCGGCAGCACGGTGCAGCGCATTTTGATCCGCGTGAACGGCCACGGGATGTAGAAGCGATCCCAGCTCCCCAGCCGCTTGGCCGGGCCGAATTCGGCCCCGACCAGGATCATCGGCGCGTTGTTGCGCCGCGTGACGACCAGCACGCCCGGTTCGACCTCATACAGCGGCCCGCGCGGGCCGTCGGGCGTGATGCCGATGTCGTGCCCGGCGCGCATGACCTCGATCAGCGCCTTGCCCGCCTCGCGGCCGAAGTTGCTGCTCGAGCCCCGCACCGGCGTGAGGCCGATCATGCGGTAGAACGCCGCCAGCCACGCCCCGTCCTTGCTCGCGCTCACGAGGCCGAACACCCGCCGCCGGAAACGGTAGCGCCGGAAAATCTCCGCCGAGAGGAACAGCCGGTTGTGCCAGATGACGATCGCGGCCGGCTCGTCGGACTTGGTCAGCCGCGCGAGGGTCTCCGCGTCGGCCTCGAAGCGCAGGGTGCGTCCCCACACCCGCAGCAAAGCGGCCAGCAGCCACAGCACCGCGTATTTCCAGCCGCGCACCTCGTTGACGGAGCCTGTGACCTCGTTTTGCAGGCCTCCGTTATGCGCCAGACGCGGGCCGGCCGCCAAGTTAAACTTGAGCGAAAGACCCCGTCCTAACGGACTCTTCTGCCGAGGTGGAGCGGGTTGACCTCAACACGCTGGTTTGCGAACGGCCATGATCAAGCGCGTTGGGGTCAACCCGCTCCACCCGTAGCGTAGTCCCGCAATGCCGCATGGACTCCCGGCGTCTCGCCACTAGGGTCCCAATCGATCCCATGCCGCGTCCGCTGCCGCCCTGCCCCCATCTGCCGCCCGCCCCCGCGGCCATGGATGCGCGCGCGCTCACGGCGCACGGCGCCGATCGCGGCCCCGGCTTCTACCTGACCGCGCTGACCTACGCACAACACCTCTGGCAACGGGGCCTCGCGGCGCGCGCCCTGCTGAACCTGGACCGCGCGCTGGGCGCCGACCTGCGCGGTGACGAGGCCGAGCTGCGCGACTGGCCGCCGCCCTACGAGGCGATGGCGTGGTTTCTCCGCCACACCCCCACCGATGTCTTCATCGGCAACCCGCGCGTGCACTTCCAGCATCTCGCCGACCGGATGAACGAGCCCCGCCGCGAACAGCGCCGCTGGCGCACCTGGGCCTGCTGGGCGCTCACGCGCGCCGTGCGCCCGGAATTCCCGCCCGACCTGAAACACCGGGTCGTCGAGCCGCCCCCCCCACTCATCGCCCGGAAACTCGCGGAGCACGGCTTGGCCGGGGAAAGCGCCCTCTGGCGATCGGTTTTGGACCGGCAGCCGGCGCTCCCAAAACCCAAGCGAAATTAATCGAGCAATGGCGGCCACCGGGCGCAATTTCAGGGCAAAAGCGGGCTGATTCCGCTCTGACCAAACGACGCTTGACACACCCCACCTCGAATCTACGTTGCCGCCTCTTTCCCGTTTCACGGGGTGGTAGCTCAGTTGGTTAGAGCGTCTGCCTGTCACGCAGAAGGTCGCGAGTTCGAGTCTCGTCCATCCCGCCAGTTTAAAACCACACGACCCAGAAGGTTGTGTGGTTTTCTGTTTTCAGGAATTGAAAACCCCGTGGCAGTTTGTGGCACCTAAAACAGAGAGGATTCCAGAAGTGCTTACGAGAGGAGACGACACGAACAAGCGTCTATCTGACTAGCTAGAAGACTGGCGGTTCGAGTCGCGAGGTATTTGGCGACTCCTTTGAACTTGCGGGTGCTTGGTCCCTAGGCTTTCCTAATGCCGATGGATCAACCCGAATCTGACCCAGTCGTAATTCAGGCAATACTTTTGTCAGACCACGTGGTGCGAGAGGCTGGGACAGGAAAATTGACTCTGGTTGGAATGTTTGGGGCGTGGAATTGCCCGGGGTTTCCTTTCCAGACCCCTAGTTTTTTTGCGACGGCGGTTCTCTCAAATTTTCAACCAGGAACCAACATGATTAACGTGGTCCTTCGCGTTGAACAAAAACAAACAGGCTTGGTCCTGGTTAACTCCGCTGCACGTGCTCAGATCCCGGAAGGTAAAATTACGCCGAAAGACATCATAGAGATACCCTTTAAGCTACCTGGCATTGTAATTCCTCAACAGGGCGAGTATCGTGTCGTCGTATTAGCTAATGATGAAAAGATAGGTGAACGACATTTCATCGTAAACCTCGCGCCGCCAGTTCAGCAACTTCTTCCTCCCACATAATATCATGCCTCCCGTTTACACAGAGCCTCAGAAAGTTGAAGGAGACTGCGTTCCTACGTATTACTTGGAGTATCGCCTCGCTGGGGGTTCCACTGCGTCGCAAAGCCAAAACGTGGTTTTTGTTCACGAAGAGGTGCCCGACTCCTTTGCTCAGGGGATGCGGGAAATTGAAGAAGGCCTCACGATTGACTTTGATTCCGCTTTACGGAATCCTCCGCAGGAAGTGTGACTTATTGCTTTAAGGCTACCCCCACTTTTTGGAAGGCGTTCCACAAGCTGCCACAAGAGCAGCAGGACAAAGCGCGAGAGAAATTCAAAATTTTCCGGAAGGATCCTTACGACCGAGCGCTCAAAACGCACAAGATTGCCAGTCTTTCAGCGCGTTTTAAGTGCACAGTCCACTCTGTTACCATAGAAGGTAATCTGCGGGCGGTTTTCTATCAGAATGGGAACATCATCTACACGGTCGATATCGGCACACACGACATTTATAAGTGAGACCGCTTCTGATGCGGGCCGTGCATGTCGAATAGACTGTCACGCAGAAGGTCGCGAGTGAAATGCCTCGGCGCAGCGCCGGAACGAGTCCCGTCCATCCCGCCAGTTTCAACCTCCGCCGCCCCGGGGGTTTCTTTGTTATGGCCTGCCCGCCGCCTGTCCGCTAGCAAGCGGTATGGCCCAAATCCCAACATGAGTCTGCCCGTCATCGCCTTCATCGGCACCGGCGTCATGGGCCGCAGCATGGCGGGCCACCTGCTCAGGGCCGGTCATGCCGTGCAGGTGCATAACCGCACCAAGGAGAAGGCGGCGGCCTTGCTGGAGGCCGGCGCGACCTGGCACGATTCGGCCGGCGGCGCCGCGGCCGGGGCCGACGTCGTGCTCACCATGCTCGGCTATCCCGCCGACGTGGAGGCCGCCTATCTGGGCCCGGACGGGATCATTGCCCGGGCGCAACCCGGCGCCCTGCTGATCGACATGACCACCTCGAGCCCGCTGCTCGCCCGGCGCATCGCGGCCGAGGCCGCCCGGCGCGGACTTGACGCGCTCGACGCGCCGGTGTCGGGTGGCGACATCGGGGCCAAGGAGGCGCGGCTGGTGATCATGACCGGGGGCGCGCCGGCGGCTTTCGAGCGCGCGAAACCGGTGCTGGGTTTGCTGGGGAAAAACCTTTCGCTGCTCGGCCCCGCCGGCGCCGGCCAGCATTGCAAGATGGCCAACCAGATCGCCGTGGCGGTCGGCATGGTCGCCTGGTGCGAGGCGCTGATCTACGCCAAGCGGGCCGGCCTCGATCCGGCGGCGGTGCACGCGAGCATCAGCGGCGGGGCCGCGGGCAGCTGGGCGCTGACCAACCTCGCCCCGCGCGCGTTGGCGGAAAATTACGCGCCGGGGTTTTATGTGAAGCACATCCTGAAGGACATGCGCATCGCCCTCGACAGCGCCGCCGAACTCAGGCTCGACCTGCCCGGGCTGGTCAGCGCCAAGAAACTCTACGACCTGGTGGCCGCCCGCGGTTGGGAGGACTGCGGCACCCAGGCTCTTTACCGGCTCTACCTCTCCCTCTGACTTCCATGAAACTCTCCGGCCAGTTCCGCTCACGTGTCCTCGCCCGGGAATGGGTCGTGGGCACCTTCCTCAACCTCGGCTCGTCCGTCACGGCCGAAATCGCCGGCCACACCGGTTTCGACTGGGTGTTGCTCGACCATGAGCACGGCCCCGGCGGCGATGAAACCATGCTGCACCAGTTGCAGGCCGTGGCCGCCACGCCCGCCGCCGCGCTGGTGCGGATCGCGGCCAATGAGACGCCCCGCTTCAAGCGGGCGCTGGATCTGGGCGCGCAGGGCATCATGGTGCCCTATGTGAGCACCGTGGCCGAGGCCGAGGCGGCGGTCGCCGCCATGCGTTACCCGCCGCGCGGTCAGCGCGGGGTCGCCAAGATCGTCCGCGGCGCCGGCTTCGGCGCGGACTTTGAGGAATACTACCAGCACGCGCACGAATGGCTGCTGAACATCACCCAGGTCGAGACGGCGGCAGCCGTCGCCCACAGCGACGGCATCGCCGCCGTGGACGGCGTGGACGTGCTCTTCGTCGGCCCGACCGACCTCACCTACAATCTCGGCATCCGCGACCAGTTCGACCACCCGGATTTTCTCGGCGCCGTGCAGCGGGTCGTGGCGGCGGCGCGGAAACACGGCAAGGCGGCCGGCATCCTCGTCCACCATCCCGCGCTCGTCGCCAAATGCCGCGAGTGGGGCTTCACCTTCGTGGCGCTGGGGTCGGATGCCGGTTTCGCGCGGACCGGTTTCCAACAGGCTCTCGCCACGCTGCGCGGCAAGTAGGCCGCCGGGTCAGCCGAAGAACTTCACGGCGATCTCCCGGTCGCGGGCGATCTGCGCGCGCAGTTCGTCGATGCCCGCGAACTTTCGTTCCGGCCGCAAAAACCGCAGCCACTCCGCCTTGAGGTGGTCGCCCTCGCCGAACGGACACGCGCCGAGGGCATGGGCCTCCAGCTGCGGCTCCCCCGCGGCCTCCACCGTCGGGCGCACGCCGTAGTTGGCGACCGCCGGCAGCGGCGCGGCGGTCTTGTCGCCTGACAGGCGCACGGCATACACCCCGAAACGCGGTTTCAGTTCCGGCGCCCACGGCAGGTTCAGCGTGGGGAAACCGATCGTGCGGCCGAGCCGCTTCCCCGGGACCACATGGCCGTGCGCGAAGTAGGCGTAGCCCAGCAGGGCGTTGGCTGCGGGGACATCGCCGGCCTCCAGCAGCGCGCGGATGCGCGTGCTGCTGATCGGCGCCCCGCCGAGGTTGACACGCGGGGCGCTGAACACCGGCACGCCGTGCTGCCGGCCGCTCGCCGCCAGCAGCGGCACATCGCCGCTGCGGCCGCGGCCGAAGCGGAAATTCTCACCCACGTAGACCGCCACGAGTCCGGGCAATCTCTGCTTCAGCCAGGGGATGAACTCCGCCGCCGCGATGCCCGCGAACTCCGGCGTGAAGGGCTGGGTGATCACGGCGTCGACCCCGAGCCGGTTCAACATGCGGGCCTTGGTCGCGGCCGGCTGGATGAGTTTCGTCCGCTCCTCCGGGCGGAAAAGCGCGCTGGGGTGCGGCCAGAAGGTCAGCACGCCGCTCAGCGCCGCCCCGGCCCGGGCCGACTGCACGGCCAGGTCGATCAACGCGCGGTGCCCGAGGTGCACGCCGTCGAACATCCCGATCGCGAGGTGCAGCGGGCGCGACGGCAGGACCGTCCGCGCGACGCCGTCGAACTGGAGCATCTCGCTCACAGCGCCACGCGGGGCGCCGCCTCGTAAACGGGGATCAGGCGCTTCTCGATGTCCGGCAGGGCCAGCGCCTCGATCTGGTCGAGGGGCAGGCAGTGCGCGATGGTGAACCGGCCGCTGGCCGTGCGGCGCAGGGCCGACAGGTGCGCGCCGCAGCCGAGTTTCTGCCCGAGGTCGTGCGCGATGGTCCGCACATAGGTGCCCTTGGTGCAGTGCAGCCCGAAGGTGAGCTTGGGCGGCGCGAAGGAGAGCAGCTTGAACTCCGTCACGCGGATGAAGCGCGGCTCGCGTTCCACCTCCTCGCCCTTGCGCGCCATCTTGTAGAGCGGCACCCCGCCGACCTTGATGGCCGAGTGCATCGGGGGCGTCTGATATTGGTCGCCGAGAAAAGTCTTCATGACCTCGCGCACGCCGGCCGCGGTCAGCTCGGGCACGGGCCGGGTTTCCATGACCTCGCCCTCGGCGTCCTGCGAGTCGGTGACGATCCCGAGCGTGGCCTCGCCCTCGTAGGCCTTGTCCACGCTCATGAGGAACTGGGAAATGCGCGTCGCCTTGCCGATGAGCATCACGAGCACGCCGGTCGCCATCGGGTCGAGCGTGCCGGCGTGGCCGATCTTCTTCAGGTGGAGTTTCCGCCGCAGGTGGTAGACCACGTCGTGCGACGTCAGGCCCTGGGGCTTGTCCACCAGCAACACGCCCTCCATTTCCCTGGCCTGGTGGAGGCTCATTGCGGCTTGGCGTCCGTCTCGGCGAGGCGGCGGTTGAGCGCCTCGATCAATTTGGGATAAAACGACCCGAGCGTGCCCGGGCAGTTCAGGCCGGCCGCGCTGGCGTGCCCGCCGCCGTTGAACTGGCTGGCGACAGTGTCGATGCGGTAGGAGCCGTGGATGGCGCGCAGGCTCGCCTTGACCACCCCGGCGCGCTCCTCGATGAGCACGCCGATCTCCACGCCCTCGATGGAGCGCGCGTAGTCCACCAGCCCCTCGGTGTCCTCGACGGTGGCGCCGAGTTTTTCAAAGACACCCTCGCGCAGGACGCCGATGCAGACCCGGCCGTTGCACTCCAGCTTCAGGGAGCCGAGGTAGTATTCCAGGAGCTTCAGCTTGCCCCACGACTCGCGCTCGAACAGCTCCTGCCCGGCGAGGGCCGGGCTGGCCCCGCGCCCCACCAGCTCGGCGCAGAGCCGGAAGACGCGGTAGGAGGTCGAGGAGAAACGGAACTGCCCGGTGTCGGTCATGATACCGGTGTAGAGCGCCTGCGCGGTGACCGCGTCGAACACGATGTCCGCGTCGATGAACAGGCCCGCCAGCACCTCGGCCGTGGCGGCCGAGCCGGTGTCGACGAAGTTGCGCGCCGCGAAGCCGACATTGGAGACGTGGTGGTCGAAGCAGGCCTGCGGATTCGGGTAGAGCGCCTTGACCTTTTCGCCGGCGCGGCCGTGGTCCGCGCAGTCGGTGAAGATCGCCATCCGGTCGCCGGGGGGCAGCTCGTCGCGCAGGTAGAAGGGCGTGTCGCGGACGAGGAACTTGATGCGGCGCGGCACCGGGTCGGGGTTCATGCACACGGCGTCGATGCCCTGCGACCGCAGCACGCGGCAGAGCGCGACCTGCGAGCCAATGCAGTCGCCGTCGGGCCGCTGGTGGCCGATGACGACGGCCTTCTGGCCCTCCAGTTCGTGGAGGAGGACGGCGAAGCGCCCGGCGAATTTGGTGTAGTGGTTCACGGCGAAGGGGTCTGTCGGTCGATCTCGCCCAGCAGGGCCTCGACCCGCAGGGTGCGCGGGGCGTGGTTGTCGTGCACGAAGGCGAGCAGCGGCACATGCCGGATGACGACGTTCTTCGCGAGCATCTCGCGGATCTCGTCGCGGTGGCGCGCCAGCCAGCGGCCGGCGCGGGCCGCGCCCGCCTCGTCGCCGAGGACCGAATAAAACACCCTGGCCTCGCGCAGGTCGCCGGTGATCTCCACGCCGGTGATGGTGATGGCGACCGACTCGCTGCCATGCTTCCGGCGGAGGTGCGCGCTGATCTCGCGCTGCAGAAGCTCGTTGACGCGGAGAAGGCGGTTGCTCATCGGATTTTCGATTCGGGATTTTCGATTCTCGATTTCTGGCGATCGGTCGCTTCCGGCTGTCGAAAATCGAGATTCAAAAATCGAAAATTACAAGGATGCTCTGACCTTCTGGACCTCGAAGCACTCGATGCGGTCGCCCGGCTGGTAGCCGTCGAAGCCGTCGAGCCGGATGCCGCACTCGAGGCCGGCGCGGACCTCGTTGGCGTCGTCCTTGAAGCGGCGGAGCGTGCCGACCTTGCCCTCGAAGACGGATTCCTTGCCCCGGCGCACCCGGGCCGTGATGCCGCGGTTGATCTTGCCCTCGGTGACGAGGCAGCCGGCGACGAAGCCCTTGGCCACGGGGAAGACCTGGCGGACCTCGGCGCCGCCGAGCTTGTTCTCCTTGAGGTCGGGATCGAGCAGGTCGGCCATCATCTCCTTCACCTTGTCGCCCAGCTCGTAGATGATCTCGAAGGTCTCGATCGTGACGCCGTGGTGCTTGGCCAGCGCCGTGACGCCGTTCTCCTGCTTGGTGTTGAAGCCGATGATGACGGCCTTGGAGGCGCCCGCCATGAGCACGTCGTTCTTGCTGATGATGCCGACGGCGGCGGCCACGATGTCGAGCGAGACCTTGGCGCTCTTGATGCCCTCGAGCACGTTCTTCACGGCCTCGAGCGAACCGAAGACGTCGGACTTGAGCACAACGCGCAACGCCTTGGCCGAGGTGGCGGCGATGTTGGCGAACAGGGCGTCGAGCGAGACGTCCTTCGGCACGGCGTCCTCGGTGACGGTGGATTTCTTGAGCAGGTCCTCCGCCTCCTCGGCGAGACGCTCGGCCTCGCGGGCGTTCTTGGCCGAGACAAACTTGGCGCCGGAATCGGGCGAACCCGACCAGCCGATGACCCGCACGGGCGTGGCCGGGGGCGCCTCCTTCAGGTTGTTGCCCTGGTCGTCGAACATGGCGCGGACCTTCGCGTAGTGCGGGCCGCACACGAGGGCGTCGCCCACGCGGAGGGTGCCGCGCTGCACGATGACGGTGGCGAGCGGGCCGCGGCCCACGTCCACCTGGGACTCGACCACGACGCCGCTGGCCTCGGCCTTCGGGTTGGCCTTGAGCTCCAGGACGTCGGCCTGGAGGAGAATCATGTCGAGCAGCTCGGTGATGCCCTGCCCCTTGATGGCGGCGACCGGCACGGTGACGGTCTCCCCGCCCCAGTCCTCGGGCGCGATCTGGCGCTCCTGCATCTGCTGCTTCACGCGGTCGAGGTTCGCGCCCTTCACGTCCATCTTGTTGACGGCGACCATGAGCGCGACCTTCGCGTCCTTGGCGTGCTGCAGGGCCTCGTCGGTCTGCGGCATGAAACCGTCGTCGGCCGCGACCACGAGCACGGCGATGTCGGTGACGGAGGCGCCGCGGGCGCGCATCTTGGTGAAGGCGGCGTGGCCGGGCGTGTCGAGGAAGGTGATCTTGCGGCCGTTGTGCCCGACTTGGTAGGCGCCGATGTGCTGGGTGATGCCGCCCGCCTCGCCGGCGGCGACGTTGGCCTTGCGGATGGCGTCGAGCAGGGAGGTCTTGCCGTGGTCGACGTGGCCGAGGATGCAGACCACGGGCGGACGCGGGGCGAGATTCTTGAGATCCTCCTCGCGCGCCTTCTCCTCCTTGTTGATCTTGGCCTTCTCGGGTGTGACGACCGGGGCTGCGGCCTCGCCGCGGTGCTTGATGTCGAGCAGGAAGCCGTGCTTCTCGGCCACCTTGGTCGCGACGGCCTCGTCGATCGACTGGTTCATCGAGGCGAAGATGCTCATCTCCATCAGCTCGGAGATCAGCTTGAAGGGCTTGAGGCCGAGGGCGACGGCGAACTCGCGGACGATGATCGGCGGCTTGAGGTGGATGATCTTGATCCCGCCCTCCTCGGTCACGGTGATGGCGGTGGCGGTGGGGGCGGCGGCCGCGGAAAGGGGTGGCGGAGTTTTCGCGACGGGCAGGACCGGCGGGCGGGCCGCGGGCATCGGCGGAGGCAGGACCGGATTCTTGGCGGGCGACGGCGGCGCGACGGGCGCGGGCCGCGGCGCAGGCATGGACGGAGCGGGCCGCGGAGACATCGGCGCGGTCGAATACGGGCGCGGCGCGGCCTGGGGCGGCAACGGCGGCGCCTTCAGCAGGGACGGCGGCGGCTTGGGGGCCGCGACCGGCGCCGGCGGCTGGGCGGCGGCGCGCGCGGCGGCGGCGGCCTTGGCGACCTCTGCCTTTTCACGCACAATGTCGGCCGCCGACTTCACGAACACCCCGGCGGGGAGCTTGAGCGCGGGCGCGGCGGGGGCCGGCGCCGGGGCCGGGGCGGCCACGGGAGCCGGCGCGGCGGGCTTGCCGTATTTTTTCTCGATCTCGTCGTAGTAGATCTTGCTGACCGTGCTCGACACCGACCTCGTGTCCGCCGCGACAAAGCCCTGCTCCTTGAGCCAGGAAAGCATTTCCTTGGGCTCAACGTTGTATTGCTTGGCGATCTCGTGGATGCGGGAACTCATTCAGGGGGGCGGCGGCGGAAAAATGCGGGGCGGTTCAGGAGGCGGTGACCTTGGCGATGACGCCGGCGGCCTCTTCCTCGGTGAAGCCGAAGCCGACGAGGTCGTTGGCCTCGACGCCCTCGAAGGCGGCGGGGGAGTTGATGCCGTTCGCGACCAGGCGCTCGGCCACGGCCTTGTCGAAGGCGTAGGTGTTGACGAAGAGGCTGATGGCCTGCGCGCGCGGATCGGCGGTGACGACCTTGAACTCCTCGATGTCGAGGCGCCAGCCCACGAGCCGGGAGGTCAGGCGGGCGTTCTGGCCCTTGCGGCCGATGGCGACCGCGAGGTCGTCGTTCACCACGCGCACGAGCACGCGCTTGTTCTTTTCGTCGAGGATGATCTCGCGCGGCACGGCCGGCTTGAGCGCCTCGATGAGCATCTCCTTCGTGTCGGCGTGGTAGGGGATGATGTCGATCTTCTCGCCGCCCAGCTCGCGGACGATGCTCTTCACGCGGGCGCCGCGGGCGCCGACGCAGGCGCCGACCGGGTCGACCTTCGGGTCGGTGCTGACGACCGCGATCTTGGTGCGGTAGCCCGGCTCGCGGGCGAAGGCCTCGATCTTGACGGTGCCGTCGGCGATCTCGGTGACCTCGAGCTCGAAGAGGCGGCGGACAAACTTGGGGCTGGCGCGGCTGAGGATGATCTCGGGGCCGCGGCTGCTGTTCTCGATCTCGAGCAGGATGCAGCGGATGCGCTCGCCGGGGGCGTATTCCTCGCCGGGGACCTGCTCCTTGCCCGGCATGACGGCCTCGGCCTTGCCGAGGTCGATGAAGAGGTCGTTGCGCTCGCGGCGGCGCACGGTGCCGCTCACGATGTCGCCCACGGAATCCTTGAAGTCGTCGTAGATGCGCTCCTTCTCAAAGGCGCGGAGGCGCTGCATGATGGCCTGGCGCGCGGTCTGCGCGGCGATGCGGCCGAGGTAGGACGGATCGATCTCCTTCTCGATGGTGTCGCCGACGACGGCGCCGGCCTTGAAGACCTGGGCCTTCTCGACGTGGATCTGCAGCTTCGGGTCGGACACGGAATCGACCACCTTGAGGAGCGACCAGGCGTGGAGCTGGCCGTTCTTCGGGTTGATGTCGATCTTGAGCTCCTGGCCCGAGTTCACACCCTTCAGCGCGGCGGTCTTGATCGCGTTGACGATGGTGGAGATCATGTCGGCACGGGGAATGCCCTTCTCCTTCTCCATGTATTCGAGGACGGACAGGATTTCGCTGCTCATGGTGTGTGTGGATTAATGAGGAAAAAAAAGGCGGACCCGAGGGCCCACCTTTAAGAAAGTGAACTAGTTATAGGGGGCGGAACATATTGTCCCCCGCGAACCCTTGTCAAGCCCCCGGCCAGATTTCTGCGCGTCAGCGACTTGCGCGCGCGTCGTGCGCCAAAACCCACCCCAGCAAACCCTGCGCCCAGCCCTGGCAAAGCGGCGCCGCGCCCCGGCCGGCCACGCCGAGTTTTGGCAGGGCTTTTCTGACCTGGCCGGGCACATCGCCGAGAAACCAGTGGAACCACAGCGCCGCCGCGTCGCGCCCGGACTCCGCCGCCAGCAGCGGCAGCAGGCCGTCGCACACCAGATTGTCCAACCGCGTGCCGCCCACGGCGCCGCCGATGAGGTCGCGCGCAAAGGCCTCGCGGCGCAGCCGCAGTTCCAGCGTCCGCCGCGCGAAGGCGGTCGGCCTCGCCTCAAGCCCCCCGGCCGGCAGGGTCTCCGCCATCCGGCGCAGCCGCTCCGGCCAGTCCGGGTGCGCCGCCACCCACGCCTGATACTGACGGAGGCGGACGAGCGGGTGATTCGCCGGCCGCACGCCCTGCGTCTGCCACAGCGCCCCGCTCTCTTCATAAATCCGCGCGACCTCGACCCCATCTCGCCAAGCTTCCAGCGGATATTTGGTTGCCACGGTCAGCATCGCCGCGCGGTTGTGGCGATAGCCGAGGATCTCCAGCGCCGTGCAATGCGCCGCCGCCGTCCACCCGACGCGCTCGATCCGCATTTTTGAAAAGCGCACTTTCTGTCGCCAGCGTTCGCCGGCCTTCGCCCGCAGCAAACCGGGCAATTCCGCCGCCGGCGCCGCGGCCAGCCCGGCGAACTTCTCCCACTCGTCCCGCGCGGTGATCGCCTCCAGCGCGTCGTCCGAGGCATATTCCTCCAGGTCGCGATGCAGCAGCGGCAGCAAAACCAGCGTCGGCATCGCCCGCCCGTCGCCGCGCACCGCGGACCGCTCGCCCGAACCCGGCGGAAACAGCACGACATGCAGCGCGACATGGTCATAGGCGCGATCGGTCTGGTGCCGGTGGGCGCGCCAGTCGGCCGCATGGAAATGCACCTCCACGTCGCCCGTCACGCTTTCGCCCCCGATCACCAGCTGGGCGCCGCGAAAATCCGGCCCGCCCAGCAGGTTCCACGCGCCGAGCGTGCGGATCTCCAGCGGCCGCCCGTCGGTCAACACCAGGCGCGTCCGGTCGAAGTCACCCCGCAGCCAGATTTTCTGCACCACCCTCTCCGTGAGGGTGAACGGGCCATAGAGCCCCTGCATCTCCGCGACATGATTGCTCGGTAATGCCATATCTGCAAACCCGGCCGCCGATTATTGCGGCGAACTTGCAGACTCGACACTGGGAGTAATTTGCCAACGCTGCCAGTCGAAAGCCGCAACCGTCAGCGCTTCGGAAGGGTGGCAGAGTGGTCTATCGCGGCGGTCTTGAAAACCGCTGAACCGCAAGGTTCCGGGGGTTCGAATCCCTCCCCTTCCGCCATCCTTCGCTCCTTCGGAGCTACGGATGGCACGGCCAGTCGAAGCAGGGCTTGAACGCGCCCCAACCCGCGGCACCATGCAGCGCAACCGAAGCCCCCCGGCATGATCCTCCGCTTCCAACCCCACTCGCTCGAGCTCAAGCACGCGTTCAACATCGCGAACCATTCCCGCACCGCCACGCCCGCCATGCTGGTGGAGGTGGAGCAGGACGGCGTCACCGGCTACGGCGAGGCGGCCATGCCGCCCTACCTCGGGGAAAGCCCGGAGACCGCCGCCGCCTTTCTGCGGCTGGTCGACCTCGCACGGTTTCCCGATCCCTTCCAGCTGGAGGAAATCCTTCCCGCGATCGACGCCCTCGCGCCGGGCAACACCGCCGCCAAGGCCGCGGTGGACATCGCGCTGCACGACTGGATCGGCAAGAAGCTCGGCGCCCCGTGGCACCGCCTGTGGGGATTGAATCCAGCCAAGACACCCGTGACCTCCTTCACCATCGGCCTCGACACCGCCGAGATCGTGCGCCAGAAGACCCGCGAGGCCGCGCCCTACAGGATCATCAAGGTCAAGCTCGACCGCGACACCGACCGCATGATGATCGGGACCATCCGCTCGGTGACGGACAAACCGGTCACGGTCGACGCCAACCAGGGCTGGACCGATCGCAACGAGGCGTTGCAGAAGATCGAGTGGCTCGCGACCCAGGGCGTGGTGTTCATCGAGCAGCCGATGCCCAGGGCCCAGCTCGACGACACCGCCTGGCTGCGCGCGCGCAGCCCGCTGCCCCTCATCGCGGACGAAAGCTGCCAGCGGCTCAGCGACGTTGCGCGGCTGCGCGGTGTGTTCGACGGCATCAACATCAAGCTCATGAAATGCACCGGCCTGCGCGAGGCCCACCGCATGCTCACGCTGGCCCGCGCCCTCGGCCTGAAGGTCATGCTCGGCTGCATGACCGAGACCTCGTGCGCCATCTCCGCCGCCGCCCAGCTCTCCCCGCTCGCCGACTGGGCCGACCTCGACGGCGCCCTGCTCATCAAGAACGACCTCTTCGACGGCGCCACCATCGTGGACGGCAAGGTGACGCTGCCCGACCGGCCGGGCATCGGCGCAGTGAAACGCCTGCCAAGTTCCGGATCATGAACCCTCCCACCCTGCGCGAGAAAATCGGCCAGATGCTGCTGGTCGGCTTCCGCGGCGCGACGCCGGCCGAGTGCGGCCTGATCGAGCGCGCCATCCGCGCGCACGGCGTCGGCAGCGTGATCCTCTTCGACCTGGACATGACCGGGACGATCGACTCGGGCGCGCCGCGCCGCCGCAACATCGGGTCGCCCGCGCAGGTGAAAGAGCTTCTCGCCCACCTGCAGGCGCAGGCCCGGGTGCCCTTGCTCACGGCCATCGACCAGGAGGGCGGCCGCGTCAACCGCCTCAAGCCCGCCTACGGTTTCCCGGAGAGCATCTCGCACGAGGAGCTCGGCGCGCTCGACCAGCCCGCCGAGACGCGCCGCCACGCCGAGGCCACGGCGCGCACGCTCCGCGAGGCCGGGCTCAACTGGAATCTCGCTCCGGTCGTCGACCTCGACGCCAACCCGGACAACCCGATCATCAAGGGCAAGCGCCGCAGCTTCGCCGGCGACCCGGCCAAGGTCGCGCGCCACGCCGCCGCCTTCGTCGAGGGGCACCGCGCGCACGGCGTGCTGACCTGCCTCAAGCACTTCCCGGGGCATGGCAGCGCGATGGGCGACACGCACCTCGGCTTCGTGGATGTCACCACCACCTGGCACGAGCGGGAGCTGGAGCCGTTCCGCGCGCTGATCGCGGCCGGGCAGTGCGACTCCATCATGAGCGCGCACGTGTTCAACGCCCGGCTCGATCCCGAGCGGCCCTCCACGCTGTCGCCGGCGGTCATCACGGGAATTTTGCGTGAGCGCCTCGGCTTCCAAGGCGTGGTGGCCAGCGACGACATGGAGATGAAGGCCATCTCCGGCCGCTACGGCCTGGAGAACTCCGTGCCGTGGGCGGTCGCCGCGGGCATCGACGTGCTCTGCTTCGGCAACAACATGGCCTACGATCCCGACATCGCGCCGAGGGTGATCGGCATCCTTGAGCGCGCCGTGGCCGACGGCCGCGTGAGCGCGGCGCGGATCGACGAGTCGTATCAGCGCGTGCTCGCGCTCAAGCGCCGGGCCAGGCTGATCGCGTGATTCTCTTGACCACGGATGACTCGGATTGAGACAGATCTTCCGGACAATGCAGAAACACCACGACCTCGATCCGTGGCTATCCGTGAAATCCGCGGCCAAGGACACCCCATGAAAACAGCTCCACTCGCATTCGCCGCCATCCTCGCCGCCCTGCTGTTCACCGCCGGCTGCGCGACCCGGCCCGGCACGCCCGCCAAGCGCAAGGGCGACGAGATCGTGGTCGCCGGGCAGTTGTTTCACACCGGCGCCAAGGTCGTCACCTGGATGGACCCGGGCGGCTACGACGCCTACCGCGTCGAGCGCCGCTTTTCCCCGCTGGAGGAGAGCGACTGGGAGAGCACCAAGGCCGCGATGAAGGACATCGTGACACCCAACCGCTACAGCCTGCGCACGGGCGTGCTCACGCCCGCCGAGGTCGAGCGCCTGCGCGGCGGCGGCTGGGACCTGCCCACCTTGCAGCGCGTCGTGGACCAGTTCGTCCTGCACTACGACGTCTGCGGCATCAGCAAGCAGTGCTTCCGCGTCCTGCACGACTTCCGCGGGCTGAGCGTGCACTTCATGCTCGATATCGACGGCACCATCTACCAGACGCTCGACCTGAAGGAGCGCGCGCGTCACGCCACGATCGCCAACGACCGCTCGATCGGCATCGAGATCGCCAACATGGGCGCCTACGGGGCCAACGACCTCGAGGCCCTCAACACCTGGTATGGCGCCGACGCCTCGGGCCGGCTCGTCATCAAGGTGCCGGAGAAGCTCGGCGACCCGATGATCCGCACCAAGGGTTTCACCGGGAGTCCGGCCCGCGCGGAGCTGGTGAAGGGCAACATCCAGGGCCAGGATCTCCAGCAATACGACCTCACGCCGCAGCAATACGCCGCGCTGATCAAGCTCACCGCCACGCTCAACAAGGTGTTTCCGAAGATCACACTGGACTACCCGCGCGGCCCCGACGGCCGCCTGCTGCCGCGCAAGCTCCCCGCCGAGGAACTCGCGAAATACCAGGGCGTGCTCGGCCACTACCACATCCAGACCAACAAGACCGATCCCGGCCCGGCCTTGCAATGGGACACGGTCATCAACGGCGCCCGCCGGCTGCGGCGCCTGCCCGCGCTTCCCACGAACCCCTGATCTCACTTGAGGAGTGTTGGCTTTCAGCCCGAGAGGTGGACGCCGCGGTTTTTGTGGGCGCGAGCTTGCTCGCGACTGGTTCGAGTCGCGTGCAAGCACGCTCCCACAGGCCCGTCTACTTCCGGCGCCCCGGGGTCAGCGCCACGCTTTCGCTCTCGTTGCCCAGCCGGTCCACCGCGCTGACCACCACCGCATCGGCGACGGCGGCGGCGATCGTCCGCGTGGAGGCGGGCTGCAGCGCGAAATCCCAACGGACGCCGTGCCGCCGCCAGATGGCGAAATTGGCCGCGCCGTCCCCGGAACCGGGCTCGATCTCCACGCGCTCGCCGTTGCGCCGCAGTTTCGGCGCCGTTGGTGGCGCGGCCTTGAGCCACGGGGTGGCCGGCAGCAACGCCGGCTCCGCATAGGGCCCGGCGAGCAGCTTGGTCGCGACCCCTTTCCGGTCCTGCATGAGGGCGACCATGCTGAATTGGATCAGGCCGCCCGCCGCCGGCCGCGCGCGGACCAGCCCGACCTCCTGCAAAATGTCCTCGGCCCGCCAGCCTTTGGGCGTGTCGTTGATCGCGCTGGTGAACAGCCCCGGCCAGAGATGGCGGTGCGCCAGATTCTGCCGCGCCCAGTAATCGAGGAGCACATCGAAAGCCTGCGCCTTCTGGCCTGGCGGCCAGTAGAGCTGCGGTGCGAGATAATCCAGCCAGCCGCGCTCCAGCCACCGTTCCACGTCGGCGTAGATCTTGTCGTATTGGCTGAAGCCCTCGATGCCGGGCGGCCGGCGGTCGGGCCGGCCCAGCCCAAACGGACTGACGCCGAACAGCACCTGCGGCTTGATCGCGTGAACCGTGCGATAAATCTTTTCCACGAGCCGGTCCACGTTGTCGCGGCGCCAGTCGGCGCGCTCCAGTTTGCCGCCGCCGGAGCGGTAGAGCTGCCACGACGGCTCGTCGGGAAAATCGAGCATCTCCTTTCCGTCCTTGGGCTGGCCAGGGCGGGCCCGTTCGACAGGCTCAGGGCGGGGAATCGGGTAAGGATAGAAGTAATCGTCGATGTGCACGCCATCCACGTCGTAGCGCCGCACCACGTCGGCGATCACGTCGAGCGTGCGCCGGCTGGCGAAGGCGTCGCCGGGATCCATCCACCACAGTTCGCCGTATGGCTTCACCGCCGCCGGGTTGGTCTTCGCGATGTGCGTCGGCGCGAAGTCCGACTTCGCCTCGTGATGCCGGGCCCGGTAAGGGTTGAACCAGGCGTGCAGCGCCAGCCCGCGCCGGTGCGCCTCCTCGATCCAGAACTTGAGCGGATCGTAGCCCGGATCGCGCCCCTGCTGGCCGCCGAGGTATTCGCTCCACGGTTCCAGGGCCGAGGCATACAGCGCGTCGGCCGCCGGGCGGACCTGCAGGATGACCGCGTTGAGGTTCAGCGCGCGGGCCCGGTCGAGGATCGCGACCGCCTCGGCGCGCTGCTGCGCGGCGGGCAGGCCCGGCTGGCTCGGCCAGTCGATGTTGGCCACCGTCGCCACCCACACGCCGCGGAACTCGCGCGGGGCCGGCGGCGGGTTCTCGGCCACTTTCGGCGCGGTGACGCAGCCGGCGAGGAGCAAAACCACCAAGCCTGCCAAAATGGCAGGGTGAGTCGTCCCCAACGAGCCGCGTGCACGGCTACGGCTCATCCGGCCTGTCCACCATAGCCTAGGCGACGGTGGAAGGATTCGCCCCACCTTTCGGCTCATTTCCTCCCCTCCCCAACTGCCTGCCGCACGCTGCCCCCGGCGGCGGCGAGCGCGGCCGACGCGGCGGCCGCATCGGTTTTGCGCAGAAGGGCGACGATCGCGACCTTGATGCGGTATCGGCAGGCCTCGAGGGTGCGCTTGGCCGCGGCCTCGTCGGCCCCGGTGGCGCGCATGGTGAGCGCGACCGCGCGGCGATGGAGTTTCGCGTTGGTGGGCATGAGGTCCACCATCAGGTTGCCGTGCACCTTGTGCAGCCGGACCATGATCGCGCTGGAGAGGGTGTTGAGCACGATCTTCTGCGCCGTGCCGGCCTTGAGTCGCGTGCTGCCGGAGATGACCTCGCTCCCGGTGGCGATGGTGATGCCGATCTCGGCCTGGGTGGTGACGGGCGCGCCGGGATTGTTGGCGATGCCGATGGTCAGCGCCCCGGCCGCGCGCGCCGCCGCCAGCGCCCCCAAGGCGTAGGGCGTGGTGCCCGACGCCGCGAGCGCGATGCAGACATCGTTGGGGCCCGGGTTCAGCGCGCGCAGGTCGGCCGCGCCGCGGGCCTGGTCGTCCTCGGCGCCCTCCACGGCCTCATACATGGCGTCCTTGCCGCCGGCGATCAGGGCGAGCGCGCGGTCCTTGGGCCAGCTGAAGGTGGGAAACAGCTCGACGCTGTCGAGCACGCCGAGGCGCCCGGAGGTGCCGGCGCCGGCGTAGATGAGCCGCCCGCCCGCCGCGATGCGCGGCGCCGCGGCATCCACCGCCTGCGCGATCTGCGCGGCGGCGGCATGCACCACGCTGGCCGCCTGCACCTGGTCCTCGGTGAAGGCCTGCACCAGTTCGAGCGTGCCATACTGGTCGAGATCGGGGTGCCGGTCGCTGGGGGATTCGGTGGTCTGCATCCGCACAGGATAATCCCGGGTTGCTGCGCGCGGTTCAACTGTTCATTTGTCGAAAGTCGCATCCGCACCATGGCTGAACACTTCATCGGCATTCTCTCCGGCACCAGCATGGACGGCATCGACGCGGCGTTGGTGCGGTTTGGCCCGGGGCCATCGCTGGTCGCGTCGCACACCCTGAAGTTTCCGCCGGATTTGAGAGCAGACCTGCTGGCCTTGGCCGTGCCGGGGGCCAATGAAATCGACCGGCTTGGGGCGGCCGATGTCCGGCTCGGACGGCTGTTTGCCCAGGCGGTCAACGAATTGCTCGCCCGGGCCCAGGTGGCACCGGCGCAGGTCCGCGCCATCGGCAGTCATGGGCAAACCATTCGCCACCGGGCGGGCGGCGCGGCGCCCTTCACGCTGCAAATCGGCGACCCGAACGTCATCGCCGCATTGACCGGCATTCCGGTCGCGGCGGATTTTCGCCGCAAGGATCTGGCCCTCGGCGGCCAGGGCGCGCCGCTCGTGCCGGCGTTTCATGCGGCGGTTTTCCGGCAGAACGGCCAGGATCGCGTGATCGTGAACATCGGCGGCATCGCCAACATCACGGTGCTCCCCGGCGACGCCGCCCGCCCCGTCCTTGGCTACGACACCGGGCCCGGCAACACCCTGCTCGACGGCTGGAGCCGCCGCATCCTGCACGAGCCGATGGACCGCGACGGCGCCTTCGCCGCCAGCGGCCGCGTGCACGGCGGCCTGCTCGCCGCGCTGCTCGCCGATCCGTATTTCAGCCAGCCGCCACCGAAGAGCACCGGGCCGGAATATTTCTCGGCCGACTGGCTGCGACGCCACCTCGACCAGGCCGGTCCCCTCGCCCCGGCCGATGTGCAGGCCTCCCTGCTCGCCCTCACGGCGCGCGGCATCGCCGATTCCATCCGGCAACTGCCCGGCCTGGCGCGGCCCGAGGTCTTTGTCTGCGGCGGCGGCGCCCGCAACGCCGCGCTGATGGGCGCGCTCCGCGAAAACCTGCCCGGCTCCGCCGTCGCCGCAACCGACACCCTTGGCGTGCCCGGGGACTGGGTGGAGGCGATGGCCTTCGCGTGGCTCGCCCGGCAACGCGTGACCGAAGGAGCGGGCAACTGCCCGCTCGTCACCGGCGCGGCGCGGCCCGCCGTGCTCGGCGGGTTGTGGCTGCCGGGCTGAGCCGGCAGCCGATTCGACGCGACATCACAGGATACTTTTCAGAACGGGCAAACGGCGCAGCCCGGCGGCGATGATCCAACTGAAAAGGATCGCGAGCGTGGTGACCACGAACGCCTTGAGCAGGCCGGGCCACTCCACTGCGAGCAGCGCGTATTGCAGCCAGGTCACGATGGCGTAATGCACGAGATACATGCCGAACGCATTCCGGCGCAGGCTGGCCCAGAGCGGGGTTTCGACACTCCATTTGCGCGCAAAAGTGGCCAACAGGCAGATGCTGGTGATCACGGCGCTCACCACCATGAGAGCACCGGCGCCAAGCGCCCAACCGGGTGCGGGCACGCCGCGCGACGTCTTGATCGCGGAGACGACGAGCACCACCACAAACCCGATGAAGACCAGGCCCGCCGCGATGTGCCAGCCGATCCAACGCCGGGCCAAGCCGCCATTGAATGCCATGAGGTCGCGCACGAGTCCGTTGCGCAATCCCAGCATGACACCGGCCGCAAACCAGAGGGCGTAGAGTGGGAGCCGCGTGGTCTGGAAAAAGAACACTCCCCAGCCGGACCAGTGCATCGGATTCACGAAGTGGGCCATCGGCACATAGGCCAGCAACACGGCGGCCAGCGCCACGAGCAGGCCGCGCCATGGCGACGCAAAACACCAGCCGGCGAACCGCTCGCCGGCGGCGAAGACACGCGGAGCGATCGCGAACACCAGCGCCGCCACTGCGCAGAAAGCGAGCAACACCCACAGAAACCAGGCCGGCCCCGCCGGCCAAACACCGAGCTGCAGCCACGCGGTGAGAAAACCTGGCGAACCAGTGGCCTCCGCCCGTTGCAGGTAAGCCGGCAGATAAGCCAGCGGGGCCAGCAGGCCCGCGCCCAAAATGAACGCGCCACCGAGCCGCACCATGCGGTCGCGGAAGAAATGCCCGGCGCCCTTGCGCACGAGGCCCGGGCCGACAAACAAGCCCGAGAGCAAAAACATGAGGGCCATGAAGAACGAGTCGTTCCAGAGAACAAGCAGGTCGATCCCCTGGGCCTTGGCGGCGTCGGTGATCGGGAACGCCGCCCAGTAGATGGGCTGGGCGAATTTGCCGGGCGGTGGAGCGTAGATGAAATAGGCCAGCACCGCGTGATGGGCGATGACCAGCAGCGTGAGAAACGAGCGCAGGGCGTCGAGGGCGGCATGGCGCTCGGGAGTCGGCAGGCCACGGGCCTGGATGTTATCGGTCTGGTTTTTCATGGTAAGAGGAAGGAATATTTGGGCACGGCCGGCCCCAGCCCGTCGCAAGGACGGACGGATGGGGCGGACCTCAGGGGCCGGAGATCAGGGAGGCGGCGGTGCCTCTTTCCGGCCCAGCCGGCGGCGGACGGCCCGGGCATAGAGCGTGGTCGGCACGAGGCCCAGCACCACGATGATCACACAAAGCACCAGCCACTCGCGCTCAGCGTTGGGATTGACCAGCGCCGCCCGGGCGACGGCATCGTTGGCGTGGGGCGCGAGCGCGAGCGGGGCTGCCGCCACCCAGTTGGAAAAGGCGAAACCCGGGCTAAACGCGGTGTGCCAGGCCGTGGCGGAGAGCGAGCCGACCGCGTGCCAACCGGCGGCCACGGCCCCCAAGGCGACCACACCAAGGCTGATGGTCCCGATGCTCAGCAGGCCCGCGCTCACGGCGCCGAGGGAAAAAACACCCAGTGAGACCCCTCCGACACTCACGCAGCCCACCGCCCAGCCGCCAAAGGCAAAGAGGAGTCCGACCGCGCGGTCCCCGCCGGCGACCCAGCCAAAAGCCGGACCCTGGTGGGATTCATCCACGGCGAAGCGGACATGCACCAGCGGCACGCCAAACAGCGAGGCGGAGCTGCGATACTCGGATTGAGGCGAGCCGACCTGGTCCACCGGATCGGCGAATTTCTCCGGCACGCGCCGGCGTTCGGCGCTGCGGCGTTCGCGCGCCAGATGGATCTCGCGTAGCAGGGCCCAAGACCAGCCCACCGTGAAGACCACCACAAACAGGTGATGGAGCACGGCGATGACGGGGAGGTTTTCGGGCGCGCGCGCGACCAGGAACCGGGCGCCGAACAGCACCAGCAAAAACGCGAGGAAACTGGTGAAAAACAGGGCGGTCATGACGAGCACGGCGCGGCGCTCGCGGTCGGTGCGCGCCTGGTCGAGGCTCATCCGCAATGAAATGACCGCACTCACGAGTCCGGTGACCGAGGCCAGGATGGTGGCCAACGCGATGGTCTTCGTCAGCCCGCCCGCGCCCTTCGTCGCCGCGACCGCCGCGGCGCCGAGACCCGCCGCCTGGGCGGGCGGCGTGAGCGCGGGCAAGGCCGCCAGCACGCCAACGGTGAACACCTTGCCGGGGGAGCTGCGGGCCAGCGCTCCTTCCACGACCGCCAGCAACCGCTCGGTGAGCATTTGGCGACCGCGGGCGAGGCGCTGTTTCACGGCGTCCTCGGTGAGATCGAGTTCGACCGCCACGTGCTCGATCGAGCGGTGCTCGCGATAGAAAAGGACCAGCGGCTCGCGGTAATTTTCCGGCAGCGTCCGCAGGGCGCTCCAAAGCAAGGCTTGCTCCTCGCGAGCCATGGCCGCGGCATCGCCCGTGATCTCGCCATCCGGAACGTCCAAGGCCCCTTCAAGCGGCGCGGCACCCCGCACCGGCTCGCGGCCGTCGCGCCGGCGGGCGTGACTGACCTTGAAGCGGAGGATGGAGCAGAGCCAGGGACGGAGCTTGTCGGGTTCGCGCAGCTCACCGAGCTTGAGCCAGGCGGTGACAAAGGTCTCCTGCGCCACATCCTCGCTCTCGCCCACATCCCCCAAGGACGAGTAGGCGACCGAGCAGAGCAGGCGCTGGTAACGCTCCACGATCTGTTCAAACGCGGTTCGATTGCCGCCAAGGCAGCTGGCGACCAGATCGGCGTCGCTGGTGGTGTGGAGGAGGGCCATGACCTCGGGTGCTTTCATCTTGTGACACTAACAAGTGCCTGGAAAGCCCGGAGCGGTGACAAAGAATTTGCAGCAATCACTCTGGGGAGTGAGCAGAAAATGCGGAAAGGTCTGTCTCCCGGTGTCTTGGCGCGCGCCAATCACTTCTTCGGCAGACTGATCTCCCCTGCGGCCACGCGGTGCAGAAAAAGCGCCACGATCTGCGCGCGCGGCGCGATGGTGTCCACCCGGCAATACTCGCGGTCGCTGTGCAGGCCGTCGCCGACCGGCCCGATGCCGTCGAGGTTGGGCAGGCCGCCCGCGGTGAGGAAATTGCCGTCGGAGCCGCCGCCGCCATGAACCCACTGGAAGGGCGGGATCCCGACATCCCGCGCGGCCTGCAGCCAGTGCGGATAGACCGCCTCCTCGGCGGGCAGGCATTCCTTGGGCGGGCGGTTGAGCCAGAGCTTGAGCCCGATCTTCACCCCGTGCGCGGCGCCGATCTCGCGCGCGAGCGCCTCGAGGCGGTGGAAGAGCGGCTCGCGGTCGGCCAGCCTGGTGACCCGCAGGTCGAGTTCGGATTGGGCGAAGTCGGGCACGACGTTGGTGGCGGGAGTGCCGCCCCTGATGTTGCCGACATTGACGAGCGTGCCGGGCAGCTCGGCGGGGACTCTCGCCGCGGCGAGGAGAAACGCGGCCAGGCCGAGGATGGCGCTGCGGCCGTCGTTGGGGATTTTGGCGGCGTGGGCCGCGCGGCCGCGGCAGGTGGCGACGGCGCCGCCGGTGCCCTTGCGCGACTGGATCATGTCGCCCGAGGGCCGGGCCGGCTCGAAGACAAAGCCGAAATGGTGCCGCGTGGCGGCGCCGCGAAACAGCTCCGCCGTGCCGTGCGAGCCGGTTTCCTCGTCGGGCGTGAGCAGCACTTCCCAGCCGACGCGCGCCGCGTGCGGGGTCGCCTCGAAGGCCTGCAGCGCGGCGAGGAGCGTGACGAGGCCGCCCTTCATGTCGGCCGTGCCCGGGCCGTTGAGGGTGTTGTCGTCGAGCCAGCGGCATTGCTGGAAGGCGTCGTCCGCCTCGAACACCGTGTCGTAGTGGCCGCAGAGCAGGACCTGCGTGGGCGCGGCGGGGCGCATCCGGATGCTCAGCGCCTGGACCCCGGGGGGATTGAACCCCGGCGCATCCGCCGCCAGTTCCGTGATCGTGGCGGCGGGAAAGGCGCGGGCGAACTCGGCGCGGAGCACCGCGCCCATGCGGGCCAGGCCGGCGGCGTGGCCCGAGCCGGAGTTGATGGCGGCCCAGCTTTCGAGCAGGCGGCCCAGCTCGGCGGTGCGGCCCGGCAGCGAGGCGATTGACGGAGGGACAGCCATTGGGGAAATCTTTCTCCTAATCGTTCTCTTTCTTGTTCTCAGATTTGATCAACTGGCCCGGGGTGGAGAGAAAGAGAACGATCAAAAGCCCGCGGCCTTGCCGTCGGGCAGCGTGACGCGCGGGGCCTCGGCGCCGTCGAGCTGCCGCAGGTGGGCGAGCGGATCGTCCTGCAGGCGGAGGAACTTGAAGCCGATGAGCCGGGCCTTGCCGGCCGCGTCGCGCTCGGCGAGCTGCGCGGTCTCGCGGGCGATGAATTGCGCCATCGTCTCCTCGCGCACCGCGGGCTCGGCGGAGTGGATGATGTGCAGCGTGCCGTCGGCGCCGCGGGCGACGAGGCCGACATGACCGATCCAGGCATTGCCCCCGAATGTGTCGTTGACCGGAACACCGGGTTTGACCACGCCGCGGACGATCTCGACGCAATCGCCCTCGCGCAGGTGCGAGTCGGCGCGGGCCAGTTCGGCATAAGGCAGGCAAACTTCGAGGTGATCCTCGACCGGGATCGTCGTCTTGAGTCCGCAACGGCCGAGGAGAAATTTGCTGCGGTCGATCCGTTCGGCAAATTTCACCGCCTTGTCGCCGGCGACTTCCGCCGTGATGTCGCGCACCAGCCAGCGGTTGGAGGGATTCCAGTCGGTCTCGGTAAAATGGTTGCGCGTGGCCACGCCGATGCGGCCGTCGCGGTAGCGGATGCGCTGGAGCAGCCGCATGAACCCGCTCCAGTCGCGGCTGAGCGCCATGGCGTAGATGTGTTCGGTGAAGACGAGGCAGTCGCTTTTGCCGAGGCAGTAGAGCGGCTGCGGGTCGTGGGTCTCGAACGGCATCTCGCCGAGGAGGTAAAGCTCGTAGGGCTGGCCGATATTCTTGCGGGCGAGGTGCAGGATGCGCCGGCGCAGGTCGGGCTCGGCGGCCGCAAGGTGGCCGAGGTAGAAACCGGTCTCCGCCTCGGTGAACTGGTAGAGCGGCTTGGCGAGGAGCGGCGGGAGCTTGTCGGGGGCGGCCGCGGGTTCGGCGGCGAAGGCGGAGGCGAGCAGGGCCGCAAACAAGGGTGAAGCGAAGCGATTCATGAAGTTTGGGGCTCAATACAAACTGTATTGTCATCCTGAGCAACGCGAAGGATCCACGGGAACGAACACAATATCTTCATCGAACGCATGGATTCTTCGCTTCGCTCAGAATGACAGGTGATGAACAGTGTTATTTTGGAGGACATTCCCTTGCAGGGGCAGAAAAAGGGGCGATCCGGTGTGGATCGCCCCGGTGAATCAGCGGGAATTCAGATCGGGACCGGCAGACGGTCACATGAACTTGTTGAACTTGTATTCCACCGAGAGCGTGAAGGCGCGGCCGCGGGGATCGGCGATGCGCGGTTCCCACGAGCTGCCGGCGCCGGTGTTGGTGTCGTAGGCGATGCTGAACGGCGGATCGGTGTTGAACAGGTTCTTGATGCCGGCGATGACGGTCAGATCCTTGTTCCAGCGGTAGGTCAGGCTGGCGTTGTAGGTGACGTATTCCTTGACCTTCGGGTCGTAATCCGGGGCGAAGGGCAGGAAGGCGCCGTTGAGGATGCCGGGGGGGACGTAGTCCTTGTAACCGGCGCGCCAGAGCTGGCTGACGCGGCCGGACCACTTGCCCTTGTTGAAGTTCACCGACGCGGTGTATTTCCATTTCAGGCCGATGTCGCTGTAGCGCGTGAAGCGGCCGACCTCGCTGGGGCCGAAGGGGGCGCTCGCGATGAGGCGGGACTTCTTCACGAGCAGTTCGCTCACGTTGATGTCGCCGACCAGCTTGCCGCCCCAGACACTCATCTCGCCGCGGGCGGTGTATTCGACGCCCTGGGTCTCGGTCTCGCCGGCGTTGATCGGGCGCTGGTCGATCTTGGTGATGGCGTTGGTCGCGGGGTCGCGGATGATGGCCTCCGGAAACAGCGCGGAGTTGGCCAGGATCGTCGTGGCGCCCAAGGACTGAATGGTGCCGGTGCGGTTGACCGACCACCAATCCAAGCCGAAAGTGACGTGCTTGTTGGGCGAGAAGACGAAGCCGACGGATTTCAGCTTGGCCTCCTCGGGATTCAGGGTGGATTTGCCGCCGTTGATGGTGTTCACGGTGTTCGGCGGGATGGACTGGCCGGTGGCGGGGTCGATGAGATTCCCGCCGGCAAAGATCGACTCGAACGACGGATCGAACATCTGCTTGAAGGTCGGCACGCGGAAGCCGGTGCTGTAGGAGCCGCGGATGAGGAGCCTGTCACCCGGGGCGTAGCGCAGGGTGATCTTCGGGTTGGTGGTGCTGCCAAACCCGGTGTAGTCGTCGCGGCGGGCGGCGGCGTTGAGATCGAGGTTTTTCAGGACCGGAACCTGGACCTCGGCGTAGACCGCCTTGATGGTGCGGCTGAGGGTGCCGGCCGTGGCGAGGGCGTTGTCGAAGGGGGCGAGCAGGATGAGCGAGTCGGCCGTGCTGACGTTGGGGCGCGGGTCGCCGGCAAACTTGTATTCCTCCTTGCGCCAGTCCAAGCCGAGGGCGGCCTGGACGGCGCCACCCGGGAGATGGAAAAGCGGACCCGCGGCGGCAAAATCCGCGCCGGTGTTGGTGTAGGTGCCGCCGTAAAGCTCGACTCCGGTGGCGGAGGCGGCCTTCAGGCCATCCAGCGCGGCCTGGGTCTGGGTGTAGGAGAAGGGGTTCAGCACGCCGGTCTTGATCAGGTTGGCGAACGGCAAGGTGTAGTAGTAGCCGTTCAACAGCTTGGATTTCGACTTGCTCTCGGATTGCGAGACGCCGGCGCGGTATTCCCAATCGGCGAAGAACTTGCCCGGCAGTGGGAGCGGCCCTTCCAGGGAAACAAGATAGCGGCGGGTGTCGCTGACGGTGTTGATCTCGCGGTTGCCGCCGGGGAGGGAGCGCCAGCGGAAGCCGAGCGGGAGGCCGCGGTTGACCTCGAGCGCAGGGAAGAAGGCGACAAGGGCGTTGAAGACGCGGGTGTAGTCGGCCCCGGTGCTGGGATAGACCATGCCGGACACCGGATTCGGCACCGAGGTGCCGTTGGCGGTGGTGGTGGTGAGCTGCGCACCACTCGCCTGCAGACCGGCGCTGCTCCACTGTCCAGGAGAAAAGCTCTTGGTGGAATCCGAGCGGCCGAAGACGGCCTCGACGGCGAGGAGATGCTCCCCCAGCTTGAAGGAACCGCGGCCCACGAGGTTGGTATTCTTGACGGGCTGTTGGAGCGTGGCGGCGCGGCCGGTGTCCCATGCGGAGCCGTATTTGCCGTTGCCGGTGGCGGAGGTGGCGCTCCAGAGGATCTCCTCGTAGGGCCCCATGCCGTCGAGGCCGGCGTAGCCGGCGGGGTTGGTCGGCAGGTCGGTGATGTTGATCTGATTGACGCGGATGGCGGGGTTGGCGGGATCGACGGGATTCGCGGTGCTGAGGCCGAGAGCGGTCGGCAGGTTGGCAAGGGTTTGCAGCGTGGCGATCGGCGTGCCGCGGGTGTCGGGCGAGATGCCACGCCTGGGCTGGAAGGTGTTGACGAAGTCGCGCTCCTTGCCGTCCAGGCGCTTGTGGTCGGCGATGGAGAGCGAGGCCAGGAGGTTCCACTTGTCCTTGTTGAGGTCGCCCCAGCCCCCGACGAGCGAATAGCGGAAAATGTTGCCGCCGCCGTCCGCAGTGACGTCGGAGGCCGCGTTGGCCACAAGGCCGCGGAAATCGCGTTTCGTGATGAAGTTGATCACGCCGCCGACGGCGTCGGTGCCGTAGGTGGCGGAGGCGCCGTCCTTGAGGACCTCGACGCGCTCGATGGCGGCGAAGGGGATGGAATTGAGGTCGACCACGCCGCCGTTGAGGCCGTGCGAGGCGACGCGGCGGCCGTTGAGCAGGATGAGGGTGGCGTTGGAGCCCTGGCCGCGGAGGTTGGCCGAGGTGGCGCCGTTGTTGCCGCGCGGGCCGCTCGCATCGACGACGTCGGTATTGACCGCGAGGTTGTCAAAGCCGTTGCCGTTGATGTTGAGCTTCATGATCAGCTGCTCGGCGCTCGCGATGCCCTCCTGCTCCAGCTCGAGCTTGGTGAACACGGTGAGGGGCAGCGCGCCCTCGTCGGCGATGCGCTTGATCATCGAGCCGGTGACGATGAATTTCTCCAGTTTGACCGGCTCGCCGGGCTTGTCGTCGTTAGACGCGGGGGTGGTCTGCGCCAGAGCGGTGGTGGCAACGCTCGCGGCGGCAATAAACGCGATCCAGTTTGACCGGTTCCAAGGGTAACATGATTTCATGGGGCAGGGGTGTCTGGTGTTGAGTCCTGGCGTTTAGGCTGCGCCAAGACCGGTGCAGGGTAATAAGAATGAAATATCGCCCGGCCTGCAAGTGCTAGGATTGGCCGGTCTGTCACGGTCGGTTATGCTAGAGCGAGATTTGAGCGTCGCTGGCTTTTTTGTTAAAATGTTCGTCATTTCTGGCAATGGATGAACCACCAAAACAAGACACTGCCAGAGAGGGAGGTCGATTCTACCTCCGCGCCCGCCGGCCCACCGGGGCCGCCCGGCCGCTGTGCCGGTAGGCCAGCGGCGACACGCCGTAGGCCAGCCGGAAGGCCCGGCTGAAAGTGTAGATCGACGTGAAGCCGCAATGCTCCGCAACCTCCGACACGCGCTGGGGCCCGAGCCGCAACAGGCCGCAGGCCTGCTCCAGACGCAGCCGCCGGAGATGGCGGCCGATGCTCACGCCGCACGAGGCGCGGAAGCGGGCCCGCAGATGGCTCGGGCTGATCCCCAGGGACCGGGCGATGTCCTTCAGGCTGGGATGATCGCCGCTGCGCTGGGCGAGCTGGTTGACGCGCAGCATCAGCCCGGGCACCGGGGAATTGCCGGCGGTGCTGGCCGCCCCCACCGGCTTCAGCCGCCGCAGACGCGCCAGCAGCAGCCCGAGCAGCAGGACCGACAGGTCGGCCGTGCGCTCCGTCTCATAGGCCTCCACCAATTCCGCCGCGAGCGCCCGCAGGGGCGGAGTCAGCTCAAACGGCCGGTAGCGCAGTCCGGCCAGCGGCTCCACCTCCGCCAGCTCGAAGGTCACGAAAAACCACGACAGGCTCTCCCGCTGCGCATCGGTGTAGTGGTGGAATTGGAAGGGAAAAACCAGCAGGCCCTGCCCCGCGTTCAGCCGGATGTTCTGGTCATCCACACACACCGTCACCGCCGTCCGCAACGCGCAGATCAGCACGAAGCGGTGGTGCAGCGCGCGGCCCCGGCGCGGCTTGTTCAGATCCGCCGCCAACCGGCGCTGGAAGCACACGATGTTGTCGGGCAGGATGACGTTGGCGGCCGGCCGGCCCAGCAGTTGGTGCAGCGGCTGGGGCAGGCGGTCCACCAGTTTGGCGAGGTTGGGGGCGGAGGCGGTTGGCATTTTCGTCAAAAACATCGTCGTTTTTGCTATTTGTCATGCCAGACGCCAGCCTTATCCTCCGCCCTTCCTCACTATGTCCCTCGCCATCCTTGAGCGCTGCCATCATGAACATGTCCCGGTCGCGGTCTATCCGCGCAGCCTGGAGGCCGCCCGCGCCGTGGCCGGCGAGATCGCCGCGCTCATCCGCGCGCGGCAGGCCGAGAAACGCGGGGTCGTGCTGGGCCTCGCCACCGGGTCCACCCCCATCAGCCTCTACGCCGAGCTGGTCCGCCTGCACCGGGAGGAGAAACTGAGCTTCGCCAACGTCACGACCTTCAACCTCGACGAATACCACCCGCTCCCGCCCGAGCACGCGCAGAGCTACCGGCGCTTCATGCGCCGGCACCTGTTTGACCACGTGGATCTCGATCCTGCCCGCTGCCACCTGCCTTCCGGCGCCGTGGGCAAGGCCGAGGTCGACGCGCACTGCGCCGCCTACGAGGCGATGATCGCGGCGGCCGGCGGCATCGACTTCCAGATCCTCGGCATCGGCCGCACCGGCCACATCGGCTTCAACGAGCCCGGCAGCGCGCGCCACTCGCTCACGCGGCTCGTCACGCTTGACCCGCTCACCCGCCGCGACGCGGCGGGCGACTTCGGCGGCGACGCCGCGACCCCGCGTCACGCGCTGACCATGGGCGTCCGCTCCATCCTCAACGCCCGCCGCGTCGTCCTGCTCGCCTGGGGCCAGCACAAGGCCGACATCGTGCGCGCCGCCCTCGAGGGCGAGGTCAGCCCGCGCGTCACCGCCTCGTTCCTCCAGGAGCATCCCCACGCGCTCTACGTCCTCGATGCCGCCGCCGCCGGGTCGCTCACGCGCTACCGCACCCCGTGGCTTGTCGGGCCGCTGGCCGAGCAGGGCCTCGCCTGGGACGAGCGCATGACGCGACGCGCCATTCTCTGGCTTTCCCAGCTCCGCCAGAAGGCCATCCTCAAGCTCACCGACGACGACTACAACGAGGCCGGCCTGCAGGATCTGCTCCGCGCCCACGGCTCCGCCTACGAGGCCAACCTCATCGGTTTCTACCAGATGCAGCACACCATCACCGGCTGGCCCGGCGGCCGCGACCCGAAGCGGACCAAGCCCGGCGACGCGCCGGTGCGGCCGCTGCGCGCGCCCTCGGCCACGGTGTTTCCCAAGCGCGTGCTGGTGCTCTCACCGCATCCCGACGATGACGTCATCTCGATGGGCGGCACGCTCTGCCGGCTCGTCGACCAAGGGCACGAAGTGCACATTGCCTATGAAGTCTCGGGCGCCGGCGCCGTTTCCGACGACGCCCTCTGGCACCTGCTCGCCTTTGTGCGCGACAGCGGCCTGGTCGCGGCCGATCGGAGCGGACGACTGGACGCCCTTTGCGCCGGTTTGGGCGGCCACACCACCCTGCCGGCCTCACCCGAGTTGACCCAATGGAAGGCGCTCATCCGCCGCCACGAGGCCGTCGCGGCGGCGCGCGTCTGCGGCGTCGGGGAAAACCGGCTGCATTTCCTCGACCTGCCTTTCTACAACGCGGAGCCGCGCAGTCGCCGCTACGGCCCGGAGGATGTCTCCCTCATGGGCGCGCTGCTGGCCCAATTGCAGCCGCATCTCGTCTACGCCGCGGGCGATCTCGACGATCCCCACGGCACCCACCGCCTTTGCCTGCACGTGCTGCGCGACGCCCTCGCCCACGCGCAGCAAGCCAAGGCACAGTGGCTGGCCGAGGCCGAGCTTTGGCTCTACCGCGGCGCGTGGGCCGAGTGGCCGCTCGACGAGATCGACCTCGCCGTGCCGCTCAGCCCGCAGGAGGTGCTCCGCCGCCGCCGCGCCATCTTCCGGCACGAGACGCAGAAGGACCAGGCGCTGTTCCTCGGCGAGGACCGCCGCGAGTTCTGGCAGCGCACCGAGGACCGCAGCCGCCGGCTGGCCCAGGCCTACAACGCGCTCGGCCTGGCCGAATACGAGGCCATCGAGGCCTTCAAGGGCTACGCGCCCGGGGATTTCCTGCGCTCGGCGGCGTTCTGAGCCGGGTGCCTCGGGCTAGCGGGTGCCGTGAACGCTCCAAGACAACGGACTGAGGTCAGTCCCGTTCGGCATTGGCGTTGATGTCAACTAATAGTTGACATCAACGGGAGGGTCAAATCTTGAGGAACCACTTCTTGCGCCACAGCGCCCAAGCGATGACAAGGAAGAGCAGGACGAACGCCACGGCGTAGAGCAGCGAGGCGTTCAGCGGGCTCGCGAGCGGCACGAACGCGCCCTGGTAGATGCAGGCCTTGAGCGTCACATCCTTGCCGTCCGCGCCGGTCCATTTGATGAGTGTGAGCAGCCGGCCGATCAATCCCGCCAGCACGAACAACGCGAGCGCGTTCATCCCGTAGATGACCAGGGGGGTCGCCCAGCGCCGCCAGCCGCGCACATCGATGAGCCAGTGAAACCCCGCGAGCACCACCATCGCCCACCCCGCCATGAACACCGCATAGGAACTCGTCCAGAGGTTCTTGTTGATCGGCAACGCGAGGCCCATCAGCCCGCCCGCCGCCAGCAACGCCGCGCCGTCGCCGAGCAAGCGCACCGTCAGCGCCCCGCCCGACCACCGGCGCATCATCTGCCCGGCCAGCGCGCCGAGCAGCGTCGTGGCGACCGCGGGCAGCGTGGAGAGCAGGCCCTCGGGGTCGAAGCCGGGCGTCGGCGCGCCGCTCCACGTGTGCCCGGCCAGCAGGTGCGAGTCGATCCACCACGCCAGGTTGCCGGTCGGTTCCAGCACCCCCGCGCCATAGCCCGGCACCGGCACCAGTTTCAGCAGGGCCCAATAGCCCACCAGCAGGCCTGCGGTCCACGCGGCCTGGCCGCGCCAGCCGGTGCGCAGGAAAATCGCCGACGCCGCGAGATAACAGAGCGCGATGCGCTGGAGCACGCCGGGTATCCGGAGCTTCGCGAGCGAGAAATGATGCCCGGGCAGCAGGCCGAACGGAAACGCCGCCAGCAGCAGGCCCAGCCCGAAGATGACGGCCGCGCGCACGACGACATGCCGGAAAAGCGCGCCGCGATCGGCCCCCTGCCCGACCCGGCGCGCGAAGGACAGCGTCATTGCCACACCCACGATCCAGAGGAAGAACGGAAAAATCATGTCCGTCGGCGTCCATCCGTGCCACGGGGCGTGATCGAGCGGCGGATAAACGGCGCTCCACGAGCCGGGATTGTTGACGAGCAACATCGCGGCGATCGTCGCGCCGCGAAACGCATCCAAGGACAGCCATCGTTCGCCCGGTTTCATTTCGGGGCCGGCGTGGCGGGTGCGGGTTCGCCGATCCAGAGGCCGAGGTGATTGGCGACGGGCCGCCACTTGCCGCCACTCGGCTGGTTGGCGACGATCGAACCATCCGCCCGCCGCAAATAAAACGAGGTCGAGCCGCCGCCGTCGAGGTTGACCGCCTCGGTGGCACCCAGCTCGATCATCAGGTCGGCCAGTTCCGGCAGGGTCACCCCCAGGCTGTGGCCGGGTTGGCGGCCGTCGATGGCGAGCAGGATCAGGGTGCGCCCGTCGGCGGTGACGCCGGCGGCCGTGCGCGGGTGGCGCACGTTCGGCGCCACGCGGGCGGTCGCCCCGGTGTTCCGGCCCGCCTCGACCAGCAGCGTGCCGGGCTGCCTGTGGTCATCGGTCGCGCCGATGCCGGCTACAGCGCAGGTGACTCCGGCGAGGTCACTGTCGCGCGCGTAGGTGACCCGCGCGTGACCGTCACCATAGACGAGGAGCGCCGGGTCGCCGCGTTGCTCAACCATGCGCGGCGGGGAGACCATACCCCGTGTGCCCAGGCTGAGCCCGCGGATGTCGGAGGGCGCGCCGGTCGTGCAGTTGGGCGTGTATTCCGCCGACGCCGGTTTCGGATCCAGCAGCAGGCCGAAGAAGCCCGCATTGAGCGAAAGGGTCGCACCATTCGACTCGGCCCATTCGTTGACCGGCAGCAGAACCGCCTCGGTGCCCGGCGGCAGGCCGTCCCGCTTGGCGAGGGGCGCCGTGGTGTCGAGCCGCACGCCGGGCTGATCGAGATGGATCTTCGCCCACCAACCGCGCGCCGGGCCCGCCGGGGTTTTCGTCTCGATCGAGCCAAAGACCAGCGGCTCGCGGGCCGGCATCGGCCGCGCGCAAAGCAGCAGGCCCGCGGCGGCCGCCAATACGCAACGAAGAAATCCACGGCGTGTCTTCAAAATCGATTTGTCATTCAGGGCGCAGCGAAGAATCCACGGCCGCGCGCGCAATATTGTGAGCGAAAGCATGGATTCTTCACTCCGTTCAGAATGACAGGGAGAGGATGATGCAGGTTTTGAAAGCACACCTTACCGCCGGTCATGACGGGCGAGGATCACGGCCAACTCGTCGAGCGGGTCGCCGGCCCTGGCCTTGGCCGGCACCGGATAGCGGTTCAGCATCGCGCTGAAGGCCAGCCTCTCGCCGGCCGCGGTGGTCACGTAACCGGAGAGCGACGACGCATAGCGCAGCGTGCCGGTCTTGGCGCGGACGTTGTTCTCGGCCGGGGTGCCGCGCATGCGCTTGTCAAGCGAGCCGCTGACCCCGGCGGTCGGCAACGCGGCGAGAAAACCCGCCGACTCGCGGTGCCTGGCCATGGCTTGCAACAGGCTCGCCGTGGCGGCGGCGGTGGCCAGGTTGTTGCGCGAGAGTCCGGAGCCCTCGTCGAAGAGCACCGCGCCGCCGGGCACGCCAAGGCGCGCCATAAATTCATCGAGAGCGGTGACGGCCAGTTCATCGGAGCGCGCCCAGGCCGGCGTGGTGGGCGTGCGCCGCAGTTCGCCCAAGTGCGCGAAAATCAAATCGGTCTCGAGATTCTGGGACGGCAGCATGAAACCGGCAACCAGCTCGCGCAGCGGCGCGGAGGTCACCTCGCCGATCAGCACCTCGCCCGCGACGGGCGCATCCGGCCAGCGGACACTGCGGGCGCGGCCAGCGACTGCGATGCCGGCCTTCGTGAGCGCCTCGCGCAGCGCCCGGGCGAACCACGCCGCAGGCTGCGGCACCGGAGCCTCGGTCAGTTCCTCTTTGCCGCCCACGGGCAGCGTGCCGAAAACATGCACCGTGCCTTCACCGGGCAGACGCTGCACGCGGATCTCCCGCGGACCGCCCGCCTCGCCCGTGACAGTGTGGTTGGCGAAGCCCAGGCCGCTCAAAGGCTGCAGCACCTCGATTGCGCAAGGCTGCCCTTCCTTCGCCGCCGGGGTGATGCGCAAATCAACATAATTGTCCGCCAGGCTGATCGCCGAAACCTCGGCGCCATACTCGTAATCCATGTCGTCGACGGTCCAGCTCGCCCCGTGTGGCGGCACACGCAGCCACGTGGCGTCGGCGACGATGTCACCGGTGATTTTTTTCACCCCCGCGCGCTGCAGCGCGGCGACGAACGGCTCGAAGCTCGTCCAGAAATCCCTCTTCCCCACGCGATGGTTCCAGCCCGGGTCGCCGCGGCCGGAGACAATGAGATCGCCCGCCAGCACGCCCGCCTGATCCGGCCCGGCCGTGGCCCGCAGCGGGGTGCGGATGCGGTGATCGCCGCCCAACTGGTCGAGCGCGAGCGCGCCGGCGTAGAGCTTGCAGTTCGAGGCCGGGCTCATCCGCCGGTCCGCGCCGTGCGCGAACAGTGTGCGGCCCGAGTCCAGCGACACGACCTTGACGCCCCAAAAAGCCCCGGCGAAACGCGGCTGCGTCACCAACGCCTCCAGCCTGGCCGCCAGATCGCCGCTCTTGTCGGCCCCGGCCCGGCAGGCCAGGCCCGGTTTGGCGCCGGTGTGCTCGCCGTCGCGGACAACGGGCACGCCGTTCACGAGCACATGGGGGATGCCCGCGGCGTAATGATGCGGGTCGCGGTAGGTCGCGGGGTCGCCGATTTTTTCGGGATCGAAGGCGACGATGTCGGCCCAGTGGCCCTCGCGCAGCAGGCCGCGGCCGGTGAAGCGGAAGGTCGCCGCCGGCAGGCTGGTCATCTTGCGGATGGCGTCCTCCAGCCGCAGCACCTTCAGCTCGCGCACATAGCGGCCCAGCACCCGGGCGTTGTTGCCGTAGCCGCGCGGGTGCGGCGCGTCCTTGCCGAACTCGCGCAGGCCGCTGTCGCTCGCGACCATGGTGTTCGGGTGGCGCATGAATTCCCGCAGGTCCTCCTCGTTCATCCCGTGAAACACGCCGGCCGCGCCGCCGTTCTTCTCGAAGTCGAGGATGACCTCGATCTGGTCGTCGAGCGAGTCGGAGCCGCGCGACTTCTTCGCCGCCTCGAGGATGTTCAGGCCGTTGAGCGAGGTGTCGTGCCGGAAGGAGGCGACGACGGCGTAGGCGTAATCCATGCGGCCGCGGCCGAGGATGTTCTTCTTCATCCGGGCCACGAGGCCGGCTTTTTGCACCGGGTCGGCGAGGACGGCGAGGAACCCGTCGTGGCCGCCCGCGAAGGCGTCGTCGGGAATCAGCTGCCGCATCGTCGTGCTCGACGCGGTGTAGGCATACTGGTCGTGGGTGATGTCCAGCCCGCCGGCGCGCGCCGCCTCGATATGGGCGAGCACCTGGCCGGCCTGGCCCCAGGCCGTTTCGCCGGAGAGCTTGAGGTGCGAGACCTCGGCGCGGAGACGGGCCTCGCGCGCCACGCGGAACACCTCGTCCAGCGCGGCGTAGATGCGCGTGTCCTCATGCCGCATGTGGCTGGCGTAGATGCCGTCGTAGGGTGTGACAGCCTTGGCCAGCTCGACGATCTCGTCGGTCTTCGAGAACGTCCCCGGCAGGTAGATCAGGCCGGTGGACAGGCCGACGGCGCCATCGCGCATCGCCCGGTCGACGAGGGACTTCATCCTGGCCATCTCCTCCGCCGTGGGCACGCGGTCGAAGCTGCCGCCCATCGCCGCCTCGCGCACCGTGTTGTGCCCGATGAGCGTCGCGACGTTGAGGGCGACCTTGTTGCGCTCGACGTCGGCGTAGAATTTCCCCACATCGAGCGCGGAGCCGCCGCAATTGCCGACGACGATGGAGGTGACGCCCATGCGCAGGAAGTTTTCCGCGAGGGGCTTGTCGGCGATCTCGTCGGCGTGCGTGTGCACGTCGATGAACCCCGGGGCGACGACGAGACCGGTGGCGTCGATCTCGGTCACCGCCGTGCCGTCAATCCGGCCGATCCGGACAATGCGGCCGTCCTTGACCGCCACGTCGGCGGCGAAGGAGGGATTGCCCGAGCCGTCCACCACCCGCCCATGGCGGATGATCAGGTCAAACTCCTCCGCCCGTGCGAGCAAAGCAAATGTCAGCAGAACCGCCAGCCGCAGGAGTATTCTCATCGGGCGGATTTTCACGTTGGCCGGCGGGTTGTCCAGCCCTCACCGCGGCGTCACGCCGTGCCCCGCCGTGATGTGCGCCACGGAAATCCTCCCGCCATCGAGGGCGTAACCGCCCGTGAACGGATTCGCCGCCATGAACAGCGGCGTGTCGAGGTCGGCGAAACGAAACCCGCCCAGCCCGGTGGCGAAACACGCCGACACGGTCATCGCGAGGATCGACTCGACGTTGCCGCCGATCATCAGGCCGATGCCCGCCGCGCGGGCGGCCGCCACGAGGTCGAGCGCCGTGGCGAGGCCGGCCTTCATGAGCTTGACGTTCACGATCTGCGCCGCCCTGGCCGCCGCGATCCGCCGGATGTCGGCCGCCGTGCAGGCGCTCTCGTCGGCCGCCACCAGCCAGCCGCTCTCCTCGCCGAGGGCGCGCAGGCCCGCCAGGTCGTCCTTCGCCAGCCACTGCTCCAGCAAGGCGGGCGTGATGCCCAGCGCCCGCAGGCCGCGCACCAGTTCGCCCGCGTCGGCGCGGGAGACGCCGGCGTTGCCGTCGAGGATCAGCGGTGCTTCCGGCGCAGCCGCGTGAATCGCGGCGAGCCGGGCGAGGTCGTGCGCCGGGCCTTTCGGGCCGCCGACCTTGACCTTGATCTGGCGGATGCGCCGGGCGCGGATGGCGCGGGCATCGGCCGCCGCCTGCTCGGGCGTGCCGGTCGTCACCGTCATGTCGGTCTCGAGCGTGGTGCCGGCGCCGCCGAAAAATTTCCACAGCGGCACGCCGTCGCGCCGGGCCAGGGCGTCGAGCAGCGCCATCTCGAAGGCGCATTGGGCCGAGCCGCAGCCCGCGCCGCCCCGGGCGCGGAATTCCGCGGCGAGGTTGCGCCAGTCGTCGACCGGCCGGCCAACGAGCCAGCTCCGGGCCCCGGCGAGGACGCGGAGCGCGTCGGCCTGCGTTTCGCCGTTGTAGGGCGGCAGCGGCGCGGCCTCGCCGTGGCCGGTGGCGCCGCCATCGAGCGTCAGGGAGACGAGCCCATTGTTCGCCATCGCCTGCGCGCCGCCGGAAATTCCAAACGGCGTGTGCAGCGGGATGTCGAGCGGGCGGACGTCAAACGCGCGGATGGTGCTCATCGCTTGAAGCCGGAGATGCTTGTGACAAACCGCGCAACCCTAGAGGAATTCCCTGGTTTCTGAACAAGTGTCGGAGCGGTCATTGGTCTATTCGGTGCGAGTTAGATAGCCCAGAAACGACGGACAATTCCAGCCTCCCCGGCCTTTGTGAAGCTTTAGCGTGGGGTTCATTGTGCTTCGTTTAAATTCCCGTCCGCAGACTGAGCATTTGATCACGTAGGTCGGGCCGGAACGAGCCGCGAATGGCCTGCTGGCGGGAAAGATTGACTGCGTGGCGAGTGGAGCCTTCGTGCCGATGTGAGACAACTGTGGAATCCGCACCGGGCCGCCGGCCCCCAGTTCAACCTGATAGACCGGCTTGAAGGGCGTGGTGGTTACCTTGACGGACTGAATGCGGTCCAGGCGATAGGTGCGTGTTTCCCGTGAGACGGACTTGACCGCCACCAACAGGACGCGCCCCTCACGGGTGCGCCGGAAAGCGTAGGGTTCGATCACCCGGCGGCTGTTCTGGTCGCCCAACTCAAGGCAGAGGTGATTCGCGGCCGCAAATCTGATGGTCTCAATCGGCACCCCCTGGCCCCAGACGAAAACCGTCGGCGGTGGTGACCAGTCGTCCTCGATCGCTTCACCGGCCGCATCAACCTGTGCCGTGGCCAGCTCCGGCACGGCAAATTTGCCTTCGAGCCAGGCAAAGAGGTCAGCCAACTCGGCCCAATACGCTTCGAACGGCGGCAAGGCCGGCAATTGATGGGCAAGCATGTTGCCCCACTCGGAAAACAGGCCCGCACGATGCGGCGACCCCTCGACAGTTGCCATCGTCGGGACGGGCACCCCCTTGCTGGCACATTTCTCGTGCAAGACTTCCCGGATCAGACCACCTGCGCTCCTCAGGTCGCGGCGCCGGAACAGATTGATGATGTCGTAGAGGTCGCGCGGCCGGCTGCGTTCTCCCATGGCCCGGATCTTCTCGGCGAACACTTCCTCAAAAGAATAGCATCGCACCTGGGCCGGCGCCGGCAACGTGTCCGAAAAGGCATGGGAGATATTCCGCAGCACAGTCGGCCTCGCTATTTTCTCCGACGCGCTGAGATCGAGAATGATGCTGGCCACCTGCGGGGCGTTGCGCGGTCCCCGATAATACACCCGGCCCTGGGTATACTTCCCGGATTCGTGCGTCTTGAGCAGGGGCTCGCGATCAGCGAATTGAATGCCGGATGCCTCATGGATCCGGGCCAGCACCCGTTGCAGCAGGGGCCTGACCTCCTCTTCACGCACCGGACCGCCGGGCATGACCGTGAAATCCAGATCCTCGGAAAACCGGTAGGTTTCCAAATAGCATTTCTTCAGGCAGGTGCCGCCTTTGAAGGCCCAGGTCAGGCCCAGCGTTTCATCGGCGCCGATGCCCCACAGCAGCCAGCCCAGCACATAGTCTTTTTCAACCACGTCCTCCCGCAGACTCCACTCCCGCACCCGTTCATCGATGTCGAAGCGGGTGATCATGTCTGTTCGGCCGGCACCTGGCCCTCCACGTTGAGCCGAAGATTCCACCGGGAAATGATGCGGCCGGAACGCGGGCCGGCCGGATCGAGCAAACTGACGCCGCTGCTCTGTTTTTCCCGGCAAGCATCGGCCACGGCGGGCGCCTCGACGTTCAGGCTCTCGATAAAATAGCCCAGCCGCTTGTAGACCGTCCGATTCCCCAGCTTCTTCGCGTAGTCGAGCAGGAGTTTGTCGTCCCGGTGCGCGCCGCGGAAATAGGCGCCCAGAATATCGCCGACCGATCTGATACCGCCGCCCAGCGCGGGACTGTCCAGCAAGTCGACTGCCGTGCGGGTGGGATCGCTCACCGGCACGGCGAGCTGCGCCCGCCAGACATTGCGCAATCCGAAAAACGCCCCACGACGCCGGACATTGAGCAGATAGCGGGTGCCCTGGATTTCCTCCTCCCGATTCCGCACCAGCCGGCTGGTCACGACCACCACATCACGGAACAACTGCTCGGTCAGCCCCCAATGCTCGCAGGCCGTCCAGCCCGCGAGGTAGCACGGCGCGAATGTGTGTGCCGCCACCAACCAAGGATCTTCCCGCCATTCCGACGGGGCCGACGCACCGAGGGGCACGGTGCGATAGGCGTTGCGCCTGATGCGAGCCAGCCAGCCCTGGCTGGCAAACTTTGCCAGCAACCGTCGCACGCGCGCGACCTCCACCCCCAACACCCCCGTCGCATCCTCAACGGAGAACGGCCCACTGAAGCGGCGATGGAGAATTTCCAACCGATCCCGATTATCCGCAGTGATGCCCTTGCGCGCCATATTGGTATATAAATAGCGCGGATAGTCCCTCTGTAAAGAATCTATATCGCTTTATATATATTATGACCAACCAGTCGGCAACTCCATGCGACAAGGTCGGGAGCTGCCTGACTGCCACCTACAGAATCATCTTCCTGATGCGCTGCATTTCACGGAACCCTAAAGCGTTTTCGGGTGCATCGGCTCCTCGTGTCAGGCCTCGCACCGCCCAGACTAATCCAATTATCCCTGCGTCAGTTGAGGCTCTTGTCTTTCCAATACTTTGTGCCCTGGAGCGTCGCCTGCAGCGCGAGGCCGTTCTTGGTGATCTGGTAAACCGCCACGCCCTCCGTGATATTGCCGGCGGTGGCGACGGCGCCGCCCTTCTCGTTGGACTTGGCGGCGGCATCCGCCTGCCCGCTGAAATCCCAGCCCTTATCGACGAAATCGCGGAGTCTGTCCTTGCTGTCGAAGACGAAGACGGCGCGGAAATCCTTCACCCCGAGGCCGAGGCCGAGGCCCGCCGAGCCCATCTTCATGTAGGTCTCGGTGTCCTTGACCAGGCCCTTCTCCACCACGAGGCCGTGCCCGCCGGCGAAGCTGGCGAGGATGAGGTTGACGCCGACATTGGAGAACACCGCGTAGCCGGCGGCCTGCTTGATCTTGGCCCTGGCCTCGGGCTTCAGCTTGTAGAGTTCCGCGAGCACGTCGTCGCGGGTCTGGCGGATCGAGGCGCGCTGCTGATCAGGCGTGCCCTTGGCGCGGGCGGCGGGAGCGGCGCCCACCAGGGCGCTGAGCAGGAGGAGGCAATGCGGAAGCAGTCGGGTCGTGGTTTTCATGGTGAAAAGGGAAACGCGCGGGGAAAATTAGCGGGCGGCAGCCCGCACGCAACGGAATCCGACATGGTTGCTGCCGGTGCGTTCCTCGCCGCGGCCGATGGCGCCGACCAGGTAGCGCGAGCAATACAGGTCCGTGCAGAGGAACGAGCCGCCGCGCTGCACGCGTTTCCTGGCGCCCGGTTCCGCCGGGTCGCGGGAAGACGCCGGACCCGGCGGATTGCGGGCCACCCGGCCGGTCGCCGCCAACTGCGCGTAATAATCGGGATCATACCAGTCGCTGACCCATTCCCAGACATTGCCGGCCACGTCGTGCAGGCCGTAGGGATTGGGCGCGAATTGCGCGACGGGGGCGAGGCCCTTGAAGCCGTCCTCGCCGGTGTCGCCCCCCTGCACGGGAAACCGTCCCTGATAGATGTTCGCCTGGAACTTGCCGCCGGGTTTCAGCTCGTCGCCCCAGGCATACAGGCGGCCGGGCCGCCCGCCCCGCGCGGCGAATTCCCACTCGGCCGAGGTGGGCAGGCGCTTGCCGGCCCACTGCGCGTAGGCGGCGGCGTCCTCGTAGGAGACGTGAACGACCGGATGGCTTTCCCGGCCGGCGAGATCGCTCCCCGGACCTTCGGGATGCCGCCAGTTCGCGCCGGGCACATAGCTCCACCATTGCAGATGGTTGTCCAGTGCCACGGGTCGCGCCGTGGGCGAAAACACGGCCGAGCCCGCGACCAGATTTTCCGCCGGCACGCCGGGGAACTCGGCGGCGGCCGGCTTCTGCTCGGCCACGGTCACATAGCCGGTGGCGGCGACGAAGCGGGCGAACTGCTCGTTGGTCACCTCGGTGCGGTCCATCCAGAAGCCGTCCACGTAGACGCGGTGAACGGGCGTGCAGTCGCTGCTGGTGCCCGGCAGCGCGCAGAGCGAATCACCCGCGCCGTCGCTGCCCATGGAGAATTCCCCGCCCGGAACCCACACCATCCCCGCCGGCGCCGGGCCCGGCGCGGCGGCGGGGTTTTCCCTCGTCGGACCGTAGGGCGCGGAGGATTCAGCGCCGGCCGCCGCGCTCAACATCAGGGTGAGAATCCAGAGGCGTTTCAAACGGTTCGGCATGCGGCAAAGGACAATTTGTGCCGCACGGCACAAATGTCCAACCATTCAATGGCCGGGCCGCGAGCGACCGCGCTCAGTCGTCGCGGCGGCCGCCCATCAGGAGCATCAGGATGTGCAGCAGGCTGCCGAGCGAGGCGACGAAGGCCGCCACATAGGTCAGCGCGGCGGCATCGAGCGTCTCGCTGACGCCGGGCATCTCGTCGCGGCCGACGATGCCGAGGTCCACGAGCTGGGCCTTGGCGCGGGCGGTGGCGTCGAACTCGACCGGCAGGGTGATCAGCTGGAACAGGCAGATGGTGGCCAGCGCCACGGCGCCGAGCATCAGGAAGATGCCGCCGGCGGCCTGGGCCCCAAGCACGATGCCGAGGATGATGAGGAACTGCGAGGCGCCCGAGGCGATCTGCGTCGCGGGCACGAGGGTCTGGCGCAGCGTCATCATGGAATAGCCGACCTTGTGCTGGATGGCGTGGCCGGCCTCGTGGGCCGCGACGCCGAGGGCGGCGAGGCTGGTGCCGTCGTAGTTGTGCTCGGAGAGCGCGAGGCGCTTGTGCGTCGGGTCGTAGTGGTCGGTGAGCTGGCCCTCGACGCGCACGATCTCGACGTCGTGGACGCCCGCGCTTTCCATGACGGCGGCCGCGGCCTCGCGGCCGGTGATGCGGCCGCGGGAGGGAATCTGGACATTCCGGTTATAGGCGCTGGAGACGCGCATCTGCGCGTAGAGGCCGAACAGGAGCGGGATGATGATGAGGACGAACCAGATGAGCATGGTGGGAATGGGTTAAATTGAGTGAGGAGGAAAATCGCCATGCCAGGCGGATTTTCCAGCGAAAAATGCCCGGCTGGAAACGGGCGGGCGCGTTGTAAGCGCGTCAGGCCAACCCCGCCCGGAGGAGCAGAGCCGACAGGTCGGGCGGACGGCCCATGAAACCGGTGAAAAGCTCCATCGGGTCGGCGGCGTTGCCCCGGCTGAGCACATGGGCCACGAAATCGGCGCCGGTGGCGCGGTTGAAGATGCCCTCGCGCCGGAAACGGGTGAACGCGTCGGCATCGAGCACCTCCGCCCACTTGTAGGAATAGTAGCCGGCGGCGTAGCCCGTGGGGTCGGCGAAGATGTGCGTGAAGCGGTTCTCGATGGTCGGGGCCGGCGGCTCGGTGGGCACGAGGTAGTCGCCCAGCAGGGCGCGCAACTGCGGCGACACCTCGCCCGCCACGAAGTCGGCGGCGCGCAGGTGGAGCGCCAGATCCATCCGGGCGAACGCGAGCTGGCGCATGGTGGCCGAGGCGCTGCGGAAATTCTTCGCCGCCGTCATCTGACGGAACAACGCCTCGGGAATGGGCGCGCCAGTCTCGTGATGCCGGGCGAAGAGGTCGAGCGCCGCCCGCTCCCAACACCAGTTCTCCATGATCTGCGAGGGCAGCTCGACGAAGTCCCAGGCGACGTTCACGCCGTTGAGCGACTTGATCTCCAGTTCGCCGCAGAGGTGGTGCAGCAGGTGCCCGAACTCGTGGAAGATGGTCTCGACCTCGCGGTGCGTGAGCAGCGCGGGCTTGCCGGCCAACGGCGGCGTCAGGTTGCCGCACATCAGGCCGAGGTGCGGGGCGCGCGCGCCGCCGGGCTGCACGCCGCCGGTGATGAGGTAGTTCATCCACGCCCCGCCGCGCTTCGGTTCGCGCGGATGCCAGTCGGTGTAGAAGGAGCCGAGGTGGCGGCCGCCCTGGTCGTGCACGTCGTAGAATTTCACCTCCGCATGCCAGGTCTCCACGGCGCCGACGGCCCGCTCGGCCACGCGCAGGCCGAACACGCGGCCCGCGATCTCGAACATCCCCGCGAGCACGCCCGGCAGCGGGAAGTAAGGCCGCAGTTGCTCCTCGTCGAAATCGTGGCGGGCGCGCCGGAGCTTCTCCGCCCAGAAGGCCGTTTCCCACGGCGCGAGGGGCGCCTCCGGCGATTGGGTCTGCTCCGCCTTGAAGCGTTCAAGTTCAGCGCACTCGCGGCGGAAGGCGGCGGACACGCGCCCGTGCAGGTCCTCGACAAAGGCGAGGGCCGCGGCGCCGGTCCTGGCCATGCGGCGCTCCAGCACCAGGTCGGCGAAATGCGGCCGGCCGAGCAGCGCGGCCTTCTCCTGCCGGAGCGCGAGGATGCGTTGGACGAGTTCGCGGTTGTCGTGCGGCGCCTGGCCGCCGACGATCGCGGCGGCGGCCCACACCTGCCGGCGCAGCGCCGCATCCTCGGCGTAGAGCATGACCGGCTCCTGCGACGGCGCGTGCAGCGTGAAGCGCCAGACGGGCGCGGCGTCGGTCCCCTGCCCTTTCCGGAGCGCGCTTTGGCGGGCCGCCTCCTTCGCGTGAGCGGGCAGACCGGCGAGCCGGGCCGGGTCGGTGACCAGCAGTTCCCAGGCATTGGTCGCATCGAGGACGTTCTCGGAATATTTCTGCGTGAGCCGGGCCAGCTCGCTCTGCACGGCCTCAAGGCGGGTTTTCTTTTCGGCGGGCAGATCGGCGCCCTGCTGGCGGAAGTCGGCCATCGTCTCCGCGAGGAACCGGCGGTGCTCGCCGCGCAAAACCTTGGCCGAAGGATGCCCGGCGGCGGCCTTGAGGCGCAGCCAGAGTCCCGGGTTGAGCGGAATCCGCGCGAAGAAGGCGGAGACCTGCGGCAGCAGGGCGTTGTGCGCCGTGCGCAGGGCCGGCGAGTCGGCGACCGAGGTCAGGTGCGTGACCTTCGCCCAGGTTTCGTTCAGCAGGTCGGTGGCGGCCTCCAGCGCGAGAAAGGTGTGGGCGTAATCCGCCTGCGCCAGCTCCCGGCCGGCGAGGCGGGCGATGGCGGCCTCGGCCCCGGCGAGGGCCTGCTCCACCGCCGGCGCGACGTGCTCCGGGGTGAGTTGCGACCAGCGGATGGCAAACGAACGGCCGAGAAAGGGATTGCTCACGGGCGCGTAATGACCGCGCGGGGCGCGGCGCTGTCAAACGAATTGGCGGTCGCTGCCAGCGCAAAGCCAAGCCGGTGCATGCCAGGCCACCCAGACGGAACAAGCGGCCGATGCAGGCAGCTTCAATGCCGGCGCGTCGGGCTGTTCGCGCGCGAGCGGCTGGGGGGCGAATCACTCGCCGTCGTTGCCGATGGCCTCAACCGGGCAGCCTTCGAGCGCCTCCATGCACAGCTGAATCTCCTCTTCCGTGGCCGGCTGCGCGTGGACGAAGGAATATCCGCCCTCTTCATGACGTTTGAAAAAGGCCGGGGCGGTCTCGCGACAGAGGTCGCAGTCAATGCACTGCTGATCGACGAAGAATTTGCCGGCGGCGTTGTCCTTCCACTTTTCTGCTTTGTTGGCCATTGCGCGACTGACTGAAGGAGAATTTCCACCTCTGTCAAGAAATCGCCGGGTTGCGACGTTGGGCAACCTGGGCCTGAGACCGGGGCTTGTCATTCGCGGCCAACGGGGCAAGTTTTGCCGCGATGCTTTCCGACCGGCAATACATGGGTGACGAATATTACCGCAAGACCACCTCGGCCTACATCTGGGTGATCGCAGTCCTGCTCGCGGCGTTTGGGCTCGAGCTGATCCTCCTGTCCCCCTGGCTCGGGGCCTCGGGTGCGGCGCTGGTCAGCCAACTCCCCCTGACGGTCGGAAGCCTGAAAAGCTGGCGCCTGTGGACGCTCCTGTCGCACAGCCTGCTGCACAGCACGGCGAATCCGCTGCCCGTGCTGTTCACGGTCATCGCCCTCGGCTTTATCGGGAGGGAGTTGGAGCCCAGGCTCGGGGCGGGGAGGTTTCTGGCGGTGTTTGGCGGCGCGATATTGTCGGGGGCTTTGATGTGGACCGCCGTCAACTGGAGCCATGGCGGCGCGCACATCGGGTCGGGGGCCGGCCTGCTGGGCCTGTTCATTGTGCTGGCCGGACTTTCGCCCCATCTGGAAATGGGACTGTTCCTGCTGCCGGTGACTTTCCGCCTCCAACATGTGGTTTACCTGGTGCTGGCGCTGGATGTGTTCGGCCTGTTTTTCTATGAAATCCTGGGCTCCCAGGCGCCACTGGGCCTGACCCCCTCGGCCCACCTGGGGGGCATGCTGGCCGGATGGCTGTATGCGCGGTTCATGCATGACCGCCAGGGTCTGGACGGATCATCGGGGCTGAAGCTCCCCTCATGGACGCTGCGCTGGCGAAAGGCCAAGCCCACAGCCGCCAACCGCCCGGCCTCATCGTCAGGCCGGTCCACGCCGCAGATTCGCGCCGAGGTGGACCGGATTCTCGACAAGATCAACAGCGAGGGTTTTGGCGCGCTGACGCCGCAGGAAAAACGCGTGCTGGACGAGGCGAAAGACCTGCTCAACCGGCACTGACGCCGGCGCCCGGCCGGCTGAAGCCGCCTCGATCCCGGCAATGCGCCGGCGGCCGCCCAGGCCGCAAATGCGGTTGCTGTTTTCCGGAAACAAATCTCATTTGCAGGCCACACTAGCGCCCTCTCTCGCCCCATACCCACGCCGTGAATCCCCCCGCCCGCCCAACCGCCAAGCTCGCCCTGCTGTCCCTGCTGCTGCTGACCGCGGTTCACGCGGTGCAGGACCGCGACCTCAAGACCACCCCGGTCATGAAGGCGGAGACCCGCACCCTGGTGCAGTTGCTGGAGGCCTACCACTACAACAAGGACGCGGTCACGCCCGCGGACTATCCCCAGCTGATCTCCGACTACATGAAGGAGGGGCTGGACCCCTTCCGGCTGTTCTTCACCGCCGAGGACGAGAAGAATTTCCGCAGCCAATACGGTCCGCGCATCGAGACCGACCTCGCCTATCTCGGCAACATCGACACCGCCTTTGCCATCTTCCGGGCCTACGAGCAACGGGTCAAGGCGCGCACGGCCTGGGTCTTCGAGGAGCTGAAGCGTGATTTCGATTTCTCGAAACAGGAATCCTACGCCCCCGATCGCAGCAAAAGCGACTTCCCCGCCAACGCGGCCGAGGCCGACGACCTGTGGCGCCGCCGCGTCAAATACGAGATCCTGCTCGACGTGCTGGCGAAGAAATCCCCCGAGGACGCCAAGGCCGCGGTGCGGAAGCGCTATGAACGCATGCTGAAGAATGTCGGCGACATCGAGCCCCTGGACATCCAGGAGATGTTTCTCTCCAGCTTCACCCGGATGTATGACCCGCATTCCGCGTATCTCTCCTCCGACACGCTGCAGGACTTCAGCATCCAGATGAAACTCTCCCTCATCGGCATCGGCGCCATCCTCGGCATCGAGGATGACGGCAACTGCGTGGTGAAGGAGGTCAAGGCCGGCAGCCCGGCGGACCTCAGCGGCCAGCTCCACGTGAACGACAAGATCGTCGCCGTGCAGCAGCAGGGCGGCGAGCCGATCGAGGTCATCGGCATGAAGCTGCGCCGCATCGTCGACATGATCCGCGGGGCCAAGGGCACCAAGGTCACCCTCACGGTCCTGCCGCACGACGCCGTCGACGCCTCCAAGACCAAGGCGGTCCACATCGTGCGCGACGTGATCAAGCTCGACGAGTCCCGCGCCACGGCCGCCATCTACGATCTCCCCTCTGAGGACAAGACGACCCTGCCCGTCGGCGTCATCACCCTCAACTCCTTCTACGGCCCCTCCGAGGATGCCACCACCGCCGAGAACAAGAACGCCGCGACCCAGGACGTCGCGGAACTGATCGGCAAGCTCAAGGTCGAAGGCATCAAGGCCCTCGTCATCGACCTCCGCCGCAACGGTGGCGGCCTCCTCTCCGAAGCCGTGGACCTCACCGGCCTGTTCATCGACCGGGGCCCGGTCGTGCAGGTCCGTGATTCCCTCGGCCGGCTCCAAGTCGACAGCGACACCGACACCACCATCAGCTACACCGGCCCGCTCGCGGTCCTCACCTCCCGCTTCAGCGCCTCGGCCTCCGAGATTTTCGCCGGCGCGTTGCAGAACTACGGCCGCGCCGTCATCATCGGCGACAGCACCACCCACGGCAAGGGCACCGTGCAGGCCGTGCTGGAGATGAAGAACTATCTCCCGCGCATCAGCCAGAACCTGGGCAACACCGGCGCCGCCAAGCTCACCGTGCAGAAATTCTACCTCCCCAACGGCTCCTCCACGCAAAAGCACGGCGTCACGCCCGACATCACCCTGCCCTCCATCGATGACTTCCTGCCCATCGGCGAATCCGACCTGCCCCACGCCCTCATGTGGGACGAGATCAAGTCGGTGCCCTTCGAGGGCAAGTCCCTGGCCAAGACCTTTGTCCAGCCCCTGCTGGAGGCCAGCCGCGAGCGCCAGCACACCCTCCAGGAATTCGCCTACCTGAACAGGAACATCGACTGGTTCAAGGAGCGCCAGGAACAGAAGAACGTCTCCCTGAACCTCAGCCAGCGCGAGGCGCTCAAGCAGGCTGACAACGATTTCAAGAAACTGATGGACGCCGAGCGCGAACGTCTGGCCAAGGACAATTACGCCAGCCGCGAGATCAAGCTCGACTCCGTGCTCAGGACCGCGGCCGCCAGCCCCGCCAAGCCGCCCGCGCCCGCCGCCGACGAAGGCGACACCGATGCGCCCGATGCGGACCCCAAGGCCAAGCTCGACGTCCATCTGCGCGAGGCCCTGCGGGTGGTCACCGATGCGCTGCGCCTGAACCTCGATCCGCAATACTGGGCGGATGGCCGCGCCCCGATCACCGCCGGCCTACACAAAGGCTAATAGGTAGCGCTCGCGGCCGGTCAGATCACGCTGCGACTCCGTCCGCGCGTAGCCCTGCGTCGCGGCCAGTGCGCGCAGTTGCTGGTGCTGCGCGATCCCCGTCTCGCAGGCCAGCAAGCCGGCCGGGGCCAGATACGGTCGCGCCGCTGCGATGATATGTTCCAGCGCGGCGGCGCCGTTGCTCCCGGCGGAAAGCGCCGAATGCGGCTCGAATCCCTTCACCTCCGGCTGGGTTGCCTCGGTCTCAGCGTCCGAAAGGTAGGGCGGATTGGCGACGATCAGCTGGTATTTATCACCGGCCGGGAGGACTGACAGCCAGTCCGAGTGCGCAAATTTCACGCGCCCGGCCAGGCCGCATGATTCGGCGTTCTCGCGCGCCAGGCTGAGCGCCTCCTCGCTTTTGTCCAGCGCGGTCACCGCCGCTTCGGGGTAGATTTTGGCGAGCGCCAGCGCGATGGCGCCGGCGCCGGTGCCGAGATCCAGGATGGTGGCCGGTGGCGCCGCCAACTGCTGCGTCACCAGCTCGACCAGCCGTTCCGTCTCGGGCCGGGGGATGAGCGCGCGGCGGTCGGCCCTGAGCCGCAGGCCGCAGAACTCCGTCTCGCCCGTGATATATTGCAGCGGCTCACGGTTGCCCCGGCGCTTCACCAGCGGACGGATTTTCTCCAGCTCCGGCCCGGTCAGCGGCCGTTCAAACTGCAGGTAGAGCTGCATGCGCTTCAGGCCGAGCGCATGGCCGATGAGCAGCTCGGCATTCAGGCGCGGCGACTCCACCCCGCGCTGCTCGAAGAAGCCGGTCGTCCGCTTGATGATCTCGAGCACGCTGAGCATTTCAGTCGTCGTCGCTGGCGCGGGCGCGCACAGGCAGCGGTCCGCCGGTCAGCGCCGCAAGTTTCTCCTCGAAGTCCGCCCGTTGCAGCGCGGCGATGATCGGGTCGATCTGCCCCTCCATCAGGGCTGCCAGGCTGTGGAGTGTCAGTCCGATGCGATGGTCGGTCATGCGGTTCTGCGGGAAATTGTAGGTGCGGATGCGCTCGCTGCGTCCGCCGGTGCCGATCTGGCCGCGCCGCTGGGCGGCGTATTTCGCCTGCTCCTCGTCTTCCTTGAGCTTGAGCAGGCGCGAACGCAGCACGGCCATCGCGCGGGCCTTGTTCTTGATCTGGGAGCGGTCGTCGGCGCAGTAGACCGTGAGCCCGCTCGGCTTGTGCACGAGGCGCACGGCGGAGTCGGTGGTGTTGACCCCCTGCCCGCCCGGCCCGCTGGCGCGCATCACGGTGATGTCGAGATCCTGCGGATCGATCTGCACCTCCACCTCCTCGGCCTCCGGCAGCACCGCGACTGTGACCGTCGAGGTGTGGATGCGCCCGTTGGCTTCGGTCACGGGGATGCGTTGCACGCGGTGGACCCCGCTCTCGTATTTCAGCTGCTTGTAGACCTCGTTGCCCGTGATCAGGAAGATGACCTCCTTCAGGCCGCCGCGGTCGGAGGCGCTGGAACTCATGGGCTGGATCTTCCAGCCGCGGCCCTCCGCGTAACGGGTGTAGGCGCGGTAGAGTTCGGCGGCAAACAGGCTGGCCTCGTCGCCGCCGGTGCCGGCCCGGATCTCGAACACGGTGTTGCGGGAATCCGACGGCTCGGGTGGGATCATCGCCAGCAGCACCGCCTCCTTCAGGCGGTCGTGCCTGGCCTGCAAGCCGGGCAGTTCCTGCTGCGCCATGTCCCGCAATTCGGCGTCGGCCGTCGGATCCTTGAGCAGGGCCGTGTGCTCGGCCAGTTCCCGTTCCGCCCGCTGACATTCCGTGTGGGTCTCGACGAGCCGGCGGAGCGCCTGCTGCTCGCGCGAGACCTCCGTCGCCTTGCGCGGGTTGGCGTAGAACGACGGCGCGGCCATCTGCGCATCGAGTTCGTCGAGGCGGCGCTGAAAAGGGGAGATGTCGGGCAACTGGTGCATGCGGTGAATCGGGCGGGAAATTGTGAATTGCTTCAGCCGCGAGCCGCGGCTTTATCAAGGGCCAACCCACGGCGGCGCCTGCCGTCTAATGGAATTTTTCCGCAATGGCTTCCACACTCTTCACTCAGAACATCATCGCCTGCGTCTGGGATTTTGACAAGACATTGATTCCGGACTACATGCAGGCGCCGCTGTTCCGGCGCTATGGGATCGATGAGGGAACGTTCTGGGCCGAGACCAACGCCCTGGCGGAAAACTACCGGAAGCGCGGCTACAGCATCGCCCCCGAGATCAGCTACCTCAACCACCTGCTGACCTACGTCCTCGCCGGCAAGATGCCCCGGCTCGGCAACAAGGTGCTGCGGGAGTGCGGGGCGGAGATCAAATTCTATCCCGGCCTCCCGAAATTTTTCGAGGCCTCCCGCGCCTGGGTCCGGGCCAAGCCGGAATACAAGAAGCACGAGATCCAGCTCGAGCACTACGTGGTCAGCACGGGCCTCGCCGAGATGATCCGCGGCAGCGCCCTCGCCCCCCACATTGACGCGACCTGGGCCTGCGAATTCATCGAGAGCCCCCTGCAGCCCGGCTTCCTCAAGCAGAAGGAGTTCCCGCTCGAGGCCGCCTCCGAGATCGCCCAGATCGGCGTCATGATCGACAACACGACCAAGACCCGCGCCATCTTCGAGATCAACAAGGGCACCAACAAGGACGCCGCCATCGACGTGAACGCCAAGGTCACGCCCGAGGACCGCCGCATACCGCTCCAGAACATGATCTACATCGCCGACGGCCCGAGCGACGTGCCCAGCTTCTCCGTCGTGAAAAAGGGCGGCGGCAAGACCTATGCCGTCTACAACCCCGCCGTGCGCGCCGAATTTGAGCAGAACGACCGCCTCCGCCACACGGGCCGCATCGACCATTACGGCCCGGCCGACTACACGGAAGGCAGCGCCACGACCAGCTGGCTGCACCTGCAGATTGAGAAAATCTGCGACCGGATCGTGACGGACCGCGAAGCCGCCGTCGCCTCGCGCGTCACCCGCCCGCCCCGGCACCTGAACGCCTCGCCCGAGGAAGAAGCGGCCAAAAAAGCCGCCAAACAGCCCAAGCAGGCGTCGTTTCTGGAGTAGCCGGCATTGCTGCCGGAGTCTCTCCTAGCCGGCGGCCAGCACGAAACGCGGCGTGTCGCGCAGGATGCGGAAGCGCAATTGCTCCGCGCCGCGACTGTCGAGGTTCATTTCGCCGCCGCGGGTGTCAGCCGGCATCGCCCCGGCCAGATCCGGCTGGATGCGCTGTTTCAGGGTCTCGATCAGGTTGGAAACCCGCTGGGCGTAGTTGTAACTGACGGTGGGCGCGCGACCGCTGATCACCGCCTCCACACCGCAGTTCCAGGCCATCGCGATATTGAAGGCACTCGCTTCCGCGCCGGCCCGTTCGAGGGTGCGCTTGATCCATTCGTAGTGCTTCACCGCCACCTCGTCGGCCACGGATCGCTGGATGGCCATCCGGAAAGGCTTGTCGGAATGCATGCGCCAGGTGCCGGGACGGAACTGATACGGCCCCAGTTCGCCAAACCGGCCCACGTGGGTCTGATTGGTCGGGTTCTCCACCCAATTGATGGCGCGCAAGGTTTCCCAACGATCAGCCGCCCCGGCAATGGCTGCAAACCCGAGGACACTGACCAACAGGAGGATTTTCTTGATGTGACTTTCCATGACCTAAGTGGCCGGGAAAAAGAATATCTTGGTGACATCGACAAGAACGATTTTATCCCAAGTATTTTACAAGGGACGACTTGGCGCGGCTTTTACCAGGCGCATATATAAACAGTTGGCGTCGCGCAATTTTACGCGCCGTTCTAACCCAAAAATATTTGAGCCTAATCCGCCTTTTTCGCGCAAATATCCTCAATCAACCTCGCGACCAAGGCCGTCCAGCCAGTCTGGTGACTGGCTCCCAATCCCTGTCCGGTTTCTCCGTGGAAATACTCGTGGAAAAGAACCATGCCTTTGAGCCGCTCGGTTTCGGCCTGCGAGGCCTCATTCCCATGGCAGACCCGTCCGCCCCCGGCACCGGGGAGGAACAGTTTTACCAGCCGCCGGCCCAGTTCCTGGGCCGCCACCTGCAAGGTCACAAACCGCCCGCTCCCGGTCGGAAACTCCACGGTGAAACTGTCCCCGTAGAAGTGGTGGTAACGCTCCAAGGCTTCGATCAGGAGGAAATTGGTGGGAAACCACACCGGCCCGCGCCAGTTCGAGTTGCCGCCGAACAATCCCGAGTCCGACTCCCCCGGCACGTAGTCCACCCGGTATTCCTGGCCCCCGGCTTGCAGCACAAACGGCTGCTCCTGGTAAACGCGCGACAACGAACGCACGCCATACGGGGAGAGAAACTCCCGCTCATCGAACACATAGCGCAACACCCGCTGGAGCCGTTCGCGCGAGGGTATCGCCAGCAGCCGGCGCCCGGCGGCTGACTTGCCCTGGGTCAGGTAGGAGATGTGCGCCGCCAGATCCTTGCGGTTCTGCAAAAACCAGCGCGTGCGCTTGGCAAACCCCGGCAATTTGTCCAGGCGCTCGTCCTCAATGAACTCCACTGCGAACAGCGGAATGATGCCCACCATCGAGCGCAGCCGGAGCGGGAACGACTGCCCGCCCAGCTTCAACTGGTCGTAGTAGAACCCGTCCTCCTCGTGCCACAGTCCGGTGCCGCCGAGGTTGTTCATGGCGTCGGCGATCGCCACGAAATGCTCGAAGAACTTCGAGGCGATGTCCTCGTAGGTCGGATCGCCCTCGGCCAGCTCCAGCGCCATGGCCAGCATCGTGCTGCAATAAAACGCCATCCACGCCGTGCCGTCGGCCTGCTCCAGGTGGCCGCCGGTCGGCAGCGGTTTCGAGCGGTCAAACACCCCGATGTTGTCGAGCCCGAGAAATCCGCCGGAGAACAGGTGTTTGCCGCTGGGATCCTTGCGGTTCACCCACCACGTGAAATTGACCACCAGCTTCTGGAACACCCGCGCGAGGAACAGCCGGTCGCGGCCGCCGCGCGGCCCGGTCATCTTGTAGACGCGCCAGCAGGCCCAGGCGTGCACCGGCGGGTTCACGTCGGAGAAATTCCACTCGTAGGCCGGGATCTGGCCGTTGGGGTGCATATACCACTCGCGCAGGAGCAGGTTGAGCTGCTCCTTCGCGAAATGCGGGTCGATCCGCGCAAACGGGATCATGTGAAACGCCAGGTCCCACGCCGCGAACCACGGATACTCCCACTTGTCGGGCATTGAGATGATGTCGCGGTTGAACAGGTGCGGCCAGTCGCTGTTGCGGCCCGCGCGCCGCGCGGCCGGCGGCGGGGGCTGCTGCGAGTCGCCTTCCAGCCAGTCCGCCACGACAAAGTGATAAAACTGCTTCGACCAGAGCAGCCCGGCGAAGGCCTGCCGCGCCACGGTGCGCTCCTCCTCGCTCACTCCCGCCGGCAACACCGCCGCATAAAACTCCTCCGCCTCGGCCCGGCGCGCCGCGAACACCCGCGCAAAGCCCTCCCCAAACGGCCGGCCCGGCGCCTCGGCCTCGGCGCTGAGCCGCAACCGCATGACCGCCGTCTCGCCCGGAGCGAGGTCCAGCACGCGGTGCGCCGCGACCTTGGTGCCGGTGCGTTTCGCGTTCAGCACTCCGGCCTGGCCGCGCACGACGTGATCGTGGAAGGCGTCCTTCACCTGCGGTCCGGCGTTCTCGGCGTGGTAGAGCCGCGCGGCATTGGTCTCGTTCTCGGTGAAAAGCAGCGGATCAGGCCGGCCGGCGACGGACTCGATCTCCCAGAAAAAACGGCCGAGCGACTCGTGGTGGGTCTGCACGTGGCCCGGCGCCAGTTGCTGCATGCGCGGCTTCAGCTCGCACCCTTCGTGCTTGCAGCCCCACGACCAGGTGTTGCGAAACCACAGCGTCGGCAGCAGGTGCAACGGCGCGCGCTCCGGCCCGCAGTTCCTGGCCGAGACCTCGATCAGGATGTCGTTCGGGCCGCCCTTGGCGTATTCCACCGCCACCTCGAAGTAGCGGTTTTCGGCAAACACCCCCGTGTCCTCCAGCTCGAACTCGCGCTCATTGCGGCCGCGCCGCCCGTTCACTTCGCGCAGTTGCTCATAAGGAAACTCGGCCTGCGGGTAGTGATAGACCGCCCGCATGTGGCTGTGCGTCGGCGTGCTCGCGGCATAAAAATAAGCCTCCTTCACGTCCTCGCCGTGGTTGCCCTCCGGCCCGGCGAGCCCGAACAGCCGCTCCTTGAGCCGCGCGTCGCGCCCGTTCCACAGCGCGAGGGCGAAGCACAGCCGGCATTCGCGGTCGGTGATGCCCAGCAGCCCGTCCTCGCCCCAGCGGTAGGCGCGGCTCTCGGCCTGCTCAAAGGTGAGATATTTCCAGGCCTCGCCGTCCGCCGAGTAATCCTCCCGCACCGTGCCCCACTGCCGCTCGGCCAGATACGGGCCCCAGCGCTTCCAGTTCTTCCCGCGCTGCGCGTCCTCTTCCAGGCGGGCATGCTCGGCGGTGGTCGGGGCCTTCTTCACGCCCCGACCCTTGCACGCCGGGCGCCGTTTTCACAGCAGTTTTTCCAAGGTCGCACGGCCGGTCTTGCTCACCACGACGTAGAGCAGCGAGGCATCGCCCCAGGTGGCGAGGCTGATGTTGTTGCGGTCCGTGAGCGCCGGGGCGACCGCCGCGACCAGCGTCGGGAAATCCGCGCGCTGCGCGATGTAGCAGTGAAACCAGACACCGTCGCGCTTGAAGCACACCTCGAGCACCTCGTGCCCGTTGAAACTGACCGTGCGGCAGCCGGCCTGGCGCAAGGCCGCGAAGTTCACCGGCAGGCTCCGGCCCAGCCGCGTCGTCGGCTCGTTGAGGGCCGCCTGCAACGCGCCGGTGTCCTCGCCGTGCCCGCCGTGGGTCTCGCTGCGGAGCGCATCGGCCAGGGCAAAATCGTGCAACGCCGCGCTGGCCGCGGCCGGTTTCGGCCAGAACGCCACGCTGGCCGCGATCAGCACGGCCACGCTGGCGACGGCCGCGAACGCCGGCTGGCGCCACCAGCTCTGCCGGGTCGTGTCCGGTGTGGTCACGCGGCCGCCCGCGAGGATGGCCTCGCGGAGTCCTGCCGGCGCCTGGACCAACGCGAGCTTGGCGCTGATCGCCGTGTCAAAAGCCTGCGACCGGGCGAACCATTGTTCCAACCCCGGGTCGAGCCGGGACTGCTCCAGCGCGGCGGCGAATGTCGCGTCCCCGGCGTCGGTGCCATCGGGCCGGTAGGCTTGCAGGATGAATTTTGCCTCTACGTTGTTCATGGGAGTTTCCTCGCGGAGGAGGAGTTGAAGGGCACGACCTTGCCGGGCGCGCCCGATTCCTTGCGCGCCAGGGCGGAGCGCAGCTGGGCCTTGCCGCGGGACAGGCGCGACATCACGGTGCCGATCGGCACCTCGAGCATTTCGGCGATCTCCTTGTAGGAGAATTCCTGGAGATAAAAAAGCGTCAGCGGCGCCCGGTAGACCTCGTCCACATCCTGCAGCGCCTCGACCACCAGGCCGGCGTCCATGCCGTTGACGACATCGACCTCCGGGGCGGGCGGGTCGGACTCGACCGGTCCCAAATCCTCCAGCGCCGTCCAGCGCCCGGCCCGGCGGCGGCCGCGCAGAAATTCGCGGTAGAGCGTGGTGAAAAGCCAGGACTTGGCCTTCGCCGCCTCGCGCAAGGCATGCCCCTGTTTCGCCCAGATGAAAAAAGTCTGCTGCGTCAGGTCGCCCGCGTCCGACGAATTTCTCGTCAGGCTGAGGGCGAAGCGGAAGAGCGGCGTGTAGTGCGCGTCGATCAGCTGGCTGAACAAATCATTGGCCATGCGGGGATAAGAGTCAGCCAACCGACGCCCTATTCCAAGGAAAAGTTGCCCACCCCGCAGGCAAAAGGCCGGGCGGAGCGGGTCGCTCCGCCGCGAGGGGAATATCACGTTCTCGGCGCGCCGGGCGGGCGACGAGTGCGAAGCCTCGGCGGTGCGCCCTGCCTGTCAGCTTGAAATGCGAAGCTCTGTAACCTCACTTGCCCCGGGCCCACCTGGGCGGGCGCTTTTCGCGGAACGCCGCGATGCCTTCCTGGATCTCGGCCGACTGGCGGGTCGCAATGTGCGTCGCCATCGCGCGCTCCAGGTCGGTCGCGAGCGGCGAAGGCCACAGTTGGGCCAGCACTTGCTTGGTGCGGGCGACGGCCTCGGGACCGCCCTGCATCACTTCGGCGGCGATCTTCAACGCCGCCGGCATCAGCTGCTCGCCGGCCAGCGCGCCGTTGACGAGGCCGATCGACTCGGCGTGGCGCCCGGAGAAAATTTCGCCGGTCAGCAGGATGCGCCGGGCATCGCGCTCGCGCAGTTGGCGGCGCAGGAACGTCATCACCAACGCCGCCACCAGGCCGCGCCGCGTCTCGGGGTAGCCGATCTGCGCCGTCTCCTCGGCGTAGGCAAAGTCGCAGGCCGACATCAGCCCCGCGCCGCCGGCGATCGCCGCGCCGCGCACCACCGCGATGGAGACCAGCCGGCTCTCGCTCAGCCGTTGCAGCACCTGGGCGATCAACTCGGCCGACTGGTGCGCCCGGGCGGGATCGCCCGCCTCCGCGAGGTCCAGCCCCGAGCAAAACACCGGCCCGGCCCCGGTGAGGATCAGGATGCGCTGTGTGGCGTCGTTCTCCGCCGCCGTCAGCGCGGCCAGCAGCGCCTGCACCAAGTCGATCGAGAGCGCGTTGCGTTTCTCGGCGCGGTTGAGCGTGAGCCGGGTGATGCCCGGGCCGGCGGCTTCGGAGAGGACGAGGGCGGCGGACATGGCTCAGACTTGGAGCACGCCGGTGTGGAACGCGGCCTTGGCGGCGGGCCGCGTCGCGAGGGCGAAGGCGCGCAGCAGCGTCGCGCGGGTCTCGTGCGGCTGGATGACGGCATCCACCCAGCCGCGCGCGGCGGCGTAGCGGATGTCGGCCTGCTCGACATAGTTTTCCTTCACCTGCTGGCGCAGGCGGTCGAGTTCCTCCTTCGGCCGGTCTTTCGCGGCGCGGGCGAGGATGTTGTAGACGACATCGCTGGCCTGGGCCGCGCCCATCACGGCATATTTGGCGTTCGGCCAGGCAAAGATGAACCGGGGATCAAAGGCCTTGCCGCACATCGCGTAGTTGCCGGCGCCGTAGGAGCCGCCGGTGACGACGGTGATCTTCGGCACCGTGGAATTGCTGAGCGCGTTGACCATCTTCGCGCCGGAGCGGATGATGCCGCTCTGCTCGGCGTCCTTGCCCACCATGAAGCCCGAGACATCCTGCAGGAACAGCAGCGGCACGCGCGTCTGGTTGCAGTCCAGGATGAACCGCGCCGCCTTGTCGGCCGAGTCGGCGTAGATCACGCCCGGCATCTGCAGGCCGGTCGCCTTCGATTGCACGCGCATCCGCTGGTTGGCCACGATGCCGACGGGCCGCCCGCCCAGCCGGGCAAAGGTGGTCACGATGGATTTGCCGTAGTCGGCCTTGTATTCGTCCATCGAGCCCGCATCGACCAGGCAGCGCAGCAGCTCGCGCACGTCGTATTCGCGGCGGCCGTCGAGGGAGACGATGTCGAGCAGCTTGGTCGTGGGAAACTCGGGCTCGGCGGCGGGAGGCAGGCTGGCCGGGGCCTCCGCCGGCAGCAACGCCACGAGGCTGCGCAGTCGCTTCAGGCAGGCCTCGTCGTTCTTTTCCTTGAAGTCGACCGTGCCCGAAAGCTCGGCATGCATGGCCGCGCCGCCGAGCGTCTCTTGGTCCGTCTCCTGGCCGATCGCCGCCTTCACGAGCTGCGGCCCGGCGAGATAAAGCCCGCTGCCCTCGGTCATCAAGATTTTGTCGCAAAGCACCGGCAGGTAGGCGCCGCCGGCGACGCAGTTGCCCATGATCGCCGCGTATTGCGGGATGCCGGCGGCGGAGATCACGGCGTTGTTGCGGAAAATCCGGCCGAAGTCGTCCTCGTCCGGGAAAATCTCGTCCTGCATCGGCAGGAACACGCCCGCCGAGTCCACGAGGTAGACGAGCGGCAGGTTGCACTCGAAGGCGATGCGCTGCGCGCGCAGCACTTTCTTGCACGTCATCGGCACGAACGCGCCCGCCTTCACCGTGGCGTCGTTGGCGACGATCATGCACGGGTGCCCGCCGATATCGGCCACGCCGGTGACCACGCCCGCCCCGGGAAACGCGCCCCACTCCTTATACATGCCGTGCGCGGCCCAGAGACCGAGTTCGAAGAAATTCACCCCTTTGTCGTCCGCCAGTCCCGCGATCCGCTCCCGCACAAAAAGCCGCCCGAGCTTGTGCTGGCGGGCCTGCCCGTCGGCCCCGCCGCCCTCGCGCAGCCCGGCTTCCTGCCGGGCGAACTCATGGTAGTAATCGAGGAGGGTCTTCGGAGGCGGCACGGGTATGGGCGGGTTGGTTTCGGTCCGGACCTTCGCAACAAATCCGCCCGCCGGCAAACTACAATCCGCCGCCCGGCTACGCCAGAAGGACTATTGTGGCTTGTCGGCAAAGCGCCGCCCCCTTCCGAAACGAAAAACGCCGCAACCTGGCGGGCCGCGGCGGAAAGTGGCCTGCCATCAATAGCGCCTCGGCGAAGGGTGGTGACAAGTCTCGGCTCCAAGCGAAGCGAGAAACCGAGGCCGGAAGGCCGAGGCATCGGGATTCCGAGACCGGCCGCCCGGCGGCCGGGCGGCGCAGCCGCCGCCAGCACTGAAAGTGGTGGCAAGTCTCGGAATCGAACCGAGGACACAAGGATTTTCAGTCCTCTGCTCTACCAACTGAGCTAACTTGCCATGCCCGAAAGGGGCCGAGTTAAAGGGGTGCCGGAAGGACGCGTCAACGGGGAATTTGATGAAACTTGGGGCGCAGGTTCACGCGCTTTCCTCGGGCGGTTTCACGGCGCGAAAGCCGCGCCACAGCGCCAGGTCGTAGATGATCTTGAGGCCGCCCGCCACGAAGAAGGGCGCGCTCGCCAGCGCGGCCACCCCCAGCATCGGCCCCGCGAACAACGGCGCCAGGGCCGTGCCCAACTGCCGGGCGGTGCCGGTGACGCCGTTGGCCGCGGACCGCTCGTCGGCGGGCACGACGGCGTTCACGTAGGATTGCCGCGTGGGCACGTCCATCTGCGAAATGGTGTGCCGCAGCAACAGCAAGGTCACGGCCCAGCCGAACGAGGGCATCAGGGGCACGCCCATCAGCAGCACGTTGGAGGGCAGATGCGTCCACACCATCGTGTTCACGAGGCCGATGCGCCGGGCCAGCGGCACCGCCGCCAGCGCCGACAGGCCCGACAGGAGATTCGTGCCGAGGAAAATCGCGCCCAGCGCCGCCTCGCCCACGCCGAAACGCCGGTGCAGCCAGTAGGCGAGGAAACTTTGCACGATGAAACCGCCGGCAAAGGAATCGAGGGAGAAGAGCGCGCTGAGCCGGAAGACCGTGCCGCGCGAGGAGCCCAGGCCGAGGAATCGGCCCGCCTGCGTCGCAGCCGCCTGGGCCTCCACCTGCGCCCCCAGCCGCCCACTCATCACCCCGATGACCAGGCCGAGCGCGCCGTAGCCGCCGAGCAGCAACCGGTAGCTGGCGAGCGCGGTCCAGCCCGTGTGCTGCAAATATTCCGCCAGCCCTCCGCCGGCCAGGGCGCCCAGCGCCGTGGCGCCGTAGCCGGCCACGTTATACCACGCAAAAATCCGCGTGCGGTCCGGCGCGGCGGTCACCTGGGCCAGGCACGCCTGCTCGACGGCGAGGAACGGCCCGACCTCGCCTCCCGTCGGACTGATGACGCCCACCGTCGCGCCCAAGACCAGCAGCGTGAAATCTCCCGTCAGCGCCATGACCGCCCCGCCGAGCGCCATCAACCCGGCGCCGACCACCAGCACGCGGCGCCGGCCCCACTGATCGGCCCGCGTGCTGAGCCAGAGCGTGATCGCCGCGTCGCCAAGAAAAGTGAGTGTCAGCAGCACGCCGATGCGCGTTTCGTCCAGCCCGGTGGCCGCCAGATAGAGCACGAGGATGACGCCCAAAACGCCATAGGCGAACATGCGCACGATGCGCGTGGTGAAGAGCAGCCACACTCTGGCCGGTGGTTGAGTCACGCGGCGATGGAGCCCCAGCCGGCGGAGCGTCGCAACGCTATTTCGGCGGCGGCAAGGGCTTCAGGTTGCCGCGCCACAACTCCCGGGCGAGCGGGCTGTCCGGTGGGTCCAGCTTGGCGAGGTTGCAGTCTCGCGAAGCCAGCTGATCGAGACCGTGGCGATAAACCGCCAACACCAACGGATACGAAAACCGGCAGCGCGGCGGCAGCGCGCTCCGGCACGAGGCGAGATAGGCGACGCCCGCCCCCAGGTTCCGCCGCCACGCCCACACGGTCGGCTCGTAATGTTCGCGACTGACCGTCTCCCAAGCCTCGGGTTTGAGCTGCAGGAGTCCGCGCGCCTCGCCGTTGCGGGCCTGCGGGTCGAAGTTGGATTCCGCCGCCACCAAGGCGCAGACAAAGGTCGGAGCGAGGCGGTGCTGCAACGCCAGCGGCCGGATAGCCGCCCACCCCGCCTCGGGCGTGGCCGGATCGGCGGCATTGTTCCGACCGCAGCCGGAGGCCAGCAGCAGCGCTGCCAACGAAATGATGCCCGCCTGGAACATGGGGGAGCGAGCTTGCTCGCGACGTGGCGCGCTCGCGCGCCACCCACAAAGCCTCAGTGCCGCTTGAAGACCAGCGAGGCGTTGTGGCCGCCGAAGCCGAGGTTGTCGGTCAGCACCACGTCGATCTTCGCCTCGCGTTTCACGTTGGGCGTGTAGTCAAGGTCGCAGTCCGGGTCGGGCGTCTCGTAGTTGATGGTCGGCGGCACGATGCCGGTCTCGATGGCCTTGATGCTGATGACCGCCTCGATGCTGCCGGCGGCGCCGAGGAGGTGGCCGGTCATCGACTTGGTGGAGCTGATGTGGACCTTGCGGGCGTGGTCGCCGAAGACCTTCTTGATGGCGAGGGTCTCGAACTTGTCGTTGTAGGGCGTGGAGGTGCCGTGCGCGTTGATGTAGTCGACCTGGTCGGGCGCGAGGTTGGCGTCGGCCAGGGACTTGATCATGGACTCGGAAAGTCCCTTGCCGTCGGGATCGGGCGAGGTGATGTGGTAGGCGTCGCAGGTGGCGGCATAGCCGGCCAGCTCGCAGTAGATGCGGGCGCCGCGGGCCAGGGCGTGCTCCAGGCTCTCGATCACGAGGATCGCGGAGCCCTCGGCCATAATGAAACCGTCGCGGTTGGCGTCAAAGGGGCGGCTGGATTTCTGCGGGGCCTCGTTGTTCGTGCTCATGGCCTTCATCGAGCAGAAACCCGCGTAGGCGAGCGGGCTGATCGCGGCCTCGGCGCCGCCGCAGACCATGACATCGGCCTCGCCGCGGCGGATCATGCGCAGCGACTCGCCGATGGCGTGCGTGGCGGTGGAGCAGGCGCTGACCACGCCGAAATTCGGCCCGCGCGCCCCCAGCTCGATGGCCACGAGGCCACCGCACATGTTGCTGATGAGCGCGGGAATCATGAACGGCGACACCTTGCGCGGGCCGCGCTCCAGGAGCACCTTGTGCTGGTTCTCGATCGTCCACATGCCGCCGATGCCGGAGCCGATGATGACGCCGACGCGATCGGCGTCCTCCTGGGTCATGTCGAGCTTGGCGTCGGCGATGGCCTGTTTGGATGCGCAGAAACCGAAGTGGGTGTAGCGGTCGTTGCGGCGGACTTCCTTGGGATCCATGTGCTGGGCGGGATCCCAGCCGCGCACCTCGGCGCCGATCTGGCAGCTGTAGTCCTTGGCATCGAACAGCGTCACCCGGTCGATGCCGCACTTGCCGGCCGTGATGTTGGCCCAGAAATCGTCCACGTTGTGGCCGAGGGCGGCCACGACACCCATGCCGGTGACGACAACGCGTTTGGTTGCTGCTGCGTTTTGCATTGGAAAATCCTTGGTGCGGAAATGAAAAAAGCGCCCTACCAGACCAGCGCTAGGCCAGACGGTAGAACGCTTCGGTCAATTGCCAAAAATTATTTCTTTCCCGCCTTGTTCTGGATGTAGGCGGTGACATCGCCGACGGTCTGGAGCTTCTCGGCGTCGGCCTCGGGGATCTCGCCCTTGATCTCGTCCTTGAACTCCTCCTCGAAAGCCATGATCAGCTCGACGGTGTCGAGTGAGTCGGCGCCGAGGTCGTCGAGGAACGACGCCTGCGGGGTGATCTGCTCTTCGTTAACATTCAGTTGGTTAACGATGATTTCTTTGACGCGCTGGTCGATGGTTTTCTGGTCAGCCATGAGGTTGGAAAATGGTTCTAAAACGCTTGTGAAGAGGCATCACATCACCATGCCGCCGTCAACGGTAAAAACTTGGCCGGTGATATAACCCGCTTCCTCGGAGCAGAGAAACGCCGTCATGTGGGCGATATCGGCCGCCTCGCCGAGGCGCCTGAGCGGTATGGCAGAAGTGATCTTTTCCGCCGCCTCGGGCGGCAACGCGGCGGTCATGTCGGTCTTGATGAAGCCCGGGGCGACGGCGTTGGAGGTCACACCCCGGGGGGCGAACTCCTTGGCGATGGCCTTGGTGAAGCCGATCAGGCCCGCCTTGGCGGCGCAGTAGTTGGCCTGCCCGGCGTTGCCCATGATGCCGACCACGGAGGTGATGTTCACGATGCGGCCCCAACGCTTCTGCGTCATCGACCGGCCGATGTGCTTGGTCCAGTGGTAACAGCTGGTGAGGTTGGTCGTGAGCACGGCGTTCCAGTCGTCCTCCGACATGCGGAACAGCAGGCCGTCCTTCGTGATGCCGGCGTTGTTGACGAGAAGGTCGATCTGGCCGAACTCGGCGAGCAGGTCCGCGCTGGCCTTGGCCACCGCCGCGCCGTCGGACACGTCCACCGCGAGCGCCTTGGCCTTGCCGCCGGCCGCCGTGATGGCCGCCGCCGTCGCGCCGCAACTGTCGGCCGACTTGCTTACGCAGATGACGGTCACGCCGTTTTTCGCCAGCAGCTCCGCGATCGCCTTGCCGATGCCGCGGCCGGCGCCGGTGACGAGGGCGGTTCGATTGTTAAAGGTCAGACTCATTGGGCGAGGATGGGATGGCCTGTCCCCGGCGCCCGCAAGCGCGAAAATCCGGCCGTCCATCCAGCGGGCCGGTCCTGAGCGTCGGCCAGATCAATTCGTCAATTAATACGTTACATATTTCCGGGGTGGCCGCTGATCCAGCAGACCTGCCCTGTGCGTGCCGAAGAGGCTGCGCACGCCCAGCCCCGGCTTCCCTGCCCTGCGCAGCCTTGGCGAAGCGGGGTGCATGACGTGGGTGTAGATCTGCGTCGTCTCCACGCTGGCGTGGCCCAACAGCTCCTGCACGGTGCGGCTGTCGCCGCGCATGGCCCGCCGCCTTGCAATGCTTCAGGAAGCTGAGGATTTCACGGACGTAGGCCGCCTTGAGCTGAGGACTGAGGACGGTTTGCGCCAGCCCTTCCTTCCAATTGGGGAACGAAACAGGCCGGGTTTGCGTAGAGGCCGAGCGGCGGTCCAACTTGGGCTTTTGCCGGGTTTTCGCGCAGCTTTGAAAAACCTAAGCCCGGAAAACCGATCTTGATGACAAACGCCTTATCGTGTTTCTAACGCAAACGGCCGCTCCTCAACTTACTTAGGCCTCACGCTGAGGCGGAATAACACTGATAGGCAAAAGAAAAGTTCCTCACATGAATGCGACCATCTCCCCACACGCCAAGGCCACTCTCGAAGAGTATGCGAAGGTCCGAGCCGAAGTCCTCAAACGCTTCGAAGCGGAGGAGAAGCAAAAAGGTTTTTTGCGCCGGCTATCGCGCTGGTGGAAAATCGAACGCGAAGTCAAAAAGGAGATGAAGCGTCGTTTTCCGCCTGGTGCGCTCTATTCGCAGTGAAGAGCCGATCCAGCCACCACAGCCAACGCTCACCCTCCGTCCTTTTTCGATCATGATAACCCCGCTCCATTCTCCGTCCGCCGCTCCCGGTGAGCGCGGCTGAACTCAAACGGCCGGCAAAAACAAGAGTCCTGCTGAGCTTCGCCTTGACGGCTGCGGCAAGGCAAGAAGGGCCGGCGGGCATTCAGCTCAATACACGTCGCGCTGGTAGCGCTTGTCCTTCTTCATCTGTTTCACGTAGTCGGCGGCGGCCGCCGGCTCCAGGCCGCCGTGCTGCGCGATGATCTCGTGCAGCGCGGCATCGACATCCTTGGCCATGCGGTGCGCGTCGCCGCAGACGTAGAAATAGGCCCCGCCCTTGAGCCAGGCCCAGAGCTCGGCCGCGGCCTCGCGCATGCGGTCCTGCACGTAGATTTTTTTCGGCTGGTCGCGCGAGAAGGCCAGGTCAACCCGCGCCATCCTGCCTTCGGCGAGCAGGCGTTTCCACTCGTCGCCATAAAGGTAATCGGTCTTCTCATGCTGGTCGCCGAAGAACAGCCAGTTGCGGCCCGGCGCGGAGGTGGCGACCCGTTCCTGCACGAAGGCCCGGAACGGCGCGATGCCCGTGCCCGGCCCGATCATGATGACATCCTTCGTCAGGTCGGCGGGCAGGCCGAAATGCGACTCGGCCACGAAGACCGGCACCGGCGTTTTGCGGCGCGTCACCCGGTCGGCGAGGAAGGTCGAGCACACGCCGTAGCGGCGGCGGCCGTTGGATTCGTAGCGCACGGGCGCGACGGTGAGATGCACCTGGCCGGGGAACATCCTGGGCGAGGACGCGATCGAATACAGCCGCGGCATCAACCGCCGCAGGTGGTCGACGAACTCCTGCGGCGTCAGCCGGGCGCCGGGAAACTCCTCCAGCAGGTCGATGAACTCGCGCTGCCCGAGAAAAAGTTCCAACGCCTCCTTGGCCTCGGGGGCGAGCAGCGCGGCGAGCTGCTCCTTCTCCTTCGGATCGGTCGTCTTCGCGGCGAGGGTTTCGAGGATTTTCCTGGTCGGACCGGCCAGGGAAACCTTCGTCGTGAGCGCCTCGCGCAGGCTGAGGGGCGCGGTTTGCCGCGGGAGCATCACCGGCTCGTTGCCGGTGGCGCCGAGCAGGTCGATGAACTCGTCCACGAACTGCAGCCGGTTCGAGGGGTAAACCCCGAGCGAGTCACCCACCTTGTAGGTCAGGCCGCTGCCGGCGATGTCGATGACGAGGTGGCGCACGTCCTTGCTGGAGCCGTCCTTGTTGAGCATGCGGTTCTCCAGCAGTTTGGCGGGCAGCGGATTGTCCTTGGTATAAAGGTTGAACGGCGGAGTGGAGACATGCATGGGCTGCCGGAAATTTCCCCACGCCGGCATGGCGTGGCAAGCACCGTCTGCGCCGCGGGGAATCTCGTTGCGCCGGTCCGCCGCGCCCGCCATTCATCCCCCTCGCATGGAATCCGTCCGCATCCAGAAACTCATCGCCGACACCGGCGTCTGCTCGCGCCGCGCGGCCGAGGCCCTGATCGTCGCGGGCGAGGTCTATGTGAACGGCGGGAAAGCCGTGCTCGGCCAGAAGGTCGTGCCCGGCGCCGACAAGGTCACCGTGCGGGGCAAAGGCCTCAAGTCCCACGTGCAGCCCAAGTTGGCCCTCGTGATGCACAAGCCCCGGGGCGTCGTCTGCAGCAACAGCGACCCGCACGCCGACCACACGATCTTCGACCTGCTGCCGCGCGAGTGGGCCAAACTCCGGCTCTTTTGCGCCGGCCGGCTCGACAAGGACAGCGAGGGTCTGGTCATCCTGACCTCCGACGGCGACCTCGCCCACAAGCTCATGCATCCGTCTAATCTGGTCGTGAAGCGCTACTACGTTTCGCTGGAGGCGCCCTTCCCGGCCGGCCGCCTGCGGCAGTTGCTGCGCGGGGTGGTCATCGGGGGCGAGCACCTCAAGGTCGAGCGCGCCAGCCTCGTCAACCCCAGGTCCGACCGCAGTTCCACCGAGCTCGACGTGCACATGCACCACGGCAAGAAGCGCGAGATCCGCCAGCTGTTCCTCACCCTCGGCTTCGAGGTCCGCCGGCTGCGCCGCTACCAGATCGGCTCGCTCCGCCTGAAAGGAATTCCTTTGCGCGGCGTGAAACAACTTTCTACCAAGGAAATCCAATCCCTCTTCGTGGTCCCTGCCGTGCACTACCGCGAGATGGCTCCCTCCACTCACGATGAAAACTAAACTCGCCTTTCTCCTCCTGACCCTCGTCGCGCCGCTCGCCGCCGACATCCTTCATTCCGACACCGCGGCCTTCGTGCAGCCCGACCCGAAGTCGCCCGTCCTCACCCGGCTCAAGGCCGGCAGCACCGTCACCTTCGTCGGCGAGGCCCCGGCCGGCTGGCGCCGCATCGAGGTCAGCGGCCCGTTCGAGGCCTACGCGCAAAGCCGCGACATCACCAAGGGCCTCGAGGTCCGCGAGGGCGGACACATCTACGCCGAGCCCCGCAAGGATGCGCAGCTGCTCGCCGTGGCCGCCGCCGGCGACAAGTCCGAGGTCATCGGCCTCGCCAAGTCTGCTTCCGGCGACTGGGTGCAGGTCCGGCTGGAGAAGAAATTGCAGGGCTTCATCGCCATCGGCGAGGCCGCCAATGTTTCGCCCGAGGCCAAGCCCATGCTGCCCGTCACCGCTGCTCCGCTCCCCGCCGGACCCGTGACGACCGTCGGCCGCCCGGTGCCGATGTCCGGCAACACCGCCGACACGCCGCGTCTGTTCGCCGGCACCCTCGTGCTCGCCCGCCGCCCCATCATCAATCCCAATCCGCTCTACGATTACCAGCTCACCGACTCCACCGGCCGCCGCTTCGCCTACGTCGACACCCGCCGCCTGCTGCTCACGGACAAGATGGAGAACTTCCTCGATCGCGAGATCACCCTCACCGGCACCGTCCGCAACACCGTCGACGGCAAGGATCTCGTCATCGCCGCCGAGTCCATGGCGCTGCGCAAATAGTCCCGCGGTGGAACGCGCCGACCCCAGCGCGTTTTGTTTTTCCCAGCAGCGCGTCGGGGTCAACGCGCCCCACTTTTTCCTTTTTCATGGAACTGATCGACGGCAACAAAATCGCGGCGGAAATCATCGCCGAGCTCAAGACTCAGGTCGCCGCCCTGCCCGGCCGGCCGCCCTGCCTCGCGCTCGTGCGCGTCGGCGAGGATCCGGCCTCGGTTTCCTATGTGAAGAAAAAGGAGCTGGCCTCCGCCACCATCGGCATCACCAGCCGGCTCATCTTTCCGCCCGTCACGATCACGCAGGACGGGCTGTTCGCGCTCATCGACGGCCTCAATGCCGATCCCGCCGTCGATGGCATCCTCGTCCAGTCGCCGCTGCCCAAGCACATCAACGAGACCGCCGTCTTCCGCCGCATCGCCGCGCACAAGGATGTCGACGGCTTCCACACGCTGAACCTCGGCAAGCTCGCGCAGGAGGACGAGACCGGCTTCGTCGCCTGCACGCCCGCCGGCATCATGCAGCTCCTCCAGCGCTCCGGCGTGGCCGTCTCCGGCAAACACGTGGTCGTCCTCGGCCGCAGCCTGATCGTCGGCAAACCCGCCGCGCTCCTCGCCCTGCAACGCAGGCCCTGGGCCAACGCCACCGTGACCGTCTGCCATTCGCAGACCGCCAGCCTCCCCGCCCTCACCCGCCAGGCCGACATCCTCATCGCCGCCATCGGCAAGGCCGAGTTCGTCACCGCCGACATGGTCAAGCCCGGCGCGGTTGTCATTGACGTCGGCGTCAACCGCGTCGCCGACTCCACCAAGAAGTCCGGCTATCGGCTCACCGGCGACGTTCACTTCCCCACCGTCGCCCCGCTGTGCAGCAAGATCACCCCCGTGCCCGGCGGCGTCGGCCCCATGACCGTCGCCATGCTGATGCAAAACACCGTCAAGGCCCGGCGGCAGAACGCCTAAACCGGAATTGGAAAGAGGCCAAATGGCCTTAACTGGCACTTGCCAGCCAAGGGCAAACCCCTTTCGCTCTCCCTCGCAGCATGGCCGCCCCCAAGATTCTCGTCGTCGACGACCAGCCCATCAATGTTCAGTTGCTCAAACGCAAGCTGGAGCGCGAAGGCATGGTCGTGGCCACCTCCTATTCCGGCCGCGAGGCGCTTGATCTGGCCAGGTCCAACCGCCCCGACCTCATCCTGCTCGACGTCATGATGCCCGAAATGGACGGCATCGAGGTCTGCCAGCGCCTCCAGGCCGATCCCGAGACCAAGGCCATCCCCGTCATCTTCATCACCGCCCGCACCTCCAAGGAGGGCAAGATCGAGGGCCTCGGCGTCGGCGCCGTGGACTACATCACCAAGCCCATCGACCTCGACGAGACCCTGGCCCGCGTCCAGACCCAGCTCCGCTTCGTCTCGATCAACCGCGAACTCATCGAGCTGCAGACCCGCCTCGGTGAAACCCGCCGCGCCGCCACCATCGGCGCCGTCACCCAGGGCATCGCCCACAACCTCAACAACCTCCTCGGCGTCGTCATCGGCTACGTCGACCTCATCAAGGCCTACCACGAGAAGCCCGACCTCGTGAAGAAAAACGCCCAGCACCTCGAGGACGCCGTCAACCGCATCGTCGGCATCATCAAGCAGCTCACCAACCTCGTGGTGAAGAACCGCCCGCCGGTCATCCGCGCCAGCCTCGCCCGCATGATCGACAGCGGCATCCGCCGCTACCAGATCGAATACAAGATCGACCAGCCCATCACCGTCGCCCACGCCACCGCCGAGGTGCTGATCGACACCAACGTCGAGGTGTTCGAGGACACGCTCGCCAAGCTCCTCATCAACGCCTGGGAAAGCTACCACGACGAGCCCGACGACAAACGCCCGATCCACATCCGCACCGAGGTCGTCGACCGTCCCGAGGAGGGCCGCTTCGCCCTCGTCCACATCGAGGACCGCGGCCGCGGGCTCGACCCCGAGATCAAGGACCACGCCTTCGAGCCCTTCACCAGCACCAAGCACACGGTCGGCGTCGGCATGGGCCTGACCATCGCCCGCCACGCCATGCGCAATCTCGGCGGCGAGGTCACGCTCGACAACCGGCCCGGCGGCGGCGCGGTCTGCACCATCCGCCACCCGCTCGAGCGCAAGAACCGGGACTGAAGGTGGAGCCCGGCCTCCAGGCGGGCTGTCCGGGGTTGCCTTGAGAACTTGTGGGAGCGAGCTTGCTCGCGACAATCTGATCATCGTGCGCAAGCTCGCTCCCACAAAACGCCCATGTCCACCCCTCGCCTAGCTCTCCTCGGTGCGGGCAATCTCGCCTCCGCCATCGTCTGCGGGCTGCTGGCCCGAAAAGTCTGCGCGCCCGCCGACCTCGCCTGCACCAGCAGGGCCGGCACCACCGCCCAAAAGCTCGCCGCCGATACCGGCATCACCTTCGAGCCCGACCTCCCCAAACTGCTCGCCGGGGCCGACACCGTGATCGTCGCCTTCAAGCCCCAGTCGCTCGCCGCGGCCGATCCGCGCCTCGCCGAGCTCACCGCCGGCAAGCTCGTTGTCTCGGTGCTCGCCGGCAAGAAGCTCGCGCGCCTCGCCCAGGTTTTCCCCCGCGCCCGCAATCTCGTCCGCGCCATGCCCAACACGCCCGCCGCCATCGGCGCGGGCATGACCTGCTGGTGCTCGTCGGCCCCGCTCGCCCCGGCCGACCGCGCGACGGTCGGGAAGCTCCTCGGCGCCCTCGGCCAGTTCATGGAGTTGGGCGAGGAGCACATGGACGCCGTCACCACCCTTGTCGGCAGCACCCCCGCCTTCCTCTTTGAGTTCGTCGCCGCGCTGCGCGACGGCGGCGTGGCGGCCGGCCTGCCGCGCGACACCGCGCAGCAGCTCGCGCTCGAATCCGTCCTTGGCGCCGCACGCCTGCTCGCTGGCAGCCCGGAGACGCCCGAGGCGCTGCGCGACCGCGTCACGTCGCCCAACGGCACCACCGCCGCCGGCCTGCAGGTCATGGCCGCCGCCCAATTCCGCGAGACCATCAAGGCCACCATCCTCGCCGGCACCCGCCGCGCGGGAGAACTGTCGAATGATTGAGTGCACGGCGACCGCTGATCCTGCCGCTTGATGCACCGGCAGAAATCGCGGAAGCGCAAAAGAACGGAATCACGAATTCAAGCGCTCCGTGCTTCAGCTCTTCCGTGTTTCCGCGATTGTTCCTTACTTGTCACTTGCCACTTGGCGCCTGTCACTTTCCTCTCCGGCCATGGGCATGGAATTCGGCTGGTGGGACAAGGACGCCGACGGCGTCAAGTGGCAGATCAACGCCCGTTTTCACGGCGGCTCGGTCGTGTTCAGCCGCAAGACCGGCCACAACTCCTCGTGGGAGGATTTCGCCCCCACCGACGAGCAATGGGACCGCCTGATCAGCGAGGCCAAGCGCCGCCTGCCCCGCCGCCTCATGAGCGCGAAGGAATTCGCCCTGCTCAAGGGCCAGCGGCCGACATGATTTGCCTCGGTTTCGCCGACTCTGTGCGCTGCCGGAGGAGAGCGCGGAGGCGAGAACCGCGGACAAACACCGGGCGGCTAGCAGGCCGCAACGGTGAACCACGGTCGTGCCCGCGGCCAGAGATAGCGGAAGGCCGGCGCCAGCTCCGCCGGACGCTCCGCCACCCAGCGGTCGATCTCCGCCACCGTGAACCAACCGCCGCGTTCGATCTCGTCCGGGGCCAACGTGAACGGCCCCTCGGCCTCCACGCGGTAGACCCACACAAATTCCTGGCCGGTCTCCTCCCTCGCCTCGATCTTGAACAGCCGCTTGGGCGGCATCGCCGGCCGGCAGCCGATCTCCTCCGCCAATTCGCGCAGCGCCGTGCCGTCGTAGTCCTCCCCCGCCCCGACGTGCCCCGCCGCCGAGGAGTCCCACACGCCTGGAAACAGATCCTTCCGCAGCGAGCGTTTATGGAGAAACATCCGCCCCGCGCGGTTGACGACCAGCATATGCACCGCCCGGTGCCGGAGTTTCAGCCGGTGCACCTCCCGCCGGGGCAGCTGTCCCGTCACCCGGTCCGACTCGTCCACCACGTCGAAAAGTTCGTCAAGGTCCTGCGCCACGGATGACACCGATGAACACGGATGGATTTGTTGTCCAGCCGCCGCTCACGCCAACTTTGGTTTGTCATCCGTGCCCATCCGTGCAATCCGTGGCCCTTCCCATTTTCCCATGGCCAAAATCGAAATCAGTCAGGTCGCCGAGATCCTCAAGAGACACAAGCTCGACCCCTCCGTCCTCCGCGAGATCGTCGAGGAGATGAACGAGATCACCGCGCCCGCCGCGGACGAGGACATCAAGCCCCCCGCGCCGAAAAAGCAGTTCGTCATTTTGCTCTCCGACATGGAGGGCAAGCTGCCCCGCCAGAATCTCACCGGCTGGGTCGTGCAGATCCCCGAGGATGCCAGCCCCTACTCGACCACCGACCGCATCTTCAAGGGCGCCTACGATTTCAACGCCTCCAAACGCGGCCGCCTCCTGCCCGTGAAATCCATCGGCGAAGCCCTGGAAAGCGGCAGCGCGAAATATTTCCGCGAATCCGAACTCTGGGTGAAGACCAAGCTCCCCGTGGCGGTCGTCGTCACCGACAACGTCCTGCCGCGCGACGAGCTTACCGTTGAGAAAGTGGATCGGCGCCGGAAGGACGACTGAGCGCGGAAGCGCGAAGATGTCGCCGGGACTTGCTCAGGGCGTGTGCTTGGCAAACATCATTCATCCCTCTGATAACGGAGCACCCGCCGGGGTGCGCTTGCCGGTCACCTTGCGGTGCCCGGTAGAGGCGTGGCGGGTATGTTGCGGGTAATGAACGGCACACCCCGGGGGTGTCGCAAGCGGAATCTTGCCCTGACGAGATCCGAATCCCCCAGTGCCCAGAGGCCGTTCAATTCTGGCCAAACGCCGGCAACAGCGCCTCACGGTTACTCCAAGTATGAACGCTGATGCCATACGCTTTGAGTGCATCTATGTAGTCGAGTGCAGGTTTAACATCCCGATCATTAACTATCGCGTAAGCTTGGATGGCATCCGCCCCTCGCTGCAGCCGCACATCGTTGACCGCAAATGCCACTGATGTGGCCAGCTCCCTTGACAGGGAATTCACCGCCTGCATTATCGACTCTGGGCGCCGATTGGTGGCAGAAAAGCCGAAGTCGAAGTGATGATCAAATCCGCTCCGACCCGACAGCTTCAGATTGCGGAAAAAGGAAACCCCGCGCTCCCGCAAATAGGCCGCCACGTCCTCTTCAAAAAACTGTGCCACATGAGACTGCCCCATAACCGCAAGGTCATGCATCGCCAGCATGGCCTGCATCAGGTTGTGCTTTTTTTGGGGGAAATCCCGGGGGGTGGCCGTGACGGCAAGTTCGCCGCTTTTGTCCAGATGCACCCCAAATCCGTTCAGGATTTGGCGGACATGCGCCCCGCGTTTGTCGGTATTCACATCCAACCCCATGTCGCTCAGGTCAGCCATGGTGTAGCCGTCATCGCTCAATCGCAGGTTGTCGCCCTTCCTCTCAACAAAAATCTGCACCTCGTCATTATGCGGATCAAGAAAGGGCGTGGAAATGACCACATGGTCCGGCGATTCCTCGGTGTGGAATCCCTCCTTCAACCAGGCCAGGTAGTCGGCTATCAGGCGTTTTCCTTCAATCGCAAGCATGGCTAGATTTCAGTCTGGATCGGCGGCACGTCTCGCACATTGCAGAATTTCAGGAATGAGACCAGCCATGAATCGTCGGTCCCGTCGACCGGGACGACAAAGGCCGGCAAATCGGAAGGGAGATAGGCCACCCGGTCGCCAAATCCATCATGGTAGAGGTGAAGATGCGTGCTGGTAAATCTCTCGCCGGGGCGGTGGGGCGCATCCGGTGGATTCCGGTGGGGCCGACCCTCGATATCGATCCGGGCCAGCACATAGATCTTTCTGGCGCGGGTCTGAAACTTGAGCCGCGCCCGTTTTTTATTCCCACGGTCCAAATCGAGGATGAACTGCTCCCGCGTCCCGATGCCGTTCAGAATGTATTCCGCCGTGAACGCCTGGATCCGGGGAAACTCCACAACCACGACCGAAGGCTCAAACTCCTTGGGCATTTCAAGCAGGCGGGTGGATTCGGCTTGCGAGAGGGACATGGGCTTGAATCACCGGCAGAATGCTGAAGACCACCTCTCGTAGGCAACCCTCATTCGTGCCCGAATCACCGCACGTAGGTGCCGGCCTTGTCGCCGGGGCGGACGCGGCCGAGGGCGCAGAGGGTGTCGAGGATTTCCTGCATGTCGGCTGTCTTGGCGCGGGAGAATTGCCTGGTGAGCCCGGCCGCCGTCTGCGGCTCCTCGGCCTGGGCGAGCGCAGCCTCCACGGCCACCGTCCGGTCGGCGGGCTTCGCCGGCCAGGCGAGCTTGCCGGCTTTCTTGGTGGGAGGGGCTTTAGGCCCCGACTTCTGGGGCGCCGTGCCGCCTTCCAGCATCAATTCGCCCTTGGCCTGATAGTCGGGCCGCAGCCAACGGATGGAGCCCGATTTCTCCTCGGCCGCGCGGGCGGCGTTGAGCTCGACCACGCGTTTGAGAATCTCGGTGTCACTCATCGGCCAGGGCCAGCCATAGGCCTCGGCCACGGCGAGGTCGAGGTCGTTGTGCAGTTGCTTGAGGGTGGCGACAAGCGCGGCGTCGTGCACCGCCTTGTCTTTGGCCGAAAGAGTTTCTCCACCCCGCATCTTCTCCAGCACGTTGTAGATGTCGGTCAGGCCGAGGCCGTGCTTCTGCTGCGCGCGCTTGCGGTGGGCGTCGAGTTCCTCGGCCAGCTTCCGGATCTTGGCCTTCTGCTTCTCCGTGCAGTCGGGAAACGGGAACGGATCAAAGCAGCGGGACTTGTTGTAAACTGGTCGATCTTCAAGGGTGCCACCCGCTGAAAGTGCGAATCCCACATGAATGCGGCTACTCAATACACCGAGGTGAAAGGCATCATCGGTGCCGAAGGCGATCAACCGATGATCTGGCAGAATACCTGTCTCAAGAAACTGAAAGTGGCGATGCTTTGAGGTTTCGACTGTGACGGCGTAACGCTTAAGCCCTTTGGTGAGCGCACGGAATTCTGGCCTAACACGGCCAAAGAGCCACCATTTCTCTCGAAACTGTGAGTCGCGGTTACCATCGCGCTCTGGCTTAACACGAGACGCTACGATTTCAAAGGTCTTTGGATATTTACGCCGCGCTTCGTCGGCGGTCAGTCCACAAAAATCGATCACGAATGCGCGTCTTGGCTGATCAGTCAGATCTTTCCCGTTTCGATACCTATGAACAACTACCCCGATTGCATTGGATTCTAGCTTCGATAAGTTCTCGGCTTCCTCGGGGCTGAGAATGAAACCCGAGCCCGCAAGCATAACACCCATAGAGGTGATTCCTTCATTTGCTTTTAGTGTAATCGCGGCGCTGAGATTAGTGCCGATGCTTATGTCAGCATTTATTCGCCCAAATTCCGATGAGAGGATAATCTCAGCGGAGCCATCGGCTGATGTTTTCTCATCGGTAACATGAAGAAGCTGACCGGACTGCGCGCCTTTTTCGGCCGTGGTCATGGCGATGCGCACGGCCGCACCGTCGGCCGTGTCCACCCACGGGTGGTCGGGCACGGCGAAGACGAGGCCCACGTCGCGATCGAGGGCGCGCTGCACGACACGGCGGGCGAAAGTCTGGGTGAGGCTGTTGGTGGTGATGAAGCCGAAGCGGCGGACCTTGCCGGCGGCGACGAGTTCCGCCGCCTTGTGCCACCAATACATCACGAAGTCGGCGCTCTCGGGCACGTCGGGATAGACGGAGCGGAGCGTTTCGGCGTAGCCGTCGCCCAGGTCTTCGCGTAGTTTTCCTTTCCCCAAAAAGGGCGGGTTGCCGACGATGAAATCGGCCTTGGGCCACCCGGCGGGCCGGGGATTCTGGTAGGCGAAGAGCTGGATCGAGCGGGTCTCGTCGGGCACCTTACGGCCCGTGGCCGGGTCGTCCTTCATGGACTTGCGATCCCAGACGAAGATGGCGCCGGTGTGTGCGGCGACCTTTTGCCGCCAGTTGTCGGGCAGACCGGGTAGCTTCGGATTGGCCTCGGCCATCTTGCCCGTGATGCCCTTTGGGTGGCCGTCGTAGGCGAGCACGGCGTCGGCGTGCTGGATGTTCTTGAACTCCTTCAGCACAGGCTCGGCCGGCAGCACTTTGCCGTGGACGCGGAAATGCCATTGCAGGTAGCCGATCCAGAGCACGAGCTCGGCGATGGGCACGGCCCGCTCGTTGAGCTCCAGCCCGAGGAGCTGGTGCGGGTCCACCGTGGGGTCGGGGTCCTTCGTGCCGCCGAAGCGGCGCAGGAGCTCGAGCACCTCGCCCTCCAGGCGCTTGAGGTGATCGAGGGTGACGTAGAGGAAATTGCCGGAGCCGCAGGCCGGATCGAGCACCCGCACGGCGCAGAGTTTGTCGTGGAAGGCGCGGACAACCTTGCGGGCGGCCGCCAGATCGTCGCGGTTGGCGAGGGTCACGGCCTCGTCCCGGGCCGCGCGCCAGTCCTCGCGCAGGGGGTCGATGACGGTGGGGAGCACGAGGCGCTCGACGTAGGCGCGCGGGGTGAAGTGCGCGCCGAGCTTGCCGCGCTCGGTGTCGCTGAGAGCGCGCTCCAGCAGCGTGCCGAAAATGGCGGGCTCGACCAGGTGCCAGTCGCACTTGGCGGCCGCGATGAGGAGACCGAGCTGGGTGTCGTTCACCGGGAGGACGGTCTGCTCACGGAAGAGCCCACCGTTGAAGCGGAGCAGTTTCTGCCGGAGCATGGTCGAGACCGAGGCGCCCTTGTCCATCTCGCGGAACAGGGCCTCCATCAGCGGGACAAAGGAGCCGGTGTTCTGGCGGAAGGATTCGAGGAAGTTGCGGAAGGACTTGGACGGAAGGAGGCCGACATCCTCGGCGAACATGCAGAAGAGGCAGCGACACAGGAACTCGGCCACGAGCTTGGGCGGATGCCCGGCTTTTTCGAGGGACTTGGCGAGGGTGGCGAGGTGGCCGGCGATCTCGCGGGTGACGGCGGCGGCGTGCTGGCTGGGGTCGAGCTGGGCCGGGTCGGTGAAAAGGATGCGCAGGCGCTCGCGCTCCTCGGACTTGGCGAGCGCGGCCAGCGGGATGCGGTGCGACGTGGGGTCGGGATAAGCGGTGTAGTTCCGGCTGCGCCCCGAGAAATCAGCGTAGAGCTCGATGACGTGGCCGACATCGACCACGAGGAGGAAGGGCGGGCTGGGCTCGTCGCCGGGCAGGTGATGGGCATACCACTCGGCCTGTTCGAAGGCCTTCTGCATCGCGGCGTCCCATTGGCCTGTGCCGCGGGTGACTCCGGTCCGGCGCGCCGGGCCGTCGTCGAGCGCCAGCGCCAGTTCGGTGGGCTCGGCCGGCCGGTCGGTGTATTTCTTGGCTTCGAGGACGAAGCAGCCGCGTTTGTAGAGATCGATGTATTTGGTCGTCTTCTTGCCGGCCGGCGGCGTGTAGGGGACGGGCAGCTCGAACTGGTAGTCAGCCGTGGCCGTGGGACGGGGCGCGCCGATGAGGTCGCACAGCTCGTTGAGGAAGGATTGCGCCGTGGAGCGTTCGGAAGCAGTCACCTTCGACCACTGGTCGATGAATTGCGCGACTTGCTCCGGATTCGGCATGGGGGATGGGCGAAGCAGAGCGGGCGGGAGCCGCCGCCGCAAGCGCGGAGGTGGCGGGCTACAGGCCGATTTCGGACAGATTTTTCAGCAGGCGGCGCTGGCCGCTCTCCTCGACCGAAATCTGCGCGGCGATCGATATCTTGCCGTCACGATAAAGCGTCAGCAATTCCGCTGCGTTTAACGGTCCGGTCACCCGGCCTTTTTCGCTCAGAAAATACTGCCGGCTGTCGATGGAGCCGGCCGGGCCGGAAGCCGGGGCCAGGACCTGCCCTGACCCGCCGGCATTCGGCCGGGTGTTCCACTCGATCTTGGCGATCAATTCGATGACGTAGCCGCTGGCGGCGACTGCCAGGCCTGAAGCCAGCATGACGAGAATCATGACGCCGGACATTGCATTGAAGTATTGGCCGAGTTCGGGCCCGACTAGCGCCCGGAGGATGGCCGGAAAAAACAACAGGACCAACACGCTCAGAGCGGTGCTGATCCCCGCATACCAGTAGAAGAATTTGGCGAAGAAAGGACGGACAAACGGAGTGCGCATGGCGTGAGGTTGAAGTATTCGCCGTAGGATCGGCTGGTGTTAGCCGGGGAGGTTGGTGACGGCGGGTGGAGGCCAGCAAACTTATTTCAGGCCCGCCGCCTCGGGCTTGAGCCCGCGCGCCTTCAGCGCCGCCGCCACGGCCTTGAGGTCGAGCCGCGCCCCGGGCTGCACGCCGTTGCGGGCATACCAGCCCTGGTTCATCTCCAGGCAGAACTGGATCTGGCGGCTGCGCGATTTCACCGTCCGCTCGTCGAGCGGATACATCGGGTAAATCTCCTTCAGTTCGCCATCCGGCCCGAAGTAGCCGATGTCGAGCGGCAGCGTAGTGTTGCGCATATAAAAGCCCTGCGGCTGCGGCGTGGTGAACACGAAGAGCATGCCCTGGTCTTCGCCCATGGTCTTCCGGAACATCAGCCCCTTTTGCAGCTCGGCGGGCAGCGCCGCGACCTGCATCTGCACCGTGCGCTCGCCGATCCGGACCGGGAACCGGTCGTCCACCGTCTTGGGCGCGGCGTCCTTCGCCGCCTCGGAACCGCCGCAGGCGGTGAGCAGGGCGAACAAGGCGAGCAAGGGCGGCAAGCGGCGGGAAATCATTTTTGCGTTTTGGTGCGATTACTAGCTAATGCTGGCCGGTCACAACTCAACCCAACACTCACGTGCCCCGCCCCACCCTCCCCCCGCTCCTCTACACCGACACCCACACCAGCGCCGACATGCTCTATTTCGGCCGCGTCGAGGTGCACGACCCCTTCATCGCTTTCGGCGCACGGGGCAAAAAGATCACGGCGCAGCGCGCGTTGGAGTTCGGCCGCGTCAAGCGCACGGGCGCCTTCGACGTCGTCCTTCCGCAGGAGCCCTGGCTGGACAAGGCCCGGCAGCGCTACGGCGCCAAGGCCGGCGTCCCCGAGGTCATCGCCACCCTCGCCCGCGCCTACGGCCAGCGCGCCTTCCGGGTGGCGGACGATTTTCCGGCCGCGCTCTACCTCCAACTGACCAAACTGGGCCTCCGGCTGAAGTTCGCCGACGGCCTGCTGTTTCCCGAGCGCGAGATCAAGTCGAGGTGGGAGGCGGAGTGCATCCGCGAAGGCAACCGCCTCTGCTCCGTCGGCTACACCGTCGCGGAAAAAACCCTGCGGGCGGCGCGGATCAAGGGCCGCACCCTCCTTTATCAGGGCCAGCCGCTCACCTCCGAGCGCCTGCGTTTCGCCATCGACACCGCCATCAACGAGCAGGGCGGCAACGCGCAGGACACCATCGTCGCCGGCGGCGACCAGGCCTGCGACCCGCACGAGCGCGGCTCGGGCCCGCTCCGCCCGCACGAGCTTATCATCATCGACATCTTCCCGCGTGTCGTGAAGACCGGTTACTTCGGCGACATGACCCGCACCTACCTCAAGGGCCGGCCGCGCGAGGTGCAGCGCCGGCTCGTCGCCACCGTGCGCGAGGCCCAGAAGCGCGCCCTCCGGGCCATGCGCGCCGGCGTGGACGGACGCAGCGTGCACGCCGCCTGCGCCGATTTCTTCACCGAGTCCGGCTACGAGACCAAGCGCACCCAGAACGCTTCCGTGGGTTTCTTCCACGGCACCGGCCACGGCCTCGGTCTCGCCGTGCACGACCCCGGCCGCATGTCGCCCACGGTGCCGTATCCGCTCAAGCTCGGCTCGGTGCTGACCGTCGAGCCCGGCCTCTATTATCCCGGCCTCGGCGGCTGCCGCTGGGAGGATGTCGTGCAGGTCACCGCCACCGGCACCAAGGCGCTTTCCCGGCACCCCTGCAACTGGGAGATCCGGTGAGACTTCCTCCGGTCCATGTAGGTGGCGCGCTTGCGCGCCACGTTGCGAGCATCGGCCGTCGCCCAAGCGCTATGGCCCGACAAGAGCTCGCAACCTGCGCATTCCAAGACTGACATGCCCGAACTGGCCGAGGTTGAGTTCTTTCGCCGCCGCTGGAGCGCCGGCCATGGCGCCAAGGTGCTCGCCGTGCGGTTGCACGAGGGCAAACAGGTCTTCCGCGACTGCCGCACGGCGCAGCTCCGGAGGAAACTGACCGGCGCCACCCTGCTCGGCTCCGAGGCCGCGGCGAAGCAGATGCTGTTTCGTTTTTCGGGCGGCGCGTGGCTCGGCATCCATCTCGGCATGAGCGGCGAGCTGCGGACCGAAGCCCCGGATCACGCGGCAACCAAGCACGATCACTTCGTGCTCGTGCAGAAGCAGCGGCAGCTGGTCTTCAACGACTCGCGCATGTTCGGCCGCGTGCTTTTCGCGACCGGGCCGAAGCCGCCCGCGTGGTGGACGGATATCGCGCCGGCGATCCTGTCGGAGGCGTTCTCCATCGAGGCCGTCGCGCTTTTTCTGAAACGCCGCGCCCGCGCCCCGCTCAAGGCCGTGCTGCTGCTGCAGGAGCGGTTCCCCGGCATCGGCAACTGGATGGCCGACGAGATTCTCTGGCGCGCGGCGCTCCACCCCGCGCGCCCGGCCGGCTCGCTCTCCGCCGCCGAGGTGCGGACGCTCCACCGCGAATGCCGCTTCGTCTGCCGCGGCGCCTTGAAATACAACGCCGGCGTCGGCGGCCCGATGCCCCCGGCGCTGAACGCCTTCATGCCACGCTCGTGGCTCTTCAACCACCGCTGGGAGGACGGCGGACGCTGCCCCCGCACGAAAAAGCCGCTGGCCCGCGCCGAGATCGGCGGCCGCACCACGTGCTGGTCGCCCGCCCGGCAGAGGCTACGCCGAGCCACCATCGTTCCGCCTGGCACCCGCCTCCTTAATTTGTAATCCAATAGATTACAAATAACCGCGGTGGGTTGAGGAACGGGCGCATCTCATTTTTTTGCAAAATCAGAGTAGTCAGTCGGGTTTCCCCCTCACAGGGCTCCCTCGGGGCTGCCAGAAACTGAGATGCGCCCTTGAGGAACTCGCCGGTGATTTATGCATGGACGGACGGCGGCGGCGGGCTTTTCTGGCTCCATGCCCGGATCCAAGCAACGCCTCGACGAACTGCTGGTGGCCCGCGGCCTCGCGCCGACCCGCGCCCAGGCCAAGGCGCTCATCATGAGCGGCCGCGTGCGCCACGGCACCGAGCGGCTCGACAAGCCCGGCAAGGAATACCCGGCCGACTACGATCTGAGCGTCGACCAGCCGCCGCGCTTCGTCAGCCGCGGCGGCGACAAGCTCGCCGCCTTTCTGGAAAAATTTCCCGTCCCCCTGGCCGGCGCGCACGTGCTCGATGTCGGCGCCTCGACCGGCGGCTTCACCGACTGCGCGTTGCAGGCGGGCGCCGCCTCCGCCACCTGCGTGGATGTCGGCCACGGCCAGTTGCACGAGAAGATCCGCCGCGACCCGCGCGTGGCCAATCTCGAAAAGACCAACGCCCGCCACCTCGTGCCCGGCGCCCTGCCCCGCGCCGCCTACGATCTCATCGTCATGGACCTGTCGTTCATCTCGCTGAAAAGCGTCCTGCCCGCCGTGTGGCCTTTTCTCGCGCCCGGCGGACGGCTCGTCGCGCTGGTCAAGCCCCAGTTCGAAGCCGGCAAGACCGAGGTGGACAAGGGCGAGGGCGTCATCCGCGACGACACCGTGCGCCACCGCGTGCGGGCCGAGGTGCGCGATTTCGCGCTCCGCGAGCTGTCCGGCGCCGCGCTCATCGGCGAGATGGACTGCCCGGTGCACGGCGCCGACGGCAACCGCGAGTTCCTGCTCGGGCTGCTGCGGAAGTAACAATCATTTCGGTCATTCTGAGCGCAGCGAAGAATCCAGCGGCATGACCGCCGGCCCGAATCGTTCTGGATTCTTCGCTGCGCGCAGAATGGCACATGCGTGGGGCAATCTGAATTCGACATTAGTGGCCATTAGTGTGCATTAGTGGGCAAAACCCCATGCCGCCCTTCCGCAAACTGGCCTTTGTCTACAACTCGGAGAAACCGGGCGCCGCCGAGCTTGCCCAGGAACTGCTGGAGATCGCGCGGCTCGGCGGGGCGAAGAAACTCAAGCTCTCCGGCGACCGCAAGCTCCCGCGCGGCTACTTCAAGGATTGCGACGCCTGCTGCGTCATCGGCGGCGACGGCACCCTGCTCGGCGCCGTGCGCGGCGCGGCGGCGGCGGACATCCCGGTCATCGGCGTCAACCAGGGCAGCCTCGGCTTCCTCACCACCTTCTCGGCCGACGAGGCCCGCGCGCAGTTCGCCGCGCTGCTCGAGGGCGACTACCGGCTGGCGCAACGCGCCCTGCTTGACTGCAAGACCGGGCCGCGCCGCCGCGACATCGCCCTCAACGACGTGCTCGTCAAGGACGCCAAGCCCTCGCGCATCGTCCGGCTGGAGGTTTTCGCCAACGACAAGCTCGTCACGGAATACACCTGCGACGGCCTGATCTTCTCCACGCCGACCGGCTCGACCGCCTACAACCTCGCGGCCGGCGGGCCGATCGTGCACCCGGCGGCCGGCGTCATCGCCCTCACCCCCATCTGCCCGCACACCCTCAGCAACCGCACCATCATCTTCCGCGACGACATCAAGCTCACCGTCGTCAACCGCACCGCGGGCTCGCGGCTGCTCGTGGCCATGGACGGCCAGCGCAACATGGTCGTGACGGAAGGCACGCCGGTGGAGATCTCCCTCTCCGGCCGCACCCTCGCCCTCGCCCAGCGGCGCGACTACTCGCACTACGAGGTCATGCGCGCCAAGCTCAAGTGGAGCGGCGGCCTGCTGGAGAAGAAATAGGCGGCGCGCGTTGCGGCAGGGCGGACCGGGCCGGTCCGCCGCAATGATGCGGCCACGGACGCGCTGGTCCGGAGAGTGGTTTTGCGGGAGCGACCTTGGTCGCGACAGTCGCGTGCAAGCACGCTCCCACAGGTTCAATTCAATTTGGTGGAGACTCGGGAATGTTGAGCCCAAAAAGCAAAACCCCGGCGCGATGGCCGGGGTTCGTGGGCAAACCGGACGGGGCCGGCTCAGTGCTTCTCTTTCCCGTCCTTCTTGCCGCCGTGCTCCGCTTTCTTGGCGTCGTGCTCGGCCTTCTTCGCGTCGCGCTTGGCTTCCATCTCGGCTTTCTTGGCGTCCCGCGCCGCTTCCTTGTCCGCCTTCATCGCGGCCTTCTCGTCGTCGTCCAGCTTGCCGTTCTTGTTGATGTCATACTTGGCGAGGGCCGCCGCCTTCATTTCCTTCTCCTTGGCCTCGGCGTCGGCCTTCATGGTGGCTTTCTCGGCGTCGTTGAGCGCGCCGTCCTTGTCGGCATCATGCTTCTTCATCATTCCCTGGAGGGCTTCTTGTCTTTGGCGGCGCCTTCCGCAGCCGTGCCAGTCGTTGCAGCAAACAAAAGCGCCAGCAGACCCGGCGCGATCCTGACAAGTGGAGTGAGTGTCTTCATGGGAAGGCCAGTCTACGGGCCGCCTCCGCCGCCGCAAGCCCGTGATTCGCCCAGGCTCCGTCTGCGGGTTTCACCCTGCCCGCGCTGGGCAAGGTGTTTGGCGGCTAGCCGAAAGCGCGCTGGTGGGCCAGCGACCGTGGTCGCGCCCAGAAGGCGACGAGCGCGTGCAAGCAAGCTGCCCCACCACAGGGATTCCGTCTCCAGACAGCCTCCCGCTTCTTTGGGCCGGGCGGCGGCTCAGGGGCGCACCACCAGCTGGACGCGCCGGTCGGGCCGGAAATATCTTTGCGCGAAGGCCTGGGCGTCGGCGAGCGTGACGGCGTCGATGCGCGCATCGTAGGTCCGCCAGTCGTTGACCGGCAGGCCGTAGACGGCGTTCAACGCCGTCTGCATGGCCCGCGCGGAGTTGGTCTGCAGGCCCATGCGCTTGGCGGCCTTGAGGCGCGTCTGGCAGCGCGCCAGCTCCTCCGGCTTCACGCCGCCGCCCTGCACGCGGGCGATCTCCCGGTTGAGTTCCGCGATCACCTCGCCGTGGCGCTCGGGGCTCGTGCCGGCGAAGAAATAAAACAGCCCTGTCTCCAGCCCGACGATGCGGCTGGAGCGGACGAAATACGCCAGGCTCTTCTCCTCGCGCACGCGCTCGAACAGGTGCGACGACATGCCGCTGAACAGCTCGTCCATCACCTCGCTCACGTCGTAGTCCCGGGCGTGCAGGCCCGGCCCGGGAAACGCCTGGAAGACGATCGCCTGCTGGCGCGGCTGGGTCTCGGTGAAATCGCCGGCCTTGGCCTGCAGCGGGGCCGCGGCCTTCGCCGCCGGACCCTGGGGGAGTTTCGCGAGGAACGCCTTCAGCTTCGGCCCGAGTTGCTTCGCGTCGAAATCGCCGGACACGGCGAGCACGGCGTTGCCGCTCACCACCAGCTGCCGGTGCAAGGCGCGCAGGTCGGCCAATGCGATGGCTGTGAGCCCCGGCTCGTCGCCGCCGCTCTCGATGGCGAAGGGATGCGCGCCGAAGAATTTCGCCCGCATCGCCTTCCGGCCGACCGTGACGACGTCGTCGAGGCTCTCCTTGAGGCCGGCCAGCGCCGACGCGCGCTCGACCTCGAGCCGCGCCGGCCTGAACGCCGGCCGCAGCACGGCGTCGGCCATCAGTTCCAGCGCCAGGCCGGCGTCGCCGGGCAGCACCTCGGCCGCGAGGCCGAAGCTGTTGTTGCCGGAGTAGTCGTGAAAGCTGCCGCCGACCGTCTCGATGGCCTGCGCCACCTCCTCGGCGGAACGCCGCGCCGTGTCCTTCGTGAGCAGCGTGGCGAAGAGCGAGGTCAGCCCGCGCCGGTCCGCCGGCTCGAACATCGGCCCGCCGGCGAAGGCCAGCCGCAGGTGCAGATTGGGCAGCTGCCGGTTCGGCTGGAGCAGCAGCCGCGCGCCGTTGGGCAGGGTGATCTCCTCGAAGTCCAAAGACGCAGTCTCGCGGGAGCTCGACCCTCCAGCGACGGGTGCGGACGCGGTTGGATTGGAGGAAACGGCGGTGAGCTTGTCCGGCACGAGGTAGGTGCGCATCACGCGCTTCAGGTCGGCCGGCGTGAGGGCGAACAGCCGCTCGAAATAGGTGCGCGTGTAGTTGATGTCGCCCACCACGACCTCGCCCGCGCCCAGCCGTGAGGCCTGGCCGGACATCGTCTTGCGGCCGTTGATCTCGGAGGTCACGGCCTGCCGCACGGCCTTGGCGAGGGCCGCCGCGCTGACGCCAATGTTCGCAATACGAACAATCTCGCGGAGCACGGCGGCCTCGGCGGCGGCGCGCTTGTCGGGGTCGGCGAGAAAGGAAATGTAGAAGAGGCCGCTCGTGCCGGGGCACCACGACATGGCGTCGATGCTGTGCACGAGCCGGGCTTTTTCGCGGATGCTTTGCCAGAGGATGGAGCTGTCGCCGTGGCCGAGCACCATCGCGAGCAGGTCGAGCGCCGGGGCGTCGGGATGCGTCAGCCCCGGGATCTGCCAGCCGAGGCCGGCACGCGACACCTGCACATCCTCGGACAAATGCTGGTCCCGGCGCGAGAGTTGCACGGGCTCGTCGGGCACGAGCACGGGAGCCAGTCGCACACGCGGCGCCTTGCCGAAATGCTCCATGATGGCCGCGCGCGTGGCCGCCGGCTCGAAATCGCCGGCGATGACGACGACGAGGTTGTTCGGCACGTAGCGGGCGCGATAGTAGGCCAGCAGGTCCTCGCGCGTGCTGGCGGCAAACACGTCGCGGTGGCCGATGATGGGCTGGCGGTAAGGATGCGCGCGGAAGGCGGTCTCAAACAGCGCCTGCGAGAGCCGCTGGTCGGGATCGTCGAGGCACATGTCGATCTCGCGCAGGATGACGTCCTTTTCCTTGATCACCTCCTCGGCGGGCAGGGTCGAGTGCAGCGTGGCGTCGGCGAGGAGGTCGATGGCGACGGCGGTGTGCTCGGCCGGCACGTCGATGTAGTAGACGGTGCGGTCGAAGGTCGTGTAGGCGTTGATGTAGCCGCCGTGGGCCTGCACGGTGGCGGAGATTTCCCGGCCGGCGCGGCGCGCCGTGCCCTTGAAGAGCATGTGCTCGAGGTAGTGCGAGAGCCCGGCCCCGAGGTGCGCGCCCTCGTGGATGCTGCCGGTCTTCACCCACACCTGCACCGAGCACACGGGGGCGGAGTCGTCGCGCTTGAGCAGGACGATGAGGCCGTTGGGCAGCGTGTAGCGCTCCACGGGCTCGGCCCAGAGTTTTTCCAGCAGGACGAGATCGCGGGGGCGGGCGGAGGTTTTCTTGGGCATGAAAGGGAAAGGCCGGAGGTTCCGGGCATCAATGCTGCAGGAGCGGCTTTATCTGGATACTTGTGGGAGCGAGCTTGCTCGCGACTGTGTAGTGTCGCGAGCAAGCTCGCTCCCACGGTTTCACGCAAAGAGAAAGGCGAACCATCACCGCCCGCCCGCCGGGCTCCGCGGCCGCCGGGTCGCGGCGGGCCGGAAGGGTTTCACGAACGCCTCGTCGAAATCGTAGAGGTCGGCGAAATCCTCCCGCCGGTCGGTCTCGGTTTTGCTGAAGACATTGTATTCGATCAGATTGAAGACGATGTCGCCGAAATCGCCGCAGCGCGTGATGCCCCACTGGTTGAGCACGGTCTTGGTCAGGGGGCCGTATTGGTCGAGCGCGTGGGCGCGGATGCCGGCCAGCAGCTCGGCGCCGGTGACATGCTGCGACTTGCCGGTGCGCTCCGGGTGCTTCTTCTTCGTCTCCTTGACGGTGTGGTCGAGCGCCTGCCGGACAAAGTTGTAGGCCTTGCGGTCAAAGCGGGTGTCCTCTTTGCAGATCAACCCGACGATTTCGCTGAATTCCAAGTCTTGCATGAATGACGACCCGACCGGTAGCACACGTCGCACCGGCCTGCAACCCCACAGCGGCCCGCGCCTTCCGCCGCGCTCGTCAGCGCGGAACCGCCGTCCGTCAAAAAATGCGCCTCCCCAGAGGGACTAGGGTAAACTTCCGCTGGCAATTCTCCGCCAATTTGCGATTGTGACGCACCCCGCATGATCTCCGCAACCCAGTCCAACCACCCCCTGGCCGGTCACTCCAGCCCCGAGGCTACGGAAGCCGCCGTGACCGAAGCCCGCCGCCGCATCCGCGCCGGGGGTCTGCGCATCACCCGGCCGCGCCTCGCTCTCATCGCCTCCCTGCACCGCCACGAAGGCCCCGTCAGCATCGAGCGCATCCACCTGGATGTCGGGGCCGAGGCCTGCGACCTCGTCACCGTCTACCGTTCGCTCGCGGCCTTCGAGGGCATCGGGCTGGTGCGCCGCAGCTACCTGCACAACGGCACCTGCCTCTACGAACTCACCCTCAACGCGCAGCAACGCTACCACATCGTGTGCAAGACCTGCGGCGCCACGGAACGCGTCGACTACGTGCCGATCGAGGGCCCGGAGCGCCTCCTCGCGGCGCGCGGCTACACGCAGGTCAGCCATGTCGTGGAATTTTTCGGCGTGTGCCCCCAGTGCCAGACGGCCGCCGCCGCCCGTCGGGTCGCTCCGGCGCTCCCGCGCGAACGGGTCTGAAACCCGGCGGATCGGGCCGCCCGCAAAAGCCAAACCCAGTTTGGCTTTAAGCGGGAACGTGCCGCCACCGCCGATGGCCAAACTGAAAATCTCCCCGATTGCCTTCGGGACACTGATGGCAATCATGGCCTCCATGAAACTCCATAAACGCCCTCATTCGGGTTTGGGCGAATAACACTGATCAGCAGAATAAAGTCTATGTCCTCCCTATCAAAGTCTCGCGTGGTTTTTAACGGAACGGCCATTGGCCTGATCTTCATCTCAGCGAATCCCAACAACGAAAAAGAGAAGGTTGCTACGATCGTTCCAATGGGAAGAAACGGGAAATGGACGCTCAACGATCTGACGATAGTTTTCGAGAAGCCTGTCCACGACTTTTATCCGGCGGCCAAGCCCGACGAAGAAATCCAAAAAGAGATCACGGGTTTAGCTGGCATTGAGCCGTGGAAAGTAACTTTTCATCCGACACCGTGGTGAAGAAAGAGCCGATCTCTGAGGGTTCAATGTTCGACCAAGAAAAGAACCCTGCTTAGGCTTCCATTTTAGTCCCGTTCGACAAGCTCAGGACTTCAAAAGACAAGACGGACTGAGCGGTTCATTCGGGTTTAAGCGGGTTGACGGCCCGCACCCACTCTTGCACCGGCACGCCGCCTTCGAGGTGTTCGCGGCGGATGCGGTCGAACCGCTCCGGCGTCACCTGCGCATACCACACGCCCTCGGGATAAACGACCAGCCACGGGCCGTCGGAGCACATCCGCAAGCAGGCGGCCTTGGTGCGCAGCAGCGGCAGGCCGCAGCGCTTCATTTCCGACTTCAGGTGCTCCCACGTGGCCAGTCCCGACTCCGGCGCGCAGCAGTCGGGCCCGGTGCAGAGGAACAGGTGGCGCCGCGCGGCGGGTCCGCCGATTTCTTCAAAGGTTTTCGACGACATGATTTGAATCACCAAGGCTAAGGCATTTGAACACAGAGATCGCGGAGTTCGCGGAGAAATGCCGATCCTTTGGTAGACTGTCTGCCTCAGCTACCTCAGCGTTCTCCGTGTTGAAAATCATTCTTTCAGTGCGGCGGCGTAGTTGGCCTCGGCCTGCGTCCAGTTGAGCACATCCCAGAAGGCCGCCACGTAGTCCGCGCGGCGGTTCTGGTAATGCAGGTAGTAGGCGTGCTCCCACACATCGAGGCCGATGATGGGCACCGCCCCGTCGCTCAGCGGCGAATCCTGGTTGGGGGTGGAGTGGACGACGAGCTTGCCGCCCTTGAGGCTCAGCCAGGCCCAGCCGCTGCCGAAGCGTTTCAGCGCGGCGTCGGCGAACTGCTTCTTGAACTCGTCCATCGAGCCGAAGGCTCCGGCGATGGCGACCGGCAGCTGCTGGATCGACGCGCCGGTGCCGGGCGCGATGAGCTTCCAGAAGAAGCTGTGGTTCACATGGCCGCCGGCGTTGTTGCGGATACCGGTGCGGATCGCCTCCGGCACACCGGCGAGGTCGCGCACCAGCGCCTCGGGGCCGCGCGCGAGGAGATCGGCGTGTCCCTCGAGCAGTTTCCTGGCGTTGGTGATGTAGGCCTGGTGGTGCTTGGAGTGGTGGATTTCCATCGTCCGCGCGTCGAGGTGGGGTTCGAGCGCGCCGTAGGCGTAGGCCAGTTTGGGCAGTTCCCAGTCGAGGACGTGACTGGCGGGGGCGGCTTCGGCCGCGGGGGACTTGGTGAAACCGAGGCCGGCGACGGCCACGCCGGCGCCGAGAATTTTCAGGGCGTCGCGGCGGGAGATGGCGGAGGAATCTGGGGTGTTCATGGGTGAGTTTTAACCACAGATTACACACCGTTGCTGGCTACTGCCAGCCCAGTGTTTGTCCGCGGTTCTTGCTGCGCAAAGCAGCGGCAAACTGATGGGCACGGATGAAAACTGACCAATCCGGTTTTATCCGTGAAATCCGTGGCGAAAAAATCATTGGTCGTGGCGGTAGCCGATGCCGTGCACCGTCACGATGACGCGGGGGTCGTCGGGCGCCGGCTCCACCTTCTTGCGCAACTGCGCCACGTGCTGGTCGAGCGTGCGCGTGGTGCCGAAGTAATCCACGCCCCACCCGGCGTTGAGCAGGGCGTCGCGCGCGAGCACCTCGCCCGGATGGGCGGCGAACAGCTCGGCGAGCTTCATCTCCCGCGCGGTGAGCGACGCGCTCCGGCCCGCCACCGTGGCGGTGAACTTGCGCCGGTCAATCTCGGCCGGGCCCAGCCGGAACACCGGGGGCAGCTCCGGCGCCGCCAGCGCGGGACCGGAGGCGCGGGCGCGGCGGAGCAGCGCCTCCACCCGGGCCAGCAGCTCGTGCACGCCGAAGGGCTTGAGCACGTAGTCGTCGGCCCCGAGCTTGAGCCCGACCACCTTGTCGATCTCCTCGCCCTTGGCGGTGAGCAGCAGGATGGGCACCGCGCTGCCCCCGCCGCGCAAGGCCCGGCAGACATCGTAGCCGCTCTGCCGCGGCATCATCACGTCGAGGATCACAAGGTCGAATTTCTCCTGCGGGAACAGCTTCAGCGCCTGCGCGCCGTCGCTGGCGGCGGTGACCGTGTAGCCGTCGCTTTCCAGCGTGGCGATCAGGCCCAGCCGGATGTTGGCGTCGTCCTCGGCGATGAGTATGCGGGCTTTCATCTGCGGGAATGCGGGAGCGAGCTTGCTCGCGACAGGCAATACGGGAGGGCGATTTGTCGCGAGCAAGCTCGCACCCACAATGAGTCAATAGCTTTCATGGCAGTTCGAGGACAAAGCTGGCGCCGCCACCGTCGCGCGGCAAGTGGCGCAATTCGCCGCCCAGGCCGCGCGCGAGCTGCCGGGCGATGCTCAGGCCGAGGCCGGCGCCGGTCTTTTCCGCCGTGAGGGTGTCGTCCACCCGGTGGAATTTTTCGAAGATGCGGTCCCGGTGCTCCGGCGGCACGCCGGGGCCGCGGTCCAGCACGCGGACCACCGCCCCGCCCGCCGGCCGCCCGGCCAGCTCGACCGTCACCTCGCCGCCGGCCGCGCCGTATTTCGCGGCGTTGTCGAGCAGGTTGAGCACGATCTGCTCGAAGGCGTCGCGATCGGTGGTGGCCGCGTGAGGCCCGGCGGGCAGATCGCGTTTGAGCGTCAGCCCCGCCTCGGCCAGGCGCGGCGCCTGCGTGTCGAGCAGGCGGACCAGCTCGGCGCGCAGGTCGAGCGGCTCGCGGGCGTATTTTTTCCGGCCCTGCTCCAGCCGGCTGAAATCGAGCGCGTTGCCGACGAGCCGGGCCAGCCGCTGCGTCTCGCGGCCGATGGTGCGGAGGTATTCGCCGCTTTGCGCCGCGTCGCGCACGCGCCCCTGTTCAAGCAGCTCGGCATAGAGCCGGATCGTCGTCAGCGGGGTCTTGAACTCGTGCGAGACGTTGGCGACAAACGAGGTCTTTTGCGCCGCCTCGGCCTCGCTGCGCCGCGCCTGCCAGAGCAGCAATGAGCCGCCCGCGACGATCGCGGCCACGAAGATTCCCACCAGCAGCGAGCTGACCAGGAAAATACCGCCATTCTCCGCGCCGTCGCCGGTGGCCGCGGGCACAAAGGCCACGACGTCCCAGCCCGGCAAGAGATCCTGGGCCAGCGGCACGGTGATGGTCGGAGACGCGGCGCGCGCCACAGCCCCGGCCTGGTGCAGCACGCGGCCCTGCTCGTCGCGGAGCGCGTAGCCTTCCTCGCCCGAAATCTCGCCCGGCAGGGCCCCGCCCAGCCGGCTGATGAGCGCCGCCAGCTCCAGCTCCACGCCGCGCACGCCGGCCGCGCCCGCCGGCCGGACCCAGCCGAGCAGATGCAAGCGGCCATCGACCCGCAGCGGCAGCCAGCCGCGCCGCTCGCCCAGGTTGAGGGTCTCCTTGTCGTCCACCGAGTAGGCGGCGGACGCGCCCGACAGCCGGTAATCCTGCTCCTCGGCCTGCGGCTCAACCGGACGGGCGCTGGCCGCCACGCCGGAACCCGGCCGCTCCAGGACCGAACCCGATGACATCCGGTCCGGGGCCGCGCGGCCGGACTCGGAGCGGGCAGCGTCCGCGTAACTGCTCTTCGCCAGGGCCTGCACGTCGCGCCGGGCGCTTTGCACCTTGGAGACATTGGCCGCGACCTGCTGCCGGGCCCGGTATTCATCCGCTTCCTTTTTCGCGGCGACCTGGCGCTGGAGCGGCGCCGACCCCGGCGCCGTGTAATTTGGCAGCGAGGTTGCGGCTGCATTGCGCCACGGGGGCGACTCACGGAGCCGGGCGCCGAAGCGGCGCAGGAAGCCGCGGCCGTCGTCGTTGGCCTGGTCCGGCGCGGGCCGGAGCACGGCGCCATCGGGCGCGCACCGGAAGGCGGTGCGCACGAGCGGATTTGATTTCTCCAGCCGGTCGAGCAGCCCGTCGGCGTCGCCGGCCGGGTCGGCGGCGAGCAGATCGAGCAGGCCGTTCTCCACGTCGCCCACCAGCAGCTCGACGTTTTCGGCGATCAGGCGGACGCGGGCGGTCACTGCGGCGCGGCGCGCCTCGTCGGCATAGGCGGCGCGGTCGGCCAGCCGCGCTTGCTCGCGCCGCAGGAGGACGATGGCGCCCAAGCCCACCCCCAGGGCGGGGATGAGCAGCAGCAGCCAGTAGACCAGGATGCGGCGCGAGGCGGGGGACACGGGAACACGGTAGGGGAATTGCGCCGGTTGAAAAGCAGCGAAAGGCCGGCGCACTGGGCTTACGGGCGGGAGGCGGCGGAGGACTGCTGGTTCTTCACCTGCTGGCTGTCCGTGCGGTAGGATTTGCGCCGGGCGTTGTCGAGCCCGTCGCGTTCGAGGCGCGCGGCCTCGGGCTCCGCGGCGGAGGCGGCGGCCGACACGGCGGAATTCGCATAGACGCTGCCCAGTTCCTTCAATTCGCCGGCGCGCTGCCGCAGCAGGGCGGCCGCCTCGGATTTCCTGCCGCTGTCGACCAGCGCGATGGCGGTGTCCTTGGCCAGAGCCATGAGATTGGCGGCGTAGTCGGCCTGCACCTGGTGGTCGGCGGACTTCACCACGATCTTCTCGTCGGCGCTGAACGACACGGTGCGCTGCGCCGTGGCGCTGCCGGCGCGCTGGTTGACCGCGTCGTCATAGCTGACGCGCGCGCGGGCGATCTCCCGCTCGGCGCCGGCCTGCTCGGGCGAAACCTCGACCTCGATGAGGGCGAACTTCTCCTGGCCGCCGTAAAGCTGGTTGAGCGTCAGCTCGGCCTTCTGGCCGCGGATGCTGCCCTCGCGGCCCACGAAATTCACCGGCCGCACGCCGGCGGGAAAATCGATCTCGATGACCACCCGGCGCGCGACGACGTTGAGCACGTCGCCCAGCTCCTGGTTGAAGATGCCCGGCAAGTCGTCGCTGTTCTCGACGAAGTAGGTGTTGCCGTCGCTGCGCGAGGCGAGGCGGGTCATCAGGTCCTCGTTGAAGCCGAGGCCGAGGCCGATGGTGGTGACGGAGATGCCCTCCTTCATGAGCGAATGGCCGAGGCGGCCGAGCTCCTCGGGCGAACTGGGGCCGACATTGGCCAGGCCGTCGGAGAGCAGGATGACGCGGTTGACGTAGCGGCCGTCCTCGATGTGCCGGCGCACCTCGGCGGCCCCGCGCATCACGCCGCCGTGCAGCGCGGTGTTGCCCGCCGCCTCGATGCTGCGGATGGCCGCTTCGAGGCCGCGCGCGTTGCCCACGCGCCGGGCCGGCACGAGGGTCTCGACCTGGGTGTCGTAGGCGACGATCGAGATGACATCGTCGGGAGCGAGCCGGCGCACCAGTTCCAGGGCCGCCTCGCGGGCCCGCTCGATCTTGTCGCCGCTCATCGAGCCGGAGCGGTCGATGACCAGCGCGAGGTTGACCGGCGGACGCGCGGAGCGCGGGGGCAGCCGGAGGCAGTCGAGGCCGATCTTGACGACGGCCTTCTCGGTGGAACCGGCCGGGAGCACGCCGCGGTCGACATCGACGCGCAGACGCACGGGCTGTTCGGCCGCTGATTTGCAGAAAAGCGATGTCGCGCCCGAAAGCGCGACCGCGAGGAGCAGGATGAGGTGGGATGATTTCATGTTGGTTGCGGGATTGCGCTCCCATCAAAGCACAAACCGCCGCGGAGGTTGTCAGCGGCCGGTCAGGCCATTGTCAGGCGATTGTCAGGCCGCGCGGGCTTTCGGGCGCGGGCGGGCGGAGGGCCCGGCAAAGGCGCCCCGGCGCAAGGCTGTGACCAAAGCTTGTCTCGTCGGCGTCCGGTGCTATCTCCTTGTCCCGTGCTGTTGTTCAAGCGCATCTTCAAATTTGAGAAAGCCAAGGTCGAGCAGCTCGAAAAGCGGCTGAACCAGCGCTATGTGCCCGGGCCGGGCTTCCCGCTCCGCGCGACCCTGCGCTATGGCGGACGCGACTCCTCCGCCAAAATCCTGAACATGTCGGGCAACGGCATCGGCGTGCAGGTCAGGAACAAGCCCGACCTGCCCGCCGGGATGCACCTCCGGGCCGACCTCCAGATGGAACAGCATCGGATCGAACTGAACGCCCGCATCGCCCACGTTGACGCCCGGGACGGCGGGTTTGCCCTCGGGCTCGGCTTTGTCTTCGAGGATTTTGAAAGCCAGAAATCCTACATGCAGCTGATCCAGCCGGTCGTCATCGGCCAGTCGCTGCAGCCGATGGCCATCGACCGGGTCGTGCAGGACGACCCCCAGTTCTTCAAGCGGATCTTTGTGGGTGAATCGGATTCGCTCCTGACGGTGAAGCTGGCGATGTCGCCGGTCGATCCGCTGCACAGCTTCGAGTTCAGGATGCTGGACTACTTCTGCCGCGGCAGCATGGATGCCGGCGGGAACCAGACCTACGCGCTCGAATCCCGGGACGCGACCGAGGAGGCGACCGGCCAGCCGGTCTTCGAGACCTCGGGCGGCACGCACGACGAGATCCGCCAGCTCTTCCGCTGGATCCTGCCCAACCTCACCGAGGCGGTGCCCGAGGACTTCCGGGCGTTCATGCAGCGCTTCGCGGGCTGAACGGGATGGTTGCAGGAGGCTGTCCGCAAGCGATCGCCCGGCGGGAGGCGATTTTGCCCATTGTGCAAGGTTGCGAGAGAGGCTCACGCCGGAGAATTTCATTCAACCCATCAGCTTGCGCGCGATGGCGTCGACCTGCTGCGGGTTGGCCCTGCCCTGCGAGGCCTTCATCACCGCGCCCTTGATGGCGTTGAGCGCCTTCTCGTTGCCGGACCTGAACTCCGCCGCAGCCTTGGGGTTCGCGGCAATGGCTTCGGCCACCCAGCGCTCCAGCTCGCCGGCGTCGGTGGATTGACGGAGGCCCTTGCGCTCCACGATGGCGTCGGCCTGGTCGCCCGTGGCGAACATCTCGACGAAAACCTCCTTGGCAATGCTGCTGGAAATGACGCCGGACTCCACCAGCCCGACCAAGCCGGCGATGTGTGCGGGGCGGACCTTGCTCGCAGCAAGATCCACGCCCGCCGCCGCCTGGGCTCTCGCACCAGCCGCCGCGAGTTCGCGCTGGAGGTCGTTGGCGATCCAATTGGCCACGGCCTGCGGCTTGCCGCTCAACGCGGCCGCTTCCTCGAAGAAGGCGCACAGCGCCAGTTGCGGCACGAGCACCGAGGTGAGCGTGTAGGGCAGCCGGTATTGCTCCAGGTAGCGGCGCTGCCGGTCGAACATGCGCTCGGGCACGGTGGCGCGGATCGCCGCGAGCCAGGCCTCGTCCACCCGCACCGGCATGAGGTCGGGATCGGGAAAATAGCGGTAGTCGTGCGCCATTTCCTTCGAGCGCATGGCCGCCGAGGTGCCGGCCTCGCCGTCGTATTGGCGGGTCTCCTGCGCGATGCTGCCGCCGCCCGTGACGACGGCGGTCTGGCGGCGGATCTCGTGGGCGATGCCGTCGCGGACGAACGAGATGGAGTTGAGGTTCTTCAGCTCGACCTTGGTGCCGAGCTTCGTCTCGCCCGCGGGCCGGATGGAGATGTTCGCGTCGCAGCGGAGCTGGCCCTTCTCCATGTCGCAGTCGGAGATGCCGCCCTGCACCATCGCCGTGCGCAGCGCGGTGAGAAAGGCGAAAGCCTCGTCGGCGCCGTGCAGCGCCGGCTCGGTGACGATTTCCATCAGCGGCGTGCCGGCCCGGTTGCAGTCCACGAGCGAGTCGGTGGCTCCGTGCGTGAGCTTGCCCACATCCTCCTCGAGATGGATGCGCGTCAGTGGGATCCTCCTGTGCGCGCCCATGACGTTGCGCGCCGGGCCGGGCAGCTCGATCTCGACCGCGCCGCCGGTGCAGATGGGCTGGTCGTATTGCGAGATCTGGTAATTTTTCGGGGAGTCGGGGTAGAAATAGTTCTTCCGGTCCCATGTGCAGACCGGCGCGATCGCGCAGCCGAGGATGAGGCCGGCCTTGATGACCTTGTCGAGGGCCTCCTTGTTCAAGACCGGCAGCGCGCCCGGCAGCGCGAGCACCACGGGATCGGTCAGCGTGTTCTCCGGCTCGCCGTAGCCGGCGGCGACACGCGTGAACATCTTCGACGCCGTCCTGAGCTGCACGTGGACCTCAAGTCCGATGACCGCTTCGCAATTGGGAGAAGAGTGGGACACGGAGGCAGAGGGAGGTGACACAGAGATCACAGAGCCAAGCGACGGAGACCTTTGGTCAGCATAGTGGAACGGAAATTCATAAGGAGCCCGATATGGCAACCCGTGAACTTCAGGTAGGTCAGGACTTGGGCGTCATGGACATCGAGCAAGGCATCCACCGTCTTCAGTTCCACTACAACCAAGCCGTTCACCAAAAAATCCAGCCGGTAGGCATCATCGATGAGCAAGTCCTTATATATTACAGGACACAACTTCTGTTCCTCAAAAGCGACTCCCCTCAAGCGCAACTCATGCGCCAGCGCCCGCTGATAAGCGGATTCCAACAAGCCCGGTCCAAGCTCGCGGTGAACCTCAATCGCAGCTCCGATCACCTGCTCTGTCAGTTGATTGACCTCGGTATTCATCTCTGTGGTCCTCCGTGTTCTCTGTGTAGCTAAAGAATTGGATGCTTGGTGTGCCAGTCGTGCGCCGACTCGTAGGCCCGGGCGAGGGCGAGCAGGCCGGCCTCGTCGAAGGGCCGGCCGATGAGCTGCAGGCCGACGGGCAGGCCGGCGCCCGTGAACCCGCACGGGATCGAAATGCCCGGCAGCCCGGCGAGGTTGACGCTGATGGTGTAGATGTCGGTCAGATACATCGCGAGCGGGTCGGCGGACTTCTCGCCAAGCCGGAAGGCCGGCACGGGTGAGGTCGGCGACAGCAGCGCGTCGCAGTCGCGCAGCACGGCGGCAAACTCGTTGCGGATGAGCGTGCGGACCTTCTGGGCGCGCAGATAATAGGCGTCGTAGTAGCCGCTGCTGAGCACATGCGTGCCAAGGATGATGCGGCGCTTCACCTCCGGGCCGAAACCCTCGGCGCGCGACTTCGTGTAGATGTCGATGGCGTCCTTCGCCGCCGCGGAGCGGTGGCCGTAACGGATGCCGTCGTAGCGCGCGAGGTTCGAGGAGGCCTCGGCGGTGGCGATGAGGTAATAGGCCGCGACGGCGTATTCCGCCGCGAGCGGGAGCGAGACCTCGCGGATTTCGCAGCCCTGCTGCCGGTAGAATTCGACGGCCTGCCTGACCGCCGCGCCGACCTCGAGGTCGAGGCCGGCGCCAAAAAATTCCCTGGGCACGCCGAGCCGCCACGGGCCCTTCCTCGCCGCCAGGGCCGCGCGGTAGTCGGGCACCCCGGCCTTGAACGAGGTCGAGTCGCGCGGGTCGTGCCCGGCGATGGCGCCGAGCAGCAGCGCCGCGTCTTCGACGGTGTGCGCGAGCGGGCCGATCTGGTCGAGCGAGGAGGCGAAGGCCGCCAGCCCGTAGCGCGAGACGAGGCCGTAGGTCGGCTTGAGGCCGACGATGCCGCACAGCGCCGCCGGCTGGCGGATGGAGCCGCCGGTGTCGGAGCCGAGCGTGAGCGGCAGCTCGCCCGCCGCGACGGCCGCGGCCGAGCCGCCGGAGCTGCCGCCCGGCACGCGCGTCAGGTCCCACGGGTTGGCTGTCGGGCCGAACGCGGAATTCTCCGTCGAGGAGCCCATGGCGAACTCGTCCATGTTCAGCCGGCCGAACGGGATCGCGCCGGCGGCCTTGAGCTTCGCTGTCACGGTGGCGTCGTAGGGCGACACGAAGTTCGCCAGCATCTTGCTGGAGCACGTGAGGGGCTGGCCCTCGACGGCGATGACGTCCTTCAGGCCGACGGGAAGGCCGTCGAGCGGGCCCCGCGCCTGCCCGGCGGCGCGGCGTTCGTCGGATTGCCGGGCCAGCGCAAGGGCGCCCGCCTCATCAAAGGAGTTGAAGGCCTTCACGCGGCCGTCGACGGCCCGCGTGCGCGCGAGGCAGGCCTGCAGCAGCTCCACCGCGGAGATTTTCCCCGCCGCGAGTTGCGCCGCCAGCCGGGCGGCGGGTTGAAAGATGAGATCGTCCGCCATCGGCTACTCCACGACTTTGGGCACGACGATCAGGTTCTGCCGTTGGGCGGGCGCGTTGCGCAGCGCGGCCTCGACCGGCAGGCCGGGGCGCGCGACATCGGCCTCCCAGACATTGAAAACCGGCGAGGCGTGGGCCATCGGCTCGATCCCTGTCACGTCCACCTGCCTGAGCTTGTCCATGTAGCGCAGGATATCCGCGAGCTGCCCGGAGAACCCAGTCTTCTCCGTGTCGCTCAGGGCAAGGCGGGCGAGATTCGCCACATAATCGAGGTCAAGATCGGGATTGTTGCTCATTTGGGCCCCAAGGGACCCTGCCAAGCAGGCGGTGGAAGTGCCGGAATGCAATCGACAAAATCTGACCAAGCCTCCTCATGAGGATTTGCTCTTCGGACCAAGGACATGTCGGCATCCCACACCTCCGCCCCGAAATCGCCGGCCGGCGCCGGTCCCCCCGTTTCGATTCTGGTGGCGGAGGATGACAGCGTCACGCGCCGCCTGATCACCTTCAAGCTGGAGCGGGAGGGCTACAAGGTCGGGGCCTTCGCCAACGGCGAGAATCTCCTGGCTCAGGCCACCGCCCATCCGCCCGCGCTTATCATCCTCGATATCATGATGCCGATCCAGGATGGCTTCAGCACGCTGCGCCGGTTGAAAGGGACCGCCACGCTGGCCGCCGTGCCGATCATGATGCTTTCCGGCAAGAACAACGAGGAGGACGTCGTCCGCTGCCTGAACGCCGGCGCGGCCGACTACATGGTCAAGCCCTTCAGCCCCGACGAGCTGGTGGTGCGGGTCCGCAAGCTGCTGCCGCCATGACCGTCCGACTCGCCTGGGCCTGCCTGTCGATCCTGCCCTTGCTCGCCGGGCGGAGCGCGGCGGCGGCCGTTGAGGATGCCTACACCGCCAAGCAGGCCGGCGATTATGCGCGGGCGATCACCCTCTACCAATCGCTCGTGGCCGCCGAACCGGCCAACCCGGCCCATCTCTACCAACTGGGCACCGTGCAGGGCTGGGCGGGGCGCTACGATGAGGCGCTGGCGACGTTCCGGCGCGGCCTCGCCCTGGCGCCACAGGACACCGATCTGCGCCTCGGCTACGGCCGGGTGCTCGCTTGGTCCGGCCTGCTCGCGCAGGCCGAGGCCGTGTTCCGCGACGTCCTCGCCCGCCAGCCGGACAATCTCGACGCCCAAAACATGCTGGGCCGCGTCCTCGCCTGGCGGCGGCAGTTCGCCGCGGCCGAGGATGAATTCAACCGCATCCTGGCCCGGGCCCCCGGCAACACCGATGCCCTGGTCGGGCGCGGCGACGTGGAAAGATATCAGGAGCGTTTCGACGAAGCCCGCGGCTTCTACGCCCGCGCCGCCGCCACCGATCCCGCCTCGGAAGACATCCGAAAGCGCCTGCGCGGCGTCCGGCGCGCCGGCCGCTGGCGGCTGGACGCGGGCTTCAGATACAGCAACTTTGCCGGCGGCGCCCGGGCGGATTGGAGCGACTGGGATGCCGCCTTGCGCTATGCCCTGAGCAAGAGGACCGGCGTGTCTCTCGGCGCGGAGTGGGCCGACCGTTTCGCCCTCAGCGACGTGCAATACACCATTGGGGCGGACCGACGCTTCTCGGACGGATTCTCCGCCTACGCCCGGCTCAGCGCAACGCCCTCCGCGGATTTTCTTGCCGAGAAGATGCTCGCCGCCGGCGCCACCTGGCGGGTGCGCGATGGCAGCGCCACCCTGCCGTCCACCCTGGTGCTCGCCGACTACCGCGCCGCCGCCTACGCGCCCGGCACAGCGCATTCCCTCTGGCTCGGCGTCACCCAGCACACGGCGCACCATGTGGCCGTGACCGTGAAAGGGCTGACGACGCGAAACCTCGGCGCCCGCTGGACCCACGGTTGGCTGGCTCAGCTTGAGGGCGAACCGAAGGACCACTGGCGCTGGCGCTTCGGCTATGCCGACACCACCGAGTCCCTCGCCAGCACGGTCATCGACTTCACCCGGGCGCGACGCACGCGGGCGGTGTTCGCCGACGTCTATTACGAGTTCTCCCCGGTCTTCGGGCTCCGTCTTGGCCTGACCCACGAGCGGGCCGGCGGCGCGCCGGACCGCAACGCCTTCCATGCCGGCTGCACCACCCGCTTCTGACGCCGGCCTGCTCACGATCATCGTCGACGCCTGCTATGTGCTCGCCGGCGCAGCACTGCTGATCTGGTGCGGGGTTTTTCTGGTGCGGATCCGCCAGCTCCGGTCGGCCAAGCGCGAGGCGGTGGCCGAAGAGCGTTTGACCGGCCTCGTGCTGGACCAAATTTCCGGCTACCAGCCCACCCCCGGGATTGATCGGTTCGGTTCCCTCGCCGGGTGGGAGCGCCGGCTGCTGCTGCGGGTGCTGCGCAATCTGATCGAGCAGACCAAGGGACGGGACCAATCGCACCTGATCCGCCTGTTGCAGCGCACCGGCTTCCAGGAGCGCGCCTTCATCGAACTCGCGCGCGGCCCCGCCGCCCAGCGGCAGGCGGCAGGCGAGATATTGGCCTTTTTCGACGATGCCGCCAGCATCGCCGCCCTGCACGCCGCCCGGCACGACCGCGACCGGGGCGTGCGGCAGACGGCGCTGCGCGCGCTCCTGGCCAAGGACCAGGTGTCATCCCTGCGCGAACTGCTGGAGCAATTGGACGTCTCCCCCCAAGATCCGCCGCTCAGCCTGGCGGAAATCTTCTCCCAATTGCCCGCCCGCCTGCACCCCGAGGCAATCGCCCGGCTCGAGGGCGGGCAACTGCCCCCGGAATGGCGGCGCATGCTGGCCATCGCGCTCGGCCGCAAGCAGGTGCTGGCTGCCTTCGACGCCCTGGCCGCCCTGCGTCATTCCCCGGCACCACGGGTGCGCGCGGCCTCCTGGGTGGCCCTGGCCGAGCTGGGCGACCCGCGCGTCGGTGATTTTGTCCATGAAGGCCTGGAGGACGAATCGCCCGATGTGCGGCAGGCGGCCTGCCACTGCGCGGGAAAACTGGGCGGACCCTCCACGCCGCCCAACCTCGCCCGGCGGCTCGACGACCCTGACTGGTGGGTCCGCTACCAGGCCGCCCGCGCGTTGCTGGAATTCGGCGACGCCGGCCGCCAGCTGCTGGAGGAGCACAGCGGCACCGCATCCGAGGAGGACGCCGGCTGGCAGGTGTTGCACGAACCCGAGGACCGACCGCATGCCGGCTGACCCCCTGCCCGCCGCCGTTTTCACCGCGGCTGCATGCCTCGGCTGGCTCACGCTGGGCCTGGCGGTGCTGCAGTATGGCCTCTACACGGGGCAGACGGTGCTGGCTTTCCTGGAAATGCGGCGCAACCGCAAGGAGGAGCGCCGGGGGCCGGCCGGCTGGATCATCGGCGCCAAGTCCAGCCCGGGCATCTCCCTGCTCGTGCCGGCCTGCAACGAGGAACGCACCATCGTGCAGAACATCCGCTCGCTGCTCACGCTGCGCTATCCGCGCTACGAGATAATCGTGGTCAACGACGGCTCGAAAGACGGCACGGCGCGCGCCGTGATCGAGGCCTTCAAACTGGAGCGAGTGCCGTTGCGGCGCCCGCATCCCGCGCCCTGCCAGCCCATCCGGGGCGTCTACCGGCACCGCGACCACCCCAACCTCCTGTTCATCGACAAGGAGAACGGCGGCAAGTCCGACGCGCTGAACGCGGCCATGAACTACGCCGGCCATCCGCTGGTGTGCGGCGTGGACGCCGACTCGCTGCTTGACCATAATTCCCTGCTCAAGGCCGCGCGGCCGTTCGTCGAGCAGCCCCACTCGCTCATCGCGGTCGGAGGCACCATCCGCATCGCCAACGGCTGCGAGGTGCATGGCGGCATGGTGATCAACGAGAGCGCTCCGCGAAAACTGCTGCCGCTGTTCCAGATCGTGGAATACCTGCGCGCCTTTCTCATCGCCCGCCTCTCGCTCAGCCGGATGAACACCGTGGCGATCATCTCCGGTGCCTTCGGCCTGTTCAAGCGCAGCGCCGTGCTGGATGCCGGCGGTTACACCCACGGCACCGTCGGGGAGGACATGGAGCTGATTGTGAAGCTGCACCGGCTCTTCCAGGCCCGCGGCGCGGACTACAAGATCCTCTTTGTGCCGGATCCGGTGTGCTGGACGGAGGCCCCGGAGACCCTCGCCGTCCTGCGCCGGCAGCGCACCCGCTGGCAGCGAGGCCTGTGTGAGGTGCTCTGGAGGCACCGCGACATGCTCTTCAACCCGCGCCACGGCCGCATGGGCGTCATCGGCCTGCCCCTGTTCGTGCTCTTCGATCTGCTCGGCCCCTTTCTCGATCTGGCCGGGCTGCTGCTGATCCCCCTTTTTTGGATCTGCGGCCTGCTGAGCTTCAAGTTCATGGCGGCGTTTTTCGCGGTGGTGGTGCTCTATGGCGTGTTTCTCAGCATGCTGGCGCTGGTGCTGGGTGAGCTGGCGCTGTTCCGGACCACGCGGAAGCGCGACATGGCGCTGCTGGCCCTGGGGGCCATTGCGGAGAATTTTGGCTACCGGCAGCTCAACATCCTGTGGCGCATCGAAGGCATCTGGCAGTTCCTTCGCAAGCAGAAGGGCTGGGGCGAGATGACCCGAACGGGGTTGGGCCGCAAGCAGCCGGCGGGCCCGGCTTGAACGGCAAACCCCGGGCTTGTGCCGGATAGCTTCATCCCTTTAGTTAGCGCGCCATGCTGCTTTTCAAAAAGATCCTCAGTTTCAAGGGTGCCGGCGGCCTGGGCGACAAGCGTGGCGCCACGCGCTACCCTGCCGGCGCGAAAATCCCCCTGAAGGCGAAGGTCACGCTGGTCGGCCGCGACGGCGAGGGGCACGTCCTGAAATCGGACGATGTCCGCGCCATGGACTGGGGCGGGCAGATCGTGAACATGTCCACCACCGGGATCAGCCTGCGCCTGCATCCGGCGGCCATGGGCGAGCGCGGCGAGAACTGCCGGCTCAAGCTGGAGCTGGATCACCGTCTCTTCGAGCTCGACGGCACCATCGCCCACTTCTGGTCCGGCCCGCAGCACGCCACCGTCGGCATCGCCGCCAAATTCCCCGACGCGCACGCCCAAAAGGCCTTCCGCCAGCTCGTCGAGCCGGTCGCCATCGGCGCCGGCCTGGAGCCCGTGGCGAATGTGAAGCAGGATGTGGCCGGCTTGAAAAAGGAACAATACGCCGGGGAGGACGAGACTATCCTCAGCATCTGGCGCGATGAAAGCGGCCGGACGATCCAGCACTTCGAGCTGGTGACGCACGGCTACCACATCCGGGGCAGCGCCCAGACCCCCGGCCTGCAGATCGGCAATCATGCCGACCCGAGGACCAGGCCGACCTCGCCGCAGATCGCGGAGCTGCGCCAGCTTTTCCGCCTGATCGTGCCGAATGTCGCCAAGGCCGTGCCGGTGGAAGTGCGGTCCTTCCTGGAAAAATTCGCCGAGTAAACCTGGCGGATGGCGAGGCCGCCGCGCCGGGGTTTTAAGCCCGGATAGAAATGGACCCGTCGGCCACGACCGCCTGCTGGATCTTTGCGAAGGCGGCGTTGACCTCGTCGTCCGTCAGCGTGCGCTCTGCGGAGCGGAACGACAGGGCGAAGGCCAGGCTCTTCTTGCCCGCGGGCAGGCCCGCGCCCTCGTAGACGTCGAAGATCTCGACCCGTTCCACCGCAAAGGCCCCGCCGGCGGTCGCGGCGCGCGCGGCCCGCAGCAGGCGCGCCTGCACCGCGTCGGCGTGGCGGGCGGCATCGACGACCAGCGCGAGGTCGCGCAGGGCGGCGGGGAACAGGCTGAACGGCTGGTAGCGCCGGTGGCCGGCGGGGGCCGCGAGTTTCTGCGGCAACAGCGCCAGTGTGCCGGCCCAGACCTTGCCCTCGAGGCCCGCGGCGCGGACCATGGCGAGGTTCAGCAGGCCGAAGCGCGCGGTCCAGCCGTCCGTCATCTCGCCGGCCGCGGCCGAGTGGCCTTCCTGCCAGCCCCAGAAGGCGCCGCGCACCGGCACGAGTTCCTGCGCCGCCAGGTCGATCCCGGCCGCCGACGCGAGAACCTCGAGGTGACGTTTCACCGCGTAGAAATCGGGCTCGGGCCGCGCCAGCCAGGCGCGGTCCTGCGGATTGTGGCAAAGCACGAACCCGACCGCCACGCACTCGTGCACCGTGCCGCTGAGCTCCATGAACACCCGGCCGGTCTCGAACAGGCGCGCGGCGGGAACCCCGCGCGACTGGTTGAGCTTGAGGGATTCGAGGATGCCCAGGATCAGCGTCGGCCGCAGGTGCGACTGATCGTCCACAAACGGATTGGCCAGCGCCAGCTCGTGGGCGGCGGCGGCCGAAACCCACGTGGCCAGCTCCGAGTGCGAGCGCAGCGTGTAGTTGACCACCTCGTGGAAATGCTGGCCGACAAGGTATTCCGTCACCCGGCGGTTGAAGAGGGCGATGGGATCGTCGTCACCGTCCGCCAGCGCCGGGCCGGCGCACACCGCGGCCGGCACCCGGTCGGTGCCGTAGATGCGGAGCACTTCCTCGACCAGGTCGATGGGCCGCTCAAGGTCGCGGCGATGGCTCGGGATGGACACGGTCCACTCCAGGCCGGCGGGCGACTCGTGCTCGTGCTTGATCGGCAGGTGCAGGCCGATGAGGGCGTCGCGCATCTCGTCGTCGGTGATGTCGAAGCCGACCTTGGCGCGGATGTAATCGGGCGTGACATTGATCTCGCGCGACCAGCGGGGCTCGTCGCCCACTTTCATTACGGGCCCGACGACCGTGCCCCCGGCGGTCTCCAGGATCAGGTCGATGGCGCGGCGCGCCGCCTCCGACGTGCCGTGCGAGTCCACGCCGCGCTCAAACCGGTAGGACGAGTCGGAGACGAGGCCGAGCCGCCGAGAAGTCGCCCGGATGGACTGCGGGCGGAAATACGCCGCCTCGAGCACGATGTCGGTCGTGGTGGGGTCGACGCCCGCGTCGTGCCCGCCCATGAGGCCGGCGATGACCAGCGGCTTCGCCTCGTCGGCGATGACGAGCATGCGGCTGTTGAGCATGCGCTCCTTCCCGTCGAGGGTGAGGAGCTTTTCGCCGTCGGTGGCGCGGCGCACGATGATCGAGCGGCCGGCGATCTTCTTCGCGTCGAAGACGTGCAGCGGCTGGCCCAGCTCGAGCATCACGTAGTTGCCGACGTCGACGAGGTTGTTGATCGGGCGCAGGCCGACGGCGGCGAGGCGCTCCTGCATCCAGGCGGGGCTCGGGCCGACCTTCACGCCGGAGACGGCGATGCCGACATACAGCGGGCAATCCTCGGGCGCATCGACCCGGATGGCCTTGAGGACATCGGGCTGCGGCGCGGTCTTCGACTGACCCTTGAACTTAATCTCGGGGAAGCGGACGTCGTATTTCAACCAGGCCGCCAGCTCGCGGGCCAGGCCGAGGTGGCAGAGCACGTCGGGGCGGTTGGGCGTGACCTCGATGTCGAACACGGTGTCGCCGTCGGGCATGACCTCGTTGAGGGGCTGGCCGACCGGGGCGGCCGGATCGAGGATGAGCAGGCCGGCGTGGCCGCCGGGCAGGCTGAGCTCGTCGGGCGAGCACATCATGCCGTCGGAGGCCTCGCCGCGGATCTTGGACGACTTGATCTTGAAGTCACCCGGCAGCACGGCGCCCGGGAGGGCGACCGGCACGCGGTTGCCCGCATCGCAATTGTGCGCGCCGCACACGATGGTGCGCACGCCGCCGTGGGCGGGGCCGACATCCACCGTGCAGACCGAGAGCTTGTCCGCGTTGGGGTGCCGGGCCCGGGTCTTGATCTCGCCGACGACGACGTTTTGCAGCAGGGGCAGGCCGGTGCTCTGCACACCCTCGACCTCAAAACCGAGAAAGGTGATGGCGCGCTGCAGCTCCTCGGTGGTGCTGTAGAGGCGGACGTATTGCCGGAGCCAGTTGCGGGAAAGTTTCATCGGGACGGCCTCAGGCAAACTGCTTCAGGAACCGCAAGTCGTTCTGGTAGAAGTAACGGATGTCATCGATGCCATACATGAGCATGGCGAGGCGCTCGAGCCCCATGCCGAAGGCGTAGCCGCTCCAGATCTTCGGGTCATAACCGACGCCCGCGAAGACCGCCGGATCGACCATGCCGCAGCCGCCGATCTCGATCCAGTCCTTGTTCACCTTGGGCAGATGCTGGGCGGAGAGGTCCACCTCGAAGCTCGGCTCGGTGTAGCCGAAATAGTGCGGCCGGAAACGCGTCATCGTGTCCTTGCCAAGGAGCGCGGCGAAGATGTAGTCGAGCAAGGCCTTCAGGTCGCGCACCGTGACGTTCTTGTCGACGTAGAGACATTCGATCTGGTGGAAATTGGCGCTGTGGGTCGCGTCCGAGGTGTCGCGGCGGTAGACGCGCCCGGGCGAGACGATGCGGATGGGGGGCTCGCCCTTGAGCATGGTGCGGATCTGCACCGACGAGGTGTGCGTGCGCAGCAGGTATTTCTCGCCGGGCACCTTCTTGGTGACGTTGCCGAAGCGGGCCGGTTCAGGAAAATAGAACGTGTCCTGCGCATCGCGCGCCGGGTGGTCGGCCGGGGTGTTCAGCGCGTCGAAGCAGTAATACTCCGTCTCGACCTCCGGACCCTCGACCACGGTGAAGCCGGCCTTGCGCAGGATGCGGCACATCTCCTCGCGCACCAGGGTGAGCGGATGCGACGAGCCCGGGCCGGCGTCGGGCGACGGCAGCGTGGGGTCGATGGCGGGCCCGAGCTGGGCGGTGATCTCGGCGTCGGCGATGCGGGCCAGCGCCGCGTCGAGCCGGGCCTGCAACTGCGCCTTGGCCTCGTTGACGAGCTTGCCCATGGTCGGGCGCTGCTCCTTGGGCACGGCGCCCATCTGCTTCATCAGCGCGGTGAACTCGCCGTGCGGGCCGACGTAGCGGGCCTTGGCCGCCTCGAAGTCGGCGCGCGAGCGGAGCGTCGGCAGCTCGGCCGCGGCCTTGGCGAGAATCGCGTTGATGGTCTCTTGCATGACGGAAAAAGAAAAGGACGGACCCTTGCGAGGCCCGTCCTTCAGAAAAATGGTCTTGGACCAGAAGGCGAGCCTGCACCGGGCCCGCGGGAACGACTCAGGCCTGGGCGGCCTTGGTTTTCAACGCGGCCTGGGCCTGCTTGATCAGACCGGCAAACGCCACGGCGTCGGCGATCGCGATCTCGGAGAGCTGGCGGCGGTCGAGCTGGATGTTGGCGGCCTTCAGGCCCTCGATGAAGCGGCTGTAGCTGATGCCGGCCTCGCGGCAGGCGGCGTTCAGGCGCACAATCCAGAGGGCGCGCATGTTCGCCTTCTTCTTCTTGCGGTCGATGTAGGCGTATTGCCAGGCGTGCTGCACCGCTTCCTTGGCGTAGCGGTAGAGCTTGGATTTGTTGCCGAAATAGCCCTTGGCGTATTTCAGCACTTTCTTGCGGCGCTTGCGCGACGCGGGGGAGTTGGTGACACGAGCCATGTTATATAGTGGGTGTTAGTGCCGGCGGGTCGTCTCGTTGGGATTCACCCGCCAGGCAAGTTATGGTTGGGCGCGACCGCTCACCGGAGACCGGTGGGCAGGCAGCGGAGGAGCGGAGCGGCATGGCCGGGCGCCACGAGCTTGTCGCGGGAGGCACGGCGTTTGGACTTCGTGCTCTTCGCGGCCAGCAGGTGACGGAAACCGGGCGTGCGGCGAATCAGCTTCCCGGTGCCGGAAATCTTGAAGCGCTTGGCAACGGACTTTTTGGTCTTTTGCATGGATGGAGCGGGCGAAAACAGAGCACGCGCCCGGGCTTGGCAAGAGTTTTGTCCAACAAAGTGCGACCGGGCGCCGGTCGCCGCCCAACCCCGCCTGCCGCAGGCTCCTGCACGCGGACAAGTTGCGTCGCTTTTCACCGTGAAGAGCCCGCGCGCCGCGTGGTCGGGAATGTCGTTGACATGGCACCCGTGATATTAATTTTTGCCCCTTCGTTTTTTGGCTTCCTAGCTCAATGGTAGAGCAGTTGACTCTTAATCAATTGGTTCGGGGTTCGAGTCCCCGGGGAGCCACCAAATTTCGTTTTTTGCCAGTCCAGCAAGTTGGTTTGGGCGCAGCAACGCCTCGCCGGCGTAGCTCAACGGTAGAGCACCTGTTTTGTAAACAGGCGGTTGCGGGTTCGAATCCCATCGCCGGCTCCAGCCTTCGCTCGCCGGGCCAACGGCACGAAGCCTGCCGCGCCGAAGCCCGCGTTTAGCGGGCAATGGCGGGCCGGCGAGCTACGACTCGGCAAGCCGGCCCGTAGCCCGAAGCGCGCACAAGATTGATCACTGCCCGATGGTGTAATGGTAGCACGAACGACTCTGACTCGTTCTGTCTAGGTTCGAGTCCTAGTCGGGCAGCCAATCCTGAACCTGAATTAATTTTTTGCGGGCGCGAGAAACCGCATTGACAGTGCAAAGTGAATCTCAGCAACATTCGGTTTCCCGACAGTTTTTTGGTCACTTTGCGCACGCCCCCCCCACTCCCAGCCCACTTCGCCCGCCCGTTGCGGCCGCCGATGACGCGTATTGAACAAAAGAGCCGCGCCCGCCCCCACCGCTTTCTTTTTTCCTTAAGGATTATTACCCACGGTTAAACCAACCACACCACCCGCACTATGATTACTGCACCCCTGCCCCTGGCGATCCTGCTCACCAACCCGGACGGCAGCCCCATGACCTCCATGGAGCTGTTCAAGCACGGCGGCCCCATCATGTGGCCGATCATTGTCGTCTCGTTCCTCCTCATCACCGTCGCGATCGAGCGCGTGCTGTTCATCATCCGCGAAAACCGCCGCCGCGAGCCCGAGCTGGTCGACAAGATGCTCGAGAAGGTCGAGACCAACGACGTCGACGGTGCCGTCGAGCTGGGCAAGAAGAGCCAGGACTACGTGGCCCGCATCCTCGTCTACGCCCTCACCCACAAGGAGCACTCCCTCGGCAACGCGTTCACCCGCGCCGCCAGCCAGGAGATGCAGCGCTTCAGCCAGGGCCTGCCCACGCTCGACACCTGCATCACCGCCGCCCCGCTCCTCGGCCTCCTCGGCACCGTGACCGGCATGATGGGCACCTTCGCCGCGCTGAACAGCGGCAGCGGCGACATCGGCTCGGCCGCCACCAAGATCACCGGCGGCGTCGCCGAGGCGCTCATCGCCACCATGTGCGGCCTGGCCATCGCCATCATGGGCCTCCTGCCCTTCAACTATCTCAACGCCCGTTCCGAAGAGGCCCGGCACGACATCGAGGACGCCTCGAACTCGCTCGAGATCATCATCAACAAGGCCGCCGGCGCCAAGAGCCGCTGAGCGGCTCCGGTTCCCCCGCGGATCAACCTCTAATCACCCAACTGTATGCACGGTGGCGGCGGCGGCACAGGCCCGGGCGGCATCAAAAGGGCGCGCATTGAGATCATCCCTCTCATTGACGTCATCTTCTTTCTGCTCGCGACCTTCGTCTTGTTCACCCTCTCGCTGAACAAGTCCAACGGCATCAGCGTCAAGCTCCCCACGGCGGAGACCGGCGAGGCCCGCGACCCCAACGGCACGGTGACGATCAGTGTCACCGACGAGGGCACGGTGGCCTGGAACAAGGATCTCATCACTCTCGACGAGTTCACGCAGCGCCTGCTGCAATACAAGCGCGAGAACCCCGACGGCCGCATCCTCATCAACGGCGACGAACGGGCCTTCTTCGCCCAGGCCATCTACGTCGTCGACGAGGCCCGCAAGGCCGGCTTCAACCGGGTGTTCATCGAGACGCATGTGCGCTGAAGCCGCGCCTAAGAAAACCGCCGGCCGCCCGTCATAACTTTCAGAACGCAGCCCACACCCCATGGAAGGCACCAAAATCAAAATCCCGGCCCGCAAGAAGGCGCGCATTGAGATCATCCCACTCATCGACGTCATCTTCTTCCTGCTCGCGACCTTCGTTCTGTTCACCCTTTCGCTGAACCGCATCATGTCCCTGCCGGTCGACCTGCCGGTGCCCGCGCCGCCGTCCTCCGCACCCCCGGACAAGGATGAGACCGTCACCATCCAGGTTTCGGCCGACAACTCCCTTTTCTGGAATCGCGACCCCATGGAAATGGCCGACCTGCCCAGCCGCATCACGGCCTACAAGTCCACCCAGGACGCTGCGGGCAAGGAAGCCCGCATCCTGATCGCCGGCGATGAAAAGGCGCGCTTCGGGGCCACCGTCGAGGTGCTCGACGAGGTGCGCAAGGCCGGCATCGCCAAATTCTCGGTCGAAACCCGCACCCGCCCGACAGGCAAATAAGCCGCCATGAACAAAGACCTCATCATCGGCCTGGTCGTTTCGATCTCCGTCCACCTGTTCGCCCTGAACCCCTTTTCCGGCAAGAATGCCCCGCCCAAGCGCGAGGCGGCGGTCAAGGAGGAGATCATCCAGATGGAAATGCCCCCGCTGGACGAGGACAAGGAGGAGAAGGTCGAGGAACTGCAGGACCAGCCCATGGAAAACGTGCTGGCCCCGCCGAGCCTCGTGGACCTGCCGACCGTCGTGCCGGTCAACGCCTTCACCCAGCCCCTCCAGCCGCCCCCGCCCCCGGGCATGACCGCCAACAAGGGCGCCATCAACATCCCGGTCAATCCCCCCGGCGCCAACTTCGGCAAAGGCATCAAGGATCTCTTCGACATCAACAACCTTGACCAGAAGCCCGTCGGCCGCGTCCAGAACCCGCCGCAGTATCCTTACGAAATGAGCCGCGCCGGCATCAGCGGCGAGGTCCTGGTGGAGTTCATCATCAACGCCACCGGCGACGTCGTCGACACCCGCGTCATGCGCTCCTCGCACCGCGAGTTCGAGGTGCCCGCCCTGCAGGCGGTGCAGAAATGGAAGTTCAAGCCCGGCCGCAAGGGCGGCAAGAACGTCTCCACGCGCGCTTCCCAGCTGCTTGAGTTCAATCTGGAGGATGCCAAATGACCCGGCCCGCCCTGTCGCAACCCCTGTTCCCGCGGCTCCGGCCCGTCCTCGCCCTGCTCGGCGCGGCCGCCCTGGCCGTGACGCTCGGCGCCCAGCAGCCCGCCCGGGACTATTCCCTGACGGACGCCACCCAGGAAGCGCTGCCCAAGTTCAAGACCGCCGCGGATGCGAAAAACTACGACGCCGCCCTCGCCATCCTCGACGCCCAGCTCGCCAAGGTGCCCCTCGACAGCTACGACGCGGCCACGCTCTACCAGATCAAGGTCCAGACGCTCTTCCAGAAAGGCGATTTCTCCAAGGCCATCGAGCCGATGGAGCAGGCCCTGGCGCTCTCCGAGGCCAAGACCCCCACGTATTTTGAGGAACGCGTCACCCGAGAACTGTTCAACTTCCTGACCCAGCTCTATGTGCAGGACGCCGTGCAGTCGAAGAATCCCGCCCTGGCCGCGAAGCTGTTCGAGAAGGCCGACCGCAACATGCAGAAGTGGCTCAAGCTGACGCCCCAATCCACCGCCGACGGCCAGCTGCTCTACTCCCAGCTGCTCTATACCTGGGCCGTCCTTGATCCCAACAAACCCGACCTCAAGCTCATCCAACGCGCCCTCGACGAGACCGAGCGCGGCCTGCACCTCGCCATCAGGCCCAAGGACACCTTCTACGTGCTCAAGCTGGCGGCCTTGCAGCAGCTGAACCGCATGACCGAGACCGCCGAGATGTTCGAGCTGCTCATCAAGCAGAAGCCCGAAAGCCCGACCTACTACCCGCAGCTGGCCGGCACCTACCTCGGCACCGGCCAGGATCTGCGCGCGGCCATGACCATCGAGCGGGCCCAGGCCCACGGGCACATGAACACGCCCCAGTATCACTACAACCTCGTCGGCATCTATTTCAACCTCGGCCAGTTTGAGAAGGCCGCCGACCTGCTCGAAAGCGGGCTGAAATCCGGCAAGATCGAAAACGAGCTGAAGAACTGGGAGCTGTATGCCCTCTGTTACCAGCAACTGGAGCGCCCGCTGAAGAGCATCGAGGTGCTCAAGGCGGCCGCCAAGGTGTTCCCCAAGTCCGGGCAGCTTGAATTCAACATCGGCCAGGCCTACCACGGCCTCGACAAATCCGAGGACGCCCTGGTCCACCTGCAGGCCGCCGTGGACAAGGGCGGCCTGAGCAAGCCCCACCAAGCCCACATGTTCCTCGCCTATGTCGCGTATGAGCTGAAGAAGTTCGACCAGGCCCTTGACGCCGCCAAGAAGGCCCTGGAGACCCCCGAAGGCGCCAAGGATCCCCAGACCAAGAGCATGATCAAGGCCATCGAGGAAACCATCAAGGAACGCGCGGAGAAGAAAGCCAAACTGTAACCCCTTAACGACGTCTCACGCCCCCGCCTATGAACAAAGTCTACATCATCTTCCCGCTGGTCTGCACCCTCATCTTCGGTGCCTTCTATTACAACTTCGACCGGCACGACCAGGAACGGCAGGCCAAGATCAAGGCCACGGAAGCGGCCGCGCTCAAGGCCAAGGTCGAGAAAGATATCGCCGACCGCGCCGCCGCCATCGCCGCCGCCGTCGAAGCCTCCAAGAAGCGCGAGATCGAGCGCAAGGCCAAGGCCGACCTTGAGGACGCCAAGAAGACCGCCCGGCAGGAGGCCGAGGACCGCCGCCAGAAAACCTACGACGAGCGCAACCGCGCCCGCGACCAGGTCGGCCGCCTCAAGAAGGATCTCGACGAGGTCAAGGGCACTTTCACCAAGCTCGAGGATGAAAAGAAAAAGCACACCGACGAGCTGTCCTTCCTCAAGACCTATGTGAAGCAGGCGGATGCCAATGTGAAGTATTACTACGACCTGCTCGAAAAGATCGACGCCGCCGAAAAGGCCAAGGCCGCCGCCGCCGCCGCGGCCGCCGCCGCCGCCAAGAAGAGCTAACCGACCAAACACCCGACTCTCATGAACAAGTCCTATTTGATCGTTCCCGCCGTCCTGCTGGCCGTCTTCGCCTTCTTCTACAACGGCGCCCTCAACGAGATGAAGCTCAAGGAAGAGACCCGCCTCGCCAGGATCGAGAAGGAGGCCAGGGAAAAAGATGCCGCCAAGAAGCTGATCGAGGAAAAGGCCCAGGCCGAGGCCATCGCCCGCCAGGAGAAACGCGCCGCCGAGGACAAGGCCAGGGAGGAAAAGAAGGAGAAGGACTATCAGGACGCCATGAACGCCCTCAAGCGGGAAGCCGACGACTACGCGGCGCAGACGGCCAAGCTGAACAAGGACGCCGCCGACCTGGAGGCCTCGTTGCAGCAGACCCGCACCGACAAGGAGCGGCTCACCCGCGAAGCCCTTGAGCTGGCCAAGCAGGTGGAGCTGGCCAAGATCAACCGCCGCACCGCCGAGCTGGAAATCCAGCGCATGTTCGACATGGTCGCCCGGAAGCTCAACGACAGCTCCATCGCCACCGCGCCGCCCCCGCCCCTCACGCCGCCCGCCAAATAACTGGGCCGATCCGCGAGCCGCACCCTTTCCCGGTGCGGCTTTTTTGTGTCCCGCGGGCGGCGTGTTTTTGCCCGGTTTCAGGCCGGTCGTGGCGATTGTGTCATACCTGCGCCCGGGAGGCCGCAGCCTCACACTTGGCCTGAGCCGTGCTTAAGCCCTCAGGCACCGGCTGCCTTGTTCCAGCCGGCCACCAAGCCAAATCATCATGAAGAAAACCACCCTCGTCCTCGCGGCGCTCATTGCGGGCGCTTCGCTCCCGGCCGCCGCCCCCACGCCCGTCGCCGCCCGCGTAAGATATTCCGGCCATGTTCAAGTTGGGATCACGGGCAACTTCGCCTCCCCCGATGATCGCCAAAATTTTGGCCGCCTGTTCGATGATCGCGCGAACGAGCCGCTGCTGAACCAATTCGTCCTCACCGCTGAACGGGCGCTCGACCCCGCGGCCACGGGCTTCGATTGGGGCTTCAAGCTGCAGGGCCTGTATGGCAGCGATGCGCGTTTCATCCACTCGCTCGGCTTGCTTGACCGCACCACCGCAAGAATATTGCAGCCAGACATTGTCGAAGCCTGCCTCAACCTGCATCTGCCTGTTTCGGCCACCGCGGGCGGAATTGACGTCAAGGTCGGCAAGTTCGTGACCCTGGAAGGCGCGGAGGTCATCGACAACACCGGCAACATTTTCTATTCGCACACCTACAGCTTCAACTTCGGCATTCCCTTCAATCACTCCGGCGTCCTCGCGACCATCCATGCCACGGGAAATCTCGATGTGATGGCCGGCGTCACCCGGGGCGTGAACACCAGCCTGAAGGACAACAACGACAGGCCCGCCTTCCACGGGGGCCTGGGCTTCCTGAACCTGGCCGGGGGCCGGCTCACCGTGGTCGCCACCACCCACTTTGGCCCGGAGACGCCCGGCGACAACAGGCGCTACCGCTACCTGAACGCTCTCGTGGCGATCTGCAGGATCAATGACCAGCTGACGAGCACGTCCGACCTGAACTACATCTATGACGATCTGGCCCGGGCGAAGGGCTACGGCTGGGCGCAATACTTCACCTATGCGGTATCCGCTGCCGTGACCGCCAGTTTCCGCGGGGAAATCTGGCGCGACCAGAACGGTTTCTACGCCGCCCAATTTGGCAACAACACCGACGTGATGCGTTTTCTGCGCGGCGGCGCCTTCACGCCCGATCCGCGGACGGTCGGCGGCGGCGCCACGACCTATGGCGCGCTCACCGTCGGGGCGACGGTAAAGACCGGCCTCGCCGGGCTGGTCGTTCGGCCCGAGGTGCGCTGGGACGCTTCGCTCAACGGCACGCGTCCCTTCAATGACTCTCAGGATGGGAGGATGCTCACCTTTGCGGTCGATGCGACCATAAGCTTCTGAAGCGGCCTCACCCTCTGGTCTCCCTCCGTGCCACGGTCGGTTTCTTAAACGCCCGCTCCCCTCTCGGGACGGGTGTTTCCAGTTTCGAGCATCGCCTTCCGGTTTGGCCTCATAATTCATGGCGAGGCGGACCGTTTTGCCTTCACCTCATTTCAGGCCTGCACTGCCGGCTTGATTGAATTCAGCAACCGCTCGATCCGGTCGCAGGCGGCCATCAGCTTCTCCTCGCTGGCCGTGAAGCAGGCGCGCACATGGCCCTGGCCGGCGTCGCCGAAGGCCGTGCCGGGCACGACCGCCACCCTGTGCTCCAGCAACAGGCGCCGGGCGAACTCGCCCTCGTCGAGCCCCGTGCCCGCCACCGAGGGAAACGCGTAGAAGGAGCCGCGCGGCGAGTGGCACTGCAATCCGGCGGCGTTGATCCGGCGGACAAAGAGGTCGCGGCGCTCGCGGTAGCGGTCGCGCATGAACTTCGTGGCGTCGTCGCCGAGGCGCAGCGCGGCGAGCGCGCCTTCCTGGCTGATGCTCGGGGCGCAGAGCATCGTGTATTGGTGCACCTTCATCATCGCCTCGATCAGCGGCGCCGGGCCGCAGGCGTAGCCGAGCCGGAAGCCGGTCATCGCAAACGCCTTCGAGAAACCGTGCAGCAGGATCGTCCGCTCCCGCATGCCGGGCAGGCTCGCGATGCTCGTATGCGCGCCTTCGAAGACCAGCTCCGAGTAGATCTCGTCGCTGACGACGATCAGGTCCTTCTCGATGGCGAACTTTGCGATGCGTCCCAGCTGGTCGCGCGAGCACACCCCGCCGGTCGGGTTGCAGGGCAGGTTCAACAGGAGCAGCTTGCAGCCGGGCTGCCAGGCCGCCGCCAACGCGGGCGCGTCGAGCGAGAACTGGTCGCCGGCATGGGTTGCCACCGGCACGCCGACCGCGTGGACCAGATCCACCGACGGGGCGTAGGAAACATAGCAGGGTTGGTGAAACATCACCTTGTCGCCCGGGTTGAGCAGCGAGCGCAGCGCCAGGTCCAGCCCCTCGGACACACCCACGGTCACGAGCACCTCGTCATCCGGCCGGTAGCCGACCTTGAAATGGCCTTCCACGTAGCGGCAGATCTCCTTGCGCAACTCGGGCAGGCCGAGGTTGGAGGTGTAGTGGGTTTTGCCCATGTCCATCGCCGCCTTCACGGCGTCGCGGATCGGTTGCGGTGTGTCGAAATCCGGTTCGCCGATGCCAAGGGAGATGACGCCGTCAGTCTTGGCGACCAGCTCGAAGAAATCGCGGATGCCGGAGCGGCGGAGGCCCGCCACATGCCGCGCGATGAAGCGGGTCGTGGCGAGCGGCGGCTCGGATGATGGATTCATGGGGGTGGAGATGAACTGAAACCTTGGCTTGTCATTCTGAACGCAGTGAAGAATCCGGCGGCAGGGCCAGCCGGCGTTTGTCAGGCTGGATTCTTCGCTGCGCTCAGAATGACGGGAAAGGTCTGTTTGTTGGTTTTCTTACGCGAGGCGTTCGCGGACAGCCTCGCCCATCTGGGCGGTGGACAGGGGATTCTTGGCGTCGAGGTCGGCGGTGTGCTTGCCCTCCTCGAGCGCGAGGTTGACGGCGCCCTCGATCTCGCGGGCTTCCTTTTCGAGGCCGAGCGAGTGCCGCAATAGCATTGCGGCCGACAGGATCGTGCCGACGGGGTTGGCGCTGCCCCGGCCCGCGATGTCGGGAGCCGAGCCGTGGATCGGCTCGTAGAGGCCCAGCCTGCTCCCGCCCAGCGACGCGCTGGGCAGCACGCCCAGCGAGCCGGCCAGCACCGCCGCCTCGTCGGTCAGGATGTCGCCGAACATGTTTTCGGTGACGATGACGTCGAAGTGCGCCGCGTGGGTGATCAGGCGCATGGCGCAGGAATCGACGAGCTGGTGCTCCAGCTTCACGTCGGGGAACAGCTTGCCGATCTCGATGGCGACCTTGCGCCAGAGGCGGGACGACTCGAGCACGTTGGCCTTGTCGACGGACGTGACCAGCTGGCGGCGCTGCTGCGCCATCTGGAAGGCGAGCTTCACGATCCGGCGGATCTCGCCTTCCGTATAAACGAGCGTGTCCACGGCGCGTTCGCCCTCCGGGGTCATGGTGCGGCCCTTGGGCGTGCCGAAGTAGAGGCCGCCGGTCAGTTCGCGGATGACGACAAAGTCCACGCCGGCCACGCGCTCGGGCTTGAGCGGTGACAGTCTGGCCAGCGCGGGATGCGGCCGCACGGGGCGCACGTTGGCGTAGAGGCCGAGGGCCTGGCGGATGGCGAGCAGGCCCTGCTCCGGGCGCACCTTGGCCTGGGGGTCATCCCACTTCGGGCCGCCCACGGCGCCCAACAGAACGGCATCGGCGGCCCGGGCGGCGGCGAGGGTCTCGTCCGGCAAGGCCGTGCCCCGGGCGTCGATGGCACAGCCACCGAGCAGGTGTTCGGAAAATTTGAATTCGTGCCCGTGCCGTTGGGCGACGGCCTCCAGCACGAGGCGGGCCTCCTGGACCACCTCGGGGCCGATGCCGTCACCGGGAGTGAGTGCGATGCTTGCTTTCATGGCAATGGGTCGAGCGCGTTGACCTCAACGCGCTAGGGTTGTCGGCTGGTTGGAAGAAAGCGCGCTGGGGTCAGCGCGCTCCACCTTGGTCAGGCCGTATTCGTAGCCGTCCGCCAGTGCCAGCCAGGTGGCGTCGAGGATGTTGCCACCCGCGCCCACCGTGCTCCAGCGGTGTTCGCCGGACGCGCTCTCGCACTGTCCGCCGTCGTGCCAGTCGATCAGCACGCGCGTGGTCGCGGCGGTGCCGAGGTTGGAGTTGAGGATGCGGACCTTGTAGTCGGCGAGGGAGATGTCCTTCACCTGCGGGAACCGCGGTTGCAGCGCCTTGCGCAGGGCCATGTCGAAGGCGTTGACCGGGCCGTTGCCCTCGGCCGCCGTGTGGACCTCGTGGCCGCCGATGCTGAGCTTGATCGTCGCCTCGGCCAGGCTGCGCGCGCCGTGGCGGCTGACCATGCCGCGGTAATCGAGCAGGGTGAACAACGGCTGGTAGTCGGGCGCCAGACGGCGGACCAGCAGCGCGACGCTCGCCTCAGCCGCCTCGAAGGAATAGCCTTCGTGCTCCCTGGCCTTGATCAGTTCGACCACCTTGGCTCCGGTGGCGGCGTCGACGTTTTGCAGGCCGAGTTCGCTCGCCTTGGAGACGACATTGGCGCGGCCGGAAAGCTCGCTGACCACCACGCGCATCTCGTTGCCGACGACGGCCGGGTCGATGTGCTGGTAGGCGTCGGGGTGCCGCTGCATGGCGGCGACGTGGACGCCGGCCTTGTGGGCAAAGGCGCTGTCGCCCACGTAGGCCATGTGGACATCCGGCGCAAGGTTGGCGACCTCGGCGACGAATCGCGCCACCTCGTGCAGCCGCGTCAGCGCGCCGGCGGGCAGCGCCCGCAGGCCGAGCTTCAGCTCCAGACTGGGGATGACGGCGCAGAGGTTGGCGTTGCCGCAGCGCTCGCCGTAGCCGTTGATCGTGCCCTGCACGTGCCGCGCCCCGGCGCGCACCGCCGCGAGGGTGTTGGCCACGCCGCAGCCCGTGTCGTCATGCGCGTGGATGCCCACCGGCACGGAACCGAGCTTGGCGCAAACCTCCGCCGTGGCCGACTCCACCTGCCACGGCAGCGAGCCGCCGTTGGTGTCGCACAAAACAACCGTCTCGGCCCCGCCGCGCACCGCCGCCTGCAATGTCTGCAAGGCGTAGTCCGAGTCGAGGCGGTGGCCGTCGAAGAAATGCTCGGCGTCGTAGATGACCCGCTTCCCCTGCCCGCGCAGCCAGGCCGCGGTCTCCTCGATCATCCTCAGGTTCTCGTCCAAGGTGGTGCGGAGCACCTCCTGCACCTGCAGCACGGACGACTTGCCGAAGATGGCGCAGACCTCGGTGCCGGCGTCCACCAGCGCGCGGACGCTCGCGTCGTCCGCCGGCTTGAGGTTGGCGCGGCGGGTCGCGCCAAAAGCCACGATCCTGGCGCACGTCCATTTCTCGGCACGCGCCCGCTCGAAAAACACCGCGTCCTTCGGGTTGGAGCCCGGCCAGCCGCCCTCGATGAAGGCCACGCCCAGCTCGTCCAGCTTGCGCGCGATGCGCAGCTTGTCGTCGACCGAATACGAGATGCCCTCCGTCTGCGCGCCGTCGCGCAGCGTGGTGTCGAAAATCTCGACGGCGGAACTGGCGGCTTTCTCAGGCATGCGCGGCCTCGTGGGCTTCCGCCTGTTTCTGGAATTTCTGCAGGTAGCCCAGCTCGTCCACACCCTCGAGCAGGCAGGTGCGCGAGAACGGGTCGATCGGGAACATCAGCGGCATCTGGCCGAGCCAGCTGACCGTCTGCGACTTCAGGTCGATCGTGATTTCCAGGTCCGGTTGCCCGGCCCGCTGGGCGACCAGTGCGGCGTGGGCCGCGGGCTCGATGACGACCGGGATCAGGCCGTTCTTGACCGCGTTGCCCTTGAAGATGTCGGCGAACATCGTGGAGATGACCGCCTGGAAGCCGAAGCCGACGAGGGCCCACGGCGCGTGCTCGCGCGAGGAGCCGCAGCCGAAGTTGTGGCCGGCGACGAGCACCTGCGCCCCCCGGGCCTCGGGCTGGTTCAGAACGAATTTCGGGTTGGGCGAGCCGTCATCCAGATAACGCCAGTCGCAGAACAGCTTTTCGCCCAGGCCCAGCTTGTCCGTGACCTTGAGGAAACGGGCGGGGATGATCTGGTCGGTGTCGACGTCCTGCACGGGCAGCACGACGCAACGGGAAGTCAGGGTGGAGAATTTGGGAGCGGACATGGTGTGGTATTTTGCAGGGTGGCCGCTTGCGGCCACCTGGTCGGCGCGAGCGCCGACCCTACAGGTTGGATCAACTCATCAGCGGCCGCGGATCGGCGATGCGACCGGCGACAGCCGACGCCACCGCGGTGAGCGGCGAAGCGAGGACAGTGCGCCCGCCCTTGCCCTGCCGGCCCTCGAAGTTGCGGTTGGAGGTGGAGACGGCGAGCTGGCCGGGTGACAGCTGGTCGCCGTTCATGGCGATGCACATCGAGCAGCCGGCCTCGCGCCAGTCGGCGTCGGCCGCCTTGAAGATCTTGTCCAGGCCCTCGGCCTCGGCGGCCAGTTTCACGGACTGCGAGCCCGGCACGACCATCATGCGGACGTTCTTCGCCACCTTCCGGCCCTTGAGCAGGCCGGCGGCGGCGCGCAGATCGCCAATGCGCGAGTTGGTGCAGGAGCCGAGGAAGACGACGTCCACCGGCTGGCCGAGGATCGGCTTGCCGGCCTCGAATTTCATGTAGGCGAGCGATTTTTCCAGGCCCGCGCGCTCGTTGGCGTCGGCGAGGCTCGACGGCTGCGGCAGCGGCTGCGTGATGGCGACGCCCTGGCCGGGATTGGTGCCGAAGGTGACCATCGGCTCCAGCGTGCTGGCGTCGAGCGTGACCGTCTTGTCAAAGGTCGCGCCGGCGTCGGTCGGCAGCGTGCGCCAGTGCGCGACGGCCTTGTCCCACGCGGCGCCCTGGGGGGCGAACTCGCGGCCGTTCACGAAATTGAAGGTCTTGTCGTCGGGCGCGACCATGCCGGCGCGCGCGCCGCCCTCGATCGACATGTTGCAGACCGTCATGCGGCCCTCCATGTCGAGTGCGCGGATGGCGGCGCCGGTGTATTCGAACACATGGCCGGTGCCGCCGCCGACGCCGATCTGGGCGAGCACGGCGAGGATGATGTCCTTGGCCGTCACGCCCGGGCGCAGGGCGCCGTCGATGCGGACCTCGCAGGTCTTCGGTTTGCGCTGCAGGAGGCACTGCGTGGCCAGCACGTGGCCGACCTCGCTCGTGCCGATGCCGAAGCCGAGCGAGCCGAACGCGCCGTGGGTGGAGGTGTGGCTGTCGCCGCACACGATCGTCATGCCCGGCTGGGTGAAGCCCTGCTCCGGCCCGATGACATGCACGATGCCACGCTGCACGGAATCGAGGCCGTAGATGCGGACGCCGTTGGCCTGGGCGTTGGACTCGAGCAGGCGCAACTGGATGCGGCCCGGCTCGTCGGCGGCCTCGTAGCCGCCCTTGGTCGGGATGGAATGGTCCATGGTCGCGACCGTGCGCCCGGGGCGGCGGACCTTCAGCCCGCGCTCCTTGAGCACGGAGAAGGCCTGTGGCGACGTGACCTCGTGGACGAGGTGCAGGTCGATGTAGAGCACGGTGGGCGCACCGGGCTCCTCGGCGACGACGTGCGAATCCCAGATTTTCTGGAAAAGGGTCTTTGGCGACGAACTCATTTGGAAACCTGGCTTGAGGTGGAGCGCGGCGTCCCCGACGCGCTCAGAAAGCGTCCGGAGGCCGCGTTCCACCTTGCTGAAACTTGCCCGGGGAAATTCATCGGGAAACCTCGGTCGGGACGCTCTGCGGGTGCTGGGCGCGGCCGGTGGACTGGCGCGAGAGCACATGGTTGAGCGAGGCGATGTAGGCCTTGGCGGCGGCCACGACGATGTCGGTGTCGGCGCCGTGGCCGTGCGCGGAGCGCTGCTCCTCGTGGCGCACGCGGACCGTGGCCTCGGCCAGGGCGTCGACGCCCTCCGTCACGGCGTTGATGCCGAACTCGAGCAGCTCCACCGGCAGATCGACGATGGCGTTGATCGCCTTGTAGGTGGCGTCCACCGGACCCGTGCCGATGGCGGCGTGGCTGCGGATCTTGCCATCGGGGTCGCGGAGGCGGACGCTGGCGGTCGGCAGGCCGGCGGTGCCGCACATGACCTGGAGGTGCTCCAACGCCCACAACTCGGGCACGGTGGCGCGCTCGTCGGAGGCCAGCGCGATCAGGTCGGCGTCGAGCACGGATTTTTTGCGGTCGGCGAGTTTCTTGAATTCGTTGAAGGCCTTGAGCAGGGCGTCGCCCTCGAGCGGGTAGCCCAGCTCGGTGAGGCGCTTGGAAAAGGCCGCGCGGCCCGAGTGCTTGCCGAGCACGAGCGTGGTGTGGGTCGCGCCGACATCCTGCGGCCGCATGATCTCGTAGGTCAGGGCGTTCTTGATCATGCCGTCCTGGTGGATGCCTGACTCGTGGGCGAAGGCGTTGGCGCCGACGACGGCCTTGTTGGGCGGCACGGGATAGCCGGTGCTGCGGGAAACGAGCTTGCTGATGCGGCAGAGCTGCGTGGTGTCGACGCCGGTCTGGAGGCCGATCTTGGCCCCGCGGGTGCGGATGGCCATGACGACCTCCTCGAGCGAGGCGTTGCCGGCGCGTTCGCCGATGCCATTGACCGTCACCTCCGCCTGGCGTGCACCCGCACGGAGGCCCGCGAGCGAGTTGGCGACGGCGAGCCCGAGGTCGTCGTGGCAATGCACCGAGATGATCACGTCCTTCGCGCCGGGTGTGTGCCTGATGATGCCCGCGATCAGCGCCCCGAATTCGTCGGGCATGGTGTAGCCGACGGTGTCCGGGATGTTGAGCGTGGTGGCGCCGGCCTTGATGACGGCCGCGAGCACCTGGTGGAGGAACTCCGGGTCGCTGCGGCCGGCGTCCTCGGGGGAGAACTCAACGTCCTTGCACAGCGTGCGCGCGTAGGCGACCATCTCGACGGCTTTGGCGGTCATCTCCTCGCGCGACATGCGGAGCTTGTGCTTGAGGTGCAGGTCGCTGGTCGCGAGGAAGGTGTGGATGCGCGGGTGCTTGGCGCCCCTGACGCCCTGCCACGCCGCGTCGATGTCGCTGCGGGTGCAGCGGGCCAGGCCGCAGATGATCGGCGGATCGCTTTGCAAGCGACCTTCGACGGGCACGCGCCCGACCTCGGCGGCGATCGACTGCACGGCGGCGAGATCGTCGGGCGAGGCGGCCGGGAAGCCGGCCTCGATGACGTCGACGCCCAGCCGCGCGAGGGAGCGCGCCACCTCGAGCTTTTCGGCCGAGGTCATGGACGCGCCCGGCGCCTGCTCGCCGTCGCGGAGGCTGGTGTCGAAGATGCGGACGTATGAGGAGGACATGGGAGTGAGGGATTAGGGAGTGAGGGAATAGCTGAATGAAGGTGGGTGGCTATTGCTCATCCCTCATTCCCTTACTCCCTCTCATCATCACTTCGAAATGACGACGGGGTTGAGGAACGGCATCATCGCGCGCAGCCTGGCGCCGACGACCTCGATCTGCTGGCCGCGCTCGCGGTTGCGGAATTTGGTCATGGTCTTGCGGCCATGCTTGTTGTTCTCGTCGATGAAGCGCCGGGCGAACCTGCCGGACTGGATGTCCTTGAGGATGCGTTTCATCTCGGCCTGCGTCTTCTTGGTGATGACGCGCGGACCGGAGACGTAGTCGCCCCACTCGGCGGTGTCGGAGACGGAATAGCGCATGTAGTTGAGGCCGCCGCGATACATGAGGTCCACGATGAGCTTCAGCTCGTGCAGGCACTCGAAGTAGGCGATCTCGGGCTGGTAGCCCGCGTCGACGAGGGTCTTGAACCCGGCCTTGACCAGCTCGGCGCAGCCGCCGCACAGCACGGCCTGCTCGCCGAAGAGATCGGTCTCGGTCTCCTCCGTGAACGTGGTCTCGAGCACACCGGCGCGGGTGCAGCCGATGCCGCGGCCGTAGGACAGGGCGAGCTTCTTGGCCGAGCCGGTGGCGTTCTGGTGCACGGCGATGAGGCCGGGGACGCCGCCGCCCTCCTGGAAGACCTCGCGCACGCGATGGCCCGGGGACTTCGGCGCGATCATCGCCACGTCGACATTCTTCGGCGGCACGATGCCCTTGAAGCGGATGTTGAAACCGTGGGCGAACATCAGCATCTTGCCGGCGGTGAGGTGCGGCGCGATCTCCTCCCGGTAAAGGCGGGCCTGCACGTGGTCCGGCACGAGCACCATGATGACGTCGGCCCAGGCCGAGGCGGCGGCGACGGTGGCGACGGTCAGGCCGGCCTTCCTGGCCTTGGCGGCGGACTTGCTCGTCGGCGCGAGGCCGACGCGCACCCTGACGCCGCTTTCCTTCAGGTTGAGCGCGTGGGCGTGGCCTTGGGAGCCGTAGCCGATGATGGCGACTTTCTTGCCGCGGATGAGTGCGGGATTCGCGTCCTTGTCGTAGTAGATTTTAGCCATGGGGAGTAATAGTTTTAAGGTTTAAGTGATAAGTTTTAAGGATCAGACGGACATGGAAAGACTGGCGGCGTCGGGGTGCTGCTCTTCCTTGGCGGTGGGGACCAGCGGCGGGGCGGCCGAGAGGGGCTCGTGGCCGCGCGCCATGGCGACGGCGCCGGTGCGCACGATCTCCACGATGCCGTAGGGGCGAAGCACCATTTCGAACTTGCCGATCTTCTCCGGAGTGCCGGTGACCTCGATGACGAGCGTCGCCTCGTCCACGTCGACGACGCGGGCGCGAAACACGTCCGTCAGCTGCAGCACCTCGGACCGGGTCCGGGCCGTGACCCGGACCTTCACGAGGCCGAGCTCGCGGTAGAGCGAGGGCTTGTGGGTGAGGTCGTCGACGCGGAGGACGTTGACGAGCTTGTAGAGGTTGGCCTCGACGATGCGGGCGCCGGCCTCGGTGGCGTCGACGACGACGGTGAGGCGCGACACGCCCGGCTGCTCGGTGCGGCCGACCGTGAGGGACTCGATGTTGAAGTTGCGGCGGCGGAAGAGCGACGCGACCCGGTTCAGGACGCCGGGGACGTCCTCGACGTAGGCGATAAGCGTATGTTTGGCCATGGGAGCGGTGGGTTAGCGGCGGCCCGCCTTCGCTCCTTTCGGAGCTACGGCGCGGTTCGGCTTCGGCGAAGCCTTCGCGGTTTGGGTTTTCCTGGGTGAGGCCTTGGTGTGCCCGTTGCGCGCGACCGCCACCGTCACGGCGGGCATCTCCCAGTCCTTGTCGGAGCCGGACTCCAGCATCACGTCCTGCTTCGGGCGGCGGATCATCTTGTCGAGATCGGCGCCGGCCGGGACCATCGGGAACACGGTGTCCTCCTTCTCGACGACAAAGTCGATGACGACGGTCTTCTTGTCCGCGAGGGTCTTCTCGACCGTGGCCTTGACCCCGGCGCGCTGGTTGCAGCGCAGGCCGGTGAGGCGGTAGGCCTCGGCGAGCTTCACGAAATCCGGGCCGGTCATCGGCGTGGCGGCATAGCGCTTGTCGTAGAAGAACTCCTGCCACTGGCGCACCATGCCGAGGAAGGCGTTGTTGATGATGGCGACGTTGACCTTGATGCCCTCCTGCTCGGCCGTGGCCAGCTCGCACGAGGTCATCTGGAAGCCGCCGTCGCCGACGATCACCCACACGTCTTTGTCCGGGCAGGCGAATTTGGCGCCGATGGCGGCGGGCAGCGCGAAGCCCATTGTGCCGAGGCCGCCCGAGGTGATGAGCGAGCGGGGCTTGTCGTGGCGGAAATACTGCGCCTCCCACATCTGGTGCTGGCCGACGTCGGTCACGACAATCGTGTCACGCTTCTGCGTGAGGCGCCAGATGTCGTTGATCACATGCGCGGCGTAGAGATGGCCGCTGTCGGGCAGGCTCTGGATGTCGCGCACGGCGGAATCGCCGCGGAAGCCCTGGATGGTCTTCCACCACCCGGCGTGGGCGGCCTTCCTCACCAGCGGCTGGATGACGGTCAGCACCTCGCGGAGATCGCCGATGAGGGCCACGTCGACCGGCACGTTCTTGTTGATCTCGGTCGGGTCGATGTCGACGTGGATCTTCTTCGCGTTGAGGGCGTAGGTCTTGAGGTTGCCGGTCACACGGTCGTCAAAACGCATGCCGAGCGCGATGAGCAGGTCGGCCTGCTGGATGGCCTGGTTGACCCAGGCCTCGCCGTGCATGCCCATCATGCCGAGGTTGAACTCCGACGACGCCGGGATGGCGCCGATGCCGAGGAGCGTCGTCGTGATCGGGATGCCGGCGGTCTTGGCGAGCTGGAGCACCGCGTCGGTCGTGCCGGACTTGATGATGCCCTGCCCGGCGAGGATCAGCGGGCGCTGGGCGAAGTTGATCAGTTCGGCGGCGCGGGCGAACTCCGACGCCGGGGCGTGGTGGCTCGGTCGGTAGCCGGGCAGGCGGGGCGCGGCGGCCTCCCAGTCAAACTCGGCGGTGAGCTGCTGCGCGTCCTTCGTGATGTCGACCAGCACAGGGCCCGGGCGGCCGCTCTTCGCGATGTAGAACGCCTCGCGGATGGCGCGCGCGATGTCGCCGGGTTTGGTGACGAGGTAATTGTGCTTCGTGATCGGCAGCGTGACGCCGGTCACATCCGTCTCCTGGAAGGCGTCGGTGCCGATCGCCTTGGAGCCGACCTGACCGGTGATGCAGACGATGGGCGACGAATCCATCATGGCGGTGGCGATGCCGGTGACCATGTTGGTCGCGCCGGGGCCGGAGGTGGCGATGGCGACGCCGACCCGGCCGCTGGCGCGGGCGTAACCGTCGGCCATGTGGGTGGCGCCCTGTTCGTGGCGCACGAGCACATGGTGGATCTGCGGATACTTGGTCATCGCGTCGTAGGTGGGCAGGATCGCGCCGCCCGGGTAACCGAAGACTACGTCCACGCCTTCCTTCTGTAAGCACTCCCAAATGATTTCTGCGCCGGTGAGTTTCATGGTGTTCCTGGAATTGTCCGTGGGAGTGATGGTTCAGCCGGTCACCGCGCCCTCGGAGGCGGAGGAAACCGTGTTGGCATACTTGGCCATGACGCCCCGCCTGTAGCGGGGGGCGGGCGCTTTCCAGCCGGCCCGGCGCTTCGCCAGCTCGGCGGGCGCGATCGCGGCGTGCAACCGGCGCGCCGACACGTCGATCTCGATCAGGTCGCCTTCCTGAACGAAGGCGATGAGCCCGCCGGTGAACGCCTCGGGGGCGACATGGCCGATGGAAAAGCCGCGCGTCGCGCCGGAGAAGCGCCCGTCGGTGAGCAGCGCCACCGAGTCGGCGAGCCCCTGCCCCGCCAGCGCGGCGGTCACGCCGAGCATCTCGCGCATGCCCGGGCCGCCCTTGGGGCCCTCGTAGCGGATGACGACGACGTCGCCCGCCTTGATCTGCTGCGCGTTGGCGGCGGCCATGGCGTCCTCCTCGCAGTTGAAGACGCGGGCCGGGCCGGCGATTTTTTCGCGGTTGCTGCCGGCCACCTTGAGCACGGCGCCTTCCTCGGCGAGGTTGCCGCGCAGGATGACCAGCCCGCCGGTGGGCTTGAAGGGTTTGTCCGTCGGCCGGATGACCTGCTGGCCGGACGTCTCGGGCGCGCCCTGCACTTCCTCGCCCAGCGTGCGGCCGGTGACGGTCAGGCAGCCGCCGCGGAGTATCCTGCCCTCAAGCAGCCGGCGCAGCAGCAGGGAGATGCCGCCGGCCTGGTGCATCTCGACGGCGGTGTAGAGGCCGCCGGGCTTGAGCGTGGCGATGGTGGGGGTCCGGCGGCTGATGGCGTCGAACTCGTCGATCTGGAGCGCGACGTTGGCCTCCTTGGCGAGCGCGAGCAGGTGCAGCACGGCGTTGGTCGAGCCGCCCGAGGCGGCGACCGACGCGATGGCGTTCTCGAAGGCCGGGCGGGTCATGATCTGCGAGGGCTTCCGGTCTGAGCGGACCATGTCCATCACGATCTCGCCGCAGCGGTAGGCGGCGCGGTTTTTTTCCCCGGCCGTGGCCGGGATGCCGTTGAGCCCGGCGGGCGAAATGCCGATGGCCTCCATGATCGTCGCCATGGTGTTGGCGGTGAACTGGCCGCCGCACGCGCCGACGGCCGGGCAGGCCGCGTTTTCGATGCCGAGAAATTCCTGCGCGTCGATCTTGCCGGCATTGAACGCCCCGACGGCCTCGAAGACGTCCTGCACCGTGAGCGCCTGGCCGTGGTGCCGGCCGTGGTTGATCGAGCCGCCGTAAAGCGCGAGCCCGGGGAGGTCCAGGCGGGCCAGCGCCATCATGACGCCGGGGTTGGTCTTGTCGCAGGCCGAGAGGCACACAAGGCCGTCGAGACTGTTGCCGCGCGCGACGAGCTCGATCGAGTCGGCGATGAGTTCGCGGCTGATGAGCGAGGTCTTCATGCCCTCCGTGCCCATCGTGATGCCGTCGGAAATGGAGACGGTGTTGAACTCCAGCGGCGTGCCGCCGGCGGCGCGGACGCCGGCCTTCACGTGCTCGGCCAGCGCGCGGAGATGGAAATTGCAGGGCCCGATCTCGGTCCAGGTGTTGGCGATGCCGATGAGCGGCTTGGCGAGGTCGGCGTCGGTAAACCCGACGGCCTTCATCATGGCGCGGGCGGGGGCGCGGCTGGGGCCGTCGGTGACGAGGTGGCTGTGGCGTTTGCCGGAATTCATGGGGGCAAGGATCAGGCCACGCTGCCGGGACATTTTAGGCAGGGCGAGGCATCGGTGGTTGAGGTCTGCGTCATACGCTTTCGGCGTGGGAAATAAAAAAGCCGCCCTGGGGTGGGCGGCTTCCGGTTTTGAGTTTTTGTCCTCTTAGGAGCTTGTGGCTGTTGCGAGCCGCCCATGTGTGTTCGGGTCCGTGGCCAGCAGGGCCAGGACGACGGTAATAAGCGCAATAAGGGCGGCGTTGAGGATCATGCGGAGGCGCAGAAGCTGCTAATCGGCCGAATCGCTGTCAACTTAAGTTTTATGATTTATGACAACGGCCGGGACAGGACGGCGCAGGCAGGGCGGCGTCGCTGATTCCGGCAGCGAGAGCAGCGGGATAATTTGTAATCTATTATATTACAAATTATCGAAAGGCCCTGCGCCGATCCAAGCTTGCTCGACGATCCCGCCCTACAATCTCACCGCCGGCCGCGCAGGTTCTGGGCGAGGCGCAAAACATCCGCGAGCACACCGGCGGCGGTCACTTCCCCGCCCGCACCCGACCCGCGCACCACCAGCGGATATTCGCGATAGCGCTCGGTATGAAACGCCACGAAGGCCTCGGAGCCGCGCAGTGACGACGCGGGATGCGCCACGTCCACCTCGACGGGACCGACCGTGACCTTGGCCCCGGACGCGCCGGGCGTGATGCGGGCCAAGTAGCGCGGCAGCTTGCCGTGGGCCTTGCTTGCGGTGACGCGCGCCGCGACCGCTGCGTCGAGCTTGGTGAGCGCTTGCAGGAATTTTTCCGGATCGTCCTCGCGCAGGTTCTCCGCCGGCACGAACGGCTCGAGCGCCACGTCGCCCAGCTCCAACTGCAGGCCCAGTTCGCGGGCGAGGATGACAGCCTTGCGCGCCACATCGAGGCCCGACAGGTCGTCGCGCGGGTGCGGCTCGGTGTAGCCAAGCTCCTTGGCCTGGCGCACGGCGGCCGACAGCGCGTCGCCGTGGACCAGGCGCTCGCAGAGAAATCCGAGCGTGCCGGAGAACGCGCCCTCGATGGTGATGACGTGGTCGCCGGTGCGGACGAGATTTTTGAGGGTCTCGATGACGGGCAGCGCCGCGCCGACCGTCGTCTCGTAATGATACGCGCGGAAATGCTTGCGGGCCTCGCCCAGCAGCGCGGTGCGCTCGGCCGTCGGCAGCGCGAGCGGCTGCTTGTTGGCCGAGACCACGTTGATGCCGTGGGCAAACGCGGCGCGGTAGATCTTCTCCATGCCGGCCGCGGCCGAGCAGTCCACCAGCACGGGGTTGGGCAGCTGCGAAAGTTTCTTCAACAGGGAGCCGGCATCCTTGGCGGCCTTGCCCGCCGCCAGCGCCTTGTCCAACCGGGCGCCCGCCTCGAGCGGTGGCAGGCCTTCCGCCTCGAACAACGCGCCCCGGCTCGAGGCGAGCCCCACGAGCCGCACCTGCACGTCGTGCTCGCGGCCGAGCGTCTGGTTCTGCCGCTCGATCTGCCGGAGCAGGCTGCCGCCCACGACGCCCTTGCCGATCAGCAGCACGCTCAGCTGGGTGTGCGCGAGGTTGAACGCGCCGTGCACGGTCTGCACCGCGGTGGCGGTCTGGTCGGCGTCGACCACGCAGGAGATGCTGCGGGCCGACGCGCCCTGCGCCACGGCGCGCACGGCGATGCCGGCCGAGCCGATCGAGTTGAGGAACTGGCCGGCGACATTCGGCCGGCCGGCCATGTTCTCGCCCACGAGCGTGACCAGCGAAACCGGCGAGAGCACGGGCTCGATGCGCAGGTCGCCCTGCGCCAACTCGGGCGCGAGCGCCTCGGCGATGCTGGCCTTGGCCCGGGTCTCGTCGGGGCCGGGCACGACGACCGAGAACGACTGGCCGAGCGTGGACTCGGTGGTCAGCCACACGCGCACGCCGGCCTCGTTGAGCGCGGCGAGGATGCGGCCGCCGAGCGGCCGGCCCAGGCCGGTGCGGCGGGATTGCACGCCGATGAGCGCGAGCCGCTCGAGGCTGGTCACACAGGTCGGGCGGTTCGGGTCGGGATTGCCGGTCGCGTCGATGCGCGTGCCGGGGGCGTCGGGCTGCGTGGTGCTGCGGATGACGAGCGCCGCGCCGCACTCCCGCAGCGGGATGATGGTGCGCGGGTGGAACATCCGCGTGCCGAAATACGCCAGCTCCAGCGCCTCGTCGTAGGAGAGCCGGTCCACGGGCGTGGCCTCGCGCACCAGCGCCGGGTCGGCGGTCATCACGCCGAGCACGTCGGTCCAGACGGTGACGGCGCTGGCCTTGAGCAGGCCGGCCACGAGCGTGGCGGTGTAATCGGAGCCGTTGCGGCCGAGCGTGGTGGTCTGGCCGTCCGGCGTGCGGCCGATGAAGCCGGTGACAACGGGCACGTGGCCGGTCCACTTCTTGGCGGCCTCGGCAAAGTTTTTCTTGGTCTCGGCCTTGTCCACCGTGGCGGCGCCGAAGGTCGCGTCGGTCACGACAAAGTCCCGGGCGTCGACGGGAATGGCGGGCACATCGCGTTGCGCGAGGGCGCGGGCGACCAGCGCCACGGAGAGGCGCTCGCCGACGCTGATGACGGAGTCGAGCGTGCGCGGCGAGCACTCGCGGGTCAGCTCGATGCCGGAGAGCAGGCGTTCCGCCGGGGTGAGGATGTCGTCGAGGTCGTGCCTGAGGCCCTTCTGCCCCTGGCTGTTGAGCACGGTGCGGCCGATGGCGGTGGCGAGCTCGCGCACCTGGGCCAGCTCGCGGCGGGCCTGGCTGATGTTGCCGGCGGCGGCGGACTTGGCGGCCAGGATCAACCAGTCGGTGCTGTCACCGGGGGCGGAAACAACCAGCGCGAGCGGGCGCGGTGCGGCCGCCACCAGCTCCAGCACCTGGGGCAGACGCCCCACGGTGCCGACGGAGGTGCCGCCGAATTTGTAGACCTGCCAGCGTTCACTCATCAGGCCGGAGCGTGCAGATGCAGGGCCTTTGTCAAGAGAGGTCCGAGGGCGGGCCACTCGATGAGGAAAGCGTCATGGCCGTGGATGCTGGCCACCGTCGCGCGTTCGACCCGGGCGCCGGCCGAGCGCAATTGCGCCGTCAAAGCGTCGGCCTGCGCGCGGGTGAAGAGCTGGTCGGTGTCCACGTCGACCACCAGCGTCGAGGCGCGCACGCGGCTGATGGCGGGCGCCGTGTCGCCGGGCAAGGGCTGGAGCAGGTCGTGGTGGTCCATCGCCGCGAGCTGCAGCTCGTAGGCCGGCGCGGCGAAACGGTGGCGCAGCTTCCGGCCCTGGTGCTCGAGATAACTCTGCACCGGATAACCCGCGTCGGTGCCGGGGGCCGGGCGCGGCTGACGGGCGTCGAGCCCCGGCTCGGCGCGGTAGGTGAGGATGGCCAGCTGCCGCGCGATCTCGAGGCCGCGGCCGACATTGTCCGGATAACCCGGGTCCAGCCGCAGGATCTGGCGCGCGACGTGGTTCCAGCCGACGACCCAGGCGCTGGCGGAAAGGCTGGTGGCGAAGGGCAGGATGCGCTCGAAGCGCTCCGGCGCGAGCGCGGCGAGTGTGAGCGTCACCATGCCGCCCAGCGAGCCGCCGGTCGCGAGGTGCACGCGCGCGATGCCGAGCCGGTCGAGCGCGAGCAGGATCGCGCGCGAAATATCAAGGCAGGTCAGGTCCACGGTCTGGTGCGCCGGGAAACCCGCCACGCCGGGACCGCTGCTGCCGTAACACGAGCCGAGGTTGTTGAGGCACAGGATGCGGTGATGCGCCGGGTCGAGCGCCTGGCCCGGGCCGATGAGCGGGGCCCACCACCCGTCCTGACCCCCGGCCACCGCGCTGCCGGTCAGCGCGTGCACGAGCAGCACGGTCGGGATGTCCGGGCGCGGTTTATCGGGGGTGTCCCCGGCGCGGCTCCACCACCAGCCGCGGGCGCGGTGCGACCGGATTACGCCCCCGCGCGCAAGCGCGAGATCGGGCAAGGCCAGATCAAAGACACCCGGCTCGGCGGCAACAGTCGGCATGGCGATGGTGGGCATGAGGCTTCCATTTCACAGAACCGGCGTCAGCGCGCCGGCGACCGGGTGTTGCAGATCCGCCATGCCTTCCGTCACGTAGTCACCACCGTTGGTGCGACGTTGTGGTTGGACGGGACAGGCGGCGCGGTTCGTTTTCATGGCAGGTTTGGATAAGACGCCCCGGCTCCCGGCCAGACAAGGAGGGGACGTGTCATAGCTCCGGGCCTTTTGCCCCATTCGCGTCATAGCGCGGAGGCGGCGGATTCCGGCTTGTTGCTCGGGGCGGTCCGGCTACGCTGCGAAATTCATGGCCAAACGCCCCCAGCGCATCGTCCTCAAGTTCGGCTCCGGCATCCTCTCGACCCGGCAGGGCGTGGGCTTGAGCCGGCCGCAGATCGCCCGCCTCTCCCGCGAGGTCGGCGCGCTCGTCCGCGCCGGCCACGAGTGCGTCATCGTCTCCAGCGGCGCCGTCGCCGCCGGGCTCGCCACCCTCGGCCTCGAGGCCCGGCCGAAATCGCTCGCCGCGAAGCAGGCCTGCGCGGCCGTCGGCCAGTCGCAGCTGATGCACGCCTACGCCAGCGCCTTCGCCCGGCAGAAGCTCGCCGTCGCCCAGCTGCTGCTCACGCACAACGACCTCGACAGCCGCACCCGCCACGTCAACGCCCGCAACACCCTCGCCCACCTCCTCGCGCGGGGCCACGTCGTCCCCATCATCAATGAGAACGACTCCGTCGCGGTCGAGGAGCTCAACTTCGGCGACAACGACCGGCTCTCCGCCGAGGTCGCCATCCTCATCGAGGCCGACCTGCTCATCATCCTCACCAGCGTCGACGGCCTGCAGGACTCGCAGGGCCGCACCGTCCCGCTCGTGGAGGATTTCAGCAAGGTCGCGGGCCTCGTGCGCTCCGACAAGGGCCATGTTTCAACCGGCGGCATGGTCACCAAGCTCCAGGCCGCGCAGCTCGCCGTGAAGGCCGGCATCCCGGCCGTCATCGCCAGCGGCCGCCGGCCCGGACTCATCGGTCGCATCGCCGCCGGCCAGCGGGTGGGGACGTATTTTCCGGCGAAGTAGCCCTGTGGGAGGGGCTTCACGCCCCGACTGCTTGCACCCATCACTTTGTCGCGGCATAAAGCCGCTCCCACACTCAAATCACTGACATGGCCGATCCCGCACAAATTGTCACCCAGCTCGGCTCCCAGGCCCGTGCCGCCGCGCGCACGCTCGTCGGCACGCCCGCCGCGCGCATCGACGCCGCGCTGGAGGCGATGGCGAAGGAGTTGCTCGCGGCCCAAGCCGACATCCTCACCGCCAACGCCGCCGATGTCGCCGCTGCCAAGGCGACCGACCAGACCGCCGCGCTCATCGACCGGCTCACGCTCACGCCGGAGCGCCTGGTGAAATGCGCCGCCGGCCTGCGCGAGGTCGCCCGGCTCCCCCACCCGGTCGGCGAAGTGTTGCGCGAATGGACGCAGCCCAACGGCCTCAGGTTCGCCAAGGTCCGCGTGCCACTCGGCGTCATCGGCTTCATCTACGAGTCGCGCCCCAACGTCACCGTCGATGCCGCCGGGCTCTGCCTCAAGAGCGGCAGCGCGGTCATCCTCCGCGGCGGCTCCGAGGCGCTGCGTTCCAACACCGCCCTTGCCGCCGCGCTCGCGCGCGGCCTCGCCGCCGCCGGCCTGCCGGCCCACGCCGTGCAGCTCGTGCCCGTCGCCGACCGCGACATCGTGCGCCTCCTCGGCGAGGCCGTCGGTGTCATCGACCTGCTCATCCCCCGCGGCGGCCGCGGCCTCATCGAGGCCGTCGTCCAGACCGCCCGCATCCCCGTCATCAAGCACTACGACGGCATCTGCGCCGTCTACGTGGACCAGGCCGCCGATCTCGCGATAGCGGAAAAGATCATCGTCAACGCCAAGGTCTCGCGTCCCGGCGTGTGCAACGCCGCCGAGACGCTCCTTGTGCACAAGGACATCGCCGCAAAGTTCCTCCCGCCAGCCGGCGCCGCCCTCCTCCAGGCCGGCGTCCGGCTCCGTGTCGACGACGCCTCACGCGCGGCTCTGGGCACTCTCAACTCACAACACTCAACTCTCATCTCGACCGCCGTCGAGGCGGACTTCCGCACCGAGTTCCTCGACCTCATCCTCGCGGTGAAGGTCGTGGACGACTGCGCCGCCGCCATCGAGCACATCACGGCGCACGGCTCGCACCACACCGACACCATTGTGACGGCCGACGCCGCCACGGCGGAGCAGTTCCTCGCCGGCGTGGACAGCGCCGTCGTGCTCTGGAACGCCTCGACCCGCTTCAACGACGGCCACGAATTCGGCTTCGGCGCCGAGATCGGTATCAGCACCGACAAGCTCCACGCCCGCGGGCCGATGGGCCTCGCGGAGCTGACGTCCTACAAGTATGTCGTCCGCGGCTCCGGGCAGGTGCGTCCCTGAACTCCCGCCGGCCTCTCGACCAGCCCCTCTCGGGTTGATGTCAACTAATAGTTGACATCAACCCAATGCCCATCGCGGAACCAACCGGGAGATCAAGGAGCAGAATGCGTTGACCTCAAAGCGTTGTTCAGACGCCCGAAGCGCGTTGGGGTCAACGCGCTCCACCACAAGGCACTCTTGACCGGGGCCCGGGCCGGAGCGATTCTCCCCGGATGCGAATTATCATCCCCGCCCTCGCCTCCGCCCTCCTGTTCGCCCCCGCCGCCGCCGCCGAGGCGCCCCTGCCCGACGAGGCCGGGCTCCGCGCCATGACGGCGCGGTTCGCCCCCGTCACCGTCAAAGTCGACACCTCCGCCCTGCCCGCCAACGAGAAACTCGCCCTCGCCAAGATGGTCGAGGCCGCGCGGATCTTCGACGCGCTCTTCTACCGGCAGGTCGCCCCGCTCAACGAGACGTGGCTCGCGCAGCTCGTGACCGACGAGACGCCCCTTGGCCGCGCCCGCCTCCACTACTTCGCGCTCAACAAGGGCCCGTGGTCGATCCTCGACGAGCACCGGCCCTTCCTGCCCGGCGTGGGCCCGAAGCCCCCTGGCGCCAGCTTCTACCCCGCCGACAGCACCCGCGCGGAGATCGAGACCTGGATCAAGACCCTGCCCGCCGCCGAGCAGGAGCAGGCCACCGGCTTCTTCTCCATCGTGCGCCGCAAGCCCGACGGCAGCCTCTTCCTCATCCCCTACAACATCGCCTACCAGAGCGAGCTGCTGCCCGCCGCCCAGCTCCTGCGCGAGGCCGCCGCCGCCACCACGCAGCCAACCCTGAAAAATTTCCTCGAGAAGCGCGCCCGCGGCTTCCTGACCAACGACTATTACGACAGCGACATGGCCTGGATGGAACTCGACGCCACCATCGAGCCGACCATCGGGCCCTACGAGACCTACCAGGACGAGTGGTTCAACTACAAGGCGGCCTTCGAGGCCTTCATCTGCCTCAACGACGCCGCCGAGACCGCCAAGCTCGCCCGCTTCAGCGCCGAGCTGCAGGGCCTCGAGGACCGGCTCCCCATCGACCCGAAATACCGCCGCGCCCAGCTCGGCGGCCTCTCCCCCATCCGCGTCGTCAACGTCGTGTTCAACTCCGGCGACGGCAACCGCGGCATCCAGACCGCCGCCTTCAACCTGCCCAACGACGAGCGCGTCGTGGCCGCCAAGGGCTCGAAGCGCGTCATGCTGAAAAATTACCAGGAGGCCAAGTTCTCCCACGTGCTCGTCCCGATCTCGTCGCTCACCCTCGCCGCCGCGGACCAGCCCTACGTCGCCTTCGACCCGTTCTTCACCCACATCCTCATGCACGAGCTGATGCACGGCCTCGGGCCGCAGGAGATCACGGTCAACGGCCGCGCCACGACCGTCCGCCTCGAGCTCAAGGAGCTCAACAGCACCCTTGAGGAGGCCAAGGCCGACATCTCCGGCCTCTGGGCGCTCCAACAACTCATGGACAAGGGCGTCCTGGACAAGACGCAGGAGCGGGCGATGTATGTCACCTTCCTCGCCTCGTCGTTCCGCACGCTGCGCTTCGGCTTGGGCGACGCCCACGCCAAGGGCATGGCGCTCCAGCTCAACTGGCTGCTCGACACCGGCGGCTTCACCATCGCCGCCGACGGCCGCTTCGCCGTGGACTTCGCGAAGATCAAGCAGGGCGTCGCGAGCCTCACCACCGAGATCATGACGCTCCAGGCCACCGGCGACTACGCCCGCGGCAAGGCGCTGATGGACCGCCTCGTCGTCATCCGGCCGCAGGTGAAGACGCTCCTCGCCCGGTGCAATGACCTGCCGGTGGACATCGAGCCGCGCTTCGCGACGGAGCTGTGAGAAAGCGATAGGCGGTAAGAGGTAGGCTTTAAGCCAATCAGCCCAATCCGAGGCCAAGGCAACCCAGCCTCATTCGTTTCACTGCCTGCCTATAGTCTATTGAGATTCGCCTAATAGCCTGACGTTAAAGGCAAAGCTCAGATTGAACCCAGCAGGCCCGGATGATCCGCGGCCGGCGGCGCATGCGGCGCAGGGCCCGGGTCGCGTGGAGGCTCAACTCCCAGCCGTGTTCGACGA
>JACPPI010000014.1 GCA_016190985.1 Opitutia bacterium | reverse complement strand
ACAGCCCGCGTGAACGCACCCGAGTAAGATCACTTTTCATCCAGAAAATTATCAACCGCTACTTTCCTTCACGCGCCCCGGCTTGCGTTCAATCGCAAGCGGTTGCATCGGCTTGCTCATCCGCTGTGAGATGCTACTGAATTATTTCTCCTGATGCCTGACCATGTGCATGCGCTGCTGGCGTTTCCCCGCGAGCCCGGCATGTCAGTTGTGATTCGGAACTGGAAGCGCGGAGCGGCCCGGTTGCAGGGTGTGCGCTGGCAGGAGAATTATTTCGACCATCGCATTCGCACCAAGGCCGAGGCACAGGAGAAATGGCACTATATCCGGCGGAACCCGGTCGTGAAAGGTTTGTGCGCGAAGGAGGAAAACTGGCCCCACTGGTGGGCCAATAGTTCAGAAGCGCGTTGAGGGCAACGCGCTCCACCCTTAATCTGCCGCCGCTGTTCATCCCCGTCCGCACCTTGCGGCCCAGCGGTTTGCGCCGGAGCACCCGTGCTGAATTTTGCCATTTGCCAAGCCTCCGGGCGTAGTTTTCATTCCACCCCTTCAATGTTCAGCTTCCTCCTTCAGAAATTCGCCGGCCGGCACCATCGCAAATACGTGGAAAAATGCCGCCCGGTCGTCGGGCGCATCAACGAATTCGAAACCCAATACCAGGCGCTGACCGACGACCAGCTCCGCGCCAAGACCGGGGAATTCCGCGCCCGCCTCCAGCAGGGTGAAAAACTCGACGCCATCCTGCCCGAAGCCTTTGCCGCGGTCAAAAACGCCGCCCGCCGTCTCGTCGGCCGCGAGATCACGGTGTGCGACCACCAGCTCACCTGGGACATGGTGCACTTCGATGTCCAGCTCATCGGCGGCATCTGCCTGCACGAGGGCCGCATCGCCGAGATGGCCACGGGCGAGGGCAAGACCCTCGTCGCCACGCTCCCGCTCTACCTCAACGCCCTCACCGGCCGCAACGCCCAGCTCGTCACGGTCAACGACTACCTCGCCCGCCGCGATTCCGAGTGGATGGGCCACCTCTACAGCTTTCTCGGCCTCACCGTCGGCTGCATCCAGCAGCAGATGCACTCCGAGGTCCGCCGCGAGATGTATGGCCGCGACATCACCTACGGCACGGCCTCCGAGTTCGGCTTCGACTACCTGCGCGACAACGGCATGGCCACGCGCAAGGAGGACCAGGTGCAGCGCGACCACTTCTACTGCATCGTGGACGAGATCGACTCCATCCTCGTCGACGAGGCGCGCACGCCGCTGATCATCTCGGGCCCCGCGCCCATCGAGCGCGAGCAGCCCTTCACCCGCCTCAAACCCGGGGTCGAGCAGCTCGTCAGCGCCCAGCTCCGCTTCATCAACAAGCTCGTCAAGGAAGCCACGGACCTGCTGGAGAAGAAGGACGCCACCGCCGAAGACAAACAGGCCGCCGCGATGAAGATGCTCCAGGTCAAGCTGGGCATGCCGAAAAACAAGCTCCTGCTCCGCCTCCAGGAAAACCCGGAGTGGCGCAAGCTGCTCGACAAGACCGATGTCGAGATGCACTCCGACTTCAACAAGGAGGAGCTCTACAAGTGGAAGGAGGAACTCTTCTTCGTCATCGACGAGAAGAACCACCAGGCCGACCTTACCGAGGTGGGGCGCAAGAAGCTCCGCCCCGACGACCCCGACGCGTTCGTGCTGCCGGACCTGGCGACCGCCTTCATCGACATCGAGAAAGAAACCGCGAAAACCCCCGAGGAGAAGGAAGCCGCCAAGCGCGAGGCCCAGCAGAAATACGAGGTCGTGTCCGAGGACATTCATGCGCTGTCCCAGTTGCTCCGCGCCTATTCGCTCTACGAGCGCGACGTCGAATACGTCGTGCAGGACGGCAAGGTCGTCATCGTCGACGAGAACACCGGCCGCATCATGTCGGGCCGACGTTGGTCCGACGGCCTGCATCAGGCGGTCGAGGCCAAGGAGAACGTCACCATCGAGCGCGAGACGCGCACCTACGCCACGGTCACGATCCAGAATTATTTCCGCATGTATGAGAAGCTTGCGGGCATGACCGGCACCGCCGAGACCGAGGCCACCGAGTTCCACGAGATCTACCGGCTCGCCGTCACGCAGATCCCGACCAACAAGCCCTGCATCCGCGTCGACAAGAACGACTCCATCTTCAAGACCCGGCGCGACAAATACGGCGCGGTGGTGAAGCAGATCCAGGAGGCCCAGCAGCGCGGGCAGCCCGTGCTCGTCGGCACCGTCACGGTCGAGCAGTCCGAGGTGCTCAGCCGCATGCTCAAGCGCGCCGGCGTCATCCACACCGTGCTCAACGCCAAGTTCCACCAGCAGGAGGCCGAGATCGTGACCCGCGCCGGCCACCGCGGCTCCGTCACCATCGCCACCAACATGGCCGGCCGCGGCACCGACATCAAGCTGGGCGAGGGCGTCCGCGAGCTCGGCGGCCTGCTGGTCGTCGGCACCGAGCGCCACGAGTCGCGCCGCATCGACCGCCAGCTGCGCGGCCGCTGCTCGCGCCAGGGCGACCCGGGCATGACCAAGTTCTTCCTCTCGCTGGAGGACGACCTGATGCGGCTGTTTCTCCAGGGCAACCTGGCCTCCAAGATCATGGAGGGCGCCATGCAGGAGGGCGAGGAGCTGGAGCATCCCTGGCTCAACCGCTCGATCGAATCGGCGCAGAAGAAGGTCGAGCAGCAGAACTTCTCCATCCGCAAACGCCTCCTCCAATACGACGACGTGCTCAACAAGCAGCGCGAGGTCGTCTACGGCATCCGCAACGGCGCCCTGCACAGCGAGCGCCCGAAGGACATCATCTTCGAGATGATCGAGGAGGAGGTCACCGCCCGCCTCGAGTCCGCCGGATTCGACGGCAAAAACGGCGCGGCCTCCGCCAACGTCGAGAGCCTGGTCGGCTGGCTCAACGCGCATTTCCCGGTCAGCGCCAAGGTCGAGGAACTCGCGAACCAGCGCGATTTCGACACCGTGCTGAAGGACCTGGTCGAGCGCATCAAAAAGGCCTACGCGCTGAAGGAGTCGGTCGAGGACTCCGCGGCGCTCGGCGGCCTCGAGCGCTACATCGTCATCAACGCCATCGACCACCACTGGCAGGAGCACCTGACCGAGATGGAGGAGCTGCGCCGCTCCATCGGCCTGCGCAGCTACGGCCAGAAGGACCCGCTCAACGAATACAAGGGCGAGGCCTTCCGCTTTTTCGAGGAGCTGATGAACAATGTGCGCCTGCAGATCTGCACGAGCCTCTTCCGCGCGGCGACCAACCGCGACGCCTTCGAAAACCTCTTCGCCATCCTTTCGCGTTCCGCCCGCCTGCAAGGGCCCGCCGCCGCGCCCACCGCGCTCGCCGCCGCCTCCCAGGCCGCGGCTCCGGCGGAGTCCGCCCCGGCCGCGCCCGCCGAGGAGATCAAGCTGCCTTCCGTCACCATCCGCCGCGAGACGCCCAAGGTCGGCCGCAACGACCCGTGCCCCTGCGGCTCCGGCAAGAAATACAAGAACTGCCACGGGGCGGCGTGAGCGGCGCTCATGAAGCTGAGAGTTGAGTGCTGAGAGTTGAGAGTTCTGAACCGGATGCCTCTTGCCTTGGCCTTGTCTCTCAACCCTCAACTCTCAGCTCTCAACCTATGATCAGAACCATCGGTTTCGATGCCGACGACACGCTCTGGCACAACGAGAGCATCTTCGACCGCGCCCAGCAGCGCTACCGGCAGCTGCTGGCCAGATACCACCCGGCCGCCGAGGTGGACCGCATGTTGTTCAAGACGGAGATGCGCAACCTGCCGCTCTACGGCTACGGCGTGAAGGGTTTCATGCTCAGCACGGTCGAGTCCGCCATCGAACTGACCCAGGGCGCCATCAGCGCGCAGGAAATCCGCGAGATCGTCGCCCTCGGGCAGGAGATGCTGGCGCACCCGGTCGAGCTGCTGCCCGGCGTGGCGGAGATCGTGCCGCTGCTGGCGCGCGATTACCGCCTGTTGCTCATCACCAAGGGCGACCTGCACCACCAGGAACGCAAGATCGCCGCTTCGAGCCTCGCCCGGCATTTTCACGCCATCGAGATCCTCAGCGAGAAGGACGGCGCCACCTACGAACGCGTGCTGCGCCGCCACGGCGTCGCGCTGGAGGAGTTCGTGATGGTCGGCAACTCGCTCAAGTCCGACATCCTGCCCGTGCTCGAACTCGGCGGGGCGGGGGTGCACATTCCCTATCACATCACCTGGAAGCACGAACAAATGACCAAGTTGCCGCGCGCCCATGCCCGCTTCCGCCACGTCAACCGCCTGGCTGATCTCCCGCCGCTGTTGCCCGGGCTTTGAGGTGGAGCGCGTAGCCCCCAACGCGCTGAATGACGTGCGGAGGCGGGCCAAGCGCCTTGAGGGCAAGTCGCTCCACCTGGATCTCACGCCGGAGCTTGCTTGCCAGCGAAGGCTTGGTCGCCTCTAAACAGACTCCTGCAAATGGCTGCGACCCACGTTGAACCTGATCCCTACGCGCCGCGACCCACGCTGTGGCAGCGGCGGCCGCACCTGGGCTGGGTGCTGGCGGTGTTTGGCTTCACCGTATTTCTGACCTATATCTCCTTTCCGCCGGTCAACACCGGTGAGGCGGCCTATGTGCTGGCGCTGCCGGGCATTCTCTGGGCCTACCGCCGGCCGGCGCTCCGGATGTATGTATGGACCGTCCTCGGCGCGCAGATGGTGGCGTGGACCGCGTTGCTTGGTTGGCTGCACAACGTGACTTGGGGCGGGCTGCTCCTGCTCGGACCCTTCGTCGGCCTGCTCGTGGGGTCGTGGTTTCTGGCGGTGTGGTGGACCATCCCGCGACTGCAAGGGCACAAGGCGCTGGTGCGCATCTTTGCGATGCTGGGGCTGGCGGCGCTGTGGGTGGTGCTGGAGTGGTTCCGCGGCGTGATCTTCGGAGGGTTCCCGTGGCTGCCGCTCGCGGCCAGCCAGTGGCAGCGTCCGCTCGTCCTGCAGGTGGCGGCCTATGCCGGCGCGGGCGCGACGTCGTTCGTCCTTGTTGTGTTCAACCTCGGCGCCGGCGCCTATGTGCACCGCGCCTTCTTCGAGGGCGTCACCGGTTTCAAGAAGCGCACGCCGGAGTTCTCCGTCGCGCTGCTGGTGCTGATGGGCGGCTCGTTCCCGTTCCTTGCCGACTCCTTCAACCAGCAGCGCCGGCCGCTGGCGCGCGTCGCCCTCGTGCAGCCCTACATCCCGCAGAACGAGAAATGGGACGCCGCGCACGCCTCCGAGGTGTTGCGCACGCTGGAGAACCTGACCTACACCGCGAGCCACCGTGGCGCGCCGGAGCTGATCCTCTGGCCCGAGGCGGTGACGCCGTGGGCGCTCTATAAGGACGCGAATGTCCAGCCCTGGCTCGAATCCGTCGCCAAGCGCACGGGCAAGCCGATCTTGCTCGGCACGGTGGCGGCCCAGCAACTGAGCTGGCCGGACTGGCATTGGACCAACGCGGCGGTCGTGGTCAGCCCCGCCGACGGCCTGCAAGCCGCCACCTACGCCAAGCGCAAGCTCGTGCCTTTCGGGGAATTCGTCCCCCTGCGGCCCGTGCTGGGCTGGATCGAGAAGTTCGCGCCCATCGGCGGGGATTTCCAGCGCGGCTCCGACGCCGCGCCGCTGCTGGTGCCGGTCAATTTCGGCCCGACGCTGAACGGCCGGATGGTCTCCGTGCGCCAAGTGCCCGTCGGGGTGCTGATCTGTTTTGAGGACATTTTCCCGGCCTTGGCGCGGGAGAGTGTGCGGGCCGGGGCCGAGGTGCTCGCCGTGCTGACCAACAACGGCTGGTTCGGCGAGGGCGGCGCGGCCTACCAGCACGCGGCGCACTCGGTGCTGCGCGCGATCGAGACGCGCCGGCCGGTCATCCGCTGCGGCAACGGCGGCTGGAGCGGCTGGATCGACGAGTTCGGCAGCATCCGGGCGACGATGGAGAACGACGCCGGCAGCGTGTATTTCCGCGGGGCGCAGACCGTGGCGGTCACGCGCGACATCCGTTGGGCGGGCAAGCTAAGCTACTACACGCAACACGGCGACTGGTTTTTGCTGGTGTGCGTGGCGCTCGCCGCCGGGGCCTACTACACCGTGCTGATGCTGCGCCCGCCCCGGCCCGAGCCGGACGCCAGCAAACGCTTCTGAGATCTGCGTGCGGCGTGCTCCCGGTTGATGTCAACCAATAGTTGACAAACGGCTTGGGGACACGGACTCTAAGCCGAGAACAGCGGCGGACGCGGGCGCTACGATCCATGGGGCGAACAGCACGCCCACGGCCTTGGGCGCGGTCGCGCTGTGGCCGGTTTCGGTTGAGCCGCTATTGCACAAACAACGAGCGTGCGAACAACACACACGCTGGACGTGGCACTGTCACGGTGTGGCCACTCGGGGTGAGTTTGCCGGTGACAGGGTCAACCTTGAAAGACACGAGGTTGTCGCTGTCCATGTTGGCGCAGACGAGCCACCCGCCGTCCGCCGTGAGGTTGAAATTGCGCGGATGTTTGCCGCCACTGGGTGTGACCTCGACCAGCTTGAGCGTGCCATCGGGCTGGACCGCAAACACGGCGATGCTGTCATGTCCGCGATTGGAGGCATAAACGAATTTCCCGTCTGGCCGAACGCGCACCTCGGCGGCGCGGTCGGAGTCGGTCACCTTGAAGCCCTTGGGGAGGGTCGTTGTGTGCTGGAGCGGTGTTAGGACGCCGCTCGTAGAGTCATGGGCGCAGACCGTGAGTGAACCGTCGATTTCTCCGAGGATATAGAAGAACTTTCCGTTGTTGGAGAACTTCGTGTGACGCGGACCGGAGCCGGGCGTCATGGCGACGAACGCAGGCTCATTGGGCGTGAGATTGGCCGAGCCAGGATCAAGTCGGTAGCTGAACACCCGGTCGAGACCGAGGTCGGCCACGAACACAAAGCGATTATCCTGTGCTAGCGTGGCGGAATGAGGATGCGGCCCCTCCTGTCGGGTTTTGTTGGGGCCGAGCGGTCCCGCATGGGTGATGAAAGCGGTCCGTTTTCCGAGCCTGCCGTCGGGACCGAGAGGGAAGGCCGCCACCTGTCCTCCGCTGTAACTGACAGTGACGAGCATTTTGCCGGTGGCGTCAGCCACGAGATGAGTCGTGTTGCCGCCACCCGCGCCGCGGGCATTGAGCAAGGACAGCCTGCCACTGACGGGGTCGTAGGCAAAGGCCACGGCGCCACCACTGGTCTTGCCATCGGGTCCGGGGCCTTCGCCGAGGGCGTAGAGGACCGGGATCGAGCGGTGCCACGCGAGGAAAGCGGGGTTGGGTGTTTCTGCAGCGAGTGTCGGCGCACTGAACGCGCCGGTGGCGGGGTCGAGCCGCACGGCGTAGATGCCCCGGCTGGCGCCGTCCTTGGGCGTGTAGGTGCCGATGAAGATGAGGAGCGACGCGGCGGGCAAGAGCATGCGGGGTTGCCCTCAACTCATCGGAAAATGGCGCAGATTGGCAAGTTCGCTCCGCAGGCCGGCGCGGAAATCCGGGTGGCTGATGCTGATCAGGGCCTCGCCGCGCTCGCGCAGCGTCAGGCCGTGGAGGTTGACCGCGCCGTATTCGGTGACGATCCAATGGACGTGGCCGCGCGTGGTGACGACGCCCGCGCCCGGGGAGAGCGCGGAGACGATGCGGGAGACCGTGCCGCCCAGGGCCCGCGAGGGCAGGGCGATGATGGGCTTGCCGCCGGGCGAGAGGGCGGCGCCGCGGATGAAATCCATCTGCCCGCCGATGCCGGAGTAGATGCGGTGGCCGATCGAGTCGGCGCAGACCTGGCCGGTGAGGTCGATCTGGAGGGCGGAGTTGATGGCGACCACCTTGGGGTTCTTGCGGATGACCGAGGTGTCGTTGGTCCAGTCGCAGGGGTAGAAGTTGACGAGCGGGTTGTCGTCGACGAAGTCGAAGAGCCGTTTCGTGCCGTTGATGAAGCTGGTGACGATGCGGCCGGTGCCGACTTTCTTCAGGCGGTTGGTGATGGCGCCGGCGGCGACGAGGTCGATGATCCGGTCGGAGAACATCTCGGTGTGGATGCCGAGATCGTGCTTGTGCGTCATGCGCGCCAGCGCGGCGTCGGGGATGGCCCCGATGCCCATCTGCAGGGTGGAGCCGTCCTCGACGAGCCCGGCGACCAGCTCCCCGATCCGGTTTTCAATTTCCCCGCTGGCATCGACGGCGTGCTCATGCAGCGGACGGTCGGCGAGGGTGAACGCGTCGATGCGGCCGAAGGGCACGAGGTTGTTGCCGTGGGTGCGGGGCATGCGGGCGTTGAACTCGGCGATCACGAGGCCGGCGGTCTCGGCGGCGGCCTTGGCGGCGTCGCAGGAGGTGCCGAGCGAGCAATTGGCGTGGGCGTCGGGCCGGGAGAGGCAGAGCAGGGCCGCGTCGAGCTTCACCCGGCCGGAGAGGAACAGGTTGGGGATGTCGGACAGGAAGACCGGCACAAAGTCCGCGCGGCCCTCGGCGATGGCGGCCCGCAAGGGCGGGCCGGCGAAGAGCGAGACGGAGCGGAACTCGCGCTCGCGGCCCGGGGCGGCGAAGGGCGCGTCCCCCGCGGTGTGGAGGTGGTAGAGGCGCACGTGCTCGAGGTCGCGCCGGGCTGAGAGCGCCTCGACGAGCGCGCTCGGCGTGGCGGCGGCCCCGTGGATGAAGATATTGGCGCCGCTGCGGATGCCGGCGACCGCGTCGGCGGGCGAGACGGCACGGGCGGACCAGTCGGGGGGGATGGGTTTCATGGCGTGGATTGCTGAACACCCCATGTTGCTGTGACGGGCGCGGAATCAAAGCCCGGACATTGCGCATCCGTTGCCAACTTATCGCCGTCCGTTGGCGCGCCTGATCTAGGCCAGCGCTTCCTTGAAATGCCGGCGGCACATGGCGACGTAGCGGTCGTTGCCGCCGATCTCGACCTGCGCGCCCTCCTTGACGCCACGGCCGTCGGGGCCGACGCGGAGGTTCATCGTGGCCTTGCGGCCGCAATGGCAGATGGTCTTCAACTCGATGAGGTTGTCGGCCAGGGCGAGGAGCGCGGCGCTGCCGGGGAAAAGCTGGGCCTGGAAATCGGTGCGCAGGCCGTAACACAACACGGGGATGCGCAGCTGGTCGGCGATCTCGGTCAGCTGCTCGACCTGCCGGCGGGTGAGAAACTGCGCCTCGTCGATCAGCACGCAGGCGACGGGCTGGGCGGCGTGGGCGGCCTTGACGTGGGCGAAGATGTCCTCGTCGGCCTGCAACGCCATGGCCTCGGCGTCGAGGCCGATGCGGGACTTGATGCGGCCGCCCGAGCGGGTGTCGACCGAGGGGATGAAGAGCAGGGTGCGCATCCCGCGCTCGTGGTAGTTGTAGCTCGACTGGAGCAGGACGGTCGATTTGCCGGCGTTCATCGCCGAGTAATAGAAGTAGACCTTCGACATGGGCGGCAGTGAAACAACGCCGGCGCGGCGGGTCGAAAACAAAAAGGCCCGGTGATGAATCGGGTAGGGCGGGTTATCCTTAACCCGCCGCTCAGCCGGCGTGGACGTCGGGCGGCGCGTTAGGGATAGCGCGCCCTACCGAGGTCACCGCATCCGGGCGAAGGTTTTCGACAGCAGCTCGAGGTCGGACGCGTTCTTGGTCTTCTCGCGGGTGTGGGCGATGAGCTTCTGCTCGAGGGCGTTCTTGGTCGGGCGGGTCTTGTTCTCGTAGAACACGCCGAACCTCCCCGGCCAGGGCTCGGAGGCGAGCTTGAAGGCCGCGATCTCGTCGGTCGGGTCGTGGCGGGCGGCGTCCTCGGGCGAGCCGTCGTTTTTCCTAAGCTCGATGGTCTGCCAGGCGCCGCCCTTGCGGGGATTGGCGCCGTCGAAGGCACCCTCGAAGAACTCGACGCACTCGGAGAGGATCTCGACGACGGAGAAACCGTCGTGCTGCGAGGCGCGGAGCATCATCTCGACCATGTGGCTGACCTGCGTGGCGTGCGAGCGGGCGACGAAGGTGGCGCCGCTGTTGAGGAGCGTGCGCATCGGGTTGATCGGCTGGTCGAAGGCGCCCCAGGGGTCGGTCTTGGACTTGAAGCCGAGCGGGGAGGTCGGGGAGGTCTGCTTCTTGGTCAGGCCGTAGACCGAGTTGTCCATGATGACGTAGGTCAGGCGCGGGTTCTTGCGCGCGGTGTGGACAAGGTGGTTGCCGCCGATGGAGAAGCCGTCACCGTCGCCGCCGAAGACGAAGACATGCAGGTCGTCGCGGCCGAGCGAAATGCCGGCGGCGAAGGGCAGGGAGCGGCCGTGGATGTAGTGGCCGCCGTGGGTGTTGACGAAATACGGGAAGCGCGAGGAGCAGCCGATGCCGGCGAAGGTGACGATCTTTTCCTGCGGGTAGTTGAGTTTTTCGAGGACCTTGTAGAACGAGGCCAGCACGGCGAAGTCGCCGCAACCGGGGCACCATGTCGGGTGGTCGGCGGTCAGGGCTTTTTTCGATAGAGGGGCGCGTGCACCGTCAGCGGATACGGGGCTGACTGCGGGAAGTGTGGCGGGAGCAGACATAAATTTCTGATTTTGGATTTTCGATTGGGTGGCCCGCCTTCGCCCGATGGGCTTCGGCGAGGTTCGTCCTCAGCTTCGCTGAGGCGAAGCGAGGACACTCTGCTTGCGCATGCCGACGGTGGTGTCGGCGAGGCCGAGGGTCTTGGCGACGCGCTCGACGATCTCGCTGACCTTGTAGGTGAGGCCGTCGGTCTTGGTGACGCTGGTGATCGCGGGATTGCAGAAGCAGCCGCGCAGGAGCGTGGTGAGCTGACCGTAACCGTAGAGGCCCTCGTCGTTGATCTCGACGACGACGACGTGCTGGTAGCGGGCGAAGGTCTCGGCGAGGCCCGGGGCGAGCGGATGGATGTGGCGCATCTGCAGGTGGCCGACCTTGGCGCCGGCGCCGCGGAGGCGGATCATCGCCTCGCGGATCGGGCCGTAGGTGCAGCCCCAGCCGACGAGGAGGACCTCGCCCGACTGGTCGCCGGCGAGCTCGGGCGCGGGCAGGGTGGCGGCGAGTTTTTTCAGTTTCTCGCGGCGCTTGGCCGTCATCTTCATGTGCAGGCCGGGATTGGCGGTCGGGTGGCCGAGCTCGTCATGCTCGAGGCCGGTGACCGTCGGGTATTTCCCCGAGGTCATGAGCGAGCCGGGCGGCGCGTGGCGGGTGATCTGGTCGGCCGGGTAGGGCTTGAACTCGGGCGGGCGCGGGCGCGTGTCGGGCTTGGTCTCGCCCATGAGTTTGGCCAGCTCGGGCTCGGGGAAGGCCTCGATGCGGGTCGCGATGGCCTGGTCGGAGAGGATGATGACGGGCGTGCTGTATTCGCGGGCGATGCGGCCGGCCTCGAGGGCGACGTAGAAGCAATCCTCGACGTTCTTCGGGGCGAGCACGACGCGCGGGCAGTCACCGTGCGAGCCGTAGATGGCCTGCAGGAGGTCGCTCTGCTCGATGTTGGTCGGCATGCCGGTGGACGGGCCGCCGCGCTGGATGTTGATCACGATGAGGGGCATCTCGGCCATGGTGGCCCAGCCGAGGGCCTCCATCTTGAGGGAGAGGCCGGGGCCGGAGGAGCCGGTGACGGAGAGGTGGCCGCCGTAGGAGAAGCCGAGCGCGGTGGACGCGGCGGCGATCTCGTCCTCACACTGCACGAAAATGCCGCCGTATTTCGGCAGCTCGACGCGGAGGGTCTCCATGATGGAGGACCACGGGGTGATCGGGTAGGCGGCGCCGTGGCGGACACCGGCGGCGATCAGGCCGTAGGCGAGGGCGGTGTTGCCGTCGGTGGTGACCTGCGGGCGCGCGCCGGCCACGGGCGCGGCGGCCTTTTCAAGGCGGTAACGGAGGTTCTCGGCCGGATAGGCGTAGCCCGCGTCGAAGGCGAGCATGGCGTTGCGCACGATGTCCTCGTTCTTGCCGGCGAAGCGCTCCTTGATGAGCTGCGTGAGTTTCGGGATGTCGAGGTCGAACATCCGGGCGATGAGGCCGAGCACGTAGATGTTCTTGCCCTTTTCCTTGGAGGAGCCGCCGACGGCCTCGACCGTGGCGGAGGTCATGGGGACGCCGACAGCGGTGATCTCCCTGTCGTCGGGATTGGGGGTGACGTGGTCGGTGTCGTAGAGGAGCACGCCGCCGGGGCGGAGCGAGGCGCGGTGGCTTTCGTAGCTGTGCTGGTAGAAGGCCACGAGCACGTCGGCGCGGTCGCCGGACGAGAGGATTTCGCCGGAGCCCATGCGGACCTGGAAGATGGACGGGCCGCCGGAGATGGTGGACGGGATGGTCATGTAAGTCATGACCTCCTGGTCGGAGCGGCCGGCGAGGCGGGCGAGGAAGCCGCCGACCGCCTGGATGCCGTCCTGCGAATTGCCGGCGAGCCGGATGACGACGTCGTCGATGGAAGGGGTTGCACCCGATGAGTGCGCCGCCGCACCAAGGGGTCCTGGGGTGTTGGGACTGACCATACCTCCACTATGTCCTAACCAGGGGGCTTGGTAAAGGCTGCGCTTGGCGGAAACGCCGCATTTCTTGCGGAGCGCAAAGGGCGCCGAACCGTCCCGCTATAAGGAAGACCCCGGCGCAGGCCGGAGCGGGATTTGACGGGCTAATGGGGGCGCGAGGCGAGTCGTCCCGACGAGCCGATGAACTGTCTTTCCGCGTGGGAGGGGCTTTTTGCCCCGACACCCTCAATAAGGTCGGTCAATCGCGACGTTCCAGCCTTCGCCAAGGCTACGGCGGACAAGAAAGTCGCTCCCACATTGAACGCCGCCCTTTCGCCAGCGCTACTCCCCGGAGCAAGCTTGTATGTCCCACCTCGTGAATAGACGCAGGGCAGTGACAGAAGCGGCTTCTGAGAATGGGCCGATTGGCTCGTCGGAAGAAGCCGCTTCTGTCACGGTCGCTTTGGCGTTGGGGGGGCGAACCTCCCTT
>JACPPI010000003.1 GCA_016190985.1 Opitutia bacterium | reverse complement strand
ACCTCTTTCTGGGACTGGCCGGTGCTCGCCTGATAGGCGAGCACCTCGCGTTTGAACTCTGCACTGTAGGATGGTTTGGTCTTGGGCATGGGTATCGGTTCCTTTTGGGATGGTCCGCGCCCTCTGTCCACAAAACGGGGGCAACTTCAGTTTTTGTGTTCTCTGTGCTTTTGTGGCCAATCGCTGCCTTGCTCCGAGTGCTCCGAGCCTTCAGCTTCCTGCCATGCCCGACTTCCGCGCCTACGCTCCCGCCGCCCCCGCCGACGCAAAGGAAATCCAACTCTCACCCGAGGAAAGCCACCACCTCGTCGCCGTGAACCGCTGCGGCCGCGGCGATCCGGTCACGGCCTTTGACGGGCGCGGCCGCGAGTGGATCACCGCATGCATCGACCCGAGCAAGAGCGCAACCGTGCTGCGAGTGAAGGAATCCCGCCCGGCGAGACCCCGGCCACACGAGATCACCCTCGCCCAGGCGCTGCCCAAGGGCGCGACGATGGACGACATCGTCCGCCAGGCCACCGAGATCGGCGCCGCCCGCATCGTGCCGCTCCTCAGCGAGCGCACGCAGGTGCACCTTGACGGCGACCGCGCCGAGAAGAAAATCGAAAAATGGCGCACCGCCGCCATCGAAGCCGCCAAGCAATGCGGTAATCCGTGGCTGCCGGAGATCGCGGCCTTGCAGAAACTGGAAGCGTTTCTTGCGACATTGCGGGCGCCTGACACCGCAGCTATCGAAGGTGGAACCCGGCCTCCGGAGGGGTTCAGAGCGCGTCCGGAGGCCATGCTCCACCTCGAGTCCACCAGCTTCGACCTCAAGCTCATCGCCAGCCTGCACGGCGGCGCCAGCACGCTGAAGAAGTCGCTCGCCGGTTACGCCGCGAAACACGGACACCTCCCGCGCAAGGCGTTGTGGCTCGTCGGGCCGGAAGGCGATTTCTCCCCGGTGGAAACGACCGCGGCCATCTCGGCCGGCTTCCAGCCCATCACGCTCGGCCCGCTGGTGCTGCGCAGCGACACCGCCGCCGTCTACGCCCTGAGCATCCTGAGCCACGCTTTGCAGGAATGACGCCCCCTAGCCGAAGCAACTGCCCATGACCAACCCGTTCTCGAAAATCCAATGGCTGGCGTGGTTCTACTGCGCCAATTTTCTTTTCATCGTCGCCCTGAGCCACTGGCCGGGCCTCACGGACGCGCAGGGCCGGCTCCTGGGATTGTTCGCCATCGACCCGATTGACGACATCTTCCATCTGCTCTCGGGTCTGCTCGCCGGAGTCGTGGCCTGGAAGTCGCACGCCTGGTCGGTGAACTATTTCAAATACGCCGGCATTCCCTACGGCATCGACGCCCTGACAGGCATCTTCCTCGGCGTGGAGTTCCTGAACGGCGACCTCTGCACCGTGGGACCGCGCGGCCCCGACCTGAGCGTGCGTGCCGCGCTGACCAACACACCGCACATCCTGATTCCCGCCACGATGATGCTGATCGGCTTCTGGCTGGCGGCGCGTGAAAAGCCGGCGACACCATGATCCGCCGGTGGATTCGAGCGCGGTGGTGGTGGCGGTTGGGCAAATGGGCATTCCTCGCCAGTCTGCTGGGCAGCATCGTCTCCGTCGGCGCCTTCCTGCTCGCCGCCCGCGGGGCGCAGAAGGAATTCCGCCCCATCTCTGACCCGGCTTCGCCGGAACAGGCCGCGCGCATCGCGGCCACGCCGAAGTATCGGCGTGACGAGGATGCCACCTACCTGACCTTCTCCGAATGGTATCTCGTGTTCAACCCGCAGGAATACGCGCAATACCTGGCCACGAAGCCGCCGAGCGGCTTCCCCTACTTCCGGGGCATCGCGCAAATGTGGGACGGCTACGCGCAGACATATGGCATCGCCCAAAAACACTACCGCTTCAACCCGGGCTACAATCTCATGCTCGTCGTGATCTGCGGCAGCTCCACGGTCGAGTTCGGGGTCAAGGGCGTCTACGAGAACACCGTCGGCCGCCTCGCCGAATGGACCGCCGGAAGCCAGCCGACCCCGGAGGACGCCTTCGCCGCGCAGGTCGCGAAGGACTACGGCGACTTCATCCCGACCCGGCCGTGGTTCGAGTTCCCGTTCGGCCGCAAGTTCACGACGCTGTGGTCGGCCCACGATTTCTTCGGCCCGCACTTCCTCCGGAAGTGGGAGCGCAAGTTTTTCCTCAGCCTCGAATACGGCCTCAAGGCGCTTTACGCCGGCGTGATCCGTTTCGCCAGCCACTCGGTCTACGGCGTCGCCGACACGGAGGTGTTCGCCTCGGCCCGCAACATCGGGGAGACATCCCTCGCCCGGCCCGGCGTCCGGCGGGTGCGGGAGTTGGGCGCGCAACACTGGATCTTCACGGTGCCGCACTACCAGGGCTTCACCGACACCGTGCCCCTGCTCGCGCGGGACGGCGTCGAGTTCGAGGAGATCGCCGGCAACGACGAGATCATGCTCACGCTGATCGCCCCGGCGGCCTGGAGCTACGACCTCGGCGCGGGCCGGCCCCTCTTCACCATGACACTCCTCACCGGCCCCGCCGTGAAGCGCGTCGCCGTGCAGGTCCCGGCAAGATCCCTTGGCGCCGTGCTCCGGGAGATGTCCGCCAAGAACCTCCGGCTCGAGCACCTTTTTGACTACTAGGCCGCCACTCCGTTTTCCCATGCGCAAGACCGTCCTCTCCCTCCTCGCGATCCTGCTGATCGCCGCCGGCCTGATCGTCGCCCGGCCCGTGTTGTTTCTGGCCGGGGTCTGGTGGCAGGACGGCAAGACGCCGCGCAGCATGCCCGCCGCCGGCACCGACGACGCCAGCCGCTTGAACGCCACCCAGCCTGCCGAGGTGATCCGCGTGGCCGCCGATCCCGCCGAGGCGGAAAAACAGCTCGCCGACCTGGTGCGCCGCGCCGCGCGCGAAGGCCGGCACATCGCGATCGCCGGCGCGCAGCATTCCATGGGCGGCCACACGCTCTATCCGGGCGGCATCGCGCTCGACATGCACCCGTTCAACCGTCTGGCGCTCGACGAGGGCAAAAAGCTCCTCACCGTCGGCGCCGGCGCGCGGTGGCATGAGGTCATTCCATTTCTCGACGAGCGCGGCTATGCCGTCTCCGTCATGCAGACCAACAACGATTTCTCCGTCGGCGGCTCGATCTCGGTCAACTGCCACGGCTGGCAGAACGACATGCCGCCGATCTGCGGCACCGTGGAGTCCTTCCGGCTGCTCACCGCCTCGGGCGAAATCGTGCGCTGCAGCCGGGGTGAGAATCAGGAACTGTTCTCGCTCGTCCTCGGCGGCTACGGCCTGTTCGGCGTCATCTTGGAGGTCGAACTCCGGGTCGTGCCCAACGACTACTACGAGGCGGAGGCCCATCCGGTCGCGCCCCGGGACTACGTGAAGGTTTACCACGAACTGACGCGCGGCCACCCCGACGCGGGCATGGCCTACGGCCGGATCAGCGTGGCGCCCGTATCGTTCTTCCAGGAAGCCTCCGTCACTCTCCTGCGCCGCACGGCCACGGACAAACCGACCAAGCACACCCTCCGCGACGAGCAGCCGAGCCTGCTGAAACGACTGGTCTATCGCGGCGAGGTCGGGAGCGACTACGGCAAGAACCTGCGCTGGTGGCTGGAAAAGCAGATGGGCGAGACCGCCGGCAAGGTTTTGTCGCGCAATCAGGTCATGAACGAGCCCTCGAACCTTTACGCCACGCGCGACCCGGATGCGACCGACATTCTCCACGAATATTTCATCCCCGCCAGCCGCTTTGCGGACTTCATCGAGAAGTCCCGCCCGGTCTTCCTGTCCTACCGGCCCGAGCTGCTGAATGTCACCGTGCGCAACGTCGAGCCCGACCACGACACGTTCCTGCGCTACGCCCCGGAGGAGATGTTCGGACTGGTCCTGCTGTTCCACCAGCGGCGGGATGCCGCGGCCGAGGCCACCATGAAGGTGATGACGCGCGAGCTGATCGACGTGGCGCTGGCCTGCGGCGGCCGCTACTACCTGCCCTACCGGCCGCACGCCACAGCGGAGCAGTTCCTGCGGGCCTATCCCCAAGCCCCGGAATTCTTCGCCCTCAAGCGGCGTTACGACCCGCACGGTATCTTCGAAAACCAGTTCTACCTCAACTACGGCGCCCCGCTGGCCGCCGGCGTGGAGAAGGCCCCTTGAGTCCGCGGTCGCAAAACCCACCTTGACCAGGCACACCCCACCCCATGACATCCCCGTTGTTCCGCCGGGCGGCCTGCGCCGCCGCCCTGTTCCTCGCGCCGTTCGCCGCGGCCCTCACCTCGCCGCAGGAGCATTTCGGCTTCGCCATCGGCGACGACTACCACCTCGCCACCTACACGCAGACCGAGGCGTATTTCAAGAAGCTCGCCGCCGAGTCCGACCGGCTGAAGCTCGTCGACATCGGCCCCACCGAGGAGGGCCGCCGCCAATACCTGGTCATCTGCACCTCGCCGGCCAACCTGGCGAAGCTCGACCGCTACAAGGAGATCGCCCAGAAACTCGCCCGCGCCGAGGGCGTGACCGAGGCGCAGGCCCGCGCCCTCGCCGCCGAGGGCAAGGCCGTGGTCTGGATCGACGGCGGCCTGCACGCCACCGAGACGCTCGGCGCCGCCCAGCTCACCGAAACCCTCTGGCGCTTCGCCAGCCGCGCCGATGCCGAGACGCTCCGCATCCTCGACCACGTCATCATCCTCTTCACCCACGCCAATCCCGACGGCCAGGAGCTGATCAGCTCGTGGTATATGCGGCGGCCCGACCCGGCCACGCGCATCGTCGACCGCGAGCCGCGGCTCTACCAGAAATACGCCGGCCACGACAACAACCGCGACTTCATGCTGACCAACATGAAGGAGTCGCAGAACATGGCGCGGCAGCTCTACCTCGAGTGGTTTCCCCAGATCGTCTACAACCACCACCAGCCCGGACCGACCGGCACCATCGTCGCCGGTCCGCCCTACCGCGACCCGTTCAACTATGTCTTCGACCCGCTGCTCGTCGCGCAGCTCGATTCCATCGGCTCGGCCATGCACAGCCGCTGGCTGGCCGAGGGCAAGGCGGGGTCGACGATGAAGCGCGGCTCGGTTTTCTCGACCTGGTGGAACGGCGGCCTGCGCACGACGGTGTATTTCCACAACATGCTCGGCCTGCTCACCGAGACCGTGGGCAGCCCCACGCCGATGGAGATCCCGCTCGTGCCGGAGCGCCAGATTCCCTCCGGTGACCTGCCCATGCCGGCGCCGCCCCAGCCCTGGCATTTCCGTTCGTCCATCGAATACTCCCTCACCGCCAACTACGCCGTGCTCAACCACGCCGCCCGCCACCGCGACGAGCTGCTCTTCAACATCTGGCGCATGGGCGCCAACTCCATCGAGCGCGGCGGCCGCGACCACTGGTCGCTGTCACCCAAGCGCGTCGAGGCCATGCGCGCCGCCGCCAAGCCCGCCGCCAAGACCGACGAGGACGACGACCGCGCCTTCCGCTTCGCCAGCCAGACCGGCAACATCATCCCCTCCAAACTCTACGACGAAACCCTGAAGAAGCCCGAGCTGCGCGATCCGCGCGGCTACATCATCCCGCGCGACCAGGCCGACTTCCCGACGGCGGTCAAATTCATCAACACCTTGGTGAAATCCGGCATCGCCCTCCACCGCGCCACGGCGGACTTCACCGTCGCGGGGAAAAACTACGCTGCCGGCTCCTACATCGTGAAGGCCGCGCAGGCCTTCCGGCCCTTCGTGCTCGACGCCTTCGAGCCGCAGGACCACCCGAACGATTTCCAATACGAGGGCGGCCCGCCGATCGCGCCCTATGATTCCGCCGGATGGACCGTCGCCTACCAGATGGGCGTGAAGTTTGACCGCGTGCTCGACGCCTTCGACGGCCCCTTCGAGCGCCTGCCCTACGGCGAACTCCAGAATCCCCCGGCGGGGAAGGTGGCGCCACCAACTGCTGACTGGCTGGTTGATCATCGCTCGAACAACAGTTTTCTCCTGATCAACCGCCTACTGAAGGCCGGCGCCGCCGTTTATTGGCTCAAGACGCCTCCGCCCGGGCATCCTGAATTCGGTCATGGCGCGATCTATATACCATCCTCCAAGCAATCGCTCCCAATCATTGAGCGGGCCGCCATCGAGCTCGGGCTCAACGCCGTGGCCACAAACCTCAAGCCCACAAGCGACGCCCTCAAGCTCGCCCCCATGCGCATCGCGCTCTGGGACCAATACGGCGGCTCCATGTCCTCCGGCTGGACCCGGTGGCTGTTCGAGCAGTTCGAATTCCCGTTCGAGGTCGTCTACCCGCAGCAGATCGACGCCGGCAACCTGCGCGCCAAATACGATGTCATCGTTCTTGTCACCGGCGCGGTCCCTCCGCTTAAGTCGGCCGGCGCGTTGAACCCCCGCCTCAGCGACACCCTGGTCAAGGTGCCCGCGGGCGACGACCTGCCCGCGGCCTATCGGGGCTGGACCGGCAGCCTCACCGAGGAGAAATCGATCCCGGCCCTGCGCGAGTTTGCCGCGCAAGGCGGCAGCATCATCGCCATCGGGACCAGCACCAACCTCGCCTACCATCTCGGTGTGCCCGTGCGCAGCGCCCTCGTGGAGATGGGACCGCAGGGCAAGGAGCGCCCGCTGCCGCGCGACAAGTTCTACGTGCCCGGCAGCATCCTGCGCGTGGCCGTCGATTCCGCCGCGCCGTTGGCCTGGGGCATGGAGTCCGCCGCCGACGTCTACTTCGACAACAGCCCCGTCTTCAAACTCCTCCCCGAGGCGGCGGCCAAGGGCGTGAAGCCCATCGCGTGGTTCGCCAGCGCCGCGCCCCTGCGGAGCGGCTGGGCCTGGGGCCAGTCCTACCTGGACCAGGGCGTCGCCGCGCTCGAGGCGCCGATGGGAACGGGCAAGCTCTGGCTGCTCGGGCCCGAGGTCGCCTTCCGCGCCGGCACGCACGGCACCTACAAGCTCCTTTTCAACGGCCTCTACCTCAGCACGGCGAGGCCGGTGAACTGAGCCCTGTGCTTCAACCTCCACTCCCACCCGCCAACGGCCTCGGGTTGATGTCAACTATTGGTTGACATCAGCCTACGCGCCTCGGGGGCGGCACAAAAGGTCGCCGCAAGCGGCGGCCCTACGTTTATCTCCGGCTCGCGAGATACTTCGTGACGTCGTCGCCGGAGACGCGGCCGCCCGGGCCGGTCGCGGCGATGTCGGTGATCGTCGCGTGGTCGAGCCCGGCTTCCTGCGCCATCTTGATGGCGCGGGGCGTCCAAACCGGAGGACGGAGGGCAGAGGACGGAACCGCAGGCGCATCGGCTGCCTTCTGTCCTCCGTCTTCTGTCGTCTGAACCGCCAGATGCCGCAGGCTCTCGTCGGAGGTCTCCATGCGGAAGAGCGACTGGCCGGAGGACTTCACCTCGCCGGCCTTGCCGTGCACGGCGATGATCGCGCCCTCGGCGGGCGACTCGAAGTCGAACGCCGACTTGTCGCTCTCCAGTTCGGCGAGCTTCTGGCCCTTGGCCACCTGGGCGCCGGGCGCGGCGATGATTTTGATGATGGTGAGTTCGCTGACGGTGGCGCCCATCGAGGGCATCGGCACATCAATGATGAAGTTGGGCATGGGGAAAATTATTTGCGCACCGCCTGCCACACCGCCACGCAGGAGGCGATCAGCGCCGGCAGCTCGGCGGTGGGAATCTGGTTGGGGCCGTCGGAAATGGCCTTCTCGGGGTTCGGGTGCGTCTCGATGAATAAACCGTCGGCGCCGGCCGCGAGGGCGGCCCGGGCCAGCGGCGGCACGAACTCGCGCCGGCCACCGGTCTTGCCACCGGCTGCGCCGGGCAGCTGCACGCTGTGCGTGGCGTCGAACACGGTCGGGAAGCCGAAGGACTTCATGATGCCGAAGCTCCGCATGTCCACGACGAGGTTCTGGTAGCCAAAGGTCGTGCCGCGCTCGGTCTGCCAGACCTCCTTCGCCTTCCCCTCGCGCAGCTTGGCGGTGACGAACTCCATCTCCTGGGGCGACAGGAACTGGCCCTTTTTCACGTTGACCACCCGGCCGGTCGCGGCGGCGGCGAGCAGCAGGTCGGTCTGGCGGCAGAGAAAGGCGGGGATTTGCAGCACGTCGCACACTTTCGCGACCGGCACGGCCTGCTGGCGCTCGTGGATGTCGGTCAGCACCGGAAAGCCGTATTCCTTCTTGATCAGCGCGAGCAGCGCCAGGCCTGCCGCCATCCCGGTGCCGCGCCCGGTGCCGAGCGAGGTGCGGTTGGCTTTGTCGAACGAACCCTTGAAGATGATTTTCAGCTCCGGGTGCTTCCGGGCGATCTTCGCCAGGGTCTCCGCCGCGGCGCGGCAGACCTGCTCGTTTTCCAGCGAGCACGGCCCGGCGATGAGGAGGAGTTTTTTGGGATCGAAGAGCATAGGAACGGCCACAGACGAAATTAACCACAGATTACACAGATGGACACGGATAATTTTCCAAGGAAAGCAGGTAGAGGAACTTTAATAAGCCTTGGTCCTATCCGTGTTAATCCGCGCCATCCGTGGTAAAACTGCATTGGTCGGATTGATCATATCAGTCTATTTCTGCTTCCGGTGCTTGATCGCGGCGGCGATGAAGGCGGCGAAGAGCGGGTGGGCCTTGTTCGGCTTGGACTGGAACTCCGGATGGCACTGCACGCCGAGGAACCAGGGGTGGTTCTTCAGCTCGGTGATCTCGACCAGGCCGCGCTTGGGATTCCAGCCGCTGAACACCAGGCCGGCTTTCTCCAGCCGGGCGACGTATTCGTTGTTCACTTCGAAGCGGTGGCGGTGGCGCTCGGAGACCGTGTCCTTGCCGTAGGCCTTGCGCGCCAGCGAGCCGGGCTTGAGTTTGCACTCGTAGGCGCCGAGCCGCATCGTGCCGCCCTTCAGGACGACATGCCGCTGCTCGTCCATCAGCGCAATGACCGGATGCGGCGTCTTCACGTCGAACTCCACCGAGTTGGCGTTTTTCAGGCGCAGGACGTTGCGCGCGACCTCGATCACCGCCACCTGCATGCCGAGGCACAGGCCGAAATAAGGCAGCTTGCTTTCCCGGGCGAAACGCGCGGCGGCGACCTTGCCCTCGATGCCGCGGTCGCCGAAGCCGCCGGGCACGAGAATGCCGTCGAGCAGCTTGAGTTTGGCCAGGCCGGCCTTGGTCTCGAGGCCCTCGGCGTCGATGCGGACGATCTTCACGCGGGCGTGGTTGGCGATGCCGGCGTGGCTGAGCGATTCGTAGACGGACTTGTAGGCGTCCTGCAGCTCGATGTATTTGCCCACGACCCCGATCCTCACCTCGTGCTTCGGCGACTTGATGCGGCGCACGACCTCGGCCCAGATGTTGGTGGGGTTGGCGCGGGCCTTCAGGCCGAGCTGCTGCACGACGAGCTGGTCGAGATTCTCCTTCTGGAGCATGAGCGGCAGCTCGTAGATTGAGGACTGCACGTCCATCTCCTCGATGACGGCCTTGGTCGGCACGTTGCAGAACATGGAGAGCTTTTCCCGCATCTCGGGCGTCATCGGGTGGTCGCACCGGCAGACGAGGAAGTGCGGCTGGATGCCGATCTCGCGGAGCTTGGCCACGCTCTGCTGCGTGGGCTTGGTCTTCAGCTCGCCGGCGGCCTTGAGGTAGGGGATGAGCGTGACGTGGATGAACACGCAGTTGCCCGGCCCGGCCTCGAGCGCGAACTGCCGCATGGCCTCGAGGAACGGCAGGCCCTCGATGTCGCCGGTCGTGCCGCCGATCTCGGTGATGAGCACGTCCACGCCCTTGCCGCCGCCATAGATGCGTTTCTTGATCTCGTTGGTGACATGCGGGATCACCTGCACGGTTTTGCCGAGGTAGTCGCCGCGGCGCTCCTTGGCGATGACGGCCTCGTAGATCTGGCCGGAGGAAAGACTGTTGCTCCGCGAGAGCTGGCCGGACGTGAAGCGCTCGTAGTGGCCGAGGTCGAGGTCGGTCTCCGCGCCGTCGTCGAGCACATAGACCTCGCCGTGCTGGAAGGGGCTCATCGTGCCCGGATCGACGTTGAGGTAGGGGTCGAATTTCTGTATGCGCACCTTGAGCCCGCGCATCTCGAGGAGGGCGCCGAGCGCCCCCGCCGTGAGCCCTTTGCCCAAGGAAGATACGACGCCACCCGTGACGAAAATATACTTCATCGCGTATGGGTAAAAACCGCCCCGGAACCATACACAAGAAAAAGGTGGGCGCATCGCCACAAATGCGGCTTTCCCTCTGCGGGAGCGCCGCTCCCAAATCCGGCGGTCATGGACCGCCGCTACAGTTCCGCTGTTGCCCGCCCCGGAAAATAGTTTGCCGCTCCCCCGCCCCGGCCCATCCTCCCGTCGTGCAGTCCAAACCCTCCCTCCTCGCCTGGATCACCTGCGACGGCGTCCACATCGACCCCGCCTCGGGCAAACACACCATCCTCGGCGTGTTCTCCAACATCAAGGCCCGCTCCTTCCCCGTCATGCACCCCTACATGGTCTGGTTCCTGACCCTGACCGACGTCCAGCCGGGCACGCACAAGATCAAGATGTCGATGGGCCTCGACCCCACCAACCCCGCCGAGCTGCTCCACCGCGAGTTCGAGTCCCAGAGCCCCCTGCACCGCATCAACCTCATCAACGAGCTCCGCAACCTCCGCTTCGAGCAACCCGGCGACTACTCCATCCTCATCGAGGTCGACGACGACCCGATCCTCGCCACCAGTCTGACGGTCAGTTGACCGCGCCGCCTTGGTCACCACCAAATACACGAAAATTGGCCACATGCCGTGATGCCAAGGGATTGTCGTCTTTCATTTACCACGGATGCACGGATCCCATGCCTGATAAAGGCCGGATTCATCCGTCTCCATCCGTGAAATCTGTGGTTAAAAAACTGCTCCTTTCGTGTGTTTCGTGGCTGAATCCTCTCTCTTCTCATGTCCTCGCCCTCGTTTGAACTCATCGGCATCGGCAATCCCATCATGGACCTGCTCGCGCATGTTCCGGAGAAATTCCTCACGGAGCACGTCGCCGGCGACAAGGGCGGCATGGTGCTCGTGGACGACACCGACATCGAGCAACTCGTCGCCAAACTTGGCACCGACTACGCCGTGACGCCCGGCGGTTCCGCCGCCAACGCCGTGCTCGCCGCCGCCAAGCTCGGGCTGCGCACCACCTTCCTCGGCAAGATCGGCGGCGACGTGACCGCCCGCGACTACCGCGCGAACTTCATCGCCGCCGGTGGCGACGGCTCTCGCTTCAAGCACGCCGCCCTGCCCAACGGCCGCTGCCTGTCCATGGTCACGCCCGACAGCCAGCGCACCATGCGCACCTGCCTCGGCGCCGCCATGTCGCTCAGCCCCGACGAGGTCACGCCGGCGGATTTCGCCGGCTCCAAGCACGCGCACATCGAGGGCTACCTGCTCTTCAACCCCGCACTCGCCGACAAGGTCGCCACCACGGCCCGCGCCGCCGGCTGCACCATCAGCCTTGAGCTCTCCTCCTTCGAGGTCGTCAACGTCGCCCGCGACTGGATCCTCGCCCAACTGAAGCAGGGCGTGGACATCGTCTTCGCCAACGAGGACGAGGCCCGCGCGCTCTTCCAGAAAGACGCCGCCTACGACGCCTACGCCCGCCAGCTCGCCGGTTACGGCGGCATCGCCTGCGTGAAGATTGGCAAGGACGGCGCGTGGGTCGCCCGCGGCGCCGAGCTTCACCGCATCGCCCCGGTCAAGATCGCGCGCCTCACCGACACGACCGGTGCGGGCGATGCCTGGGCCGGCGGCTTCCTCTACGGTCACTTGCGCGGACTGTCCCTCGCCCGGTCCGGCGCGCTCGGCTCGGCCCTCGGCGCCGAATGCGTGCAGCACCTCGGCCCGGCCATCCCCGACCACCAGTGGCCGCGCCTGCGCACTCTGGCCGGTGCGTTGAAGCAATAACCTATTTCGCCACCGGCTTCTCCGGCGGATGCGCCGCGCGCCAAGCTTGGGCGCGTGCATGGGCCTCGGTGAAGCCAAGAGTCGCGATGAGTTTCTGAAAGCGCGGGTCATGGCGGAAAGGATCCAACTCCGGGGACGAAAACAGCCGCCTAAGTCCGATAATGTTAATATCTAAGGGGCTGACCGCATCGAGCCACCCGTCAATGCGGTCGAAAGCCAAAAGGAGGTCTGTGCGATCCCGGCCGCTGGCCTTTGCCAAGGCCTCCTCTGCTTCGGCTTTGTGTCCCAGTCTAGCGAGGTAATGCCTCGCCTCGTTCTCGGGCAGCATTCGGACGATGGCCTCGGCCTCGGCTAGTCGGTTGAGGGCGAGAAGCGTCCTGATCTTGTTTTGGAGCGTTTGCTCGGACTTCGGCTGTAACTCCAAGGAGCGGTTGATCACCAGCAGCGCCTCTTCGCTGCGCCCGGCTGTATTTAGAGCATCACCATAGTTGTCCAGGATGCGGAACGAAAAGGGATCCAGTTCGACTGCGCGCTGATACTCAGCCACACCTTCGTCAAACTCACCCCTGTTGGTCAGGCATGCGCCGAGCCAGTGGTGTCCGAGGGTATAATTTGGATTCAGGGCCACTGCCCGACGCAGCTCGCGCTCCGCGTCAGTGGGTTTCCACTGTAAAAACCGCACAAAACCGAGCGAGGTGCGGGCTTCAGCCGAGTCGGGGTCAAGGGCAAGTGCCCGGTCGATTGCCCCCTCGATACGGGCGAACACCGGCGAGTTCCTCTGCCCGAAATATCCGCTTTCCTGGCGCGTGATCGCTGAAAGGATCCAAACATCAGCCATAGCGGCATGGGCGCGCGCGAGGCCGGGTTCCAACTCGATTGCACGTGTGAGCAATTCCTCGGCTCGGGCAAAACCTGCGGTATCGCGCCGGTTGATCGCCTGCCGCGCTTGCATATAGAGCTCGAACGCCTCGGGGTTTACGCTGGCCCTCGCACCTGCCGCCAAGCGCAACTGCAGGCTTTTCGCGCCGAGGTCCGCGCCGACACCTTCAGGCCCGGCACCTTCGCCAGCACGTTGAGCAGTTCCTCGCTGATGCCGTCGGAGAAATACTCGTTGCCCTTGTCGTCGGAGAGATTGGCGAAGGCCAGCACGGCGACAGATTTGTCGGCGGCGGTTGGCGCAAAGGCCGTCTGATCCAGTCCGGCGAATTCCTTCAGCAAGGCTTGGACTTCCGGGGCGTCGATCACGCCGCTGAAGCGAGGGTCCAGCCGCAGTGACGCCGGGGTAAACGGAAACTGCGACGGCTCGGCGAGTAGCTTACGCAGCCACGGCGCGAGCTGGCGGTAATCGCCAAGCACAGCGTAGGCCTGCGCAATGGTCAGGACCAGCGATCCGCGATAAATGCTCGGGGTGCGGCCCTTCACCAGCGGTTCGACGAGGGCGAGCTCGTTACGCGCCTCCGTGCCGCGCCCGGCACAGGCCAGCGTGACGGCGAGCACCGTGTGCAATTCTTCATTGTCGGAATCGGCGGCCAGATGTTCCCGCAACAGGCGCTCGGCCTCCCGGAATTGCGCCGCGGCGGCGTCGGGTCGTCCGGCGCGCTGGTGTGCGAGCCCGGTCAGCAACGCCTTCGGGCCGTGGTAAGAACGGTCAAAGAGAAACGTTTCCGGCACCTGGGACAGTTCCTGCAGCGCCTCGTCCCACCGGTGGTCGGCCATCGCCACCAGCCAGCGCGCATGCACGACCCGGTGCACCGAGCGCCCGGCCGCCGGGACCTTTTGCAGCACCTCCCACGCGGCCGGCACATCGGCGCGCAGATAATACTTGCTCTCAAAGGCCGTGAAATACGCCCGCACTCCGGTGATGTTTGGGTCGGCCTTCGCAATCTCGGCCCACTGCTCCGCCTCGGCCGGCCGGCGCCGCACCACATTCAGCTGCGCAAAGATCCACGGAGGGAAACTCGCCTGCGGTTCCGCCGCCCGCCAGGCTTCCCCGCAGCGTTGCACCTGGTCGAAATCGTAGGCGAACCAGTAGGAGGCCAGCTCCGCATAACGGGTCAGCGCATCCGGCGGCAGGGCGGCGACCCCGCGGTCGAGATATGGCCGGCACGCGCGGGCGTCGCCGCCCCGGCTCGTCATCGCCACGAGGTGCATCCCGGTCGCGATGTCCGCGAGCGGCGAGCCCGGCGCCAAGCGCGTCGCGCGGTCGGCGGCGGCCTTACCCGTTTCCAGCGGCTTCGTGCTGGAGTCGTAGTTCCGGAGCACCTGCAGGCTGTTGATGATGCTCCGCATGGCCCACGCATCCGCCAATTCGGGGTTGGCCTCCAGCAAACGGTCGAGCGTGGGTGCCATGGCGGCGAAATCTTCCCGCTGCCAGCGGTCCGGTGTGAGCTGGGCGCGGACGCGGGCCAGCTCGGTCGCAGCGGGCGCAAGCGTGACCGCCGGCGGCACGGACCGGACCGGGTTTTCATTTTGCCGCCACGGCTGACGGATCACAACCGCGATACCCGCGAACAACCCGAGGAGGACCGGCGCGAGCCAGAGCCGGGATTTTTTCCGCGGAGGCACGGCGACCTCGCCGCGCGTTCCATGCCCCGGGCGGGGTCGCCCGGGCTCCAGGCCGGAACCGGAAAGCAGTTTCAGCACGCGCGCGCAAAACGCGGGCGGCGTCTCACCGCCGGGCAGCCGGGTCCATTGCACCGTCTTGAACTCGGCGGGCACGCGAGCCTCGGTATCGCGCGTGGTATCGATCACGATGGGCAGGAGGAACACGCGTTCGTCCGCCATCGTGTGCGTGCGCTGCGCGGCGATTTTCCACTCCAGCCGGAAATAGCCCTCGAGTCGCGCCTGGGTGTTGGCGGAGATGATCGGGACGAAGAGCGTGCATTCGCTGATCTGCTTGCGGATCTTGGCATCCCACGCGTCGCCGCCCACGAGTTCGCTCTGGTCGAACCACACCTCGACGCCCGCGGCGCGGAGCGCCTCGCAGATGCGCTTGGCCGCCTCGGCGTCCTGGGAGGCGTAGCTGAGGAAGACGGCTTTGGGCGAGTCGCTCATTTCTTAGCCTCCTGCTCCTGCTGCATCCGGGCCAGCGTCGCCCGCGCCACCTTGTATTCCTCCACGCAGCCAAGTTTCACCAACAGCTGCCGGAACTCGGGCGTATCGCGGACGGGATCGAACATCGGGTGCCAATAAATCCGGTTTTGCGCGATGACCGGCATGCTCGCCAATTGCGGCAGGCCCTCACGGAACCTGCCCAGGGCGCAAAGCACATAGCCGCGCTGATAGCTGCCGGGAGGCATCGCCGGGATGAGCGACTCAGCCAGCCGGGCTGCCTCGGCGGTCTCTCCCCCTCGTTGCAACACCTGAATGGCCTCACCCGCGGCATACCAACCCGCCGTGATCAGCCGGGGATCGTGCAATACCTTACGCGCCACCGCCAGGGCTTCCGCCGGGCGGCCCAGCGCGAGCAGCATGCGCGCCCGATCCGCTTCCAACGGCAGAAACGACTCGCCCTGGCCACGGAGCGAGGCGGCCCGGTCGAGTATGGCGAGGGCTTCAGCATAGCGCTGCGTATCGCAGGTATAGAACCCGAGGATATAGGTCATGATAAACGAAAGTGGATCGAGCGTGGTGGCCCGGCCGATTTCCTTGAGGGCGAGGTCCAACCGGCCCCGCACCCCATACACATGGGAGTGCCAATGGTAGGCGGTCGCGTAGTTCGGATTGGCGGCAAAAGCCTTTTGGAACTCCTGCTCTGCCTCCGCCAGTTGCCGGCGGTCCGTGAGCACAAAGCCGATCGCCGCGTGGGGCTCGGCCAGCGAGGGATCCATCTGCAGGGCCAGCCGGCTTTGGGCAATCGCCAGCTGATCAAACTCCTCGACCCGGCCCACCCCATCCAACAGGCGATATCGCCCCCGCAGCGCCGTGGTGTTCGCCAAACCCGCCTGGGCCTGGGCAAATTGCGGGTCGAGTCGCAGCGCCTCGGTAAAGGCGCGTGCGGCCTGATCGAAACCGGTCGCCGTTCGCAACGTCAGGAAATGCCGGCCTTCCAGCACCAAACCGTAGGCCTCGGGGTTCACGATCTGCTTGGTTCCGGCCGCCGCCCCGAGCTTAAGCTGCAACTGCTGGGCCGAGGTCCGCGCCGACACCTTCAGGCCCGGCACCTTCGCCAGCACGTTGAGCAGTTCCTCGCTGATGCCGTCGGAGAAATACTCGTTGCCCTTGTCGTCGGAGAGATTGGCGAAGGCCAGCACGGCGACAGATTTGTCGTCCAGAACCAAGACCGATTTTTGCCCACCATCCTCGGGTTTCTTGGGAGCTGGTGCCTGTCCCAAGAGGACTTGGAAACGAGGATCCTGGCGGAGCGAGTCGAAGGCCGGCTCGAGTTCGAGGTAGGCGCGCGTCAACGAAACCTCGTCCCCCGGCTTTTCCAGCAAGCCGCGAAGGTCGGAGAGAGCGAGATCCGTCCAGCCCACCATCGCCCACAGGGTGGCGGCCGGTTGCGTTTTGAAGAAATTGCTCGGCACGGATTGCATCTGCTGCCGCACGAGCGTGGCCGTCGCCTGCGCACCAGCGGGGTCGCCGAGACGCACGAGCGCCCACGCTTTCCAAAACAACGCTCCGACATCCTGTGAGTTGCCGGCAAGATCCTGGTCGCAACGCTGCACGACGAGGCGCCAGTCCGCCTGGGCCGCGACCGTGTTGCCCGCGAGTTCGTGCGCGCGCGCGGACAGCACGGCACGCGGTCCGGCGAAGTTCACGTCGCGCAGGTAGTCGCGCGTGACCTCTTGCACGATGGAAAGCGCCCGCTCCGGTTGCCGGCCCCAGTAGGCCGCTTGCCAGGCGACCGCGACGCCGCGATTTTCCCGCAACAGCCACGCCGGCCACAACTCGATCGATTTCAGCGCGCCGACCGGATCGCCGCGCCAACGGCATTTTACGACCACATCGAAAGTGAGCAGCCGCCCGCTGCGCTGGCGCGCGAGGGCTCGCGCAAGAATCGCCTCCGCTTCCGGGTAATGCTGGCGGCGGATGAGCACGTTGACGAGATCGGCGCTGGCCACTGGATCTTCGCCCGATAGTTCGAGCGCCCGCTGCAGGGAGCGGATCGCCTCGTCCGTCAGGTTCAAATTTCGATAGACGGTGCCCAAGGCCCGTTGGATTTTCCAATTTCGCGGCTCTTGTTCCGCCAGCCGCTGCAGACTGCGTTGAATCTCCCCATAGTAGCCCGGGGCAACGGCCGCTTCCGATTTTCCCGTCCGTCCGACTAACTGCGCATTGGCAAAAACGAGCTGGGCCGCCACCCCGTCCGGGGCGAGCGCCACCGCGCGGTTGGCCTGACGCAGCAGCGTCTCGCGGCGCGCAGGGGATTCGTCGATCGAGTGCCAGACCATCTGGTAGGACAGCCACGCGGCCAGCTCCCACGCCGCGGGCTCGGCGGAGTCGAGCGCGAGCGCGCGTTGCACGAACTCCTCCGCCAGCAAAAGATTTTCGCGGTTCAGCTCGTCGCCCTCCTCGTAGATCCGGCGGGCTTGCGCGACGAGCTTCTGCGCCTCGGTGAGCGGCGCGGCTGGTTTCGCCGATTCCACGGTCTTGGCCGCAGCGGGCGACACCGCCGTTTCTTTCCACGGCTGCCAAAGCGCGAGGACCGCGATGGCCACGACTCCGATTATCGCGGGCACGGGCCAAGAACGGGATGGTTTTATTGCAGGAGGGGCTTTATGCCCCGATTCTTCCGAACCATCGCGGCGCAAAGCCGCTCCCGCCGGTTCACTTTGGCCGAGAAGTTTCTTCACGCGCTCACAAAATTTCTCCGGCGTCTCGCCACTGGGTAGGCGGATCCATTGCACAGTGCTAAATTCCGGTGGCACCAAGGCCGCGGCGTCGCGCGTCGCGTCTATGACGACCGGCAACAGGAACGGCGTGCCGTCGGCGATCATGTGCGTGCGCTGGGCCGCAAGCTTCCACTCCAACCGGAAATAGCCCTCCCGCCGCGCCTGCGTGTTGGCGGAGATCACTGGCGTGAACAAGGCGCACTCGGCGATCTGCCGGCGGATCTTCGCGTCCCACGCATCGCCGCCCACCAGCTCGCTCTGGTCGAACCACACCTCGATGCCGGCGGCGCGGAGGGCCTCGGCGATGCGCCGCGCCGCCTCCGCGTCCTGGGAGGCATAGGAAAGAAACACGGCTTTGGCGGAATCACTCATGACGGAGCAGAAGGCATGACGGCGTGGCCTGGCGATGTCCAGCGGACGCGGGTCAGTGGCATTTGCCTTGAAAACAAACCGTTCCTGGACATTGCTTCCGGCATGACGTTCCTGGAGATCAAGCCCCAACTCGACGGGTTGAGCGTTGAGGAGAAGCGCAAGCTGGAGGCCTATGTCCGCCACAGCCTGCGGGCCGATTCCGAGGGGAACCGGCAGGAGCTGGCGCGCAGAAACCGCCAGATGGCGGCCGGCAAGGCTTACGATCTCGACGCGGTGAAGGCGATGCTCGCCAAGCTGCAGGCCGCGCCGGATGCCGGCTGACTACAAACTGGCCATCAGCGAAGAAGTGCTCGCCGACTTGGTCGCAAGCCCGCCGGCGGTGCAACGCCGGATGGTGGCACGGATGGAAACGTTGAAGGTGACACCATTTCGCGAGGGCGACTAGGCCGAGACGGACAGTGACGGCGGCGTGAACCAGGTTCTGCTGCTGGACGACCTGATCGTGACCTACCATGCGGACCACGCGGTCAAAGTCATCCGCGTGCTGCGCGTCGAGTGGGTATAGGCGCTTTGCTGCTTCCGCGGCCGGCCGGCCGGCCGCAGCCTCTCGTCTCGCCAAAGCGCAGCGACGGCGGATGGCGAAGGCTGGCGACGCGCAGGAAAGGAAGTCGGCTTTGGTGGGTTCGCTCATTTTTTCCGTTCCCGCTCTTGCCTTATCTGTGCCAAGGCTTCGCGACCGCGCCGGTATTCCTCCACGAGGTTGAGCTTGGCCAGCAATTCGGGCAACCGGGGGTCCTTCCGGACCTCGTCCCAGAATGAGTCGTAGATGAACGAGAAGATCATCGACGAATCGAGTCCTGTCGCAAACAACTGCTGAACCGCCTCCGCGGGACGCCCAACTCCGGCCAGCACATAGCCGCGGAGCATGTTGTCCGGCGGCAGCGTCTGCAAAAGCTGTGCCGCGTGGGCTTCCGCCTCCTGCTGCTGGCCGGTCGCCCGCAACACTTGGATCACCGTGCCGTCCATCCACCAACGCGGCTGCACCGATGCATGCTGCACGACCGAGCGGGCGAGCGCGAGCGCTTCCTTCTTCCGGCCCAGATTGAGCAGGATATCGGCCCTCTGGCCTACGGCGGGGACAAACATGTCCGGGCGCAGGGCGATGGCCCGGTCATTCATGGCCAAGGCCTCTTCATAGAGTCCGAAATTGGAGAGAAAGACGGCATAGGAGGTCAGGGAGATGAACGCCAGCGGATCGGCGCTGATGGCCCGGTCGAACTCAAGCAGCCCCTCTTTCGGCCGGCCCTCGGCAAAAAGCATCTGGGCATACCAATGATGCGCGAAGCCGTAGTTGGGATTCAAACGCAGGGAAGCCTGAAACGCTTGGTCCGCTTCAGAAAACTTGCGCTGGTTGAACAGCACCGCCCCCAAAGTAGCATAAGTTTCCGCCAGCGAAGGATCGATTTGGATGGCGAGCCGGACTTCCGTGCTCGCGCGGGCGAGATCATCCTCTGCCTGCCGGTTCCCGCCGATCAGTTTATACCAGGCGCGGATGGACCAGACGTCCGCCAACCCGGCGTGGGCTTGGGCAAATTGCGGATCGTATTCCAATGCTTTTTTGTATGCCGCCTCGGCGCGGACGAAACCCTCCTCCGTCCGCTGCATCCAGAAATGCCGCCCCTCCAGCACCAGCCGGTAGGCCTCCGGATTCACCTGTTTCACTGCACGCGAGGATTCACTGAACTTGAGCTGCAGCTGCTGCGCGATCAGCCCGGCGATCTCGTCCTGCACGGCGAAAATATCCTTCAGGTCGCGCGTGAAGGTGTCGCTCCAGACGTGGAAGCCGTCGGCCGCCTTGATGAGCTGCGCGGTGATGCGCACCTTGTCGCCCTGCTTGCGCACGCTGCCCTCGACGACGTAGGCCACGCCGAGCTGCCGGGCGATTTCCGCCATCGGAACCTGCTTGCCCTTGAAATAAAACGCCGAGGTCCGCGCCGAGACCTTCAGGCCGGAAATTTTCGCCAGCACGTTGAGCAGTTCCTCGCTGATGCCGTCGGAGAAATACTCGTTCGCCTTGTCGTCGGAGAGATTGGCGAAGGCCAGCACGGCAACGGATTTGTCGTCCGCTTTGGCAGCCGGGGCCGCGACCGGCATATCGAGCGAGGCAAATTCTTTCAGCAGCGCCTGGATTTCCGGGGCGTCGATGGCGCGGTTAAAGCGCGGGTCCAGCCGGAACGAGGCCGGGGTGAACGGCACGCTCGAGGGTTCGGCGAACAGCTTCCGCAGCCAGAACGCCATGGTCTTGAAATCGCCCAGCGCCCCATAGGCCTGCGCCAGCGAGACGACCAACCTGGGCCGGTAAACGTTTGGCGCGCGTCCTCGCACCAGTGGTTCGACGAGCGTCAGTTCGCGGCGCGCCTCGTCGGCCTGGCCGGCGCTCGCCAAGGTGACGGCGAGCACGGCCCGCAGGGCTTCGTTGTCGGGATCGGCGGCGAGTTTTTCCCGCAGCAAGCGCTCTGCTTCGCGAAACTGGCTGTTCGCCGCATCGGCCCGGCCGGCCTGCTGGTGGGCCAGCCCGACGAGCAGCGCTTTGGGACCGTTGTAGACCACATCGAGCAGCATGGCGTCCGGCACCTGGGCCAGCTCCTGCAGCGCGTCATCCCAGCGCCCCTCGGCCATGGGCAGCAGCCACCGCCAATACACCACCCGGGGGATGGAACGCGCCCGCACCGGGATGCGCTCCAACGTCGCGCGGCAGGCGGCCAGATCGGCCCGCAGGTAGAAATGTGCATCGGCCAGGTTGCACAGGGCCCGCACACTGGTGACGTCCTGATCGCGGAACGAACGCTCCGCCCATTTTTCCACCTCGGTCGCCTGGCGCATCACAACACTCATGGAAGTCATGATCCAGGCCGGGTAGTTGGCCGGTGGGTCGGCTTTCAGCCAGGCAGCGGCCACGCGTTTCGTATTCTCAAAATCGTAACCGAGCCAGAACGAGACCAGCTCGGCGTAACGGGTCAGCGCATCCGGCGCCAGCGCCGCCACCGCCCGGTCAATGGGTTCGCGGCACGCCCGGGGATCGCCGCCGCGGCTGACGTTGGCGACAAGGTGCAGGCCCAGCGCAAGCTGGCCGAGCGGCGATTCGGGCGCGAGCCGCAAGGCATGCTCGGCGGCGGTCTTGCCTGTCTCCAATGGTTGCGTCCCGGGATCGAGGATGCGCAGGACCTGCAGGCTGTTGATGATGCTGCGCAACGCCCAGGCGTCGGCCTCGTCGGGACTGGCGGCGATGATCCGGTCGAGCGCGGGCGCAATGGCGTCGAAATCCCCCTTCTGCCAGCGGTCGGGGATGATCCGCGCCCGCGCGCGCGCGATCTCGGTGGCGCTGGCTGTGGTGGCTGCGGGTAGCGCGGCCGAAGCGGGCAGTTTTTCGCTTTGGCGCCAAGGCTGCCAGATCAGGAGTGCCGCGCCCGCGAACACCACCAGAAGGACGGGCGCAAGCCATAGGCGGTTGGTTTTCTTTGGCGGCACGACGGCCCCGTCGCGCGTGCTGACCTCTGTCTTCTGACCTCTGACCTCTGCCGGCTCACCACCCAGCAGTTTCTTCACCCGCGCGGCGAAGACCGCCCCGTCCTCCCCGCCCGGCAGGCGCGTCCATTGCACCTCGGTGAACGAGTCCGGCACCTGGGCGTCGGCGTCGCGCGTGTCGTCGATTACGACCGGCAGCAGGAACGGCCGCCCCTTCGCCATGAGATGAGTGCGCTGGTCGGCGAGCCGCCACTCCAGCCGGAAGTAGCCCTCGGTGCGCGCCTGCGTGTTGGCCGAGATGATGGGAACGAGCAGCGCGCACTCCTTGATCTGCCGGCGGATCTTCTGGTCCCACGCGTCGCCGCCGACGAGTTCACTCTGGTCGAACCACACCTCCACGCCCGCGGCCCGCAAGGCGTCGGCAATGCGCTTCGCCGCCTCGGCGTCCTGCGACGCGTAGCTGAGGAAGACGGCTTTGGTTTCGGTTGTGCTCATTTCTTCGCCTCGTGCTCCTGGCGCAGGCGCATGATCGTCGCCCGGGCGTGGTCGTAATGCTCCACGGCCGCGAGGCGGGTGAAGAGGTCTCGCAGCGGGGGGGTGTGGTGGTGCGGCTCCATCATCGGCGCCCAAAAGAGCTGGGTCCACGAAATGGGATTGGTGCCGGCCAACAAGCGCCAGGCCTCGTTGGATCCGCCCATCGCCAGCAACGCATAGCCCAGCAAATGGCTGTCGGCGGGCAACCGGCCGCGGAGTTCGCTCAGGTAGGCCTCGGCTTCGCCGGGCGCGCCGGCCTGCTTGAGCACATAAAGCGCATCGCCGTCGGCCCACCAGCGGGTGGGCGCGGCGAGGTTTTGCCGCACCAGCCGGGCCTCGGCCAGCGCCTCGTCGGTGCGGCCCAGCTTGAGCAGGAAAAGCGCGCGGGTGCTGTGCGCGGCGGGGAAGAAACTCGGGCGCAGGGCGATCGCGCGCTCCATCGGGGCCAGCGCCTCCTGCGTCTGGCCGGCGGCAAAAATGAACCGGGCGTAGGTGAAGAGAGCAGTGGTCGCCAGAGGATCGAGACTGATCGCCCGCTCGAGGTCCGCGATGGCCTCGTCGAAGCGCCCGAGCGCGCCGGTCAGCAGGGCGCGCCAATGGTAGGCGATGCCGTAGTTGGGATTGAGCCGGAAGCCCGCGGCAAATTCCCGATCCGCCTCGGCGAATCTCCGTTCCGAAACATAAAGCAATCCCAGCGTGTGATGCGGTTCCGCGAGCGTGGGATCGAGTTCCATGGCCCGTCGCGCCGCTTCCCGGGCCCGGGCAAAGTCCGCCGGCTGGACCGAACTGCCTTCCATCAGCCCGTAGGTGCCGCGCAGCACCGCCGCGTCGGCGATCCCGGCGAAGGCCGGGGCAAAGTCGGCATCGATTTCCAGCGCCCGGCGAAATCGTTTTTCCGCCTCCACGAAATCTGCCTCGCTCCGTCGCGCTATGAAAAACCTGCCCTCCAGCAGCAGGGCGTAGGCCTCGGGGTGGACGGTTTTTTTGGCCGGACCCGAGGCGTCCAGCTTCAGCCGGAGATTTTGCGCGATCAGCCCGGCGATCTCGTCCTGCACGGCGAAGATGTCCTTCAGGTTGCGCGTGAAGGTGTCGCTCCACACGTGGAAACCATCGGCGGCCTTGATGAGCTGCGCCGTGATGCGGACCTTGTCGCCGGCCTTGCGCACGCTGCCCTCGACGACGTAGGCCACCCCGAGTTGCTGCGCGATTTCCGGGATGGGCGTGTCCTTGCCCTTGAAGTGGAACGCCGACGTGCGCGCCGTCACCTTCAGTCCGGGAATTTTCGCCAGCACGTTGAGCAACTCCTCGCTGATGCCGTCGGAGAAATATTCGTTCGACTTGTCGTCGCTGAGATTCGCGAACGCCAGCACGGCGACGGACTTTTCGTCGGCTTTCGCCGGCACGGGAGCAGGGAGCCGGGAGGAAGGAGCAGACGGAGGCGCTGGAGGCTGGTCGGCAAACGGCTTGGCGTTGGCCGGTCGCGTATCCCGGAGGATTTTTTCGAAGCGGGGGTCGCCGCGCAGGGAATCGTAGCGTGGGTCGAAGCGCAGGTAGGCATGGATCCAAAAGCGCAGGAACGGATCCTGCAAAAGTCTGGGCAGCGCAGCCAGGACTTCGTCGCGGCGACCAAGGATCAGGTAAGTCTCAATCGTTTCCCATTGCACCTCGCCGCCGGATCGGCCGGCCAATTGCTCCGCCAGGCGCAGGAGCCGGGTCGCTTCCTCCGTTTCGCCGAGGCGGGCGAGAAGCAGGGCTTTCCACTTGACGAGTTCCGGTGCGTTCGCGCGGGTGGCCAGCCGCTCCTCCACCAGTTTGAGCGCCGCGCGCCATTCGATCGCGGCCGCTTCTGGGTGGTGGGCCAGTTCCAGGGCCAAGGCGGAATAATACGCCTTGTAGGGACCGCCGCCGGCGCGCGGCACCATCCAGTCGCGAGGCACGCTGCGCATGATTTCTCCCACCCGCTCCGGCTCGCGCCGCATCAGGCGCAGATCGGCGGCATAGCACGCCGTCTCGTCCTCCCGCAATTCGTCGGGTGGCATCCGTTCCATCACGGCCTGCGCGGCCTCGAGGTCTTCTCGCGCGCGAAGATTCAGCGACAAGAGCAACATGAGGGCCTGCCGGACATCGCCCGCCCCGGCCACCCGGTCAGTGTTGGCCTGGCCGGCTTTGAAGCCCGCTTCCGCCACCGCCTCGATTTCGGCCAATCGCCCGGCCCACAGCAGCGCCCAGCCCTCCGCCCACCGATCATGCGCCTTGCGGTAGGCGATGACCGCTTCGTCCAAGCGGCCCACGACTTGCATGTTCCAGCCCAGGATGAGCAAGGCCCGTCGGTTGTCCGGTTGTTCGCGCAACAGGCTCTCCACCAGCGGAAGCGCGTCGGTCGGCTTTGCCCCCTCCGGCACGGCGTAGGTGAGCACGAAGGCTTTCGCGAGCCGGGCCTCGAAGGAATTCTGCTCTAGCCGCAGGGCTTTCTCTGCTTTGTCGAACGCCTGGCCCCGCCGGGTCTCGCTCGAATCATAGGCGAACAGATTGAACCCGGCGTCCACTTGCGCCGCGACGGCCCAGACATAGGCGTCGGTGGGATCAAGCGCCTGCGCCTTTTGCACCAGTTGCTCGGCTAGTTCCATGTCCTGCCGGACGACGGTTGTGGCGTCGAAGACCGCCCGGGCACGCTGGGCAAGTCTCCTCGCCTCGGAGAGAGACTCCGGCGCCGGGGCGGCGACCGGGACCGTCCCGACCGGGCCTTTGTCTGTCGTCGGGCGGAAAAGGAAGAACGCCCCGGCGGCGAGGGCGATTGCGAGAACCGCCACGCCCCATCCCGCCACTGCGACGCGGCGCCGCGGTGCGAGCGGAGCCATCATGTTGTCGGACGCGGCGGACGACTGCGCCGCCTGATGGGCCACCACGCCCGCGCGGTGCGACCAGAGCCTCAGGAAAGGCTGTAGCACGTCCGACGGCACGGAACCGCCCGGCAGCCGCGTCCACTGCACCATGCGGAAGCGGTCGGGGACGAGAGCGGCGGGTTCGCGCGTGTCGTCGATCACGACGGGCAGGATAAACGCCACGCCGCTCGCGATGCCAAGCGCGCGCTGCGCGGCGAGCTCCCACTCGATGCGAAAATAGCCCTCGTGCCGCGCCTGGGTGTTCGCGGAGATGATCGGGATGAACAGGACGCACTCCCTGATCTGCCGGCGGATCTTCGCGTCCCACTCGTCGCCGGTCTCGAGCCCGCCCTCGGAGTCAAACCACACCTCGACGCCGCCCGAACGCAGCGCCTCGCAGATGCGCTTCGCCGCCTCGGCGTCCTGCGACGCGTAGCTGAGGAAGACGGCTTTGTTTGCGGGGTCGCTCATTTTTTCACCTTCGGCAGGTTGGCCGTCAGCCACGCTCGAGCGCGACGGTAATTCTCCATGAAACCGACATCACTGATGGCCTGCAGAAATCTCGGGTCCTCCCGGACCGGATCATAAAACTGAAATACGGCCGTGCTGATCAGTTGATTTTCGTGCAGGTCAGCCGGACGGAGCTCGACGAGCGCCTCGTCCGGACGGCCAAGGGCAATCAGGCTAGCGAACTTAAATTGGGAGGCGGGCATATCCGCCGTTGAGCCGATGACGCGGCGCATGGCCGCATCCGCGCCGGCCATGTGCAGGACGACAAGGGCATTGGTCCGTTGCTCGATGCTCCCGCCCCAGGCGAGCGCCTTTTCAATCAAGGTCACGGCCTCGTCGGTGCGGCCCAGCAGAACCAAGGCGTGGGCCTTTTGCGTCGCGGCCTGGACGGCATGCGGCTGAAGCGCCAGCGCCCGATCAGCGACGGCCAGCGCCTCGGCGGGCCGGCCCAACAGATTCAGCATCCGCGCATTGGTGTCGAGAATCCGATGGGATAACGGATCGCTTGCGGCGGCCAGCTGCATCTGCCGCAAGGCCTCGTCCATTTCGCCCTGCACCCACAGCAACATGCCAAACCAGTGCCGCGCGGTGGAATAGTTTGGGTTCAGCTCGATCGCGCGCCGGTAGGACCGCTCCGCCGCCGCCAATTCCCAACGGAATTCAAAAGCTAGCGCCTGACTCGTGTAAGCTTCGGCGCATTGAGGATCGAGTGCTAGAGCCTGATTAGCTTTGGCCGCGATCTTCTCCACCGTGGGCGAATTTCTCCAGCCATAGGTTCCTCCGCCGATTTCATTTTCGTAACCGGCAATGCTCCAAACGTCGGCCAACGCGGTATGGGCTCGGGCAAATCCCGGATCCAGATCGATCGCCCGGCTCAGCAGACTCTCGGCGCGCGCATAGCCCTCGGGCGTGCGAAGATTCCACGCCGCGCGTCCTTGCAGATAAAGTTCATAGGCTTCGGGAACAGCAGGTCTTCCGCTCGTCGAACGATCCACGCCCAATCGAAGGGAAAGATTCTTTGCGATCAGCCCGGCGATCTCGTCCTGCACGGCGAAGATGTCCTTCAGGTCGCGGGTGAAGGTGTCGCTCCAGACGTGGAAGCCGTCGGCCGCCTTGATGAGCTGCGCCGTGATGCGCACCTTGTCCCCCGCCTTGCGCACGCTGCCCTCGACGACGTAGGCGACGCCGAGCTTTTGAGCGATCTCGGGGATGGGCGTGTCCTTGCCCTTGAAGTGAAACGCCGACGTGCGCGCCGAGACCTTCAGGCCCGGCACCTTGGCCAGGACGTTGAGCAGCTCCTCGCTGATGCCGTCGGAGAAATACTCCTGCTCCTTGTCGCTGCTCAGGTTGGCGAACGCGAGAACGGCGACGGACTTGTCGTCGGGTGCTGGGGTGACGACCGCGGACGGCGCGGCTTTCTTCGGCAGGTTTTTTGCCCGCCACGCTTCGGCGCGCTGCCACGAATCGGCCATCCCCCACTCCGCCAGCTTGCGCAGAAACTCCGGCGACTCGCGCGGCATGGCCTCTGGGTAAGTCCAAAGCAGGACGTCGCGATGGATGGACGCACGCGGCTTGAGCAGTGGGATACCTTCTTCGGGTCGGCCCAATTGGCAGAGCAGAAGTCCACGGATAGTCGTGTCCGTGGGTGGCGGCAGCGTCTGCGCCTCCGAGCCCCGGCCAGTCGCCTGGAGAGCGCGCGCCAGATCAATTTGAATCCACTCGGGAGCACTGGGCTGGGTTTTGAGTTCCTCCAGAATAGCCAGCGCTTCGCGGTGGCGCCCCAGGTTGATCAGGGCGCCGGCCTTAAAGCTCCGCGCTTGCAACGACCCCGGCTGGATGGCCAGAGCGCGGTCCAGCACTTCGAGCGCCTCGGCATTGCGGCCCGCCCACTGCAGCTGTGCCGCATAGTTGTCCAAGATTCTCGGAGCGAGCGGGTCGAGTTCCATCGCGCGGCGCATTTCGGCCAGCGCCTCGTCGAGGTAGCCCTCCTGCGAAAGACTGCGCGCATACCACTGGTGGCCGGTGGCGTAGTTCGGGTCCAGTTCCGTGCTGCGACGGTATGCGGCCTTGGCCTCGCCCCAGCGGCCGAGGCGGTCGAGCGCATTGCCCTTGGCGGCGTAGCCTTCTGCGAGATCGGGATCAAGGGTCAGTGCGCGGTCAGCCCAGACCAGCGCCTGCTCGCCCAAAGTCTGCATCATTGGAGCCGCGTCCGCCGCATTGGTGATGTTGCCGCGGGTCGAAAAGATATTCGCCATCAAGGCCACGGCGCGGGCGAAGTCGGGCTGGAGCGCGAGGGCGCGCCGGAGCAATCGCTCGGCGCGGTCGAGGCTGGCGTTGTCGCGCTGGTTCCACGCGCGGGCCGCCTCCAGATACAATTGGTAAGCCTCGGGGTTCAGGGCGGCGCGATTAGCCTTCAGGCCGAGCTTCAGCTGGAGCTTGTCCGCGATGAGCCCGGCGATCTCGTCCTGCACGGCGAAGATGTCCTTCAGGTCGCGGGTGAAGGTGTCGCTCCACACATGGAAGCCGTCGGCCGCCTTGATGAGCTGCGCGGTGATGCGGACTTTCTCGCCCGACCGGCGCACGCTGCCCTCGACCACGTAGGCCACGCCGAGCTGGCGCGCGATCTCGGGGATGGGTGTGTCCTTGCCCTTGAAGTGAAATGCCGAGGTGCGCGCGGTGACCTTCAGGCCCGGCACCTTGGCGAGCACGTTGAGCAATTCCTCGCTCACGCTGTCACCGAAGGAATCGTTGCCCTTGTCGTCGGAGAGGTTGGCGAAGGCGAGCACGGCGACGGATTTGGATTCGGTGGACGCCTCCTTGGCCGGGGCAGGCGGGCGCGTCCCTGCTCCCGCATTCTGCGCCGGGAGCGGCGCAGATTCCGTCGGAGACTTGAACCATAAATAGCCTCCGGCGGCGAGTGCGAGGGCCGCGCCGGCGGCGAGCCATGTCGGCGCAGGGACGCGCTGGCCCACCTTGGGAGTAGCTGGAGACGCGGCGCCCTCGTCGCGTTCAACGGGGCGAGGACGCCCCGTCTCCATTTCTGAACCACCCAGCAATTTTTTTACCTGCGCGCAAAATTTTCCCGGCATCTCGCCGCCGGGGAGCTTGGTGAATTGCACGGCCCGGAATTCCCCGGGCACATCGGCTTCGGCGTCGCGCGTGGCGTCGATGATCACCGGCAGAAGAAAAGCCGTGCGCTCCGACATCATGTGCGTGCGCTGCGCGGCGAGCTTCCACTCCAGCCGGAAATATCCCTCCCGCCGCGCCTGGGTATTGGCCGAGATCACCGGCACGAACAACGCGCACGAGCCGATCTGCCCGCGGATCTTGGCGTCCCAGGCATCGCCGCCGACCAGCTCGCTCTGGTCGAACCACACCTCGACGCCGGCGGCGCGGAGCGCGTCGGCGATGCGTTTCGCCGCGTCCGCATCCTGGGAGGCATAGGAAAGAAACACGGCTTTGGCGGAGTCACTCATGTCGATCCAGATGACCGAATTATTTCACAGGAGGTAACAGAGCAAACAGGGAGAGACGGTCGGAGGTGCATTTCTCCGCTTCCTCCGCGGGCTCCTGTGAAAAATTGGGAATTCGCACCCGCGCCCGGGGCATGTGGTTCTGCCGGCATATTGTTGGCGTCAACTGATGCCGAACGCGCCGGGAGCTGACGAGCCCAAAGCTGCCCGCCGCGAGCCAATCCCCGCTCCACCTGCGCGCACCCGGAAAGATCTCCAGCGGATTTTGGTCTGGAGAGGTTCACCCAACTGTATTCATTTCTTCCTGATGAAATCCTTGACGCCGCTCCTCGGGCTCTTGCTCGCCACCCTGGTGGTGGCGGTTCGCGCGGGAGAAACTCCCCCCGCTCAGGCCGCACCGCTGGCAGCCGCGCCGCGGCCCATGACGGAAACGGAGAAGCTGCTCTCCGCCGCCCGGCCCCAATTCTCCGCGCCCGCCGCGGCCAGGCCCGCCGCCGAGCTTGATCCCGATGTCGTCGAGTTGCCCAAGATGACCGTCAAGCCCCGCCCCCGTCCGCGCCTGGGCCAGATCGAGATCATGGGCCCCAAGGCCTTCAACGAGGAGCTGGCCAAAAAAAATCTCAGCACCCTTGACCGCAGCGTCCTGAACAAGTTCACGCTGCCATCGTGGCTGGGCGGCCAATCCGCCGCCGAGCGCGCCCGCGAGGACTACAACATCGCCCAGAAACGGCAGTTCCTGAGCGACATTATGACGATCGCCAAGGCCGCCGAAACCGCCGATCCGGCCAACGCCAAGGCCCTCCGCGAAGCCGCGAGCAAACCGTAGGTTTTAGGTAGGGCGCGTTGTCCTTAACGCGCCGCGGCGGATTATGGATAATCCGCCCTACCTTTAAGCCTTCTGCCACTTGAGCGTTGAGAGTTCAAGGGTGGGCGTTGAGCGTGACGTGCCGCTTGAAATCCTTGCCTCCCACCGAAGTCACCCTCCTGCGCGAACTGCTGGCCGCCGACGGCGGCACCGTGCCGGGCACCCGGCTGGGCCAACGGCTCGGCATCTCGCGCGTCGCCGTCTGGATGCACTTGCAGAAACTGACCCGGCAGGGCTTTGCCTTTGAGGCCCGCCGCAGCCGCGGCTACCGCCTGGTCAGGACTCCGGCCACGCTGCACGCCGCGCTGGTGCAGGCCTACCTCGGCGGCCGCCTGCGGCCGACGCACCTGGTCTGCCTCGACACGGTCGACAGCACCAACAGCGAGGCCGAGCGCCTGCTCGCCGCCGGCGCGGCCGTGCCGCTGGTCATCCTCGCCGGCGCGCAGACCGAGGGCCGGGGCCGGCGCGGCCGCGTCTGGCACAGCCCGCCCGCCGGGAATCTCTACAGCACCTTTGTCTTTCGCCCCCGGCTCGAGCCCGCCCGCCTCCAGGACTTCACCCTTTGGATGGGGCTCAACCTCTGCGAGCTCATCTCCAACTTCGCCAAGATCGAGCCCGGCCTCAAGTGGCCCAATGACCTGCTCGTCAACGGCCGCAAGGCCGGCGGCATGCTCACCGAGGCGCGCGTCGACGCCGATGAGATCCGCGACCTCGTCTTCGGTTTCGGCCTCAACGTCAACGGCCGCGCCGCCGCCCTCCCGCGCGAGGTGGCGCGCACCGCCACCTCGCTGGCCGAGGCCACCGGCGCCCCGCTCGACCTCAACCGTTTCGCCGCCGCGCTCATCGGGCGCGTCCTCTCGGCCTACGGCCAGTTCCTCGAGGGCGCGCACCGCGACAAGTTCGCCGAGCTGTGGAAGCGCTACGATGTGCTCCGCGGCCGGCCCGTGAGCGTGACCCAGGGGACCCGCACCTTCACCGGCACCGCCACCGGCATCGACGCCGAGGGCTCGCTCATCGTCCGGCTGGACTCCGGCCGCACGGAACGCTTCCGCGCCGGCGAGGTCACTCTGGCCCGGGAGTCCGCCCCGGCCGCCTGAGACGCCACGCTAGGCTTGCCCGCGGGACGGATTCCCCGTCTAGATATCCCCGCGGCATGGCCGAAATTCCCGACATCACCATAGAGGTCTCCCACCTGGTCAAAACCTACGGCGCGCTCACCGCCGTCAACGACCTGAGTTTCACCGTGAAGCGCGGCGAGATCGTCGGCCTGCTCGGCCCCAACGGCGCGGGCAAGAGCACCACCATGCGCATCCTCACGGGTTATCTGCCGGCCAACTCCGGCTCCGTCCGCATCTGCGGCCACCCCGTCGCCAGCGAGCCCGAGGCCACCAAGCGCCACATCGGCTACATGCCGGAGAACAACCCGCTGCCGGACGACATGCGCGTCTCCGAATACCTCTGGTTTCGCGGCCGCCTGAAGGAGATGCCCCGCGCGAAGCTCCGCGCCCGCATCGACGAGGTGCTCGAGCTCTGCGACCTCAAGCGCAACCGCCACCGCATCCTCGGCCGCCTCTCCAAGGGCAACAAGCAGCGCGTGGGCATCGCCGAGGCCATCCTCGCCGAGCCCGCCGTCATCATCATGGACGAGCCCACCATCGGCCTCGACCCGCACCAGATCATCATCGTGCGCGACCTCATCGCCAGCCTGCGCGGCCGGATGAGCGTCATCATCTCCAGCCACATCCTGCCCGAGATCGAGGCCACCTGCGACCGCGTGCTCATCATCAACGGCGGCCGCATCGTCGCCCAGGGCTCGCCCGCCGACCTCCGGCACGAGATTTTCGGCTCCACCAGCTACCGCGTCGAGTTCGCCGGTGAGCGCGACACCCTCGCCGACCGCCTGAAGGACATCGAGCCGACGCTCCGGGTCGCCTCGCTCGGCGACTGCGGCCCCGACGGCTTCTGTGTCGCCACACTGGTCACCGAGTCGACGGCCGACCTCGGCGAGAAGCTGCTCACCGCCCTGCCCGCGCACGGCTACCGTATCCGCTCCCTCGGCCGCACCCAGCCCTCGCTGGAGGATGTCTTCCTCGCCGCCACGCGCCGCAGCTGGGACGCCCGCCTGCCCGACCAGCCGGTCAACGGCGACAACCGCCCGCCCCTGCCCAAATTTTGAAAGCTTGAAAGACTGAAAAACTGAAGGGCTGAACCGATCCACCCGCTGCCAAATCCTTAACCGAACCACGTTTTTCAGCCCTTCAGTCCTTCCGTCCTTCAGCCTTTCCCCCGATGCGCCACTACTTCACCATCCTCTCCCACGAGATCCGCGCGCTGCTCTACAGCCCCAGCACCTACATCGCGGCCGTGTTCTTCCTCGGCGTCATGGGCTTCATCTTCGCCAGCATCCTCGACACCTACAGCAAGACCCCGCAGGAGACGCCGCCTGCGGTCGTGTTCTTCCAGTTCTTCTGGTTCCCGGTGCTCTTCATGGTGCCGCTGCTCACGATGAAGACGATCGCCGACGAGCGCCGGCAGGGCACGCTCGAGACGCTGCTGACCACGCCGGTCAACACCGCCGAGGTCGTGCTGGGCAAGTTCACCGCCGCCTACCTCTTCTACCTGCTGCTGTGGGGCTCGACCCTGGGGTTTCACTACATCCTGCAGCTCCACGCCCGCGACCTCCGCGGGCTGGATCCCGGCCCGCTGGTCGGCGGCTACCTGTTCATCGCGATCAGCGGCCTGCTCTTCATCGGCATCGGCGTGTTCGCCAGCTCCATGACGCGCAGCCAGCCCGTGGCGGGCATCTTCACCTTTGTCCTGCTCATCCTCGCCATCCTCGGCCCCCGCTACCTCGGCGACCTCAGCGCCCTCAGCGGCTCCACCCTCGGCCCGCTCAAGGGGATGCTGGAGGCGCTCCAGATTTCCACCCACGTGGATGATTTCACCCACGGCGTCGTCGACACCCGGCAGCTGTTCTACTACCTGACCGGCTCCACGCTCGCCCTCATCTTCAGCATCCTCGGGGTCGAGGCCAAGCTGCTCAACGGCTGACGCATGCATTTCTCCGACAGCTTCCGCGCGGCCCGCTGGATCCGGTTGATCAACCTGCTGCTGCAGGCCGTGTTCTTTCTCACCCTGTTCGTCGGCCTCAATTACATCGCGCTCAACCACGCCTGGCGCTTCGACGTGACCGCCAGCCGCCGGCACTCGCTCTCCCCCGAGACCAAGTCCTACCTCGAGCGCCTCGAGCGCGATGTCACCGTCATCGTCACGCTCACCGACAGCGGCGAGAGCGAGGAGATCAGCCAGGCCTTCCGCGATGTCAGCGCCCTGCTGCGGGAATACACCTACTTCACCCGCGGGCGCGGCAAGGGCCAGATCACGGTCCGCTACGTCGATGTCTACCAGAACCGGCGCGAGGCCGAGGCGCTCGGCGTCGCGCAGCCCAACGTCGTCGTGCTGCAGAGCGACCGCGGCCGCAGCCTCAAGACGCTCGACGACCTCTATGTGATCAAGAAAAAGATCGCCCGCGAGGCCTTCAAGGGCGAGGCCGTCCTCACCGCCGGCATCCTCGATGTCGCCAGCGCCGCGAAAAAGAAGATCTATTTCCTCGGCGGCCACGGCGAGATGTCGCCCGACGGCGTCGACGGCGCCCGCGGCCTCTCGCAGCTGCGCGACCAGCTCCGCCAGCGGAATTTCGACATCGGCGGGCTCGACCTCAGCCTCTCGCGGCAGGTCCCCGACGACGCCGCGCTGCTGATCATCGCCTCGCCGCAGGGCCGCTTCCAGCCGCAGGAGGAGGAGATGCTGCGCAATTACCTCACCACCCGCGCCGGCCGCGTCATCCTCCTGGTCGACCCCGCGCGGCAGTTCGGCTTGGAGAACCTGCTCTTCGACTGGGGCGTGCTCGTCTATGACAACGTCATCTACGACACCGACACCCAGTCCATCTCCGACAACGGCGAGCTGCTCCTCCGCCATTTCCTGCCCCACCCGATCACGCAGGTGCTCATCGACAACAATCTCTACCTGCTCGCCGGGCCGACCCGCGTGGTGAATGAGGACATCAGCCGATCCCCCGACGAGGGGCTCAGCGTGAAAAAGCTCATCGCCTCCAGCCCCACCGCCTGGGGCGAGACCGGCTATCGCATCCGCGACTCCACCTACACCCCCGGCCAGGATCTGCGCGGCCGGCTCGGCGTGCTCGTCATCTCCGAGCGGCTCAAGCCCGCCAGCCT
>JACPPI010000001.1 GCA_016190985.1 Opitutia bacterium | reverse complement strand
CCGCTGTTGCCCGCCCACTGGCAGCCAGCCAGCGCATCGTAGCCCGCCACAGGCGGACAAGCTCTCGTAGCTACGAGACCATCCCGGTCGTCGCTCTCGTAGTTACGATCCCGTCAAGGGGGCACTCGGAGCGACGCTTACAGAAGATCTGAGCCGGGCTGAACCGAAAAAAGCGGGGGCGGCATCCTGCGACGCCGCCCCCTCGGGGATGCAACCGGCAAATTGCGGGAGATCAGCGCGGCGGCTCGAGCGTGATGCTGAACTTCTCGAGCGTGAGGCCGAGCTGGCGGTCGTATTCGGCGAGCGCCTTGGCGTAGTCGGACTGCGCGCCGGCCTCGCGCACCTCGGCGCTGGACAGGATTTCCTGCTGCTGGGAGACGAAGAAGGTCGTGCTGGCGCCGGCGCGGAGGCGCTTCACCTCGGAGTCGAGCGTGCTTTGCGCCAGCTCCCGCGCGCGCCGGCTGGCCTGCACCCGTTGCTGCGCCGTCTCGATCTGCCCCGCGGCGTTGCCGACGCGGACCACGATGTCCTGCTCGGTCAGCTCGAGCTGGGCCTCGGTCTGGCGCTGTTGCAGCCGGGCCGCGCGGTAACGGCCGCGCTCGGTGGTGAAGGTGAGCGGCACGGACACGACCACGCCCCAGCTGGAGGCGCGGTAGTCGCGGTCCTTGATCTGCTGGCGGCTGGTGCTGAGGTCGGTGTCGTAGCCGTTGTAACCGTAGCTGCCGACGAGATCCACCCGGGGCAGGAGCTGGTTGAGTTGGAACCGGGCATTCACGCCCTCGCGCTTGAGCGCGAGCTTGGCCTGCTGGTAGTCGGGGCGTTTCTCCAGGGCGCGGGGAAAATCGGCCGCGGCATCCACCACGACAATGGGCGCGGGCGGGGGCGGCTCGATCGTGAAGCGCCGGGTGAGCAGGCCGGGGGTCTTGTCGTCGGTGATGAGCTGCTTGAGGGCGTTCTCCGCCTCGCGCACGAGGCGTTGCGCGATCAGGATGCCTTCCTCGCGGGTGGCGGCGCGGGACTCGGCGGAGGTCACGTCGTATTCGGACATGCTGCCGACCTTGTGGCGCTTCCGGTTTTCCTCGAGCAGCTGCACGGCCAGCTCCTTGGAGCGGATGGCGCTGCGCAGGTTGGCGTAGAAGAAATTCAGGTCGTGGTAGGCGAAGATGACGCGGGTGACCGTGTCCATCACCGACTGGCGGAGCTGCCACTCGCTGATGCCGCGGTTGGCCTGCGCGATGCGGATGGAGGCGAGGGTGGAGCCGAAGCCGAAGTTGCGCAGCAGCGGCTGCGTGCCCGAGATGCCGGCAAAGGTGCCGTAGTTGTCGGCGTAGGCGTTGAAGGCGCCGCGGCTGTTGGCGCTGTTGGCGCCGAGCTTGTAGGTCATGCCCCAGGGCAGCACGCCGCCAAGGCTGAGGTCGGCGATGTCGCTCTTGCTGAAGCTGGCGGCGGGGCGGATGCCGGTGGTGGCGTCGGCCAGCGCGGGGTTGAAACTCTCGGAATAGGTGAAGCTGCCGCTGATGACCGGGTCGAATTTCCCCAAGGCCTCGGTCACGCGCGCCGCGGCGATGGAGGCGCTGTAGCCCTGGACCTTGATCGAGAAATTCCTGGCCAACGCCCGCTGGATGGCCTGCTCCAGGGTGATCTTCTCGCCTTCCGGGGCGGAGCCGGAGGGTGACTGGCCGTTCGCGGTCAGTGCGATGGCCAGGGAAAAAAATAAGACGATAAGACGCCGGGAAATGAGCATGGACGTTGGGATGCGCCCCACTTTGCAACCGCCATGCCAGCACCGGCCTTAAAAATAACCCACAGCCGGCCAGCGGGTTGCGCAGCGGCGGCGAAGTTTGATTTTCCTGAATGTCCGGTCTCGGAAAATTGTCGTCCCGTATCCGGGACGACAGCTCAGAAAGTCATCGCAGAGCCCATATCTGTGCAGGCTTGGGTGCGGGCGTCCGCCGTGGTCAGCTCCGTCCAGGCAGCAACACGGTAGGGATTGCCGCCAAAACTGCCGAGGGATTCATCGTAGTGGAATGCGGCATTGCCAACGACGGTGATGTCGTTGGCCACAATCGAGCCAGAGACCGACCCGTTGCCATTGATTTTAACAGAGCCAAAGGGGGCGTAGACAATGCCACTGAGCACTCCGTTGCCGGCGATCTTAATGTCCTGCGTGCCTGAGGTCTTGGTTCCCCACAGTTGAAAATTGATCGGCTGGCCGGCTGCGGCATCAGTAGTGCCCCCATTCATGACCCCGTTGCCGGCGATATCGATGTCGCCGGCCGTATAAACCACCAGTTTCCCCGTCGCAGTGATATTGATGCCGCCGCTGCCGCCGCCTACACTGATCGCCGCGCTCGGTCCGGAGCCGGTGTTGGTCAATTTCAGCACGACTTCCTTACCGGCGGAGATAGTCAGGGTCTTGTTGTTGAAATTGATCGCAGGCGCCTCGATGTAGTATTTGCCGTCAGCAGCTGCCGTGATTGTGCCAGGCAGAGTGGTATCATTGTTGATGGTTCCTATGACGTTATAAGTATAGGTGGAGGGAGCGGTGACATTGTCGAAGCTGGCGCTGAAATCGGTGGACGAGTGACCGGCGGCTATGGTGCCTGAGGTGGTGCCCCAAGGGCCGACCAAGCCGTTACTGCCGACGCTGGCGGGGGAGCCGCCGGTGGCCACATAGCCCCAGATGTCGGCGTTGTTCACCCCCACAACATTCACCGCCACAGAGACGCTGCCGACGCTGCCGTTGTCGTCCTTGGTGGTGGTGCTGTATTTGATCGCCGTGGTGGCGGAATTATTGTCCGGATCCGAGTTCCAGCTGTCCACTGTGGCGTTGTTGCCGGAAAAGGTGATGGTGTTCTTGGCCACGAGGCCGTTGGCGAATTTGGACGTCATGGCCAGCGTGATCTTGATCCATTTCTCGATGGGCGCGCTGGTGGCGCCACCAAGCGTGACCGTGGAGCGGGCGAGGATGGTAGGCGCCAACGCGCCATCGGCATTCTTGACATAGACGCGCACCACGCCGGTGGAGTTTTGATCCAGAGTGAAGCTGGTCCATTTGCGGTAGGCGTCGGCGCCGCCGTTGGTCGAGGTCCAGCCCGACCAGGTGTAACTGGGGTTGCTGACCATCTGGTTGATGGAATACATCGCCTCCTCCATGCCATACTCCGCGATGTTCATGGCACCGTTATTGTAGAGCGCGCGGTTGGCGATGGACTGGCTGGACTTGCCCAGGTTGAGGTAACTGACGATCGAAATTCCAATGATGGCGCACATGATCATCGACACGATGAGCAGTGAGCCGCGTTGGGATTTAAGGCGTGAAGTGCGTGTATTCATGGAAGTTGAGGCTGAATCAAGCGGTGACCCGCTTGTTGCGCAGGACGAAGCGGGCCGAAAGCACGGTGTTGGTCGCGGCCACGACCGTCTGGCTGTTGCGGGCCGCTTCGAGGGATAGCTGCAATTGCTTCGTGGTGCCATTGGCGGCGGTGCGCTCGGCAGCGGTGGAGATGGCCACGGAAGCGCCATTGATATTGTAGGCGGTGAAGGCGAAAGAGGTAATACCAGTGACCAGGGAGCGTGTGACGGTGCTGTCCCGGCGGTAGAAAATCCTAGTGGAGGGGTCGTAGACGTAGGCGACTGAGGCGCCGTTTACGGTGAGGGTAATAGAGTTGCTGTCAGAGCCCCACGTGACACCGCTGGCCTGACGGGTGTCCTCGGCGAAATATTCCAGCGCCTTGCGGGCCTGGGATTCCATGTCGTTGTAATTTTGCAGATTGGCACCGCTGCGCCCCATGAACAGGAAGGTGGAGAGGACACCGGCCAGGATGAAGGAGCCCAGCGAGGCGCCGATCATCAGCTCGACCAAGGTGAATCCGCCTTCGCCTGTCGGCTTCGGCGCGGCGAGTCCGTTTACGCCCTGTGGCTTCAACGAGACGAGCCCGCCTGCGTCGGCCGGCTTCGCCGCGGCAAGAGCATTCGGGCGGTTACGGGCGGGCGAGCGTGTAGTAGTAGTCATAAAGTCCGTTTTTGGCATACATGGAGGTGAATGACCGGGTGTGCCAGCGGTTGTCGTAGCCCTGCCATCTGACCTGGATGGTGATGTTCATGATATCGGAGGGACGGGTGGAGTCGGCGGCCACGGTCCGGGTCATGGTGTATTTCCCGGCAATGTCCGGGTTCGAGCTGAAGTAAGTGGCGCCGTCCAGCATCTCAATGCCGGCCGGGCTGCCGGTTGGGAATGGAGAAACGGTATCGGTGGCCGTGCTCATGGCACTGAGGGTCGTCCAACTCATCATCCGCAGTCGCTCCATTTCGCTTTGGATGATCTGGGAGGCGAGGGTGGTGCCGCGCGCCAGATCGATGGACTTGTATCCGGCCTGCATGGCAATGATCGAGGTCGCGATGCCAAAGGCCATGACGAAGGAGGACATGGCGACCTCCAGAATGGTGAACCCCGCGTCCAAGCGGCGCCGGGGCGAGCGACCGGACGGGGCAGGTGATGCGATTTGCATGACCGCACCCTACAGCATCCCCCGGCCGGGCGTAACAGGCGATGGGCTCCGAAAAAAGGCCCTGCCGGCTAGGGCCGAATGTTTTGCCGCCGGAAGGCTGTCGACTCTGGCCGAGGCCGGCCGGTCACTTCAACTGGCTGCGATTCGAGGTGGTATAAAGCACGGCCGCCTGCGACCGGCGGTTGATCTTCAGTTTTTCGAAGATGTTGCTGAGGTAGTTTTTCACGGTCTTGTCGCTGAGCACCATCTGCTCGGCGATTTCCTTGTTGGTCTTGCCCTCCGCCACCAGCGCCAGCACGCGGCGCTCCTGGGCGGAGAGGGTGGCGAATTTGTCCTGGTCGGTGGTGGGCGGGTTGCTGCCGCTGCGGACGAGCTTGAGCACGTGGACGGTGACCGTGGGATCGAGGATGAACTTGCCGAGGGCGACATCCACGATGGCCTGGCACAGGCCCTGGGCGTTGATCTCCTTCAACAGGTAGCCGTGGGCGCCGCTGCTCATGGCGTCGTAGACCAGGTTGTCGTCGATCACCGAGGTGAGGATGAGGACCTTCGTCTCCGGCTCGTTGGCCAGGATCTTGCGGCAGGCCTCGAGGCCCGAGCCGTCGGGCAGGCGGATGTCCATCAGCACCACGTCGGGTTGCAACCGGCTGGCTTCCGCCACGGCGGCGGCGGCGGTGCTGGCTTCGCCGGTGATGCGCAGGCTGGTGCCGGAGGCGCGGGTGTGCGCCTCGAGCAGGGTTTTCAGCCCGGTGCGCACCAGTTCGCTGTCGTCCACAATCAGGACGTCGATGGATTTCAAGGCGGTCAGCGTCATGGGGGATAGGTTGGCTGGAAGTGCAGGCTGATACGAGTCCCTTTTCCGGGCGAAGAATCAATCTGCAAGGCGCCGCCCAACTCGCGGGCCCGGATGCCGAGGTTGACGAGGCCGTGGCGCGGCCGGTCAGAGTGGCCGGATCGAATCCCCGGCCATCGTCCGCCACGGTCACGACCGCGCCGTGGTCAGCCCCCGCCCCGAGCGATATGCGGATGGCGCCGGGCGCGGCATGCCGCAGGGCGTTACTGATGGCTTCGCGGAGGATCTGCAGGACCAGGAGTTCCTGCGCGGGGTTGAGCCGCCGGGCCGTCGGCTCGTCCACGGTGAACGCGACATCGCCGGGCTGGATCGACTGCAGGGTGGAGACCAGCGTGGCCAGCGTCTGCCGGAAGGGGCGGACAGGTTGCTCGGCGGACTCGAGACCGTTGATGAAGGCGCGCACATCGCGGATGGTGTCGTTGAGCAGCGCCTGGCAGCCGGCGAGGCGTTTTTCGGCGGCGGCCGGATCCGATTGCAGGGTGCTGCGGACGCCTTCCAGGCCGAGGCCGGCGGCGTAGATGGTCTGGATGACACCGTCGTGCAGGTCGCGGGCGAGCCGGCTGCGCAGCTCGATCGATTCGCGCAGGTGGTTGCCCGTCACCTGCAGCTCCTGGGCGAGGCGGGTGCGCTCGCCGACCTCGCGCTCCAAGGCGGTGCGTTGCCGGAAGGTCTGCTCCACGAGCCGGGCAAGGTGGCCGAACTCGTTGCGCCTTTCGCGCAGCGGCTGGAGGGCCTCGGGGTGGTTGCTTTCCAGGCTGAGGCCGAGCTGCCGCAGGGGCCGGAGCACCCAGCGGGACAGCCCCAGCGTGGTGACCGCAATCATCGTAAAGCCGAAGATGATGAGCAACGAGGTCTCCTCCGCATTGCCCTCGAGCAGCCGGGCCAGGGCCACGGATTGATAAGTCACATGCAACGTGCGCAGCCGCTGGCCGGTCCAGGCGGGCAGATCGCGCTGCACGTGGATGGTGGCGGGATCGGGCGGGATGGCTGGCGCCTGTTCCAGGCTGATTTCACCTTGGATGGTCCGGGCGAGCGATTGCACGTGGGCCTGGTCCCACAGGCGGACCACCAGAAACCAGCCGCGGGCCGGGCTCTGTCGCGCCGCATCATCGGAGGGTTGGATGGGAGCCGTGCGCACCTCCAGCAAACCGCCGGGCGATTCGACGAAGAAATGCATCATCTTCCGCTGCCGCAGGGCCGATTGGAATTCGGGCAACTCGAACGGGAGCGCCGCCATGATGTCCGGGCGCAGCACCCCGGCGCGCGTCACGAGGCTGCCGTCGGGACGCAGCACCCAGGCCGCTTTTGCGCCGAAATTGACGAGGCTGTCGGCGATGTTGATTTTGGCCCACTGCGGGTCGCCGGTTTGAACGAACGCCACCATGTCGTCCCACAGCGAGTAGTCCTTGGCGAAACTGTGCAACGACTGGCCGGTCAGCTCCACCACGCGATCAAGCAGATCCGCCCGCTGCTGCTCGACGGTCGCCCGGATGGCCGACACTTCGTTCCGATGTCCGGTCTGCAGCAGCCAGAGGGCGGTGCCGAAGACGGTCAGCAGGCCGCCCAACAACAGGATGAGCCGGAGGCGGATGGTCATACGGGCCATATCGGAGACCGCGGATATATCCTTAGCCCCCGGCCAATGGCAAGTGGCGGCTGTCACCAACCGGAAAACACCCCTTGCCAGCGCGCGCGCTCCTCGGCGGTGGTGAGTTCGCGCCAGCGGCTGATGCCGTAGGTCGCGTTCTCGCCGTAGCTCGCGAGGGACTCGTCGTAGTGGAAACTGGCGTTGCCGGTGAAGGTGACCTCACGCGCGACGACGGAGCCCATGATGTCGCCGTTGCCGTTGAGGGTGACCGCCGCGTTGGGCGCGTAGATGACGGATTTCAGCGCGCCGTTGCCCGCGATCTGGAGGGTCTGCCCGGCGGCACTGGTGCTCGTGCCCCAGATCTGGCAGCTGATCGGCCGCTTGTTGCCGTTGCCCAGGCCGTTGCCGGCGATCCGGCCGTCGGCCTCGATGTAGACGGTCAGGCTGGAGCCGTCGGGCACGATGATCGAGGCGTTGCCCGTGACACTCAAGGCCGTGCCTGTGCTCGCCGTGAGGACAAGGGTCACGTAACCCTGGATGGTGAGCGTCTGGTTCGCGTGCAGGGTGATGGACGGACAACGCCACTTGGTGGCGACGCCCGGGGTGCCGAGGGTGGCGCCCACGTTGGCGATGATCGTGCCGTCCACTGGCGCCGTGACCGGGGGCAGGTCGGCGGCGAAATCCGTCGAGACCCGCGCCGGGTCGATCTGCACGCCCGCCGGCGTGTCGGCGCCGCGGATGGAGCCCTGCACGCCGACCTCCGGGGCCGCGCCTCCGGTGGCCACATAGCCCCAGACACTGGCCTGGTTGACCAGCAGCGCGCTGTTTTGGACGGACATCGTGGCGATGCCGCCCCTATCACTGCGCACGGCGGCGCTGTAGGGCACGGCGGCGGTGGCTGGGTCGTTGTCCGGATCGGAATTCCAGCTGTCGACCGTGGTGTTCAGGCCGTTGAAGCGCAGCGTGTCCCTGGCCACGATGCCGTTGGCGAAGTAAGAGCGCCGGGACAGGGTGACGGAAATCATCTTGGTGCTGGGGGGCGTGCCGGGCGATTCCACCGTGGCCATCGCCACCACCGTCGGCTTGTCGGCGGCCGCCGGGCTGGTGTTGTTGACATAGACCTTCACGGTGCCGGCGGTGTTGCCGCCGAAATCGAAGCCGGCGAACTTGCGCCAGGCGGCCGCGCTCTGCGCCGTCCACCCGGTCCAGGCCGCTGGATTGCCGCCGGTGGCCTGGTTGAACGACCAGAGGGCTTCCTCCGCGCCGGCTTCCGCGAGGTGGAAGGAGGCGCTTTGCTGGTAACTCTGGCGGGCAAGCCGGGACGTGCTCAGGTTCAGCGTCAGGTAACTGCCCAGGGCCAGCGCGATCAGGGCCGTGATGAGCAGGGCCACGATCAGCACCGCGCCGCGCGCGTTGCGGGGGAGCGAAGGTCTGGCGCGGGCCTTCATCAGTTGGCCACACGCTTGTTCCGCAGCATGTAGCGGGCGGAGACCGCGGAGTTGCTGGCGCCGGTGGTGGCGGCGTTGGTGCGGGCGGCGCGCAGGGTGAGCTGCAGGAGCTTGGTCTCGCTGTCGTTGTTCGCGCTGTTGTCGGCGACGCCGGGCTGCTCCAGCTTGTAGCGCCTGAAGGCGAAGTCCGGCGTCAGGCCGCGGATGAGCACGGTGCGCGGCTGGCCGCCCTCGGCGCGGTAGAAGCTGCGGTAGGTCGCGCTCGCGGGATCACTGTCGTAGGCATAGGCCACCGGGGCGCCGTTGAGGGTGAGGGTGAGGCTCTGGCTGTCGTTCCAGCGCACGTCGGTGGCGTTGCGGGTGTCGCGCGCGAAGGCATCCAGCCCGCGGCGCATCTCGGCCTCCATCTCGCTGTAGCTGCTGGAGCGGAAACCGGTGCGCGCGAGGAAGAGGAACGCGCTGAACACCGCCGCGAGCACCAGCGTGCTCAGCGTGGACGCGATGAGCACCTCGGCGAGGGTGAAGGCCTTGCCCGGACGGCCGCCGCCGGGCGGCGCGGCCGGCACAAACACCGGGCCGGCAGCAGCCGGCAACGGTGCGGGCTTAATGCGTGGTGTAGAAGTAGTCATTGAGTCCGCTTTTGCCGTAACGCGTGATGAGGCGGGCGGTGTGGTCGCGTCCGTCATAGCCGCGCCAGCTGGCCGTGAGGGTGATCTGCTTCATGTCCGCCTTCACATTGGTGATCTCCCGGGTGCAGGAAAACCGCCCGGCGTCGGCCCCCGGCACCAGGGTCACGGCGGTGTTGCCCGAGTCCTGCAGGGCCTGGAGCTGGGCCCAGCCCAGCAGGCGCACTCGCTCCATCTCGGATTGCATGATCTGGGAGGCGGCCGTGAGGTTGCGCGCCGTGTCCAGCGCCTGCAGGCCGCGCTGGCTGGTCGTGATCGCGGAGATGATGCCGAACACCAGCACGCCGGAAGCGACCATCACTTCCACGATGGTAAAGGCGTTGGCGCGCGCGTTTTTCATGCGGCGGCCTCCTTCAGGGGAAATTTCACAGTGACGGCGGTGCCGTGGCCGGGCCGGGAATCCACCTGCAATGCGCCGCCGAGTTCCCGCGCGCGCGCGGCGAGGTTTTTCAAACCATAGCCCTGACCGGCGGCCTGCGCCGGGTCAAAGCCGTGGCCGTCGTCGCGCACCGTCAACGCGGCGAGCCCGGCTTCCTGATTCAGGATGATGAGGATCTTTTTGGCCTCGCCATGGCGCAGGGCGTTGCTGATGCACTCCCGGCAGATATGCAGCGCGTGAATTTCCTGTCCGATTTCCAGCGCCCGGGCGGCCGCCGCAGCCACCTTGGTGACGATGCGCACCGGCCAGAGGGCCTGCATCGAGCGCGCCAGGGCCGCCAGCTCCTGGGCGAACCCGTGCCGCTGTATCTGCTCGGGCTCCAGGCCGTCGATGAAGCCGCGCACCTCGCGGATGACGCTGTTGAGGCTCTGGCGGCAGTTGGCCAGCCGGGTGCGGGCGGCGGTTGGGTTTTGCTCCAGGTCGGAGAGGGCGCTCTCCAGCCCGAGACCGGCGGCGTAGATGGACTGGATGACCCCGTCGTGCAGATCCCGGGCGAGGCGGGCGCGCAGCTCCAACGAGCGGCGCACCAGTTCGTCGCTCTTGCGCAACTGCTGCTCGGCGCGCTGCCGCTCTTCGCCAAGGAGGAGCATGGCCTGCTTTTGCGCGAAGGAGATGCCGACCAGTTCCGCGACGCGCCCAAGTTCATCCCGGCCTTTGCGCAGGGTGGCAATCCCCGCGGGGTCCTCCCGGGCCAGGCTCAGGCTGATCTGTTGCAAGGGGCGCAGGATCCATTGCTGCACGCCCAGCCAGACCGTCGCGATGACCAGCAGGCCGAAGAGCAGCAGCACGCGCACGGCGAGCGTGTCCGCGGCGAGGCTTGCCGTGAAGTCCGGCAGCGGCAGGATCGTCTGCAACTGGCGCAAGGTGTTTCTCCGGATATCCTGCAACGGCAGCAGCAGGCGGTCTGCCTCCCGTGTGTCGTGCTGGCCTGGCGGCACGAGCTGCAGCGTCATTTCGGCCAGGCGGCTCAGGTTGGCCAGAAACCGCGGGCTCCACCACCGGGCGACCAGCAGCCAGCCCCGGGCGTTTTCGCCGGTCTGATCCGGAGCAATCGGCTCGCCCCAGACTTGGAGCAGGCCGTCCCGGCTTTCCGTGAAAAGATGGTGTCCGGGGCCGGTGCGGGCGAGCTTGGCCAGTTCCTCAAGCGTGGCCGGCGGCGGTAGCGGCGGCCCCGGATTGGTCTGCGCCGAGTAGAGCAGCTCTCCCTTGGCCGAAATCACCCAGAGGGCATGGGCGTCGTAGTTGGCCAGGTTGGCGCGGAGATTTTTTTCCGCCCACCGGCCGTCGCGATGGTCGAGGAAGGCCGCGAGTTCCGGCCACTCGCCGAAGTCCCTCGCGAAGCGTTGCAGCGGCTGGTTGGACAGATCGATCCATTGCTTGATCACATGGAGGCTGTTCCGCCGGGACTCATGTTGCAGTTCTGCGATCCGGGCTTGCGCTCCCCGGCGCAGCACCAGCAAGGCGCCCAGAAACACGATGAGCAGCAGGCCCAGGAGTAGGGTCATTCGGACTTTAATGCTCATGCAGTTGCTTGGCAACTGCACGCTGGGGGAAGTTGCCCGGCAAGGTAATTTCCGCCAATGGACCTAAAGACTTCGCCTTGGTAGGTCCGTTAGGCCCTGGTTCTGGGCAGGAACGTCAGTGCGCCACTTTCAGCCTGCACTTGGCAGAATTCAGGCGGGGACGGCGGCGGGCCGGCGAAGTCGCGCTACCGCGTGGGCGGGGCGGGATCGCGCACGGATGGGAAATACCAGGCACGGGCAATCAGGCCGTCCCGGATTTCGTAGACCCCGTGGCTTTGCTGGCTGCGGCGGGTGCCATCCTTGCCGGTCCACGCCGCGCGCTCCCGCACCGAGAGGAACGCGCCGGTCTGCTCGATGGACAAAAACTCCGAACGCACGTCGGGCAGCTTGCCGAAGTAGCCGGCCAGCCAGGTGCGCAGCGCCTCGCGGCCGTCGCCGTCGACGGTAAGTTTGTCGGCCTCGAGGGAGAGCCACTTCACGCCGGGCGCGAGCAGCGCGGCGACCGCATCGGGCTCGTGGCGGTTGCAGGCGTCGAGGTAGGCCCGCAGCACAACCGCCTCGGGCGTGGTCAGCCAGGCGGTCGAGCCGTGCGCGAAGGGGGCAAACACATCCACCTGCATCTTGAACACGCCGGCGGCGATGGTGGGATCGTCGGCGAATTGGGCCCGGGCGGCGGGCTCATCCGGCACGCGGAGAACCATGAGGCCGGTGTCGCCGCAGCGCGCCCCGAGCACGAGGGCTCCTTCGCGCCGCATCCGCGCGATGTTGGCGCCGTGCTCCTTCATCCCCGCCTGCTCGGTGGGCTTTTTCGCGGCGTCCCACGCGGGGCCGGTGTCGAGCCGGACGGCGAACATCTTCGGCGGCGGGGTCGGCTGGGCGGCAAAGAGGGTAGCCAGGGTGATGCAGAGCAGGGCAGCGAGGGTGGTTTTCATGGGTGGATCGTTCTCGTTCTCTTAATCGTAATCTTTCTCCTGCTCGGAAATGGGAAACCGGGCAGTGGAGAACGAGAAAGAGCGGGAGAATGAGAACGATTCAGAGGCTGAGGACACCTAACCCACCATCACGCCGTCGGCGAGCCGGACAATCCGCGTGCCGTAGGTGGCGTTCTCGGCGGAGTGCGTGACCTGGACGATGGTCGTGCCTTCCGCGTTGAGTTGCTTGAAGAGTTTCATGATCTCACGGCCCTGGTCGGAATGGAGATTGCCGGTAGGCTCGTCGGCCAGGATGAGCGAGGGCTTTGCGATGAGCGCGCGCGCCACGCCGACGAGTTGCTGTTGTCCGCCCGACAACTGGCTCGGATAGAGGTCCTTTTTCGCGACGATGCCGAACTTGTCGAGCACGTCGCAGACGACGGATTCGCGCTCCTTCTTGGGGATGTCGCGGTAGGAAAGCGGGATTTCCAGATTCTCATAGACGGTGAGGTCGTCGAGCAGGTGGTAGCTCTGGAAGACGAAGCCGATGTGTTTTTTCTGCAACTCAAAGCGCCTCTTCTTGTCCAGTTTGTGCACGGCCTCGCCGAGCAGGGTGTATTCGCCGCCCCAGGCGCTGTCGTGCAGGCCGAGGATGTGCAGCAGCGTGGACTTGCCGGAGCCGGAGTTGCCCATGATGGAGACAAAATCGCCCTCGTTGATCGTGAGGCTGATGTTGCGCAGGGCATAGAACGGCCCGCCCTTGAGCGGATAGACTTTTTCGACGTTACGGAGGGTTATCATTGGCGGTGGAGGCTAGGTTGACTGGGGAAAAGGTGCAAGACGCGCCTGCTCAGACCGGGTCGGTTGCCGCGATGCGCCCGGCGGCGTGCTTCCACCGCCGCAGGCCTGGGCCGGCGCCGTGCTTCAGCTGCTTGAACAACTCGGGCGCGTCGCGCTTCTGGAGCATCAGCTCGGCCACGCCGCCGGCATCGCAGTTGAAGATCTTCGCGTAGCCCTTGTAGTGACGCGGCTCGCCCAGAATGCAGGAGCGACCTGGCGGCGTGGCGCCGGGGCGGCGATCAAACACGAGGAAACTGTAGGGCAGCGAACGCAGGTCGATGCCGGCCCGTTGGCCGAATTTGACCCAACCGGAGTCAGCGAGGAGGTTGGCAGGCGGAGCCGCGAAGAAATGACACCAGTGCCGCCCGTTGCCCGCGGCCAGCACACCACAGGCGCCTTGGTGCGGGCATGGGGCGACCACGTTGAGCCCGACTGCGCGCATCTTCTCGCGCCAGCCGCCGAGCGCCCGGCTGACCTCATGCGTGCCCGGCTCGACCCACAGGACGGCCCGGGCGCGGATGCACAGACCGGCCAGTTCGGCGCGGGCGGTCTCGTCCAGCTCGTTGAGGACATGACTGAGAACGAGCACGTCGATCGGCCCCTCGGCGCGAAAAGAAAGGGGCTCAGCCCGTCCCACCGCGAGAGCGGGAAATTGCCTCCGGGCCACGTGCTCCGAAAAGTCCATCGCGAGCTCGGAGTGATCGTGCACGAGGAGGCGGGTGAAATTGGCCGGGCCGAAAAACTCCAGCACGCGTCGTCCCGCGATTCCGCTGCCACAGCCCCAGTCGAGCACCGTGGCACCCGCTGGTGGCGTCCAGTTGCGCCGCTTCAGCTCGGCCAGCATAGCGTCCCATTTCCAGCCGATGCGTTCGCCGTAGGTCAGGTTGTAGCACCCGAGGTCCGTGACCGTGTGCCAGTAGGGGCCGGCCGTCTTGGCCTCGGACAGGAATGTCTGGCGCAGCCGGTCCAGCACTTCCCAATCCAGCGACGCCCAGTTCATGCGCCGCCTCCGTGGACCGCCCGCAACTTGCAATATAATAGATTACAAATATTCCTGAGGCGGGTGTTCATGCGCTGAGGGAGAAGCTGAAGTGCCGGGCGAGCGCCTGGCTCTTGATGCCGTAGAACGCGGCCAGTTCGCGCACCTTGCGCGCGGCTTCCTCGGTGCGGGCGGGGCGGGGCACCGCTCCGCCCTTCCTGTTGCTGGCTGCTGCCAGCCCGGGATCAGTCGCGCAGCCTTCGCTGCGGCTGAGCGGGCCGGCCGGTATTTGTCCGGGCCGGTCGCCCGGCAAACGTTTGGTCGCGGCGATCATCAGGTTTTTCGCCGTGTGCTCGGTGGAGATGAACTCGAAGACCTTGGTGTCGTAGCCGGCCCACTCGAGCAACAGGGCGCGCAGGGCGTCGGTGGCGAATTCGGCGTGGCGCTCCTGGAAAATCCCGTGCCGCAGTGCCGGCGCCAGCACCGGAGCAGCCGCCAATTGCGGGCGCAATTCCTTCTGGCAACACGGTGCGACCACGATGAGCGCGGCCCCGGCCTGCACACCCTTGGCGAGCGCGTCGTCCGTGGCCGTGTCGCAGGCGTGCAGGGCGATGAGCACGTCGAGCGTGGCCAATTTTGACGACGCGATGGTGCCCTGCACAAAGTCGAGGCCGGTCCGGCCCGTGTCACGCGCCAGCCGGTTGCAAAGCGTCACCAGTTCCGCGCGGGCCTCGATGCCGCGGACGTGCGCGGGACGGTTGGCGACGAGATTGAAATAATCGCAGGTGGCGAAGGTCAGGTAGCCTTTGCCGCAGCCCATGTCGGCGATTTCCAACGGCCGGTCGGTGGCCAGAGCCGCCTCGGCCACGAGGTGGCTGAGGATCTCCACGAATTTGTGGATCTGCCGGTGCTTGTCGGCCAGTCCTTCGCGGACGGAACCGGTGGCGGTGGTGACGCCGAGTTTCTCCAGCCAGGCTTGGCTCGACTCCGGCAGGAGCCGCGACTTGGCCCGGTCATGTCCGCCAGCGGCTGGTGCGTCCGCCGCCGGGCCGTAGGACAGGCGCGGCAGGCCCTTCTTGTTGAATTCCAGCTGTGTCATCCGCCCAGTGGTGAACAGGTGCGCGCTGTGGAAATCGCCGCCGATCAGCGCGGCGAGCTCGGTAATGGCGTCCTCCGGGGCGTGGTTCTTGGTGATGTCCTGCCGGTCGTGCCGCCAGAGAAAAGACAGGTGCGCCGCGCCGCGCAAGGTGATGGGCCGCACGAGCAGGTTGCGCAGCGTGGGGTCGGCGCCGCGCGGCTTGCCGAGGGTGAGCTTCACAAAAGTGCCGTCGCGGACGCTGGCGCCAAGCTGGGCCAGGAAATCCTCGCGGGGCGGGGTGTCAGTCATCGGCACCAGCATAGTGAAAACGCGGCGATGGCGAGCCGCGAAGCCGTGCGCCAGTCAAAGTTTCTTCAGCGATTCGATGGCCTGGGAAAACTTCGGATCCAGTTTCAAGGACGCCTCGTAGGCGGCGCGGGCCCCGGCCTTGTCGCCTTTCTTTTCCAAGATAAAGCCGATGCGCCAGTGGGCGGCGGCGTGGGGCGGTTGGTTCTCCGGGGGCGTCAGGGTGAGGCATTGGCGCAACACTTTTAGGCCATGGTCCATCCGCTCGCCGGAGATGGCGGCGAGGCGGCCGGTTTGGAACAAGGCGGCGTAGTCGTCGGGTTTCGCCTTGAGCACTTCCTCGTATACGGCGAAGGCCTGGTCGTATTTCTTGTCGGCCGCATAAACCCCGGCCAGCGCGAATCGCCCGCGCGCCGCATCAAGTTTTTGAATTTCCTGCGCTTGGGCCAGGGCCTTGTCCAAGCCGCCGCCGGCGATACCGGGTGCCTGCTGGTAATAGCTCATCAAGCTGGAACGGGCGTCGATGCTCTTGGGATCGAGCTCGACGGCTTTTTCGTAGGCGAGCCGGCACTTTTTGGCCAGGCCCATCTTGGAAAGCATGCCGGCCTTCTCGGCCGATTGCCCGTAGGCATCGCCGAGGCGCTGATGATACCGTGCATCGGCCGGTGAGAGTTCGGCGGCTTTTTCGAGAAAGGCGACGGCTTTTTCGAAGTCACGGCGCTGGAGGGCCAGCCGGCCGAGGTAGAACTGGACGTCGGCGTTTTTAGGGTCGGTTGCGGCGAGCGCCTCGAAGGCCTTCAGCGCCTCAGGCTGCTTGCGTTGGTTGAACAGCTCGACGGCGGCGTTGAGGGCCGTCGGGTCGGCGGCGGCGTGGGCGGAGAGGGCCAGGGCGAAGGCCGCGAGGGCGGCAGGGATCAATTTCATGGGCTTTGAGAGTTCGGTGTGGAGAAATGGTTCCATCACTCGCTGCGCAGGGCGACCATCGGGTCAACCTTGGACGCGCGGCGGGCGGGGAGCCAACAGGCGAGCAGGGCGGTGGCAAGGAGGAGCACGATGACCGACGCAGCCGTGGCGGGTTCGGGGGCGGGCAGCGCGGGGAGCATGGAGGCGAGCAGGCGCCCGACCGCGAAAACACCAAAGAGGCCGAGACCGGTGCCGATCAGGGCGAGAGTGAAGCCCTGGCGCAGCACCAACCGGAGCACATCGCGCACTTGCGCGCCAAGCGCGAGGCGGACACCGATCTCCCGGGTGCGCTGCGCGACGAAACCCGCGATCACGCCGTAGATGCCGAGGGCCGCGAGCAGCAGGCCCAGCAGTGCAAAACCGGCGAGCAGCGCGCCGAGGGCGGCGAAATTGGCGAGGCCGCTCTCGATGGTCTGGAGCGCGGGCCGGATGTCCTGCACGGGCAAGTCCGGATCGATCTCGGCCACCGCGCGGCGCAGCGCATCGGCGAGCGCCTCGGGCGGCAGCGCCGAGCGAACGATGATCGAGACCCGGGAGTCCGGTTCGCGCGTGATCATGCGGTAGGTCTGGAGGCGGGGGCGCGCCTCGCTGACATTGGTGGCGAAGCGCACGTCACGCACGACACCGATGATTTCCTGCCACGCGGCCCGGTTCGACGGGTGGGCGATGCGCTTGCCCACGGCGCTTTCGCCGGGCCAGTATTCCTTCGCCATGGTCTCGTTGATGACCGTGCGGGCGTCGCTGTTGGTGGCGTCAGACGGCGCAAAGGTCCGGCCCTCGACGAGGCCGAGGCCGAGGGTTTCAAAAAACCCCACGCTGACAACGTTGACCGCCCGCAAAGGCTCGGCGCCGGGCGCGGGATCGGCGCGGCCCTCGACCACGAAGCGCTGGCTCCAGGTGTAGCCGCTGAACGGCAGGGACGTGGCCAGGGCGACGCGCTCCACGCCCGGCAGCGCGCCGAGGCGGGTCTCGAGGCGGTCATAGAAAGCGCGTTGGGCGTCGTCGGTGCCGTATTTCCGCGCGGGCAGGTTGAGCGAGGCGGTGAGCGCCTGCTCGGCCCGCCAGCCGAGATCGCGCGTGGCAAACCGCTCCAGCCCGCGGATGAAAAACCCCGCGCCGGAAAGGAGCACTAGCGCCAGCGCGAATTCCGCGACGATCAGCGTGCGCCGGATGCCGTCCTGCGCCCGGCCCCCCGTGCCGCCCCGGGTGCCCTGCTTGAGGGCGTCGCTGACATCGACCCGCGCGGCCAGCCAGGCGGGCAGCAGGCCGAAGGCGAGGCCGGTGAAGGCCGTGAGGGCAAAGGCGAAGCCGAGCACGCGAAAATCGGGCGGAATCTCAAGGCTGGCGCGGCCATTGAGCTGCAGGCGCGAGCCGAGGGCGTCGTTGGTCCACAGCGTGAGCAGCAGCCCCAGCCCGCCGCCGCAAAGCGCCAGCACCAGGCTCTCCGCCAGCGAATGCCGGATGAGCTGGAGCCGGGTGGCGCCCAGCGCGGCGCGCACGGCGTTTTCGCGCGCCCGCAGCAGGTTGCGCGCGAACTGGAGATTGGCGAGGTTGGCGCAGGCGATGAGCAGCACGCAGCCCGCCAGGCCGAGTGTGAACCAGGTCAGCGTGCGAATGGTGGGGTCCTCGCCGGAGCGCGCCAGCGGCATGAGGTTGATGCCGGTCAGCGCGTTGGTCGCGGGGTAGGCGATGGCGAGCCGGGCGCTGATCGCGGACAGCTCCGCCTGCGCGGCGTTCAGGGTGACGCCGGGTTTGCGGCGCCCGATCACCGTAAGAAAGTTCCCCCCGCGATTCTGGAGATTCTCCGCGCTGAAGGCCATCGGGCGCCAGGCATCGACCGGTCCCCAGAGCCGGGCGTCGTCGAACCGGGGCGGCATTACGCCCAGAACCGTGACATTTTCGCCGTCGAGGCGCAGGTCGCGGCCCACGATGGCGGGATCGGCGCCGAAGCGCGTGAGCCAGCAGCTGTGGCTGAGCACGATCACCCGGTCGCGGCCCGGCTGATCCTCCTCCGCGCCAAAGACGCGACCCAGCGCCGGCGAAATCCCCAGCACGGGGAAAAAATCAGCCGTGACGTTCATGCCGCGCAACAGGAGGGCGGGCTGGCCCGGAGGCGCGAAATTGTAGCGCGTCACGGTCAGTGCCGCCAGGTGCGTGAGCGACCGGCTTTGCGCGCGGAGATCGGCAAAGTTTGCCGGCGCGTGCGGGAGTTGGGTCTGCCCGCGCAGGCCGGTGCGATAAACCCGGACGAGGCCGTCCGGGTCCGCGTAGGGCAGCGTGCGGAGGAAAAGGGTGTTGAGCACGCTGAACATCGAGGTGTTCAGGCCGATGCCGAGCGCGAGAGTCAGCAGGGCGATGGCGGTGAAGCCGGGCGTTTTGCGTAGCGAGCGGAGGGCGCGGCGGAGGTCGTGGAGCATGGGGGCGGAGAGTAGCGAGCGGAGGGCGAGGCGGAGGTCGGAAATCATGAGGGGAGGAAGGTGAAAGGGAGAGTGCGGGTGTCCGGGTCGTTCTCGTTCTCTTGATCTTTCTCTTTCGTCACGGATCGGGCTTGGTGGCGAGGCAGTGAGCTGGCAGGTGGGAGGAGGGAACGAGAAAGATTAAGAGAAAGAGGAAAGATTTCATTCGGTCCGCAGGGCGGTCATCGGATCGACCTGGGTGGCGCGGTGGGCGGGTAGGAGGCAGGCCGTGAGCGCGACGAGCGCGAGCAGCACCGGGGCGGCAACGAGGGTGGCGGGGTCGGTCGGGGCGACGCCGAACAGCAGGCTGGCGATGAACGAACTCAGCGCAAAATACCCACCGAGCCCGAGGGCCAGGCCGAGCAGGACCAGCCCGGCACCCTGACCGAGGATGAGCTTGAGAATGCTGGCCCGGTCGGCGCCAAGCGCCATGCGGATGCCGAACTCAGACGTGCGCTGGCCGACGGAGAAGGCCAGCACGCCGTAGATGCCGAGCGAGGCCAGCACGACCGCGACACCGGCGAAGACCGTGAGGAGCAGCATGGGCGCGCGCCGGCGCTGGAGCGATTCGTCGAGCCGCGCATCGAGCGTCTTGATGTCGAAGATTGGCTGGTCGGGGTCGATCGCGAGCACGGCCTCGCGGACGGCGGCGAGCAGCGATGCGGGCGGAACGGTCGTCTTCACCACGAAAGTGAAGCCGACGTTCGGCGTCTGCGCGTAGGGGAAATACAGTGTCTCCTTCGTCACGGCCTGTTCGAGGTCCCAGTGCTTGATGGTGCCCACGACACCGACGATGGTCCACGAGCCATTGCCCTGTGTGGCGCCGCCGCCGCGGCTCACGCGCTTGCCGATCGGGTCGGCGCCCGGCCAGTAGCGTTCGGCCGGATAGCGGTCGATCACGACGACGTTCTCCCGACCCAGCGTATCGGTCAGCTCAATCAGCCGGCCGCGGAGCAGCGGAATGCCCATGGCGCGGAAATAACCCGGACTGACCTGGCGGATCATGCCGTTGGGGTTGGGCTTGCCCGGGCCGGGTTCGAAACCCTCGATCTGGTAGCCGCCCTGAGGATTAGCGCTGGCAAAGGGCAGCGCGCTGGTGAGGCCGGCGGCCGTCACGCCGGAGATGGAAGCCAGCCGGTCGGTCAACTGCGCGGCGAAGGCGGCGCGCTTCTCGGGTGTGGGATACCGGGAGGCGGGGAGGGACACGGCGGCCGTGAGCGCGTGGTCGGTGGCGAAGCCCGGCGATTCCTCCAGCACGCGCTGGAAGCTGCGAAGGAGCAGGCCGGAGGTGGCGAGCAGCATGAGCGAGAGCGCGACCTGTGTGACGGCCAGTGCGCCGCGCAGCCAGAGCTGGGTGCGGCCGGCGGTGGCGCGGGTGCCGGCGGACTTGAGGGCCTCGGCGGCGTTGCCGCGGGTGGAGGCGAAGGCCGGCAGTGCGCCGAACCCGAGGCCCGTGCCCAGCGCGCACAGCAGCGTGAAGGCGAAGACCCGCGCATCAAGCGCCACGCCGAAACCGCGCGGCAGGCTGCCGACGCCGAGGGTGTTGATGGCGTCCAGGCTCCACGACGCGAGCAGCAGGCCGCCCGCGCCGCCGAGGAGGAAGAGCACGAGGCTCTCCACGAGCAACTGGCGCACGAGGCGCGCGCGGCCGGCGCCGAGGGCGGAGCGGATGGCGAATTCGCGGGACCGGGCGCTGGCGCGGGCGAGAAGGAGGTTTGCGACATTGGCGCAGCCGATCAACAGGGCGGCGGCGACGCCGGCCTGCAGGATCCACAGCATGGCGCGCACGTCCTCGACGTTCTGCTCCAGGAAGCCGGCGATGGCGCTGCCATAGCCGGTGGCCTCGTGCTCCTCGCGGGCCGAGGGCAACCGTTCGCGCACCGCGCGGTGCACGGCGTCAAGTTCGCGCTGCGCGGAGGCGAGCGTGGTGTCAGGTCGGAGGCGCGCCAGCATGGTCGAGAACTGGTTGTAGCGCTGGGCGTCGCTCTTCATCGCCGAAGTCAACACATACGGCACGAAGAACTGGGCGCGCAGGCTGGGGAAATAAAATCCCTCGGGCATCACGCCCACGACGGTGTAGGACTCGCCGTTCAGCCGGATGGACTTTCCCACGATCGCCGGGTCGCCGCCGAAGCGGTTTTTCCAGAAAGGGTCATTGAGCACGACGGTCTTCCCGGCGCCGGGTTCGGCCTCGGCATCGGTGAAGGCGCGGCCCAGCGCGGGCCGGGTCTGCAACAGGGCGAAGAGCGACGGTGTGACCGTGAGGCCGTAGACGCGCTCGGGGTTGCCGTCGAAAGAGAGGTTGGCGTTGAAACCGGAAATGAGCGCGCTCTCGGCGAAGGAGGGCACGCCGGCCCGATGGTCGATGTAATCGGGGACGGACATGTTGCCGAGGCCGCCGCCACCACCGAGCTTCGGAAACACGTTGCCGACATAGACGAGCCGCTCGGAACCCGGCCAGGGGTAGGGCTTGAGCAGGATGGCGTTGAGGACGGAGAAGATGGCCGAGTTGGCCCCGATGCACAGCGCGAGCGTGGCGACAGCGACGAAGGTGAAGCCCGGGGACTTGAGCAGGGAGCGGAGGGCGAGGCGGAGATCGGAGAGCATGGGGAGGGAAAGGCTGAAGGACTGAAGAGCGCTGGCGCGGAGGGAATGACGGATGGGATCTTTCTCGTTCTCTTGATCTTTCTCTTTAGTCAGGGAGTGGAGTTGGAGGGGAGCGGCAGCGGCGGAGAGAAGGAGAAGGGGAGAAAGAGAAAGATTAAGAGGAAAGAGAACGATTCACTCGGCGCGGAGGGCGATAATGGGATCGACGCGGGTGGCGTGCTGCGCGGGGATGAGGACCGCGACGAAGGCCACCGCGCCGAGGAGCAGGGCGACGGCGGTGTAGGTCAGCGGGTCATCCGGCTTGATCTGGATGAGGAACAGCGCGCCGGCGACCGCCTGGCTGGCGGCGGTGGCGAGGCCGAAGAGCAGCCCGAGCCCGAGCACCAGGCCGATGCCCAGCTGCCACGCGCCCTGCTTGAGCACCATGCCGAGAATCACGCGGCTGTCGGCGCCGAGCGCCATGCGGATGCCGAACTCCTGGGTGCGCTGGTTGACGGAGAAGCTCTGCACGCCGTAGAGGCCGACGGCGGCCATCACGGTGGCGACCACGCCGAAGATGGTGAACATGGTCGCGATGATCCGGTTCTGGCCGAGGAAGCCGTCGAACGAGGTCTTCGGGGTCTCGACGAAATAAGGCGGCAGGTTCGGGTCGATGCGCTGCACGGCGGCGGCGACGGCCTTGGCGAGCGATTCGCCGCGCTGGCCGCCCCTGGGCTTGGCGACGATGGTGCCGAACTGCTGGGCCTGCGGGGTGGGCGCGACCGGGCCGAAAGCGGCGGCGAACAGCGGCACGTAGAAGCCGGCGTTGTCGTTCCGGTTGTTGAAGGGCCCGAGCATGCGGACGTCGGTGACGACGCCGACGATCTTGCGCCAGGGGCCGGGCGAGGTGCCGTTCTGGTTCACGGTGCGGAAGCGCCGGCCGACGGCGGATTCGGTGCCGAAGTGCTTTTTGGCGAAGGTGGCGTTGACGACGGCGACGGGTTCCTTCTGGTCGGAATCATCGTCGGTCAAGTAGCGGCCCGCGACAACCTTCTGGCCGAGCACGGTGGCATAATCAGAGCTGACGTTCTCGAAATTGGCCTGGGTGCGGTCGGTGTCCTTGGCGTATTGCTTGCCCTCGATCTCGACCGGGCCGTTGCCGGAGAAAACCATGCGGAAGCGGTTGGTGAGCGCGGCGGACTCGAATTCGGGGGCGGAGCGGAGTTCGCGGACGAGCTTCTCGTAGAAGCGCTGGCGCTTCTCCGCAGTGGGGTAATCGCCCTCCATCAGGCCGACGCGGGCGCCGAGCACGCCGGAGGTGTCGTAGCCGTAGTCGAGGGTCTGGGCGCGGACGATGGACTGCACCTGGAGCAGGCCGACGACGAGCAGGATGCTCGAAAGGAAGATCTGGAACATGACGAGGCCCTTGGTGATGAGCCCGATGGCGCGGCCGGTGTTGCCGCGGCCGGATTCCTTGAGGACATCGACGGCGTTGGCGCGCGAGGACATCCACGCCGGCACCAGGCCGGAGACGACGGCGGAGAGCAGGGTGGCGCCGACGACGACGGCCAGCACCTTGGGCTCGATGTCGAAGCTCATCCACGACGGGATCGGGTTGGTGAGGTTGCGCGCGGCGGCGTTCAGCAGGTCGGTGGACCAGAAGGCGAGGGCGATGCCGAGGATCGCGCCGAGGCCGGCGAGGAGCAGGCTCTCGGTGAGCATCTGCCGGATGAGCCGGATGCGCGTGGCGCCGAGCGAGGAGCGGACGGCCAGCTCCTTGCCGCGCAGCGCCGCGCGGGCGAACTGCATGTTCATCACGTTGACGCACGCGATGAGCAGCACGCCGACGCAGAAGGCCAGCATGATGTAGAGCATCTGCTTCAGCTGCCGGCCGGTGTATTGCTCGATGAGCGGACGCACGTAGCCCTTGGAAAACTGCTTGTTGGTGTCGGGGTAGGCGGCGGCGAACTGCCTGGCGACTGTGTCCATCTCGTTTTGCGCCTGCTCGATGGTGACGCCGGGCTTCAGCTTGCCGATGACGGAGACGAAGTTGATGCCGCGGTCATTGCGCGGCTTGGGCGGGAACGCGGTGTTCACCGGCAGCCACAGCTGCTCGTTGGCGGGGAAGGTGAATTTCGGCGGCATGATGCCGACGATGGTGGCGGGGGTGCCGTTGACCCGGATCGGCTTGCCCAGGATCGCCGGGTCGCCGCCGAAGTCGGCCTTCCACAGCGCATCGCTCAGCAGCACGGCCTTGTCCACGCCGGGGCGGTCGTCCTCGGGGAGGAAATCGCGGCCCATGGCGGGGGCGACCCCGAGGGTGCGGAAGAAGTCGTGCGAAATGTAGCCGCCGGTGTAGCGCTTGGGCTGGCCCTGCCAGGTGACGTTGACCGTGGAGCCGTTGAGGTTGGCGGTGATGGCCGCGAAGGATTTGAGCGGCATCTCGTCGATCTCCTTGTAGTCCATCGTGGTCATGCGGGAGTTGAAGTTGCCGGGTTGGAAATTCTCCGGATCCACCAACTGCACGTCCACCAGCCGGTCGGCCTCGGGGAAACTGAACCCGCGCAGGAGCACGCCATTGACGACCGCGAACTGGGTGGCGACGCCGCAGATGCCGAGGGCCAGCACCGAGACGGCCATGGCGCAAAAGCCCTTTTCCTTGATGAGGACGCGGAGGCCGATGCGGAGGTCTTGGAGGAAAGTTTCGAGGAACATGGGAGAAGGGGGATGAAACAGAGGACAGAAATCAGAGGACAGGTGACAGAGAGCAGAAATTGGCTGCTAATTCAGGGTGGTGCGGAGAATGACTACATCACGGGCGGCGGGGGCGGCCTTCGGATCGTCGAAGAGGGCCCAGCCGGAGTTGCCGATGAAATCAAAATGGCCGTTGATCACCTGGCCGAGGCTGGGGTCGGTCATGGCGGGGTGACCGGAAAGCAGCACTTCGACTTTGCCGGGGGTGCCTTCGTCGTCGCAGGCGATCCGGATGATGCGCGGCGGGTTGACGCCGCCTTGCACGGCGACAAAGCCGCCGGGCGCGGCGTAGAGGCCGTCGATGCCGAACAAAGTGCTGCCGGCCGGAGCGGGCAGCCGCGCGGGCTTGCGGCTGGCAGGATCGATGCGCCAGAGACCGCTGGCGTAATCGGCGACGATCAGGCTGCGGCCGTCGGCGCTGAAGGCCAGGCCTTGCAGCGAGGCAAAGTCGCGGTTCTCCAGCCATTTCTCCAATTGCTTCCCGCCGGGCGCGAGCCGCCAGATGATCGGCGCGGTGGAGTCGCTCACGTAGATGGCGCCGTCGGCCGCGATCGCAAAGTCGCCGAGCACGTGACCCTGGTCGTTCTCCGGCAGGGGATAGGTGCCGGTGAGCTTGCGGGTGCCGAGGTCATAGGCGGCCAGGAAGCCCCGGCCTTTGTCCGCGCTGGTGTAACCGGCCATCTCCGCCAGCGCGGAGGAGGAGGCCCAGAGGGTCTGGCCGTCGGCGGAAAACTTCAGCGCAAAGACGCCGAGCAGTCCGTCACTGTCGGCGGAGAATTTCTTCAGCACGCCGCCCGGCCCCGAGACATCGCGATACCAGATACAGCGGTTATGCACATCGCCAAAAAAACTTTCCAACGTGCGCGGGTGGATGGCGACGGACTCGATGATGCCGGTGACATCGGTAGTGGCCCAAGCGGTCTCGTCGGCGTGGCCCTGCGGCTGCGCGTTGGCGGCGAAGGCGGCGGCGGCCGCGGGAAAACGGGCATCGGCGCGCAGCGGCTCAAACGCCGCATCCGCAGCGATGGGAATGACGAGGCCCATGGCGGCCAGGGTGTCGAGCGCGCGGAAGGCGTCGTCGGGGCGCTGTTGCTGCGCGTAGAGGCGCGCCAGGCTGAGATGCAGGCGCGGATAGTCGGGCGCGGCCGCGACGGCGCGCTCCAACAGGGCGATGGCCTCGGCCGGTCTGTTCTCCTTGGCCGCGGCGGCCGCTTCGCGCAACAGCACCCGATGCGCCGGCTCGGCGCGGAGCGCCACGCAGAGAAAACAAAACACGGCGACGGCCAGCGTGATCAATCCACCCCGCGCGAGTCTGGCTGCGGGCACGCCGCCGGTCTGCCGTTTGGACGAAATCAGCCAGTTGTATTCGGTGCCGAGCATCGTGGGGTGCCGTCTTATTGCAGGCCTGATGCCAAGCCCGGCGACTCTTGCTAATCGCTGGGCCGAAAGGTTTAGCCCGCGGCTGCGACGGGCCGCAGCGACCAAAATTTCTGAAAATGAAATTTTCCCGTCCCGAATGTGGGAAGGAGTGGGTCAACTTTCGCCTGATTCACACTCCATCAGCCGGGCTGGCCACGCCGAGGCCGCCGGCATTCGCCACATGGGTGTAGATCATCGTGGTGTTCACACTGGTGTGGCCAAGCAGTTGCTGGATGGTGCGGATGTCATAGCCATCTTCCAGAAGGTGAGTGGCGAAGCTGTGGCGGAGAGTGTGAGGACCGACAGGCTTGGCCAGACCGGCCTTGTTCGCGGCCGAGCGGATGGCGCGCTGTAGGTTGACTTCGTGCAGATGGTGCCGCCGCCGCAAGCCTGATCGCGGGTCGACAGATTCGCCAGGGGCGGGAAACAGCCAGAACCAGCCCCACTCCGCTCCGGCCCGGGATACTTGGCGGACAGCGCATCGGGCAAGGCCACTCCCGGGCGGCCGGATTTGCGGTCGGCGTCGAACTGCCGGCGCACGTCGGCCAGGTGCAGCCGCAGCGGGGCGACTGTTGCGACCGGCAGCACCGAGATGCGGTCCTTGCGCCCCTTGCCGTCATGCACGGCGATCTGCCGCCGATCCAGGTCCACATCCTTGACCCGCAGTTGCAGGCATTCGGAGAGGCGGAGGCCGGCGCCGTAGAGGAGGGTGGCCATGAGCCGGGGCAGACCCTGCAATTGTCCGAGAAGTGCGCGCACCTCAGACTTGGAGAGCACGGTCGGCACGCGGGCTGGCCGGCGGACTCGCGTCAAGCCGGTCAGCTCGCCCGGATCGCGGCCCAGCACTTCGCGATAAAGAAAGATCAACGCCGACAAGGCCTGGTTTTGTGTGCTGGCCGAAATGCCCCGGGCGTTGGCCAGATGATTGAGGAAGGCGCTGATCTCCCATGCGGCCGGGCGGCCTGTTGCCGTGAAACTCCACGAACTGCCGGCACCACATCAGGTAGGCCTCCTCGGTGCGGCGACTCATCTGCCGGGAACGCAGGAGCGCCGTCATGCGCGCGGAAACAGACGGGGTTGGCTTGGCAGGCATGCTGTCGTTTTAGCAAAACACCTCGTCCCGGCAATACCGGCTTTAAGCCTGTCCGCCCAAGAGAGTTGAAGCTTGCTGCGTTCCCCTCCTGGGAATTAGTTATACGACATGATCCGGTTGGTTAATACATGTTAGGCGGCACTACGCGCATCTCGATTACTATGCTTATCATCAATCTCATCGGACTCGTTCTCAACCTCGTGGGCACTATCATCGTGAGCCTCTCGGCTGGCAGTTTGATGACCAGAGTTCACACCGCGTTGGTGGCTCACCAGACGACGTTGGAGGCTTACTTGGGCGGCGAGCGCAACATTCCATTATTCACCGGACTGGACAAGGGACGCGAAGAGGAGGTCAGGCGGTCGGGGACACGCTTGCGTGTCGGTCTTTGGCTCATCGTCCTCGGATTCATCTTGCAGGCGCTAGCCGCTGCTGCGCCACTGCTCGCCAAGAGTTGATTTTGTATGAGACCCGTGCCGCCTAACATGCGCTGCAGCGAATCCGGCCATCACGCCGCGGTTGCAATCCAACGCCCTCGTGGGCCGGGTCTCCCGCTATGGCGGGATTGGGTCGTTAGGTGCACACGTGAGCAAGACTGCCTCAACGATCCGTTTTAGAGCGAAACTCCTTCGGCCGGTTGAGGCGGAGAAGGGTGGTTCCTGGACATTTCTCATCCTGCCCAGGGGTGCCAGTGCGAAGCTGCCGTCGCGGAGCATGACGTCGGTCGAGGGCACGATGAACGGACATGCCTTTCGCGCCACCCTTGAACCGGACGGACAGAAGGGCCACTGGCTCAAGGTGAGCCACAAGCTGAGCGACGCGGCGGGCGCCGAAGCGGGTGACAACGTAACGCTGGAGATCGCGCCGGCGGCAACGGAGCCGGAGCCCAGGGTGCCAGCGGATCTGCGGAAGGCGCTCGCGGCCGCCCCGAAGGCGCGGGCGGTGTGGGCTGACATCACGCCCATCGCGCGCCGGGATTGGATCCACTGGATCACCTCCGCCAAGCAGACGGAGACCCGTGCGCGAAGGGTCGCCCATGCTTGCTCCATGCTCGCGGCCGGGAAGCGGCGCGTCTGCTGCTTCGACCGCTCGGGGTTTTATGGGAAAAATCTGCGCGCGCCGAAGGCGGGGTAGGGCGGCTATTAACCGGTTGTCATTCTGAGCGCAGCGAAGAATCCAGCATGATATGCGTTGGCGATCGTGCCGATGGATTCTTCACTTCGTTCAGAATGACAGGAAGTGTGACGGCGGGTTAAGGATAACCCGCCCTACCTTTCGCCGAATCAGTTTTTGCCGGCCTTGGCGGCTTTCTGGCGGGCGGCGTTGTTGAGGATGCGCTTGCGGAGCCGCAGGCTCCTGGGCGTGACCTCCACCAGCTCGTCGGTGGCGATGTATTCGATCGCGCGCTCGAGGGAGAGCTTTGAGGCCGGCGTGAGGCCGGTGGCGACGCCCGAGCCCTGCGAGCGGAAGTTGGTGAGCTGCTTCGCGCGCACGGCATTGACGGCGATGTCCTCGTTGCGGGGATTCTCGCCGATGATCATGCCCTCGTAGACCTGCTCGCCGGGGTTGACGAAGAGCTTGCCGCGCTCCTGGCACATGACCAGTGCGTAGCCCGTGGTCTCGCCGGCCTCGGTCGCGATGATCGTGCCGGTGATGCGGGTGAGCACCTCGCCGGCGTAGGGGCCGTATTCCTTGAACAGATGGCTGAGCACGCCGCGGCCGCTGGTGGCGTTGACGACGTCGATCTCCATGCCGATGAGGCCGCGGGTGGTGATGGTGGCCTCGATCATCGTGGAGTGGGGCAGCTTCTCCATGTTGGTGAGCCGGCCCTTGCGGTTGGCCAGGTTCTGCATGATGGCGCCGACGCACTCGTCGGGCACCTCGATCCACACGGTCTCGTAGGGCTCCAGGCGCTCGCCGTCGGGGCCCTTCCTCTCGATCACGGTCGGGCGGGAGACGAGCAGCTCGAAACCCTCGCGCCGCATGGTCTCGACCAGCACGGCGACCTGCATGGCGCCGCGGGCCTTGACGTTGAAGATGCCGGCCTTGTCGGTGTCCTCGATGTAGATGGAGACGTTGGTCTTCAGCTCGCGGAACAGGCGCTCGCGCAGCTGGCGGGAGGTGACGAGCTTGCCTTCCTGGCCGACGAGCGGGCCGTCGTTGACGCAGAACTGCATCTCGAGGGTCGGCGGGTCGATCTGGGTGAAGGGCAGGGCGTGGCCGGCCTCATCGGCCGTGAGCGTGTCGCCGATGTCCACATCCTCGAAGCCGGAGAGGCCGACGATGTTGCCGGCGACGGCGGTCTCGGTCTCGCGGGTGCCGAGGCCGGTGAACTCAAAGACCTTGGTGATCTTGCCGCGGACGCGCTTGCCGTCGGCGTGGCGGACAACGAACACGGTGTCGCCGATGTTGGCGGTGCCGCCGAGGATCTTGCCGACCGCGATGCGGCCCACGTAGTCGCTCCAATCGATGTTGGAGACGAGCATGTGGAAGGGCTCGTTGGGCTTGGCAAACGGCGGCGGGACGTGGTCGAGGATGGTCTGGAACAGCGGCGACATGTCCTTCTTCTCCTCGCCGAGGTGATACATCATGTAGCCGTCGCGGCCGGAGCCGTAGACGACGGGGGCGTCGAACTGCTCCTCGGTGGCGTTGAGCTCCATGAGGAGCTCGAGGACCTTGTCATACATCTTGGCCGGCTCGGCGTTCTCGCGGTCGATCTTGTTGATGACGAGCACGACCTTGAGGCCGTGGGCGAGGGCCTTGCGGAGCACGAAGCGGGTCTGGGCCTGCGGGCCGTCATAGGCGTCGATGACGAGCAGCACGCCGTCGACCATGCGGAGGGCGCGCTCGACCTCGCCGCCGAAGTCGGCGTGGCCGGGGGTGTCGACGATGTTGACGATCTTGTCGCCCCAGTGGACGGAAGTGTTCTTGGCCTTGATGGTGATGCCCTTCTCCTTCTCAAGGTCCATGGAGTCCATGGCGCGCTCCTCGACCCGCTGGTTGGCGCGGTAGACGCCGCCTTCCTTCAGGAGCTTGTCCACGAGGGTGGTTTTCCCGTGGTCAACGTGGGCGATGATGGCGATATTGCGGATGTTCTGGTTCATGGCGCGGAGGCGTAGGGGCGTGAAAAAAGAGGCCCAACCTGCGCCGCCCGTTTGCCCAAGGCAAGCAGAACCTTGGGCGGGCTGTAGTCTCGGGCCATCTCACTATTTTGCAAAATCAGAGTAGTCAGTCGGGTTTCCCCCTCGTGGGACTCCCTCGGGGCTGCAAGAAACTGAGATGCGCCCTGCAGTCTGCCTGAAAGACGGGTGGAGCGCTGACCCCAGCGCGTTTCAGTGGTATCGTTTGCAAGTCAGTGCGTTGGGGTCAACGCGCTCCACCGCGGGTGCGGCGTGGCCGTGACACCGTTGCCGCCTGCTCCGTTGCCATCTGCTGATGGCCCGGAGTCCGTCCCGGTTTCTCGCTGCGCGAAAACCTGGCGGATCGCGGCCCGGTGTGCCCCGTTGATGCCTGCTGGCATCCCGGGGTTCGTCCACCGACCTGCGTCAGGGCGAATGTCCCCGCACCTGCGTGCGAGGCAAACGGTCAGCGCACCGGGCCCGGCGGGGCTCGAGGTTCCGGGTCTCGCCCGGGCCCAGCGCGCTGACAAATGGACTCCTGCAGAAAGATTGAGGCCCGGGAGCCTTGCGGCTCCCGGGCCAAAATCGGGGGTGGGCGCTCGCCACGCGCTCTTTCCCATTCGCACAGCATTGGGCGCCTCGCTTTCGCGGGCCGTGTGCTTCCCGACGCCACTCACCGCGGCAGGCGATGCTTTCGGTCTCATGGCGGGACCGTCCCGGTCTTTTCAGCGCCGGAATCTTTCGAGTGAGGCCTCTGCGCCTGGTTCGGCTCCATCTGCCGATGGGTGGCTCGCCGGACGGGTGTTGGCACGCCTGCAACGTCTGCATTTCGCACCAGCACCTTGCCAAGGGGACGGCCCCGGCTTTTGGCCGGGCGTTGGCCCCTTGTAACGGGTCTGACCTCTTACCTCTCAGGTTGCGTTCGACTTGCGGTTGGGTGACGCGGTTTTACGCGCCGCCCCAAGGAGGAGGTTTTGCGAGCTTTGCCAGACTCGCCCGCTCCCCGCTGCGCCGTGGCCCTTTCGCGCCCCGCTTATTACGGCCGGGCCTTTTGGTGGGGTGGACCCACCGGAACACTGCGCTGCGTCCTGGTTATACAGTAGCAACCGAAACCCTCTGGGTAACTGCATCGGCGCAAGGCCCGAAACTGGCCTTGGACCTGACTCGACTCGGACGCGGTTTCTGAGTTCGCGCCTCGTCGCACAGCTCCTTTGTCGCAAAACTGGACCGGCTGCGACGCCGTCCAGAGGAACTGGTGATATTTGCCTGCCTGCGGCTCGCGCCGCCGAGGGGAGGGCGTCACCAATTAACGCCCACCTTTCCCCGGTTGCCCGGGATTATCCCAGTCGCGCTCTCGGCGGGTTTTTCATGCCGCCGCACTGCGACTGTTCTATCAAGGAACGGTGAAAAGATGCCCCGCCCGCCCGAAAAGTGAAGGGCTTCTTCCTCCCATCTTGTTCACCGGCAGGTGCGGGGGGTTTGCAATTGCCCCGGTGAATAACTTGGGTCCAACCGCTTGCTCCCCGGTTGTTCACATATCCCCGTTGCATGTCATTCTGAGCGCAGCGAAGAATCCAACTGCTTGTAAGAGCCTGCTTGCATCCGATGGCATTTCCCCGCGCGTAATCGCTTGCAAGCAAGCTCCTACAAAAAGCATATCCAACCCATGTCCCCGCGCGAACTCCCCATCTATGAGCTCGAAGACCGTCTCATCGCGGCGGTGAAGGGGCCGGGCCGGCTCATCGTGTCGGCACCGACCGGCTCGGGCAAATCCACCCAGGTGCCGCAGATGCTGCTCAACCACGGCTTGCTCGGACAGGGCGAGGTGGTCGTCCTGCAGCCGCGCCGGTTGGCGGCGAGGATGCTGGCCAAACGCGTGGCCGAGGAGGTCGGCACCAAGTTGGGCGACATCGTCGGCTACCAGATCCGCCTGGACTCGCGCGTCTCGAAGACCACGCGCATCCGCTTCGTGACCGAGGGCATCCTGCTCCGGCAAATGTCCTTTGACCAGTCGCTGCGGGGCATCAGCGCCATCATCTTCGACGAATTCCACGAGCGCCACCTCTACGGCGACATCTCGCTGGCCCGCGCCCTCCAGATCCAACAGTCCATCCGGCCCGACCTGAAGATCATCGTCATGTCCGCCACGCTCGACGCGGCGCTGCTGAAAAACTATCTCGCGCCGTGCGAGGTGCTGACCTCGCAGGGCCGCACCTTCCCCGTCCGGATCGAATACCTGCCCAAGTCCGTCGACTTCGAACATGACCCGGTCTGGGTCGTCGCGACCCGGGAGTGCGAGCGCATCGCCGCAACCAGCACGGGCGACATCCTCGTCTTCATGCCGGGGGCCTTTGAGATCAGCCGCACCGTGCAGGATGTGCAGGGCTCGCACGGCCTGCGCAGTTTCGTGTGCTATCCGCTGCACGGCGAACTGCCGCCCGAACAGCAGGACCGCGCCGTGGCGCGCTACGACACCCGCAAGATCATCGTCTCGACCAATGTCGCCGAGACCTCCCTGACCATCGACGGCGTCATGGCCGTGGTCGACTGCGGTCTGGCCCGTGTGGCGCGCTACGATGCGCACCGCGGCATCAACACGCTGCTGATCGAGAAGATCAGCGTGGCCTCGTCCGACCAGCGCGCCGGCCGGGCCGGCCGCACCGCGCCGGGCGTCTGCGTGCGGCTGTGGACGGAGCGCGAGCACGAGAAGCGCCCGCTGCAGGAACTGCCCGAGGTCAAGCGCCTCGATCTCGCCGAGGTGGTGCTGACGCTCAAGGCGGCGGGTATCGACGACATCTATAATTTCCCCTGGCTGGAAAAACCCGAGCCCAAAGCACTGGAACGGGCGGAGACCCTGCTGGAGGATTTGGGAGCATTGGGTGGTCGTCGCGCGGAGCGCACGGACCACCTTTCCATCACCGAGCTGGGTCGCCGCATGCTGCGTTTCCTGATGCATCCGCGCTACGCCCGGATGTTTCTGGCGGCGCAGGACTACGGCTGCGTTCGCTCGGTGGCGTTGATGGCGGCGCTGACGCAGGGTCGCAATTTTCTGCTCCGCAATGTGGACAAGCGCACCGCGGAGGCGCGGGAGGAGCTCTTCGGCGAGGAACACGAGTCGGACTTCTTCCTGCTGATGCGCGCCTGGCGTTATGCCGACAAGGCCGGCTACAATCCGGACGCCTGCCGGCGTCTCGGTATTCATGTGCAGGGTGTGCGCGCCGTCGGACCGCTGTTCGACCAATTCCTGGAGATCGCGGCGGCTGACGGACTCGACGTTGCCGAGAAGCGGATCGATGGCGTCGCGGTCCGAAAGTGCGTGCTGGTCGGCTTCAGCGACCATCTCGCCAAGCGACTCGACAAGGGCACGCTGCGCTGCGAGCTGGTGCACAAGCGCCGCGGCCTGCTGGCCCGCGAGAGCGGCATCGACCAGGCGCCGCTGCTGGTCGCGGCGGAGATCACGGAGATCGAGAGCCGGGGCGAGGTGAACGTGCTGCTGAATCTCTGCACGGCGATCGAGGAACCGTGGTTGAAGGAGCTCTTCCCGGAGGATTTTGCGGATGCGGGCGGCGTGACCTACGACGTGACGGCTCGACGCGTGCTGGCGCGCAAGGGACGCCGGTTCCGTGACCTGGTGCTGGAATCCAAGCAGACCGCGGAGGAACCGCCCGAGGGCGAGGCCGCGGCGATTCTCGCCCGCGAGGTTATGGCCGGAAACATCATGTTGACCGAGTGGAACGAGGCGGTGGAACAGTGGATCGTCCGCGTGAACTGCCTCGCCAAATGGTGGCCGGAGCTGGAGGTGAACCCGATCACCGACGCCGACCGCGCCACGCTCATCGAGCAGATCTGCTACGGCAGCTACGGCGCCCGCGAGTTGAAGGACAAGCCCGTGATGCCGGTCCTGCGCGACTGGCTGCTGGCCGAGCAGCTGGCGGTGCTGGACGACTACCTGCCGGGGCGACTCGTCATGGCCAACGGCCGCAAGGCGCGCCTGACCTACACCAAGGACGGTCCGCCGGTCCTGAGCGCACGCATCCAGGAACTTTATGGCGTGAACTCCACGTTCACCCTCGGCCACGGCCGCGTGCCAGTGAAGATCGAGGTCCTCGCGCCGAATCAGCGCCCGATCCAGGTGACGGACGACCTCAGCAACTTCTGGCGCGAGGTCTACCCGAAGCTCAAGCCCGCGCTCTCCCGTCGCTATCCCCGCCACGAATGGCGGTAACGAGATTCATTGTCTGTAGCGGGGAGAGGGAGAGAAACCCCCGACTTTGGTCGGCGGCTTCAGCATGGTATGATATGGGGATGGAAAACGACAAGAGCGGGTCGCATACGCGGTATGATCTGAAGGCGCACGTGGTGTGGATCACGAAGTATCGACGGGCGGTGCCGGTGGGGGAGGCGGCACTGCGGGCGAGGCAGTTGATCCGGGAGATCTGCGCGGTGGAGGAAGTGACGATCCTGAAGGGGCACGTGAGCAAGGATCACGTGCATCTGCTGGTGGGGTATCCGCCGTCGCTGGCGGCGAGCAAGCTGGTGCAGCGACTGAAAGGGAAGAGTTCGCATACGCTGCTCCAAGAGTATACGGAGCTGCGCCGGCGGTTCTGGGGGGCACGCCTGTGGGCGCGCGGGTATTTTGTGGTGAGCAGTGGGAACGTGACGGACGAAGTAATCCTGGCGTATATCGCCGGGCAGGATCAGGAGCGGGGCGACGGCGACTTTCGCGTGGCAGAGGAGGTGAAGTGACTTCAGCGGGCTTCAGCCCAGGGGCCGAAGCGGCTTTAGCCGCAACCGCCACTTGAGTGGCCGCCGAAGCCCCCTGCTTTAGTAGGGGGAGAATTCACTGCCACCTCGCCGCGCTCGCTCGCCGTCAGCGCGGAAGCGCCGAAGCAGGTGGCAACGAGGATGCGCAGGAGTTGCATGGCATCTGCCGCAGTGGGAATGATGGCGGATCGGCGCGCTGGCCGGGGGCGCGGGCGGAATCAGCCAGGGCGGGCCGGGTGCGCACATCCCGATCAGCGCAGACCGGCCTGGCTCCGGCAAGGTCTTACCGGATGCCGCCGAGCAACTCGGCCAACGCCACCGGCTGGCGCCAGTGGGGATTGTGGTCGCCTTCCATGATGAGCACCGGCCAGCCGCGCGCCCGGGCGCGCTCGGCAGCGGGAAAGAAGGCGTCATCCTCGGGCTTGCCGCCTTTCTCGACGGTGAGGATGTAGGTCGCGGGGATCCTCGCGGCGACGGTCTGGTTATTCAGAGTGATGGGATCGGAGAAAGTTTTCCTCGGGTGGGGAACGTCGATGGGGAAGGGTTTGCCCGGCTTCACCCAAGTGGGGATGATGAAACCATCCTTTTCCACCTGGAGCGCGGCGGTCTTGTGCATGGCCATGACGCTCTCGCCGTTCTCCGGCACGAAGGCGTCGAGATAGACGAGCCGCGCGATGCGCTCGGGAATGCGGTCGGCCACCCCGGTGATGACCATGCCGCCGTAGCTGTGGCCAAGGAGGATGACGTCGTGCAGGTCCTCGAAGAGGATGAAGTTCACGATGTCGTCGATGTGCGTGGGGAGGCCGATGTCGGCCCGGGCGGTGTTGAAGTGCTCGCCAAGGCCCGACAGCGACGGACGGTAGACCTTCCAGCCTTTGGCCTCCAGCAGCGGGGCGACCTTTTTGAAATGCCAGCCACCGGCCCAGGCGCCGTGGACGGTGACGAGAACGGGCTGCTTGGTGGTCGCAGATGTCGGCTCCACCGCGGGCAGGATGGCGGCGCAGGTGAATCCGAGGAGGGCGACCAGCAGGCGGAATTTCATGGAGAAATCACAGCCAGCGCCGGACCCGGCGCTGATACGCGAGGTAGGTTTCACCGAACTTGGCGGCAAGGTAGCGCTCCTCGCGCCTGATGACGCCAAAGTGCAGCGTAAGGGCGAGGGGCACCAGAAAAAGCACGGGCAGCACGCCATTGATCAGCAGGCTCAGGCCGAGATAGAGCAGGCAGAGCGACAGATACATCGGGTTGCGCGTGTAGCGGTAGGGCCCGGCCGCGACTATCGCGGTGGTCGGCAGACTCGGCCTCACGTTGGTGCCGGCGCGCTTCATGATTCTCGCGGCCCAGAACGCCTGCGCCCCGGCTACCACCACGAGGATCACGCCGATGGTTCGCGCAAATGGAGAAGGCAGCAGCGGGATGGGACACAGCCAGTATGCCACGCCGCCGGCCACGACATGGGCGGCCAAGATCAGCGGCGGAAACGCGATGACTCCGGCGTGCTCTTTGGTTGCGGCAGGCATCGGTTAGCCGGAGTCGGGGCCCTCGATGTCAGCCACGGGCGATCCGGGCTTCCGATTGCTCTATCGTCGTGAACTTGCCCGCCTGCATTTCCCGGATGGTCTTGGCTGTGGCCCGCCTCCAAGCGGGCGTGCTGTGCCGGGGCTTGATCAGGTCGAGCTGAAGGTCCCGGCGCCCACGCTGCGAAAGGCGGGCAACTTTCTGTTTCAGCTCAAGCAGGCTCATGCACGGGGAGTGAAACCGAAGAGCGCGGAAGGTCAACTGGCGAGCAGGCGGCAGGCAAACGGCTCGTCCTGAGGACTCGCCCTACCGGGCCTGCTCCAGTGGCAGGGCGTGGAGCTTCAGCTCGGGGTTCTTCTCCTGAAAGTAGCGCATGGTCCACTCGTTGGGGAAGAGCACGACGGGGTTCTCGAACTTGTCGGCGCCGAAGCTGACCCCGGTGGCGACGATGAGGCGCGAGGGATCCTTGAGCGACGGGTGCGGCTCGACCCAGCGGAGCATCGTCCACGGCGCTGGCGTGAGGCGGGACTCGGCACCGTATTCGCTCCGGAGGCGCCATTGCACGACCTCGAACTGCAACGGGCCGACGGCGGCGAGGAGGGTGGCGCCGGAGGGCGCGCTCTTGGCGGTGAAGGACTGGACGACGCCTTCCTGCAGGAGCTGCTCGAGGCCGGCGCGGTATTTCTTGGAGTCGCCTGTGTTGGGGTTGGCGATGTAGGTGAAGACCTCGGACGGGAAGCGCGGGATCTCGTCGTAGCAGATGCTGCGGTCCTGCGTGAGCGTGTCGCCGATGCCAAACTCGCTGTGGCCGACGAGGCCGATGACGTCGCCCGGCCAGGCCTCGTCCACCGTCTCGCGCTCGCGGCCGAAGAGCTTGTGCGACGAGGACAGGCGGACGGATTTGCCGGTGCGCTGGTGCATGACGACCATGTCGCGGTCGAACTTGCCGGAGCAGACGCGGCAGAACGCGATGCGGTCGCGGTGCTTCGCGTCCATGTTGGCCTGGATCTTGAAGATGAAGCCGGAGAACTTCGGGTCGTCGACCGGCACCTCGCGGGCGGTGGTTGGTTGGGGAAAACCCGGCACGGTGATGGTGACGGATTTGCGCGGGGCGGGGGGCACGGAGTCCTTGAGGAAGCCGTCGAGCAGCAGCTGGATGCCGAAATTATTCACGGCCGAGCCGAAATAGACGGGGGTCTGCTGGCCGGCCTGCACGGCCTTGAGGTCGAAGGGGTGGCCGGCGCCGTCGAGCATGGCGAGCTGGTCCTTGACCTCGTTGTAGGTGTAGTCGTCGAGCTTGCCGCGGACGGCGGGGTCGTCAAGGGAGGTGACGTGGACCGGCGCCTGGAACTTGCCGCCCGGGACGCGCTCGAAGAGGTGGACCTCCTTGGTGCGGCGGTCGAACACGCCCTTGAAGGACGGGCCGTTGCCGAGCGGCCAGATGACGGGCGACGACTGCAGGCCGAGGACGTTCTCAAGTTCGTCGAGCAGGTCGATCGGGCTGCGGGTGGGCCGGTCGCACTTGTTCATGAACGTGAAGATCGGCACGCCGCGGCGGCGGCAGACCTCGAAGAGCTTGCGCGTCTGCGTCTCGACGCCCTTGGCGGCGTCGATGACCATGAGCGCGGCGTCCACGGCGGTGAGCACGCGGTAGGTGTCCTCGGAGAAATCCTTGTGGCCGGGCGTGTCGAGGAGGTTGACGGCGCAGCCGGCGTAATCGAACTGGAGGACGGTGGACGAGATGGAGATGCCGCGCTGTTTCTCGAGCTCCATCCAGTCGGAGGCGGTGGCGCGCTGGTTCTTGCGGTCCTTGACAGCGCCGGCGAGGTGGATGGCGTTGCCGTAGAGCAGGAACTTCTCGGTCAGGGTCGTCTTGCCCGCATCGGGATGCGAGATGATCGCGAAGGTGCGACGGCGGGCGATTTCCTGGGCGGGCGTGGGCATGAAAGGGCTCACGCAAAGGCGCATCGGCGCAAAGGGGAAGCCTATTTTGGGCCGGACAGCGCTGGGGTAAGAGCGAGAGGGTGAAACGATTGGACGCCCGAGCCTGCGACAAGGGCGCAAACTCCGGTGAGTTGGCCGATTCTGGGTTAAAGTCCTGCGGAAAACTGCCGATAGGACAGCATGAGCCATATCATCACCGTCCTCTTGAGCGTCGGGATGCTGGGCATGTTGCTTGTGGCGCTCTGGCTGCTCGAAAGCAATCCGGGCGCGATGAGCGAAGAGCAGCAAACGCGGGATATTTTCGAGTAAGCGCCCGCAGGCCGTGGAGCCGACGCGGCGCAAGGTGGCGATTTTGTTCTTCTCTGTGGTGCGGTTCGGCGAATGATGCCGGCGTGTCTGTCTCCCTGAAGCTCAAGCCCAACGCCACGTCCCGCGTGCTCGGCGGCCACCCCTGGGTGTTTGCCAACGAATGCGAGGCGCTGCTGCCGGCCGAGCATGACGGCGAGGCCGTGGAGTGCCGCGACCGCACCGGGCGGTTCCTCGGCGCGGGCATCTACAACAGCAAATCACAGATCGTCTGGCGGCGGCTGAGCCGGGAAAGAGTAGGACTCGATGAGAAGTATCTCCGCGATACGCTGACCCGCGCCCTCGCGCGGAGGAGCCCTTCGACAGGCTCAGGGCAAACGAGCCGCTTTCAGCGGCTCGTTTGGTCCGAATCCGACGATCTGCCGGGCGTGGTGGCGGACCAGTTTGGCGACACGCTCGTCGTGCAGCTCCAGACACTCGCGATGGGAAAGCGCAGCGCAGTCATCAGCGACCTGCTGGCAGAGCTGACCGGCGCGGCGGAAATCATCTTCCGCAACGACGCGAACATCCGGAAACTCGAAGGCCTGCCCGTCGAGGTGCGCACGCGCTCGGGCGCGGCGTGGGAGCCGCGCTGGATGATGATCGACGGCATCGACTACTGGCTCGACCTGCAGGGCGGGCAGAAGACCGGTTTCTACCTCGACCAGCGGTTGCAGCATGGCGCCGTGGCGAGATACGCCCCCGGCAAGCGCGTGCTCGACGCGTTCTGCAACCAGGGCTCGTTCGCGCTGCACTGCGCGAAGGCCGGGGCGGCGAGCGTGCTCGGGCTCGACAGCGCCTTTGACGCGGTGGGGCAGGCGAAGAAGAACGCCGAGCGCAACGGGCTGAAGGCGGAGTTCACCGGCGCCAACGTATTCGACTGGTTCACGGCGCAGCGCGAGACCGCGCCGGCGTGGGACCTGATCATCCTCGATCCGCCCCCGTTTGCGAAGTCGAAGTCGGCGCTGGAGGGCGCGCTGCGCGGCTACAAGGAATTGAATCTGCGGGCCATGAAGTCGCTCACGCCCGGCGGCGTGCTGGCGACCTACACCTGCTCGCACCACATGCAGGACGCGCATCTGCGGGAGGTGCTCGCCGAGGCCGCGGCGGATGCGAGGAAGCGCGTGCACGTGTTGGAATTCTGCCACCAGCCGCCGGATCATCCGGTGCTGGTGACGATGCCGGAGAGCGAATACCTGCGGGGGTATATCCTGCGGGTGGAGTAGGTGGAGCGGCCTGGCCTCAAGCCGCTGAGAAGCGCGTTGGGGTTCGTCCTTCGCGCAAGGCTACGGCCCGACAGGCAACGCGCTCCACCCCAAGGCGGTCACCGCTACCGCTGCTTCGCGGCGTCGTCGAGATGCCGGCGGGTGGTGCGGAGATTGACCAGTTCCTTCTCGATCAGCGCCTGATCCTCCGCCGTCCGGGGAAACTTGAGCCGCTCGAGCATGGCGCGTTCGTTCTCGAGCAGGGCCACGCGGGTGGCCGCGACGGCCTCCATGTGCGCGGCGGAGTTGCCGCCGAGGATGGCGGCGGACTTGGCCAGCTTGTCGCCGTTGAGCGACTTGTCGAGGTCGGTCGCCTTCATCTTCTTTTTCTCAACGGCGATCTGCTTGTCGATTCTCTTGAGTTCGGCGTCGATGGCCTTGATGCGTCTCTCCTGGACCTTGACGGTGGGAAGCTCGACCACCGGCCCGGAAGGAGGTGCAGCCGGCGCGGCAGGCTCGGCGGCGGAAGCGCAGGCAGCGATGCAGAGGGCGGCGAGGAGCGCGGGGTATTTGGTCACGGCGGCAGACTGACCGGGCCGAGGTTGGCGGGCAAGCCCGAGCTGTAGGCAGGCGGTCCGGGCCCGGAAATGGGGAAGGCCGGGCTTTGCAGCCCGGCCTTCCCAGTGTGTGTGCGGGCGAAACTCGGTGTCAGGCCTTGTCTCGATTGATTTCATGCACGGCCATCTCCGCGCCATTGGCAAGACTACATCCGGCCGCCGTAGACGGCGCTGGCGCCCAATTCCTCCTCGATGCGGAGGAGCTGGTTGTATTTGGCGACGCGGTCGGTGCGGGAGGCGGAGCCGGTCTTGATCTGGCCGGCGTTGGTGGCGACGGCGATGTCGGCGATGGTCACGTCCTCGGTCTCGCCCGAGCGGTGCGAGATGATGGTCGTGTAGCTGTTGCGCTGCGCGAGGGCGATGGAGTCGAGCGTCTCGGTGAGCGAACCGATCTGGTTGACCTTGACGAGGATCGAGTTGGCGGTGCCGGTGGCGATGCCCTTCCTGAGGAACTCGACGTTGGTGACGAAGAGGTCGTCGCCGACGAGCTGGACCTTGGCGCCGAGGGCGTCGGTGAGTTTCTTCCACGTGGCCCAGTCGTTCTCGGCGCAGCCGTCCTCGATGGAGACGATCGGGTATTTGGCGACGAGGTCCTTGTAGTAGGAGACGAACTGGTCGCCGGTAAAGGAGCGGCCGTCGGACTTCTTGAAGACGTAGGTCTTGGACTCCTTGACGTAGAACTCGGAGGCGGCGACGTCGAGGGCGAGGAAGATGTCCTTGCCGAGCTTGTAGCCGGCGCCTTTCACGGCCTCGGCGATGGCGTCGAGCGCGTCGGTGGTGGAGGCGAGGTTGGGGGCGAAGCCGCCCTCGTCGCCGACGGCGGTCTGGAGGCCCTTGGCCTTGAGCACTTTTTTCAGCGAGTGAAAGACCTCGGCGCCGGCGCGGAGAGCCCCGGCGAAGGTGTCGAAGTTCCGCGGCACGATCATGAATTCCTGGAAGTCGATCGGGGCGTCGGAGTGGGCGCCGCCGTTCATGATGTTCATGAGCGGGACGGGCAGGACCTTGGCGTTGGGGCCGCCGAGATACTTGTAGAGCGGGACGCCGGACGCGGCGGCGGCGGCCTTGGCGGTGGCGAGGGAGACGCCGAGGATGGCGTTGGCGCCGAGCTTCGACTTGGTGGCGGTGCCGTCGAGCCTGAGCATGGCGCGGTCGACGCCGAGCTGGTCGAGGGCGTCGAAGCCGAGGAGCGCGGGGGCGATCTTGGCCTTCACGTTGGCGACGGCCTTGAGCGTGCCCTTGCCGCCGTAGCGGGCCTTGTCGCCGTCGCGAAGCTCGATGGCCTCGTGCTCGCCGGTGGAGGCCCCGGAGGGCACGGCGGCGCGGCCGAAGGAGCCGTTGGCGAGCCTGACGTCGACCTCGACGGTGGGATTGCCGCGGGAATCGAGGATTTCGCGGGCGGTGATGGCGGTGATGGTGGTGTTCATGCGGTAAGGGAAAAGCAGGGAACAGGTCTCAGCCAGGTGACAACGCGGCAGTGTGTCACAAATGTCCGCGGGGCTAGCCGAACGGCGGCCGGGCGACGCCGAGCCGGTAGAGGAACCGGTCCCAAGCCGTGGGCGGCCTGGGCACAAATTCGGGCGGCAGCTGGCTGGCATGGCCGTAACGGAGCGCGGCGCCGACCGGCGTGCCGCCATTGTAGTTCCGCATCATCATGGTCGCCCGGTTGAGGAATTCGCGGGGGATATCCTGGAGGTGGCCCTCGACGGCGGCGGCGTGCAGCGGGGTGTCGCCAAAATCATTGCGGCTGATGAGCAGGTCGACGGTCAGGCGGTCGCGCGGAATCTGCGCGATGCTGCCGGACTCGGCGGCGGCGTGGATGGGGGTGTGGCCGGATTTGCTGGGCAGCACGAGATTGTCGTGGGTCAGCACCTCGGGCGGTATCTGGTCGAGGTGGCCGGCGATGGCGGCGGCGTGCAGGCAGGTGTCGTGATTCGCCGTCTTGGCGAGCAGGTTGTCCGCCGTGAGCAGGGCGCGGGGCACCTGGTCGAGGTGGCCGTTGAAGGCCGCCACGTGGAGCACGGTTTCGCCGCTGCCGTTGGCGGCGGTGACCGTCTCGCGGGTGAGGAATTGCGGCGGGAAGCGGTCGATCGCGCCGTGCTCGGCGGCCTCGTGCAGGAGGGTGTTGCCGCTGTCGGTCCGCGTCAGAACCAAGCCGGCCGTGAGCAGGCCGGCCGGCAGTTGGTGGAGGAAGCCGCCGGATGCGGCCAGGTGCAGCGGGGTGTAGCCGCTGTTGGAGCGGGCAAGCAGATTGTCGCGGCTGAGGAGCGGGGGCGGCACCTGCTTGAGGTGCCCGTGGCGCGCGGCGAGGTGGAGGGGGGTGTAGCCGGCGTCGTTCTTGCCGCTCAGGTGTTCGGCGATCAGGAGGGCGGAGGGCACCTGGTCGAGGTGGCCGTATTTGGCGGCGAGGTGGAGGGGGGTGTTGCCGGAGGCGTTGGGCTTGAGGAGGGTCTCGGGCGTCAACGCCGCGGCGGGCAGGGCCGAGAGCTGGCCGTCGCGGGCCGCGGCGAATAGGTCGGGATTTTTCATGCCAGTGTCGGGCGAAAGAACACCCAGTGCCCGGGGCAGGCAAACCAAAACCGGGTCCGGGCCGGCCGCGCGCACGGTTTGGGTTTGCCAACCGGGGCGCGCCGCGCACCCTGCGGGTTGTGTCGACCGCACCTGCCACAGAACCGACCACCGCGAGGCCCAAGCTGGGGACGGTGCTGCTGATCGACGACGAAAAGCCGCTGATCGAGCTGTTTGCCGAGGCGCTGGCGCCGCATTTCGACTGCGTGCTGGCCACCAGCACCCGCGAGGCGGGGTTCATCCTCCACAAGCGGTCCTTCAAGGTCGTCGTGTGCGACCACCTGATGCCGGGCGGCAACGGCCTGAGCTTTCTGGTGGACGCGCGCGAGGAGTATCCCGACATGCAGCGCGTGCTCGTGACCGGCTACATGAAGCCGGAGATGCTGCTGCGCAGCGTGAACGAGGCGGCGCTCTACCGCTACCTGCTCAAGCCGGTGTCGCTGCCGGAGCTGGTGAAGACCGTGCAGGAAGCGGCCAAACTGCACGACCAGACGGTCGCGGCGCGGCCGGCGTGAGTTGGCGGCAGGTGAAGGCGGCACGCGGCCGCCGGGCGCGTTTTCCACCCGCGCGTCCTGAAACCCGTCCGGAGGCCGGGTTCCACCCCAATCAACAGCAGTCTCCGCAGTCGTAGCGCCGCCGCAGGTTGGCCTGCTTCGCCAAGGCGGCGCAGGCCTGACCGCAACGGTCAGTCATACCGCCGCCGCAGGTTGCTCGGCAGCAGGCCGAGTTCCTCGCGGTATTTCGCCACGGTGCGGCGGGCGATCTTGAGGCCCTTGGCTTCGAGCAGGCCGGCGATGTCCTGGTCGCTGAGCGGCTGGCCGGGGTCCTCGCCGGCGAAGATGTCGGCGATCATCTCCTTCACGCTGGTGTTGGCCACGGCGGCCCCGGCGTCGGACTGGTAGCCCGAGGTGAAGAAATACTTCAGCGCGAAGACGCCGTGCGGGGTCTTGATGTATTTGTTGGCCAGGGCGCGGCTGACCGTCGTCTCGTGCACGCCGATGATGTCGGCAATCTGGGTCATCTTGAGCGGCTTTAGTTTGGCGACGCCTTCGGCGAAAAACTCGCCCTGGTGCCGGAGGATTTCGCGGGTGATGCGCTCGATGGTGCGCTGGCGCTGCTCGATGGCGTTGATGATGAACTTGCCCGACCGCAGCTTTTCACGGAGGTAGTCGCTCTCCGGCTTGCTCAACTTGCCCTTGGCGATGAGATCCTTGTAGGTGTTGCTGAGGCGGAGGCGGGGAATGTAGTCGTGGTTGAGGATTATCTTCCACTCGCCGTTGTCGTCCTCGACCGTGACATCGGGCACGACCACGCGGTTGGCGTCGTCGGCGAAGCGCCGGCCGGGCGCGGGATCGAGGGTGCCGATCTCCCCGATGGCCTCCTGGATGGCCTCGGGGGCGAGGCCGGTCTTGCGGGCCAGATCGGGGATGCGGCGGCGGACCAGCAGATCGAAATGGCCGCGGATGATGCGCGCGGCGACGGATTTCTCGCGGCCCTTCTGGGCCAGCTGGATGAGCAGGCAATCGGCCAGATCGGCCGCGCCGATGCCGGCGGGCTCGAAGGTCTGGAGCAGTTTCGCCGCCGCCTGCATCGTCGCGAGGGGCAGGTTGGCGAGCAGGGCCAGGTCGGGCAGGGTGGCCGTGAGATAGCCGCGGTCGTCAAGGCTGCCGATGAGGAATCGCAGGGCCGTGAGCATCGCCGGGGTGCAGTCGGACTGCTCGGCCTGGCCCATGAGATGTTCCTGCAGGGAAGTCTCCGTGGTGAGCGAATCGTAGAAATGCTGCCGGCGCTCATCCTCTTCGTTGGAAGCCTGGCGGACCCCGCCGACGTCCGACAGGTGATCTCGCCAGTCCTGGCCGATCTTTTCGAGGACTTGGAAGTCCTTGGAGAAATTCATTTCCTCCCGTTGGTCGTTGTCGGGCGCGTCGCCGGCGTCGCCGCTGCGGGCCTCCTTTTCGAGGCTGACATCGTCCATCGGCAGTTCCTCGAGCGTGGGGTTGGCCTGGAGCTCCTCCTGGACGGCCGCGCGCAGGTCGAGCGCGGCGACCTGCAGGATCTTCAGCGACTGCCGCATCTGGGGCGCCAGCACGAGCTGCTGCGTCTGCCTCTGGTGGAAGCTCTGGTTGAGTCCGGGACCGCTCATGCGCGCAAGGGGCTACCGCTGGCTTTCGAGCGTGGACACGCGGGGGAGGAGAGGGGCGGGGACGGCGGGGTTGGTTCCGGGCTTGGTGGGGAAAACTTCGGCGAGGTAGACAGCCAGCTTCTCGTTCGTCGGGCCGTAGCGGTCGCTGTAGAGATACATCTCCAGGTCGGTCAGCATCTCGAAGGCGGACTGGTAGCGCTTGTCGCGGTCGCGCTCGAGGGCCCGGTGCAGGATGGCCTCGAGCTTGGGGTCGATGTCCGCGCGCAGGGAGCTGAAAGTCGGTATGGGCAGCGTCAGGATGAGCCGGCGGGACTCGACGCGCGTGGCGCCGCGGAAAATATTCTTCCCGAGCAAAATCTCGGTCAGGACGATGCCGAGGGGGAAGAGGTCGGAACGGCCGTCGGTGACGGCATAGCTGGCGCCCTCGGGGGAGAGATACTCGTCCTTGCCGGGGATCACCTTGCCTTCCTCATTATACATGAGGTCGAGGGCCTTCGCGATGCCGAAGTCCGTGAGCTTCACGTCGCCTTCGATCGCGAGCATGACGTTCTTCGGGTTGACGTCGCGGTGGACGATGCCGAGGAGGCGGCCTTCGGTGTCGCGCTTGGTGTGGGCGTAGCTGAGGCCGCGGCAGACGCGGGAGGCGATGAAGACGGCCATGTCGACCGGCACCGGGCGGCCCAGCTCGATGTGGCGGTCGATGAACTGCTCCAGGTTCACGCCCCGCACGAACTCCATCGTCATGAAATACTGGCCGCCGATCTGGCCGAGGTGGTAGGTCTGGACGATGTTGGTGTGGATGAGGTCGGCCACCAGGCGGGCCTCGCCGATGAAATTCTTCTGGAACTCGGGGATGCTGGAGTATTCCTCCCGAATGAGTTTGATGGCGACAACCTTGCGGAAATTGCCCGTGCCCTTCTGCACGGCCTCGAACACCAGGCCCATCCCGCCTTCGGCCAGCTTGTTGGTCAGCTCGTATTGGAGCTCGTTGAAGATGTGTTTGAGGGCGGGTGAGGGCACGACTGGAGAAAAGCCTTGCCGACAGCGTGTGGCAAGAACTCATGTGCCGGGTTTGCACACTTCCTGCTCTGCACCGGTTGACAGTGGGGGCAGCGCGCGTAGTTTGCCCGCATGATCACGCTCTCCAATCGCGCCGCCCGCCAGGTGCAGACCATGCGCTCGGCGCAGGCCGATGCGGCGAAGCAGCTGCGGGTGTTCGTGGAGACGGGCGGCTGCTCGGGCTTTGAATACGGCATGTCGTTCGACCGTCCCAAGGCCGACGACAAGGTCTTCGAGAGTGAGGGCGTGCAGGTGCTGGTCGATCCGACCAGCCTCGCCTACCTGGATGGCTGCAGCATCGATTTCGACGACGGACTCCACGGCAAGGGATTTGAGATCAAGAATCCCAACGCCCAGAGCACCTGCGGCTGCGGAAAGTCGTTCAACTGAACCGCGGGTTGATTGCTGTTGGCGTGCAGGCGCGCAACCTACGCCCGCGCCTCGTGCAGGGCGACGATGCCGAAGGTCAGGGGCGCGGCGCGGACTGATCCGAACCCGGCGCGGTGGATTTCCGCGGCGATGCCGGCGCGGTCAGGAAACAGTCCGATGGTGCCGCACAGGTATTCGTAGGCTGAGCGGTCGCCTGTCACGAGGCCCGCGATGGCCGGCAGGATGAGCTTCAGGTAGGCGTAGTAGAACGGCCGGAACCAGAAACAGGGCTGGGAGAATTCGAGGATGAACAGCCGGCCACCGGGCCGGAGCACGCGGCGCATCTCTGAAAGCGCCCGATGCCGGTCCGCCATGTTGCGCAGACCGAAGGATATCGTGACGGCATCGAACGCGCGGTCGGGCAGCGGCAGGGCCAGGCCGTCGCCCTGCCTGAATTCGATGCCGCCCCAGCGGGGGTGGCCGGAGCTTTTCTTGACCGCCTCGTCCAGCATGGGCTGGCAAAAATCCATCCCGGTGATCCTGACGGCCGCAGGCAGTGCATCCGCCAAGGCAAAGGCCACGTCACCGCTACCCGTGGCCAGATCGAGGACATCACCCGGGTGGGAGTCGCGGACGGCCCGGACGAGGCGTTGGCGCCACCAGAAATCCACCCCTCCGCTCAACAGATGGTTGGCGAGGTCGTAGCGGCCCGCGATGCGGGCAAACATGCTGTTAACTGCCTTGGGATCGGGCATGGTCAGGGCCTAGGCTTTGTGCGGCTTTGCGGTTGACGCAAGCACTGGGTAGTGAATTATTTGTGGTTGCAGTCACCCTAGGTTACCAACTTTCAACCCGCGCCCCGCCATGTCGACCAACCTGACCAAACGTGAGATCGTCCTCGAAATCTACGAGAAGACCGGCTTTCCGCAGAAGCAAATCCAGGACACCGTGCAAATGACCCTCGACATTGTCATGGATGCACTTGCGGCCGGCCGCAATGTCGAGCTCCGCAACTTCGGCGTCCTCGAGGTGCAGATCCGCAAGGCCCGGGTGGGCCGCAACCCCAACAAGCCCGAGACCGAGGTCGTCATCCCGGAGCGCGCTGTGGTGAAGTTCAAGTCGGGCAAGATTCTCAAGCAGAAGATCAAGCAGCTCAGCCTCGAGAAATTGCGCAGCAATCCGCCGCCTCCGGCCTCGGCCTGAGCGCGCGCTTAGTCGCAGCGAGGCATGGCCGGCTTTCAGTCGCTCCCGGGCTTCCGGGATTTCCCCCCGGAGGATTTCTCCCGCCGCCAGCATGTCTTTCGGGTCTGGCGCTCGGCCGCCACCGCCTTCGGCTTCCAGGAATACGACGCGCCGGTCCTCGAGCCGCTGGAACTCTACAAGACCAAGTCGGGCGACGAGATCGAGGCGCAGCTCTTCAGCTTCAAGGACAAGGGCGACCGCGAGGTGTCCCTGCGGCCGGAGATGACCCCCACGGTCTGCCGCATGGTCGGCGAGAAGGCGGGGTCGCTCAAGCGGCCGATCAAGTGGTTCAGCATCGCCGAATTCTACCGCTACGAGCGCGCCCAGAAGGGCCGGTTGCGCGCCTTCCACCAGTTTAACGCCGACATCTTTGGCGAGGCCGGACCGGAGGCCGAGATCGAGCTCATCGCCCTGCTTATCCAATGTCTGGCCGGCTTCGGGTTGACCGCCGATGATTTCACCATCCGGCTCAGCGATCGGAATCTCTGGTTCTACTACTTGGGAGCACTCGGGTTCACCGCGGCACAAATCCCTGCGGTGCTTACCGTGGTGGATCGCTTCGAGAAAGCGGGGGCGCCGCAAGTGGAGGCATTCAAGCCCTATGAAGAGAAATTCGGGCCGTTGGATCAGACCACCAAGAACAGAGTCCATGCCTTCGCGCTGCAAAGTGGAAAAAACTTCAGCGAGCAGGAAATCCTGACACGGTGGCTCCAAGACGCCAAACCCGAAGCCCGGGAAAAAGTATCTGCCCGCTTGGCAGATTTTCGAAAGTTGATGGACGGACTAGCGGACATGGGGCTTAAGGATTTCGTTGAAATCGACATGATGGTCGTGCGCGGGCTGGCCTACTACACCGGCTTCGTGTTCGAGGCCTTCGACCGCAAGGGCGACCTGCGGGCCTTGGCGGGCGGCGGGCGCTATAACGACCTCATCAAGAAGCTCGGCTACACCGACCTGCCGGCCGTGGGCTTCGCCATCGGCGACGTGACCACCGGCCTGCTGCTGGAGCAGCGGGGCCTGACCTCGAAGCCGGGCCCAGCGACAGATGTCTACGTGGTCATCGGCGGCGAAGTGGAGCGGAAGGCGGCCTTTGCCGACATCCAGGCGTTGCGCGCGGCTGGTGTCCGTGTCGAGTATCCGTTCAAGGACCTCTCCTTCGGCAAGCAGTTCAAGGCGGCGTCCGAGTCCGGGGCAAAGCTTGCCCTCATCTACGGCGGCGACGAGCTCGCCCACGGCGTAGTCAAGCTCCGCAATCTGGCCGACCGCAGCGAGCGCGACGTGCCGCGCGGCCAGGTGGTGGCGATGGTCCGGAGTCTGCTCACAGGACACTGAAACTCCGCTGCCTGTCATTCTGAGCGCAGCGAAGAATCCAGAATGACACTCGCCTCGCATATCCTGCTGGACCCTTCGCCACGCTCAGGATGACATGACTAAGATGTCCGAACTTATCCCCAGTCTCGGCCGGATCGCGATTTTATTGGGCATTGCCTACGTGCTGCTGGCCGTGGGCGCGCATTTTCTGTCGCGGTCGATGGTCTTTCCCCGGCCCCCGGTGAAATACCAGCTGGGGCCGGACTACATCCAGTTGACGGCGCCGGACGGCGTGAAGATCGCCGCCCGCCACTGGCCGAACCCCAAGGCGAAATACACGCTGCTCTACCTGCACGGAAACTATGAGAACCTGGGGAGCATCGCGGACTACATGCCCAATTTTCTCGCGGCCGGCCACGCGGTCTTCGCCATCGACTACCGGCGCTACGGCCACAGCGAGGGGGTGCCGACGGAGGCGAACACCTGCGCCGACGCGGCGCTGGCCTATGGTTACATGCGCGCCAAGCTGGGCGTGCCGGCGGAGCGCATCATCATCTTCGGCTACTCGCTCGGGGCGGGACCGGCGATCGAGCTGGCCCGGCACCAGCCGGCGGCCGGACTCGTGATCCAGGGCGCGTTTGTCAGCGCCTACCGGGTGATGACCCACGTCCCTGTTTTTCCCGGCGACAAGTTCACCAACCTGGCGAAAGCGCCGGAGCTGAAGCTGCCGGTGTTTGTCATCCACGGCACGGCGGACAACACGGTGCCTTTCTGGCATGGGCAGAAACTCTACGAGGCGATCACGGCGCGGAAAGCCAAGCTCTTCGTCGAGGGTGGGCCGCATGCCGGCCTGGCGGACTTCACCGGCCCGCGCTATTGGGACGAACTGCGGAAGTTTATCGACTCGCTTTAGCCCAGGCTGGCCGGACCAAAGGAATCGGGCAGCAACTCGTGCGTGCTCGAGGAGATTTGGCCCTTGCCGCGACAAATGGAAAGGATGCGGGCCTTCGGGCCGAATTCATTGATGACCTGGCGGCAGGCGCCGCAGGGCGCCGTGGGCATGTCGGTCGGGGTGTAGACGACCACGCACTGCAGCCGGAGTTTCTTCTCTCCCGCAGCCACGGCATTGAAGATCGCGGTGCGCTCGGCGCAGTTGGTCAGGCCGTAGGAGGCGTTCTCGACGTTGCAGCCGGAGTAGACCTTTCCCGAGGCGGTCAGGATGGCGGCGCCGACGGTGAACCTGGAGTAGGGCGCGTAGGCCCGGCCGGCGGCCGTCTTGGCGGCGGCCTTGAGCTTGCGGAGTTGAGGCGGAGTTGGCGCTTTCATGTTAGCTTCCGGTCATTCTGAGCGAAGCGAAGAATCCATGGGCTGTCACGCCGTGAGTGAATCGCTGGATTCTTCGCTTCGCTCAGAATGACGATTAATTGAACTAAAGCCCAAATTCCTGCTTCACCTCGGCAAACTTCTCAATCGCAAACGCCAGGTCCTCACGGCTGTGCGCGGCGGACACCTGGGTGCGGATGCGCGCCATGCCCTGCGGCACCACGGGATAGAAGAATCCGATGACATAGACGCCTTTCTCCAACATGCGGGCCGCGACCTTCTGCGACAGCGCGGCGTCCCCGAGCATGACCGGGACGATCGGGTGCGTGCCGGGACGGATCGTGAGGCCGGCCTTGGTCAGGCCGTCGCGGAAGAACTTCGTGTTGGCCTCGAGCTTGTCGCGCAACTCGGTCGAGCGCGTAAGCATCTCCAGGCACTTGATCGACGCGGCGGCGACGCTCGGCGCAATCGTGTTTGAAAAAAGGTAGGGCCGCGACCGCTGCCGGAGCAGGTCGATGATCTCCTGGCGGCCGCTCGTGTAGCCGCCGGTGGCGCCCCCGAGAGCCTTGCCCAGTGTGCCGGTGAAAACATCCACGCGGCCCATGACGCCGCAGTGCTCGTGCGTGCCGCGACCGGTCTTGCCCATGAAGCCGACGGAGTGGGAGTCGTCGACCATCATGATCGCGCCGTATTTGTCGGCGAGATCACAGATGCCCTGCAGGTTGGCGATGAACCCGTCCATCGAGAACACGCCGTCGGTGGCGATCAGCTTGAACCGGGCCTTGGCGGCGTCGGTTTCCTTGAGTTTCGCCTCCAGGTCGGCGAGGTCGTTGTTCTTGTAACGGTGGCGCTGGGCCTTGCAGAGGCGCACGCCGTCGATGATCGAGGCGTGGTTCAGCTCGTCGGAAATGACGGCGTCCTCCGCGCCGAGCAGGGTCTCGAAGAGACCGCCGTTGGCGTCAAAGCAGGAGGAGTAGAGGATGGTGTCGTCGGTCCCGAGGAACCGGGAGATCGCGGCCTCAAGGTCTTTGTGGATCTGCTGCGTGCCGCAGATGAAGCGCACCGAGGCGAGGCCGTAGCCCCAGCGGTCGAGCGATTCGCGCGCGGCGGCGACAAGTTCAGGATTGTCGGCGAGGCCGAGATAATTGTTGGCGCAGAGGTTCAGCACCTTCTGGCCCGAGGCCACCGCGATGTGCGCGGTCTGGTGCGTGGTGATCACACGCTCGCGCTTGTAGAGCCCGGCGGCCTCGATCTCGCCGAGGGTCTTCTTGAGGTGGTCGTAATAGGCGGAATTCATGTCTGAGTAGCCACGGATGGCACAAATGGGCACGGATGATCTGTCAGTTGACGATGCGCTTCCATTGAAGGCGGGCATGCTTAAAGTTGATGAGCAATCCCAATCTCAGTTTGGTGATGGCGAGGTATCCGATCATTTGGGCAACGTGGGTGTCGTCAAAGGATGTCACGCATTTCGCATCCACAATGACCTTATCTGCGACGATCAAATCGGGGATATAGGTGTCGATGGCCTCGCCGTCGTAGAACACATCAAAAGACTCCTGCTGCTCGCACAGCAGCCCCTTCTTGTTCAATTCAAGAACCAACGCTCTCTCATGCGTCTTTTCCCGAAGACCTGGCCTGAGCTTGCGATGGGCAAGCATCGCACAGCCGATGATGGCTTTGCTCAGTTCTCCGTGAATCAGCTCATCCGTGGCCATCGGTGTAATCCGTGGCGATATTCTACTCCCAGTTGAGGACGATCTTGCCCGACTTGCCCGCGCCCATGAGTTCGAACCCCTCCTGAAAATCCGCGACGGGCAGGCGGTGCGTGATGATCGGCGTGATGTCCATGCCGCCTTGCACGAGCGCGGTCATCTTATACCAGGTCTCGAACATCTCGCGGCCATAAATGCCCTTCAGGTGAAGCATCTTGAAGACGATCTTGTTCCAGTCGACCTGCGCCTCGCCGGGATGCACGCCCAGCAGCGCGATGCGGCCGCCCATCACCATGTTGTCGATCATCTGGTTCAGGGCCTGCGCGCTGCCCGACATCTCGAGGCCGACGTCGAAGCCCTCGCTCATGCCCAGCTCCTTGTGCCAGACCTCGGTCAGGTTTTCCCTGGCGACATTCACCGTGCGAGTCGGGCGGAGTTTCCTGGCCAGCTCCAGGCGGCCGTCGTTGATGTCGGTGATGACGATCTTGCGCGCGCCGGCGGCCCGGGCCACGGCGACGGCCATGCAGCCGATCGGCCCGGCGCCGGTGATGAGCACATCCTCGCCGACGAGGTCGAAGGAGAGGGCGGTGTGCACGGCGTTGCCGAGCGGGTCGAAGCAGGAGACGACATCGAGATCCATGCCGGCGGGAATCTTCCAGATGTTGGAATGCGGGATGACCACGTAGTCGGCGAACGCGCCGCTGCGGTTCACGCCGACCCCGACGGTGTTGGGGCAGAGGTGGCGGCGACCGGCGAGGCAGTTGCGGCAGTGCCCGCACACGATGTGGCCCTCGCCGGTGACGAGCTGCCCCTTGACGAGGTCGGTGACGCCGTCGCCGACCTCCTCCACAGTGCCGACGTATTCGTGGCCGATGATCAGCGGCGGCTTGATGGTGCGCGCGGCCCACTGGTCCCATTTGTTGATGTGAACATCGGTGCCGCAGATGGAGGTCTTGCGGATCCTGATCAGGACCTCGTTGACGCCCGGAGTCGGGACGGGAGCCTCCGTCATGATGAGGCCGGGTGCGGCGGTGGGTTTGACGATGGCGCGCATTTTGGCGGGCATATGAGTGAGGAGGGAAAGTGAGAGTGGAGGACGGGGAACTCAACAGCAGACCGCCCCTCCGAGACAACCCTGCAAGCATACGCCTTTCAGCTTATTCGGGGTGCCGGGTGCGCCACCCGTCCTTTCCACCTTCACTCTCATTCTTCCCTCAATCCTAACCCAACCACAGCGTCGCCAGGCCGAGGAAAAACCCCATGCTCGCGACGTCGGTCGCGGTGGTCAGGAAAATGCTCGAGGCGGTCGCGGGGTCGAAGCCCAGTTTCTTCAGCGTGAGCGGGACCATCACGCCCGAGACACCGCTGAGAAAGCAGCTGCAGGTCATGGCGAGGAACACGATCGCGCTGAGCTTGAAGGCGGATTCGCCGGTGCCATGCATGGTGGCGTAGAAAAACATGCCGAGGCCCGCGCTGAGCCCGACCATCATGCCGTTGGCCAGGCCGAGGGCCGCCTCCTTGACCAGGAAGCGATGCCGGTCCTCCGGTTTCAGTTCGCCGAGCGTGAGAGCGCGCAAGGCCACCGCCATGGCCTGGCAGCCGGTGTTGCCCGATTGCCCCGCCAGCACCGGCAGGAAAACCGCCAGCACCGTGATCCGCGCGATGGTGTCCTCGAACAAGCCCACCACCGCGGCCGCGACGAAGGCGGTCAGGAGGTTGAACTGCAGCCAGGGATGCCGGAATTTCAGGCTGGTGAGAAACGGCGTGGAGGCGCGCTCCTCCTTTTCAACACCGACCATGGCGCCGGCCTGCGCGCTGATCTCGATCGCCTGCTGCTCGAAAATCCGCGAGCCGCGGACGATGCCGACGAGCACTCCGGCCGGATTGCACACCGGATAGGACGGGTAATGTTTGTTCACCGTCAGCCGCATGGCCTCCATCAGGTCCATGCCCGGTTGCAGGAAGAACGGCTGGCGCAGCATGAAATCCTCCAGCCGGTCCGAGTCCTGATGCAGCAGCAGGTCGCGCATGGTGACAACCCCCAGCAGCACGCCGGCCGTGTCCGTGATATAGCCGTAGGTGAACATCCGCCGCCCGGCCAGTTCGCGGATCTCCTCGGTGGCCTCCGCCACGGTCATCCGCGGCGGGAAGACCGCGATCGGCGGCTCCATCAAACTGCCGATGCTTTGCTCCGGATAGCTGGCGGGCGCGTCGTCAATGATGGCCATGCCCGCCAGCGTAGGGGAATTCGTCAGCCGCTGTCGAGCGAACGCCAGAGATACCAGCTCGCAACCGAGCGGTAGGGCTGCCAGGGCCGCGTCAGCTTCAGGATGGCCTCGGGTGTCGGATCCCTGCGCTTGCGGTAGAGATTCTTGAAGGCGAGCCGGATCGCGAAATCGCCCGTGGGCATCACATCCGGGCGGCCGAGATGAAAAATCAGGAGCATGTGGACGGTCCACGGCCCGATGCCGCGCACCTCGGTCAGACGCGCCACCAGTTCGTCGTCGCCGAGCTTCGCCGCCGTCCGGAGCGACGGCACCGTGCCCGCCAGGCATTTGGCGGCGAGGTCGCGCGCGGCCATCAGCTTGTTGCGCGACAGCCCGGCGGCGCGCAGCGCCGGGTCGCTGACCCGGGCCAGGGCTTGCGGCGTGGTTCCCCCGTGGCGGGCCAGCTCGGCCAGCACGCGCGCATGGATCGTGGCGGCAGCCCTGGCGTGCAACTGCTGGTAAACGAGGGAGCGCAGCAGAGCCTCGAACAGCGAATCTGCGGCGGTCAACTCCAGGGCGAAAGGGCCGATGCGGTCGATCAGCGCGGCCAGCCCGGCGTCGGTCGCCCGCAGGTGGGCGACGGCGGCCGCGGGATCGAATTGGAAGCGGGGTTTCATGTCTTGGGCAGGGCGGAATATCCTTAATCCGCCGATAACAATGGCGCTTTAGGGATAACGCGCCCTACCTACTCCGACAGCAGCTCCGCGCCTTCGAGCGCGAGCAGCCGGGTCTTGGTGCGCACGCCGCCAGGGGCGGAGAAGCCCGTCATCTTGTCGCCGGCCGAGACGACGCGATGGCAGGGCACGATGAGCGGCCAGGGATTCGTCGCCAGCGCCACACCCACGGCGCGGGCGGCCTCGTTGCCCAGCGCCATAAGCCTGGCGATCTCGCCATAGCTCTTCTTGTGGCCGGGCTTGATGGCCTGAGCCTGGAGATAGACGGCCTGCTGGAAATCCGTCACGCGCGACCAGTCGAGCTTGGTGCCGGCGAAATCCTGCAACTGCCCCTCCAGATGCTGCTGCACGCGGGCAATCACCCTCCGCACCCATTCCGGCGGCGGCTCGGCGGCCAACTGGCTGCGCGCCTTGCGGGCGAGGTGCTGCTCGGTCAGCTCCTCGGTCTCCTCGGGCAGTTGGAAACCGGTCAGGCCGGCGTCATTCCACGCGATGCCGCAGGTGCCGAACTTGGTGGAGAGGAGCGCGTGAGGCATGGGGTGCATTGTTGTGGGAGCGTGCTGGCACGCGACTCAAAATTGTCGCGCGCAAGCTCGCTCCCACAGTGGCTCAAGCCAAGGGCGCAAACCGGGCGGCTAATTTTTTCCCACATAGCGGCGGAAAAACTCCTCGTAGCGCACCAGCGTGTCAAGGCGCTGCTTGGGCTCGCCGCTGCGGCTCAGCTCGTGCGTGGCGCGCGGATAGCGGGCGTATTCCACCTCGCGGCCGAGCTGCTTGAGGCTCTTGTAGAGGATCTGGCTCTGGATCACGCCCGTGCGGAAATCCACGTCGCCATGCTGGATGAGCAGCGGGGTCCTGATGTTGGCGACATAGTTCAAGGGCGAATCGCGCTCGAGGATCGCCCGCACCTCCGGCTGCCACGGGTAACCGCCCCAATAGAGCGGCACCAGGAACCAGGCGTTGCCTTCGCCGTAGAAGGTCGCGAGATCGTAGACGCCGCGCTGGGCCACGGCGGCCTTGAAGCGGTGGTCGTGCCCGACGATCCACGCCGTCAGGTAGCCGCCGTAGGAGCCGCCGGTGACGACCTGCCGGGCCGGGTCGATCCACGGCTCCTTGGCGGCAAAGGTGGCGGCCGCGAGCACGTCGCTCGCGGGGCCGATGCCCCAGTCCTTGAAGTTGGCGCGCTGGTAGTCCTTCCCATAGCCGCCCGAGCCGCGGGGGTTGGCGAAGACAATGGCGTAGCCGCGCGCGGCGTAGAACTGGAACTCAAGCCACATCGTCGCCTCGCCCGGGCCCCACATGGCCGAGGGGCCGCCGTGGATGTTGAGCAGCAGGGGATATTTTTTCGCCGGGTCGAAATCCGCGGGCTTGATCGTCCAGTAGTCGACCGTGATGCCGTCGGCCTGTTCGAGCCGGTGCGGCTCGTAGGCGCTGAGCTGGCGGTCCTTCAGCCAGGCGCTGTTGTGCGCGGTGAGGGGCCGGGCGCTCTTGCTGTCCGCCGCGCCGAGATAAAGCTCCCAGGGGTTGGCGGGGTTGGTCACGATTTGCGCGAGGATGCCGTGCCGGACGTCGTAGTCGCGGATGCCCCAATCACGCGCTGCGGTGAGTGTCTCCGGCGTCGCCCCGTCGACACCAACGCGAAAGAGCGGAAAACCCCCGCGGTCAGGGGCGGTGAAGTAAACGAAATTCCCGTCATCCGACCATTTGAGGCCACTCACGGCGCGGTCGAGGTTTGGCGTCAGCACTTTCGGTGTGCCGCCGCCGGCGGGCACGACGGCGACCATGGGTTGGTCAAAGCTGAACTCCCCGCCCGTGCGCAGCGCATAGGCGATCCACTTGCCGTCGGGCGACGCGGCGGGCTCCGTGTAATTGCAGCCCGGCTCCTCCAAGAGCACCTTGGCCGCGCCGGTCGCGACGTCGATGCTGTAGAGGCCGCTCAGGCGGTCGCGATCCGGGTGCAGCTTGCGGTCGCGCGGGCCGACGCAGACGATGCCTTTGCCATCGGCCAGCCACGCGGCGGCGGCATAGCCCTCGTAGCCGGGAGTAATGGCCTGCGGCTCGGCACCCTCGGCGGGCGCGATGGTGTAGAACTGGTTGAACTCGGGCGTCACTGCGAGATCGCCCTCGGCGAGGAAATTCAGGCGGTTGCTGACGCGCGGGTTGGCGTCGGCCTCGTCCTTGGCGAGCCACTCGCGGATTTCCTGCAGTGACCCATCGGGCTTCGCTACCGGTTTCTGGCCACCGGCCTTCTCGCCTGCGGCAACGCCGCTGGACGAGTCAGCCATAGCCTTGGCGGCGGCTGATGCCTTGTCGTCCTTCAGGCCCCAGTTGGCGGTGTCGTTGGCCTTGCGGCGGGGTCTCTCGTTGCTCCAGGCCGGTGTGGCGTCCGCGGATTTTTTCTCCAGCGCGGCGCGCACCTGCGCGTAGGCGAGGGAGCTGGTGAAGAGAATCTGCGCGCCGTCGGGCGACCAGCGCGGGCTGGTGGCGCCGGTTTCGATCTTCGTCAGCGGCCGGGCCTCGCCACCGGCGAGCGGAAGCAGGTGGATTTGCGGCTTCTCCTTTTCCACGGCGCGCACAAAGGCGATATGGTCTCCCGCCGGGGACCAGGCCGGGCTGGAATCGCGGGCGGCGCCGAAGGTGAGCTGGCGGGGCGCGGCCGAACCGTCCGTTGCCGCGAGCCAGAGGCGCGTGCGGTAGGTCCAGTCGTCAGTCTCGCCGGCCTTTGGCTCGATGGAGCGGACGACATAGACGACCCAGCGGCCGTCGGGCGACAGGGCGGGACTTTCGAGTTGCTTGAGGTTCAGCAGGTCGGCGGCGGTGATGGGGCTCTTGGCCTCGGTGGATTCGGCGCACCGGAGGACGGGGGCGCTGACGAGACAAAGGGCGGCCAGAAACAGAGGGGAGAGGGGGCGCAGCATGCCGGTGAAAGTGAGAATGAGAGTGAAAGTGGGCGATCAAAAAGCGGCGTGGGCGGTCGGGGCATTTTCGCGCCGGCCCGGGCGCGGCATTAGCTTGGCAAGGCTGTCACTCTCACCTTCACTGTGCACTTTCACTTCACACATGCCGCAGAACAGTTTCTACAACGCCTTTGACCTGCAGGAGTGGGGCACCGCCCGGAAGACCGACTACCGCAGCCCGTTCCAGATCGACCGCGACCGGATCATCCACGCGCACGCCTTCCGCAAGCTCCAGTCGAAGACCCAGGTCTTCCTCAGCGGCGAATACGATTTCTACCGCACCCGGCTCACGCACTCGATGGAGGTCGCGCAGATCGGCCGCTCCATCTGCGCCTGGCTCATCAGCCGCGGCGACCCGCTGGCCGCCGGTTTCTACATCGACTCCGACCTCGTCGAAGCCTGCAGCCTGGCGCACGACATGGGCCACCCGCCCTTCGGCCACTCCGGCGAGCGCACGCTGCAGGAGCTGATGAAGCGCCGCGGCGGCTTCGAGGGCAACGCCCAGACGCTGCATCTGCTCTGCGAGACCATCTACCAGAACGAATCCGGCGTGAAGGGCATGCAGCCCACGCGGGCGCTCCTCGACGGCGTCCTGAAATACAAAAAACTCTACACCGAGTTCGCCACGCCGCCGCTCAACCACTTCATCTACGACGGCCAGGCGCCGGTGCGCGACTGGGTCTTCGGCGGGGCCAAGATCCCCGGCAACCTCATGCGCGGCGACGCGCTCAACGACTTCAAGAGCGTCGAGTGCCAGATCATGGACTGGGCCGACGACGCGGCCTACTCGCTCAACGACATCGTCGACGGTGTGCGCGCCGGCTTCCTCACCGTCGAGCGCGTCGAGCGCTGGGCCGACGGCGAGACCGTCGGCGCGGCCGAGCAGCGGCACCTCGACACGCTGTTCGACGCCCTGCGCCGCGACCGGCTGGAAAACACCTTCTCCAAGAAGATCGGCGCCTTCATCCAGGCGTGCCGCCTCAGGCCGCGCGACAATTTCATGGCGGAAAAGACCAACCGCTACAAATACGACCTCATTGTCGAGGAGACGGCGCTCAACGAGGCCGCCTTCTTCAAGAAGATGGCCAACGACATCATCTTTGAGAGCCCGCAGCTGGAGCAGCTCGAATACAAGGCCCGCGTCGTCATCCACGCCCTCTACAACGCCATCTGGGAAAACTACGCCGAGCGCAACGAGCGCGTCATCCGCATCCTGCCCGCCAACGTCAGCCGCCTGATCGAGGCGGAGAAGACGCAGGACGGGAAGGCCCGGCGCATCTGCGATTTCCTCGCCGGCCAGACCGACGGCATGGTGGTGCGCACCTACCGGAGACTATTCGATCCGGAATTTGGGTCGTTCCGGGATTTGAGTTGAAGCGCTTGCCGCTGCGCAGGCGTCTGAACGTCCTTCAGTGTTGTGCGCGCGCCGGCCCTTTGGCCTTCAGCAGGACTCTTTCTTTTGCCCAACGTCAGCGGTCAGCCACGCCGCTAGGCGTTGGCTGTGAAATCTGGTTAGGCTTCTTGATTGGCTCGAAGAACTGCTTCTGCCGGAGCCACCACCGAATCAGAAAACTCATCGCTACGATCTGCGCCGACCACCAGAGAGCAGTCGGGATGCTCGACCATGAAGCTGCTAGAATCATGATGATGCCCCAAACGGTGATGCCAATGGCGGCTCCCATCAGCGCGATGGTGATATACCAACCAAAGATTCTTCTCTTCCAGCAGCCTACCGCGGCGGCGAGGGATGTAATCCCAAACAACAAGACTCCCGCTCTTCCTATGGGATCATAGTGGGTTACTTCCGGTCCGCTTACAGACGAATAACTGTAGCGCTTAACTCCGGTTATGCCGCCGGCAAGACCGCTCAGGGCACACACTAGAAGGAGGATAACGACGATCTTCATCTTTGCCTAACGCCTCAGATCAGCCACGCCCGCCGGGCGGGCGAGCCGTCTCTTTTGAATAACTGGACCATGTAGAGCGGAGATATGATCAGCGATTCAGGTGAGATCAAGGGCGTTGCTGCTGTGGCTGCTGGTTGGGCTCTGAACTTCTCAGTCTTTTTTCTGGGGCATAGGCGCAAGACGCTCTTTCGTCCACTTAATCAGACAGAGCACCGATGCGAGGAACACGCTCTGCAATATAAAGGTGATCACATAGAAGGGTGCGTCTGAGCCGACATAATCACTGAGCAGCCAATTGGCGACCGGGAGCGATGGCATTTGGGTGAGCCCCCATGCGATTCCCGCACCGAGCGATGCATCTTCGCCAATCCCGAAGAGAGCGATCCCCATCAAGATGGCTTCTATGCTTAGGCCGGTGATGCAAAGTGTGCGGTAACTCATCTGTTCTTTGCCCAACGCTACGGATGAGACACGCGCGGGCGAGCGTGGAGTGAGCCCTTTTGAACTACGGGAGATATTGAGCGGAGCCGGGCCACACGAATTACGGTCACTTCCCGCGCGTTGTTCTCGGCGGTTTGGTTGGGCTCTCTCTCATGGCTTATACCCTGACGGCGGCTTAGAACCGGTGACTCCGGCCTTGTAGGCGGCATCGGGATCATGATCCGCGATCCAGCCGATAACATGGCCATGGCCCCATTGCATCAGCGATGCTAGCCCGACGAGGAAAATGAGCCCGAAAACAAAAAGGGCCACCGCGGAACCTTTGGTCTTCTCTTCTCTTTGGGAAATAATCTTCGGGGTCTCCTTTATGGCCGACCAAATGAGCCAACCGGGCATCAGCAGCGAGAATGGCCAGATAAAGAGACAAGCAATGACGCCAAGCCAACCCCACACGGCTTTCGTGACCCTAACGTATGCTAAGGTCTGAATGCCTCCATTGTAGAATGCGCTTACGGTCATGACCAGAAGCAGCAGAAAAATTGGGATCGTGATGGCCGACACGACACCTCGCGTGAACCACCATTTGATCGATTCTTTCATGGATGTGGGGGGCGGCCCTTCCCGGAGACTCGGCGCCTGCGAGATTCTGCCGTCCAGCCGGAAGACTTCTTTCGAGGGCTAAAAAAGCGGGACTCATTTACGAAATGCGCGACGGAAAACGCAGGATATTCTTTGCTCGGCCGAACGACTGCGGTCAGACACGAAGGGGCGAAGCCCCGGAGTTGTCTGTAGTGCTCTGGATGGGCTCCGTCTTCTTTCGTTTCTCAATCTCGTCGCGCACCAGACTGGCCTCAGCGTTCATTCCGAGCTTGGATAGCTCTGCCTCGTATTGTGTATAAACCTCAATCCATCTCACGTTCGCGCCATACTTGCGAGTATCCGCTTTATCGAACGTCTTTTGGAGATATGGCCATCCCTTCGCAGCGTCATGAGTGTCGAAATACAGCAAAACAAGCGCGGTATTGAGCATGTGGCGTTCGTATGCGTCATCTTTCCGTGCGCGCTCATCGAACACTACAGCCTGCAAAAACAGAGATTCAGCTTCCGCATACTTTCGCAAAATTCTCTTCGTCTCGCCTAGATTGTAAAGCGAGCTGGCCTTGGCGGCATCGCCTAGGTTACCCCAGTCGACATTGTATGCAGCCCTCGCGAACGCGGCTTCAGCAAGTAGGAAATCGCCAGCGGCAAATGCCCGGTTGCCTTGATCCGTGTAGCGGCCGTAGGTGGCCTGATTGAGCGGGTTTACGCACCCGCTGATTGCGAACAGGACGACGAGAATTAATGGCGCTCTTTTCATGCTTTCTTTGCCCATCGATTGAACTCAGACACGACCGGGAGCGCCGCTCCCGGTCGTTGTCTGTGGTGGCTGGATCGCCTCGTTCATGGACGGACAGCCATGCTCGCGATCACGAGAACGAGAGCTGCGCCCAGAAGGTAATTCCGCGCGAGCCACAACTTCTCTCCGGTAGGTGTCAACACCCGCCGCGGGAGCCAGGGATTACTCATCATACCAACCAGCTTCTTATCTTCTTCGTTTCTGAGCTTCGCCGGATCAACGCACCTCGGAACAAGGACGGCGCAGAAAAATCCGCCAAAGAGGGAAATCATGAGCAGGAAGCCGATGGCGACTACGATGGGGGAATCTTGGTTCGGAGGCATTTTCTTCCGGCGATCGTTAACGATGAGACGCGCGCGGGCGAGCGTGCTGACGACCTGAAATTAGGAACGGTGCTGAGCGGAGCTGGGCCATGCGAATCACATCCCTTTCCCGCGCGTTGTCTCTGGCAGCTGGATCGGCTCTTTCTTTCGAATACTCACGTAGACTTGGCTGACCAACCAGCCGGCGGCCCACCAGAGAGCGGTGCCAAATAATGTGACTGCGACCGCGAACCCAATCTCATCGCTGAGAGAGCCCGAGAATCCTGAGAAAAACAGTCGGACCCATGGGTCGATGAACCAGAATACGATGAGCGCCATGCCTCTTTCTGAATCTGGCGACAGGAAATAGGCGGCGAAGAAGAGCGCACATAGCGCGAGATGGAGCGCTCCGAAAACGAGAGCCAGCAGATTAGGTGGACGTTTCATTCTTCCGCCGATCGTTAAAGGTGAGACACGCGCGGGCGAGCGTGCAGTGAGCCCTTCTGAAAAACTGGAGATGCTGAGCGGAGCTGGGCCATACGAATTACGGTCACTTCCCGCGCGTTGTCTCTAGTGGCTGGATCGGCTCTTTCTTGAACGCGTAAACGATCAGGACGAGCCCAAGCAGGGCGGCCAGACCACAGCAGAGATAAAACACCTCTGGGTTTTCTTCCTTCACGACGCGGAAACCGGAACGCCCGTAGATCACGCCACCCTGCATCCAAAACAGAATCACTCCGAATGGGAGTGCCGCGCTGCCAAGCCGTATGATCTTCGATAGGCTCACGATTCTTTCCGCCGATCGTCAGCAGTCAGCCACGAAGGGGAGCGTCAGCTCCCCGGAGTTGGCTGTGATGCTCTGGATCTATCTTCTTTTCAGACGCCGTCGCCTGATCGAGCGCGAGCGAAAGACGCTCCCGAAGAATGTCGGAGACGGGCAAATCCTTCAGGGCGTCGCGGGCGGTTTCGAGGAGTCCCATGATGGTGATACTTGTTTTCCGCCGAACGACTCAGATCAGCCACGCCCGCCGGGCGGGCAAGCCGTCTCTTTTGAAATACGGGGCCATGTTGAGCGGAGATATCATCAACGAATCAGGTGAGATCAAGGGCGTTGTGCTGTGGCTGCTGGATGGGCCTCTTCTTCAATCCCAAAACATAAATAGGACCACGACAGCACAAATGAGGACCAAGATGAAAAAGAAGACCACGGCATCCAGCCAGACACTGCCGGTCATCGGCTTCTCGCCGTCCGCCCAAACCTGAGACCAACTCTTTCCTTCTCTTCTTTGGGTGAAGATACGGGCAAACACATAGCCAATCATGCCGAGCACCGGAGAGAAGAGGGGGGCGGCCCTTCCCGGAGACTCGGCGCCTGCGAGATTCTGCCGTCCAGCCGGAAGACTTCTTTCGAGGGCTAAAAAAGCGGGACTCATTTACGAAATGCGCGACGGAAAACGCAGGATATTCTTTGCTCGGCCGAACGTCCTAGATCAGCCGCGACCGTGCTTGGCGCGGAGGCTGCGCAGCAGCATCCGTGACAAGCATGGTCGTTGGCTGTAGCGTATGGTTCGGCTCAGTCGTTTGTATCATATTACTTTCGGACTAGCTGGCGGGAAAGCGTCCGAACGCAAATTCTCTTTCCGTAGCCATAAATCCAGTGCTCTGATAATCTGATCTCTTTCAGTATCTTCTATTTTTTCTTTTTTGGGATAAGTCCAAAAATAACTTTCGTCGATCCAGAGTAAAATATCGTAATCCGGCACGCCGGACATCTCCCAGTAGAGTTCTAAAACGTGCTCGTCGCGCTTGTAGAAGATCGCTCCTGAACGGCCTTCCGCATGGAAGGTGAACCCCGGATTTAATTTGGCGATGTTCGCGGTCATTTAATTGCCGAACGTCAGCAGTCAGCCACGAAGGGGAGCGTCAGCTCCCCGGAGTTGGCTGTGATGCTCTGGATCGGCCTCTTCTTCATCTATCTTCTTTTCAGACGCCGTCGCCTGATCGAGCGCGAGCGAAAGACGCTCCCGAAGAATGTCGGAGACGGGCAAATCCTTCAGGGCGTCGCGGGCGGTTTCGAGGAGTCCCATGATGGTGATACTTGTTTTCCGCCGATCAGTATATTCAGCCGAACTGAGTTCCGGTTTTCACGGTTGTTAAAACCACCCCATGAAGGCGGTTAAACACTTGAAGTGCAATAGCGCACTTTGCTGGGTTCGGCTTTTCAGGTTGAGTTTTTACCCACCAAAAGCCGAACTCACTCTCACACGGGCCAAGCGTATGTCATCACAGCCTGTATCGTTTCCCGGATGGAAGGGAGTGCTGGCCCAGACGAATCATAGTCCGGGAGTGAAGGCGGCTTATGCCCGCGAAATCATCACCTTCCTGCACCACTGCAAAGTCAGCCGCGCCGCGGCGACCGTTGAGCTGGCCAAGCAATACCTGAGTGTCCGGGAAAAACAGTCCACGGGCCCCGCCCGTGAGGCACTGCGCTGGTTTTATCGGGAGGGCGCGCGGGAGCAACCGGGGCCGGACGGCGCGCGGGCACCGGAAGATTCAGTCTCAGCGGCCAGGGAACCAGTCAGGCGGTCGGCCTTGCGGCCGATGGAGCCGCGCCCCGCCGCCCAGGACACGGGCAGCTCAGATTGGGAAAAGGCCCTGATCAAAACTATGCGGGTGCGGGGTCTGCTGTGGCGCACCGAGGAAACCTACCGGATGTGGGGCCGACGGTTTGCCGCTTTCATCGCCCCGCTGACCCCGTATGCTGCGACCGCCGAGGAGGTGGGCGCCTTTCTCACCGATCTGGCGGTAAGGACGCGAGCCAGTCCGTCCGCACAAAGGCAGGCACTGAACGCCTTGGTGTTCCTGATGCAGGAGGCCTTGCACCGTGACCTCGGCAAACTTGATTTCAAGCGCGCCAGTCCGCGCGTGCGGGTGCCAATCGTCCTGTCCAAAGCCGAGTGCCAGCGGCTGTTCCGGCAATTGGACGGCACGACGCGACTCATGGCGGAGCTGGCTTACGGTTCAGGGCTGCGGTTGATGGAATTGCTGCGCCTGCGGGTGCAGCACGTCGACCTTGGGCGGATGCAGCTGGTGGTGCGGGGTGGCAAGGGAGACAAGGACCGGATGACGGTTATTCCCCAGTCCTTGGTCCCGGCACTGGAGCGGCAGTTGGACCGGTTGCGTCAGTTGCACGAGGAGGATCGGAAAGCCGGTCTACCGGCGGTCTGGTTGCCGGATGGACTGGAGAAGAAGTTCAAACGGGCGGGAGAGAAATGGGAGTGGCAGTGGCTTTTCCCCTCGCGCGAAGCGAGCCGCGATCCCGCCACTGGGATCGTGCGGCGGCACCACACCTTGGACAGTGCGTTTCAAAAGGCAGTCGGCAAGGCGGCGGCCAGTGCTGGAATCAACAAGCGGGTGACGCCCCATGTGCTGCGGCACTCCTTCGCCACACACCTGTTGGAGGGCGGGGCCGACATCCGCACCGTGCAGGAGCTGCTCGGCCACGCCAGCGTGGAGACGACGCAAATCTACACCCACGTCATGCAGAAGCCCGGCCTCGGCGTGCGCTCGCCGCTGGACCAGGTTTGACCCGAGCAACTTGTAACGTATTAATTGACGAATTAATCATGCCTACGCTCAGACAAGCCGTGCGCGGCGATCCGCCGCTTCTCTTCGATCTGGTCGAAAAACTGGTGGCTGCGGCCGCGGAGGCCGCCGTTGCGACAGCTCGGGCCCGGGCCGCCGAAGCCCGGCGCCGGCATCGCCCGCCACGGCGCGGCCTGACGCTGCGTCCCGGGCCGGACACGCCGCTCTGGAACGCACTGGTGCGGGCATTGCAGCCGCATTTGCGGCAGCGCGGAAGCAAAGCGCAATTGGCGCGTCTGCTTGGCCTGCACCGGCAACGTCTGCACGAATGCCTCAAAGCCGGCTCGGCCAGCCTCGATGCGGAGCGCACACTGCTTCTGGTCGGATGGCTGGGCTATTTCCAGCAGGGCGGAGCGCTGACACCGTCCGTCCGTCCCGGCCGCCGCAGGCTGCAACCAGGAGCGCCGCCGGTCCCTGGTAATTTGTAACGTATTAATTGACGAATTGTCTGGGGTGAATTGGAGCGGAGCGGCGGGCGGCGGGGGCGGCACAAGCTCGTTGACGCTGGCGGCGGGCTCGGGCTTATCGGGACAGCTTGTCATCCGTGGTCAAAGCTCCCGAGTCGGCGCCGCGCGTCTATTGGACGGCGTTCATAGGGCTGTTTTTCGATTACTACGATCTCTACCTGTTCGTCTACCTGGAGAAGGTGCTGGCGAGGGAGTTTGCTTTGTCGACGACGCAGAGCGGCTGGCTGCAATTCACCGGACTGGCGGGCGTCGGCGTGGGCGCGCTGGTCTTCGGCTATCTGGCGGACCGGCTCGGGCGGGGGCGGATGATGCTGGCGGTGTTCGGAGTGTATGCGGCGGGCATCGCCGGCCTGAGCCTGGCGTGGAGCCACGAGAGTTTGCTCGTGTTCCGCTTGCTGGCGTCGCTGTCGCTCGGGGCGGAGTGGGGCATCAGTCATACCTACCTGGCCGAGCGCGTGAGCGGCGAACGACGCTACCGGTTCTCAGCGCTGCTGCAGTTTTCCATCCTCGGCGGGCTGCTGGCGGCGCTGATGTCGCGCTATGCGCTGCCGGTCGTGGGTTGGAGGTGGCTGTTCGCGGCGTCGATCGTGCCGGTGGTGGCGCTCAGCGCGCTGCGGTGGCGCGCGTTGAGCGGTGAGATTTCTCCGATGTCGCGAGCAAGCTCGCTCCCACAGGCAATCCAAGTCAACTGGCGGCCGTTTCTGCTGTGCTTGGGGCTGGCGAGCCTGACGATCGCGAGCGGCACGATGAATGTTTTCTACGCGAAGGAGCTGCCGCAGTCGCCGGTCTACACCGTGTTGTTCTGGGCCAATGTCGCCCCGGGCATGCTGCTCGGCGCGGGGGTGGTGCAACGCTGGGGTGTGGCCCGGGCGCTGATGCTGTATGCGGGCGGATTGCTAGCACTGTCCACGATCTGCTGGCTCGGCGTTTCGACGCGCTCCGGGCTGGCGTTCGCCTTGGTCCTGCCGCTGCTCAACGGCATTCCGTTCGGACTGATGGGCGCGTGGTTCAACGAGGTTTTCACGGGCTATCGCACGATGCTGTCGGGGGCGGCCTACAACCTCGGGCGCATCTTCGGCGGCTTCGCCCCGGTGCTGATCACCGGGCTCGGCTTGCAGGAAGGCGGGCGCTACTTCCTGTTCAGCGCCTTGCTCGGGCTCGGCGTGCTGGGGCTCAGCGGCGTCATTGCCGCGGTGCGACGGACCTGACGCATTGAATTTGTCCGGGGAAGGAGTATATTCCCGGCCGAAGCCATGAAGACTCCCGCAAAGCGGATGGCGCGGCTCGGGACCGTTGCGGCGTTGCTCGCGCCGCTGGCGTTATTGGGCGATCTGAACGAGGCGTCGGTCAGCCAGCTCAGGCTGACCCGCTACACCGAGCCGGTCTTTCCGACGAGCGCCCGGATGGAGGGAATCCCCGACGGGCTGGTCACGCTGGCCATCAGCCGCGACGCGGCGGGCGTGCCCGGCGACATCCTGGTGATTGACACCACGGACCGGCGCTTCACGGAGGCCGCACTGGAGGCGGCGCGCTCGTGGCGCTTTGCGCCGGCGATCCCGGGCACGGAGCCCGCCGCCGAGCTGGTGCGGATCGGCTTCCGCGCGACCGGCGTGGTCTATATCGCCGCACACAGCCAGAGCAAGGCGGGCTTGCTCGCGGACCAGGTGGCGCAAAAGCTGCGTGAGCCGGTGCGCATCCCCGAGCTGCAATCGCTGCCGTCCGCGCCGAAGGCCATCCACCAGCCCATGCCGGCCTATCCCGCCGCGCTGACCGGCAAAGGCGTCGAGGGCCGGGCCGAGGTGCGTTTCTTTGTGGATGAGGAGGGACGCGTGCGCCTGCCGCAGGTCGTCGCGGCGACGAAGCCGGAGTTCGCCGCGGCGGCGCTCGCAGCGGTGGCGCAATGGCGCTATGAGCCGCCGCGGGTCGGGTCCCGGCGCCTCGTCGTCGCCGAGAACTGGTCGTTCAAGTTTGGGGCGGACAATTAGCCGTCAGCTTTCGACCAAGCCCGCCTTCGCCTTGCAGGCTACGGCGAGGCGCGTTTAGCGGCGCTAAACGCGAAAGATCGCGCCGAGTTTCTTGCCGAGGAGGATCGTCAGGCCGGCGAGGGCGATGCCGAGGAACGCCATGGCCCAGACCCCGAGGGCGGAGGCGATGAGCTTGCCGTCGCCGAGCAGCTGGAAGAGTTCGTAGATGGCCTTGGTGATGGGATAATACGCCTGCTTCTGCGCAAGGATGAGCGAGTCGGAGACCTCGAGCATGGCGAAGGCGAACGCGAGCAGGCCGCCGGCGATGAGGTTGGCGGCGATGAGCGGCAGCGTGATCCGGACCACCGCCTTGAGCGGCGGGCAGCCGAGGTTTTGCGCGGCCTCCTCGAGGGTTTCGCTGGTCTGCTGGAAGCCGGCGGCGGCCGAGCGGACGACATAGGGCAGGCGGCGCACGGAATACGCGATGATGAGCAGGATCGTCGGGTCGCGCACCGGATTGAGGAAGGAGAAGAATTTTCCGTCCTGGCTCATGGCGAGGTAGCCGAAGGCCAGCACGAGGCCCGGCACCGCGAGCGGCAGCATGGCGAGGAAATCGAGGAGATGCCGGCCGGCGAGCTTCGAGCGCACGATGACGTGGGCCAGCGCGACGCCGAGCACGAGGTCGATCAGCGTGGCCAGGCTCGCGTATTTGAGGCTGTTGGCGATGGCCGGCACGGTGAGGTCGTGGCCGAGGGCGGCGGCGAAGTTGTCCAAGGTGAAATCGCGCGGGAGCACGCCGGCATACCAGTCGCTGGAGAAGGCGACGAGCACCACGCCGAGGTGGGGCAGCACCGCGATGAACGTCACGCCGCCGAACAGCGCCGCGCAGAGCCAGGCGCGGCCGCGCGGCAGCGGCTGCGGCCCGCCCGACGAGGTGGCCTTGGCCATCATGGCGTGGCTGTCGCGGCCAAACAGGCCCTTGCCGACCGCGTAGAAGAGGACCGAGCTGAACAGCATCACGGCGACCAGCGTATACGGGAAGGGATTGCCGCCGATGTCCTTCAGCCCGTGGAAAACCTGCACCGAGGTCACGCGCGAGTAGTCGAAGATGAGCGGGACGCCGAGGTCGGTGAAGGCCCAGATGAACACGATGGTGCCGCCGGCGAAGAGGCCGCTCTTGACCAGGGGCAGCGTGATCCGGCGGAAACGGCGCAGGCCGGTGCAACCGAGGTTGGCGGCGGCCTCCTCCATCGCGGGGTCGATGTTGGCGAGCGCCGCCACGACATTGAGGTAGATGATGGGGTAGAGGCTGAGGGCGTTGACGACGGCGATGCCGAGAAACTGGTTCGCGCCGAGCCAGTCAAAGGTCCAGCCCGCCGGGCGCAGGCCGAGGTGGATGAGCAGGGCGTTGAGCGCGCCGTATTGCCCGAGGATCTGCTTGATGCCGATCGCGCCGACGAAGGGCGGCAGGATCATCGGCACGAGGATGAGCGAACCGAGCAGCCCCTTGCCGGGGAAAAGAAACCGGTCCGACGCGAACGCGAGGGGCAGGGCGATGAGCAGCGCAAAAACGGTGGTGGTCAGCGCGAGCAGGAAGGAGTTGGCCAGGCCGCCGAGATAGACCGGGTCGGTCAGCAGCGAGCCGAGGTAGGCGAACGTGAGGCGCCCGTCAGCGTCGACAAAACCGCCCTTGAGGATCTGGACGACGGGCCACAGGAAAAAGGCGCCGAAGAACGCCAGCGTGAGGGTGAAGACGAGGCGCGCGTAGTTCTGCGACATGCAGCCCATAAAATGTTCGCGAGGCCGGCCCGAGACAAGAAGGAAGGGGGCAAGGTAGGGCGAATCGTCCCGATGAGCCGCGGCTCGTCCGGAGGACTCGCCCTACCTACCGGGCCGAGAATTTCGCGAACGCCGCGAGTGTCCGCGGGCTGACGTGGTGCTCGATGCCCTCGGCGTCGATCTCGGCGGTCTTCCCCGGAATGCCGAGGGAGCGCAGAAACGCGACCACGACATCGTGGCGGTGGCGGCAGGTGGCGGCGAGTTTCCGGCCGGAGGGCGTGAGGAAGATGGCGCGGTAGGGCTGGACCTGCACAAAGCCCTCGCGCTGGAGCCGCGCGAGGGTGCGGTTGACCGTCACGTGCGTGACCCCGAGGCGGCGGGCCAGGTCCACAAGCCGGGCCTCGCCCAGGGAGGCCGCGAGGTCGGCGATGGCCTCCACGTAGTCCTCGGCGGTTTCCGACGCGTGCTCGCGCCGGGTCTGCCGCAGGCTCTCGGCCTGGAGGGCGGAGGGGCGCACGGGCTGGGGCTGGGGCTGGGCAGGCACACGGGGATTGTGCGGGCCGGGCTTGACAAGTCGAGGGCAAAGTGTAGCCAAGGCTACATCGTGCGTAAATTCCTGCATGCGGCGGCCGCGCTGCCGCTCCTGGTGGCGGGCGCGGGCGCCGCCGCCAAGTCCGGCCACTCGCTCGCGCGGCCCGTGCCCGCCAGCCTGCTGCGCGAGCTCAGCACCGACCGGCCGGACCAGACCGAGAGTCCCTACACCGTGGACGCGGGGCGTTTCCAGGTCGAGTTGGACTTCGTGCATCACGCCTCGCGCCGCGACACGTCGGGCGGGGGCAGCGTGCGCACCAGGAACTGGCGCATCGCGCCCGTCAATCTCAAGGTCGGTCTCCTCGACCGGGTGGACTTGCAGCTGCTGGTCGATCCCTTGGTGAATTCGCGCGTGGAGGACCGCATCGCCGGCACGACCGAAGAAGTGTCGGGTTTCGGGGATGTGACCACCCGGCTGAAGGTGAATTTCTGGGGCAACGACGGCGGATCCACCGCGTTTGCGATCATGCCGTTCGTCAAGTGGCCGCTGCCCGCCTCCGGCGTGCGCAATGGCGCGACCGAGGGCGGGGTCATTTTCATCCTCGGGTTCCAGCTGCCGGGTGGCTGGAGCTCGGCCGCGATGACGGAGCTGGACATCGTCAGCGATGGCGCGGGCGGGCGCGACACCGAGTGGGTCAACAGCATCACCTTCGCCCATGACCTGACCGACCGCCTGGGCGGCTATCTGGAACTCGTCGCGGTGACGGGCGATGCGCCGGGCTTCAAGTGGCAGGGACAGTTCGACGCCGGCCTGACCTATGCGCTCGACGACAACACCCAGCTCGACCTCGGCTGCAATTTCGGCGTCACCGACTCCGCCCCCGATTACCAGCCCTTTGCCGGCCTCTCGCGCCGCTTCTGAACCAGCTCCAGCATGAACCGAATCCCCCCGTTTTTCCGCGCTCTGGTCCTGCCCCTCGGCCTCGCCCTGGGCGCCACCACGCTCCCGGCGCAAATCACGGAGTGGACCACCACGGTCAAACCCGGGCGCTTCCTGGTGGAGGTGGATGCGATCTCGTTGAGCATCGACCGGGAACCCGGGCTGAAATACACGGCGTTCGGCGCCGCCTCGACCTTCCTCACGACCGGCCTGACGGCCAACTGGGACATCCAGGTGGGCGCGGAATTCTTCCTCAGCCAGAAATTCGACGCCGCCGGGCTGACCGAGCGCCAGTCGGGGGTCGGCGACATGTATGTCCGGACCAAGTGGCGGTTCTACGAGTCGGAGGACACCTACACCTCGGTCGCCCTGCTGCCCTACGTGAAGCTCCCCACCAACTCCGGCGGTGTCGGCAACGGCGCCGTCGAGGGCGGGCTCATCATCCCGCTCCAGACCGAGCTGACCGGCGGCTTCAAATTCGCGGCGATGGGCAGGCTCAGCTTCCTGCGCAACGACAATGACGACGGCTATGACACCTACTGGTTCGCCTCGGCGTCCGTCAGCCGGCCCATTTTGAGCGCGATCGGGGTTTATGGTGAGGCGACCGTGGCGAAATCCTCCGGCGGAGCGCCGTGGGCGGGCGCGCTGGGCGTCGGAGCGACGCTGAAGATCGCGGAGCACGCCTGGTGGGACTACGCCCTCTACCGCGGGCTGTCGAGCGGCGCGACGGACTGGAACCACGTGCTGCGGTTCAACTACAGATTTTGAAGCACCGCCGATGAGTGAAGCGCTCACCAGCAAAAACCCCGTGGAGCCCGGCTGGCGGCATGCCCGCGTGGCGCTGAGCCTGCCGGAGTCGCATGCGAGCGTGGCCGTGCCGACCGGCGTGGGCTTCTGGCGCAAGCTCCTGGCTTTCTCCGGTCCCGGCTTCATGGTGGCCGTCGGCTACATGGACCCGGGCAACTGGGCCACGGACCTCGCGGGCGGGGCGCAGTTTGGCTACACGCTGCTGTCGGTCATCCTGATCTCGAACCTGATGGCGATCCTGCTGCAACACCTGTGCGTGAAGCTCGGCATTGCCACCGGGCGGGACCTCGCGCAGGCCTGCCGCGATCACTATCCGCGGCCGGTGGTGTGGTTCCTGTGGCTCCTGTGCGAGCTGGCCATCGCCGCCTGCGACCTCGCGGAGGTCATCGGCTCGGCCATCGCGCTGCAGCTGCTGTTCGGCATCCCGCTGGTCTGGGGCTGCGTCATCACGGCGGTGGATGTGATGGTGGTGCTCCTGCTCCAGAACCGGGGCTTCCGCTGGCTGGAGGCCGTGGTCATCACGCTGATGCTGACGATCGGCGGGTGTTTCGCCGTGGAGCTGTTCCTGGCCAAGCCCGATCTCGGCGGCGTGCTGGGCGGCTTCGTGCCCGGCAGCCAGATCGTCACCAACCCCGCGATGCTCTACGTCGCCATCGGCATCCTCGGGGCGACGGTGATGCCGCACAACCTCTACCTGCACTCCTCGATCGTGCAGACGCGCAAATACGAGCAGACCGCCGGCGGCAGGCGCGAGGCCATCAAGTATGCGACCATCGACTCGACCTTCGCGCTGATGTTCGCCCTCTTCATCAACGGCGCGATCCTGGTGCTGGCCGCGGCCGCCTTTCACGGCACCGAGCATGCGAACGTCGCCGCGATCCAGGACGCCTACCACCTGCTCGACGGGGCGCTCGGGGTCACTTTTGCCGGAGTATTGTTCGCGGTGGCGTTGCTGGCCTCGGGGCAGAACTCGACCCTCACCGGCACCCTGGCCGGGCAGATCGTGATGGAGGGGTTCCTCAACATCCGCCTGCGGCCCTGGCTGCGCCGGCTGATCACCCGCGCCATCGCGATCGTCCCCGCCGTCGTCGTCATCGGCGTCTATGGCGAGGCCAAGTCGACCGAACTGCTCGTGGCCAGCCAGGTCTGCCTGAGCATGCAGCTGGGTTTTGCCTGCTGGCCGCTGATGCGCTTCACCGGGGAGAGGGCCAAGATGGGCGAATTCGTGAACCCGTGGTGGATCAAACTGCTTGGCTGGACGATCACGCTGGTCATCATCGGGCTCAACGTGAAGCTGCTGCTCGATATCGCCGGCCTGACCGGCGGGAAATGATCCCATGTATAGGAAAATACTTGTCGCCCTCGAAAACGGCCCGGCCGACGCGCGCCTGCTGCCGCACATCTGCCAGCTGGCCCGCCAGGTCGGCGCGGAGCTGCTGCTGCTGCACGTGGCCGACGGCTGGGCCGCCCGCAACTTCGAGCAGCTCAAGCTCGCCGAGTCCGACGAGATGAGGAACGACGCCAACTATCTGGAGAAGCTGGCCGGCCAGCTCCGCGCCGAGGGCCTGCGGGTCGAGACCCTGCTCGCGCTGGGCAACCCGCCGAACGAAATCCTGAAGGTCGCGTCGTTGTCCGGCTGCGACCTCATCGCGCTGGCCTCGCACGGGCACAAGCTGATCGGCGACCTCCTCCACGGCAGCACGATCGAGCGGGTGCGGCACAACACCGATATTCCCCTGCTGGTCGTCAGCGCCATCCCCGCCAAATGAACTCGCCCTACTGGTTTGAAGCGGCGGTGATGGGGGTGCTGATCGCCATCGGCAACATCCTGCTCGGGCATTTTGAGGCGGAGACGCCCAAGTGGCGCCGGGTGGGAAAAGTATTCATCGGCTGCGGGCTGGCCGTGTTCATCTCCGCGACCTTTGGCCGGACATGGTTCTACGTGATGCTGGGAGTGAATGCGGTGCTGGTCGCGGTGGTTCACTGCTGGTGGCTGCCCGTCAGGAAAGGCGTGCATGGCTGGACGGCGGAGCCCAGGGAGAAGTATTACGCTCTGCGCGGCTGGAAGTGGCCGCCGCCGAAATAGAATTTTCCCAGGCGGAACCCGGCCTTCCACAGTCGCCAAGGCTATGGCGGCCAGACCGGTCGGGCTTGCTCCGCCGCCGCAACGCGCCCGGAGGTCGCGTTCCACCTCAAGGCAATTCACTTCCGCCAGCGGACGATGAGCTGGGCATGGTCTTTCCCGCGGAAGACCCGCCCCGGCGCCCGGCTGACGGCGAAGTCCTTGAGCAAATCGCCGGCGAGCAGTCCGCCGGTCTCAAGCCGCAATCCGGCGCGCGGCGCCAGCCAGGCCACGAGCGCGGTCGCGATAGGGATCGCGCCCAGTCCGATTTTCTCCGCCGCCGGCAGGTGCATCGGCATGAGAGCCCGGTCGGGCCGGTATATCCTCGGTGAGGTCAATACGCCGGAGTTGGCCCCGGCTCGGATCGGAGCTGTGGGAGCGTGCTTGCACGCGACTGTCGCGACCGAGGTCGCTCCCACAAAACCCGGACAGGATCCTTACTGCGCGAAAGGGAAACCCCAGTTGCGCAGGCCGTAGCCGTAGGTGACGGGCTTGACCGCCGCGAGGCGGGAGAGCGAATCCGGCGGCAGATACTCCTTCTCGAATTCCACCACGGCGCGCTCGTAGTCGGCCAGCAGTTTCGCCTTCACGTCCGGCTGGGCAAAGGAGTGGGTGAGGGAGTTGCGGCCGATCTGCACGATCTCGTCCCACGACAGGTTGTAGGTGGTGACGGCGGTGTAGTATTCGTCGGTGAGGTTGCTGTCCCACATGCCGCGGTCGTCGGTGTTGAGGCAGACCGGCACGCCGGTGCGGAGGAGCTCCGGGAAGTGGTGCTTCGACAGGTCGGGCACGTATTCGAGGAGGCGGTTGGAGATGAGGTTGCACTCCACGAGCCAGCGGCCGCCGCGCATGAGCAGGTAGGTGTCGGGATCCTTGAGGATATTGACGCCGTGGCCGATGCGGCTGGCGCCGAGGAGCAGCGTGTCGCGGATGTGCGTGTCGGGCCCGTCGCGCTCGCCGGCATGGATGGAGAGGGCGAGGGCGGGGTAGCGGCGGCGCATCTCCCGGAACTTTTCGAGGAAGCGCCGGGGATAGCCGCGGCCGTTGTCCTCGATGCCGACCAGGTTGAGGCCGACAAAGAGGTCGCGGTTGGCCGCCACAAACGCGTAGTCCTCCTCCAGCGACTGCTCGGCGTCGGGCAGGAAGCGGAGCACGGCGAGCTGGAGGCGCAGGGTCACGCCGGTCGCGACGGCGTCGGGCCGGGCGAGGCGTTGGCGGAGAAAATCCGTGTATTGCCCGGCGGAGATGGCGTTGCCCTCGTTGTCGGTCATGCCATGCACGTGGGTCTGGCCCTCAAGGTAGCGCAGGTGCTCGGCGCCAAACGCCTTCAGGTTCCAGACGATGGACTCGGCGGTCACATGGGGGTTCTGGAACATCTGGCCGATGCGCTGGAAGAGCTGCCCGAAGAACTCGGCCCGGCCTTCGTCGGGGCGGTCGAGCCGCAGGGAGTCGAGCCAGGCCTGTTTCAGCTCGGGTGTCAGCTGGTCGAGCCGCACATAGTCGGCCTGCACGGCCGGGGGCAGCTGCCGGAAGGTGAAGCCGCGGATGTTGCGGAACAGGGTCAGCGGCTCGCCGGTGTCGGGCGTGGTGGAGAACTTGACGCGGGTGTAGAAGGTGTCGCCGCCGTTGAGCGCGGGGTTGGTGCCCAGCTCATGCCACCATTCCGGGCGCACGGCGCCGCCGAGGTGGTTGTGCAGATCGCCGCCCTTGGGCAGGGCGTAGAGCAGGGCGTAGAGCTCCGCCGGCTTGGCGGTCTTCCTGATGGCCTCAAACCGCTCGGCGAAACCGCCCGCCAGCGCCCGGCCCGCCAAACAGACTGCCGCCAGTATCAAGGTGTAGCGCATGGGGGATTACGAGGCGGGCCGGGGAATCGCGGCAACCATTATTTTGGGCCGCTCCGCACCTATGCTGCACGAACTGCTTGCATCACGTCGCCGCCCGATTTATTTCCACCCGCCAACCAGCCCACTTATGACCAAACACAACCTGACCAGACTTGCCGTCATCCTCGCCGCCCTCACCGCCGGCGCAGTTGCCCAGGAAAAGAAATCCACCGAGCCCGCCGGCGAGGAAGTTCTCCAGTTGGAGAAATTCTCCGTCAACGGCGTGCCGATCGAACAGGTGGTGCTGCCGACCGCCCGGCCGTTCAACTCCGTGTTCGGTTTCGACCGCAGCATCCTCGACACCCCGCGCAACGTGACGATCATCTCGCGCGAGCAGCTCACCTCCATCAGCATCTCGGATGTGCGCGATTTCTCCAAGCTCACAGCCAGCTCGTATACGCGCAGCAACTTCGGCGCGCCCACCACGCCCGACATCCGCACGCAGATCGCCGACACCTTCCTCAACGGCATGCGCATCGGCCTGAGCAGCAATGGCAACGGCCTGCCCGTCAACTTCAACTCCGTCGAGTCGGTCAACATCGTCAAGGGCCCCGCCACGGCGATCTTCGGCGCCTCGCAGTATATCGGCGGCTACGCTGACCTCATCACGAAGCGCCCGGATTTTAGTTCCGCCAAGGGCTACTTCTCCGCGACCATCGGCTCCTACGACACCTACCGCTGGACCTTCGACTACGGCGCGCCGGTCTCCAAGACGGCCGCCTACCGCATCAGCTATTCCGGCGAGGACGCCGGCAGCTACTACACCGACGGCTACAAGAAATCCCAGGCGCTTTACGCGGCCCTGACCTACCGGCCCAATGACCGCTATGACCTCTTCATGAACGCTGAGGCCTTCTACGCCGAATACACCGAGAACTTCGGCATCAACCGCGTCACCCAGGACCTGATCGACAAAGGCCTCTACCAGACGGGCGTGAACAACAACCCCGCGCCCAATTTCACCACGGGCCCTGTGGTCGGCTACGTGGACTCCACCGGCGCGCCCATCACGTTCACCAACATCAACGTCGTGGGCGGCACGGCCGCGCCGCAATCCGACCCGCAGAATTCCCGCTGGGTCGTGTCCGGCTTCCCGGCCGTCAACCGCATCGCCCTCGGGCCGGTGGTGAAGATCGACCGCCGCCAGCGCCTGTTGCGTCCGGGCGATAATTCCAACGGTTTCAGCTTCAACGGGCAGGCCATCCAGCAATGGCATTCCTCGCCCGACCTCACGGTGGCCAACAACACCATGTTCCGCTACGTCCGCCGCAACACGCTCTCGTCCTATTCCTACTCCGAGATCATCGACCCGAGCTGGAGCCTGGAGAACCGCACCGAGTTCCGCCTGACCAAGAACGCCTGGGAGATCAACACCGGCCTCGCGCTGCGCTACCAGGCGGTCAAGGCCTACAACGACTTCTTCAACGAGCCCGCCAACGTCTGGGATCTCACCAAGGACCGCAACTTCATCAATTACTTCAACTCGGTGAACAGCCCCAACCCGTTCACCCAGATCGCCGTCCCCGGCTGGCCCGGCCGCTACTACACGCCCGATAACGGCGACTCCGGCCAGTCCAAGGCCTTCACCACCTCGCCGTTCTTCCAGGCCAACTGGAAGGTCAGCGACAAGTTCGCCCTCGAGGCCGGCGGCCGCGTGGATATGCTGAACGTCGACTTCAAGAGCAAGTGGGTCAACACCATCATCGGCGCGCAGAGCATCGCCGACAAGGTCACCGTCGGCCTCCCGAACTACAATGCCAGCATGCGCTACAAGATCTCCAAGACCGTCTCGGCCTACGCCACCTACAACTACAGCCAGAACCCGGTCGGGGCCACCGGCAACGGCGGCGGCGTCACGACCTCGGGCGGCGCCAAGTTCTTCAACGCCAACCTGCGCAACGAGGCCAAGCTGACCGAGGTCGGCTTCAAGCAGACCTATGACGAGGGCAAGGGCTACATCAGCGCCGCCTTCTTCCGCCAGGACCGCGACGACCTCCAGCAGGACCGCTCGACTGTCCGCTTCAAGACGCAGGGCTTTGAGATCGAGGGCAGCTACCAGCCGAACAAGCACCTCTACCTGACCGGCGGCTACTCCTACCTCGACTCGACCGTCAACACCGGCCAGTTCGACGTCGGCAACACCTCGCTCACGCCCCCGACCTCGCGCTTCTTCATCCTCGGGCCCGGTGAGAACCGCCGGCAGGGCGTGCCGAAGAACCTCGTCAACGCGCTCGCCACCTACAAGTGGGACAACGGCTTCGGCGTGACCGCCAACGTGGTCTACACGACCAAGATCAACAACAACGTCGTCGGCAACCTGGTCATCCCGAGCCAATACACGCTCGACCTGACCGCGTTCTACAACGCCAAGGACTGGGAGGTCCGTTTCGCCATCCTCAACGCCACCGACGAGAGGAACTGGAGCGCGCCCAACGCCGTCTACGGCAACGAGTCCATCGTGGCCGAGCTCCCGGTGAACTTCCAGGCCAGCTTCAAATACAAGTTCTGAGGCCCGGCCTCAGGCCCATCCTCAAGCAGCGGTCGCGAGACCGCTGCTTTTTTATGCAGCTCGGTTGGGATGACCTGTGGGAGCGAGCTTGCTCGCGACTGTGGGTTGTCGCGAGCAAGCTCGCTCCCACAAGGGCCAGCAAACGCGAACTCTCTTCGCTTCGTCGCTCACCCCAGCAGGCCGCGCAGCAGGTGCAGCGCGAAGATGCTGGCGAGGACGTAGGTGAGGCCCGGCAGTTGCCGGGCGCGGCCCGTGGCCAGATGGATGACGGCGCAGGCGATCAGCCCGAGGCCGATGCCCTCGGCGATGCTGAAGCTGAGCGGGATGCCCGCGATGATGAGGAAGGCCGGGGCCGTCCCCGCAAAATCGTCGAGCTTCAGCTGCGCGACCGATTGGAACATGAAGATGCCGACGATCACGAGCGCCGGCGCCGTGGCGGCGGCGGGGATGGCGAGGATCACCGGCGTCAGGAACAGCGCCAAAAGAAAGAGCACGGCCGTCGTCGCCCCGGTCAGGCCGGTGCGCCCGCCCGCCTCGACGCCCGAGGCGGATTCGATGTAGCTGACGACCGTCGAGGTGCCGAACAGCGAGCTGAGGATGGCGGCGATCGAGTCGGCCACGAGCGCGCGGCCGGCCTTGGGCAGCTTGCCATCCTTGTCGAGCAGGCCGGCGCGCTGCGTCACCCCGATGAGCGTCCCGATGTTGTCGAACATGTCCACCAGCAGCAGGGTGAGGATGATGGGCAGGGCCTTGGCGAAATCGTGCCGCAGCAGGTCGAAGTTGAGCTGGAACATCGTCGGCAAGGGCGAAGCCGGCCACGAAAAAAGCGCTCCGGGCATGGCGGTGACATGCCCGCCCTTGCCGTCGGAAACAAACAGGCCGGCCGCGGCCACCGCCAGGATGGACAGGATGATGGCGCCGGGCACCTTGCGGGCGACCAGCACGGCGGTGAGCAAAATGCCGCCGAAGCAGAGCAGCACGGCCGGCGTGCCGAAATCCCCGTGGGTCACAAATGTGGCGGGGCTGGCGACCACGATGCCGCCATTCTTGAGGCCGATGAAGGCGATGAAGAGGCCGATGCCGCAGGTGATGGCGAATTTCAACTGGTGCGGGATGGCCGCGATGATCTTCTCGCGCACGCCGGTGACCGAGAGGGCGAGGAAGATGCAGCCGTTGACGAACACGAGGCCGAGGGCGGATTGCCACGAGACCCCGAGGCCGACGCAGACGGTGAAGGCGAAGTAGGCGTTGATGCCCATGCCGGGGGCGAGCGCCAGCGGGTAGTTGGTGAGGAAACCCATCAGCAGCGTGCTCATGGCGGCGGTCAGCGCCGTGACCGTGATCAGCGCGGCGGGCGGCATGCCGGCGGCGGAGAGGATGGCGGGATTCACCGCGAGGATGTAGGCCATCGCGGCGAAGGTCGTCGCGCCGGCCGCAAGTTCGCGGCCGACAGTGGTGCCGTTTTCCGGCAGTTGGTAAAGTTTCTGGAGCATGGAGCGGTTCAGGGGGCGGGTGTGCGGGGCGGGCTGTTTTCGTAGTCCGCCCAGCCGGCGACGAGCGCATGCACGACGCGGCGGCCGACGGCGTGGGCCGCTTCCAACGAAGGAAGGTAGGCGGAATAACTGCCGAGCTTTTCCCCCGCGAGGCTTTCGGCGGCGGTGACGCCGGGCGCCTGCTGGTCGAAGTTGCTGGCGGTGCGGAGCAGCAGCGTGCGGCTGACGTCCGCCCGGCCGGCGCGGGTCAGGTTGGTCAGGGCCCGGAGCGTGCCGGTGTCCTCCATCGCCGTGGTCACGTAGTTGCCGCGGCCCTCGGTGTAGTAGGCGACCCAGTCGTTGGCCCAGGCGTTGAGCAGGCGGCCGTGCCAGTAGGTGCTGGAGGAAAGGGTGGATCCGATGAGCACGCTCGGCGGCTGCAGGGCCTTGGGGTGGCCGGTGTAGCGGGCGCGGAAGCCGCGGAGGGCGTCGCTGTCGGGCAGGGGCGTGTCCTTGGTGAGGTTGTAGGCCCAGCGCAGGAGACCCGGGTTGAGCCGGTAGCAATTGTTGGCGCGGTCGGCCTCGGGCAGGAGCGGCAGCTCGTAGGGTGTCTTTTTGCGGAGCGGGATGTAGCCGGTCTTCCAGTCGGCGGGGATTTCCCGGGCGTCGATCTCGTGGCCCAGGTCGCCTTCGACGGCGTAGTCGGCCCACACCGCCGAACCGATGGAGGCGTCCGCCGGATCCAGCCCGCCGATGCCCGCGATCAACCAGTAGCTCCGGCGCAGATCGAAGCGAGGATCGAGCCCGAGGGCCATGATGGTGGCGGCGGCGTTGGTGTTGCCGACGCCCGTGACAAGGCCGATGACAGAGCCGTCGGCGCTGGCCCGGACATCGTGGCAGGCGGCGGGCAGGGAAATGACGCGGCCGAGTTTTTCGCGCTCCACCCAGAACTGGAACTCGCCGGGCTGGTCGCCGGTGTCGGCGCCGCGCTCAAACATGGCCACGATCACGACCTTGGGCCGGATGGTCTCGTCGGCCGGGGCGGTGATTGGCAGCAGCGCCGCGCAGGCAACGAGGCGCATGACCGCGAGGCGTGGTGTCATGGGCTGGAGTCAGCAGGTTTCCGGCAGGTGTGGCAATTATTTCCTCCGCAGGCTTGTCTCCCGGTGGCTTTGGCTGTTCTCCTCTGCCCATGAGAAAGCTGCTCCTGTTTGTTTTCTTCAGCCTGCCCGGCCTCGTCTGCGCCCAGCACGCGCTCGTGATGCAGACCGACTTCGGAACCAAGGACGGCGCCGTCGCCGCGATGAAGGGCATCGCCTTCGGCGTGTCGCCGACGCTGGCCATCCATGACCTCAGCCACGAGAACACGCCCTTTGACATCTGGGAGGCGGCCTACCGCCTCAAGCAGACCGCCGAGTTCTGGCCGGCCGGCACCGTCTTCATTTCCGTGGTCGACCCGGGCGTCGGCACGGAACGCGCCTCGATCGTGCTGCAAACGAAGAGCGGCCACTTCTTCGTCGGACCGGACAACGGCACCTGGACCCTGGTGGCGGAGGAGCTGGGCATCGCCGCCGTGCGACGCGTCGACGAGAAGCTGAACCGCCGCGCCGGCTCGGAGAAGAGCTACACTTTCCACGGGCGGGACATTTACGCTTTCACCGGCGCCCGGCTGGCGTCGGGCAAGATCACCTACGAGCAGGTCGGGCCGTTGCTCGAGCCCAAGGTCGTCAGCCTGCCCTATGAGCGTCCGGCGATGAAAGCGGGCGGTTTGCAGGGCACCATCCCGCAGATCGATTTCCACTACGGCAATGTCTGGACCAACATCCCGGACACGCTGTTCAACGAGCTGAAGCCGGCCTTCGGCGACAAGTTCCTCGTCGTCATCTGCCACGACGGCAAGGAGGCCTATCGCGGCGTCATGCCCTATGTGCGGACTTTCGGCGACGTGCCGGTCGGATCGCCGCTCCTCTACCTGAACAGCCTGCTCAACGTCGGCTGCGCGCTCAACCGCGGCAGTTTTTCCCAGCAGAATGGCTTGTCCTCCGGCGGCGGCTGGACCGCGCGGATCGAGCGCGCCCCGTAGATTGTGATCGTTGCCGGCGTTTGCGGGCTGCAGCGCCACTCGGCGAGTGCCGGACGGCGGTCATAGGCCGCCGCTACAAACCCACGGCACCACGGCGCTGGTCGCAACCGGCAGGATGACCTGCAATCCCGTGGTCAGCCCCGAAGGCAGCGGCACCGGAATCGTCAGCACAGGCAAACCCGCCAGGCTGGCCGGGGTCGTGAGCGCGAGCAGCGCTTTGCGGGCCTCGGGGGTGCAGTCGGCCTTGCGCAGGGCGGGAAAGGGCGTGGCCGGCAGCACCAGGCAATCGTGGCTGGCGAAATATTGCCGGAAGCCACTCTTCACTGCGTCGATGGTGGCCGCCGCCGCGCGCTGCTTCCCGGCCGGGAAACGCCCTCCATCGCTGAAGCGCTGCCAGATGGCCGCATCGTAGTGTTCGCGATAGGGCGCCAGCCAGTCGCGATGCACCGCATGCGCTTCGCCCAAAGCCGTCACCGTGTAGGCGTCGATCGCGTCGTGCCACGATGCGAACAGGGCGCGGGTCGTGGCTTGATCCGCCGGCCGGGCGAATGCGGCGGCGGCGCGGTCGCAGGCGGCCGCCGTGTCCGGGTCGAAAGGGATGCCGAGCGACTTGGCCGGGAGAAAACATCCGCGGGGCTCTGCGCCGACCAGGCTGCCGCGAGCGGCAGCCCTACAAGGAACCAGAGCCTTCCATGCCGCCAGCATGTCGCCTGCGTTGGCCGTGAACCAGCCGGCGGTGTCGAGCGTGGGCGAGAGCGGCACGGCGTCGCGGATGAAGTCGCCGCCAGGACTCAGCCGGAAACCATACAGACCACAGAAAGCAGCCGGCACGCGCACCGAGCCGCCCGTGTCGGTGCCGATGGCGAAAGGCACGACCCCCGCGGCGACGAGCGCCGCCGAGCCGCTGCTGGAGCCGCCGGAAAGCCGGTCGGGAAAGTGCGGATGCGGACAGTCGCCGTAGTGCGCGTTGTCGCCAAACAAACCGGCTGCGAACTCGACCAGATGGGTCTTGCCCGCGCAGACGGCGCCGAGTTCGCCCAGGCGGCGGACAATGGCGCTGTCGCGCTTCGGCGTGCCGCGAACCGAGTTCAGAAAAGTCGAACCGGCCTGGGTCGGCGCGCCGGCGAGGTCGAACAGGTCTTTCAGGAAGTAGGGAATGCCGCGGAGAGGGTGGAGCGCGCTGACCCCAGCGCGCTCAGAGCGTCCTGAGGTCAGGCCGCTCCACCCTTCCATCTCCGCCGCCAGCTCCCGCTCCGGCCTCAGCCAGGCCAGCGCGGCGGCGCGCAAGGCAGGGGGCAGCGCGGCCCCACGGGCCTGCACCTCGCGCGCGGCGGCGGCCGGCGACATCGCCTGCCACGCGGCGAACGGCAAAGCGGCTGGCGTTTTGGGCGCGATTGTGTCCATTCGGGGACCATTCATGGAGGCAGTCGCACCCATCGTCAAATTTACCTCGCTGCAAAAACGCTATGGCGGCGGACCGCTGATCCTGGACGGGATCGACCTCGCCGTGCGGCCGGGGGACTTTGTGACCTTCATCGGGCCGAGCGGCTGCGGCAAGTCCACCGTGCTGAAGCTGGTTTCGGGGCTCAGCCCGGGGACAACGGGAGAAGTCACGGTCCTGGGCACTTCCCCCAAGCTCTCGCGCGACCGGCAGGCCTTCATCTTTCAGGACGCCACGCTGCTGCCCTGGCTCACGGCGCAGCGCAATGTCGAGCTGCCGCTCCGTCTGCGGGGCCTGCGGGCGGACAAGCGCACCGGCAAGGCAAAGCAGATGCTGGCGCTGGTCGGCCTGGGCGGGGAGGGCGGCTATTATCCGCGGCAGCTCTCCGGCGGCATGAAGATGCGCGTGTCGATCGCCCGCGCCCTGACCCTCGCCCCGCAGCTCCTGCTGCTCGACGAGCCGTTCGGCGCGCTGGATGAGATGACCCGCAACCGTTTGAACGAGGAGCTGCTCGACCTGCGCGCGCAGTCGCCGTTCACCGCGCTTTTCGTCACGCACTCGGTGGCCGAGGCGGTCTTTTTGTCCAACCGCATCATCGTGATGGCGGCCCATCCCGGCCGCTTCCACGCGGAGGTGCGCGTGGATTTCCCCTATCCGCGCGAGGCCGGATTGCGCGCCCGGCCGGAGTTTCAGGTCAGGGTCAACGAGGTGTCGCGCCTGCTGCACGAGGTGGAGGCGCCGGGACGCCCATGAAAATTACTATCTGTCATTCTGAACGAAGTGAAGAATCCAGTGGCACGGCCGCCGGCGCACATCCTGCTGGATTCTTCGCTGCGCTCAGAATGACAGGCATGGGGGGATGGAGAGGTTGTCAGTCATGAAGAAGCTGCCGCCACTTCTCGTCTGGGGCCTGCCCGTGGCCAGCGGGGTGCTGTTTGTCGCGCTGTGGTATGGCGTGCGCGCGGTCAGCGGCCTGCAGAGCTGGATCCTGCCGACGCCGCTGGAGATTCTGCAGGCGGCGTGGCGTGAGCACACCCGGTTGCTCGCCGCCGCCGGGCACACCGCCGTCGGGGCCTTGGGCGGGTTCACCCTGGCCGCGGCGTTGGGCTTCGTCACCTCGCTGGTGCTGGGCGTGTCGCGCTCGCTGCGGGCGGGGCTTTATCCCTGGCTCCTGGTTTTGCAGATGACGCCGGTGATCGTGCTGACCCCGGTCATCATGCTGTGGGCCGGGCCGGGCCTGCCGGGCATCATCACCATCACCTGGCTCATCAGCTATTTTCCCATCGTGGCGAACATGACGCAGGGTCTGCTCTCCTCCGACATGAACCACGTGGCGCTCTTCCGCATGGCCAACGCCAGCCGCCTGCAGGAGATGCTCCTGCTGCGCGTGCCCTCGGCCATGCCGTATTATCTGGCCGGGCTGCGCATCGCCGCGACGCTCGCCCCGATCGGCGCAATCTTTGGCGAATACATGGCCGGCAACGCCTCCGGCGGCACCGGCGGGCTGGGGTTTCTCGTCTACAGCTACAACACCCAGATCAAAATTCCGGCGCTCTTTGCCACGGCATTGACCAGCTGCCTGCTGGGATTCATGTTCGTGGCCGCCGTCTCCTGGCTCAACTGGCTTGTGCTCCACAAGTGGCACGATTCCTTCGAGCGCAACGACCACTGATTTTTAACCACGAATGCACACGAATGGACACGAATCATTTCGAAGCGCACGCCGGGCACTGCTTCGTGTCCCTTCGTGTGCATTCGCGGTTGGCCTTGCCTTGGTTATTTCTGTCGCCGGCTGCGGCCGGAAGACGGAATCCGCGCCGGCCTTGACCCCGGCGCTGGCCAAGATCCGTTTCCAGACCGACTGGTTTCCCGAGCCCGAGCACGGCGGCTACTATCAGGCGCTGGCCAAGGGCTATTACGCCACCGAGGGGCTTGATGTCGAAATCCTGCCCGGCGGCCCCAACGCCCAGGTCATGTCGTCGGTCGCCGTGGGCCGCGCCGACCTCGGCATGACCAACGGCGACGACGTCATCGTGGCGGTGGCGCGCGGGGTGCCGATCAAGATGGTCGCGGCCGAGATGCAGCGCGACGCCCAGGGCATCCTCTTCCACACCGCGCATCCCGTGCGCGACCTCCGCGACCTCAAGGGCCGCACCGTCATGGCCGGCTCGGGCTCGACCTGGCTGGAGGTGGTGCGCAAGAAACTGGGCGTGGAGTTCAACCAGGTGCCGCTGGTCGGCGACCTCGCCCGGTTCATGAACAACCCCGGGTTTGTCCAACAGTGTTTCGTGACCAACGAGCCGTTCTTCGCGCGCCAGCGCGGGGCCGATGTCGGCGTGCTGCTCATCGCCAGCGACACCTACGAGCCCTACCGCGTGATGTTCACGGGAAATGAGTTTCTGGCCAGGCATCCCGATGTGGTCGGCAAGTTCGTCCGCGCCAGCCTCCGCGGCTGGGCGGACTACCTGACGGGCGACCCGGCGCCGGGGAACAAATTGCTCGCGGCGAGGCGCAACGACCTGCCGCCGGAGTTCATGGCCTACAGCATCAAGGCCATGAACGAATACAAGCTGGTCTCAGGCGATCCGGCGAAAGGCGAGTTCACCGGGCAGCTGACCGCGGCACGACTCGAGAAGCAGATCAGGTTGCTGCAGGAGGTCGGTGTGCTCGACAAAGCGGTTGCCGTTTCCGACGTGGCCACCTTTGAATTCATCCCGAAAGGCCAATGAGAAATGTGGAACTCAGGAATGCTGGAATAAAGCCATTCAATTCCTGAGTTCCACATTTTATCCACCCCGGCCAACTCCCCATTCCATGACCATCGAAGCCAAACTCACCGAACTCGGTCTCACTCTGCCCAACCCGCCCGCGCCGCCGTGGCGGTCTGCTGCGGCCTGCCCAAGGGCGCGACCGTCGAGATCCAGGTGATCGTGGAGCTGGCCGGGCGGCGCCTGGAGCGCGGCTCAACGCAGGGGTGAGCCATGATGGAGGCGGGGGCCATCAGCCCCGCGAATCATGGTGTGCGCGGCAGTCTACCGCGGGACTGATGGTCCCGCCTCCACGGCCAATCACAGCTTCTTCGCCAGGATCTTCGAGTTGCGGCCGCTTTCCTCGTAGGCCTTCAGGCGCGACTCCGGCAGCGCCTCCTTGTCCGCCTCCTCGAAGCCGCACACGGAGGTGAAGAAGGTGAAGGCCTGCGTGGACAGCGCGATCACGTCGGTGGCGCCGCGCTCCTTCGCCATCATGCCGGCGTATTCCACCATCTTCTTGCCCACGCCGCGGTGATGGTAGAAGGGCATGACGTAGAGCGAGCCCAGCTCGGCGAACTTGGGCTTGTCCGGGAACAGCTGCAGCGAGACGCAGGCGATGATGTTCTCGTCGATCTCGAAGACGTAGAACTGCTCGATGTTCTTCTCGATCGCGGCCTGGGTGCGGTAGAGCAGCTCCTCGCGCTTCACGGCCTGGCGGGTGAGGTTGTAGATGGCGCGCACGTCGCGCTTGGTGGCCTGCCGGATCTGCTGGTATTCGTTGCCGTGGATGAGCGTGCCCACGCCGTCGTTGGAGAAAATCTCGTTGAGCAGGCCGTCCAGGAGCCGCCCGTCGAGCAGGTGGATGCGCGGGGTGCCGGTCTCGACGGCCTTGACGGCATGGGCCGCGGTGCTGCGCATGGGCTCGTTGATGGACTCGGGCTTGCTGTCGAGCACGGCGCGCAGGGCGGTAGCGGCGATCTGGTGCTGCAGCTGGCCGTTCAGCTCCAGGCCGTCGTGCGGCGTGAGGTAGATGATCTTCGTGGCGTGGAGCGCCTCGGCCAGCTCGGCGGCGAGCAGGTCGGAGTTGATCCGCAGTGGCCGGCCGTCGCGGTCAAAGCCGATGGGGTTCACCACCGGCACCACCTGCGACTCGATGAGCTGCGCGAGAAATTCCTTGTCCACGCGGTCGACGCGGCCGGTGAACTGGTGGTCCACGCCCTTGATGATGCCGAGCGGCACGGCGCGGACGGCGTTGGTCAGCGCGGCCTTCAGGCCGTTCTGGGTCAGGCCCTCGATGACGAGGTGGGTGACGCGGGACGAGGCGCGGATGGCGAGATCGAGGGTGGCGGCGTCGGCCACGCCCGTGCCCTGGGTATCCGTGATCGGGATGCTCCGGAGCTTGGACAGCTCCTCGATCTGGTGGCCGATGCCGTGGACGATGACGATCTTGATGCCGAGGCTGCGGAGCACGGCGATGTCGGTGAGGATGTTCGAGAAATTCTCATCGGCGACGATGATGCCGTCGCAGGAAATCACAAAGGTCTGGCCCTGAAACCGGGGGACGTATTTCAGGATGCCGCGCAGGTCGGTGGGCTTGATGTCGGCGCCGTTGCTCATCGTGGGGACGCGCCTTCATCGGTCATCCCGGCGCGCGCGTCAATGGGCTTCTGGCATTCTGAGCGCAGCGAAGAATCCAGTGAACCTCCGAACCAACCGGCGCTCAAGTCAGTCCAAGCCGGGTTGTCCGCTTCAATCGGCGCCAGCTTGCGCTTGCGAAGCCAGCCCTTGATTTCCTTCTCCCGCGCGATGGCGATGTTCACGTCCCGGAATTGCTCGAAATGGACGAGTTGAACCAAGCCGTGTTGCTTGATGAAGCCTTCTATGATTTTGGCTTTGTGCTGCCAGATGCGGCGTTCGAGCGAATTAGTCACGCCGACATACAGGGTTCCGTTGCGTTTGTTCGTCAGGATATAGACCCAATACGAACGGTTGGCGGCACGGGCGCACATGTGAAAATGGATTCTTCGCTGCGCTCAGAATGACAAGCTCACGCTGTCTATTTGATCGTGAAGCTCCACGCGGCGGCCGGACCCTTGGCGACGAGCCGCGCCTGGTAGCGGCCCGGCGGCAGGCTCGCGGTGGAGAAATTCACGCAGTAGGTCGAGTCGCTCCACCGGCTCATCAGCTCCTTGCCGGGGAGCGCTTCGGTGGTCGGAATGAGCACGAGCTCGGTGCCCCGGCGGTAGAGCGCGAGGTCGCCGACCTGCGCCTTTTGGGTGGTGAGGGTGGCGGTGAAGTAGGCCGTGTAGTCCGCGCCGTGCGCCACCGCCTCCGGGGCCACGACCTTGTCGATGCTGGCGAGAAGCCTGGGCGTCTCGGCGAACTTGGTCGCGAGGTCCGGCCCCAGCCCGACCGCGGCGCGGGTGATCGCGGCGGGCGTGTCGTCGCTCGCCGGCTTCTCGGCGGGGCGGCGCGCATCCACGGGCAGTTTCTGCCAGCCGGCGGCGAGCAGGCGCGCGGTGGTGGCCCGGTCCTGCGCATCCTGATAAGGCCGGTAGGGCCGGCCGGATTTCCGGAAGCAGAGGTTCACCACCGTGTAACCGGCCACGAACAGCACGATGGCGGCCACGATCCATTTCATGGGCCAGGGTTTCGGCGGCGGGCGGTGGTTGGCGGCGGGCATGGGGTGGGGCGGCGTGACCTCAAGCCGCCCAAACAAGCGCGTTGAGGTCAACGCGCTCCACCTCGGAGCGGCAAGCGCAAATACAATTGCGCCGCCCCGGGCGAGTTGTTCTCGTCCGGGTTCAAAATGAAATACTGGTCGCAGACGTTCATCCCGACTCTCAAGGAAAGCCCGGCCGACGCCGAGATCGCCTCGCACAAGCTGCTGCTGCGCGCGGGCCTCGTGCGCAAGCTGGGCGGCGGCCTCTACACCTTCATGCCGGCGGGCCTGCGCGTCGTGCAGAAGATCAGCCAGCTCTGCCGCGAGGAGATGGACCGCGAGGGCGCCATCGAGCTGTCCATGCCGTTCATCCACCCGGTGGAGAACTGGGTGGACGGGCCGCGCTGGGCCGCCGCACGCGAGATCATGTATCGCGTCGACCATGCCGGCAGCGGCAAGGGCCGGGCCAAGGAGCCGGAGTTCGTGCTCGGGCCGACGCACGAGGAGGTCATCACGCCGCTCGTGAAGTCGGAAATCACGAGCTACCGCGACCTGCCCAGGAATTTCTACCAGATCGGCACCAAGTTCCGGAACGAGATCCGGCCGCGCTACGGCCTGATGCGCGCCCGCGAGTTCATCATGAAGGACGCCTACAGCTTCGACGTGGACGACGCGGGTGCGATCAAGAGCTACAACCGGATGAAGCGCGCCTACACGGCGTTCTTCACCCGCTGCGGGCTGAAGACGATCGCGGTCGAGGCCGACACCGGCGTCATGGGCGGCAGCTTCTCCCACGAATTCATGGTGCCGGCGCCGGTCGGCGACGACGACATTGTCTACTGCGAGGAGAGCGGCTACTCGGCCAACCGTGAGAAGGCCACCAGCGGCCTCGTGCCGAAGGACCTCGCCGACGCGGCCCCGGCCGGCGCGCTGGAGGAATTTGCCACGCCCGGAGTCGTGACCATCGCCGCTCTCGCCGCCGCGCCCTACGACGTCGCGGGCGACCGGCAGTTCAAGACCCTCGTCTACATGGGCGACGGCAAGCCGTTCCTCGTGGTCCTGCGCGGCTGCGACGATCTGGAGGAGGCGAAGCTCGGCGCGCTGGGTTTCCAGCTCTGGCGGCCGGCCACGCCGGAGGAGATCGAGCCGGTCATGGGCGCGAAGCCCGGCAGTCTCGGCACCGTGAAGGGCACGATCAGGAATCCCGGCGCACTCGCCGGCATCTTCGCCGACCACGCCGTCCGCCTCGTCGGCAACGGCACGACCGGGGCCAACAAGGACGGCTTCCACCTGCGCAATGTGAATGTCAGCCGTGATCTTGAGATCACGAAGTTCGGCGATTTCCGCACCGTGCGCGCCGGCGAGCCCGATCCCAAATCAGGCCGCCCGCTCCAGATCGCCCGCGCGATCGAGGTCGGCCACGTCTTCAAGCTCGGCACGAAATACTCCGAGAAGTTCGGCGCCGTCTACACCGACGACCAGAAGCAGTCACACCCGATGGTCATGGGCTGCTACGGCATCGGCATCAGCCGCACGCTCCAGGCGGTGGTCGAGCAGAGCAACGACGCCGACGGCATCCTCTGGCCCTGGCAGGTGGCGCCGTGGCAGGTGCTCGTGGTCAACCTCGACCCGGCGGACGCCGCCGCCACCGCGCTGTGCCTGAAGCTCGCGCAGATCGCCGAGTCCGCCGGCGCCGACGTGCTCATCGACGACCGCGCCGAGCGCCCGGGCGTGAAGTTCAAGGACGCCGACCTCATCGGGCTGCCGCTGCGCCTGACCGTGGGCGGCCGCGGGTTGAAGGAGGGCATTTTCGAATTCAAATGGCGCGCCGCGAAGGAAGTCCGCAAGGTGGCGATCACGGAGGCCGAAAGCGCGGTCACCGACGCGGTGCGAGCAGCGGCGGCGAAAGCATGAGCGCAGGCGAGGCAAAAACCAAAAAGACTCCCCATGCCGCGTTCGCCGCGCAGACCGCCCGCGCCGAGTTGTGGCGCGTCGTCGTGCTGAACGACCCGGTGAACCGCATGTCGTATGTGGTCATGGTGCTGCGCCGGGTCTTCGGCCTGGCCGAGGAGCGCGCGCGCAAGCACATGCTGGAGGTCCATGAGACGGGCCGCTCGGTGCTGTGGTCCGGCACGCGCGAACAGGCCGAGGCCTATGTGTTTGCCCTGCAGCAGTGGCACCTGACCGCCGTCGTGCAGGCCGACGGGACGGCCGCATGAAGCGCGTCGAGATCAAGCTGAACATCGGCGCCGTGGCGCCGCTGCTGGACGTCATCAAGCAGGCGGCCGACGACCTCCGCCAGAACCTGGCCATCCGGGCCACCTTCCCGGAGGAGGACAGCGAGTTCAACGAGACCTGGACGCAGGAGCTGCTCGCCGGGCAGAACAGCGACGTGCGCGAGCTGCTCGGCCTGTTCGGGAAGGATTTTTTCGCCGACGGCGCCATCGCGATCGACTCGCACAACGGCGACTCCCTGCTGCGCGGGTGCTCGGCGCTGCGCATCCAGATCCTGACGCGCTGGCTGCACGGCATCCCGGCCGACCTGCTGGAGGACGAGGATGTGCCGCCCGAGTCCATCGCCGACGCGGTCCGCGTGCCGTTCGCCGCCTACGCGTTCCTCGACCAGGTGCAGAAGATAATCCTCGAGCACCTTGATCCCCTGGCGGAGGAGGCGTGAACCGACGGATTCGCATTTGACGGCGGAGGCGGGCGGGGTAGCTTCCTCGCCGACACCCTGTAGTGTTCGAGGTGCTCCTACCACGCTCTTTGCCTTTGCTATAATTTGGGAACCGCTGACAGGCGGTCTGATGTCAGGCCGTAAACCGGAAGACAGAGGGCCGTCGGGTGGCGCCCACCTTTAACTTAAAAAGGACATGAGCCACGGGGCGCACGGCACAAATGGGGTGTCACTATTTTCCCGATGGACAAACTGACCTTCTACAAACTCCTGCATGTCTTCGCGCTCATCGTGCAGACGGCGCACACGTTCATGGCCTTCGCCAATCCCGATCGGGCGAACCGGTGGCTGACCTTGATGGTCACGGGCATCGCGTCGCTGCTCATGCTGGCGAGCGGGTTCGCCATGCTGGCGATCCAGAAAATTCCATTTTCCAGCGGCTGGGTGATCGTGAAGCTCGTCTGCTGGCTGGCCCTCGGGTCGATGGCGGGCGTCGTCTACCGCAAGGCGCACCTGCGCGGCCTGCTCAGCCTGGTGGCGCTGGCCCTGATCTTGGTGGCGCTCGTCATGGTGTTCTTCCGGCCCTTCTGATTTTCCCCTTTCTGTCATGCTGAGCGGAGCGAAGCATCCAGCAGCACGACCGTTGACGTTCATCATTCTGGATCCTTCGCTTCGCTCAGGATGACAAACAAGGGCAGCGAGACGCTTTGCGGCCTGTGGATTGGCGACGACGGCCGGGCGCACACCTGCGTGGCCACGCCGGACGGCGGACGCGCGGAGCAGGCGGAGCCGTTCCGGCCTTTCGCCTGGGTGGGGGCGGAAACCGCGCACGAGGGGGTGACGTTTGAGCGGCTGGCGGGCGAGGGGGTCTTCCACCGGCTGGCGCACGCGGAATCGCTCGCGGTGTTCGAGTCCTTTTTCAAGGACGTCCGCGAGGGCGCGGCGATCGACGTGCTCAAGCCCTATGAGAGCCAGTGGCTGATGCAGCAACGCGCCCGGCTTTACGCGGACCTGCGCTTCGCCGACCTGCGCCGCTGCCAGCTGGACATCGAGACCGGCGCGGCCGAGGCCGGAGCCTTCAGCGACGCGAAGAATCCCGGCGACCGGGTGCTCGCCATCGGCTTGCAGTGCGGGGCCCGCCGCGAGCTGCTGACGCTGGAGGAGGAGAGCGACGCCGGCGAAAAGCGCCTGCTGCTGGCTTTCAACGATCGGCTGCGCGAACTCGATCCCGATGTCGTCGAGGGGCACAACCTTTTCAAGTTCGACCTCGACTACCTGCGCACGCGGAGCAAACGCCACCGGGTGCCGTGCGCCTGGGGCCGGTTCGGGTTGACGGCGGCGTTTCGCAACAGCCGCCTGAAGGTGGCGGAGCGCTGGATCGATTTTCCGCGCTGCGACATGCCCGGCCGCGCCGTCATCGACACCTACCTGCTGGCGCAGCTCTACGACATCACGGCGCGCGAGATGACCGCCTACGGGTTGAAGGACGCGGCGGTCTATTTCGGCGTCACTCCGGAGTCGGGGGAGGGCCGGACCTACATCGACGGCGCGGAGATCCAGAGCGCCTTCCGGCAAAACCGCGCCGAGTTCCTCGCCTATCTGGCGGATGATCTGCGCGAGACCAAGGGACTGGCCGAGGTGCTGCTGCCGACCTACTTCGAACAGGCCCGGGCCTTCCCGCTGCTGCTCCAGGAGGCGGCGCTGCGCGGCACCGCCGGCAAGGTGGACCTGCTGTTTCTGGAGGAGTATTACCACGCCCGCGCCAGCTGCCCGGCCCCGATCGACATCGCGCCGTTCGAGGGCGGCTTCACGCGCAGTTTCCAGGAAGGTGTTTTCCGGCATGTGCTGCATTTCGACGTGGCTTCGCTCTACCCGAGCCTGTTGCTGCAGATGGGCCGCAACCCGAAGAGCGACTCGCTCGGGGTGTTCATCCCGATGCTGCGGCGGCTGCGCGACTACCGGCTGAAATACAAGCAGCTGGCCAGGGACGCGCCGACCGCCGCCGAGCGCGACGAGGCGCAGGCCCGGCAGGCCACCTTCAAGATCCTCATCAATTCCTTCTACGGCTACCTCGGGTTTTCCGGGGCGCGGTTCGGCGACGGGGAACTGGCGGCGGAAGTCACCCGGCGCGGTCGCGAACTGCTGCAGGCGCTCATCGGGGAATTCCAGCGGCATGGCTGCATCATCCTCGAGGCCGACACAGACGGCATCTACCTGTCGGCCGAGAAACATTTTGCCCGGCCCGAGGAGCTGCTGGCTCTGGTCGCGCAGATCCTGCCGACGGGCATCGAGCTGGAATACGACGGGGCCTACGACGCGATGTTCTGCTACAAGGCCAAGAACTACGCGCTCGCGGCGGGCGGGCAGATCACCTTGCGCGGCTCGGCGCTGCGTTCGCGCGGGATCGAGCCGTTTCTCAAGCGGCTGGGCGACCAGCTCATCGCCCATCTGCTGGGCGTGAGCCCGGAGTCCCCGGCGGCGGAGATCTCGCGGCTGCGGCGGCAGATTGCCGCGGGCGAGCATCCGGTGGCCGACCTGGCGAAGGCCGAGACTTTGGGGCAGAACCCCGACGCCTACCAGCAGTGGGTGGCCGGCGGGGGCAAACCGCGCCGCGCCGCGGCCGAGGTGGCCTTGCAGATGAGCCCCCGGCCGCGCATGGGCGAGCGGGTCAGCTACTACATCGGCCGGAAAGCCAAGGGCCAGGCCTCCGACTGGCAGCGCGCCCGGCCGCTCGCGGCCTACGACGCGGCCACCGCGCCCTACGACCCCGCATATTATTTGGGAAAAATCGACGACTGGCTGGAACGTTATGGACGTTTCGCGGGGATTCCGCCACAAGCAGCGCAGCAAGAAATGTCCCTCTGATGATCCGCACGCGCCTCTGCCTCTATCTTCTGCTGCTGGTCCCGCTGGCGGTCTATTGGCAGACCATCTTCCACGACTATGGCATGAGGGACGACTACAGGCACCTGCGCGCGACGCGCGAGGCGCCCGGCATGCTCGTGAAGGTCACCGCCTCGCACGGCCACCCGCTGGCCGGGGCACTGCTGGAAACCACCTTTGGCGTGACGGACGATGTCGCGCAGTTGCCGTGGCTGCGCCTCGCGAGCGTGCTCCTCATGGTCGTGCTGGGTCTGGCCATCTGGCGGCAGCTCTATCAATCCGGCTGGTCGGAAATCGAGGCGGCGGCCATCGGCCTCGGGGTCATCCTGCTCCCCGCCGCGCAGGTCGGGGCCGGCTGGGCCATCGCGTGGCCGCATGCGCTGGCGCTGCTCCTGTCCGTGGCCGGTTTCTCCGCCATCGAGACGGAACTGGAGCGGGGCGGGTTGAAGCGCGCCGTGGCGTTGCTCGGCGGGTGCATGATCTATGCGCTGGCCGCCCTGATCTACCAGGCCAACGCCCTGTTTGCGGTCGTGCTGATCGCCGCCGTGCTGCTGGTGCGCAGCGGCCGGGAACCGATGACCGACCCGAAGTGGCTGGCGTATCATCTCGGGGCGCTCGTGCTCGGGCTCGGCGTCGCCTATTCGCTGGTGCAGGGGCTCATTGGCAACGGCGTGTTTCACGAGTCCGCGCGGATGCAGCTGGAGGGCCAGCCGTTCGCCAAGCTGGGCTGGTTTTTCCGGCAGCCGCTGCCCAACGCCCTCGCGCTTTACGCCCTGCGGGACGACTTTGGCAGCGGGGCCGCGCTTTTCTGGGGCGCCGTTGCGGTCAGCGCCGCCCTCATCGGCGCCGGTGTCCGGCTCACCCCCGCCGGGACGGGCGCCTGGTGGAAACGGAAATGGTTTTGGTGCCTCGGCATCCTGCCCTTTGTGGCGCATGCCGCCGCGCTGCTGTCGGCCGAGCGTTCCACCGCCTACCGGATGCTGTTCCCGCTGTCGGGCCTCGTCCTCGTCTACGCCCTCTTTGGCCTGCGGGCGCTGACCAGCGCCGCCAAGCTCAAGCCCCTCCTGCACTACGCGGGCCTCGGCGTGCTGGCCACCGGCGTGGCCTGGAATGCGCACCGGCAGGCTTACGGCCTCATCGCCGAGCCGCAGGGGCACGAGTGGGACATCGTGCAAAGCGCGCTGCTCCGCGCCAGCTTCACCAAGCCGACCAAGGTCTATTTCATCTCACCCACGCTGGCGGAGCGCAGCACCGATGTGGTTTGTGGCGACGAATTCGGCTCGCTCTCCAGCGATTCACCCGGCGTGCCCAAGGACATGGTCAAGGCCGCGCTGCACGAGCGCTTCGGGGCCAAGCTGCCGAAGGGCGGCAGCTACACCTTCACGGCGGGCCGCGACGTGCCGGCCCCGCAGGCCTACGATGTCGTGATCGACATGCGCCGGCTGAAGCAGCGGAAGGCGCCGTAAGGCCTCTCCGCTCACGACCAGCTCAGGTCCGTCTTGTTGAACGGCAGTTGCCGGATGCGTTTGCCGGTCGCCGTGAAGATGGCGTTGCAGATCGCCGGCGGCACCACGGGGTAGCCCGGTTCGCCGAGTCCGGTGGGCGGGTTCCTGCTCTGGATGAAGTTGACCGACATCGCCGGGGTCTCGGTGGAGCGGAGCAGGGGATAATCGTGGAAATTGCTCTGCACGGCCCGGCCGCGGTCAAAGGTCATCTCCTGCAGCCAGGCCATGCCCAGGCCGTCGATGATCGAACCCTGAATCTGGTTCTCCGCACCGCTGAGGTTGATGATCGGTCCCACGTCGACGGCGGCGGTCACGCGGCGGACCTTGAGCGTGCCGTCACGCGCGACGGCGACCTCGGCGACCATGGCGACATAGCCGGAGTGGCTGAAGTGAAACGCGATGCCGCGGCCTTCGCCTTTCGGCAGCCGGCCGCCCCAGCCGGATTTCTCCGCCGCGAGCCGGACCACGCCCTTCATGCGGGAGGTGTCGTAGGGCGCGCCGCGCTGGCCGGTGCTGGGCGGCACCACCCGGTCGGGCCCGAGCAGATCGAGGCGGAATTCCACCGGGTCGCGGCCGGCGGCGTGGGCCAGCTCGTCGATGAAGCTCTGCATCACAAACGCGAGCCCGTTGCTGCCGGGCGCGCGCAGCGGGCCCGTCGGCACCATCGTGGCCAGGATGGTCTGGTCCAGGCGGAAGTTCGGGATGAAGCGCGCCGGGAGCTCGTCGGGGCTCAGGGTCGCGCCGGAGGACGGGCGCTCGGTGTTCTTGAGACCGAAGGTGACGAAGTGATTGTGCCAGGCGCTGATCTTGCCCGTGGCATCGACGGCGCCCTTGAGGTAGTGGAACCCGCCCGGGCGGTGGTAACAGTCGTGCCGCATGTCGTCCTCGCGGGTCCAAGTGAGCTTGACCGGCGCGCCGTTGGTGCGCAGCGCGATGGCCGCAGCCTCGACCATGTAGTCGTTGGCCAGGCGCCGGCCGAAGCCGCCGCCGGCGCGGACGAGGTTCAGTTTCAGCTTGTCCTTGGGGATGTTGAGCGTGGTGGCGACCAGCTCCTGGCCGGAGCCGGGGGTTTGCGAGGTGGTCCAGAACTCAATGCCGCCGTCCTTAGCCCACGCGGTGCAGCCCTGCGGCTCCAGCGTGGCGTGGTTGAGGAACGGGTAGGAATACGCGGCCTCGACGACTTTGCCCGCGGCCATGCCTGTCGCGACGTCGCCGTCCTGCCGCACGGTCTTGCCGCCGGCTTGCGCGGCCGCCGCGGCCTGCGCGGCATAGTCGGAACTGCTGTGCCCGGCGCCGACGCTCTCATCCCAGGCAATCTTCAGCTGACGCTTCGCCGAAAACGCGGCCCAGGTGGAGTCGGCGACGATCGCCACGCCGGGCAGAAGGCCGCTCAAATTGTCCGTGCCCTCGATGATGAAAGCGTCCCGCACTCCCGGCAGGGCCTTGATCCGGTCAAGGTTGGCGCTGACAACCCTGCCGCCGTAAACCGGGCATTTCTCGTAGGCGGCGTAGACCATGCCGGGCAGCCGCTGGTCGATGCCGAAGAGCGGCCGGCCGGTGACGATGGCATGGTTGTCCACGCCGCCGACGCGCCCGCCGAGGATCCGGAATTCATCCTCGCTCTTCAGCCGGACGTTCTTCTCGTCGGGAATCGGCAGGGTCGCGGCCTTGGTGGCGAGTTCGCCATAAGTGAGGCTGCGGCCGGTGGCGGCGTGAAAGACACGGCCCTTGTCGGTCGTGAGTTCGGCGGCGCGGACATTCCAGGTCTGCGCGGCCGCCTCGATGAGCATGGCCCGGGCGGTGGCTCCGGCGCGGCGGAGCAGCAGGTAGTTGTCGGGCGTGGACCGGCTGCCGCCGGCGAACTGCGCGCCGACGTCGTTGCGCAGGGCGGCCTGCTCGACGACGACCTTGGAGAAATCCGCGTCCAGCTCCTCGGCCACGATCATGGGCAGGGAGGTGCGCACGCCCTGGCCGGTCTCGGGATTCTTGGCCAGGATGGTGATGATGTTCTGCGGGGTGATCTTGATGAACGGCCCCGGCGTGAAGGTCTTGGCGGTGTCGTCGAGCGCCGCCGCGGCCTGGGCCGAGCCCTCCGTCGGCAGCGCGAGGCTGAGCAGGAATCCGCCGCCGGTCAGCGAGGTGACGCGGATGAAATCGCGGCGCGTGAGAGTGGAATCGGGTGCGCTCACTTGTGGCCTCCTTTCTGCATAGCCGTGGCGGCGTCTTTCACGGCGTGGCGGATGCGGAGGTAGGTGCCGCAGCGGCAGAGGTTGCCCGCCAGGGCGCCGTCAATCTCGTCGTCGGTCGGCGTGGGGTTGTTCTTGAGCAAGGCGGCCGCCGTCATGATCTGGCCGGCCTGGCAGTAGCCGCACTGGGGCACGTCGTGGTCGCACCAGGCCTGTTGCAAAGGGTGGGAGCCGTCGGGTGAGAGGCCCTCGATGGTGGTGATTTCGGTGCCGCCGACCGTGGAGACGGGCGTCTGGCAGGAGCGGACGGGCACACCGTTGACGTGGACGGTGCAGGAGCCGCATTGTCCGATGCCGCAGCCGTATTTGGTGCCGACAAGATTGAGATGATCGCGCAAAACCCAGAGCAACGGGGTGTCGGCCGCGACATTCACCGGGCGCGATTGCCCGTTCACTTTCAGCGTGTAGGCTGGCATGGGAGTATGTGTCTTATGCTGCGAATCCGAACGCGGGCGTCAACGTTTGGCTGGGCCGCGCCAGTGCAAGGGGATATCCGGTCAACTGCTGGCTACACCGGCCCGAAGGCCTTCAGCAGGACTCTTTCTTGGCCTAACGTTTGAGATCAGCCACGCGGCGCGAAAACTTTATGCCTCCCGAAAAACAAACTGAACTCCCGAAAACGGACGCGCCGCCGCGTTCGGCTGTGGCGACTGGTTCGGCTTCCGATTTTCTTCCTCTGACGACAGCAAGCGTGCTGGCGCTCGCTTGTATCGGACCATCTTCTTGGAATCCCGCACCGTCCCCGAAGAAAGGACCGCTCTTCGCGCGCAACAAAGGCAGTGCGCATCATACGATTCACGATGATAATTGGCTTCTGAAAGAAATTCATGGCGCGGACTACGAATGGTCTTTGCCGAACAGTGTTATTGGGACTCAAACGGGGCGGAAATCAACATGCCAGGCGAGTTGTGGGGCTGATAATCAAAAGTCATTGCAGCCAAGCGTGGTAAGGTCATCGGGGCTGTAGAAGAAAGGCTCTGGGTAAGGCTTTTTGCGGTTGTGGGGGTGTCCGGTAAAAGCCTTACTCGTGCCATGCCACAACCGTCTGACGAGCGGGCACCCGTTACTTTTCGCGAGTGGAAAGAGTCACTGGCCGTGGCTGCGTTTACCCCGGCCGACAAAGCCCGCATGACCCGCGATATTCTGGGGTTTTTGCGCCACTGCAAAATCCTGCATGTGCCGGCGTCCATTGCTGGAGCCAAGACCTACATCGAGTCGGCGGAAGCGCAAGCCCGGAGCGGCGATCGTTCGCCGCGGCTGGCGCTGCGGTGGTTTTTCAAAACGGCAAAACTGCAGGTCCGACAACCCTCCGCGCGGGTGCCGCCACCGACGGCCCTCCGGTCGCGCCCGTCCGGGCTGTCCAGCCCCGGCGGGGCGGATTGGCGGCAGGCCCTGGTCGTGGCGGTGCGCACGCGTCATTTCCTGGCCCGGACAGAGACGACGTATCTGGAATGGGCGGAAAGGTTCGCCCGGTTCATCGCGCCGGCCTCGCCATACCGGGCGACGGAGCGAGAGGTGCAAAGCTTTCTCACCGACCTCGCGGTGCGGCAGCGGGTCGCACCCTCAACCCAGAAACAGGCGCTTAACGCCCTGGTGTTTCTGATGCAGGAGGCGCTGGGCCGGCAGTTGGGCTCCATTCATTTCACCTACGCGCGCGAGCGTCAAAGGGTGCCGACCGTGTTGAGCCGCGACGAATGCACCCGGCTGTCCGGTGACAACCGCCTGATGGGAGAACTCATGTATGGGAGCGGATTGCGCCTGATGGAGTTGCTGCGGCTGCGGGTGAAAGACCTCGATCTGGCGCGACGACAGCTGCTGGTGCGGGGCGGCAAGGGCGACAAAGACCGGGCCACGGTGCTTCCGGAGCGGTTGGTGGCGCCACTGCGTGAGCATGTGGAGGGGTTGCGCAAAATATTCGCGGCGGACCGGGCGGCGGGCCTGCCCGGAGTCTGGTTGCCGGAAAGTCTCGCCCGAAAATATCCCCGGGCGGGTGAACGATGGGAGTGGCAATGGGTCTTCCCCTCGCGTGAAACCAGCATTGATCCGCAGTCAGGCGTGCGGAGGCGGCATCATACGGTCGACAGCACTTTTCAAAACAATATCCGTGCGGCGGGAACGGCGGCGAGGATAGACAAACGCGTGACGCCCCATGTGCTGCGACACAGTTTCGCGACGCATCTGCTGGAGGGCGGGGCCGACATCAGGACGGCGCAGGAGCTGCTCGGCCACGCCAGCGTGGAGACCACGCAGATCTACACCCACGTCATGCAAAAGCCGGGCCTCGGCGTGCGCTCGCCGCTGGACACATCGGGTTGAGTCTTTGTAGTCTAATAGATGACAAACATCCCATGAACTACGTGCGTCCGAACCCACTGCATCCCCGCCTCCGGCCCTATGTCGAGATTATCGAGTGGTTGACCGACGCGGCCGCCGAATCCGCCAGACGTGCGGCCGGAAAACTAAAACGACGTCCGCCCACGCGCGGACTTACCTTGCAACCCGGAGCGGACACTCCGCTGTGGAACGAACTGGTCAGACAGGTGGCGCCTCTGCTCCGCAAGCGCGGCAGCAAGGTGCACCTGGCGCGTATCCTTGGAATTCCTCGCCAGCGGCTGCATGTCTGCCTGAAGGCGCAGGCCGGCTGCCTCGATGCCGAGCGCACGTTGCTCCTGCTCGCGTGGCTGTGCGCCCGTCAGCAGGGGCGCGAGCTGGTCTGAGGCGGGCAGGTCTGAGGCGGGCAGGTCTTTGTAGTCTATTAAATGACAAACGGCCGAGGCAGCATTTGTCATCTAATAGACTACAAAGACGTCAAGGGGGATTCTCTCGTCGCGTGCTGCACGCTTCGTCGCAAGGCTACGAAAGGGTAAAACCGCGGCGTGCACTCGCCGCTGGATCAGTCCTGAGTCACTTCTTCGAGGAGCGCTGGACGACCCAGTCGATGGTGGCGGCGTCGTTGTCCATGTTGCGCCAGACGAGGCTGAGAAACTCGGCGGGGTGGATGTCGTGCTTTTTGAAAAACCGCCGGTCACCCCCACAGCTATACATGAGGCTGTCCGGCAGCTCGCCGCGGAGCTTGGCCTTGGTCTTGGGGATGATGCGCGGGAGCCACTCGATGCCTTGCACGGCGTCGGTCTTGGCGGGCAGGGAATCCACGCTCAGGACTTGGCCCGAAGGCTGTCCGTGCTGGACATTGAGAAAATAGTCGCGGCGCACGGACTCGATGGCGAGCGCGCGGTCGTAGCCCGGCTCGCCGCCGTTGTTGTGGTCCTCGGCGTAGTCATACATGGCCTGTGCGCTGATGCCGTTGGCGGCGAGGAAGGCCGTCTCGTCGGCGTTGAAATACGTGCCTGCGCCGGTCTGGCCAGAGGCGTAGAGCTTGACGGCCTGGTTGTAGAGCGCGCGGAACTGATCGGCGAAGTCGTAGTGTTTCATATGACAGAAGGGAAAGAATTTGACCACGGATGACACGGATCATCACGGATGGGTGAAACAGGAACTAAAAGAGGGAAAACTGGAATGGCAAATGATCCCAGCAACCAAGACCTCTAACAACAGATGAACACACGCCCTCGCGGGTTCGGTTCACAGTCCGCAGCGATGGGGGCCCTGCAACTATCCGTGTCCATCTGTGCAATCTGTGGTTAACACTCCGACATTCACGGCACGGTGAAGTCGATCAGCCGTTTCTGCCGGTCAACCTTGTCCACGACGACCGAGATCTTGTGGCCGAGCTCGAACTTGCGCCTGGTCTTGCGGCCGATGAAGGCCGTGCCGGCGCCGTTGAGCACGTAGAAGTCGTCCTTGAGCGACGACACCGGCACCATGCCGAAGGCGCCCGCGTCGGCGACCTCGATGAAAAAGCCGTGGTTGCGGACGTCGGTGATGATGGCGGTGAAGACGGTCTTGTGCTTCTTGGCCGCCTCGCGCTCAAAATACTCCATGAGCTTCAGCTTCTGGGAATCGCGCTCGGCCTCGGTGCTGTTGATCTCGGTGAGGCTGAGGTGCTCGGCGAGGTTGTCGATCTGCGCGATGCGGTAGCTGGCGGTCGGCTTGCCGGCGGTTTTCGCCAGATAGGCGTCGAACACGCGGTGCACCACGAGGTCGGCGTAGCGGCGGATGGGCGAGGTGAAGTGCGTGTAGTCGGTCTTGTTGAGGCCGTAGTGCCCGTCGGGCGCGGCGCGGTAGCAGGCCTTCCGCATGGAACGCAGGAGCTGTGTGCGGAGGATGTAGCCCTGCGGGTGGTCCTTGAGCACCGCGAGCAGTTTCACGACCTCGGCGCGGTTGGAGAGGTCGCCGGCCTTGATACCGAAGGTGCCGAGAAACTGTCGGAGTTCGCCCAGCTTCGCCTCGTCGGGGTCGTCATGCACGCGGTAGAGCGAGGGCAGGTGGTGGCCGCGGGTGAGGCGGGCTACGGCCTCGTTGGCGAGGAGCATGTATTCCTCGATGAGCTGGTGGCTCTCGTCGTTGTGGATGAGCTCGATGCGGTCGGCGTAGCCCGCGGCGTCGACAAAGATCTTCGTCTCGGGCATGTCGAGGTCGAGGCTGCCGCCCGCCATGCGCTCGCGGCGGATTTTGGAGCCGATGGTCCAGAGCTGGCGGATCCATTTTTGCAACTCGACCAGCTCGGCCTGGGGCAGTTCGCTGAGGGCGCGGCCGGTCGCGCCGGTCTGGTGGGCGGCGGGCAGAGGGAGCTTGCGGATTTTGCCAAGGTCGTCCTCGAACATGAGCGCGAAGGCCTGCTTGTAGGTCAGGCGCTTGCGGCTGCGGATGACGGTGTTGGCGAACTCGGTGGCCTTGATCCGGCCGTTGGCCGCGAAGGTGAAGAGCGCGGCCTTGGTGACGCGGTCCTGCGCCTCGACGAGCGAGCAGAGGCCGTTGGAGAGTTTCTCCGGCAGCATCGGCACGACAGTGCCGACGAGGTAGGTGGAGTTGCCGCGATTCTGGGCCTCGCGGTCGAGGGCGGTGCCGGGTTTCACGTAGTGGCTGACGTCGGCAATGTGCACGCCGATGCGAATGTCGCCGTGGTCGAGGTATTCGATGGAGAGCGCGTCGTCGAAGTCCTTGGCGTCGTCGGGGTCGATGGTGAAGGTCGGGATTGCGCGGTAGTCGCGGCGCCCGGCGAGGTCGGCCGGGCTGACGACGGCGGGCAGGGTGGCGGCCTCGCGCACGACCGCCTCGGGAAACGCGGTGGTCAGGTTGTATTTGTGGTAGATGGCGGCCAGCTCGGCGCGGGGTTCGAGAGCGCGGCCAAGACGCTCGACGATGACGCCGTCGGGGTTGAGGTGGCGCTCCTTCCACTCGTTGAGTTTCACGACGACCTTGTCGCCGACGGCCGCGGGCGGTTTCAGGGGAGCCTTGGCCGGGTCCGGCACGATGATGTCGTGACCGATGCGCGGGTCGTCCGAGACAACGTAGAAATAGGCGCGGCCGCGCTGGAGGGTGCCGGTGAGGGTGGCGCTGCCGCGCTCGAGGATCTTGATGACCTTGCCGGCCTGCTCGCCGGGCTTGAGGAAATGAGGGAAGTCGCGGTCCTTGGGCGAGCGGAGGCGAACGACGACCTTGTCGCCCTGCAGAGCCACGCCGGTGTCCTCGCCGGCGATGAAGATGCCGGGTTTGCGCGGTTCGGTGACCTTGACCTCGGGGAACACCATGGCCGAGCCTTTTTGGCGGAAGTTGATCTTGCCGGTGACGAGGTCGGCCTCGCGCGGCAGGCAGAGGCGGTCGCCCTTGATCAGCACGAGCTGGCCGGTCCGGAGCAGGTCGTCGACCTGTTGCGCGAATTTGCGGCGGTCCTTGGGGTTGAGACGCCACTCCTTGGCGATGGCGTCGGCCGGGGCCGGGACATAGCTGCGGCGCTTAAGATGGGCCAAAAGGCGGTCGGAATAACTCATGAGGGAGACGAAAGACTGCGCGTTGCGCAGCAGGGCGGCTCATCCTTCACGAAGGCTACGGACGGCAGGCCGGGATTTTCTGATGGCACCATGCGGGCCGGGGTGTAGGGTTGCAACATGCGAATTGCCCACGCGGCCAGCGAGCTGTTTCCCTATCTCAAGACGGGCGGCCTCGCGGATGCCGTGGGGGCGCTGACCGGCGCCCTGGCCGATCGGGGGCACGAGCTGGCGGTCTTCATGCCGGGCTACCGCCCGGTGCTCGACGGTCCGCACGTGGCCGGCCTCAAGCCCAGCCACAAGCTGAAGATCGAGATGGGCGAGACCTTCCTGGCGGGGGATGTCTTCACGCTGAAACCGCGTCCCGGGCTCACGCTTTACCTCGTCTGCCGCGAGGAATACTTCGACCGCAAGCTGCCCTACTGGACGGGCGAGCGCGACTACGACGACAACGACGCGCGCTTCATCTTTTTCCAGAAGGCCGTGGTCGAGATGCTCCGCCTGACCGACTTCAAGGCCGACATCGTGCACTGCCACGACTGGCAGACCGGCCTGCTGCCCGTGTTCCTGCGCGACGCCGAGCGGCGCTACTCGGTCACCCTGGCGCTCAAGACCGTCTTCACCATCCACAACATCGCCTACCAGGGCGTGTTTCCGCGGAAATCCTACGCGCTGACCAACCTGCCCGAGGATCTGCTGACGATCGACGGCATGGAATACTACGACCAGATGTGCATGCTCAAGGCCGGCATCGTCTTCGCCGACAAGCTCACAACCGTCAGCGCGCAGTATGCGAAGGAGATCCAGACGCCGGAATTCGGCAACGGCATGGACGGCGTGATCTGTTCGCGGCTCGACGATCTGCACGGCCTGCTCAACGGCATCGACACCACGGTCTGGAACCCGGCGACCGACCCGAGCCTGCCGGCACGCTACACGGCGGATGATTTGTCGGGCAAGCGCCGGTGTCGCGCGAAATTGCTGAAGGAGTTCGGCTGGAGCGCGACGTTCAAGGGGCCGGTCTTCGGCATGGTGTGCCGCTTCACCCCGGCCAAGGGCCTCGACCTGGTGCTGGGGGCCCGGGGGTTTTTCGCCCGGGAGAACTGCCGCCTCGTGCTGCTGGGCAGCGGGGAGAGGAAATACGAGGAGCTGCTCGGTGAATTCGCCACGCAATATTCCGGCAAGGTCGGCCTCTCCGTCCGCCATGACGAGGCGATGAGCCACCTCGTGGAGGCCGGCTCGGATTTTTTCCTCATGCCGTCCCTGTTTGAGCCCTGCGGCCTGAACCAGATGTATAGCCAGACCTACGGCACCGTGCCGCTCGTCAGCAATGTCGGCGGTCTGGTGGACACGGTGACGGATATCGAGGCCAACCCTGAAACGGGCACCGGCATCATGTTCGCGCCCACGCAGGAGGAATTCGGGAGCGGCCTGAAGCGCGCGCTGGCTTTGTTCGCGGACCGGAAGCGCTATGCCGCCGTCCAGCGCCGCGCGATGACCAGGGATTTCTCCTGGACACAGGCGGTGGCGGCCTACGAGAAACTCTATACCGAGGCGCTCTGAGCTGCATGGCCGTGACGATTGTCTGGTTCCGGCAGGATTTGCGGCTGCAGGACAACCCCGCGCTGGCGGCGGCCCTGAAGCGCGGCGGAGCCATCCTGCCCGTCTACATTCTGGATACGGCCGCGGACGGCGACTGGCCCGCCGGCGGGGCCTCGCGGTGGTGGCTGCATCATTCACTGGCGAGTCTCGCTGGCTCACTGCGGGAACGCGGGTCGCGGCTGCTGCTGGCCGCAGGCGAAAGCGGGGTGGTGCTGCGCGCGCTGTTGACGCAGACCAGGGCGACCGCGGTTTATTGGAACCGCCGTTACGAGCCGGCGATCATCGCCCGGGACAAAACGCTGAAGGCGGAACTGCTGGCGACAGGGGTTGACGCCAGGAGCTTCAACGCCGCGCTCCTGTTCGAGCCGCATACCGTGCGGAACAAGTCGGGCGGGCCGTTCCAGGTGTTCACGCCGTTCTGGCGGCACTGTCTCACGCTGCCGGTGGACACGCCGGTGAAGCTGTCGGCGGGAGATATCCCGGCACCTGCTCGATGGCCGGCCTCTTTGGACCTCGCCGACCTACGGTTGCGGCCGGCGATCAAGTTGGATGCCGGCTTGGCGGCGGCCTGGGTTCCGGGGGAGGCCGCGGCCCGGAAACGGCTCCAGCAATTCACCGCGGCTGCGCTGGCGGACTACGCCGACCGGCGGAATCTGCCGGAGACCGACGGCACGTCGGCGTTGTCACCGCATCTGCATTTTGGCGAAATCGGCCCGCGGCAGGTCTGGGCGGCGGTGCGGGCGTTGTCCAAGGACAGTGGCGTGTTCCCGGCCAATCGCGGCGGCCAGGTTTTCCTGAGCGAGGTTGGCTGGCGGGAATTCGCCCACCACCTGCTGTTTCACTTTCCGCAGACCCCGGCCAAGCCGCTGCGGAAGGAATTCGCCGTCTTCCCATGGCGGAAAAGCTCCCGCCAGCTGCGCGCCTGGCAGCGAGGAATGACCGGCTACCCGATCGTGGACGCCGGCATGCGCCAGCTATGGGCGACGGGGTGGATGCACAACCGCGTGCGCATGATCGTGGCGTCGTTTCTCGTGAAGCACCTGCGGCTCTCCTGGCAGGAGGGAGCGGCCTGGTTCTGGGACACGCTGGTTGACGCCGATCTCGCCAACAACACGCTCGGCTGGCAATGGACGGCGGGCTGCGGGGCCGACGCGGCGCCGTATTTCCGGATATTCAACCCTTTCCTGCAGGGCGCGAAGTTCGATCCCGCCGGCAGCTATGTGCGGCGCTGGGTGCCGGAACTGGCCCGGCTGCCGGCGGAGTTCATCCACCGGCCATGGGCGGCGCCACCGCATGTGCTGGCCGAAGCGGGCGTGCGGCTCGGGGACAACTACCGGCAACCGCTGGTGGATCATGGGGAAGCACGCGAGGCCGCACTGGCGGCCTTCCGATGCATCCGGGTCTCGCGGCCCTGAAGAAACTTGAAATCCGGGCTTTTCAAACGGGTCCCGAAAAGTATGGTGGGCCGCTTATATGCAGAGAACATTCGTCATTTTCAAACCGGACTGCATGGCCCAGCGCCATGTCGGCAACGTGCTCAACCGCTTCGAGGCGGCCGGCTTCACCGTAGTGGGCTGCAAGATGATGCGCCTGACGCCCGCCAAGCTGCGCGAACACTACGCGCATGTGGCCGACAAGCCGTTTTATCCGGAGATCGAGGCTTTCATGAGTTCGCGCCCCGTCATCGCGATGGCCCTGGAGGGGGACAACATCGTCCAGAAGGTGCGCGACCTGCTCGGGCCGACGGATTCCCGGAAGGCGGCCAAGGGCACGATCCGCGGCGACTTCGGCACCGAGATGATGAAAAACGTCGTGCACGCCTCCGACAGCGACGAGAACGCCCGGGCGGAGCTGAAGCGATTCTTCGAGCCCGGCGAACTGTTCACGGCCTGAGGCTTTTGCGCGCTTGACGGACCGCCGCCGGGTGCTTGTTTGTTCTTTCGGTTTTCCGCCCCTATCGTCTAGCGGCTAGGACAGGAGATTCTCATTCTTCAAACCGGGGTTCGATTCCCCGTGGGGGCGCCATTCAGCGCGCAAGGATTTGCGGCATTGGCAGCGCGGCAGACTCAGAGCAGCCGGTGTGTCAGCGGAATGAGCACGGCAAACAGGAGCAGCAGCACGGTGAGAACCAGGACGTTCAGGAGGATCTGCAGGCGCGCCTGCGCCGAGCGGGTGGTGGCCAGCAAGTGCAGCGGGTAGCCGGACAGGCGGTAAGCCAGATACATGTTGATGATCTGGCCCAGGGGCAGGACCAGCCACCAGGCGCGATGGCCGATGTTGTTCAGAAAAAGCGCCGCGAAGCTCAGCGTGGCGACAAAACCGGCCAGGATGACATTGAACAGCGATTCCTGAGTGATCACCCGGCCGGCGGCGCGCCACATAAAGCGTCCGATGAACCCCTGGGGTGCGGCGGTGACGGCGATCCCGGGCGCCGGCGATGGTGTCTCGGCGCGGTCAGAGGGGACGCTCTCACTCACGGCCTCCGCCATGCGCAGTTCGGCGATGCGAAACCTGATGTAGTTGGCGCGGGTGGCGGCCTTGTCCGCCGGGGGTGACACCTCCTCGGCGTAAGCCCAGAGGTCGGGGCGCGGGGGCCAGGCGGCGAGTTCCTTGTCCACCTGGGCTTGGAATTTGTCGCTGATTGCGGGAGGGTTGGACATGGGGCAGGAGCGCGGCGCAACCGGGGCTTGCGCCGTGGCGAATGAGGGCCACCGGCAGGCTGCCATGCCCGTCGGGGGTGACGAGTGTTTTCTCGCCGCGGCGCGGGGCGATTGCGCGGCGGCGGGCTAATAGAACACGTTCCGGTCGAGGCTGCGGTATTGGATGGCCTCGAGGAGATGGGGCGAGGCGATGCGGTCGGCTTCGGCGAGATCGGCGATGGTGCGCGCGACCTTGAGGATGCGGTCGTAGGCCCGCGCCGACAGCGACAGCTGCTCCATGGCCTGCTGGAGGAGGTCGCCGAGCGCCGGTTCGAGCACGCAGAACTTCTTGAGCTGGGACGGCAGCATCCGGGAGTTGCAGGTGAGCGCAGTGCCGCGGAACCGGATCAACTGCAGTTGCCGCGCCTGCTCGACCCGTTCGCGCATGGCGCCCGAGGACTCGCCGGCGCGGTCGCTGCGGAGTTCGGTGATCGACAGCGCCGGGGCCTCGATGTGCAGGTCGATGCGGTCGAGCAGCGGGCCGCTGATGCGGGCGCGATAGCGCTGGATCTGCGCGGGGGCGCAGCGGCACTCGCGCTTGGGATCGCCGAGGTAGCCGCAGGGACAGGGGTTCATAGCCGCCACCAGCATGAAGTGGCAGGGCAGGGTGACCCTGCCCGCGCTGCGCGAGATGGTGACGTGGCCGTCCTCCAGCGGCTGCCGGAGAACCTCCAGGGCCGAGCGCTTGAACTCGGGAAACTCGTCGAGAAACAGCACGCCGTGGTGGGCGAGGGATATCTCGCCGGGGCCGGGGATGGCGCCGCCGCCGAGCAGGCCGACATCCGAGATGGTGTGGTGCGGGGCGCGGGCGGGGCGCTGGAGGAAAAGCAATCCGCCCTCCATGGTCTGGCCCGCGGCCGAGTGGATGCGCAGGACCTCGAGGTATTCCTGCAGCGTGGGCGCCGGCATGATGCCGGGAATGCGCTTCGCGATCATCGATTTTCCGGAGCCCGGCGGTCCGATCATGATGAGGTTGTGCCCGCCGGCGACGGCGACTTCCACGGCGCGGCGCACGGCCTGCTGGCCCTTGATGTCGGCAAAGTCGGGCGCGTGGTCGTGGCGGCAGGCCGCGGCGGTCGTGCGGGGCGGCACCAGCGGGGTGAGCTGCAGCTGTCCGGCGAGGAAACGGGCGGCCTGGTCGAGCGAAGTTATTTCGTAGACCAGCAAGTCCTCGACAAGGACGGCCTCCTGCGCGGCGACGGGCGGGAGCAGGACGGCTTTGCGGCGCAACCCGCGGGCGAGCACCGCCATGGCGAGGCCGCCCTTGATCGGGCGGGTGGCGCCGGAGAGGCTGAGCTCGCCGGCGATCAGGTAGTCGCCCAGTTTGGCGCAGGCGAGCTGCCCGGTCGCGACGAGGATGCCGAGGGCGATGGGCAGGTCATAGATGGCGCCTTCCTTGCGCAGGTCGCCCGGGGCGAGGTTGATGGTGGTGCGCGTGCGGGGCATGCGCAGGCCGGAGTTGCTGAGCGCGGAGAAGACGCGGTCCTCGGACTCCTTGACAGCGGCGTCGGGCAGGCCGACGAGGATCAGGTTGGGCACGCCGCTTTCCCCGGTGTTGACCTCGACCAGCACGGGGACGGCATCAATGCCCAGCAGCGCGGCGGAACCGATCGTGGCAAGCATAGGCAGGTGGGCGGGGAGGTTGGGTCAGGCCGGGCCGGCCTGCAGGCGCCGGCGCAATTCCGCCAGATTGTCCTCAACCGCCTGCAAGTAGGGGTTGGGCTGGCCCAAGTAGCGGTAGACGGCGCCCGCCTCGAAGTCCAGCAGAGGCCGCACGTAATTGCCCCAGAAGGCGGGGCTCTTCTCCAGGAGTTCCTTCAGGCTGTTGTAGGGCCGCTTCTCGGGCGGAATCTGCTCAAATTCGAAAGCCTCCTGAAACTCCCGGTAGAGGATCGGCAGTTTGTCCAGGTAGTCCGGGGCGCTCATCTGCGCCAGATAGTCGGCCGTCACCAGCACGAACGCCATCTGCCGGGCCTCGTCCCGGCTGAAGGCGACCTGGCTGATCTTGCCGCGCGGGCCGGTGCAGATGATGGCGGCGCAGATGTCCTCGATCTCCGTGGCCGTCACGCCCATGCGCGGCAGGTATTCGCGGGCGAAATCACAGCTCCGCCGCTCGTGGACAAAGGTGTATTTCGCACCGGTGCCGGCATGGTCGCCGTTTTTTTTCAGGAAGCCGCTGTCGTGGAGCAACACCGCCATGACCGCCAGCTCCCAGTCGCGCGCGAGGAGCACCGGCCGGTCAAAGGTGCGGCTGCGGCCTTGCAGGATGTGCACCAGGCAGATGGCCGCCTGCAGGGTGTGCTCGTAGTTGTGATAGTGCATGTCGATGGCCTGGTAGCCGGCGTAGCGCCCCTCGAACATGTCCGTCACATCCGCGAACAGCCGGTCGAGCAGGGGAAAACTGGCCTCGGCGCCGATGGTGCTGAACGCCGCCTGCACGGCCTTGGTCACTGCGGCCGGGTGTTTGGTGTCAACTGCGTGGGGCGGAACCATGCGGTGTCCACAGGAGATAGGGGTTGCCCCCCATCTCCAGCAAGCCCATATAGTTGGGCCGAGATAAATGGTTAACAACTCCAACTTGATGGTCGGCCTGACCGGCGGCATGGGGTGTGGCAAATCGACGGCGGCGGCGCGGTTCGCCGAGCGCGGCTTTCGCCGGTTGGATGCCGACCAGGTCGTGCGCGACGAGCTGCTGCCCAGCCGCGAGGTGACGGAGGCCATCCGCGCCAAACTGGGCGACGCCATGCTGGCCGCCGATGGCAGTGTCCGCCGCCATCGGGTCGCGGAGGCGGTTTTCAAGGATCCGGCGGCGCTCGCGTGGCTCGAGGAACTGCTGCATCCCCGCCTGCTGGCCCGCTGGCGGGAGGTGATCGCGGCGAGCCCGGGCGCGGCCTTCATCGTCGAGGTGCCGCTGCTGTTCGAGAAGGGCCTGGAGAATTGGTTTGATTTCACCGTCTGCGTCACCACAGACTCCCAATCTCAATTGAGGCGTTTGGAGCTGCGTGGCCTCCCCCGGGAGCAAGCCCGCGAGCGCATCGCCCGGCAACTGCCACTGGCCCGCAAATGCGAGTTGGCGGACCACGTTCTCCTGAATGACGGCACGTCCGAATTTCTCCGCGAACAGGTCGATGCGCTGGCTGATCGCCTCTTGAAAACCACCCCCAACCGGCCCGCCGGCCGCCTTCATGTCAGTCCCTCCTAAATCCGACGAAACCAGCGCCGCGCCCAGCGACCCGGCTGAAACCAAACGCCCGGTGCGCTCGCGCCTGATCCGTGGCGGCAAGAAACCCCTTAAGGTTGCCGCCGTCAAAGAGCGGGAGTATGCCGAGGCCCCGCCGCCCCCACCGCCGCCGGCGCCCGAGCCCGTGCGGGAAACACCGCCTTCGCCTCCGGCCGAGGCTCCCGCCGATCACGGCGGCGGCCCGGACCAGCCGTCCGCGCAACCGGAGGGCGGCGACCAGCCATCCGAAGGCGGCAACGGCGGCCAGTATCAGCAGGGCGGGGGCAAATGGGGCCGCCGGCACCGCGGCAACAAGTTCCGCGGTGGCGGCAAATGGGGCGGCAGCCAGAATTTCCAGGGCCCGAAGCATCCGCCGCAGCCCGCTCCGCCCAACGAAGCCGTGCACTACGGCGACCTGCCCGACCCGGCGCGCTTCCAGAGCCTGGACGCGATCGGGCAACTGGCCGACGAGATCGCCAGAAGCAAGACCGACCCGGTCTGGCTCAACGAGCTTTACGCGCTGAACCTGGCCGAGCTCACCGCCTGCGCCAGGAAACTGGAGGTGAAATTCGAGGGCGCCCCGAACCGCCGCCAGCTCATCACCCAGATTTTCGCCGCCATCGCCGAGCAGAAAATCCCGCTCCATGACCGGGGCTACCTTGACCAGACTGATCGCGGCCTGTGGTTCGTGGTGCACGACGACGTCAACTACCGGCTTTATCCCGAGGACGCGTTCCTGCCGGAGATCTTCGTCAGGCATTTCGGCCTCAAACGCGGCCACGCCGTCGAGGTGCAGTTGCAGGCCCCGCAGGGCAACGATCGTTGCCCTGCCGTCGTCGCCATCCGCAAGGTCATGGGCGGCAAGCCGGCGGAAATTTCCAAGGTTCCGCCCTTCGAGGAGCTGGTGCCGTATTACCCGCTCAAGCGCATCCTGCTGGAGATGCCGGGCCAGAAGGACGTCTCCATGCGCATGGTGGACATCGTCACCCCGATCGGCTTCGGCCAGCGCGGCCTGATCGTCGCCCCGCCGCGCACCGGCAAGACGATCCTCATGCAGAACATGGCGAACTCCATCGCGGAGAATTCGCCCGACGCCAAGCTCATCATCCTGCTGGTGGACGAGCGGCCCGAGGAGGTCACCGACTTCAAGCGCCACTGCAAGGGCGAGGTCGTCAGCTCGACCTTCGACGAGGCGCCCGAGAGCCATGTGCACTGCGCGGAGATGGTCATCGAGAAGGCCCGCCGGCTCGTCGAGCAGGGCGGGCATGTCGTCATCCTGCTCGATTCCATCACCCGGCTGGCCCGCGCCTACAACGCGCTGGCCTCGAACAGCGGCAAGATCATGTCGGGCGGCCTTGAGTCCAACGCCCTCCAGAAACCCAAGCGCTTCTTCGGCTCCGCCCGCAACATCGAGGGCGGCGGCAGCCTCACCATCATCGGCACGGCGCTGGTCGACACCGGCAGCCGCATGGACGAGATCATCTTCGAGGAGTTCAAGGGCACCGGCAACATGGAACTCCACCTCGACCGCGACCTCGTCAACAAGCGCATCTTCCCCGCGCTCAACATCGACAAGTCCGGCACCCGCAAGGAGGAGCTGATCTACCACCCCGACGAGTTGATCAAGATCTACTCGCTGCGCCGCGCCATGCAGGGCGTGCCGGCCGCCGACTCGATGGACATGCTCATCGGCCGCCTGAAGAAAACGAAGACCAACACGGAATTCCTCCTCAGCCTCAACCGCTGAGCCCCGCCCCGGGTTCGGCTCACTCTCGTGACCGCCACCGACGACTACGCCGTGCAGATCGCCCTGAAAAGCGGTTTGATCAGCGCGGCGCAACTGGAGGCGGCCCGGCGCAAGGCCGCGGAGCACACCGATCTCACGCGCGCCGCGCCCGGCCTCCTGGACATCCTGACGGCCGACGCCGCCCTTGACCCGACCGCGCTGGGCCAGGCGGTGGCCGGGGAGTTCGGCATGCCCTGGGTCTCGCTGGAAGGAATGGCGGTCCCGCCGGCGGTCCTCGCGGCCCTGCCGCGTTCGTTTGTGCTGGAGCACAAGGTCATGCCCTTTGCCCGGGAGAACGGCGTGCTGCGGATCGCCTTGGCCGACCCCATCGCCGTCGATGTGCTCGACAGTCTTTCCCATGTGGCCGGCGTCACCGCGCAACCGGCGCTGGCCTCGCCGGCCGATGTCCGCGCGGCCATCGCCCGCCATTACGGGCGCGATGTGCCGGACCAGGCGTCAAGCCTGACGGCGGAGGCGGAGCCCGCTTCACCTCCGGTGACTGCCAGCGGCGAGGAAGGGCAGGCGAGCGACCGCGACGCTCCCATCATCAAGCTGGCCCACACCATCATCGCCGAGGCCGTCCGGCGGCGCGCCTCCGACATCCATCTGGAGCCGCTCGAACGCCGGTTCCGCGTGCGCTACCGCATCGACGGCGTGTTGCTGGAGGTCGATTCGCCGCCGAAGCGCCTGCAGCTCGCCGTGATCTCCCGCCTGAAGATCATGGCCAACATCAGCATCGCGGAAAAGCGCGTGCCGCAGGACGGCCGCATCCAGGTCAACCTCGGCGGGCGGGCGCTCGACCTGCGCGTTTCCTCGCTGCCCACGGCGCACGGCGAGAGCATCGTGATGCGCATCCTCGACAAGGAGGGGCTGAAGCTCGGCATGCCGGAACTCGGTTTCCTGCCCGACGACCACAAGCAATTCGAGCAGCTGATCGCCTCGCCCGACGGCATCATGCTCGTGACCGGCCCCACGGGCTCGGGCAAGACCACCACGCTCTACGCCTCGCTCCACCACCTCAACCAGCCCGACCGCAAGATCATCACTGTCGAGGAACCGGTGGAATACCAGATCTCCGGCATCAACCAGGTGCCGGTCAACCCGGCCATCGGCATGACCTTCGCGGCCGCCCTGCGCGCCATGCTCCGGCAGGCGCCGAACATCGTCATGGTCGGCGAAATCCGCGACCTCGAGACGGCCGAGATCGCCATCAACGCCTCTCTCACCGGCCACATGGTCTTCAGCACCCTGCACACCAACGACGCCCCCTCCGCCGTCACCCGGTTGATCGACATCGGGGCCAAGCCCTTCCTCGTGGCCGCCGCGCTCCGCTCGGTCATGGCCCAGCGCCTCGTGCGGCGCATCTGCCCGGCCTGCACGCGCGCCCACACCCCGTCGCCGCGCGAGCTGCACGCGCTCGGCCTCGCGCCGGCGCAGCTCGAGGGCGCCACCTTCGCGCACGGCGCCGGCTGCGCGGCCTGCCACGGCACCGGCTATCAGGGGCGGATGGGCATCTTTGAGCTGTTTCCCGTCCACGACGGCATCCGCGCCATGATCTATGACAACGTCACCGCCGCCCGCCTGCGCGCCCAGGCCCGCCGGGACGGCATGCGCACCATGCGAGAGGACGGCGTCCGTAAAGTCCTTGCCGGCCTCACGACAATCGAAGAGGTTGTGACCGTCACCGTTGGCGACCCGCTTTAACCCACCCATCGCATGAGCTACGAAATGAATGACCTCCTGGAACTGGTCGTGGACCAGAAAAGCTCCGATCTCCACCTCCAAGTCGGCGTGCCCCCCTGCCTGCGCCTGCGCGGCAGCATGACGCCCATCGACGGCCCCGAGCTGCGGCCCGAGGACACGGAGCAGCTGATGCTGTCCATCACGCCGGACAACCACATCCAGAACGTGAAGCTCAACGGCGGCACCGATTTCGGCTTCGCCTTCGGCGACAAGGCCCGTTTCCGCGTCAGCGTGCTCAAGGCCAAGGGCAACTACGGCATGGTGCTGCGCCAGATTCCCAACCAGCTCTTCGACCTCCGCGCCATCGGCATGCCCGACAAGATCAAGGAGCTGCTCTACCGCCAGCGCGGCCTCTTCCTCGTCACCGGCCCGACCGGCTCCGGCAAGTCCACCACGCTCGCCTCGATGATGAATTACATCAACGAGAACCGCGACGGCCACATCATCACCATCGAGGATCCGATCGAGTATTACCATCCGCACAAGAAATGCGTCGTCACCCAGCGCGAGGTCGGCTCCGACGTGCCGAGCTTCGCCGAGGCCATCAAGCGCGCCCTGCGCCAGGACCCCGATGTCATCCTCGTCGGCGAGTTGCGCGACCTGGAGACCATCGAGGCCGCCATCTCCGCGGCCGAGACGGGCCACCTGGTCTTCGGCACGCTGCACACCAACAGCGCCGCCAAGACCGTCGACCGCATCGTGGACGCCTTCCCGGCCAACATGAAGGAGATGATCCGCATGCAGCTCTCCACCTCCATCATCGCGGTCATCTCCCAGTCGCTCTGCAAGAAGAAGACCGGCGGCCGCATCGCGGCCTACGAGATCATGGTCAACACCTCGTCCATCGGCTCGCTCATCCGCGACAACAAGACCTTCCGCATCCCGTCGGACATCCAGACCGGCGCCAACCTCGGCATGATCACGCTCGACACCCACCTGATGAGCCTCGTGAACCGCGAGCTGATCGACCCCGATGAGGCGTTGGAAAAGGCGCAGGATCCGGTCGTCATGCGCGAGAAGCTCACGACCATGGGCTTCAAGCTCCGCGAACTCTGAGCCGCGCCGGAGGAGGCCGCCATGTTCGAGGGCCACGATCAGACGGTCTTCGATCTCCTCGCCGGGCGCCGCCTTGTCGACCCCGCTTCCCTGCAGGCGGCCTTCGACGAGCACCGCGCCAGCGGCAAGCCCCTCGCGGTCGTGCTGCTCGACCTCGGATTGATCGACAAACCCGCTCTGCTGCAAGCCGTGGCGGAGCACATCGGCTGCGGCTACGCGGCCGAGCTTCCCGCGACGCTGCCGGGCGACGCCCTGGCGCTCGTGGAAGGCGGCATGGCCCGCGCCTACGGCGTGGCGCCGCTCGCCGCCGACGGCTTCTCCGTCTCGCTGGCCGCAGTGGATCCCTTCAACCCCCACTTGGTGAGCGATCTCACCTTTGCCCTTGAGCGCGACGTGCGTGTCAGTGTCGCCGATCCTGAGCGCGTCCAGTTGCTCATCCGCCAGCACTATGGGGAGGAGGAAATCTCCCTCGGCGCCGCGCTCGGCGACCTCCGGGCGCAGATGGAGGACACGGGCGACGAGGTGCTGACGGAGGAGGACATCGAGCAGCTCGCCGGGCAGACCCCCATCATCCGCTTCGTCAATCTCGTGCTCGCGCAGGCGATCCGGGACAAGGCGTCCGACATCCATTTCGAGCCCTTCGAGCACGACTTCAAGATCCGCTACCGGATCGACGGCTCGCTCTACGACATGGCGCCGCCGCCCAAGAACCTCGCGCTGCCCATCATCTCGCGCATCAAGGTGCTGGCCAACCTCAACATCGCCGAGCGCCGCCTCCCGCAGGACGGCCGCATCAAGCTCAACCTCGGCGGCCGCGCCGTGGACCTGCGCGTCTCCACCTTGCCGACACAGTTCGGCGAGAGCGTCGTGCTGCGCGTCCTCGACCAGACCTCGGTCCAGCTCGAGCTGCGCCAGCTCGGCCTGCCCGGCCAAATCCGTTCCGGCGTCGAGGAGATCATCCACCGCCCCAACGGCATTTTCATCGTCACCGGGCCGACGGGCTCGGGCAAGACCACCACGCTCTACAGCTGCCTGACCGCGCTCAATACGGTCGATTCCAAGCTGCTCACGGTCGAGGATCCGGTCGAATACGAGATCGACGGCGTCATGCAGGTGCCGGTGAATCTGGCGGCCGGCCTGACCTTTGCCCGGGCCCTCCGCACTTTTCTCCGCCAGGATCCCGACATCGTGATGGTCGGTGAAATTCGCGACCTTGAGACGGCGCAGATCGCCATCCAGGCCTCGCTCACCGGCCACCTCGTGCTCAGCACCCTGCACACGAACGACGCGCCGTCGGCGGTCACGCGCCTGGTGGACATGGGCATCGAGCCCTTCCTGCTCGCCTCGACGCTGGAAGCGGTGCTCGCCCAGCGGCTCGTGCGGCGGCTCTGTCCGGCCTGCCGCGCCGCCTATACGCCGAGCGAAGCGCTGCTACGTCAGTTGGGGGCTGACACAGCCAAGGAGTCGGGCCAGGTTTTCCACCGCGCGGTCGGCTGTGCTGCTTGTAACCTATTAGGTTACAAAGGCCGCATCGGGCTTTTTGAATACCTGCCCATGAACGACAGCCTGCGCGAGGCGGTGGTGCGGGGCGTGTCCTTGGTCGAGCTGAAGCAGCAGGCGGTCGGGCAGGGCATGACCACGTTGCGCGAGGCGGGCCTCGCGGCCATCCTGGCCGGCGAAACGACCGTGGAGGAGGTCGTGAAATACACGTGACCAATATGGAACTCAGGAAATCAGGAAGACGCCCGGTGAGATTGGGGATCGGTTCCGGTTTCCCTGAGTTCCATATTTAGCCATGCCTCGATTTTCATATACCGCCCTCGACGCGCGCGGCGCGGAGAAGACCGGCTCGCTCGACGCCCCGGACGTGAAGCAGGTGGCGGCCATTCTCAAAGGGCAGGGCCTGTTTCCCACAGATGTTTTTCCTCAGACCGGAGGACCATCGCAGTCGAAAGCGTCTGCCCAACCGCGTCAGGCTCCGGTTTCTGTCCTCCGTCCTCTGTCTTCTGTCCAATTGCGCCTGCCGTTCCTCCGCTTGGTCGGGGCCAAGGATCTGGCGGTGTTCACCCGCCAATTGGCCACGTTGCTGCGGGCCGGCATGCCCCTGCTGCGCGGGCTCGGGGTGTTGGCGCGGCAGGAGCGCAACTCGGGCTTCCGGCGCGTGATCGAGGCGCTGGCCGAGGCCATCAAGTCCGGCGGCACGCTCTCCGAGGCGATGGCACAGCACCCGCGCGTCTTCGACCGCCTCTACATCAACATGGTCAAAGCCGGCGAGGCCGGTGGCGTGCTCGATGTCGTGCTCGACCGGCTGGCGCGGTTTCAGGAAAAAAGCCTGCAACTGAAGGGCAAAATCACCTCGGCGATGGTCTACCCGCTCATCGTCATGGCCGTGGCCGTGCTGATTCTCGCCGGCCTGCTCGTGTTCGTGGTGCCGAAGTTCAAGCAGATCTTCGCCGACCTGCTCAAGGGCGCGCCGCTGCCGCCATTGACGCAGGCGGTGCTTACCGTGAGCGACGCGGTGAAGAACCACTACCTCGTCGCGCTGGGCGTGGGTGTGGCGCTGTGGCTGGGTGTGCAGGCTTTCCGACGGACGCCCGCCGGGGCAAGACTGCTGGACACCTGGGTCGTGAGGCTGCCCCTGTTTGGTCCGCTCTTTCTGAAAGCCATCATCGCCCGGTTCGGCCGGACCCTCGGCACACTGCTCTCCAGCGGTGTGCCCATCCTGCCGGCGCTGCTCATCACGCGCGACACTTGCGGCAATTCGCGGGTCGGCGGCGCCATCACCGAGGTGCACGACCGCGTGAAGGAGGGCGCACCGGTCGCGCCGCCGCTGGAGGCGACGAATGTCTTTCCGCCCATGGTCACGAGCATGATCGACGTCGGCGAGCACACCGGCCAGTTGCCCGAGATGCTCGGAAAGGTCGCCGACATCTACGAGGAGGAGGTCGACAACGCCGTCGCCGGCCTCAGCTCGCTGATCGAACCCATCCTGATCCTGTTCCTCGCGCTCGTCGTCGGCACAATCGTCATTGCGCTCTTCCTGCCCATTGTCCGGATTGTCCAACTGCTCACATAACGCCCGCAAGATGCGCTTTGCACAGGGCCACCCGTGAACACGACCTGCCAGCCGTAGGCTCGGCGAAGGCTGGCCGATCGTGCGGATCGTGCAGCTGCTGACTTGATTCTGTAGGGTCGCCGCTTGCGGCGACCTCGCTTGTCAGGTCGGTGCAAGCACCGACCCTACTGTTTATTTCACCGGCTTCTTGAGCAACAGCTGCGCGTTCAGGCCGAGATGCTTGTCGGAGAACTCGTCGTTCTCTCCGGCCTGGCGGAGCAGGCGCTGGACCATGCCCATCTTGGCGTCGAGGTCGTCGATCTTGGCGACGAACACGGCCTCGGGCGTGGCGGCGATGACCGCCGCGCCCCATTCGAGTTCGCCCTGGTGGCTGAGCACGATGTGTTCAAGCCGTTCCAACAGGTCGGGGTTGAGCTTGGCCTTGAGGCCGGCCTTGCGGACGAGCTGGTAGCCGAGCACGACATGGCCTTGGAGGATGCCCTTGCGGCTGCGTGAGGTGGCGAGCGTGCCCTGATACTCGATGACCTTGCCGGTGTCGTGGACGAGGATGCCGGCGAGGGCGAGATCGGCGTCGACTTCGGGGTAGAGTGGGGCGAGCGCGCGGCCGACGCGGGCCATGTGGACAGTGTGCTCGAGCAGGCCGTGCCGGTAGGCGTGATGCATGGCGAGAGCGGCCGGGGCATGGCGGAACTGCTCGCCGATTTCGTCGAACACGGCCTGCACCGTGGCGCGCAGCTCGGCGTGGGTGATGGCGGCAATGTGTGCCTGAAACTCGGTCCACAGCGCGTCGGCGTCCTCAGGCGCGGTCTCGACGAGGTTGGCGAGAAGCGGCGAACCGGCGAGCTGCTCGGCCGAGATCTCCTCGGCGCGGAGCAATTTCGGGGAGAACCGGCTCTGATAATAGTCCACCTTGGCCTCAATCCGGACGACGGCGCCCTCCTTCAGGCCCTTGAAGAACTCGAAGGCCGGGTTGTCGCTGAAGCAATTGACGTTGAAGGTGCCGGTCCGGTCGCCCAGTTCGACCGCGAGGAACGGATTGCCCGTCTTGGTCGGGCGCTCGGCCAGGCGCCTGATGAGCAGCACGCTGGCGAAAGTGTCGCCTCCCTTGGGATTAAGCGCCTTGATGGCCTGGACGGAGAGGGTGGTGGAGATGTCGGACATGGTTGCGGAGGACAGAGAACAGAAAACAGAGGACAGGGCAAAGACTCTTCCGCACGGACCGCCCGCCCGTCGGATCAGGGACTGTAGTAGCGCTCCCGGGCCTTGACCTGCACGATGCGTTTCTCCGGGAGGATGTAGGCGGTCAGGCTGCCGCCCAGCACGCAGGCGGTGTCGATGCCGAGTGTCCACTTGGTGCGGGCGACTTCCTCGCGCGGCGTGTGGCCGTAGACGACAAAGGGCGGGCCGGCCCAGAGCGTGGACCAGTGCGGAGCGTCGGGCATCTCGGAGCGTTTGTGCGGTTCGCCGTCCGGGCCGACGACCTGGATGCGGGTGACGATGCGCGCCGGCTGCTTGTGCCACGGCCGGTCGGGTAGGAAGCCGCCGTGGACCAACACCACCCCGAGCTCCGCATCCTCGTAGGTGAGTTTCATCGCCTCCAGGTAGTCCCAGTCCTTGCCGCGCAGCTGCTCCATGGTGGCGTAGTCGTATTTCTTGAGATGGCTCGGGTCGTCGGTGCGGCGGTAGTTGAGGTGGCGCAGCTCGTGGTTGCCGAGAAGCGAGGCGGTGGCGTGCTCCCGGGCCAGCTCGACCACCTTGCCGCTGTCGGGGCCGCGGTTGATGAGATCGCCCAGCAGGATCAGGCGGTCGTCCTTCCCGAGGTCGAGCTTGTCGAGCAGGTCGCGAAATTCCTTGTGGCAACCATGGATGTCGCCGACGGCAATGAGGCGTCCACTCATTGGAATGAGCGGAAGTGGCGAGGAGTGAGCATCGAGTAGCGAGTAGACAGGCTCATGACACTGCAACGAAGGGCCGCCGCGCCATTCCGCGTGATTCCATCTTCTGGGTAAAATTGATCAGCAAGGTTAAGCCGCTACTCACTACTCGATGTTCGCTACTGCATTTTAGCTAGCGTTCGCGGGCCCCGGGGGTAAACAAGAAAACGTCCATGGAGCTGACTCTTCACCCGATTGCCACCAAGTGCCATGTCAGCGGCCGCGACTTCGCCGAGAACGACCGGGTCGTCAGCTATCTGGTGCGGGAGGCGAGCGGCGAGGTCGCCCGCCGCGACCTGCTGGAGAGCGAGGACGCGCGCTTCACCCCGTCTGCGCCAAGCTTCGGCGAGGCAAGGCTGCCGGCCTTTGTCTACTGCCGCTGGGTGGTGGCCTTCAAGCAGCGCAAGGCCGAGGAGGATCCGGCGCGGACACTCAAGCTGACCGCCGAGAACCTGTTCCTGACTCTGGCTTTGCCCGTGAGTGTGCCGGAGGACACAGTTCTCGGGACAAACACCGGGTTTGCAGCAGCAAACAACGGTGGCCCCTCAGCTATCAACACGCCTTTACTCCAGTTCCTCGCTCTCATGTTGGAGCGCAAGAAGCTCATCAAGCTGCGCGGTTACTCCGAGGACAACCAGCGGCAGATCTACGAGCACATGCCGACGCACCAGCTTTACGAGGTGCCGGTGGGCGATCTGAACGTGGAGTTCTTCCAGAAAATCCAGGAGCACCTCGGCGTGCTCGTCGGCGCGCCGAGAGCGAAGACTGCGTCGGCTCCGGTGGTAGTGGCGTGAGTTTGAAAGGTGGAACCTGGCCTGCCGCCGCCAAGGCCACGGCGGACAAGCCGGACGGGTTCGCCGCGCGTCCTGAGGCCGCGCTCCACCCGGCGGCTCAGTAGACCTCGGGCACGAGCATCTTCGGGGAGATGGGCTCGCGGCGGTAGTCGGGGCTGTGGTCGCGGGGCGGCAGCCGGATGGGTTTGTGCGCGACCTCGGTGTATTTCACCTGCGACAGCAGGTGGTGGATGCAGTTGAGCCGGCCCTTCTTCTTGTCCTTGGCCTGCACGACCCACCACGGGGCCTCGGGAATGTGCGAGCGCTTGAACATGACCTCCTTGGCCTTCGTGTATTGCTCCCAGCGCTTGCGCGACTCGAGGTCCATCGGGCTGAGTTTCCACTGCTTGAGCGGGTCGTTGATGCGGCAGCGGAACCGGAACTCCTGCTCCTCGTCGGGGATGGAGAACCAGTATTTGACCAGCTGGATGCCGGAGCGCACGAGCATCTTCTCGAACTCGGGCACCGAGCGGAAAAACTCCTCGTATTCGTCGTCGGTGCAGAAGCCCATGACCTTTTCGACGCCGGCGCGGTTATACCAACTGCGGTCGAACAGCACCATCTCGCCGGCGGCCGGCAGGTGGGCGACATAGCGTTGGAAATACCACTGCGTCCGCTCGCGGCCGGAGGGCGCGGGCAGGGCGGCCACCCGGGCCACGCGGGGATTCAGCCGCTGCGTGATGCGCTTGATGGCGCCGCCCTTGCCGGCGGCATCGCGTCCCTCGAACAGGATGACCAGCCGGTGGCCGCTCGCCACGATCCAGTCGTGCATCTTGACCAGTTCACCCTGCAGGCGGAACAGCTCGGTGAAATAACGGTTCCGCGCCTCAAGGGACATGTCCTTCTCGGACGGACGGGCCGGCGCGCCCGGGGTGGCGTGTTCCCAGTCCTCGCGCTCCATCTCCAGTTCCTCATCGTAGTCGTCGATCAACTCGCGGTGAACGCGCTTGATCAGCTCGTCTTCCTGCTTGGGGTTGGGAAACGGGGTGGCGGTGGGATCTTTGACCATGGGAGAGGGAGGTTCGCCCGTAGCCAAACCAGATATCGCTCACCTAGCAAGCAGCCGCGGGACAATGGCGCGTAAGACGCCGGGATTTAACCCGGTCGTCACATTGCATGTTGGAGGCGGGGCAATCAGCCCCGCAGGATGCAAGCCACGGCTATCCAAGTTGCGGGACTGATAGTCCCGCCTCCAAAGAAGTCTATCAAGCGCCGGCAACCGTGAGCTCGGGATCGAAGCTGACCGCCAGCCGGTAGACCTGGCCGGGCCGCATGATGAGCGGATGGTCGCGGACAAACATCTGGACGTAATGCAGCTTCCCGAAATTGGTGCGGTAGGCCGGATCGGCGCTGACCACCTCGGTCTCGGCCCAATTGGCGTGGAAGTCGTCCTTGAGCACGGAGCAGCGGTGGCCGTGCGCCCCGAGCGCCGGGGAGGTGCCGAAGCGGTATTTCGAGTGCGGGGCGCCGATGACGAGGGCGAAGCGGAACTTGTCGAGCTGCACCTGGTTTTTGACCGTGTAGGAGAACTCGGCGGAAATCTTGCTGCCGGTGAACGTCCACTGGACCTTCACGCTGCCGAGGCCCTTGACCATTTCCTCCCTGGTGTTGATCAGGTCGGGCTGCTCGTAGCGGAAATAGAACGAGTTCTTCAGGCCGAGGCCCGTGACGCATTTCTGGCCGTAGAAGGCGGGCAGGGTGACCTGCTCGCCGAAAGTCAGCTCGGGGGTCATGACCGGCAGGTAGAGGTTGTTCGGCCAGTCGAACACGCCGGGGCAGTGCGGGAAGGGCAGGTTGTCCGCCGTGCAATCGACGCCGGAGCTGACGAGCGGCAACTGCACCTGCAGGCCGGAGTCCGCGTCGCGGTAGAGGAACAGGCCCTGCTCCTTGCGGTTCGACTTGTCGAAGATGACGAAGCGGCCGCTGGTGCGCACCGGGTCGGGCTTGACGTTGTCCGGCATGTGCACGGTCTTCGCGAGGCGCGACCACTGGCAGAGGTAGCGGGCGGCGTCGAAGTTCGCCATGCGGGTCGTGTGCGAGGCGTAGGCCGTGCGCTCGTCGTCGCGGATGTCGAGGAAGCCTTGTTCCTGGTCCAGGTAGGTGTGGAAGAAATAGTAGAACAGACGGCGCAGGATGTCGAAATATTTGTTCTTCTGGTCGTCGGGGATCCAGCCGTCGCGGAGGCCCTGGAGGATGAGCGTGATGCAGTGCATCTGGCCGTAGGCGCCGGCGGCGCGGCCGTAGGCCCAGCCGAGTCCGTCGGGGCGCACGAGGTCGGGCATCATCTTGATGTATTTCTCGGCGTAGGTGCGGAGGGTGGGCAGCTTGCGCTCGCGGAGGGCGGAGTTGGCGTGCAACTGCAGCGCCGAGCGCGTGAACGCGAGGGTCATCACGCCGTAGAGGTTGAAGTGCCCGCCGACGCCCTTCTCGACATCGTCAAAGAATCCCGTGGAGCTGGTCTGCTCGATGCGCTCGGCCAGGCGCTCGATGAGGCGCGAGGTCTCGTCCTTCTTGGAGAGACCGAGGCTGAAGCGGCAGACGGCCTTGGCGATGTTGAAGGCCTGCCAGTAGTTGTCGTAGTCGCTGCGGGTGAGGAGGAGCTTGTCGAGTTTCTGGCGGGTCTCCTCGACGAGGCGCTCCCAGACGGGATTGCGCTCCTTGGAGGGGCCGAAGGAGAGGAGGCCGAGCGAGGCGTAGGCGACGCCGCTTTCGCCGGCGGGCTCGGTGAAGGCCTGGGCGGTGATGCAGCGGGCCGCGAGGTCGATCAGGTCGTGGCCCTTGAGCGTGGTCTCGCCGGTGGCGCGGTAATATTCGCCGAGGGCGAAGGCGACGTGGCCGGGCTCGTCGGAGCGCGGGCCTTCACCGGCGGCGGGGGTGACGGTGCCGTCGGCATTGATGGCGTCGAGGTTGTGGCTCAACATCGACCGCGCCATATCCAGGCATTGCTCGGAGAAGCTGTTCATTCAGGAATATCTTCGTGTCGGAGGGTGGAGAGGAAGGAAAGTTGTCGCGGGGCGGAAATGCCGGGGCAAGAGCGAAGTTATTTGACGATGAGCTTGATGAACTCGGCGTTGGTCTTGGTCTTGCCGAGGCGGGTGACCATGGTGTCGGTGGCCTCCTCGATCTTCTGCTGCACGAGGGCGCGGCGGAAGAAGTGGATGGCCTCGAGGGCCTTTTCGTCGAGCAGCAGTTCCTCCTTGCGGGTGCCGGAGGAGGCGACGTTGACGGCCGGCCAGATGCGCATCTCGGCCGCCTTGCGGTCGAGCACCAGCTCCATGTTGCCGGTGCCCTTGAATTCCTGGAAGATCACATCGTCCATGCGCGAGCCGGTCTCGACGAGGATGGAGGCGACGATGGTGAGGCTGCCGCCGTCCTCGGTGTTGCGGGCCGAGGCGAAGAGCTGGCGGGGGCGCTCCAGGGCGCGGACATCGAGGCCGCCGGTGCCGGTGCGGCCGGAGTTCTTGGCGGTGTTGTGCGCGCGGGCGAGGCGGGTGAGCGAGTCGAGCAGCAGCACCACGTCCTTGCCGGCCTCGACGAGGCGCTTGGCGCGCTCGATGCAGAGGTCGGCGACGCGGATGTGGTTCTCGACCGGATCGTCGTTGGACGAGGCCCAGACCTCGGCGGGGACGGTGCGCTTGAAGTCCGTGACTTCCTCGGGGCGCTCGTCAACGAGGAGGATCATGACGTGGCACTCGGGATGATTCTGGAGGACGCCGAGCGCGATGTCGCGGAGATAGGTGGTCTTGCCGGTGCGGGGCGGGGCGACGATGAGCCCGCGCGTGCCTTTGCCGATGGGGCAGAACAGGTCCATGACGCGGGTGGTCATGCGGCCGTCCTTCAACTCGAGCTTGAGCTGCTCGTTGGGCGTGATCGTCGTGAGGTTGGCGAAATCAACGGCGCGGCGGCGCGCCTCGAGGTCCAGGCCGTCCACCTTCTCGATGAAGCGGACCTTGGGGTTGGGGAAACGGTCGTCCGGCGTGGCCTGGGCCGTGATGATGCTGCCTTGGTTCAGATGGAAGCGGCGGATCAGCTCGCGGGGCACAAAGGGGTCGGTCGGCCGGCGTTTGCCATGCTTCGCGAGATCGAGCAACTGGCCGTTGCGGCTGTTGTCGATGTCGAGGATGCCCTCGACGCGCACGGTGCTTTCCGGCGGGGGCGGGGCGGGGGAAGGGGTCGGCGACGCCGTGGAGGCGGCCGACGAAGTATCTTTATCCATACAGAACGGGTTTAGGCAGCTGCCTGGGCTTGACCGTGCAATCCGTCGGGTGCATTTCAGAACCAGCAAGCTTCAACCCCAAAAGAGGAGAAACTAGTGACGGACCAAACGATTACTTCGGTGTCTCGCGAAAGCCGGATTTTCAAACCATCGGCTGAATTCAAGAACCAAGCAAACCTTGGCAGCTACGCGAGTTACCGTAGGCTCTATGCCGAGTCTGTCAACGCTCCAGAGAAGTTTTGGGCCAAGCAGGCCAAGGAGCACATCGTCTGGCGGAAGCCCTTCAAGCAGGTCCTTGACTGGAAGCCGCCCCATGCCAAGTGGTTCCTGGGTGGCAAGTTAAACGTTTCGGAGAACTGTCTCGACCGGCACCTCGGCACGGCCCGGGAAAACAAGGCTGCAATAATTTTCGAGGGCGAACCCGGCGATGTCCGCACAATCACCTACAAGCAGCTGCATTTTCACGTCTGCCGCTTGGCGCACATTCTGGAGAATTCCGGGATCAAGGCCGGCGATCGCATCGCGATCTACCTGCCGATGATCCCCGAGGCGGTGATCGCCATGCTGGCCTGCGCCCGCGTCGGCGCCGTGCACACGGTCGTCTTCGGCGGATTCAGCGCCGAGGCCATCAAGGACCGGATCAACGACTGCAAGGCCAAGCTCGTCATCACGGCCGACGGTGGCTGGCGCCGCGGCAAGGTCATCGAACTCAAGGCCAACGTCGACCGGGCCCTTGAAGGTGCGCCGTCGGTGCAGACGGTCCTCGTGGTCAAGCGCTGCGGCAACGAGGTCAAGATGGCCGAGGGCCGCGACGTTTGGTGGCGGGAGGCGTGGGAGGGCGCGCCGAACAAACACACCGCGAAGGCCTTTGATTCCGAGCACCCGCTCTTCATCCTCTACACCTCCGGCTCCACCGGCAAACCCAAGGGCGTGCTGCACACCAGCGCGGGCTATCTGCTCGGCGCCAAGCTCAGCTCGCACTACGTTTTTGACCTGAAGGAGAATGACCGCTACTTCTGCTCGGCCGACATCGGTTGGGTCACCGGCCACAGCTACGTCGTCTACGGCCTGCTCTCGAACGGCTCGACCGTTTTTCTCTACGAAGGCGCGCCCAACCAGCCGGAGCCCGACCGTTTCTGGCAGATGATCGACCGCCACGGGCTGACCATCCTCTACACGGCGCCGACCGCCATCCGCGCCTTCATGCGCTGGGGCGACAACTACGTGCTCCGCCACCGCCTCGACTCGTTGCGCCTGCTCGGCACCGTCGGCGAGCCCATCAACCCCGAGGCCTGGATGTGGTATCACGCGATGGTCGGCAAAAAGAAGTGCCCGATCGTCGACACGTGGTGGCAGACAGAAACCGGCAGCATCATGATCACGCCGCTCCCGGGCATCACCCCGACCAAGCCCGGCTCCGCGACGTTCCCGTTTTTCGGCGTGCTGCCCAAGATCGTCGACCAGATGGGCAACGAGGTCCCGCGCAACAACGGCGGCAAGCTTGCCATCATGCAGCCCTGGCCCTCGATGCTCCGCACCCTCTGGGGCGACGACGAGCGCTTCAAGAAAGCCTACTTCGGCGAATTCCCCGGCAAGCCCGGCGTCTATTTCACCGGCGATGGCGCCCGCCAGGACAAAGCCGGCTATTTCTGGATCGTCGGCCGCATTGACGACGTGCTCAACGTCTCCGGCCACCGCATCGGCACCGCCGAGATCGAGAGCGCGCTCGTGTCGCACCCCGCCGTCGCCGAAGCCGCCGCCGTCGGCCGCCCCGACGAGCTGAAGGGCCAGTCGCTCGTCGTGTTCGTGACCCTCAAGTCCACCCACACCGCCAGCGACCAGCTCAAGGAGGATCTCCGCGCCCACGTCGGCAAGGAGATCGGCTCGCTGGCCAAGCCCGACCTGGTCCGTTTCGCCGCCGGCCTGCCCAAGACCCGCTCGGGGAAAATCATGCGCCGCCTGCTCAAGGAGCTTGCGACCTCCGGCGAGATCAAGGGCGACACGACCACACTTGAGGACTTCTCGGTCATCTCCGCGCTGAAGGCTGACGAGGAGTAAGCCGGACTGTAGGGGCGTCGCTTGACGACGCCCTTGGTGTCGGATGCGCAAGAAATAAGGTGGAGCCCGGCCTCCGGACGGGCTTTGCTTGGGGACATGAGGATCCGGGTTCAGAGTCTCTCAACTCTCAACTCTCAGCTTTCAACTCGCGCTCGCGCGTTCACCCTGCTCGAACTCCTCGCGGCCATCACGATCATCGCCATCCTCGCCGGCATCGTCATCGGCGCCGGCCGGCGGGCCTCCGAAACCGGCAAAATCGCCCGGGCCCGGGCCGAGCTCGCCGTGCTCGGCGCCGCGCTGGAGGACTACCGGCGCGCCTATGGCGATTATCCGCGCACTGACGATGAGGCGCAATTGCTCCGCGCCTTGCTCGGCCAACGCGGTCCGGCCTCGGACGCCGCCATCGCCGGCCGCGCGTTGATCGAGGCGGCCCGGTTCAATATCGTCGCGGAGGCTTTGCGGGACCCGTGGGACAGGCCTTACGTCTACGCTTACAAGACTCAGAATCCCTGGACCAACAGCAGCTATGTGCTCTATTCGGCCGGGCCGGACGGAGCCGATGCGCCGGCGCTGCTGGCCGGGGGCTTCCCCGATGTTGCGCCGGCCGCCAACCTCGACAACATCCCCGCCAACCGCTGATCAACATGCGCCGTTCCACCAGAGGCTTCACTTTGCTTGAGCTGCTGTCGGTCATCGCCGTGATCGGCATCCTCGCCGCGCTCATTTTCCCCGCGGTGCGTTCGGCCCGGGTCGCGGCCCACAAGGCGAGGACCAAGGTGCAATTCAGCCAATGGTCCGCCGGCATCGAGGGTTTCCGCAGCGAATATGGCTGCTACCCAGCCTTCGACGCCACGGCGCTGGTCAACGGCGGCGCAACCACGAGTCTTGGCGGTGACCACCTCTTTCACGACATCCTGTCCGGCCGGAAGCGCGACGGCACCGCGCTGGCTCCGACCGGGCCCGCCGCCACGCAGAACCGGAAGCTCATCGCGTTCTATTCCTTCAGCGACGCCGACTTCACCAATGCCGCGTCGCTCGCGCCGAATCTGCTGCACGACGCCTTCGACAACACCGAGATCGCCGTGCTCGTGGACAAGAACCTCGACGGCGTGATCAAGGTCGGCAGCGACTACGCCGCGCTGCCCGCCGTGGGCGGCTTGACGCCCGGCGCGGCGGATTTCCCAGCGACGGGCATTCGTGCGGGAGTGATCTTCTACGCGCCGGCACCCGGAGCCGACCCCGCCCATCCCGAATTCATCTTCAGTTGGAAATGAGGACGCGCACCACCCGAGGGTTCACGCTGCTGGAGCTGCTGGTCGTCATCGGGATCATCGCGGCGATGTCGTTCTTTCTCGTCAGCGGGCTGACCGGCGGCGGCGTGACGGCCGGCCTCCAGTCGGGGCAGGCCGCCATCGCCAACCTCATCACGGCCGCCCGCGTCAAGGCCCCAGCCACGGGCCGCAAGACTCGTCTGTTGGTCAACGTCGACCCCGCCGCGCCGGACCGGTTTCTGCGCCATCTCGTGCTCCAGTCGGCCCGGCAAAGCGGCGCCAGTCCCGCCGACTGGGACACCGTGACCGCGGTCACCTTGCCCGACGGAATCTATGTCGTGCCGGCAACCTTGACGCTGGCCGGTGGACTCGTCGCGAATCCGGTGGACTGGAAACGGGTCTCTGATCCCAGTGCCGACCTTGTTTCCGATCTCTTCACCAACCAGACGCTGTCCACCACGTTGGAGGGCGATGCCTCCCCGCAAATCTGGACCGGCGTCGCCTTCACGGCCAACAGCACGCTCGCCACGCTGGGCGGCGGTTCGCCGCCGAAAGGGTTTCTCGTTTTGGCGCCGGGGGCGCGCCGCGCTCCGGGCAGTTATCAGCCGGGCGAGTCGCCGGTCCAGTTGGGGTCGCCCCAGGCCGTGCGGGGACTGGTGCTGAGCGCCTACGGCGTGCCGGCGCTGTTGAATGACCGGTCTTCGTTCTGATGAAATCTCGCCATCAGCGGAGAGGATTCTCCTTGATCGAGGTGATCATCGCGGTCGGGTTGTTCGCCTCTTCCGTCGCGGTTGTCCTGGGCTTGATCGCCGCCCTGTCCCGGCAGGGGGCCGACGCCGGCGCCAGCCTGGCGGCCCAACGACTGCCCGATGCGCTCAAAGTTGAGCTGTCACGCCTCGCGGGGGCGGATCTGGACAACCTGGCCGGGCAGATTCCCCTGATGTCGGCGCCGCTGGCGGATGGCTTTGGCTTCGTCGCGCCGCGCGATGCCAGCCGGATCGATTCGGTGGTCGCTCCTCCAGCCGCCGAGCAATACTACTATGTCGAATGCTGGAAATTCCCCGACGAGCCGTTGCGCTTCGATTCGCAGAAGGCGTTCCTCGCGCTGCAGGTGCGGGTGTCCTGGCCTTACCGTCTGCCCGGCGCGACCGCGGCCACGAACCTCGCGGACCGCAGCCAGGTCACATTCACGGTCGCGCTTAACCGATGAAACCGCCGCCGGCCCACCGTGTGTCCGCGCCGCGCCGCAGCCTTGGCGAAGGCGGGTTCACGCTGCTGGAGCTGCTGGTGGCGGTGACCATCACCCTGGTTCTTGCCGGTCTCATGCTGCGGGTGACGGGAAGCCTGCTGGATTTCTGGAGGCGCAGCCAGGCCAGCCACACGCAGGCCATTGCCGCCAAGCAGGTGTTCGATCTGCTTGAGCAGGATCTGCAGTCGGCGGTCTATCGCCGCGACAGCAACCGTTGGCTTGCGGCCGACATCATCGATGCGCCCGGCGGATTGGCCAATCATGGCTGGCTGATCGGCCCCGGGGTCATGAAGCCGGCCAACGGCGCCAGCTTGCGGCCGCTGCCGGCCCCCGACGCCAGCGGCAGCCGGCGCCTGTCTGACGCGCGCTTCGGCCTGTCGGGGATCTGGCTGCGCTTTGTCGCCACCAATGTCGAGTCCGGCGGCAGCCTGCCGACAACCGTGGCTTACCAGATGGCGCGGCGTCCCGTCACCGGCGATCCGGTGGCGGCCAACCCGGCCCCGGTGCGCTACTCGCTGTATCGCACCGCCGTCAGCAACGCGGAGACCTTCTCCACCGGCTACGATGTCACTGCGGCGGGTTATGCCAGCACCAGCAACAATCCTTCCGGCGCGGGTTCAACGACCTACCGGACCGCCCGCAACGTGATGAACCCCAGCCATGCCAATCTGCTGGCCTCGAATGTCGTGGATTTTGGCTGCTGGCTCTACGTGCGCAATCCCGACGGCTCGTTGCAGCGCATCTATCCCGCCGTGGAAGGCGACAGCGCGCATCAGGCCATCGGCAGCAGCCTGGCCATCGACTCGCGCTATCCGGAAGTGGCCGAGGTGATGCTCCGCATCCTCACCGAGGAGGGCGCGAGCCTGCTGGACGCCATCGAGGGCAACCGCCTCGCCAACCGCCCGCCGGCGTATGCCACCGACGCGGAATGGTGGTGGGCGGTGGTGGAGGCGAACTCCCGCGTCTTTGTCCGGAGAATCGAAATCAAGGGGACCGCGCTGTGAAGACCCGCCCGCCCGCCGGCTTCGCGCTCGTCATCACGCTGGTGCTGCTGGCCCTGCTCGTGCTGGCCGTCCTTGCGCTCAGCGCCCTCACCAAGGTGAGCAGCGAGACCTCCCTCACCGGTGTCCATCAGGCCCGGGCCCGGCAAAACGCCTTGCTCGCGCTCAGCGTCGGGCTGGGGGAGTTGCAGCGGCACGCGGGAGACGATGCACGCCTGACGGGCATGGCCGGCCTCACTGGCATCGCCCCTCTGGCCGCCAACAGCACCCGCCACTGGTGCGGCGTCTGGCGCAACGACGGCAGCTTTGTCACTTGGCTTGTTTCAGGAGCGCAGCCGGCCACCGCCGCTTTGCAGGCAGGCGTGCCAGCCCTGGAACTGATCAGCAACGGGACCGTAGGGGCGGCCACCGCGAACTCCGAGCATGTCATAGCCGGGAAAATCGCAGTTCCCATCGCCGAGACGCCGGGCGCGCCGGGAAACAATGCCATCACAGGTTACTGCGCATATGTGATCTGCGATGAGGGGGTGAAGACCTCGGCCTTTTCGCCGCCCCCGGTGGTGGTGACACCGCCGGTGATCTACGCGGCCACGACAGGCAATGCCCAAGGGCGGTTGCGTGATGCACTGGCCACCTATGCCGCTAGCACTTCCAAGGTTCTGTCCTACGAGCAGCTTTCTCTGCTGCCGACCCCTGCAGCCGCACTGACCCCATCCACGCTGCAGGATAATTTCCACCACACCACGCTCACCAACCGGCTGGTGTCCGGGGCACTGTTGCCATCCGGTTGTTTCAACGTGAACACCACCTCGGCCATCGCCTGGCGCAACCTCCTGCAGACCTACAACACCGCTCCCGGCGCCACCACGTCGCTCCCGTCGGCCACCGTCTCCGCGCGGGGAACCACGATGCAGAACGGCCTCGCTGTTTTTTCGACTCCCGGCAAAGCCGCCAACGGACCCTTCACCTCGACGGCGGCGTTCGTCACCTATCTGGCCACGCTGTTCCCGATCACCGCGTCGCCGAGCTTCACGCAGATCATGACGGCCCTCGGGCCCATGCTCACCGTCCGCTCCGACACTTTTCGCATCCGCGCTTATGGCGACGCCCTGAACCCCGCCGATGCGGCCAAGGTCGAGGCTGTCGCCTACTGCGAGGCCATCGTGCAACGGACACCGGACACGATGCCGGGCTTCGGCCGGCGATTCGTGATCACCTCCTTCCGCTGGCTCGGGCCGGACGACATCTAGCCCCCCACCACCAGCTCCCCGGCGCGGCGCGAAAAATCTTGTGGATTTCCCGGGGAAAATGTGGCTTCTTCCGCGTCCCTTTCGCCAGGGTAGCTCAGTGGTAGAGCAGAGGACTCATAAGCCTTTGGTCGCGGGTTCAATCCCCGCCCCTGGCACCATCTCCACGCCCGGCGCCGCTGTTTCCCGCCAATCGGCTTGCGGTGGGCGCCGGGAGGCGGGATGATGGGGGGGTGAAAAATACCCCGCCGACCGAATTTCTGCCGGTGGGCAGCAGTCCGCCCATGCTGAAGGGGAAGCAAAACAAGGTGGCGCTGATGCTCGGCGGCGGTGGCGCGCGGGCCGCCTATCACGCCGGGTTTCTCCGGCGGCTGGGGGAGCTGCACCCGGAGCTTTATTTTCCCATTCTCACCGGCGTGTCGGCCGGGGCCATCAACATCGCCTGCCTGGGCTCGGGCCCCGGATCCTTCCGCGAAAACTCGGTTCGCCTGGCGGACTTCTGGTCCGACATCACGGTGGGGCAGGTTTTCAACGCGGACTGGGCGGCCACGCTGGCCAACATGCTGCGGTGGGTCGGGCGCCTCGCCACGGGCGGGTCGGGCCTGGCGCCGAGCACCCGCAGCCTGGTCAACACCGGGCCGCTGCGGAGCTTCCTGTCCGCCGCGCTCAAGCCCGGCGCGGACGGCCGGTTGCTGGGAGTGGCCGACAACGTGCGGCGGGGGCACCTGGATGCGGTGGCCATCACGACGACCAATTATCTCTCGGGCATCTCCACCACCTGGGTGGAAAGCCGCGAGATCGTCTCCTGGTCGCGCCCGGGCCGCGCCGGCCTGCCGGCGGATCTCGGGTTGGACCACGTCATGGCCTCCTGCGCCCTGCCGCTTTTTTTCCCGGCGGTGCGGCTGGAAAACGCCTGGCATGGCGACGGGGGCATCCGCCTCGTGTCGCCCCTTTCCCCGGCCATTCATCTTGGCGCCACCAAGATCCTGGCGATCTCCACCCGGCCGCCGCGTCCCTTTCCGACGGCCGACCCGATCCGCCCGGTGCCGTATCCGGCGCCGGCAAGCATCATCGGCCAGATGTTGGACGCGGTTTTTCTGGACGTGCTTGACCAGGATGCGCTGCACCTGCAGCGGCTCAACCATCTGCTGGCTGGTCATCCCCGCCAAAACCTGGACGGCCTGAGCCAGGTTGAACTCATCCTGGTGCGGCCCTCGGTGGACATCGGCGCGCTGGCGGCCGCCCATGAGCGGGATTTGCCCCGGGCCTTCCGGTTTGCGATCCGCGGCCTGGGCACCCGGGACACGGCCCAGTCAGACCTGCTGGCGACCGTGATGTTCAGCCACAGCTACGTGGGCCAGCTCATGGCCATCGGCGCGCGCGATGCCGAGGCCCGCAGCGAAGAGATAGCCGCGTTTGTGCGGGGATGAACCGGCCGGCCTCTTCCGTGCTTGCCCTGCGAAGCCGGGGCGAGGCAGGGTGTGCCGTGTCCTCCGTGGCCAAGCCTTCCTACGACCTCGTCATCCTTGCCGCGGGCATGGGCAGCCGGTTTGGCGGGCTCAAGCAGGTGCAGCCGGTCGGCCCGGCCGGCGAACTCATCATCGAATACTCGGCCTACGACGCGCTGCGTGCCGGCTTTGGCCGCGTCGTTCTGGTCATTCGCAAGGACATGGAAACCGATTTCCGGACGACCATCGGCCGACGACTGGAGACGCGGATGGATGTCAGCTATGTCTTTCAGGAGACAGGGGCGGGCCGCGCCAAGCCCTGGGGCACGGGGCACGCGGTGCTGGCGGCGCGCGAGGCCGTGCGCAGGCCGTTTGCCGTCATCAACGCCGACGATTTCTACGGCGCCTCGGCCTACCGCGTGTTGGCGGAGCACCTTGCGAGATCGCAGGATTACGCGATGGTGGGCTATCCGCTGAGGCAGACCTTGTCTGAGTTCGGCACCGTCAGCCGCGGCCTCTGCACGACCTCTGCAAACGGCCGCCTGAAGAGCATCACCGAGATCACCAGGATCGAAAAGACCGCTGCCGGGGCGCGCTATGCCGGCGCGGACGGCGCGGCGCGGACGCTGACTGGCGAGGAGATTGTCTCGATGAACTTCTGGGGCTTCACGCCGGCGGTTTTCCCGCAACTGGCAATATTGTTCGCCGATTTCCAGCGGCAGCACGCCGCGGATCCGACAGCGGAGTTCTACCTGCCCACGGCGCTGGGTTCGCTGAACGAGCGCGGCGATGCGAAGGTGGCATTGTTGCGGAGCAGCGATGCGTGGTTTGGCCTCACGTATCGCGAGGACCTTGCGGCGTCGCAGGCGGCGATCCGCGCCTTGATCGCGACGGGCAAGTATCCGGCGCCGCTGTGGGGGTGAAAGGCAGGGCGGCTTGTCCTTAAGCCGCCGCGCGGCGCGTTGCGGATAACGCGCCCTACCCAAGTTCCGCGAGCAGCGCGCGCAGCTCGCGCTCAGGGTCCTCGTGCGTCTGCGCGATGGCGAGCTGCAACGCCTGTTCCAGCCACGGTTTGGCTTCCGCCCGCCGGCCGAGCCCCAGCAGCGTCTTGCCGAGGAGGATGCGCGGCAGCATCCAGTCGGCCTTGTGGGCCGCGCAGAATTGCAGGTGTTCGACGGCTTCGGCGGGGCGGTTCTCCGCCAGCAGGGCCTGGGCGAGGCTGAACCGGAAGAGCGCGTTGGCGGGCTGCGACGCCACGAGCGCGGCGAAGTGCGACGACCGCATGTCAGTCGAAAAACAGGACCACGGCCGTGGAATTGTCCAGGCCGCCGCGCTCGTTGGCGCGTTGGACCAGCTGCCGGGCGGCGGCCTCGGGCTCGGTGGCAGTGCCGAGGATGTCGGCGATCTCGACCACATTGACGAAGCGGGAGATGCCGTCGCTGCAGAGCAGGTAGCGGTCGTGGGGCAGCAGGGTGTGACTGGCGCATTCCGCCTCCAGCGGCGGGGGCTGGCCGATGCAGCGCGTGAGCGCGTTGCGGTTCTCCATCAGCAGCGCCATCGGCTCGCCGCGGGCGGCGCGGTCCTGCATCTCGGTCTCGATGGTGTGGTCGCGGGTGAGCTGCTCCAGGTGTTTCGAGCGCAGGCGAAAGGCGCTGGAATCGCCGACGTGGCCGATGTTCAGCTTCACACCGGTCACGTGCGCGAAGGTGAGCGTCGAGCCGATGCCGAACTGCGGGCTGAGCACGCGCCCGAGGCGGAAGACCTGGTCGTTCACCTCGGCCAGGATGCGCGGGTAGTTGAGTTTGTGGCCGGCCCCGTGGCTCGTGAAGATCTTCTCCAGCGTCGCCACCGCGAGCTGGCTGGCCTGCGCGCCCGAGGGCAGGCCGCCGATCCCATCCGCCACGGCGTAGAGCCGGTGGATGTCGTTGCGGAGAAAGCTGTCCTCGTTTTCCGGCCGGACGAGTCCGACATCGGTGTGGGCGAAGGAGCGCAGCTTCATCATTGGGCGACACTACAGGCAGCTTTCGTTCAAGGGAAAGGTCTAAAAACGCGCTCCCGTCCGCCCCGGTCCATGCGCTCGTAGCCCCCGGTCGGCAACGCGCCCAGAAACTCCCGGCCATAGGCCTTGGCCAGCACGCGGGAGTCGAGGATGGTGACGACGCCCCGGTCGGTCTTGTTGCGGATGAGCCGGCCGATGCCCTGGCGGAACTTGATGAGCGCGTCGGGCAGGGTCAGCTCGTTGAAGGGGTTGCCGCCCGCGGCGCTGATGTGCTCGCAACGCGCCTCCGTGATCGGATGCGTCGGCGGATCGAACGGCAGCCGGGTGACGATGACCTGCGACAGCGCCGCGCCGGGCACGTCCACGCCGGTCCAGAAACTGTCGGTGCCGAACAGCACGGCGTTGCCGAGCGTCCGCATCTGGTGCGCCAGCTCGGTGCGGGAGAGGTCGGCGCCCTGGATGAGGAACGGCCGGCCGGCCGCGCGCCAGCCCGGCTCCAGCGTCTGGGCCACGGCGCGCATGTCCGTGTAGCTGGTGAACAGCACCAGCGAGCCCCCACGCACCCGCTCCGTGCAAAAACCGATGTAGTCGGCGAGGATGTCGAGCGCGAGCTTCGCCCCCTTCGGCGAGGGCGGCGGCACGTCGGCCGCCACGTAGACGCGCATGTTGCGCTCGAAATCAAAGGGCGACTTCACCGCCACGGCCCGGGCGCCGTCGGCCCCGATGCGCGCGGCGAGGGGGTCGATGCTGCCGCCCATCGCCAGCGTGGCGCTGGTGCAGACCACGCTCGTGCCGCAGCCGAAGAGGTGCCTGCGCAGCTCGGGGGCGACGTCGATCGGCGCGCTGCGGAGCGTGACGATCGTCTGCTTCCGTCCGCTCCGCTCGGTCCAGTAGACATGGCCCTTGTCCCCCAGCGTGAGCCACTCGGTGATCCCGGCCTGCAGTCCCTTGATGCGCTGCTGCTGCTCCAGCATCTCATCCCGCTCCCGCCCGTCCTCCAGCTTGTCGGCCAGCTTGCCCAGCAGCCGGTGCAGCGCGCCGAGCGGACCGTCGAGCGCGGGGTCGGCGGCGCCCTCCTCGCGGATGCGCACGATGGGACGCGGCGTGAGGATCCTGTCGGCGATGAAATCGAAGAACTGCTTCGAGGCGTCGAGGGCGTCGAGCACGAGCTGCTGGGCGGGCGCGCCGCCGAGCTTGCGCAGCAGGCCGCGCTTGGTGCGCGGGTTGAAGAGATACTTGAGCGCCCGGTCGACGCCGTAGCTGCTGAGCGCGAGGCCGAAGTTGTTCGTGGCCACCTCCGGCACGGTGTGGGCCTCGTCGAGCACGAGAAAGTCGTCGGGGAACAGCACGCCGCGCGCGTCCTTGGCGGCGCCGTGCGCGCGGGCCCCGCCGGCGTTAAGCAGCGCGAAGAGCAGGGCGTGGTTGACGATGATGACCTGCGCCGTGCGCAGCCGGGCGCGCGCGTGCTGGTAATGGCATTTCTTCCCGTCGCAATGCTTGCGCGAGCAGGAGGCCGAGTCGGCGTTGACGGCGTCCCACACCTCGGGGCGCGGCGGCGGCTGGAGTTCGTGCCGGAGGCCGGTCCGGGTCGTCTCGGCCCATTTGGCGATGCGCTGCAGTTCGTCGTAGTCGGCGTCGGCGAAGAGCGTGCCGCGGTCGGCGAGCGCGTGGCCGAGCCGGGTGGGGCAGAGGTAGTTGGACTTGCCCACGAGCACGGTCGAGCGGAAGCCGGCGTAGCGCTCCAGCGCGGGCGAGGCCTTGAACACCTTGCGGCAGACCGGCAGGTCCTTCTGCTCGATCTGCTCCTGCAGCGAGATGGTGTGGGTGGAGACGATCATCTGCCGGCCCTGGTCGGTGGCGTGGATGAGGCCCGGGATCAGGTAGGCGAGGGACTTGCCCACGCCGGTGCCGGCCTCGAAGAGCAGCGGTTTGTCGTCCCGCAGGGAGGCCGCGACGGTCCGTGCCATCTGCGCCTGTTCCGGCCGGTGCTCCAGGCCGAGGGCGGCGCAGAGCTGGCCGGATTCGGAGAAGATCTCCGCCGCCAGCTCGCGCACGCGGGTCGGCTTGGGGCCGGTGTCCGCGGACGGGCGGGCGTCGTCGTGCAGGCCGATCATGGCCGCTGAGAGAGCCGGTTAATTCATGCGCAGCAAATCAATTTGCTGACGGGCCGCAGCGGGGCATGGTGGGACGCATGCCGCAGCCTTTGCCCGACAACTGGACCGAGCAGCTCGTGCGCTTCCTGCGGGAGCAGCCGGAAGTGCGGGCGGTGCGCATCGACCCGGCGGCGCGCAAGGTGGCGGTCGCCACCATCAACGACATCGATCTGGCGGCGTTGGAGGCCAAGCTCGCCGCCACCATCAGCGCCGTGGAGGCGCGGCTGGCGGCCCGTCCCGGTTTTTCGGTGCCCGGCGGCTATTCGGTGAAACAGGAAGGCAGCGCGGTCGTGCTCGGGCGGGACACCTGTGTGACCGCCGAGAAACTCTGGCTCTGGCGCGAGATGGAATGGCCCGAGATCAAGGCCGAGCCCGCGCCCGAGGACCAGGAATGGCGGACTTTGGCCGCACTGGCGGCGGTGTGCGGAGCGGCGGGTGTCGCCGGGGCGGCGGCCGCGCACCTTCTGCCCGGCCAGCCGTGGCTGGCGCGCGGGTTGTTCGCCGCCGGTCTGCTGGCCGGGGGCTGGGACGCGGCCGTGGATTCGTGGGAGAACCTCAAGAAGGGCGACATCGACATCCATTTCCTGATGCTGGCCGTCGCCCTCGGCGCGGTGCTGATCGGCGCGTGGAGCGAGGCCGTGCTCCTGTTGTTTTTGTTTTCCGCCTCGGGAGCGATGGAGGAATACGCCCTCGACCGCACCCAGCGCGAGGTGAGCGCCCTGCTCAAAACTTCGCCGAAGCAGGCGACCGTCGTGCTGCCGGATGGCGGCGAGCGCGAGGTGGCGGTGGAAGAGCTGCAGGTGGGGCAGCGCGTGCGGGTGAAGCCGGGCGCCGCCTTTGCGGCCGACGGCGTGATCCTCGGCGGCCGGAGCGCGAGCGATGAATCCGCGCTGACGGGCGAGGCCAACCCCGTGGAGAAAAACATGGGCGACCAGGTGTTCAGCGGCACGCTCAACCTGTGGGGCGCGGTCGATTACGAGGTCGCGCGCCTGCCGGCCGAGAGCACATTGCAGAAGATCATCCGGCTCATCCAGACCGCGCAGAAACTCAAGGCCCCGAGCGAGCGCTTCACCGACAAGTTCGGCACCGGCTACACCTACGCGGTCATCGGCGGCTCGGCGGTGATGTTTCTGGTGTGGTGGCTGGGGTTCGGTCTCCCGGCCTTCACCAACACCCCGGAGGCGCGCTCCGCCTTCTACCGCGCCATGACGCTGATGGTGGTGGCGAGCCCGTGCGCGCTCGTGCTCTCGATCCCGTCGGCCATCCTCGCGGCCATCGCCTGGGGCGCGCGGCACGGTGTGCTCTTCCGCGGCGGCGCGGCGATCGAGAAGCTGGCCGACGTCAATGTGGTCGCCCTCGACAAGACCGGCACGCTGACCACCGGCGAACTGGCGGTGGTCGGCTACGAGAGCTTCCCGCCGGGGCGCGAGGCCGAGGTCATGGAGCTGGCCTATGCGTTGGAGGCCAAGTCCGAGCATCCGCTCGCGCGCGCCATCGTGCGCGACGCCAAGGCCCGGGGCGTGCGGCGCATCGCGCTGGATGATTTCCGGAACATCGTGGGGCAGGGCGTGAGCGGCCGCTCCGGCGGGGCGCAGGCCCTGCTCGGCCGGCGCGAATTGCTGGAGGCCGGCCCGCTCGCCGGGTGGGCGGAGAAACTGCCGCCGGCCTCGGCGGAACTCTCGGAGGTGTGGGTCGTGGGCCCGGGGGTGCTCGGGCGCGTGCTCTTGCGCGACCAGATCCGCGCCGAGTCGAAAGGCGTGCTGGCCGAGTTGAAGGCGCGCGGCATTCACACCGTCATGCTGACCGGCGACCGGCGTCTGGCCGCCGAGTCGGTGGCGAAGGAGCTGGGCGTGGCCGAAGTGCGCGCGCACCTGACCCCCGAGCAAAAGGTGGAGGCCATCCAGGCGCTGCGGTTGGGCCCGCCGGCCCGTCGGGTGGCGATGGTCGGCGACGGCGTGAACGATGCCCCGAGCCTTGCGGCGGCCGACGTCAGCGTGGCCATGGGCGCGCGTGGCAGCGACGCGGCGCTGGAGCAGGCCGAGGTTATCCTGATGCACGACCGCATCGAGAACTTCCTCGCCGCGCACCGCCTCAGCCGCCGCGCCAGGGCCATCATCCGCCAGAATCTGGCGGTCTCGCTCGGCGTGGTGGTCATCATGGTTGTCGCCACCACATTTGGCGCCTTGCCGCTCGCCGCGGGTGTGGCGGCGCACGAGGGCAGCACGCTGCTGGTGTGCCTCAATTCCCTCCGGCTCCTCTTCGGCCGCAACGCCTGAGCCGTCGCCGCCCGGCGGGACTGCTGGCTTGATTTTGCCCCGCTTTGGGCGAAACTGTCGCCCAGTTAACCCGTCTTACCTGTCATGCCCACAATATTGAGACTGCTGCCGGTTGGGTTTTGGGGCGGAGTGTTTCTCCTGGGCGCTGGTTGCACGATCCCGTCAAAGACGACCGTGGTGCCTTCCTCCCAGGCGAACCAGATGCAGACGACCGACGTCGGCACGGTCATCAAGGTAACCGAGATGACCATCGAGGGCCGGCGGACTCGCCTGGGCCAGGGCGCCGGCGCAATTGTCGGCTCCGCCGCGGCCAGTCCGGTCGGGGGCATCCGCAGCACCGGTTCCGCGCTCGGTGTGGCCGGGGCCGCCATTGTCGGGGCCATCGCGGGTGACGCCATCGAGGAGCTGGCCACACGGAAGAAGGCGCAGGAAATCACCGTCCAGTTGAGGAATGGGGACACCGTGGTCATCGTGCAGGAGGCGCCGCCCAATTACATGGTGGGCGACAAGGTGAATGTCATCCACAGCCCGGGCGCCGCGCGCGTGACGCTGGCGATGGACTACTGATCCTCGATCCAGACCAGGTCGCCGGCGCGGACCTCGTCGAACAGGCCGATGATCCCGACGTTGTCCATCAGGATGCAGCCCTGGCTGTCGGGCCGGCCCAGCCGCTCCTCGTGGTTGGTGCCGTGGATGTAGACATAGCGCCCGTAGGTGTCCACGTTGCCGCCGGCATTCACGCCGGGCTCGAGGCCGCGCAGCCAGAGGATGCGCGTGGTGACCAGGTTCCGGGCGTTCTCCTCGTCGCCCAGCTCCTGGAAATGCGTTCCGGTGCTGACGCGGCCCCTGAAGACGATGCCCGGCGGCGCGCCCGCGCCGTGTTTTTCCGCGATCGCGTGCAGGCCGCGCGGCGTGCCGAGGGAGTTTTTCTCGTTCGAGGGCGGCCGCAGGGAGGTGGATATGACATGGCTCTTCCGCCGCTCCCCGCCGACGTGATAGCCCAGCAGTTGCCGCGCGATGGAAACGGTTATGACACGCTCTGTGGGCTTGATTCCCAGGGCGGCGCACCTTTCTTTCATCCGTTTCAAGCTTTCATTCATCGTGAGCCAGAGAGCATTAAGAGTCGGCATCGTCGGGGCCACCGGAGCAGTCGGTCAAGAGCTGATTGCCCTGCTGGCGGCGCGCGCTTTTCCGCTCGCCGAGCTGCGGCCGCTGGCCTCGGCGCGCTCCGTGGGCAAGTCCGTTGATTTTGCCGGGAAGAAAATCGCCGTGCGGGAGGCCACGCCGGACGCCTTTGCCGGGCTGGATGTGGCGTTCTTTGCGGCGGGCGGTCCGGTCACCAAGGCCCTCGCGCCCGAGGCCGTGAAGCGCGGCTGCCTCGTCGTCGACAAAAGCTCCGCCTTCCGCATGGACCCCGACGTCCCGCTCGTCGTGCCGGAGATCAACGCCGAGGCGCTGCGTTCCCACCGGGGCATCATCGCCAGCCCGAACTGCTCGACGGCCGTGGCGCTGATGGCGCTGTATCCGCTGCACCGCGCCTTTGGCCTTAGGCGCGTCGTGTTCGCCACCTACCAGTCCGTGTCGGGCACCGGCGCCGGGGCCATTGTTGAATTGGAGCAGCAGGTGCAGGCCTATGCCGCCGGGCGGCCGCTCCCGCGCGAGGTCTACCCGCATCAGATTTTCCAGAACGTCATCCCGCACATCGATTCTTTCGGGAGCGACGGCTACACGGGCGAGGAGTCCAAGATGCGCGCCGAAAGCCGCAAGATCCTCGGCCTGCCCGGCCTGAAAGTCTCGGCCACGTGCGTGCGCGTGCCGGTGGTGCGCGCGCATTCCGTCGCGATCAACGCCGAGTTCGCGCGCCCGGTTTCGGTCGAGGCGGCGCGGGCGGCCATCGCGGCCTTTCCCGGCGCCGAGCTGGTCGACGAGCCGGCGAAGAACGCCTATCCCACGCCGCTCGCCCACAGCCGGCAGGCGAAGTGCGGCGTCGGGCGCCTCCGGCTGGACACGGCGTTCGACCATGGCCTGGCGCTGTGGGTCAGCGGCGACAACCTGTGGAAGGGCGCCGCGCTCAATGCCATCCAGACCGTCGAAAAGATGATCGAGCTGGGCCTGCCGGTGAAGGCGTGATCGCGGTAGGGCGAATCCTCCGGATGAGCCGCGGTTCGTCGGAGACGACTCGCCCTGCCAATTCTCCCTTGCCGGGCACAAGGCGTTGCCGTTTGTTGACCGCCTTCCGGGCGGTTAGCTCAGTTGGTTAGAGCACCTCGCTTACACCGAGGGTGTCGGGGGTTCGAGTCCCTCACCGCCCATTCTTTCACCCCCATGAAAATCATCCTCGCGACCCGAAAAAGCCCGCTCGCCCTCGTCCAGACGGAGATGGTGGCCGCTCGGCTGCGGGAACAGATTCCCGGCGCGCAGTGCGAACTCCTAAAGATCGTCACCACCGGGGACAAGCAGGTGGACTGGTCGCTCAACAAGCAGGGCGGCAAGGGGCTCTTCACCGCCGAGCTGGAGCAGGCGCTGCTGCGCGGCGAGGCGCACGTGGCCGTGCACAGCTGCAAGGATCTGCCCGGTGAAATGGTGGCCGGCCTCGCTGTCGCCGGCTACCTGCCGCGCGAGGACGTCCGCGACGTGCTGGTGCTCCGCGAGGGCGTGACGGCGCCCGCCACCATCGCCACGAGCAGCCCGCGCCGGCAGATGCAGGTGAGAATGCTTTTTCCCGCCGCCACGTTCACCGAGATCCGCGGCAACGTGGACACGCGCCTGAAGAAAATCGCCGCCGGCGCCGCCGCCGCGACCATCCTCGCCGCCGCGGGCATGAACCGCCTCGGGCTTCGCAGTTGGCCCGGGGTGGTGTTTCGCCCGCTGTCCCTGGCGGAAAGCGTGCCGGCCGTGGGGCAGGGCGCGATCGCCCTCCAGTGCCGGACGGAAGACGCGCCGAAATTCGCCGCCGTGCTTGACGCCGCGACCGCGCGCAGCGTCACGATGGAGCGCGCCCTGCAGGCTGCCCTCGGTGGCGGCTGCCAGACGGCCTTCGCCGCCCACGTCGCCGGCGACCGGCTGCACTTTTTCCACGAGCAGACGGGCATCCGCACGCTGCCGCTGACAGCGGAGGACTTTGCCCGCCCCGCCGCCGGTGCGGCCCGAATTCTCAAGGAACTGAAGTTTCATGCCTAACGCACCGCTCACCGGCCGCCGTATTGCCCTGACCCGTCCGGCCGCCTCGTCATCCGACTGGCGGGCGCGCCTGACCGCGCTCGGAGCGGAAGTGGTCGAGTTGCCGCTCATCCGGGTCACCAAGGACATCAACCTGCACACGCTCAACGAGGTCTTTCAGGAACTCGGCGGCTACGAGTGGATCATCTTCACCAGCGTCAACGGCGTGAGATATTTCTTCGAGGAGTTCCACCGCGTCTACGACGATATCCGGGCCTTCGGGCTGATGCGCATCGCCGTGGTCGGCGAAGCCACGGCCGCCGCCGTCCGCGAACAGCACCTGCGCGTCGAGGTTCAGCCCAAAAAGGCCAGCGCCGAGGAACTGGCCATGGCCCTGATCGAGCGCGAGGGCATGGACAGCGCCAAGGTCCTTGTCATCACCGGCAACAAAAACCGCGAGACCCTCGCGCAGAAACTGGAGGAGGCCCGCGCCATCGTGGACATCCTGCCGGTCTACAGGACCGAGGAGACCGACCTCGCCGCCGATCCGGTCGCCGGCGATTTCCGCGCCAAGGGCGCCGACGCGATCCTGTTCGCGAGTCCGTCCGCCGCGCAGTCCTTCTTCGACCAGGCCGCCGCCCTCAGGCTCGCCGCCAAGGCGAAGCGCCCGCTCGCGGGCAGCATCGGCCCGAGCACGACGGCCACCATGAAGCAGCTCGGCCTGCCGGTGGACTTCGAGGCCGACGAAGCGTCCTTGGAGGCATTGCTCGAAGCCCTGAAGACCAAACTTTCCCGCGGATAACGCGGATACCACGGATAAGTTTTGCCCTATCCGCGTTCATCCGCGTAATTCGCGGAGAATCTTCTCCATGAAAATCCCCTTCCTCGATCTCAAGCCGCAGCACCAGGCCATCCGCACCGAAGTGCTCGCCGCGCTCGCCGCCACCTACGACAACACCCGTTTCTGCCTCGGCAAGGACGTCGAGGACTTCGAGAAGGCCTTCAGCGCCACGCTCGGCTACTCGCGCGCGCTGGGCATGAACAGCGGCACGTCGCCGCTGCATGTCGCGTCCATCTGCGGCGGCTTCGGTCCGGGCGACGAGATCATCACCACGCCGTTCACCTTCGCCTCCAGTTGCTGGGGCATCAGCTACGTCGGCGCCAAGCCGGTCTTTGTGGACATCGACGCGGATACCTGGTGCATCAGCCCGGAGGCCATCGCCAAGGCGATCACGCCGAAGACCAAGGGCATCGTGGTTGTGCACATCTTCGGCCAGCCGGCCCGGATGGATGAAATCATGGCCATCGCCGAGGCGCACAAGCTCTTCGTCGTCGAGGACTGCGCGCAGGCCGTCGGCGCCACCTACAAGGGTGCGCCGGTCGGCGGCATCGGCGACTGCGGCACCTTCAGCTTTTATCCGACCAAAAACCTCGGCGCCTGCGGCGAGGGCGGGGCGTTTGTCTCGAAACACGCCGCCGTGATGGACAAGGCGCAGCTCCTGCGCGTCCACGGCTCACCGAAACGCTACACCCACGCCGAGGTCGGCTTCAACTTTCGCATGGATGGCTTCCAGGGAGCGGTGCTGAACATAAAGCTGAAGAAGCTCGCCGGGTGGACGGCCCGCCGTCGCGCCATTGCGGCGATGTATCGCGCCGGCATCAAACGCAGCGACGTCCAGCTGCCGGTCGTGCCGGCCTACGGCGAGTCCGTGTGGCACCAGTTCACGCTGCTGCATCCGCGCCGCGACGACCTCCGCGCGCACTTGGAGAGGAACGGCGTCGGCACCGAGATCATCTACCCCGGCCCGATGCATCGTCAGCCCTGCTACGCGGCGCTCGGCTACGCCGCCGGCAGCATCCCGATCGCCGAGAACACCAGCGCGACCTGCGTGAGCCTGCCCATCTTCCCCGAACTGACCGACGCGCAGGTCGATCACGTGATCAAGGCGGTGAATTCATTTTGACCACGGATGACACGGATCGGCACGGATTGCAGGTGGCCATCAGTGCAATCTGCGGTTAGAGAAAATGAACGGACGGATTTCACTGAAGACTTGCGGGATCACGCGCGCGGATGACGCTGCCGCGGCGGTGGGGCTCGGCGCGGACTGGCTCGGATTCATCTTCTATCCACCGTCGCCCCGCAATCTGTCGCGCGAGCAATACACTGCGCTTCTGCCGAAGTTGCCGGCGACGAAGAAGGTCGCCGTGTGTGTCGAACCGTCGCCCGCCGAGTTGGCCGGGCTGGCCGCGCTCGGATTCGACGCCCTCCAGGTTCATTTCCCGCACACGACCCCGGCGCACGTGATCGGCGCTTGGGCTGAGACCGTAGGCATCAATCGGCTTTGGTTGGCTCCGAGACTCCCGCCGGGGCAGGACGTGAAGCCCGAGTGGCTGCCGCTGGCCGACACTTTCCTGCTCGACACTTTCCATCCCGACAAGTTCGGCGGCACGGGCGAGACCGGCGACTGGCCGAAGTTCACGCGCCACCGCGAGGCGCACCCGGGCAAGACCTGGATTCTTTCCGGCGGCCTCAATCCCGAGAACATCGCCGCCGCCGTGACCGCGACCGGCGCGAAGTTCATCGACGTGAACAGTGGGGTGGAGCAGGCACCCGGCATCAAGAGCCCGGCGAAACTCCAGGCCCTCGTGCTCGCCCTCCACAACGCAGCCAAGCACGAGAATCCGAGATACTGAGGGCTCAGAACCCCGGCAGGCCGCCCAGCCCGCCGCGGCCCTTCATCTGCTGCATCTGGCGCATGAGCTTCTGCTGGTTGCCGCCCTTCATCAGCTTCATCATCTTTTGCATCTGTTCGAACTGCTTGAGGAGCTGGTTGACCTCGACGACCTTCACGCCCGCGCCCTTGGCGATGCGGATGCGGCGGTTGCCGTTCAGCACGCCGGGCTTGCGGCGTTCCTGAATCGTCATCGACTGGATGATGGCTTCGGTGCGCCTCATCTGCTGCTCGGCGTTGTCCGGCATCTGCACGCCGCTCATGCCGGGCATCATGCCCATGAGCGACTGCATCGAGCCCATCCTCTTCACCTGCTGCATCTGCGCGAGAAAGTCCTCCAGGTTGAAGTCCGCCTTGCGCATCTTCTCCGCCATGCGCTCGGCGTCGGCCTGGCTGATGTTCTCCTGCGCCTTCTCGACCAGCGAAACGACATCGCCCATGCCGAGGATGCGAGAGGCGAGGCGGTCGGGATGAAAGACCTCGAAATTCTCCGTCTTTTCGCCGGTGCCGATGAACTTGATCGGAACGCCGGTGACAGACTTGATGGACAGGGCCGCGCCGCCGCGGGCGTCGCCGTCGAGTTTGGTCAGGATCAAGCCGGTCAGGGAAAGCGCTTCGTGAAACGCCTTGGCCACGTTTACCGCCTCTTGGCCGAGCGCGCCGTCGGCGACGAGCAGCACCTCGTCGGGCTGCACCACGGCGTGAAGCTTTTTGACCTCGGCGATCAGCTCCGTGTCGATCTGGAGGCGGCCGGCGGTGTCGAAAAGGATGACGTCGGCGTTCGCGGCCGTGGCGGCCCCGAGGCCCGCCAGCGCGATAGCGGGCACATCCTTCGAGGCGCGGTCGGCGTGGAAGCCGAGCTCGTCCTGTTTGGCCAGGATCTCCAGCTGGTCGATGGCGGCCGGCCGGTAAACGTCGCAGGCGACCACGAACGGCCGGGCGCCCTTTTTCTTGAGCAGCTTGCCGAGCTTGGCGGTCGAGGTCGTCTTGCCCGAGCCGTGGAGGCCGACCAGGAGGATTTTGAGCGGACGCTTCCGGGCGAGATCGGTCGTGCCCTCGCCGAGGAGCTTCACCAGCTCGTCGTGGATGATCTTGATGGCCTGCTGCCCGGGCGTGACCGACTTGAGGACGTTCTGGCCGACGCAGGCCGCCTGCACGCGGTCGGTGAACTCGCGGGCGACCCGGAAATGCACGTCGGCGGCCAGCAGGGCGGCGCGCACTTCCTTGAGGGCGTCCGCCATGTTGGCCTCGGACAGTTGGCCGACCCCGCGCAGATTGCGCAGGGCGCCGGTCAGTTTTTCGGTCAGGCTTTCAAACATGGAGCCGCGAACTGAAACGACAAATCCCCGCGAATAAACACAAATCTCAGCGATCGGGGCGTCGGCTCAAAGACAGAAGGGGATCCTGCAAGGGGGAAAGGCGTTCCCGGGCCTCGCGCGCCTGGGCGATCTGGGCGATCTTTTGCTTCAGGGTGTCGCCGATCCACGGCTTCACCACATAGTGCAGCGTCCCGTGCCCGATCGCCTCATCCACCGTATTCCGGTCGGCCCGCGCGGTGCAGATGATGATGTCCATCCGGGCGTGCAGCGCGGATTCCTTGATGCGTTTGATCACCTCAAAGCCGGTTCCGCTTGGCATGTTGAGGTCGAGGATGGCGAGGTCGAACCAGCGCCGGGGGTCATCGAGCATGGCCCAGGCTTCCTGCCCGCTGGCCGCCAACGTGAGCTGGTGGTCAGGCCAGTTGGCAAGCAGGCAGGCAACGTATTCGCGGATGCGCAGGTCATCGTCGGCAAAAAGAATGTTCATACATGCTCGAACCCACTGAAAATCGGCTGCAATCCGCTCTGCTTGAGCGCGGAATGGCCCGGCCCGCAAGTATCGCTTGCCAGCCGGCTCCTCCGCCTCGAAGGTCTGCCCTGAATGACTTCCGTTCCGCGCACCGTCGCCATCGTGGGCCGCCCCAATGTGGGCAAAAGCCGCTTGTTCAACCGGCTGGTGCGCAAGCGCGTGTCCATCGTCCACGACATGCCCGGCGTCACCCGCGACGTGGTCAACGCCGAGGTCAAGGACGGCGGCTTCACCCTCCTCGACACCGGCGGCCTCGGGCTGACCGGCAGCGACACCCCGGCGCGCATCACCAAGGCCTCGGAGCTGCAGGTGGGCTTCGCCATCGAGGCGGCCAGCGTCATCCTCTTCATCATCGACGCCCGCGAGGGCGTGACCGCGCTCGACGAGCGCATCGCCCAGCTCCTGCGGCGCAGCAAGAAGATGGTGCTGCTTGTCGCCAACAAGGCCGACAGCGGCGAGGAGAAGATCGCGGAGGTCTCCGAGTTTTTCCGCCTCGGCTTCGGCAAGCCGTTCTACATCTCCGCCGAGCACGGCAACGGCGAGGCGGAGCTGCGCGACGCCATCCTCGCCAGGCTCGGGCCGGTGGCCGAGGAGACCGCACTCGACAAGGAGCGCCTGAGCATCTGCTTCGTGGGCCGGCCGAATGTCGGCAAATCCTCCCTCAGCAACCGCCTGCTCAACAGCGACCGCCTGATCGTCAGCGACCAGCCCGGCACGACCCGCGACGCCGTGGAGCTGGACTTCACCTACACCAGCCGCGAGGGCAAGCTGTGGCCGTTCCGCCTGATCGACACGGCCGGCATCCGCGCGGCGACCAAGCTCTCGTCCTCCGTCGAATATTTCTCCCGTCTGCGCTCGCTCGAGGCCATCCACAACGCCGACGTGGTCTTCATGGTGCTCGACGCCATGGACGGCGTCACCCAGCAGGACCAGTCCATCGCCGGTGAGATCATCAAGGCGGCCAAGCCCATCGTCATTGTCGTCAACAAGTGGGACCTCGTGCACGACCAGTTCCATAAGCGCCTGGTGGAAAAATTCGACACCGAGCGCGAATACCGGGAGGACTACGAGAAGACGCTGTTCGAGAAACTCTTCTTCACTCCCGGCGCGCCGGTGATGTTTGTCTCGGCCCTCACCGGCCATGAGATCACGCGCATGCTCAAGTCCGCCCGCGCGCTCGACCGCCGGCTCGACACCAGGATCCCGACCGCCAAGCTCAACGCCCACATCATCAAGATGGCGGACCGCACGCCGCCGCCCTCGACCTTCGGCGTGCGCTTCCGCATCTACTACGCCACGCAGACCGGCACCCGGCCGTTTCGCATCAAGATTTTCTGCAACCAGGAACGCAGCCTCACGGAATCCTACCGCCGCTTCCTCGAGGCCGGACTCGTCAAGGAGTTCGGCCTCGACGGCTGCCCGATCCACTTCGACCTCGTCGGCAAGAAAAAGCAGACGGTCGCCGACCGCCTCGCGACCAAGGGCACGCGCCGCAACCTGCTCGCGGCCGAGTCGGGCGAGGACATCGATGCCTCGTTGCCCGACGATTGACCCATGATCCCCGCCATCTGTCATTCTGCGCAAAGCGAAGAATCCCGTTTGATGTGCGCTGGCGGCCGTGCCGTTGGATCCTTCGCTTCGCTCAGGATGGCAGGCAGGAGGGAGCATGCTTAGGATCGTCTTCATGGGCTCGGATGCCATCGCGCTGCCCGCGCTGAACTGGCTGGCGGGCGAGGGGAGGCAGATCGCGGAGTTGGTCGCGGTCTTCACCCGGCCGGACCGGGCCACCGGGCGCGGGCACAAGGTCCAATCCAACGAAATCAAGCTTTGGGTGAAAGAGCGCGGGATTCCCTTGCATCAGCCGGAGAGGTTCGATGGGGACGCGCAGCTTCAGCTGCTCGCGTTGGAGCCCGACTTAGTGCTCGTCATGGCTTACGGGCATATCCTCAAACCGGATACGATCGCCACGCCGCGCCTCGGCACGCTAAACCTGCACACCTCCGTGCTGCCGAAGTATCGCGGCGCGTCGCCGATCCAAACCGCCATCGCCTGCGGCGACACCGGGACCGGCGTGACCCTCATGCGGATGGTGCGGCAACTCGATGCCGGCCCGGTTGCAAGCGTGGAGCGTGTGAGCATCGCTCCGCTCGACACGGCCGTCGAGGTCGGAGCGAAACTCGCCGCCGCCTGCGTGCCGCTGCTGGCGCGGTGCCTGCCGGCGATTGCCGCCGGCAAGCAGGCCTTCACCGACCAGAGCGCCAGCCACGCGACGTATTGCCGCAAACTGGAGAAAACCGACGGTGTGCTTGATTTCGCGCGACCGGCCGCTCTGCTCGCCGCCCGCATCAACGGCCTGATGCCCTGGCCCGGCTGCGCGGTGAAAATCAACGGCCAGGCCGTGAAGCTCGGCCTCGCGGAGGCTTGTAACGTATTAATTGACAAATTACCCGGCCCCGGGGAGGTCGCCGGCAGCGATGCCGAGGGTCTCTTGGTCGGCACGGGGCAGGGGACGCTCCGGCTGCGGAAGCTCCAGCGGCCGGGCGGCAGGATGCTGCCGGCGGCGGAATTTCTCCGCGGCCGGCCGGTGGCGGCGGGCACCCGGTTGCCCTCGCATCCGATGCCGGCGCTCGTGGCCGACAAGCCGTTCCCGCGTCCCAAGGGCTAGGCTTGTTTTTGTTCCGCGAATTTCCCAGCCTCACGCCATGCCCAATCAATTGCTGCGATATGGTGTGCTGCTCACCGGCCTGGCTGCCCTGGCCGGCGGCCAGACGGACAACACCCGGTTCGAGATGGCCAACCTGCGGCAGGATGTGGCGCTGCTGAACCAGCGGGTGGGCGAGTTGACGATGGCCGTCGAGCAACTGTCGCGCGACAACAACGCGCTGCAGGCCAAGGCCGGGCAGAGCTACGCCACCATCGAACAGCTCAACCGCGCCGTCGCCGACATCAACCGGACGATGCAGGCCGCGCTCGCCGACCAGAAGCGCGAGGTCCTGCAACAGGTCGCCGGGCAGATCGAGCGCCTCGGCAAGCAGACGAACGCCGCGCTCGACGCGCTCGCCAAAAACCAGGCCACGCGGCCGGTGGTGCAGACGAGTTTCAGCGACGATTTCCCCAAGGAGGGCATCAACTACACCGTGGTGAGCGGCGACACCCTGTCCGGCATCGCGAAAAAAACCGGCGCCAAACTGGCGGACATCCGCAACGCCAACAAGATCGCCGACGACACGAAGATCCGCGTCGGCCAGACCCTGTTCATCCCCCAAGGCAAATAACCATGGCCACCCCGAAATCTCGACTCGGCCGCGGACTCGGCGCCCTCATCAACAGCGGCACGACCGCGAAGCCGCCTTCGCCGGTGGCGCCGCCACCGGACGAACCGCGCCGTCCTGTCTCGCCGAAGCCAGGCGAAGGCGGAAGCCCGCAGGGCGCAGGCGCACAAACCGGCGCGGGCCTGCCCGACTACCGCGAGGTCGCCGTGCACCTCGTCGAGCCCAATCCCTATCAGCCACGCAAGGATTTTTCCGACGAAGCCCTGGCCGAGTTGGTGGAAAGCATCCGCGCCGAAGGCTTGCTGCAGCCCATCGTCGTGCGCGCCACCGGCGACCGTTTCCAGCTCATCGCCGGCGAACGCCGCTGGCGCGCCTACCAGCAGCTCAAGATCAAGGCCATCCCGGCCCGCATCATGGCCTCGAGCGACGCCTCATCCGCCACGCTGGCGCTGATCGAGAACCTGCAGCGCGCCGACCTCAACCCGCTCGAGGAGGCGCACGGCTACGCCAGCCTCATCCGCGATTTCGACCTCACCCAGGATGCCGCGGCGCAACGCGTCGGCAAGGGCCGCGCGACCGTGGCCAACTCGCTGCGCCTGCTCGGGCTCGAGCCCGAGCTGCAGGGGTATGTGGGCAAGGGTCTGCTCAGCGTCGGCCACGCGAAGGTGCTGCTCGGCGTGGAGAACTCCGCCGAACGCCTGCTGCTCGCCCGCCGGGCCCTGGAGCAGGGTCTCAGCGTGCGCGGCCTCGAGGAATTGCTGCGGCACAAGACCGGCGGCCCCGGCAAGAGGCGCCGCATGCCCGGCGCGACCGCCACGGCGCTGGCGGACATCGAGAAACGCCTGACCACGCACCTCGGGGCGCGGAGCACCCTCAAGCATGCGCCGAGGCGCGGACGCATCATCATCGAATATCAGGGCAACGACGACCTCTCCCGGGTGCTGGGGAAGATGGGCCTGCCGTTGTGATTCAAGCTTGCGACCGCGGGGGGTCGCGGACCCCGTCGGTCGGAGCGGCTGGCGCCCCGCTGATTTGTAACGCAATAATTGACAAATTATCTGGCGAATGCCGATCCGCGGCCGGGAGCGCACACCTTGCCGCGCCAGAACTTTGGTTGACAAAGCCGCCTCCGTTACGCTTCTTCTGCACCCTTTATGAGCCTTGTTATCGGTATCCTGACTTTCATCCTTGTCATCACTTCGCTGTTCCTGGTGCTGGTGGTCCTCATGCAGCGGGCCAAGACCGACGGCGGCATGGGCTCGGCCATGGGCGGCGGCAGCATGGAGTCCACCTTCGGCGCCGAGACGGGCAACGTCCTCAGCGGCGCGACCATCAAGGCCGCCATCGTGTTCTTCGTGGTCGGCTTCACGCTCTACCTCGCCCATATCTACCAGTCCAAGCACCGCGATGCGGCGGACAGCAAGCTGCCGACGGTGGTGGCGCCGGCCACAGCGCCCGCCGCAAAACCCGCAACCCCCGCGCCGGTTGAGCCCAAGAAGCCCTGACCGCTCGAGCCCGGCCGGCCGCCGGGCTTTCTTGTTTGCGCTGGTGCTGGCGCTCGCGCCGGCGCTGTGCGCGGCTGAGGCCGGAGCCCGGCCGGCTCCGGTGTATGCCGACGGCCGCAAACCCGACCAGGCCGAGGGCGCGCGCATCCTCGGCGATTTCCGGCAGGCCGGCATCGTCGGCGACCACTGGCTCGCCTTCGACTTGCAGGTGCTGCCCCGCAAGGGAGCCGGGCGCGCGATTGCCGGCGAGATGCTCGGCACCCGCGGACCCGGTGGCCCGCTGACGCGGCTGAGCCTCGGCGCCGGGCGCTGGCTGATCCAATCCGGGGCCGCCCCGGCGGCCTGGACCGTCGCGGAGGGCGCGGTGCGCCCGGCCTCGACGGCCGAGACCATGCAGCCGATCGCGGGCACCGACTTCACGCTCTTTGACCTGCAGATGCCGTTTTTGCACTGGGCCGACTTCGTCTACGAAGGCCTCGCCAAGGTCCGGAGCCGCCCCGCGCACCGGTTCCTGCTGTATCCGCCGGCGGACTTCGCGGCGGCCCGGCCGGAGATGAGCGGCGTGCGGGTGTCCATCGACACGCAGTTTCAAGCCGTGGTGCAGGTCGAGCAGCTCGGGCGCGACGGCCGGCCCGCCAAAAGCGTGACGCTGCTGGACCTGAAGAAGACCGGCGAGCAATGGCTCGTGAAATCGGTGGACCTGCGCAACCTCGTCACCCGCGACAAGACCCGGCTCACCTTCAAGGCCGCGGCGCTCGACCTGGCTTTGCCCCCGGAGACTTTCGCGCCGGAGCGGCTGGCGCTGGCGACCCCGCCAGTGGACCGCCAAAAGATCCGCGGACTGTAGGCCTATGACAGGCCGCGGGCCGAGGGCTGGCTTGCCATCGGAAACTGCGCGCCTTTATCTCGCCCTTGCATGAGCGCACCGCACCCCCTGTCCGTCTGGGCCCGCAACGTCTCGCCATCGCCGACACTTGCCATCGACGCGAAGGCCAAGGCCATGCTCGCGGCGGGCGAGGACGTGTGCAGCTTCGCGGCCGGCGAGCCGGACTTCGACACGCCGCAGTTCATCAAGGACGCCGCCATCGCCGCGCTCCAGGGCGGCAAGACCAAGTATGCGCCCACGCCCGGCATCGAGCCGCTGCGCCAGGCCATCGCCGACCGCTACGCCGCGGAATACGGCTACAAGGTCGCCTCGTCCCAGGTCGTCGTGTCGCCGGGCGGCAAATACTCCTGCTACCTCGCCATCCTGGCCACCTGCAACCCGGGCGACGAGGTCATCGTGCCCGCGCCTTACTGGGTCAGCTATCCCGAGATGGTGAAGCTCTCCGGCGCCACGCCGAAGTTCGTGCTTTGCGACGACCGCGCCGGCTTCAAGCTCACGCCGGCGCTCCTCGGGGCCGCCATCACGCCGAAAACGAAGCTGGTCATCCTCAACTCGCCGTCGAATCCCACCGGGGCGGTCTACACGCGCGCCGAGCTCGCGGCGCTCGCCGGTGTCTGCGTGCGGCACAATCTCTACGTGCTCGCCGACGAGATGTATGAGCACCTGATCTACGACGGCAACGAGCCGGTCAACTTCGCCATGCTCGGGGCCGAGGTGGAGAAACGGACCATCACCGTCGCCGGGTTTTCCAAGACCTATTCGATGACCGGCTGGCGCCTCGGCACGCTCGTCGCGCCCGCGCCGATCGCCAAGGCCTGCGCCGAGCTGCAGAGCCAGATGTCCTCCAACGCCACGACCTTCGCGCAATACGGCGCGCTCGCGGCGCTCCAGGAAAAGGGCAGGGCCGTCGCGGCCCTCGCCGGGATGAAGGCCGCCTTCGACCGCCGCCGGAAGCACCTGCACGCCGAGCTGAACAGGATTCCCGGCATCACGTGCCTGCTGGCCGGCGGCGCGTTCTATCTTTTCCCCAACATCTCCAGCTTCGGAGTCAAGGATGTCGATTTCTGCGCGCAACTGCTCGAGCGGGAAAAAGTCGCGGCCGTGCCCGGCTCCGCCTTTGGCGCCGAGGGCTACCTGCGCCTCAGTTACGCCACCTCCGACGAGATGATGCGCAAGGGGCTGGAGCGGCTGGCGCGCTTCTGCGCCGGCCTGCGGAAATAAGGTGGGCGGCGGTTTCCACACCGACGCCGTCGCCGGTATGGAAACCGGCGACCACCGGGCGCGTCATTCCTCCATGCACCATGTCCTCGCTCTCGGTCTGACCCTGATCCTGTTCGGCGGCATGGACGCCGCGCCACTCGAACGGCGGACCTGGGTGGTCGGCGGTGTGAGCCGTGAGGCCCTCGTCCATGTGCCCGCCACAGTGCCGGGCACCGGGGCGCCGCTTGTTTTCGCCTTTCACGGCCACGGTGGCTCGATGACGCAGGCTTCGCGCAGCTTTCCCATCCATCAGCACTGGCCGGAGGCCATCGTGGTCTACCCGCAAGGCCTCCCGACCCCCGGACAACTCACCGACAAGGAGGGCAACGAGGCCGGCTGGCAGGGGCAGGCGGGGCTGCAGGGTGATCGGGATTTGAAGTTCTTCGATGCGATGCTGGCCGACCTGCGCCAGCGCCATGTCATCGATGACCGGCGCGTCTATTCGACCGGGCATTCCAACGGGGGTGGCTTCACCTACCTGTTGTGGGCGGAACGCGGCGGTGTGTTCGCGGCCATGGCGCCGTCGGCGGCCGTCCTCAGCCGCGGCTCCCGCGCGCTCGCGCCCAAGCCGATGCTGCAGGTCGCCAGTCCGCAGGACAGCCTGGTCAGGTTCGCCTGGCAGGAGCGGATGATCGCGCGGGTTCTCGCGCTCAACGGCTGCGACAAGTTTAAGCCCGGCGCCATGGGCTATACCACCTATCCTTCCAAGACCGGAAACGACGTTGCGATCTACCTGCATGCCGGCGGACACCGCTATCCGGGCGAGACCGCGCCGGAACTGATCGTGAAATTTTTCCAGGCCCATCCCGGCCGCTGAGGGCTCAGCTCCGGAACGGGATCAGCTGCCGCAGCCGGGTGTCGCGTAGATACAGCCCGCCCCAGAGCACCACGCCCAGGATCACGTGCGTGACGGGAGGCTCGGCGATCCGGAGATGCGTGACCATGGCGCCGCCCAGATACCCGGTGAGCAGGATGGCGCCGATCACCGCTGTGCGGGGGATGAGGTAGATGACGGTGCAAGCCAGTTCGAGAATGCCCAGGCCGAGTGCCCAGGATACGGGCAATTGCAGCTTGGCAAACCCCACGTCCAACTGCGGAGGATGAAGCAGTTTCATGGTGGCGCTGAAGAGAAACAGCAGCGCAGGCAAAATCGTCATGATCCAGCCGATCAAACGGGTCTTTTTCGAAACCGGGGCAGTAGTGGATACTTCAGTCATACGGTGAGGGTAGGGAGGAGTTACCCGGCTGGCCAGCCGGAAGCCGGCTCCTGGTTGACGCAACTGCCCCTGCCGGTGGCCGGTCGGTTAACAATTCGCATTGTGTCCCGGTCGAGGCGGACAACGATGCGGCCGATGAAGAAGAATTTTCCGCTCCAGGCCCCCGGCAAGGACGACGCCCGGGTGCGCGACAAGATCCGCCACGAGGTCAACAACTACGTGCGCCGCTCGCAGCGGAAGCCCCCGCCCGAGGGCTTTGCCATCTGGGAGTTCATGTGCAAGGTCGGCGTCAGCCCCGACCAGGCCGAGTCCAAGGCCATCAAGGAGGTCGGCGGAGCCATCGACACGGTGGCCCAAACCGGGGCCCCGGCCGTCTATGTCGAGATTGTCGCCGTGCCGGCGCAGCGGCGCTCTTCCGGCTGAAGTTCCTCAGCGCCAGGAAACCGGGCCCGCCGGCTTTGGCGTTGCGACCGTGGGCGGCGTCCGCATCGTCGCCATCATGAAACTACGTTCCATCGGGTTGGCCACCGCTTTGGCGGTGGGGAGTGCGGGCAGCATGCTGGCGGCGGACGCGGACATCGCGGCGCTCAAGGCCGAGATCGCCAAGAACCACGACGGGGCGGTCGCCCGGTTGCAGGACTGGATCCGCCGGCCCTCGGTCGCGGCGGAGAACCGCGGGTTCCCCGATGGCGCGGACCACCTGATCGCCCTGCTGAAGGAGGTCGGATTCCAGCACACCGAGCGGATCGACACGACAGGCAAACCGGGAGTCTTTGCGACGCTGGATGCAGGCGCAGCCAAGACGGTCGGCATCTACTTCATGTATGATGTGAAGCAATTCGATCCGACCGAATGGAAGGTGGCACCGCCGCTGGAGGCCCGCATTGTGGACCGGGACGGTGTGGGCAAAGTGATCATCGGTCGCGGCGCCACGAACCAGAAAGGCCCGCAGGCGGCGTTTCTGGCCGCGCTCGACGCCTTCCGCACCTCCGGCCGCAAGCCGCCCGTCAACCTTGTGCTGGTGGCCGAGGGCGAGGAGGAGATCGGTTCGCCCAACATCCGGCAGATCGTCTACCAGCCACATGTGCAGGCCGCGCTCGCCAAAACCATCGGGGTCATCCTGCCGATGGGCACGCAGGGCATCGACGGCGGCGTGACCGTCAACCTCGGCGCCAAGGGCGTGATCGAGGTCGAGCTGACCTCCGACGGCCAGGCCTGGGGCCGCGGGCCGATGCGCGACACGCATTCCTCCTTCAAGGCCATGGTCGACAGCCCGCTCTGGCACCTCGTGCAGGGCCTGAGCACGCTGGTCACGCCCGACGGCAACACGCCGTTGATCGACGGCATTTTCGAAAATGTGCGGCCGCTGACCGAAGAGGAGAAGGTGCAGATCGCCAACGCGGCCAGGAAGCTCACGCCGCGCCAATACCAGGCCGCCTCCGGCGCCACCAAGTGGATCGACGACCTCCCGTTCCAAGCCGCCTTGGAGCGGCTCACTTCCCAGCCGACCGTGAACATCGAGGGCATCCACGGCGGCTACACCGGCCCCGGCGGCAAGACCATCCTGCCGCACCGCGCCTCGGCCAAGCTCGACCTGCGCCTCGTGCCGAACCAGACGGCCGAGGAGGTGCTGGGCAAGCTCAAGGCGCATCTCGTGAAGCACGGCTACGGCGACATCGACGTGAATTTCACCGGCGGCTACAACCCGACCGCCACCTCCGCCGAGGCCGCCATCATCAAGGCGCAGGTCGCCGTGCTGAAGCGCAACGGCGTCGACCCGGTCCTCTGGCCGCGCCTCGCGGGATCCTATCCGGGGTTTGTCTTCACCGAGCCGCCCTTGAGCCTCGCGGCCGGGCATTTCGGTCTCGGCCACGGCGGCGGAGCGCACGCCCCGGACGAGTATTTTGTCATCGAGTCGAGCAACCCGAAGGTCAGCGGCTTTGACGGCGCCGCCGCGTCCTACGTCGATTATCTCCACGAGCTGGCGAGATAGGCCGTTGGCGCCATGGGCCGGGGGCCGGCGCCGGCAATCCCCGGCTTTCCTATTCGCGGATTTTGGAGTAGCCTTTGCGGCCACCCCCCCTCCCATGAGCAACGAACTGTTGATTTTCCGTTCCACGGCGCTGCCGCTCGAGACCGTCTGCACCCGCCTGTCCGAGATCGCCGCCAAGCACAAATTCGGCGTGCAGGCCGTGCACAACCTCCGCGAAAAGATGGAAAGCAAGGGCGTGCCCTTCGGCCGCGAGTGCCGGGTGATCGAGGTTTGCAATCCCAGCCACGCCCAGGTCGTGCTCAACCAGAACATCGAGATCTCGACCGCCCTGCCGTGCCGGATCGCCGTCTACGCCGAGGCCGGGCGGACGATCCTCGCCACAATGAAGCCGACGGCCTTGCTCACCATGTTCAACATCCCCGGCGCCGCCGCCACCGCGCAGGAGGTCGAGGACACCATGGTGCGCATCATGGAAGAGACCTGCGGTGGTTGAGGACGGGGGGCGCCCCATGAGCACCACGTTGGAGGATTTCCTGCACTGCGTGCCGGTCATGACCGGCCTCGACGACGAGGCCATCAGGTTTTTATCCAATCTGGCCAAGGAGGAGTCGTATGCCCCCGGCGCGGTGATCATCGGGGAGGGGGAGCCGGGCGACCGGATGTTTTTCCTCAGCGCGGGTCATGTGGCTGTGGTCAAGGGCCAGGGCGGACCGCAGCCGATGAACCTGGCGCGCTTGGGCCCCGGCGAGTTTTTCGGGGAGATGAGCCTGGTGGAGAGCGTCGTGCGTTCCGCCAGTGTGGTGGCGGAGGACGCGGTGACGGCCTACACGCTGAAGGGCCTGGATTTCCACCGGCTCTACCAGCACCTGCCCATGCAATACGGCATCGTGATGCTCAACCTCTCGCGCGACCTCGCCCGGCGGCTCCGCGCCCTCGACGAAAAATTCTGGCACGTGTCGCATTAGGCCGCGTGGCAACACACGGCCCATGGCGTCAGGCCAAGCGCCGGCGTCGCCAGGCCGCCAGGCCGAGAGCGAGCAGTCCGGCCAAGGCCCCCGTGGTGGCCGGTTCCGGCACGGCCTGGATGGTGAGCGAGAGATAGGAATCGTAGATTGCGGCCGCATAGGCCGAGCCCGCCGTTTGTCCCAGGGCCAGGCCGATATCCTGAAAATCCGAGCCCGTGAGAAAGCGGATGCTCACGCTGTAGGTCTCGCCGGCCAGAAAGGTCGGGGCACCGACGTCGCCGGAGGCCAGGCTCAGGCTGGCGCTTGTATCCGTGAGCACAAAGGGACTGGCCGTGCCGACGCCGATGTTTTGCTGAAAGTCAACGCCCGGGCCTGCGATGGCGAGCTCAACGCGCGAGACATCCCAGCCGAAACCAGTGGCGAATGTCCCTGTGCTGATCGTCCATGCATTGGCGGGATTCAGCACATAGACGCCACCGGCCCAACTGCCCCCGGTCAGCGCGGCGACCGGATTGTTGGGATAGATTGTCCCGGCCAGGTTCAACGCGAAAGGCGTTGCCCCGCCATTCGCCAGCGTGACGGTGTAGCTGCCATTGTTGTAGTCCGCATCCATCGCAGCCCGGGAGCTGTAGCCCGGCCGGTATTCCCAACCAAAGACCGGAGCGAAGCTCAGGTCAAACGCCGTGACCGCCGAGCCGGCGGCCGACACCACATGATTCGGCGGGGCCGGGTGGGTGTTGTCCAAGGACGTCCCTTGGATGTTTGCAGCGAATCTCCAGGGATAGGTGTCAGTTCCGGGATTGTAGGCATTGGCCGACACGTTGGCGCCGCCTGCGCCCGTTTGCGTGAAGCCTTGTATTTTTTGAACAGTGAAGAACTGGATGGATGACTGGGCGGAGGCGGTTACCCCGGCGACGAGCGCCGCCATGAAGGCCATTCTCCTCAGGCCACTGGGAATAGTTTTCATGGCAATGATTATAGCCCTCTTCGCGGAATTGGCTCCGCATCTCTTGCGGTGGTTGAGTGACCGGCCACCGCAATTATTGCGCGAGGGACCGCATCGGGGCGACCGCCCCGCCACAGTGCGCGGCTGCTCTTTCCGCACGCAGGCTGCGCCAGTGCTCCACCGCCGGGCAGCCCGAGGCAAATCACGACACGAAGGGCTATGTCCCGAAGTGCCGGCACCTGGCGGCTCCGCGCCCACGACGAAAAATCCTGGCAGGTGTCGCATTCGCACGGCTCCGTTGTGCCGCGGCTTTCCCAGACGGCACCCTCCGCCCTGCCACCTGCGCCAAGGCTGCGGCGGACAAGCCGGGCACCCCGCTGGCTGGAGGGGATTTTCGCGGCGTGGGTTTGGCTCCCCTCCGGAGAGGGGTGGCGCGGCCGCGCCGGGGTGTGTTGGAACACTACGGGGCCGCGCTAATATTGCCTTGTTAAGCTGCTCGCCGGAAACCGGCCGGTTCCCGGAGGGAATGTCACTCGATAGGTGACATTGGGATTTGCCGTTTTTTGCGAGGCAAGCAACAAGGCAAGGCTGGTTGCCGTGGGGCGGGCGAATCCGGGTTTCCTGGCTTATTTGCGGAAACGGGGATCCAACTCGGCGGCATGGGCCTTGTCGGCGTTGCCACCCGCCTCGTCGCCGGCCTTGCGCCGGGCGACGCCGCGGTTGAACCAGGCCTCGGCGTAGTCGGGCTTCAACTCGATGGCCTTGGAAAAATCCGCGATGGCGGCGTCCAGCAGCCCTTGGTCGAACTGCACGACACCCCGGTTGCTGTAGGTATACCAGTCGGACGGGTCGAGCGAAAGGGCGGTGGAGTAATCGGCGAGGGCGGCCCCGGGATTTTTCAGGTCGCGATGGACGGTGCCGCGGTTGCCGTAGGCCCCGGCGTTCTTGGGGTTCAGCTCGATGGCCTTGGATTGGTCGCGGAGCGCGCCCTGCAGGTCGCCGCTGTTCTGTTTGGCGACGCCGCGGCTGGAAAAGGCCTTCCAGTAGTCAGGTTTCAGCTCGATGGCGCGGTCGAATTCGGCGATGGCCCCGGGCAGGTCGCCTTGGCGGAATTTCTTCACGCCGGCGTTGAAGTGGCTGACCGGGGTTTCCTGCGCCGCGAGCGGCATCGCACCCAGCATAAACAAGGCAAGCGACCGGAGAGCGCGTCTCCGCAGCGGAGAGGAGGTGGTTTGCATGCCTTGAAACTGGCAGTCCTCACGGCGCAGTCCAAGTCGCAATATAGCTGGCATGACGGCGCCGGTTTCGCGGCGCCAACCTCCCTGCTGCGGCTCCCTTGACCAACAGGAGCAAGTGCCGGACAACCCACCATGGCCTTGAAGGTCAAATGAAACGACGACCGGGTGCGCGCCGCGACCGCTGCTCTGTTGCTCATCGGCCGGGAACGGTTGGCGCGCGGCAAGAGGGATGATCTGATTCAGAGATCCCTGGCCGACTGCCGCGAGGACTCCGAGGGCTACAAGGCCAGCAAGGCCGTCTGGCCGGACGCACGGGAATCCGGCCCGCTGGCGAACCCCCGCGATGTGGCCTATTGCCGGAATCTGCTCTTGGCCGTCGCTGCGCTGCTCCGAGAAATGACGTTGAACAAGCGCCAGTCCAACAGCCTGCCCGAGCTCGACAACTATCTCGTCGCCTGCCTCCAGCACGTGCGGTGAATGATCGTGGCCTAAAGCAGCCGGAGTGTGATCGTTGAAAGAATCGCGTTCCGGGAGCCGTTTGGAATTCAACCAGCCGCTCATCGGTGGCTGGGAAACCCCCTCCCAAACATGCTCGCCACAAAACAAGGCAAATTGCTCGGAGGCCTCGGCCTCCTTTTCCTGTCCATCCTTCTCACCGGATTCATGCTCAGCCCGCGCGCCGGCGGCCCGTTCAGGCTTTATGCCGGCGGGTCGCCGGCTATCCTGCGCGTCGCGGTTCAACCCTCAACGCCCTCCTGCCATGACCGAGTATGATGAAAACTTCCTGGGCATCCCGCTTCCGTTGCCCACGTTCACACCGGCGCGCGTCGCCGACATCCTGGCGCCGTCGTCCCAGCTCCCCGGCGGCCTCGCGATCTATCCGAACTACGCCGTCGCCACGGACAAGCGGCATCGCGCGCCCGCCTATGCCGTGCTGCACCTCGACCAGTCCAGGCTGCGGACGACCAAGCGCAGCAACAAGTGGAAGATCGACTCGCGCGTCGGCGCCGACTGGCAGCTCGACAACTCCTACTACGCCGACAATCCCTGGGACAAGGGCCACATGGCCGACCGCGAGAGCGCGGGCTGGGGCGACACGCCCGCCGCCGCCCAGGACTCGGCCGACGAGACCTTCTACTACGCCAACGCCGCCTTGCAGCACAAGAACCTGAACGAGGACGAGTGGCTGGGCCTGGAGGCATGGGTCCTGAAACTGGACATTGTGCGCGGCGGCCGGCTCACCGTCTTCAGCGGGCCGATCTTCGGCGACACCCCGCGGATCGTCACACCGCCCGCCCGCCCGGCCGCGATCGTGCCCGTGGGCTTCTTCAAGATCGCGTGCTTCGTCAACTCCGGCACCGGCCGGCTGGATGTCCGCGCCTTCATCATCTACCAGGACACCGACGCCCTGAAGGACCTGCAGGGCCGGAAGACCTTCAACTACACGAAATACCAGGTCACCGTCACGGAGATCGAGCGGCTCACCGAGCTGCGCTTCCCCGACGAGGTCCGCGGGCAGAACCCGCTTTATTACCACCCCAATGCCGCCGCCGGCCGCCGTCTCAACATCCGCAGTTTCCCGGAGCGCATCGACATCAACCAGCCGGAGGACCTCGTCCACCACGAGACGGTGCGGACCCACGTGGCCGACGACGAGGTCGAGGTCTACATCGCCTCGGCCCTGATCAGCCCGCCCGGCGGAGCGGAGGCCGAATGGGTCTCGCTGGCCAACTACGAGAGCCACACGGTCAGTCTGGCAGGCTGGCGGCTCAGGGACCGTGCCGGGCACAAGCTGAAACTGAAAGGCGCCATCCCGCCAGGCGGCACAAGGGTGCTGCGCGGCACCCACCTGCGGCCCATCACGCTGCCCGACGACGGCGGAGTCCTCACCCTGCTCAACAACAAGGGCGAGCGCATCGACCGCGCCGACTACACCCGGCGGGAACTCGCCGCCCTGCGCGCGCAGAGTGGACGGAAGAACTCTCCGCTGAACTTCCACACCTACCGCCTCGGCCTCCGGCCCCGCTAGGCAACGCCAGGATGGACGGACTCGCTGCAGCCCACATGGATTGGCCCGGTTCTTCAGCGCTTCCGCGATCTTGCCTGGCTTTGCCTGACTGTGCTTGAATTCCGGCCATGAGAGTCAAAGCAGTCATGGCCGCGCTGAAGGCAAAGGGCAGCGAGCAGATCAAGCGCATCCTGATGCGGCATGGCGCAAAGGAACCCTTCTTCGGCGTCCGCATCGGCGACATGAAGCCGATCGCGAAGCAGATCAAAGGCGACCAGGCCCTCGCCCTCGAACTCTATGCCACGGGCAACGGTGACGCCCAGTATCTCGCCGGCATGATCGCCGACGGCGCGAGGATGAGCCGCAGGGAATTGCAGGCCTGGGCCGGCAAGGCGGCCTGGCGCATGGTTTCGGGCTTCACGGTGCCGTGGGTGGCGTCGGAAAATGACGAGGATTGGGATCTGGCGCTCGAGTGGACCGACTCGAAGCAGGAGCACATCGCCATCGCGGGGTGGGCGACGCTCGCCGCGTGGGTGACCACGCATCCGGACGCCGATCTCGACCTGAAAGCGCTGCAGCGGCTGCTCGCGCGCGTGGAGAAGACCATCCACACCGCGCCGAACCAAGTGAAGGTGCCGATGAACTATTTCCTTATCGCGGCCGGGACCTACGTCGCCCCGCTTGGGGCCAAGGCCATCGCAACGGCGCGGAAGCTCGGCAAGATCGAGGTCGATGTCGGCGACACCGGCTGCCAGATCCCCGATGCCGAGAGCTACATCATGAAGAGCCGTCGTGGCGCGCCCATCGCGCCCAAGCGCAAAACCGTGCGGTGCTAGGGAAGCGCTGAATAATTCGGCGATGGGATTTGGCCAATCGCGTGGCGTTCGATTTTTGCATCCCACTGCTCACGAAAACTCGAAGATTCGCTCATAGGGAGCTTCGATTTTGGGCGTTTCGATTTAATCAGCGCTTCCCTAGCGGCCGGCGAGCAGGCTGGTCCTCAGGAAGAGGGTGAACTCATCGCGCTGGTCGAGCACGTCATTGTGGCCGAGGCCGGTGTGGATGAAGACGAATTGCGTGCTCTTTAGTTTGTGAGCGGCGAGGGCGGTTTCCTCGACTGCGAGCAGCGGCGCGCCCCACGCGGCCAGCCGGGCTTTGCGGTTTTCCGATTCCTCCTTCGTGCCGCCGTGGTCGGTGCAGATGTTCGGGAGGCGGCCGTGCGTCGCGCCGGCCACGGCGCGCAAGACTGCAAGCAGAAAAGCCGGTGTCTGAATTCGAACCACGGGATATGGTCTTCAGCAGCGCAGCCCTGCGGCCTTGGCGAGGCGGACCTGATTGGTGTCAAAGCTCAGGAACAGCTTTGGCTTGGCAAGCCGGGCGTGGGCCACATGCAGGATATCGAAAGCACGATGCCCGCCGGTCGCCGTGTGCAGGACGGAGAGTCGCGCGGCCTCGGCGAGGATTTCCCTCAAAGGAACAGAACTGTAATTCCATCGGCCGGCGAGGTGATCCTCTGCGAGGGCTTCGAGGCGTCGCGTGGTTTCGCCCGCCGCCAGCAGTCCGTGGAATTCGGCCAGCCGGAAGGCGTTGGCCAGTTCGAACTCGTTCAAGGACGAGAGCAGCAGGGGTTGGGCGGCCTTGTCCAGGAGGGTGTTCGCCTCGGCGGTATGGCTGTCCCGGTGATAGAGGGAAAACAGGAAGCTGGTGTCCGCGCACGGCATGACCGGTCACCAGTTGCCCTGGGCGTCGTGGATGAGCTTGAGAGTTTGCTCGGCTGTCCACGGTTTTTCATTTTGGGTCAGCCGGCCGGCGGCGCTGTTCGCCCAGTTCACTTTGGTCTTTTCGGGGCGGGCCGGAACGAGCTTGGCGACGACCTTGCCCCGGCGGGAGATGGAGATCTCCTCGCCCGTCTCGACACGCCGCAGAAGTTTGGCGTAGTCGTTGCGCAGGGTGCGGACCGTGGCGGTTTTCATTGTGCTACAAGCAATGTAGCACAAGCCGCCGAAGTCAAGGCCGAGGCTGCGGAGCACGGCGATGTCGGTGAGGATGTTCGAGAAATTCTCATCGGCGACGATGATGCCGTCGCAGGAAAGCACAAAGGCCAGGCCCTGAAACCGGGGGACGTATTGCAGGATGCCGCGCCGGTCGGTGGGCTTGATGTCGGCGCCGTTGCTCATCGTGGGGACGCGCCTTCATCGGTCATCCCGGCGCGCGCGGCAATGGGCTTCTGGCATTCTGAGCGCAGCGAAGAATCCAGTGAACCTCCGAACCAACCGGCGCTCAAGTCAGCCCAAGCCGGGTTGTCCGCTTCAATCGGCGCCAGCTAGCGCTTGCGAAGCCAGCCCTTGATTTCCTTCTCCCGCGCGATGGCGATGGTCACGTCCCGGAATTGCTCGAAATGGACGAGTTGAACCAAGCCGTGTTGCTTGGTGAAGCCTTCCATGATTTCGGCTTTGAACTTCAACCTGCCAATTGATGTTTCTTGAGAGCCTCGTCGCTTTGATCTTTCCGCCGACGCTCGTGAAGTTCGCCGGCTAGGGTTCGCGGCTGGCGAGGTAGGCGACGATGGAAACCAGGTCAGCATCGGTAAGGTTGGCGATGACCGGCTTCATCAGTTCGGATGTGGCTCCGGTGCGCACGCCGTTCCGGAGGTCGACGAGCTGGCGCATGAGGAAGCTGGGCGAACGGCCGGCGAGGCGGGGGATGTCGCCGAGGCCTTTTAGATCCGGGCCGTGGCAGCTGATGCAGGACTGTGCAGTGCCAGCGCGAATCGCGGTCACCAGTTCCGCGCCTCGCTGGATGCTGCCGACCGGCACATAGGCGAGATAGGGCGTTCGGGAATCGCGGTTTTCGAAGCGCGTGAAATCTTCGGGAATCTCGATGATCCGGTTGCCAATGGGCTCCGTGCCCGCGCCGGGAGCCAGAGTCAGCACCCAGCCGGCAACCATCGTTTTGGGAACCGTCGCCGTTTCGATGACTTGGACAAACGATGTCGGTTTGAGCGCCGCGAAGTAGGCGGCCGCCGCGTCTATTTCGGATTCGGTCAGGTCCTTCGCCAAGGCGATCATCAAGGTCTGCGGCAGGCGTTTGGGCTCGGAGCCCGGGCGGTCGCCATGCCGGAAAGCCTGCATCTGCTGTTTGATGTAGCCCGCCGGCAATCCGGCGAGGCTGGCGTTTTCGGGGCGGCCGGCGCCGTTCGGCAGGTGGCAGTAGGCGCAGGCGATCACCTGCGGCGCGCGTCCCTTGGCCACAATGGGCGGCATCGCAGGGTGTTCATCGGGGTGCCAGTCGGGGACCGGGCCGGCCAGATTGGTGATTTGGGTGCGAGTGAAAGTGATCGCGCTGTCCGGGACATGAATCGCCCGGCCGTCATCCGGAGTGGGATGTCCGGCCGGCGGATTCACGGTGAACGCCCAGCCGGGGATTTCCGCCATGATCGGGCTCACAGCCGCCGCAAGCACGGCAAACGCGAGGGCGAACCGTTTAGAGCCTGTCCAAAAATCCGCACGCTGATATTCGTGGGCCCGCGACCTTGGTCGCGCTCCAGAGGGCAACGAGCGCGTGCGAGCACGCTGCCCCACCACAGAAACCCAGTTTTCGGACAGCCTCTTAGCGGCGCGGTGCTTCAAGGGTGGCCGGGGCACGGCCTTGCGGATGGCCTGGTGCAGGGTCGTCATCGTGGCACGGCGCTCGACGGGGAGGGCGGCGAGGAATTCTGCGAGGCCGGGAGTGTCTTTGGCATGCGCCGAGGCTGCGCGCCCGATGCCTGAGGGCAAACCTGAATAGGCTGCGCGCGCACCGGAGGGCGCATCCCAATCTCTGCGCCTGCCACGGCGGTCTATGACGCCGACGATGACCGTCCCGCGTTCCCGACGGCCATAAACCGCCGCTACAGAATGCTGACATGCGCCCCGGACCGGAGTGGCGGCTGTGCCGCAGCACACACACAGGGCATGCGGTAAAGCCAGACTGCCTTGCGCGGCCCTGCTGCGTTCAGCGCCTATCCGTCCGTCCAGATCAACCCGGGACTAGGATTGCCACTGCAGCGCCACCACATCCTGCCGTTTGTTCCATCCCTGTTCGTGGTGGCTGAGAAAACGCCAGCCGGGGTTGAGCAAGCGGGATACGACGTATGAGGGATGTGCAAGGCTATAGCCGTAGCCGGGCTGACCCGGATAGTCCACATAACCGAAGCCTGATTCACGATATTGGGAGAGCAGCGAAGCCTCCAACTCCTTCGTGAGGCCGGTTGGTTCAGTGCCACTGACCAGTGTTTCTTCGTAGCTCCGACCATGCAGCGTGAAAACCAGAATGCCGCCCGGGGCGAGTGCGCGTTGAAACAGGCGCAGGAACGCTACGCCTTGGTCGGAGGACAGGTGGGTGAGCAGCGAGCCGCACCAGATCAGGTCGAAGCCAGCGGGCAGCGGGATCGCAGCGGCGTCCTTCAGCGACACGATTGGTTCGGCTCCGAACGCCTCCGCGCAAAACGCCACGCCGTCCGCGTTCAGATCGCAAGCGGTGAGGTGCGCGTGAGGGAAAGCCTTTTTTATGAACCGGAGGACACGACCGTGCCCGCAGGGCAGATCGAGGATGCGCTTGATGGTGTCGGGCAAGCGGCGCCCCTCGCGCAGGGCGCGCTCGATGCAGTGCAGCGCCTTCTCGCCGACATCGAAGTAGTGGTCCCGGTTGCCGAGAAACATCCCGTCGTTGACGGAGATGGCGGATGACACACCCGCCATGCGGTTGGGACGCGACTTCCAGGACCGCTTCTCTCGGACCCCGTGCAGTGTGAAGTGCTGCCAGCCCGAGTCCACGATTTTGGCTTCGATCGCCGCCGCCACGTCAGGATTCAACTGGAGGTAAGCCTCTTCGTCGAACTCGTCGCGGCAAGGCAGGATGCGTGCGCACATGATAACCTCGCTTCAGCCTTTCGTCTGCCAAGCGTCTCAGACAGCCGCTAGGATACGGTTGAAGGTGGCGCTCGGGCGGAGGGCGGCGGAGGCCTTCGTGTCGTCGGGTTGGTAGTAGCCGCCGACATCGGCGGGCTTGCCTTGGACGGCGAGGAGCTCGGCGACGATCTGCTTTTCGGCGGCGGTCAGCTTCTCGGCGACGGGTTTGAAGATCTTCTGCAAGCCGAGGTCAGCCGTCTGGGCCGCCAGTGCCTGGGCCCAGTAGAGGCAGAGGTAGAAGTGCGAGCCGCGGTTGTCGATCGTGCCGAGTTTGCGGCCGGGGGACTTGTCGGTCTCGAGGAACTTGCCGTTGGCCTGGTCGAGCGTGTCGGCGAGAACCTTGGCCAGTGCGTGCTTCTGGGTGATGGCGAGGTGCTCGAAGCTGGCGGCGAGAGCGAAGAACTCCCCGAGGCTGTCCCAGCGCAGGTAGTTCTCCTGCACGAACTGCTCGACGTGCTTCGGGGCCGAGCCGCCGGCGCCGGTCTCGAACAGGCCGCCGCCGTTCATCAGCGGGACGATGGAGAGCATCTTGGCGCTCGTGCCGACCTCGAGGATGGGGAAGAGGTCGGTGAGGTAGTCGCGCAGCACGTTGCCGGTGACGCTGATCGTGTCCTGCCCGGCCTTGAGGCGGACGAGCGTGGCCTCGCAGGCGGCGGCGGGGGCCATGATCTTGAGATCGAGCCCGGCGGTGTCTTGGTCTTTGAGGTATTTCCCGACCTTGGCGATGATCTGGGCGTCGTGCGCGCGCTGGGCGTCGAGCCAGAAGATGGCGGGCGTGTTGGAGAGGCGGGCGCGGTTGACGGCGAGCTTCACCCAGTCCTGCACCGGGGCGTCCTTGGTCTGGCAGGCGCGCCACACGTCCCCTGCCGACACTTCGTGCGCCAGGAGGACGGGTTGAGAGTTGAGAGTTGAGGGTTGAGAGTCGGAAACATCGACCACCCGGATGGTGCCCTTGCCGGGGGCGACAAAGGTCTTGTTGTGCGAGCCGTATTCCTCGGCGGCCTGGGCCATGAGGCCGACGTTGGGGACGGAGCCCATGGTCTTCGGGTCGAAGGCACCGTGCTTCTTGCAGAAATCGATCACGGTCGAGTAGACGCCGGCGTAACAACTGTCGGGGATGACGCAGAGGGTGTCCTGGCCCTTGCCGGCGGCGTTCCACATCTGGCCGGAGGTGCGGATCATCGCGGGCATGGAGGCGTCGATGATGACGTCGCTCGGGACGTGAAGATTGGTGATGCCCTTGTCGGAGTTCACCATGGCGACGGCCGGGCGCGCGGCGAAGACGGCGGCGATGTCGGCCTCGATCGCGGCCTTATCGGCGGAGGGAAGGGTGGCGATTTTCTCGACGAGGTCGCCGAAGCCGTTGTTCAGGTCGACGCCGAGCCGGGCGAGCGTGGCGGCGTGCTTGGCGAAGAGATCCTTGAAGAACACGCGGACGCAGAGGCCGAACATGATGGGGTCGGAGACCTTCATCATCGTGGCCTTGAGGTGGAGCGAGAAGAGGACACCGTCTTTCTTGGCCTTGGCGATCTGCTGGGCGTAAAAGGCGCCGAGGGCGTTCTTGCTCATGAAGGTGGCGTCGAGGATCTCGCCGGCCTTGAGCGTGAGTTTGGGGAGAAGAACAACGGTGGGCTCCTGCTTGCCGTCGGCAGCGGGCGCGGGAACAAACTCGATGCGGGCGGTCGTGGCGGCCGCGAGGGTGACGGACTTCTCGTTGCTGCGGAAATCATCGTGGCCCATGGTGGCGACGGAAGTCTTGGAGTCCGGCGACCACTTGCCCATGGAGTGCGGGTGGGCGCGGGCGTAGTCCTTGACGGCCTTCGGCGCGCGGCGGTCGGAGTTGCCCTCGCGGAGGACCGGGTTGACGGCGGAGCCCTTGACCTTGTCGTAGCGGGCCTTGGCGTCCTTCTCGGCGTCGGTCTTGGGCACCTCGGGGTAGTCGGGCACGGCGTAACCGTGGGCCTGAAGCTCGGCGATGGCCTCCTTGAGCTGCGGGACGGAGGCGGAGATGTTGGGGAGCTTGATGATGTTGGCCTCGGGCTTGAGCGTGAGGGCGCCCAGCTCGGCGAGATGATCGGCGACCTTCTGGTGGGCAGGCAGCTTGTCGGCGAAGGCGGCGAGGATGCGGGCGGCGACGGAGATGTCGCGCGTCTCGACGTTGATGCCCGCGTGCTTGGCGAAGGCCTGCACGATGGGGAGGAGGGAATAGGTGGCGAGCGCGGGAGCCTCGTCGGTCTTGGTGTAGATGATGGTGGGGGACATATGAAAAGATGAAACCTGAAACCTGAAGGCCGGGCGGTCAAAAGCAATGTATGCCATCGTTGGACGTTGCAGCAGGGCTAATCAGCCGGTGAAGCCAGATGGGAATCTGGCTGAGGCGGCGAGGTGGAACGCATTGCGCTCAATGCGTGGGGCTGCGGCGGGCAAGGCAAGCGCGTTGCGGGCAACGCGCTCCACCGGTCTCAGTCTACTTCTTCGGCTTCTCGTCGAGGATCTCGTCGGTGGGAGAGACAAGCTTCCCCTTGTGCGCCTGCTCGGCCTGCTTCGCCTTTTGCACGGCCTTGCCGTAGTTCGTGGCGGGCTTCCCGTCGGTGGCGAGGGCGGGCGGCGGAGTTTTTGCGGCGACTGGCGGCGCCGCCTTTTTGGCCACAGGTGGCGCGACGGGTTTTGCAGCGGCTGGTGCCGTGGCTGCTTCCGCCGCCGCTTCCTCCTCGGCTTTCTCGTCGTCGGAGAGAACGTAGTCGGTGTCGGCGTAGGGGATTTTGCCCTGGGAGGCGCGGTATTTGACGATGAGGTCCTTGCCGTCGCGGCCCAGCACCTCGAGCTTGGTGCCCTTGACGAGCGCGAAGAAACTGTTGCCGACCTTGACCGCGGAACGCTTGGTCGTCGTCACCGTCGGATTGGGTTCAGGCTTGTCCGCCGCAGCGGCGGCGAAAGCGGAAAGTGTCAGTGCGGCGAAAAGGAGGGCGAGCAGGCGGGATTTCATGGCGGGTGTCTTTTGCCGAATACAACGCATCGGCCGGCCCGATGCAACCGCCGTCTGGGGGCGGATCAGTCCTTGGCGAAGCAATACGACCGGTAGGAGAGGCGGCCTTCCTGCAGGGCGTTGTAGATGCGGGAGCCCCGGATGCCGGCGAAGTCCCGGCCGAGCGAGTGCATGAACTTGGGCAGATGCCGCGCGAGCAAGATCTGGGAGCGCTGCGAGTTCCGGTCCATGCCGCGCAGCACCTCGGCGTTGATGACGCGGGAGCGCAGCAACCGAAGCGGCGCGGCGGCGAGCGCCTGCTCCCAGCCGGCCAGGCCCTCGTCGAAGCGGAAGTCGGCATAGAGAAGATGTCCGCCGGGCTTCAGCACGCGGGCGACCTCGGCGAGGAAGCGCGGGAAATGCGGATAGCAGTGCGAGGCCTCGACGTTGACCACAGCATCGAACGAGCTTCCGGCGAATGGCAGGTTCTCAGCGTCGCCCTGCACGAAATCCAGCCCGGCGACCTGGTGGCGCTGCCGGCAGAAGGCGATGCCCGCAGGATTCAGATCGAGGCCCGTGTAGCGGGAGGGCCGCAGCGTGCGCGCGAGGTAGGACGCCCCGCCGCCGTGGCCGCAGCTCACCTCGAGCACCCGCTTGGCGCGGAGGTCTGCCTGCGTGGCGACATGATGGTAGAGCTGGATGCAGGCGCGGTTCGGCTCGTCGGCCGGATCGAGCGGCAGGGCCATGGGCGGCTCGGGCTCGAAGGCGTAGTTGAGAAACAGCACCTCCTCCTGTGTGAGCCGGCGCGTGAGGAAGGGATACCACAGCCGCCAGATGGCCTTGCGCAGGAAACCGACGGAGAAGAGCGGATCGATGAGGGACATGGAAGTCGTTTAGGGCTGAGAGTTGAGAAATGAGAGTGGAAGACCGCTAGACGGAGGCGGGGCTCGGTCTCTCAACCCTCAACAATGAACTCTCAACTGGCGCACCGCGCCTTACGGCAGCTTGGCCTGGATGAGCTTGCTGGCGGCGACGATGTCGATGCGCGCCGCCTCCGGCCGCTGCTTCAGCGCGCCGATGACCTTGCCCATTTCCTTCTTCGAGGTGGCGCCGGTGGCGGCGATCACCTCGGCGATGAGAGCGTCGAGCTTGGCGGCATCGAGACCCTTGGGCAGGTATTTTTCGAGGATGGCGATCTCCGCGCTGGTGGCGGCGACGAGGTCGGCGCGGCCGCCTTTCTCGAACTCGGCGCGGGCGTCGGTGAGGTTTTTCACGGCCTTGCGGAAGGTGGCGAGGACGAGCGCCTCGTCGATCGGCTTGTTGGCGTCCATCGCGGCGCGCTGGATGGCGGCGTCCATGGTGCGGAGCGCCGTGGCGGTCGCGATGTCGCGGGCCTTCATGGCGGCGACGATGTCGGCGCGGAGGGTTTCGTAGGTGGTCATGGGAATCAGGGGACAGATGTCAGAGGACGGAGGGCAGAAAGTGAACCACCAATTAGTCAGGCCACGGAGGCGACGGTGAACTCGCTGCGTTGGCCGCCGAGTTCGAGCTGGAGGGTGTCGCCCTGCTTGCGGCCCATGAGCTGGCGGCCCAGCGGCGATTGCGGGGTGATGACGAGCACGGGATCGCCGCCGTCCATGACCTCCATGCCGCCGGCGCGCGGGCCGATGAAGTAGCGGCTGCGATCCCGGCCTTCCAGGCGGACGAGCGCGCCGAGGCTGATGGGCTCGCCGGGCGAGAAATCCCGCAACGGGAGCGCGGTGAACTGCGCGACGGCCTGGGCGGCCTCCTCGGCGGCCTTGGACTGGCCGTGGGCGAGATAGGAGGCCTCCAGGCCGCGCGTGTCGTATTTGTCCTCGGCCTTGTTCTCTTCGTCCGTGGCCTCGGCATGCGTGGCGAGGGCCGCCTGGGTCAGGAGGTCCAACTCGGTCTGGAGCTGCCGCACGATGGCGTCGCGGAGGGCTTGCTTCGGCATGAGCGGATTCACTTGGCCTCGTCGCCGTAGATGGCGACCGTGGCGGGCCGGTGGGAGAGGCGGACGGCGCGATACATGCCGGGCGAGTTGAACTCCATGGCGACGTTGCCCTGCGCGTCGAGGGCGATGACACCGCCGTCGCCGCCGAGCCGGCCGACCTTGGCGATAGTCGCGGCGGCGGCGGCCTGGAGCGGCGTGCCGCGGTATTCCATCTGGGCGGCGATGTCGCGGGCGACGCCGACGCGGATGAAAAACTCGCCCCAGCCGGTGGCGCTGACGGCGCAGGTGGCGTTGCTGGCGTAGGTGCCGGCGCCGATGATCGGCGCGTCGCCGACGCGGCCGAACTTCTTGTTGGTCATGCCGCCGGTGGAGGTGCCCGCCGCGAGATTGCCGGCCCGGTCGAGCGCCACGCAGCCGACCGTGCCCCAGCGCAGCGTGCGGGTGAAGTAATCGGCCGGCACCGCCGCGGTGCGCTCCTTGCCGCTTTTCTCCTTTTCCTGCGCTTTCTTGAGCTGTTCACGACGCCAGTCGGTCTGGAAGTATTCGTTCGGCACCATCTCGTAGCCGAGCGAGCGGGCGAATATCTCGGCGCCGTCGCCGACCATCATCACGTGCTCGGACTTCGCCATGACGTCGCGGGCGAGGTTGATGGGGTTTTTGATGCGGTGGACGCCAGCCACGGCGCCGGCGGCCTGGGTGCGGCCGTCCATGATGGAGGCGTCGAGTTCGCAGATGCCGTCGGCGTTGAACACCGCGCCCTTGCCGGCGTTGAAGAGGGGTGAGTCCTCCATGACGTTGATCGCGGCGGTGACCGCGTCGAGCGACGCGCCGCCTTTTTCCAGCACGGCGTAGCCGGCGTTGAGGGCCTCGGCGAGCTTGGCGCGATACTCGGCCTCGCGCTTGGGGCTCAGGGCGGAGCGCTCGATGACGCCGGCGCCGCCGTGGATGACGAGGCCGTAGGGCCGGTCCGCGGCCGAGGCGGCGAGGGTGGCGAGAGGAAGGAGGAGCAGGAGGGTTTTCATGAAAGTGGTCATTTGCCGAGGCCCAACGCCCCCAGGAGGAAAGCGTAGTTGCGGGCGGTGTCGTTGAGCGCGTCGTAGCGGCCGGCGGCGCCGCCGTGGCCGGCGCCCATGGTGGCGTGGAGCAGCGTGGCGTTGCGGCCGGTGTCGAGGGTGCGCAGCTTGGCGAGATATTTCGCGCCCTCCCAATAGGGCACCTGGCTGTCGTTGTAGGAGACGTTGATGAGGACATGGGGGTAGGCGGCGCGCTTGAGGTTGTCGTAGGGGCTGTAGGCGCGCATCCAGAAATACTGCTCCTTGTCGTTGGGATCGCCCCACTCGATGTATTCCTCGGTGGTGAGCGGCAGCGTGGCGTCGAGCATGGTGTTGAGCACGTCGACGAACGGCACCTCCACCAGCGCGGCGCGGAAGAGGTCGGACCGCTGGTTGAGCACGGCGCCCATGAGCAGGCCGCCGGCGCTGCCGCCCGAGGTGACCAGCTGCTTCGGCGTGGTCCAGCCGTGGCCGACGAGCCACTGGGCGCAGTCAACGAAGTCATGGAACGTATTCATCTTTTTGTCCATGCGGCCGGCCTCGCGCCACTCCTCGCCGAGCTCTCCGCCGCCGCGGATATGGGCGATGACGTAGATCAGGCCGCGGTCGAGCAGGCTGACGCGGCTGGAGCTAAACGACACCGGCATACTGACGCCGTAGGAGCCGTAGCCGTAGAGCCAGAGCGGCTGCGGCTTGGTGCGGTCGAGATCGGCGCGATAGACGACGGACAGCGGCACCTTGGCGCCGTCGCGCGCCACGGCCCAGAGGCGCTCGGACTTGTAGTGCTTCGCGTCAAAGCCCCCGAGCACCTCCGTCTGTTTGACGAGAGTGCGAGCGCCGGTGGCCAGATTGGCGGCGTAGACGGTGGGCGGCCGGGCGAGCGACTGGTAGGTGAAGCGGTATTCGGCGGTGTCGAATTCCCAGTTTTTGTCGGCGCTGACCTCGCAGGCGGCCTCGGGCATTTCCAGCCGGCGCGATGTGCCGCTGGCGAAGTCGAACACGCGCAGGTGGGGCAGGCCGTTCTCGCGCTCGGTCACAACCAGATGGGTCGCGAACATGTCCATGTCGTCGATCTTGATGGCCGGGTTGTGCGGGATGAGGTCGGTCAACTGCGCCGGGGCGGTGGCCGGCGCCGAGGCGATCTTGTAGTTCTTGGCCCCGTCGCGGTTGGTGACGAAGTAGAACCGGCCGGCGCGGTGCTCGGCGTGGTATTTGCTGTTCCCGGTGCGGCCGAGCAAACTGCGCAGCGGGGCCGCGGTGTCGTCCGCCGGCAGGGCGAAGACCTCGGTGGTGAGCTTGCTCTCGGTGTGGCAGAAGATGAATTTGCCGTCGCGCGACTTCCGGGCCTCCAGGTTGTAGAGCCCGTCCTTTTCCTCGAAGAGCAGCTCGTGTTTGCCGGTGCCGAGGGTCCAGCGGTGGAATTTGTCCGAGCGTTTCGAGACCTCGTGCTCCGTGCCGTAGTAGAGCACGTCGTGGCCGGCGCCCCATTCGAGGCTGGAGACCTTGCCGATCTGCTGCGGCACGAGCGCCTTGGTGGCGAGGTCCAGGACAAAGACCTCGTATTGGCGGTAGCCGGTCCAATCGATGGAGTAGGCGAGCCGCGCGCCGTCGTCGCTGACGCGGTATTGCCCGACGGCGATGCAGGTGCTCGTCCCGATCATCTTGTTCAGGTCGAGCAGGATTTCCTCGGACGCGCCGGCGGCGGCGCTTTTCCGGCAATAGAGCGGATACTGCCGGTCCTTCTCGGTGCGGATGTAGTAGAGCCAGCCGCGGAACGGCACCGGCGCGGAGGTGTCGTCCTCCTTGATGCGGGCGAGCATTTCCTTGTAGAGCGCGGCGCGGAGTTCCCTTTCCGGCGCGAGGACGGCCTCCGTGTAGGCGTTTTCCTGCCCGAGATAGCTGACGACCTCGGGCGCGCCTTTCTCCCGCAGCCAGAAGTAATCGTCGATGCGCTTGTCCTCGTGGACGGTGACGTCCTTGGGTTTCTTCGCGGCGACGGGCGGCTTGGGGTTGGCCAGGTCAAAGGCCGAGGCGGACAGGGCGAGGGCGCACATGAGGGCGAGGAGACGGAGCATGGGGGAGGGGATCGGTTCAGAGTTTGGCAAAAAGTTCTTCCATACTGCAATCCAGACCCGGCAGGTGCGGGTCGGTGAGGGGATGGTGGTGGGCGAGGATGTCGGTCAGGGTGAAGCCGTATTCGCCGAGACCGTAAACCTCGACGTTGAGGTAGCGCGGATCAACCATCCAGAGGCGCGGCAGCCGGAGTTCCGACCAGAGCTGTTTCTTGATCACGGTGTCGAGGTGATGATCGCCGGGGAACAGAACCTCGGCGACAAGATAAAGCTGCGCCGGTCCCGCCAGCGCCGGGTCGGTGCGGATGATGGTCAGGTCAGGCCGCAGAATGCAATCGTCCGCCAGTTGCAGGCTGGCGCGCGGGGGCAGTTGCTGGAGCGGGGCGGCGGCCGGCAGGTGGCGGGCCACGAGCGCGTGCAGGCGGTTGACGAGGATTTCATGCGCCGCCGGTGGCGCGCGGCGGTAAGCCGGTTCGCCGTGGATGACCTCCTCGTAGGTTTCGCTCATGCGGGGCGGGTCACGGAGCGCGGGGCTTGGGGGAGGTGAAAACGAGCCGGTTGGCCAGCTCGGTGAGCCGGGTGTTCAACTGGGCGTTCTCCTTCTCGGGTGTCGCGACATAGCTGCTGCGCTGCGTGGCGCGCTCGGCCAGCTCGGTGCTCAGCACATAGACATGGCGGTTGCGCACTAAGAGCAGCGAGCCGCGCTTGGCGGTGACGGGAGCGGTGGTGCCAGCACCCAGCTGGCCGGGCTTCGGCTCAAAGTAGGAGCCGCCGGGCAGGAGCGCGTAGGTGATCAGCGCGCCGTCGAGGAGCTCGGGGACGAACCGCGCGCTCTCGATCGCCGCCCCCGGGAAGCGCCGGGAAAAATCGGGGAGCACAAACTCGGTGAAGAAATACAGCAGGTATTCGCGCAGGCCGCGCGTGTCGAGTTCCCAGCGTTGGAGCGCGTCCTGCGGAAAGCAGGCGATGCTGATGTGCGTGTTGTAGCTGTCGGTGAAGGTGACGACATTCTCCGTGTCGGTGATGGCGCCGCCCAGCTCGCGCAGCACGGGCAGGGGCAGGCTGAATTCACCGGTGGCGGAGAAATAGGTGTCGCCCTCCACCTTGCCGGCCAGAGCCGCGACCTGAGCGGAAGCGGGCAACACGGCGGCGAGGAGCAGGGCGGGGCGGAACATGGCCGGAGGCAGTCTGCTGGCAGAATGTGGATTTATCAACGCCGGGACTCAGACCTCCAGCCGGCGCCAGAGTGCCACGGGAATCTGCTCGGGCCGTGACTGCGGGCCCAGGCCGGCGGCCCGCAACTGCGCCAGCCAGGCCGCGCCGCCATCGGGCAGCTTGCCGCGGAGCAGCCCGCCGATCTGTTTGCGGCGCTGTTGAAAGCACGCGCGGATGACGGCCTTGGTGGCGGGCGGGAAGGTGAACGGCGCGGGCAGCCGCGTGAGATGGAGCAGGCAGGACTCGATGTCGGGTTGCGGGAAAAAGCACGAGCCGTCGACCTTGTGGCCGGGCGCGACAGCGTAGGCGGCCTGAAGGGAAATGGAAATCGCGCCGAAGCTCTTCGAGCCCGGCTGGGCGACGTAGCGCTGCGCCGCCTCCTGCTGGAGCATGAGCACCATGCGCTCCGGCAACGGGCCGGAGAGCACGCCGTCGAGCCACGGCGTGGCGATGGCATAGGGCAGGTTGGCCACGATCTTGAAGGCGGCCGCGCGCTCCGGGGGCAGGCCCGCCAATGGGTGCTCCACGGCGTCGCCTTCCAGCAGATGCAGCCGCGGTTTCTCCGCAGCAAGCGTGGCGGCGAGGTGCCGGTGCAGGTTGTAGTCGCGCTCCACGGCCCAGACCTCCGCGCCGGCGTCGAGCAGCGCGCCGGTCAGCGTGCCGAGCCCCGGCCCGATCTCGACCACGGTGTCGCCCGGGCCGACGCCGGCGAGCTCGAGGGACTTGCGGACGATGTTGCCGTCGACGAGGAAATTCTGCCCGAGGAAGCGCTTGGGCTCGTGCCCGAGCCGGGCGAGCAGCTCCCGGGTGGACTTCGGGGTCAGCGGCATGGAATAGGTGCAGGCACTACGCATGGTGTATGGCGCGGATCAAGGCGGCGGGATCCTCGGCGCGCATCAGCGACTCGCCGACCAGCACCGCATGCGCCCCGGCGGCCTTGACGCGGGCGGCGTCGGCCGCGGTGGCGATGCCGCTCTCGCTGACGGCCACGACGTTTTTCGGAAACAGGGGGATGAGTCGCTCGGACAGCCCGAGGTCGTTCTTGAACACGGCGAGGTCGCGGTTGTTCACGCCGATGATCTGGGCCTTGCGCCGGACGGCCCGCGCCAACTCGTCCTCGCTGTGGATCTCGAACAGCGCGTCGAGCCCGGCGGCGGTGGCGGCGTGGTGCAACGCCTCGATCTCGTCGTCGGTCAGGGCGCGCACGATGATCAGGATGGCGCTGGCGCCGGATTCGCGCGCCTGCAAAACCTGCACCGGATGAACCATGAAATCCTTGCGCAGGCACGGCAGGGCCGGTGGTTGGGTGGCAAAGTCGGCCGTCACCTCCTGCAGGTCGGCGAGGGCGCCGCCGAAGTATTTCTCGTCGGTCAGAATCGACAGGGCGGCCGCCCCCGCCGCCCGGTAGCGCCGGGCCTGCCCGAGAGCGGAGGCGCCTTCCTTGATGGCCCCGACGGAGGGGGAGCGGCGTTTCATCTCCGCGATGACGGCAAGCTTGCCGTCGGCCCGGCGCAGCGCCTGCCGGAACGGCGGCGGCGGGGGCAGGGCGTGGTGCAGCGCCGCGAGTTCGTCGGCGAAGACCGGCCGCAGCAGCGGGGCGATCTCCCGGCGCTTGTGGGCCATGATTTCTGTCAGCTTGTCCATGCGGCAAATGGTGGCCGACAGGATTGCCCAAGGCCGGGGCAGTTCAACCACAAGTTTCTTGTTAATGCCCGGATTCCCGGCTGGAGTTCCGCGCATGAGTGCCATCGACGACTTGCGCCAGACCATGGCCCGGCTCCGCGCCCCCGACGGCTGCCCGTGGGACCGCGAGCAGACGCACCAGACGCTCGCCCGCTGCCTGATCGACGAGTGCAGCGAACTGCTCGACACGATCGACCGCAACGACCTCCCGCACATGCGCGAGGAACTCGGCGACGTGCTCATCCAAGTCGTGTTTCACGCCCAGCTCGCCGCCGAGCGCGGCGACTTCGACTTCGACGACGTGGCGCGCGAGATCAACGCCAAGCTCATCCGCCGCCACCCCCATGTCTTCGGCACGGGCCGGGCCGACAGTTCCGCCCAGGTCATCGAGGTCTGGGAAAGAGTGAAGGCGACCGAAAAGGCGGCGGCCGGCAAGACCGATCCGGCTTTGTTCAAGAAACTGCCGCCGCGGCTGCCGGCCCTGATGTTGGCCGAGGAGGTGGCCAAGCGGATCGAGAAAAACCGGCTGCCGGCGGACGGCGCGCCGCCCGCCGCCGCCGTCAACGGGGATTTCAACGAGGCCGCGGCCGGCCGCGCGCTCTACGGGCTGGTGGCGGCGTGCCGCTCGCGCGGCATCGACCCGGAGGCCGCCTTGCGCAAGGAATGCGGCCGGGTGATGCACGATGTCGAAGCACGCGTCCAGTCCCCGGCCTGAGCCGCTGCCGGCGGACATCACGGGCGCATGGCTGCGTCCGTTCCTCGACCATCTGCGCAAGGAGCGGCGCTACTCGGCCTACACCGCCCGCAACTACGCCCAGGCCTTCGAGGACTTTTTTCACTGGCTGCGCTCCGCGCAACGCGGCGAGGGCGGCTTCGATGTGCTGTCGCCGCGCGATGTGCGCGACTTCGTCATCGAGGCCCAGCGCCGTTTCGACCGGCGCACGCTGCACAACCATGTCTCGGGACTCCGCGCCTTCTACCGCTACTGGATGCAGCGGGGGCGGCTGGAGCGCAACCCCTTCGCCGGCGTGCGGCTGCCCAAGCTGCCGCGGAGCCTGCCGAAATTCCTGACCGAGGCCCAGACGGCCGCCTTGCTCGAGGGGCCGTTGAAGCTGCTGCGAAACAAGACCCTCGCCGCGCCGGAGGCCTGGCGCGACCGGCTCGCGCTTGAGCTGCTCTACGGCGGCGGGCTGCGCGTCAGCGAGCTGGTGGCGCTGAATTACGGCGCGGTGGATTTCGACACCGGCAGCGCGCGCGTGCTGGGCAAGGGCCGCAAGGAGCGGATCTGTCCCCTCGGCGCCACGGCCATGGCGGTGTTGCGGAAGTTCCGCGACGAGTTCGCCAAGAAGACCGGGCCCGCCGATCCCGTGCTGGTCACGCCGCGGCAGCAGCGCCTGTCCGTGCGCGCGGTGCAGCTGCTGGTGAAGAAGTATCTCGCGCTGGCCGACCTGCCCATGGACCTGTCGCCGCACAAGCTGCGGCATTCCTACGCGACGCACCTGCTGAACTCCGGCGCCGACCTGCGCGCCGTGCAGGAGCTGCTGGGCCACGCCAACCTGACCTCGACCCAGGTCTACACCCACACGAGTGTCGCCCGGCTGAAGGAAATCCACGCCAAGGCGCATCCCCGGGCCTGACGCTTCGCCAGCGCGGTGGCCGAAAGTAGAATCGGAATTCCCTTGCCCAGCCTCGGTCCTATTTGAAGCTGGGATCATGAAACTACGAATCACCTCAGTCATGGGTTTGCTGTTCGGACTGTGCCCAGTCTTTTTTTGCCACGTGGCCGCGCAGGCGGCCGAGTTCACCGGAGAAGCCAAGGTTCTCGTCCAACAGGATGACGCTTGGTCCGCTTCCGCAGGCAAGCGCGATGTCGACCTGCTTGTCTCGTTCTACGCGGACGACGCTGTGGCCTACCCCCCGCGCGACAAAGCCGCCACCGGGCGCGCCGCCATCCGTGCTGTGTGGGCGGGCATCGCCGACCCCAACTATTCACTTTCCTGGAAGGCGACGACCGCAGGTGTATCCAAGGCTGGCGAACTCGGTTTCACTGCAGGAACATTCTTGGAAACCACCAAACGCGTCGATGGCAAGGCCACCACGGCTACTGGGAAATTCCTCTGCGTCTGGCGAAAGCAAGCCGATGGAAAATGGAAGGCGGTCCACGACATGTGGAATTACGACAACTAGGCCCCGCCATCAATCGCCCGTCCGGAAGCTACTTTAGCGGCAGACGGGTTGACGTCGCGTTGCCGGGGCGGTCGTAGAGGATGATCTCCACTGAGTTTGCCCCGGCGGCCCTGGCGTCGGGGATCTCGGCGATGAACCGCTCTTCGCGGCCGTCGAGGATGCCGTCGGCCGGATGGACCACGGTCAGGCGCGTGCCGTTGTTCAGCACAAACTCGGCGCCTTCGAGCAACGAGAGCGCGTCGCGCCCGCTGACCGATATGGAGAGGATCCCGTCGGCGCGGGTCGCCGCCGTGGCCGTGATCGCGGGTGGCGTGCGGTCGACGAGCAGGCTGTCGGTCTCGAAAGTGTAGCCCAGCCGCTGCGCGGCCGGGCGCGGCGACTGCTCGCTGACCGTGAGCCGCGTGAAGTAGAGCCCCTCGGCCAGGCCGCCGGTCTCGAACTGCACAAAGTTCTCGGCCGTGCCGACGGCCAGGTCGGTCCAGGCCTCGGTGCCTTCGGGGCGGATGCTGAAGGTGTAGGTGAGGGCGTCGCCATCGGCGTCGGCGACGGTCCAGTAGACGATCTGGGTGCCGGGCGCGCTGACCACCTGGCTGTTCAGCAGCGCCTCCTTGCGCTTGTCGCCGCCGTCATCCTTGCCGTCGCGAGTGTTGGGGAAAAGCACCTGGGTGAGCGTCATCGTGGCGTTGGGGGCGCGCTCGGCGGCGGGGATCAGGCCGAGGTTGGGCGCCAGAATGCGGAAATCGGTGAGCGCGGGCCGGCGGTTCTGGGCGAGGCTGTGGACGACCGCCTTGTCGATCAGGAAATCGGCCGCGGCGGCCGGAATTTGCAGACGGAGTTTCAGGTAACGTCCGCGCAGGCCGTCGGCGGCGAAGGCCCCGTCGCGCAGCTTCAGGTCGGTCCACGGGGTCCAGCCTTCCAGTTCGTCGCTGCCGAAATTGGTCCGGACCTGGAGCTTGAGCCCGGCGGGGCCGATGCCGTGCATCCGGGCGAAGCGCAGCGCTCCCAATTCGCCCGGCTGGCCCAGGTCGAGCCGCTTGGTCTCAAGCTCGCGCGCCGCGGCCGGCGCGAACGCCATGAGCCCGAGGCCGGGGGCGTTGTTGCGCAGGACCAGAAAACGCCCGTCCCCCATCGGGGCGAGGTCGTTGAGCTGGCTGGAGCCGCTGCCGGCGAAGGTCAGCGAGCGCCGCGCGACGGGATCGTAGCCGAAGGCGTCGCCGAGTTCGCCGGCGGTGAGCAGCAGCCAGCCAAGATGCCGCGCCAGGCGGTAGAACGCGATGTTGGGCTTCGTCATGACGTGCTCCGGAAAACCGCCGGCCGGGAAATGCACGACCGTCGAGCGGCCGGTGAAACCGGGTTTCTCCTCCACGGCGGGCGGCTTGTCCTTGGCGTCGGCGGCCTTCGGGTCGATGGGCCGGTTGATCCGGCTGGCGGAGTCGGCGGCGAAGACCAGAGCGGCGTAGAAGCCGCCATCCTCCATCGGCAGCAGGTCGACAACCTCGCCGTCGCGGTTCTCCTGCAGGATCAGCGGCGCGCCCCCGGAGGCGGTGAACGAGTAGATGTTCCCCTTGGGCGAAGAGCCGGCGATGATGCGGCCGTCGGCCACGCGCGCGAGCCGGCGCACGTTGCGGTCGCGGATCTCGCCGAACAGGATGACGCCCTTGTCGGCGAGGAGCTTGTCGTCGCCGGCCTTGCCCTCGATCACGCCGGCGGCGGCGAATTTTTTCAGGTCGAGGCGGTAGATTTTCCCGGGATTGCCCGTGGCGGCGAGCACGCTGCCGTCGGACAGCGCCAGGAAATCAAACACCGAGTCGGCCGGCAGCGGGACGCGGGCGAGGTTCCTGCCGTCCTTGAAGAGATAGACGGCCGCGGTGGGCGAGGTGCCGACGAGGATCGCGCCGTCGGGCAGCGCGTGCAAGGCGATGGCCTGCGTCTCGGGCACGTCGGCGACTTCGCGGACGGTGTAGGCGCTGTCGGCCGCGTTGACGGTCACTTCCTGCACCTTGCCGTCGGGCCCCGTGCCGACGAGGTAGCGGTAGCTGCCGATGCGGTCCGTGGTTCCCTGGGAGGACTTCAGCATGATCCGCTCGGCGTCGCGCGGCTGCAGCGTCCAGAGGATGTCGCCGATCTTCGGACCGGAGAGATCGGTGAACACGGGACCGGGCAGCACGCGGCCGTCGGAGCGGGTGGCGAGGCCCTTGAGGTTCCGGCTGGCGACGTCGCGGCCGAAGTCGATTTCCAACTGTCGGGTGAGCGGGTCGGCGGCAAGGGTGGCCACCAAGGACGCAAAGACCAGAGAGCGCAGAAGGAGACGGCAAGGCATGGGGAAAAATGATTTGTCATTCTGAGCGGAGCGAAGAATCCAGCGTGGGTGCAAAAACTGGATTCTTCGCTCCGCTCAGAATGACATGAAGGGGATGGGTGAAACTAATCCGTGATGACGAGCGGGCGGCGGACCAGGATGCTGAACAGGCGGCCGGGCAGCACGCGTTGCTCCCAGAGCGGGTTGAAGGCGTCGCGGCGCTGGAAGCGCGCCTCGTCGGCGCTGCGGACGATGCGCTCGAGCGAGCCGGGCATGTCCTGGGTCGTGGCGCGCTGGTCGGTCATGAGCCGGGCCTTCTCGATCACCGCGAGGTAGAGTCCGTCCGAGGCCCGGAAGCCGCGGAGGGCGGAGATATATTCCTCGAAGCTGCGCAACTGGGCGACCGGCACGCTGTGCGCGCGCCCGGTCAGCTCATCCAGCGCGGGGCCCGTGGTGAGGATGACCTCCAACTCCTTGCCGGCCCATTCACGCGGGATGACGAGGCTGGCCTGCTCGCTTTCGCCGTCGCGCTGGAAGCCGCGCCAGCCGACGGTGAGGTCCACCCGCTCGCCGGGCGAGGCCTCGGTGCGCGACACCAGCATCTGTTCGATCGAACCGGTGGGGGTCTCGGGCGTGTCCTCCACGCTGAAGCGGATGTGCTCCGGGAAAACGCGCTCGTAGGGGTTGAACAGCCAGAGCGAGAGGGTGCCGACAAATTCGGTCAGGCCCTGGCGGAATCCCTGCGGCCCGGGGTAAAGCTGGCTCAGCTTGATCGGCGCCGTGCCGGGAAAATCCACGGTGGTCGTCACCTTGAAGCCGCGGGCGAAGCCTGATTCGTTTGAGCCCATCACGGCCTGCGCGAGGCCGGTGGCGGCGATGGCGGGCAGCAGTTGCTCGTGGCGCACGACCTCGAAGTGGAGCGACTTGCGGTTGCTGCGGGTGGGGAAGGCCACCTCGACGGCGACCATCGGGGCCTTGCGGCCCAGCTCGCCGTAGATGCCCGAGAGGCGGTCCTGGCTGAAGGAGCCGATCACGCCGCCGGTGTTGGTGATTTTGACCGAGTTGAGCGTGCTCGGGAGAATCGTGACGACCTCGGCGGACGCCATCGGCAGCTCGGTGGCGCCGAGCGACAGCATCGGGTGGCCGAAAGCGAGGACGCGGTTGCCGTCCACATGCGACACCGTGCCGGTGCCGGCGAGACTGATGTCGCCGGTGGCCAGCGCAACCGCGACGACGTCGCCCGGGTGCAGCGTGGCCGGCGCGGCAAGGGCGGTGTCGCCGGCGCCGGTGTTGCCGCCGAGGGCGGTGACGTTGAGGCCCAGCGCGGAGAATTGCGGTTCGAGCAGGCTCGCGACCTCGGGCGCGAGGCCGCCGAGCGCGAAGGCCGGCGTCATCGGCGTGAACGACGCGGCGAAATCGCCGGCGCCGTGCGCGCCCTGGCGTTCGCCCTTGATCGGGATGGGCGCGAGGCTGTCCTTGCCCGGGGGCAGCGCACCGACCTCCAGCACGTCGCTGATGGGCGTGAAGCCCGCGTAGCGCACGGTCTCGAAGCGCTGGATCTGGTAGGAGAGGACGCCGGCGACCTTGCCGTCGATGTAGAGCGGGCTGCCGCTCATGCCGGCCACGGCACCCATGCCCTGCACGCGCGGGTCGGTCAGTTCGCACAGGATCATGCTTTTGCCCGGGCCGAGGGCGTTCCGGATGATGCCGGCCACCTGCACGGCGAACGGCTCGGGCGCGCGGCCCTTGAAGACGGTCCAGACCTCGCCCCTCATGCCGGGCCGCAGCTCGCTGAGCGGGAGCACCGGGGCGTCCGCCGGCTGGGCGATGCCATTTAACACCAAGGAAGCACAGACCGCGAAGCAGGCGAATAGGGATGCGGGTCTCATGAAGAGTTAAACGAATCTACCTTGGCGTTCTTAGCGATCTTGGTGTGAAACTATAATTGCTTAATCGCCTTCGCGATGACTTCGCAAGCCCGGTCCACGGCCGCGCCCTCGTGGGCCGTGCTCAGGAACCAGGACTCGTAGGCGCTGGGCGGCAGGTAGACGCCGTCGGCGAGGCAGGCGTGGAAGAACCTGCCGAAGAGCCTCGCATCGGAGGCGAGCGCGGTCGGCATGTCGCGCACGGGCGCCGGGGTGAAGAAAAGGCTGAACATCGACCCCGCCTGCGGGGCCTGCAACGGCAGGCCCTTGGCCTTGGCGGCGGCGAGGGCGGCGGCGCAAACCTGCCGGCCGAGGGCGTCGAGCTTGGCGTAGGGCTTCAGCTCGTCGAGCATCTGGAGCGACGCGATGCCGGCGGCCATGGCCAGCGGGTTGCCGCTGAGCGTGCCGGCCTGGTAGACCGGGCCGAGCGGCGCAAGTTTGTCCATGATGTCGGTGCGGCCACCGAAGGCGCCGACGGGCAGGCCGCCGCCGATGATTTTGCCGAGACAGGTGAGGTCGGGGACGATTTGTTCGATTTCCTGCACACCGCCGCGGGCGAGGCGGAAGCCGGTCATGACCTCGTCGAGGATGAGCACGGCGCCGTTGGCGGTGCAGGCCTGGCGGACCGCCTGCAGGTAGCCGGCGTCGGGCTTGATGAAACCGACGTTGCCGATGTAGGGCTCGAGGATGACGCAGGCGATCTGGCCCGGATTGGCGGCGAAACCGGCGTTGAGTGCGGCGATATCGTTGTAGGGCAGAACGACCGTCTCACGGGCGAATGCCGCCGGCACACCGGCGCTGTCGGGATGGCCGTGGGTGAGGGCGCCCGAGCCGGCGGCGACGAGCAGCGAGTCGCTGTGGCCGTGGTAGCAGCCGGCGAACTTGATGATCTTGTCGCGCTTCGTGAAGCCGCGCGCCAAGCGGATGGCCGACATCGTCGCCTCGGTGCCGCTGTTGCACATGCGGACCTTCCGGATGGACGGGAAGAACTGCACGATCAGATCGGCCATCTGCACCTCGTAGGGATTCGGCGTGCCGAAAGACGTGCCGTTTTCCAGCGCGGCGGCGATGGCGGCCCTGATGCGCGGGTGGTTGTGGCCGTGAATGGCCGGGCCCCAGGTGCAGACGAAGTCGATCAGCTCCTTGCCATCGGCCGTGGTGAGCGTCGCGCCCTTGGCCGATTTGGTGAAGAACGGCGCACCGCCGACGGAGCGGAAGGCCCGGACCGGGGAGTTGACGCCGCCGGGAATGAGCTGCTGGGCGCGGGCGAAGAGGGATTCAGACTGATTCATGGTTGGTCACTCATAGACGTCCTTACGATGGCCGACTCGCACCACTAGCACCAGCAATCGTTCTTTCTCAATTTTGGCGAGCACCCGGTAATCTGCCACCCGGTAGCGCCACAGACCGTGCAGGTCGCCACGCAGTGATCGTCCATAGCGGCGGGGATCTTCGGCGGTGGCCAGTCTTGCGCGCAAATAGCTCACAATCTTCCGAGCCGCGTCCGCACCCAGGCGATGCAGGTCACGTTTGGCGTCCTCCTCCAATTCAACGCGCCAGACCAAGCTCACGCTCAACTTCCTCGAGAGTGTAGGTGCGGGACTTGCCGGCATCGAGGCGCTTCAGCCGTTCCTCAGCGATGCGGATGTCGTCCTCTTCCTGCAGGCGATCGAGCAAAGCGGAACGCGCGATGGCCGTCTTGGACGTGCCGCTGGCCTTGGCGAGGCGCGCCAATTTGCGATCCATCGCCGGGTTGAGTCTGAGCGTTACCATGGCGGAACGATTATTCGGGTGGGAGAATGGCGCAAGGTGAAAGACGGCGCGCCGCCGACCGAGCGGAAGGCCCGGACGGTCGAGTTCACGCCACCGGGGATGAGCTGCTGGGCGCGGGCGAAGAGATTTGCCGAAATAATTCTCATGGAGCACTCCAATAGTAGTGAATTGCGTAGGCTGAAGCAGCTACCGCGACGACTATTTGGCCGAATATGATCGCGCCATATGCCACCGGCGCGTCGTGCCGTCTCTTCGTCGCTACCCGCATTTCCGCCACCCCAGTAACCAATCCTTTGATTAAATAATACCACGCGAACAGAGCCAACACGGTGACAATTTCCGGGAGAGGATGCTCGTAGCCCCTGCTCATACTCAGCTGACGTATTTCTGGACAATGGGGATCCGGCGGCCGACGCCGAAGGCGAGGGGGGTGATCTTCAGGCCGGGGGCGGCCTGCTTGCGCTTGTATTCGTTGAGGTCGACCTTGCGGACGATGTCGTTGACGACGGCTTCGGTGAAGCCCTGCGCGACGAGGTCGGCGCGCGACAGGCCTTCCTCGACGTAGCCCTTGAGAATGGCGTCGAGCATCTCGTAGGGCGGCAGGCTGTCCTGGTCGGTCTGGTCGGGCCGCAGCTCGGCGCTCGGGGCCTTGTCGATGCTGGAGACCGGGATGATTTCCTTGTGCCGGTTGATCCAGCGGGAGAGGGCGTAGACCTGCATCTTGAAGACATCACTGATGACCGCAAGGCCGCCGCACATGTCGCCGTAGAGCGTGCAATAGCCGACGGCCAGTTCGCTCTTGTTGCCGGTAGTGAGGAGCAGCGCGCCGAACTTGTTGGAGATGGCCATGAGCAGCAGGCCGCGGGCGCGGGCCTGGATGTTCTCCTCGGCGATGTCGCGCGGCCGGCCGGCAAAGATCGGCGCGAGGGTCTGCTCGGCGGCCCCGACCGTGTCGGCGATGGAGATGGTGTGATACTCGATGCCGAGGTTCGCGGCGAGAATGCGGGCGTCGTCCTTGGAGTGCTGGCTGGAGATGACCGACGGCAGGCTGACGCCGATGACGTTCTTCGGGCCGAGCGCCTCGGCGGCGATGACGGCGGTGAGGGCAGAGTCGATGCCGCCGGAGAGGCCGAGCAGGGCTTTCTTGAAGCCGGTCTTCTGCGCGTAATCGCGCACGCCCATCACGAGGGCGTCGTAGATGTCGGCGAGGTCCTCCTGTGCGAAGGTGGGGGAAATGAGCTGAGAGCTGAGGGTTGAGGGTTGAGGGACGGAAGAACCGACCGCAACCACACGCAATTCTTCGCGGAAGGCGGCGAGGCCGCCGATGACCTGGCCCGCAGCGTCGCAGACCACGCTGCGGCCGTCGAAGAGGAGCTCATCGTTGCCGCCGATGGCGTTGACGTAGGCGACCGGGCAGCCGAGCTGGCGGGCGGTGTCGGCCACGAGCTTGTGGCGGACGCCGCCCTTGCCGTAGTTCCACGGGCTGGCGGAGATATTGACCATCATGTCGCAGCGCTGGCCGGCGAGCTGGCGGACCGGCTCGCCGCCGTCGTAGAGGCGGCGGGTCGAGATCATGGCGTGGGTCCAGATGTCCTCGCAGATGGTGATGCCGATGCGGCGGCCGCCGAACTCCACGACGGTGGGCGCGGCAGCCGGCTCGAAGTAGCGGTCCTCGTCGAACACGTCGTAGGTCGGCAGGAGGCACTTGCGGGCGGTGGCGAGAACCTCGCCCTGATGGCAGAAGGCGGCGGAGTTGAACGCGGAGCGGCCCGCGCCGGTGGGGTTGGCCTCGGTGTAGCCGATGAGCGCCGGCACGGCGCCGATCTGCGCGGCCAGCTCACGGGTGGCGCGCTCGACGTCGGACACGAAGCGCTTCTTGAACAGCAGATCGCGGGGCGGGTAGCCGCAGACGACCAGCTCGGGAAAGATGACCAGCCCGGCGCCCTGCGCGACGAGGGCGCGGTAGGCTTCGAGGATGCGGCGGGAGTTGCCCGCGAGGTCGCCGACGATGGTGTTGATCTGGGCCAGGCCGATGCGCATGGGAAGAGGGCACAGGTTGAGGGCAAACCGCTGGACTGCAACCTCAAGCCGTGGAATCCGCTAGCCCCCGTCGGGAATTCCCACCTACTGTGCCGGGCGATGACTGCTTCCGTGCCTTCCCGTCTCATCCTCGCCTCCGCCTCGCCGCGGCGGAAGGAGCTGTTGGCGTCGCTCGGCGTGCCCTTCGACGTCATCGCGGCGGAGGTGACCGAACACGAGGCAGCCGACGCCGACCCGCGCGAGATGGTCAGACACAACGCCGCGCTCAAGGCCGACTGGGTGGCCGCCCTTCACCCTGACGCGACGGTCATCGGGGCGGACACGACGGTGTTCATCGACCGCACGGTGCTCAACAAGCCCCGCGACCCGGCTGACGCCCGGGCGATGCTCCGGCGGCTCGCGGGGCGCACGCACACCGTCTTCACCGGGCTGGCGATCCGCCGCCGGTGCGACGGCCTGAAACTCGAACAGGGCGTCGCCAGCGAGGTGACATTCAAGGCGCTCGACGATGCGATCATCGCGCTCTACCTCAGCCGGGTGCACACCCTCGACAAGGCCGGAGGCTACGCCATCCAGGAGCACGGCGACCTCATCGTGGCGGGCCATACCGGGTCGCTGACAAATATTGTGGGCCTGCCGCTCGAAGCAATGAAACAACTTTTGACTAGGGCGGGTCTGACGCGTTGATTCCCTCACCGTGACGACCCAGTTCGCCCAGTTAGGCCAGACGCCGCCGGCGCCCGAAAAGGAGGGCGCGGACCATTCCATCGCCATCGGGGTGGCCTGCACGCTGCTGTTCCACCTCCTGCTGGTGTGGCTCGCGCCCAATTTCAACTTCGACAAGTTCACCGGCAGCCACGGCGGCATCTCGGTCACGAGCGCGAACAAGGGCAAGACCTTCGACTTCGAGCTGGCCCAGCCAAAGACGGTCGGGAAAGAGCGCGATCCCTTCCGCTTCGTCGAGACCAACTCCGCCGCGCCCGAGAACACCCCGGACAAGACCCCCAATTTCAGCAACCGCAACCAGCAGTCGGCGCAGGAAGTCGCCGCCAAGGAGCTGGACCCCGAAAAACGCCCGAGCACCAAGGGCGAGGACAAGTTCAAGGACAGCTCCGCCATCGTCTCGGGCGACATGGCGCCGCCCCAACTGCCCACCGCGTCCGCGCCGGAGCTGACCAAGGACGAGGCGCAGGAGCGCGCCGAGCAGAAGGCCCGGGCCGAGCTGGTGCCGTTGAGCGGCTTCGACAAGACCGAGGGCAAGTCGGAGGACGGCATCGCCACCAACATCGCCAAGTCAAAATCGCCCACCACTCGCGCCGAGCAGGCGCAGGAAGGCGCGAAGGACGCCAAGGACCCGACCGGCGGCCTCGTGGCGGTGGTCCAGGCCCAGCACGCGCAACCCAAGGAGCGCCCGCGGCTCGCCTCCACCTCGTTGAACCGCCAGTCGCCGCTGGCCAACCGCGCCACCGGCGTCGCCAACATCGGCATCCTCGGCATGGACGCACGCTGGAGCGAATACGGCGAATACCTCAACGAGCTGATCGAGATCGTCCAGGTCCAGTGGTATAACATCCTGCGCGAAAGCCGCGTCTCCCCGCCCGGCGGCACCAACGTCATCGTCAAGTTTCGGATCAACTCCAAGGGCGAGACCGAGATTATCAAGGTCGAGGACAGCGGCGCGGGCAAGCAGGGCGTCTTCTCCTGCCAGAACGCCATCACCTACCCGCAGCCTTACCGCAAGTGGACCGACCAGATGATCGCCGTGCTGGGCGACTCGCAGGAGCTGACCTTCAGTTTCCACTATCAGTGAGCGCGCTGCCGGCAGATTTCTGGGAGACCCTGCCGCTGGGCGAGGGCGTGGCGCCGCTCACCCGCGACGCCAACGGGCTCGCCGCCTTCAACAAGCCCGCCGGACTCCTCTCGCATCCCAACGAATCCAGGGACGAGGCCCGGTCGCTGCTGACCGTCCGTTACGACAAGGAGGCGCAGTGCTTTCATTGGACGGCGGCCGACGGCACGGCGCGCCGCCTGTGGCTGCTCAACCGACTCGATTCGGCCACGTCCGGCGTGATCCTCACCGCCGCCAGCGAGAAGGTGGCGCTCGCCGTGCGCGACCACTACGCCAAAAAGCAGGTGAACAAGACCTACCAGGCGCTCGTCTTCGGGCGGCCGCACCAAAACTTTGAATACTGGCGCGACCAGCTCGCCGTGAAGAAATCGCACGGGCGGATTCGGACCGCGACCATCGGCAACGTGCCGGCCGAGACGCGCTTCCAGTTGATCAGGCACACGCAGAAGACCTTCTCGACCTCGCTCGTGAAACTGGAGCCGCGCACGGGCCGCAGCCACCAGCTGCGCGTGCAGTGCGCCAAGCGCCAGCTGCCGATCATCGGCGACCAGACCTACGGGAACTTCGCGCTCAACCGGGAATTCGCCAGGATGCACCAGACCAAGCGGCTGTTCCTGCACTCGCTCGAAACCGGTTTCACCTACGAATTCGCGGGCAAGAGCCACGCCTTCAAGGCCGTCGCACCGCTCCCGCGCGAGTTCACGGCGGCGTATTGAAAGCTTGCCAAACAGGCCTGATGTGGCCTCATGTGGCCGCATGAAGCCAAAGAAGGCCAGCTCCACCGTCTATACGCCCGGTGAGCCCGAGACCCCGCAGCAAATCCGCGAGGCGGCGGCGGCGTATGGCATCCGGCGCGACGTCGTGGCCGTGCGGGAGGCCAAGGATCAGCTCTCCGCCCTGCTGCAACGCGCCGCCCGCGGCGAACAGATCGTCATCACCAGCGACGGCGAGCCCAAGGCCATGATCGTGCGCTACCGCCCCGTGCTGCGCGGCAAGCCGTGGCAATCGCTCAAGGCTTTTCGGGATACCATGCCGATGCAGCCGGACTCCCAAGCTCTGATCGACGAGGACCGGGCTGACCGCTGGTAATGTATCTCGATACTTCGGCGCTCGTTCCCCTCTATCTGCCCGAATCTGATTCGGAGGAATGCGAGCGGGTCGTCAAGGGTGCGCAGGGCATTTTCATATCCGAGCTCGGGCGCGCCGAGTTGGCGAGAGCGCTCCTGGCCAAGCAGAAAACCGGACTGCTCGATGCGGAGCAACGTGCGCGCATATCTGCCCTGTTCGACCGGCACTGCGATGAAGGCGCGGTGCGGCTGATCGCATTTGATCGCGATACGGTGCGTGAGGCCACCGATCTCATGCGGCAGGTCGCACCCGATGTCCTGCTCCGGACATTGGATGCCATCCACCTCGCGACCTATCTGAGCGTGGATGCCGGGCCCTTGTTCACGCGCGACAAGCGCGTGCTTGAGGCGGCCAGAAAACTCGGACTAAACCTCGCGGGGGAGTAAGGCGGCTGCGCTCAGAGCAGGTTGAGCTGCGAGTGGTCGTCCGGCGCGACCGTGATCTTCTTTTTCGGCCGGGCCTGGGGCGAGGGCAGGGTGACGCTCACGTCCTCGGACTCGAGCTGGGTCAGGATCGTTTTCGCCCGGTCGATGACAGACAGCGGCAAGCCGGCGAGCCGGGCGACTTGGATGCCGTAGCTGCGATCGGCAGCGCCCTCGACGACGCGACGGACGAAGACGATGTCGTCGTTCCACTCCTTCACGGCCACCGAATAGTTCTTCAGTCGCGGCAGGTGCTTCTCCAGCTGGGTCAGCTCCTGGTAATGGGTGGCGAAGAGCGTGCGCGGGCCGCGGTCGGCCGAGCGGTGCAGGTGCTCGACCACGGCCCAAGCGATGCTCAGGCCGTCGTAGGTCGACGTGCCGCGGCCGATCTCGTCGAGGATCAGGAGCGAGCGGTCGGTGGCGTTGTTGAGGATGTTGGCAGTCTCGTTCATCTCGACCATGAAGGTCGAGTTGCCGCGCGCGAGATCGTCGCTGGCGCCGACGCGGGAGAAGATGCGGTCGACGAGACCGAGGCGGCAGGCCTTGGCCGGCACCCAGCAACCGACCTGGGCGAGCAGGGTGATGAGCGCGACTTGCCGGATGTAGGTGGACTTGCCGGCCATGTTGGGACCGGTGATGAGCAGGATCTGGGCGCCGTCCGCCGAGAGGGCGGTGTCGTTCGGCACAAAGGTGTGGCTGCCGGCCAGGCCGAGGCGCTCCTGTTTCATCATCTGCTCGACGACCGGATGGCGGCCGTCGGTGATGCTGATGTCCTCGCCGTCGTCGAGTTGCGGGCGGCAGTAATCCCACTCCCGCGCCAGCACGGCCCAGCCGGCGAGCACATCGAGCTCGGCCAGGGCGTCGGCGGTGCGGGTGAGGGTCGCGGCCTCGGCCAGCACGGCGGCCACGAGTCGGTTGAACAGCTCCAGCTCGCGGGCGAGGGATTTCTCCTCGGCGGAGAAAATCTCCTTCTCCTTCAGCTTGAGCTCCTCGGTCACGTAGCGCTCGCCGCCGACGGTGGTCTGCTTGCGGATGTAGCCGGCCGGCACGCTGGCGAGGTTGGCCTTGGTGACCTCGATGTAATAGCCGAAGACGGAGGTGAAGCGGACCTTCAGGCTCTTGATGCCGGTGCGCTCCTGCTCCTTGCGCTCCAACTCGGCGAGCCAGGACTTGTTGTCGGTGGTGAGGCTGCGCAGGCGGTCCAGCTCAGGGTCGTGGCCCGCGCGGATGTAATTGCCCTCGGCGAGATCGTTGGGGAGTTCGTCGGCCAGGCCGGCGGCGAGCAGGTCGCGCAGCTTGGGCAGGTCGGTGAGCCGGGCGCGGACCTTCGAGGTCTCCCCGCCGTGAGAGCCGACGAGGTGGGCGTCGAGCAGGTCGAGGCAGGCCATGATGGCCGGGATCTGGGCGAGGGTGTCCTTCACCCCGCCGAGTTCGCGGGGATTGCGGAGGCGGTTCTGCAGCCGGCCGAGGATGCGCGGGATGTCGCGGACCTTGTTGAGCAATTCGCGCAGCTCGGCGAGGTCGCTCGGCTGGGCAATCAGCTCGCCCACCACGGTCTGGCGGCGGACGATCTCCGGCAGGTCGAGAGTGGGGGCGGCGAGCCAGCGTTCGAGGAGCCGCGAACCGGCGGCCGTCGTGCTGCGGTCGATGGCTCCGAGCAGGGAGGCGTCGCGGGTGCCGCGGGTGGATTGGAAAATCTCAAGATTGCGCAGCGTGGCCGGGTCGAGGAGCAGTGTGCGCGTGCTGCGGTATTCCTGGAGCGAACGGAGGTTCTGCGGCTTGGCGCAGAGGTTTTCCGTGGCGTAGTAAACCACGGCCCCGGCCGCGCCGAGCGCCGGATGGCTGTGGGTCAGACCGAAGCCCTGCAGGTTCAGCACGCCGAGTGCGTCCATGACGGTCTTCGCGCCGCCCGTGACCTCGAAGTGGTAACCCGGCAGCTCGGAGCAGAGGCGCGGCGCGCAAAACTGGTGCAGCGCATGAACGGCGTGCTGCTCGTGCGGAGCGGCCTGCCAGCGGGCGAGGTCGCCCTCGATCAGCACCAGTTCGGCCGGATCAAGCGCGGTGAGGACCGGCAGCAGGTTCTCGGGGTGCGCATCGGTGGCGAGGCGGAATTCGCCGGTCGAGAGGTCCAGCCAGGCCACGTGGAGGCCGGCCTTGTCGAGCGACAGCGCACAGAGGTAGTGGTTCTTGGCGGCGTCGAGCTGGTTGGCGGAGAGGGTGGTGCCGGGCGAGAGGATGCGGGTGAGCTGGCGCTTGACGAGCTTGCCGGCCTGCGCCGCCTCGGCCTGGTCGCAGATGGCGACCTTTTTGCCGGCGGCGAGGAGCTTGCTCACGTAGTTGTCGGCCGCGTGGTGCGGGATGCCGGCCATCGGCGTGCTCTGACGCTTGGTCAGCGTGATGCCGAGCAGGCGCGCGCCGATCTCGGCATCCTCGAAGAACATCTCGTAGAAATCGCCGAGGCGGAAGAGCAGGAGCGTGTTCGCCGGGAGGCCGCGCTTGACCTCGAAATACTGCTGCATCATCGGCGTGAGCTTTTCGGCGGCGGGCATAATCAATTAACCACAGAGTCACAGAGGGCGCAGAGGTTTGGGAAGCCAAAAGCAGCAGCCCGTTGATGTCGGCCGGATGGGCCAGAATAGATTTGTCTCTGAAGTTTGCTCTGTGTCTCCGTGTCTCTGTGGTTAAATTACATCACACCGATCTGGGCGGCGCTGGCAAACCCCCGATGCTCGTGCTGCACGGCCTGCTGGGCTCGTCGCGCAACTGGCTGAGCACGGGGCGGGACCTGGCGAAACATTTCCACGTGTTCGCGCTCGACGCCCGCAACCACGGCCGATCGCCCCATGCGCCCGAGATGAACTATGAGGTGATGACGGCGGACATCCTGGCCTGGATGGACGGACAAGGTTTGGCCCGAGCGGTGATCGTCGGTCACAGCATGGGCGGGAAGACGGCGATGCGACTCGCCTGCCGACACCCGGAGCGGGTGGAGCGGCTGGTCGTCGTGGATGTCGCGCCGAAGGATTACAGTTGGGCCGCCCACCGGGCGGAATTCCTGGCGATGACGGAGCTGGACCTCGGCAGCCTGCACTCGCGGCAGGAGGCGGAACTGCGCTTCGAGGCCCGGGTGGCCAATCTCGGGATGAGAAAATTCCTCGCGACCAACCTGGTGCATGAGCACGGTCATTGGCGCTGGCAGGTGAACCTGCCGGTGCTGGCGCAGGCGCTCCCCGCGCTGGAGAAGAGCGGCCTGAAGCCCGGCGACCAGTTCGTCGGCCCGACGCTGCTCATCCTCGGCGGCCGCTCCCGCTACGCCGAGCCGGCCGACCACGACCTGATGCGCCGGCATTTTCCCATCACCAAGATCGAGGTCATCGCCGACTCCGGCCACAACCCGCACATGGATTCCCGTGAAGAGTTTGTGCGGCGGCTGCTCAACGCTTAGACCACAGCCGCAGCGACGAAAGCAGGAAATTCTCGAGGGCGGCGGCTTCGTTGAGGTTCAGGCGGAGGAGGCCGATGTCGTGTTCGAGCTGGGCGATGGCGGCCACAAGCGAGCGGCGGGCCGACTCGTCGCCTTCGAGCAGGCGCTTCTGAGCGAAGTCGCGGGTGGCGTGCTCCAGCTCGGCGAATAGTTTCAGGCGGATGCCGTTGGCCAGACCGGTCTGAATGGCGTCGATCTCCTCATCTTCCAGATCCTCCGGGAGTTTCTCCTTCTGCTGCTTCCAGGCCTGATCGGTGGCGGCGGCGAGCACGGCCTTGAAGCGGGTGATAAGGCCGTAGGCACCGAGCAGTTGGTCGGCCACGGCGCGTTTTTCCACGACGCCGGCGGTCAGCAACTGGAGCCAGCCGGCGTAGTCGGCCAGGGTGGACTTCCACTGGGCCCGCGTCGCGTCATCCACCCCCGCGAGCGCCTCGCTGCCCGCGTCGGTGAAGCGGAAGTGCAGGCAGCGGCTGCGGATGGTGGGCAGCAGCGAGTAGGGGCGGGTGGTCAGCAGCAGGATGGTGGTGTTGGCCGGCGGTTCCTCCAGCGTCTTGAGAAACGCGTTGGCCGCCTCGGTGTTCATGCGGTCGGCCTCGTAGACGATGGCCACCTTGCGGTGGCTGATCTGGGGCGACTTCTGGATGCGGGAGATGAATTCGCGCATGGTGCCCGGCTCGGCGGCCGACTCGCCCACTCGAATCATGCGCATTTTCTTGGTCGGGCGCAGGGGGAAGTAGTCGGGATGCTCCTTGGGCGGAAAATGCTGCGCCTGGTGGCGCGGGTCGTTCAGCAACCGGTCGGCGATGGCGTGGGCGACGGTGGCGAGCGTGCCGAGGTTTTCGCCGTGCAGCAGCAGGCTGTTGGCGAGGCGGGTGCGCTCGATGGCGCGCTCGATGACCGTGACGGCGGGAGTTCCGGCCAGGGCGGCGGGCCAGGGGGTGATTACGCTCATGATTCAGCCCAGGCGTTTCTGAACCTCGGCCCAGATTTTGTTCTCGATGTCATCGGGCGACTGGGTGCCGTCAAAGATGACCACGCGCTGCGGCCAGTTGCGACCGAGCTGCAGGTAAGCCTCGCGGACTTTTTTGAAAAAGGGGGCATCCTCCCGTTCGATCCGGTCGGGTTGCCCGGCCGAGCGCTGGCGGACGCGGGCGAGGCTGACCTCCGTCGGCACATCGATGACCACGGTCAGATGCGGCAGCACATCCCCGATGGCAAAGCCGTTGACGGCCGCGACCGGGCCGGGCGCGAGATTGCGCGCGGCCCCCTGGTAGACGGTGGAGGAGTCCAGGTAACGGTCACTGATCACAATTGCTCCTCGTTGCAGGGCCGGGATGATAACCGTGCGCACAAGCTGGGCCCGGGCGGCGGCAAAGAGCAGGAGCTCGGATTCCGGGCACATGCCCTGCCCCTCATCCTTGTGCAGGAGGATGTCGCGGATGCGTTCGCCGAGGTCGGTGCCGCCCGGCTCGCGCGTGGAAACAATCTCCCGGCCCGCATGACGCAGCCGCCCGATGAGACGGGTGATCTGGGTGGATTTCCCGCTGCCCTCGGATCCCTCGAAGGAGATGAACCGGCCGGAGGATATGGTCAGGTTGGGCATGCTGTTGGACGCAGCTCCCACGAAAAATGGTTGGGAGCGGCGCGCAACCAGATTCAACCGCACCGGTCGGAGATTCCCATTGATTGGCCGCCGCAAACGCGCCAACACTCAGGCCCATGCTTGCGTTTCTCCCGGCCCCCTTTCTCGCCTCCACCGTCAACGTCTGGAACGTCTTTCTCACCACCGACCGCGTCGGCCAGATCGTCATCGGCCTCCTCGGGGTCTTCAGCATTTTCGCCTGGGCGGTGATGATGGGCAAATACTCCGAGCTGAAGAAACTGCGGGAGCTGAATTTCGCCTTCGAGCGCAAACTCAGCCAGGAGCGCCACATCCTCGACCTGCCCGAGAATCTCCGCAACCGCCGCGACATCCCGTATGCCGACCTGCTGGCCGACGCCCTCGAGGCCTACGCCCGCGCCGCCGCCATCGGCAAGGAGAAGGGCGACGACAGCCCCCGCGGCCGGCTGGAACACGCCGAGAACGCCGTGCAGCGCGCGCTCGCCCGGCAGTCGCTCCGCTACGAGTCGAGCATGATCACGCTCGCGTCGCTCGTGTCCGGCGCGCCGTTCATGGGCCTGTTCGGAACGGTGTGGGGCGTGATGGAGGCGTTCAGCGCCGTGTCCGTCATGCAGACCGCCAGCATCCAGACCCTCGCCCCCGGCGTGTCGGCCGCGTTGCTCACCACCATCGCCGGCCTGGTCGTGGCCATCCCGTCGCTCTTCGGTTACAACATCCTCCTCGGAAACGTGAAGACGATGATCACCGAGTTGGAGAACTACGCGAGCAACCTCGCCGACCGCATCGAGCTGGAGGCCAAGTAAGGAGCGTGCCATGGCCAAGATTTTCCGCCGACCCCGGCCGCTCCATCCGGTCGCCGAGCTGAACATCACCAACATGGTGGACCTCGGGTTCACGCTCCTGATCATCTTCATGATTGCGACGCCGCTCATCCAGCAGGAGCAGACCATCCCGGTGAACCTGCCCGGCGAGAGCAAGCGGGCCCAGACGCCGCCCCCGCCGGACACGGAGTTCCAGACCATCTCGCTCGACCGGGTCGGCAACGTCTATTTCGGCTCCAACCGTGTCAGTTTCGCCGAGCTGTCGAGCAAGCTCTCCGGCCTCGCCGCCAAGCCCAAGCCGCCGGTCATCCGCATCCGCGCCGACCTCAGCCTGCAGTGGCAGCAGGTCGTGCGGCTGATGGACGAGATCAAAAAGCACGATCTCACCAAGATCACCTTCGACACGGAATCGAAGTGACCCGATGCGCCCGTATTCGTCCAGTGCGTTCCTCACGTCGCTGACGCTCCACGCCTTCCTGGCGGCGCTGCTGTTCCTCACCACGGTCTACGTCGCGCGCTCGGACAAGGTGCAGCCCGTGATCTTCGAGCTGGTGGCCGGTCCGGCCACCGCGCCCGATGAACTGGTCGCCCCCGCACGCGGCAACACCACCGCCCCGGTGAAAGTGAACGTGCCCAAGGTGGAGCTGCCGGCCGAGAAGCCGCCGCCCGAGGACGCCGTGGTGGAGCCAAAGCCCAAGCCCGACAACTCGCTGGCGAAGGACCTGAAGAAAAGCGCCAAGGTTTCATATCAGGATTACCTGAAGAAGCACCCACCGCCGAAGCAGACAGCGCCCAGCACGACTCAGCGAGCCGCCAAGGTGCCGAAGATCGACACCCAGGGCATCGTCGGCGGCGTGAAAGGCGGCTCGACCGCCAACACGCGCGGCGGCGGGGGCGGCAACGCGCTGACCCGCGAGCAGCAGAGCCAGCTCGACACCTACATCTCGCTGCTCATCCAGGAACTGAAGAACGCCCACGAGCCGCCGAGCGGCGTGAGCGACCAGTTGGAGACCAAGGTGACCTTCGACATCACGGCCAGCGGTGCGATCCTGAGTCCGCGCATCTCGAAGTCGTCGGGCAACCGGGAGTTCGACGAGTCCGTGCTTGACGCCTTCCGCCGGGTGCGCTCGATCGGCCCCACGCCGACCCGCCGGCCGGACACCTGGACGGTCACATTCCGGATGCAGGACGAGGCGTGAAAATGAAAAGCCACCCTGGTTGGGTGGCTTTCAAAGTGGTGGACCCTAGCGGGCCAGCCCTACGCCCGTGCGGCTCGACTGTTTGTGTGTTCGTTTGTAGTTTGCCGGGGAAACAAAAGCCCCGCCGTTTCGGGCGAGGCTGAGCGGGAGACGGTGATCGGACGGCGGTCAGGCTGCCAGCTTGCGCCGGCGAACGATTGCCAGGCCGAGAGCGGCTACACCTGCGAACATGGCGTAGGTCGAGGGCTCGGGGATGGCGGAATGAACCACCGAGATGTTTTGTCCTCCGGTTCCTAGGAGAAGGGTAAAACTGCTCACCGACTCCAAAAAGGTAAACGGAGGCCCAGCAGGGCTGTAATCTACGAAAAAAGTAGGGCCTTGGCCTACCAAAGTGGTGGTGCCGGTGGTTGCCGAAAACCCAAGCGCTATATCAATTCCACTATTCCCACCGCCTGAAATCCAGATCCGTGGGGTGACTGTCCCATCGTAGGTCAACGTCGATGATATTAACGTGCCTAGGGAAAAAGCAGGCGCAGCCGTTAGGGCTCCACCCGCATTCCAATAAATATTTCCGAAGGAGCCCGCATTGTTTACAGTTATCGTGTCAGTGCCTGTAAACCATAGCTTCTTGGCGGTGACATCTAAGTTCAGCACGAGTTGGGCTCGCGCCGGCGAAGCTGCAAATAGCAGCGAAACCAGTGCAGCCAGAATAAGGCATGATGTTTTTTTCATTCAGAGGGGAGTCTGTGATATGGCCGGGATTGAGCGGCGCTCAGGCGGCCGCGTGCGTTATTCTGTATTCCTCATAAATCACAGAATATGGCTGGGGACAATTCCGCCTCGGGAATGCATGCCCATTAGTAGGCAAAGCATTATCTGCGCATATATTGTCCCAGTCTATTGGTTTGCTGCCTGCTTTAACGCGTTTCGCTGGGCAGTCGGGAAAACGGATCGGTGGGTGCAGGCATTGAGCTGCCAACAAATAGGCCCACCCCTTGCGAGGTGAGCCTGTGCTGAAAGTGGTGGACCCTAGCGGGTTCGAACCGCTGACCTCCTCAATGCCATTGAGGCGCTCTACCAACTGAGCTAAGAGCCCGTGCGAAGGGCCTAAAAGTAGCTTTTGCCGGGCATTGGCAAGGAGTTTTTTTACGAAGCCTTTTGCCCTTAGTTCCGCCCGTGGAGGATGAGCGGCGGCTCGTCCGGCCGCTCGGGAGTGACCGGGACAGCCTGCCGGGCCATCTCCCGCCAGTAAGCCTCCTCCCGCTCCTTGCGCAGGGCGGCTTGGTATTCGGCGTTGCCGGCGTAGAAGATGAAGGTGAAGAGCACGGCGAGCATGTAGTTGCCCCGGTAGAGCGCCCAGCCCGCCAGCCCGACGGCCAGCACCCGGCCGACCATGACCGCCCACCAGGTGGCGCGCAGATAAGGGAGCCGGGTTGCCAGCAAGGCGCGGAAAATCCGCCCGCCGTCCATGGGGAAGACGGGCACGAGGTTGAACACGCCCATGACGAGATTGGCATACCACAACTGGTCGAGCAACCCGGCGATCGAATGGTAGGAAGTCTCCTCCCCGCCTTTCAAGCCGCGCCAGGCCAGCGGCAGCAGCAGGAGCACCAACAGGAAATTCACCGCCGGGCCGGCGATCGTGATCAGCAGCTCATGGGCCGGCTTGCGGGGGATACGGTCGAACTCCGCCATGCCGCCGATGGGCAGAAGCAGGATTCGCGGCACAGTCACCCCGAAGCGGCGCGCCGTGAGCGAGTGGCCCAGCTCGTGCAATATGACGCAGACGAAAAACAGCGCGATCAGGCCTACGCTCCACACCATGCCAGGCAATCCTCCCTCCTGCCACCCCTCATACCCCCAATACACCAGGAGCAGCACGAAGCTCGCGTGCACCGCGAGCTGGATGCCGAAGATCCGAAACAAGTTAATTGACCACCCAAGCATGGCCGGTAAGTAGAACCACCTTTGGGCAAAGCGCTATTCATTTTGTTCCGCACCACCTGACGCATGGCCGAGACCGCTCCAGTTCCGCACATTCTGGTCGTCGACGACGACAAGGAGGTGCGCTATTCGGTCAACCGCGTGCTCTCGGCCCAGCAGTTCAAGGTGGAGGAGGCGGCGAGCGGCGAGGAGGGCGTGGCGGCCGTCAAGCGGGCGCCGCCCGACGTGGTGCTGCTCGACAACCGCATGACCGGCATGACCGGCCTGGAGACGTTGCAGCACATCCGCGCGGCCAACCCGAAGCAGCTCGTGATCCTCATGACCGCCTACGGCACGGCGCAGACCGCGATCGAGGCGATGAAGTTCGGTGCGTTCGACTACGTGGTGAAGCCCTTCGATCCGCCGCGGCTGCTCGCGCTGGTCGAGAGTGCGCTGCGCACGCAGGCCGACATCCGGTCCGCGCGCGGTGTGCAGCCGGTGATCAACTCCGAGGACCACAAGGAGGGCATCGTCGGATCCTCCGGCGCCATGCAGCAGGTGTTCAAGGTCATAGGGCAGGTCGCGGCGAGCGAGGTCACGGTGATGATCACCGGCGAGAGCGGCACGGGCAAGGAACTCATCGCACGCAGCATCCACCGGCACAGCCACCGGGGCGGCAAGCCCTTTGTCGCGGTCAACTGTTCCGCCATCCCCGAGAACCTGATCGAGAGCGAACTGTTCGGGCACGAGCGCGGCGCGTTCACCGGCGCCACGGCGCAGCGGCTGGGAAAGTTCGAGGTCTGCGACGGTGGCACCATCTTCCTCGATGAGATCGGCGACATGACACCGGCCACCCAGACCAAGATCCTCCGGGTGCTGCAGGAGGGCGAGATCCAGCGCGTCGGCGGGTCCGAGACGCTCACGGTCAACGTGCGCGTCATCGCCGCGACCAACAAGGACCTGGAGGCGCTGGTGAAGGCCAAGGAGTTCCGCGAGGACCTGTATTACCGGCTCAACGTGGTGCGGCTGCGGCTGCCGCCGCTGCGCGAGCGCGTGGAGGACGTGCCGCAGATCGTGGACTATTTTCTGCAAAGCATGGCCAAGGCGAAGAAGACCAAGGCCCGCCGGGTCTCACCCGAGGCGCTGGCCATCCTGTGCCGGCACAACTGGCCGGGCAATGTGCGCGAGTTGGAGAACATGATCCACCGCAGCGCCGTCATGGTGCAGGGCGACACGATCCTGCCGAAGGATCTGCCCGAGGAGCTGCGCGAGGCGGCTGGCGGCGAGCCGGCTTCGCTGGAGACTCTCTTCGACCAGCTTTACGCGCGGCTCAGGGTGACACACCCCACAGAAATGCTCACGGTTGTGAAGACGGCGTTAGAGGCGCGCGAATCGGCCGGAAGCAAATCTACGCCGGCCCTGAAAAGCGAAAAGCCGGCCGCAAAGAAGAAGTAGGCGGGGGGAGGCAGGAACATCAGTCCCGCGAGCTGGCGCATTTCTGGTCTTCGTGTCGCAACGTGGTGTGCAAGCACACCACCTGCATCGATCGAAACAGCGGGACCAATGGGCCAGCCGCATTTAATGCTACCGATCCCCGTAGCCAGCCGGTTTGGTCTGATGCCAGCGCCAGGCCGTCTCCACGATCGGCTCGATCGACTTGAACTTGGGTTTCCAACCGAGTTCGCGCTGCGCCTTGGTGGAATCAGCGTAGAGCGCGGGGGGATCGCCCTCGCGGCGGGGACTGTGTTTCACCGGCGCCTTCAGGCCGGTGACTTTCTCCACGGCCTTGATGACCTCGAGAACGGAGGTCGGCGTGCCGGTGCCGAGATTGTAGAACAGGGCGGCGCCGGGCTTCGCGAGCTGGTCGAAGACGGCGATGTGGGCGCGGCTCAGGTCGTCGACATGCACGTAGTCGCGCAGGCAGGTGCCGTCGGGAGTGGGGTAGTCGGTGCCGTAGACCTCCAGCGCCGGGCGTTGGCCCTGCGCGGCCCCGATGGCGAGCGGAATGAGGTGGGTCTCGGGATCGTGGTCCTCGCCGATGCTGCCGTCCTCGGCGGCGCCGGCGGCGTTGAAGTAGCGGAAGGCCGCGAAACTCAGGCCCTGGCCGTGCGCGAGCGCCTTCAGGGCGTTCTCCACATCGAGCTTGGTCTGGCCGTAGGGATTGATCGGCGTCTGCGGCATGTCTTCGGTCAGTGGCAGCTTGGCCGGGACCCCGTAGGTCGCGCAGGTGGAGGAAAAGACGAACCTCCGCACACCATGCCGCATCATCGTGTCGAGCAGGGTGTAGGTGGCGGCGACGTTGTTGAGGTAATATTTCAACGGCGCCTGGACCGACTCGCCGACGTAGCAAAACGCCGCGAAGTGCATCACGAGGTCGAATTTGTCCGCGCGGAAAACCCGCTCGAGGGCCGCGGCGTCGCCGAGGTCCACCAGGTGGAGCTTCACCCCCGGCGGCACGGCGGCGCGGTGGCCGTAGGCAAGGTTGTCGAGCACGGCGGCTTCGTGTCCGGCCGCGAGCAGCTGGCGCACGCAATGGCTGCCGATATAGCCGGCCCCGCCGGCAACGAGCACTTTCATGGAGGAGACATGTATTGCTTTTCAATTTCCGATGGCTAGGCAAATCTGCTCCTTTTGGAAAACGCATGAAGCAAAGCCGCATAGTCATCACCGGCGTCGGGCTCACGGCCCCGAACGGCAACACGCTGGCCGAGTTCCGGAAAAACCTGCTGAACGGCGTGTCGGGCATCACGACGGTCGAGGTGCGGTTCATGGGCCGCCACCCGGCGGGCATGTGCACCTTCGACCCGTTGAAATACCAGAAGAAAAAGGATGTCCGCATCGGCACGCGCGCGGGCGGCATCAGCATCTACTGTGCGCGTGAGGCGCTGGCCGATGCCGGGGTGAATCTGGAGACGCGCGACCGCAGCCGCGTGGGTATTTATCTCGGCATCACGGAGCACGGCAACGTCGAGACCGAGAACGAGGTCTACAATATCTCGCAGTTCAAATACGACACGAAATTCTGGACGCACCACCACAACCCTAGGACGGTGGCCAACAACCCCGCGGGCGAGGTGTCGCTGAACCTCGGGATCACCGGGCCGGCCTACACCATCGGCGCCGCTTGCGCGGCGGGCAACATGGGTCTGATCCACGCCGCCCAGATGCTGCGGCTGGGCGAGGTCGATTTCGCCTTGGGCGGCGGCGTGAGCGAGAGCCCGCAGACCTTCGGGATCTTCGCCGGTTTCAAGAGCCAGAACGCCCTCGCCGCCCACGCCGACCCGACCAAGGCCAGCCGGCCCTTCGACAAGGCGCGCAACGGCATCGTCATCTCCGAGGGCGGCTGCATCTACACCCTGGAGCGGCTGGAAGACGCCCAGGCCCGCGGCGCGAAGATCTACGGCGAAATCGCCGGCTACTGTGTGAACTCCGATGCCACCGATTACGTGCTGCCCAACCCCGAACGCCAGGCCGAGTGCGTGCGCAAGGCGATCACGAACGCCGGCATGACCATCGAGGACATCGACCTCGTGAACACCCACGCGACCTCGACCCCGCAGGGCGACATCCAGGAATGCCAGGCGATCGCCGAGGTTTTCAGGGGCCGCAGCACGCCGCCGCACATCAACAACACGAAAAGCTTCATCGGGCACGCCATGGGCGCGGCCGGCGCGCTCGAATTGGCGGGCAATCTTCCGAGCTTCGACGACCTCGTGGTGCACCCGACCATCAATGTCGATGAGCTTGACCCGCAGTGTGATATACCCGGTCTGGTGATCAACCAGCCGAGGCCGGTCCGCCGCGTGGACACGATATTGAACAATTCCTTCGGCATGCTCGGCATCAATTCGACATTGATTATCAAGCGCTTCGTCGCTTAATCCCGGCTCGCACACCACCATGACCAAAGAAGACTGCAAGAAGCTGGTTATCGACATCATCTCCGACATCGCCCCGGACGAGGACCTCACGGCCATCAAGCCCGAGGTGAAGCTGCGCGACCAGCTGCAGCTCGATTCAATGGACTTCCTGGACATCGTCATGGAACTCCGCAAACGCCACGGCATCGAGGTGCCCGAGGCCGACTATTCGCACCTCGCCTCGCTGGAGAGCTGCGCGGAATACCTGACCCCAAAGTTTGCCGCCAAGGCTTGAGACGGGTTTTCGTCTTGAACCGCCAATCGGGCAGGGCGAGTCCTCTGGACGAGCCAACCCGATATTTCCTTTGTGGATTTTCGCGGCTCGTCCAGAGGACTCGCCCTGCCTGAAGTGAAAGATTCCCATTACGACGTGGTTATTATTGGCGCCGGCATGTCGGGCCTCGCCGCCGGCATCCGACTGGCGCACTTCGGCCAGAAGGTCTGCATTTTTGAACGGCACAACGCCCCCGGCGGACTGAACAGCTTCTACAGCCTAGGCGGGAGGAAATACGACGTGGGGCTGCATGCCATGACGAACTACGTGCCGCCGGGCGTCAAGGGCACCCCCCTCGGCAAGTTGCTGCGTCAGCTCCGCATCGAGCGCGAGGAATTCGCGCTGTGCCCGCAGAAGCAGTCGAAAATCTCCTTCGGCCCGCGCGGCGAGACCACTTTGAGGTTCACGAACGACTTCGCGGTGCTGGACGCCGAGGTCGCGGCGCGCTTTCCGGATCAGGCTGACGACTGGCGCAAACTGGTCGAGCTGGTGAAGGCCTACGACGACGTGTCGCTCGATGCCAGGCCGCTGTCGGCCCGCGTGGTGGTCGGTCGGCACATCAGCGACCCGTTGCTGACCGACATGATCTTCTGCCCGGTGATGTATTACGGCAGCGCCCAGGAGCGCGACATGGAGTTCGGCCAGTTCGTCATCATGTTCAAGGCGCTCTTTCTCGAGGGCTTCGCCCGGCCGCTGGACGGTGTGCGCGTCATCATCCGTGTGCTGCTCGACAAGTTCCGTGCCGCCGGCGGCGAACGCCGGATGAAGTGCGGGGTGCGGCAGATCATCGAGGAGCAGGGGAGGGCGGCCCGGCTGGTGCTGGACGACGGCACCGAGATCACGGCCGGCCACGTCATCTCCTCCATCGGCTATCCTGAGACGATGAAGCTTTGCGCGCCGGCCCGCACGGCCGAGGCCGACGCCAATACCGGCGCACTCACGTTCATCGAGGCCATCAGCGTCTATGACCGCCAGCCGGCGGAGTGGGGGTGGGGGGACGACACGATCATCTTCTTCAACGATTCCGAGCGGTTTGAATATGCCCGGTCGAAGCAGCAGGTGGACATCCGCAGCGGCGTCATCTGCCTGCCCAATAATTTTGATTTCGCCGGCGCACAGCTGCCCGAGGGCATCTTTCGCGTCACGTGCCTGGCCAACTACGATCTCTGGGCCCATTTGCCGGAGGAGCAATACCAGGCGGGCAAGAAACGCTGGTTCGCGGAGGCCGTGCGCAGCGCGAGACGCTTTTTGCCCGCCGCGGACGACGCCGTGCTGGCCGGGGCGCAGCTCGCGACCGACATGTTCACGCCGCGCACGATCCGGAAGTTCACCGGCCATCTGAACGGGGCGATCTACGGCGCGCCGCACAAGATCCGCAACGGGCGGACGCACCTGAGCAACCTCCACCTGTGCGGCACCGACCAGGGCTTTCTGGGCATCGTCGGCGCCATGTTGAGCGGAATTTCGATGGCGAATTACCACGTCCTGCAAGGGAGTGCAGGGCAGGACCGCTGATCCCGCCTTGGATCACACCGGCGGGTGGCGGGGTCAGCGACCCCGCCCTACAATTCCGCGTTGCGCTTTCGAAGGCGCCAAACTTAGTTGGGCGACTCCGCATGGCTTACGACTGGCTCAAAGGAATCGAAGACCACTACGACATCGTGGTGATCGGCAGCGGCTTGGGCGGCCTGACCGGCGCCAACGTCCTGGCCAAGTGCGGCCACAAGGTGCTGCTGCTGGAGCACCATTACCAGCTCGGCGGGCTCGCCACCTGGTTCACCCGGAAGGGCGGGCACATCTTCGACATCTCGCTGCATGGCTTCCCGATCGGCATGATCAAGTCAGTCCGCAAATACTGGAGCCAGAACATAGCCGATTCGATCGTGCAGCTGAAGGGCGTGCGGTTCATCAACCCCCAGTTCTCGATCGACACGACCTTCGACCGCGAGGACTTCACCCGGCAATTGGTGGAGAAATTCAAGGTGGCCGCCGGGACCGTGGAACGGTTCTTCACCGACCTGCGGGCGATGAACTTCTACGACAGCAACCCCGAGACCACCGGGCAGATGTTTGCGCGCTATTTTCCCGGGCGCGATGACGTGCAGCGCCTGCTGATGGAGCCGATCGCCTACGCCAACGGGTCCACGCTGGACGATCCCGCCATCACCTTCGGCATCGTGTTCTCCAATTTCATGAGCAAGGGCGTCTACACCTTCCAGGGCGGCAGCGACATGCTCATCCGGAAGATGGCGGCGGAGCTGAAGAAGAATGGCGTCGAGGTGCGCAAGCACGTGGTTGTGGAAAAAATCCTGACCGAAGACCACGCCGGCCGGAAACGCGTGGCCGGGGTCGTGGCCAACGGCCGCGCCATCCGCTGCGACACGGTGCTCTCCAACTCCAACATCAAGAACACCGTCCTGCGCCTGGCCGGCGAGGAGAGCTTTTCTCCGGAATTTGTCGCGCAGGCCAAAGCCGTCCGGGTCAACAGCAGTTCCTGCCAGGTCTATCTCGGCATCCGGAAGGGCGAGACGCTGCCGCACATCGGCGACCTCGTCTTCACCTCCGAAGAACCGGTCTTCTCCAGCGAGAAGCTGGTCGACCTGCATACGACCAGCCGGACTTTTTCGATGTATTATCCGGACACGCGACCGGGTTCGGACCGTTACACCGTGGTGGTGTCGATCAACGCCAAGTATGAGGACTGGAACGCGATGACCCCCGAGCAATACGCCGCCGAGAAGGAGCGCCTGATCGAGGAGTCCATCGCCGCGCTGGAGCGTCACATCCCGGATGTGCGGGCCAAGATCGAATGGCGCGAGGCCGCCACGCCGCGCACGATCGAGTATTACACCCGCCACTGGGCCGGCACGTCGTTCGGCACCAAGTTCGAGGGTCTGAAGGTCTCCATGGACCTGCCGGCGCAGTTGCCCGGGCTCTACCACGCCGGTTCGGTCGGCATCATCATGTCGGGCTGGCTCGGCACCATCAACTATGGCGTGATCGTCGCCAACCAAATCGACAAGGCCCTGGCCGCGAAGAAGCGGGCCGCCGTGCCGGCGAGCGCCTGACTCCCATGACCGAAGTCGAAAAACTCATCCCGCACCGTCCGCCATTCCTTTTCGTGGACGAGATCGTCTCGCACGACGGGGAGGTGCTGGTCGCCAAGCGCACGTGGCGGGCCGACGAAGACTTCTACAAGGGCCATTATCCCGGCGCGCCCATCACTCCCGGCGTGCTGCTCTGCGAGGCCGTGTTCCAGACGGGCGCGCTGTTGATGGCCAAACTGCTGGGTGGCGGCGGGCAGGGCGGGGTGCCTTTGCTCACCAAGGTGACCGACGTGCGCTTCCGGCTGCCGGTCTACCCGGGCGCCACGACTATCATCGAGGTGCGGCGGAAGGAGTCCCTGGGTGAATTTCATTTCATGGTCGGCAGCATCAAGTGTGGCGACAGACGCGTGCTGAACCTTGATTTCTCCGTCGCGTGGAAGAAACCGGCGGGTCAGGTTACCTCCGCATGAATGATTTCCTCCAGATTAGCGGAAAAACTTTCCTTGTGATGGGCGTCGCGAACAAAAAGAGCGTTGCCTGGTTCATCGCGAAGTCGCTGGAGGAGCAGGGCGCACACGTGATCTACAGTGTGCGGTCGGAAACGCGGAAGAACTCGCTCGAGGCCCTGCTGGCCGGCAAGCCGACCTTCATCTGCGACGTCGAGCAGGAGGGTGCCTGCGAGAAACTGGCCGCGGAGATCGCCGCCGCGGGTCTTGCGCCTCTGCACGGCGTCGTGCACTCGATCGCGTTCGCCAACTACAGCGAGGGTTTCAAGCCGTTCCATGGGACGAAGCGCAAGGATTTCCTGCAGGCGACTGCGATCTCGGCCTTCTCGCTGGTGGAGCTGGCCAACGCGCTGAAACCACATCTGGCGCGCAACGCCTCGGTCGTCACCATCGGCATCTCGTCGTTGCAGGTCACGCCCGACAACTACGGCTACATGGGCCCGATCAAGGCCGCGCTTGAGTCGGGCAGCCGGTTTCTGGCCAAATCTTTCAGCGCCGACAGCGAGGTGCGGTTCAATGTGATCGGGGCGGGACCGCTCAAGACCAGCGCGTCGGCCGGCATTCCCGGCTATCTGGAGAGCTACCTTTACGCCGAGAAACTGACTTTTCGGAAACGCAACCTCGACACCCAGGAAGTGGCCAACGCCGCGCTGTTCCTGTTGAGCGAGCGTAGCAGCGGCCTCAACGGCACCACGCTGGTCGTCGACGCCGGCCTGGGCTCCAATTTCTTCGACAAGGACATCATCCGGCTGGCCATGCGGCCGGAGAAGTGAGCCATGCGTTTTCGCCACGCCTGCATTGAATCCCTGGCCACGGTGCTGCCGGAGGAGATCTGGACCTCCGCTCAGATCGAGGAGCGGCTGCGGCCGCTCTATGAACGCCTGAAACTGCCGGCGGGACGGCTGGAACTCATGACGGGCATCAAGGAGCGCCGCATGTGGGCCGCGGGCACGAAGCCGTCCGATGCCAGTGCCAAGGCCGGCAAGGCGGTGTTGCAGCGCTCGGGCCTGAAGCCGGAGCAGGTCGAGGTGTTCATCCATTGCGCCGTGTCGCGCGACATGCTCGAACCGGCGACGGCGTCGTTCGCGCACCACAAGATCGGGCTGGGAGCACACTGTCAGATATTCGACCTGTCGAACGCCTGCCTAGGGTTTCTCAACGGCCTGGTGACGCTTGGCGCGATGATCGACTCGGGCCAGATCAAGTGCGGCATGGTCGTGGCCGGCGAGAACGGCCGGCCCCTGGTCGAGCAGACCGTGCAGCATCTGCTGACCGCGCCGCTGAACCGTAACGAGATTAAACCCTTCTTCGCCAACCTGACCATCGGGTCGGGCGCCGTGGCCGCGATTGTCTGCCACGAGGAGCTGCTGCCGGCCGGACCCAAGCACCGGCTGCTGGCCGGGGCGTATTTGTCCGCGACGCAGCACAGCGAACTATGCCAGGGCGACACCTCGGGTCATGGATTTCAGATGGAGACCGATTCCGAGCAATTGCTGGTCGCGGGCGTCGGGGTGGCCCGCGAGACCTGGCAGAAATTCGAGCAGGAGACAGGCTGGTGTCGCACGACGCCGGACCATTTCATCTGCCACCAGGTCGGCAGCACACATCGGCGAAAACTCTACGAGACCGTGGGGTTGGATCTGGCGAAGGATTTTTCAACCTTTGAAACCCTGGGCAACACAGGCTCGGCGGCTCTGCCAACCGCGCTGGCGTTGGCGGTGGATCGGGGCGTCGTCAATCCGGGACACAAGGCCGCGCTGCTGGGCATCGGCAGCGGCATCAACAGTCTGATGCTGGCCGTGGAGTGGTGAGATGAGCGGACCACTGCCAGGCTGGTTGCTTACCCTGTATCCGTTCGAGCCGAAGCGGTTCGATACCGGCCAGGGCGTCATGAGTTATCTGGACGAGGGGGCGGGCGACGAGGCCGTCGTGATGGTGCACGGCAACCCCACCTGGTCGTTTTATTACCGGAATCTCGTGCTCGGCCTGCGTGGAAAGATCCGCTGCATCGCGCCGGATCACCTCGGGTGCGGGCTGTCGGACAAGCCGCAGGACTTCAACTACACGCTGGGCGAGCACATCAGGAACCTGCGGGCGCTGCTCGACAGCCTGAACCTGCGCAAGATCCACCTGATCGTGCATGACTGGGGCGGACCGATCGGGCTGGGTTCAGCGCTGGCCAAGCCGGAGCAGCTCGGCCGGGTGGTCATCCTCAATACCGCAGCCTTTGCGGATACCGTGGTCCCGTGGCGCATCCGGCTGTGCCGGGCGCCGGTGATAGGCGAGTGGCTGGTGCGCGGATTCAACGGCTTCGCCTGGCCGGCGACCTGGATGTCCGTGACCAAACCTCTGTCCGCAGACGTAAAGCGTGGTTTCCTTTATCCCTATGACAGCTGGGCAAACCGGATCGCCACGCATCGGTTCGTGGTGGACATCCCGGAAGGCAAGGGCGCTCCGAACGACTTGGCACTGGCCGCGGTGGAATCAAAGCTCGGCCAACTCCGCGGCCGACCGGTGAGAATCCTGTGGGGTGGACAGGATTTTTGCTTCAACCGGCACTACTACAACCGGTGGAGGGTGCTGTTGCCGGGGGCCAATGCCGACTATCTGGAAGAGGCCGGGCACTATGTGTTGGAGGATGCAGGGCAGGAGTGCCTGCGGGAGATTGCGGCGTTTCTAACCTGAGTTAAGCTGCGGCACCCCAGCATGGATATATTATAGACATAATATCTATTGTGCGATTATTGGACCTGGGAACTTTAGTTCGTCGATTCCCAGACGCCTCAACGGGCCGGACCCCAGCGGCTGGTCAGCGGATAATAGATAAACAGCGGCCGCCCGACCACGTCCTTCTCGGGCACGAAGCCCCAAAAGCGACTGTCCAGGCTGCGCGGTGAATTGTCCCCCAGCGCAAAGTAGGAATTCGGCGGCACAGTAACCTTGGCCCCCAGCGGCAGCATGCCATCACTGGCCTGCATCCCATCAGCCATCATGGGGCCGCCATTGTTGTTCGTATAGCCGGGATACTTGCCCTCACGGCGGGCGTTCTTGCCAAAGGCATCCGCACCCTCGATCGGCTGGCCGTTGCGAAAAAGCGCCGGCGCCTTGATCTCCAAGGTGTCTCCCGGAATGCCGACCAACCGCTTGACGTAATACTGGCTGACGCCACCCGTGGCGTCCTGGATGGCCGGGCTCTTGATGTTGCCGGTCCTGAACACGAAACCGGAGCCGACCGGAGGCCTGATGAAATTGTAGCTCAGGCGGTCCACGAACAGCAGGTCGCCCGTCAGGATGTCGAAGGACAGAATGGTTTCCCCTTTGCGCACGTGCTTGCCGATGGGAATCCAATACACCGTGACATCCTGCCCCTTGATGCGGAGCGTGGACGTCTGAAGCGGCTTGTTCCGGGCCGCGCCCTCGCGCAGGGCCTCGGCAAAGCTGGCCGCCTGCCCCTTGAAGGCCTCGTTCAGCACTCCTTGGAAATCGTTGTCGAATTCTGCGGGCACGGTCAGCCGCATCTTCTCGCCCGCGACAGATAGGGTGTATGCACGCATCACCGTGGGGAAGATCAACAGGCTGCGCCCAGGCCGGTCCTCGACTGCCGCCCGCAGGCTGTAGTGCGCCCCGTCATAGGTGCTGGCGAACGCCGGAAACATCACCTCGCCGTCCGCCGGGGCTTTCACCGTGTAATTGCTTGCCCCCAAGGTCAGCAATCGCGCGGCCCTCGTCACAAGACCCGGCTCCTCGCCCGGCTTGAAGACCTCCGCCGTCATCCCGTAATAGCTCGGCCACATGGAATTCGTCGGGATCTTGAACGGCTGGATGAAATACGCCCGCAGCCCGAGGATGACGATGGCCGCGACCAGGAAGAACTCGACGTTCTCCACCAGCGACGATTGCGGATAGATCTTGCCGCCCGTGTCACGCAGCACGCCTTCGAGGGATTCCACCGCCAGTTTCAGCTTGCCGGCATCGGCCTTCTCCTTGAGCCGCAGCTTCACGGCCGTGGTCGCGCCTGTCAGCCGCTGGTTCTGCGCGTCGGTCAGCTGGTCCCGGCGGAACTTGTGGACCCGGTCCGCCACTTCCAGCCAGTTGGCGGCATTGAGCCGCATCTTCTTTTCCTGCGAGTAAAGGAAGCTGAACATGAACACGGAGGGCGTGGGGTTTAGCTGTTGGTCTTCAAAACCTGGATGAAGGCATCTGGTGGGATCGAAACGCGGCCGATTTGTTTCATCTTCTTTTTGCCCTCCTTCTGCTTGTCGAGCAACTTCCGCTTCCGGCTGATGTCGCCGCCGTAGCACTTCGCCGTGACATCCTTCCGCATCTCGCGGACGTTGTCGCGCGCGATGATCTTGCCCCCGATGGCGGCCTGGACGGCGATCTTGAACATCTGGGGCGGGATGATCTCCGCCAGCTTTTCGCACAGCGCCCTGCCCTGCCCCTCGGCCTTGCTGCGGTGCACGATGCTGGCAAAGGCGTCCACCGGGTCGCCGTTGACCATGATGTCCATCTTCACGAGGTCCGAGGCGTGGTAGTCGCCCAGCTCGTAATCCATCGAACCGTAACCGCGCGTGATGCTCTTGAGCCGGTCGTTGAAATCGACCAGGATTTCGTTGAGCGGCAGCGTGCAGCTGAGCATGACGCGGGAGCCGTCCAGCGTGGCGGTCTGGTCGCAGGAGCCGCGCTTCTCCATGATCAGGCCCATGATGTCGCCCAGAAATTCGTTGGGCAGATGGATGGAGGCCTTGATGGTCGGCTCGGAGATCTCCTCGATGGTGCCCGGATCCGGCAGGTTGATGGGATTGTCCACCTCGATGACGTCGCCGCCGTGCTTCTTCACCTTGTAGACCACGCTCGGATAGGTGGAGATGATCTCGACATCGTATTCGCGGCGGATGCGCTCCTGCACGACCTCCATGTGCAGCAGGCCGAGGAAACCGCAGCGGAAACCAAAGCCCAGGGCCACCGAGGTCTCGTTGGTGTAGATCAGGGCGGAGTCGTTCAGCCGCAGCTTGGCGAGCGCGACCTTCAGTTTCTCGTAGTCGTTGGACTCGAGCGGATACAGGCCGCAATAGACCATCGGCCGCACCTCCTTGTAGCCCGGCAGCATCTCGGCCGCCGGCTTGTTGGCGTGGGTGACGGTGTCCCCGATCTTGATGTCGTCGGTGCTCTTGATGCTGCTGATGATGTAGCCGACATCGCCGGGTCCGAGGGCGCCGATTTTCTCCATGCCCGGCCGGAACACGCCGACCTCCTTCACCTCGGAGCGCTGCCCGGTGCTCATGAGCATCATCATCTCCCCCGCCTTGATGGTGCCGGAGAAGACGCGGGCGTAGGAAATCACGCCGCGATACGAATCGTATTTCGAATCAAAGACCAGGGCGCGCAGCGTCGGGTAATCCGTCCAGCGCGGCGGCGGGATGCGCGTGACGACCGCCTCCAGGATGTCCTGGATGCCGATGCCGGACTTGCCGCTGGCCAGGATGGCCTCCTCGGCGGGAATGGTCAGAATGTCTTCCAGCTGCTTCATGCACAGCTCCAGGTTGGCGCTCGGCAGGTCGATCTTGTTGATCACGGGGATGACCTTGAGCCCCTGGGCGAACGCCAGGTGCGCGTTGGCCACGGTCTGGGCCTCGACGCCCTGTGCGGCGTCGATGAGCAGCAGCGCGCCTTCGCAGGCCGCGAGCGAGCGCGAGACCTCGTAGGAAAAATCCACGTGCCCCGGCGTGTCGGTGAGGTGCAGCTTGTAGGTCTTCCCGTCCTTGGCCGGGTAATTCATCACCACCGGGTGCATCTTGATCGTGATGCCGCGCTCCTTCTCGAGGTCCATCGAGTCAAGGTGCTGGTCCGTCATGTTCCGCTTCGTGATCGTGCTCGTGTATTCGAGCAGGCGGTCGGACAGCGTCGTCTTGCCGTGGTCGACGTGCGCGATGATGCAGAAATTGCGTGTGAGCTTGGCGGGCATCTCAGGCGGTGGTGTCGGCGAACTCCGCGAATGACTTCACGACCCACGCCTTCTCGGTGCGCCGCGCCAGTCCGGCCAGCACCCCGCCGGGGCCGCACTCCCAGAATTCCGTGGCGCCCGCCGCGGCGCAGGCCCGCATGCAATCCTCCCACAGCACCGACGACACGACCTGCTTCACGAGCGCCTCGCGGATCTGCGCGGGCGCGGCCACGACCTGCCCGGTGGTGTTGCTGAAAACGGCGAATCGCGGGCGGCGGAAATTCACGCCCGCCAGATAGGCGGCAAACGCGGCGCGCGCCGGCTCCATCAGGCGGCTGTGGTAGGCGCCGGCGACGTTGAGCGCCATGACGCGCTTGAGGCCCTTGTCCTTCGCGGCGGCCACCAGTGCGTCGACCTTGGACTTGTCGCCCGAGACGATGATCTGGCCGGGCGCGTTGAAATTGGCGGCCTCGAGGTCGAACGCGGCGCACAGCTCCGCGACCTTGGCGCGCTCCTCGCCGATGATGGCCGCCATGCCTCCGACCGATTTCTCGCAGGCCAGCTGCATCAGGCGCCCGCGCTCGGCGACAACCTTGAGGCCGGTGGCAAAGTCAAAGACGCCCGCCGCCGTCAGCGCCGTGACCTCGCCGAGGCTCAGGCCCAGGGCAAACTTCGCCTCCGGCAGTTTCCCAGCCTCACGCAACGCGGCCACGACGGCCAGCCCGTGGACGAAAAGCGCCGGCTGACAGACCTTGGTCTGGGTCAGCTCGGCCTCCGGGCCCTCGAAGCTGATCTTCCTCAAGTCCCAGCCCAGCACCCCGTCGGCCTCGTCGTAGAGGGCCCGGGCGGCCGCGGAACCTTCATGCAAGGACTTCCCCATGCCCGTTTTTTGGGCACCTTGTCCGGCGAAAATCAGAGCGAGTGACATAGATGAAAGGAGCGGTTAAACCGGTCCGCCGCCCAAAAACCAAGCCCTAAAAATTCCCCGCGGCCTGGCCGTCAGGTTTTGAAGAAGATGCCCTTCAGATTCATCTCCAGCGCCGGCGCGTTTGGCGAGAAGCGCATGCCGTCGGCCTTGCTGATCTTGCCCTCCTTGATCATGCGGTAGAGATCCTTGTTGAAGGACTTCGAGCCCTGGTCGGAAGCCGACTCGAGGAGCTGCTGGATCTTGTCGTTGTGGCCGTCGAGGATCAGGTTGCTCACGGTGGCGTCGGCCACCAGGATCTCGTGCGCCGCGTAGCGTCCGCCGCCTTCCAGCGCCGGGATCAGCTTCTGGCAGATGAAGCCGCGCAAGGTGCCGGCGATCTGGCGGCGCGCCTGCTCGATCTGCTCCGGCGGGAAGAACTCAAACAGGCGGGTCAGCGACTGCTTCACGGTGGCGGCGTGCATGGTCGAGATGACCAGGTGGCCCGTCTCGGCGGCCGAGATGGCGGTCTCGAAGGTCTCGCGGTCGCGCATTTCGCCGATGAGGATGATGTCGGGATTCTGGCGCAGCACGGACTTGATCGCCAGTTCGAAGCTCGGCACGTCGAGCCCGATCTCGCGCTGCTGGAACAGCGACTTCTCGTCGCTGAAGGTGTATTCGATCGGGTCCTCGATGGTGACGATGTGCTTGTCGAGGTTCTGGTTGATCCAGTTGAGCATGGCGGCCATCGTCGAGCTCTTGCCGGAGCCGGTGGCGCCGCAGACGAGCAGGATGCCGTCCTTGGCCTGCGCCATCTTGATGAAGGTGTCCGGCTCGATCTTCAGGTCGGCAAAGGTCGGCGGCCGGCTCTTGATATGACGCAGAACGACGCTCACGAGGCCGCGCTGGTGAAAGGCGTTCACGCGGAAGCGCCCGACATCGTCCGCCGCGTAGGCGAAGTCCACCTGCGCGTCCTTCTCCCATTTGCCCTTGAAGATGCGCGGCACATGCTCGTCGACCCAGGCCTGCGCCGTGTCGCAGGTGATGGGGTCCATCTCGACCGGCCGGAGCTTGCCGCCCAGGCGCAGGTAGCCCGGCTTCTCGGACTTGATCACGATGTCGCTCGCGCCGCTCTCGACGGCCAGTTTCAGCAGATCGTTGATGATTTCGGTATGCAGGGTGGTGCTCATGATATTTTATGCGTGAACCGGCATTAAAGCTGTGCTTTCGATACAAGGTCTCCATGCATCGTTCAAGGTAACTTTCCAATGAATCGCCCCCGCACCTTCACCGGCACCTACACCGCGCTGGTCACGCCCTTCCGCCACGGGGCCGTGGCCTACGCCGAGCTGCGCCGGCTGGTCGAGTCTCAGATCAAGGCGGGCATCAGCGGCCTGGTGCCGGTCGGCACCACCGGCGAATCGCCGACCGTCTCGCACATCGAGCACATGGACATCGTCCGCTGCGCCATCGAGGCGGCGCGCGGCCGCGTGCCGGTCATCGCCGGCACGGGCTCCAACTCGACGCGCGAGGCCATCGACCTCACCGAGGCGGCCGACGAGGCCGGGGCCGACGGCATGCTGGTGGTCGCGCCCTATTACAACCGGCCGACCCAGGAGGGACTGTTCCGCCATTTCGCCCTGATCGCCGAGGCGACGGAGAAGCCGATCATCCTTTACTCCATCCCCGGCCGCTGCGGCGTGGAGATCGGCGTGCCGGTCATCGAACGCCTCCGCGCGCGGTTTCCGCATGTCGCCCACATCAAGGAGGCCGGGGGCAGCGTGGACCGGGTGGACCAGATCATCTCGGCGCTCGGCGACTCTGTCACGGTGCTCAGCGGCGATGACAGTCTCATTCTCCCCTTCATGGCCGTGGGCGCGCAAGGTGTGGTCAGTGTCGTCAGCAACCTCTACCCCCGCGAAGTCGGCAAGCTCGTCGCGCACGCCCTGGCGCACGACTACGCCAAGGCCCGCGCGCTGCACCGCCGGCTTTATCCCGTGTTCAAGCACATGTTCATCGAGTCCAACCCCGCGCCGATAAAGCTCGCGATGCAACGGGCCGGCCACATCGGCTCGGAAGAAGTGCGGCCGCCGCTCTGCCCGCTGAGCGCCGCCAGCCGCAAGACCGTGCTCGCCACCGTCGCGGCCTTCAACAGGGGCTGAGCCCATGCCGCTCAAGATTCTCCTCCACGGAGCCAGGGGCCGCATGGGCCGCGCCATTGCCGGCGTGGCCGGCGAGATGAATGCCGTCATCCACGCGACCGACGACGCCGGTGACAACCCGGCCCGGCATGTCGCCGGCTGCGATGTGATCATCGATTTCAGCTCGCCCTCCGCCACCGGCCAATTGCTGGAGCTGGCGGTCGCGAATGCGAAACCGGTGGTCATCGGCACCACCGGGCACAGCGCCGCCGAGAAGAAGCGCCTGCGGACACTGGCGGGCAAGGTGCCCTGCGTGTGGGCCGGCAATTTCTCCGTCGGCGTGAACCTGCTGTTCGCCCTCACGCGTCGCGCCGCCGCCGTGCTCGGGGCCGACTACGACGTCGAGGTCGTGGAGATGCACCACCGCTTCAAGCAGGACGCCCCGAGCGGCACCGCCGCCCGTCTGCTTGAGATCATCCTCGAGGAGCGCAAGCTGACCGCGAAGGCCCTGCGCCACGGCCGCTCCGGCCTCACCGGCGAGCGCAAGTCCTCCGAAGTGGGCGTGCACGCCCTGCGGGGCGGCGATGTCGTGGGCGAGCACACCGTGCTGTTCGCCGCGCTCGGCGAGCGCCTGGAGCTGACCCACAAGGCCGGCGACCGGGTCATCTTTGCCTGCGGTGCTCTCCGCGCCGCGCACTGGGTTGTCAAACAGAAGCCCGGCCTCTACGACATGCAGGACGTGCTCGGCCTCACATGATCACCTCCGTCTCCGGCGTCCTCGTTTCCGCGACCCCGCTGTCCGCCGTCATCGAGACCGGCGGCATCGGCTACGAAGTCCACATTCCCGTCACCACAGCGGAGCGGCTCCCCTCGTCCGGTGCGGCGGTGAAGCTCCACACGCTCGCGGTCTATCGCGAGGATTCGGCGACGCTCTACGGCTTCGCGACCGAGGCGGAGCGCGATTTTTTCCGCCTGCTGGTGGAGAAAGTCACCGGTGTCGGCCCGAAGATGGCGCTCAGCGTCCTGAGCAAGCTCTCGCTCCCCACCCTCAAGGGCGCGATCGCAGCCGGCGATGTCGGCCTGCTCGCCAAGTGCCCCGGCATCGGCAAAAAAACCGCCGAGCGCCTCGTCATGGAATTGCGCGACAAACTGAACCCGGCTGATTTCGGCCACGCGGCGGCGGGAGCCGCGACGACGGCCACCGCCGCGGCTCCCGCCGGCGAAAACAAGATTCGCGACGCCGTGCTGGCGCTCACGGCGCTCGGCTACAAGGCCGCCGACGCGGACAAGGCCGTGCGCCAAGCCTGGGTGGCGCTCGGGACCAAAGCCTCCACCGAGGCGCTGATCAAGAAAGCGCTGGGTTGAAATGGCTCAGGGTGGAGCGCGGCCTCCGGACGCGCTTCCGGCTGTATCCCAGCAACCCGTCCAGAGGCCGGGTTCCACCCCAAAGCCAAGCCCGCCGAGGTGGCGGGCTTCGTCGCTCTATATTCCTGTGAAGCTTCAGCGTTGGAACTGAAACGCCGTGAATTCCGCCTTCTGCGCCGGCGTGTGCTTGCTGCGGAAGGTCCGTTGCCCGTTCAGCGGCAAGAGCGGACGCTCCTCGAACACGCCGTCGTCAAAGAGCGAAGGCAGGCGGGTGGCTTGAATCTCCGGGTTGGTGAAGACATTCTGCTCTTCCTCGCGCAGGGCCGCCAGCAACGCCGAGAACTCGCGCTCCACCGCCGGGCCGCGCTCGAGGCTGAGGAGGCTGGGCGCCTGCTCGGCCGCCACAGGCGCGACCGTCACGGCGGTGGCGACAGGCTGTTTCGTCTCCACTTGCGCGATGGGCGCGGTGGCCGGCGGGGTCCCGCCGTCATAGCGGACCAAGACGAAGGCGAGGCCCGCCGCTGCGGCCGCCAGTCCGCCGGCATAGTGGATCCAGTGGCGGCGCGGCTGGCGCTCAAACCGGGCGAGGCCCGCGCGCCCGGCCGGCACGGCGGGCACGGGCTCGGCGTGCGCGCGAAACCGGTCGTAGACCTGCTTGGTGGCGCTGTGCAGCTGGCAATACCGCCGGTAGACGGCGCGGCGGCGCGGATGGCCCTGCATCTCCGCCTCCAGCTCGGCGGTTTCCTCGGCGGTGATCTGCCGGTCGATGTAGAGGTTCACCAGTTCTATGAAGCGGCTGTCTTTCATGGCTGAAATTCTCCCCCGAGTTTCTCGCGCAGGCTCTCGCGGGCGCGGGCGATGCGGCTTTTGACGGTGCCGACGCTGATGCTGAGGATCTCGGCGATTTCCTCGTAGGCCAGGTTCTGGACATTGCGGAGGATGAGGATCTCGCGGTGCTTCTCGTTCAGCTCCTCCATGCACTCGGCGACGCGGTTGACGAACTCCTGCGTGACGGCGGCGTCCTCCGGGGTCTCCTGCTCGGCGGGGATCAGCTCGGCCAGCGTGGTGTCGTTCTCGCCGCTGACCGGGGCCTCGAAGGAGATGGATTTGTCCCGCTTGCGCCGCCACCAATACCAATACCGGTTGCGCGCGAGGTTGGTGGCGATCTGGTAGAGCCAGGTCGAGAAGGCCGAGTCGCCGCGGAAATTCCCCAGGCCGCGATGGGCGCGGATGAAGGCGTCCTGCGTGACCTCCTCGGCGTCCTGCTGGTTGCGCAGAAGCTGGTTGGTCATCGCATAGATGCGGTCCCAATACCGGCTGACGAGCTGGTCAAACGCCGTCGCGTCGCCGCCCTTGAAGCGGTCAACCAGCATGCGATCCAATGCGACTTCCTGGGCCTTGGCGGTCATGTGCTCAGGCTCGTTCTGATCCGGAAATTTGAGGATTGTTCCCACGAAAGCGTCTCTGGTGCCGGCAGATTGCCCGAAACCCGGCCGCCCGGTCAATGCCCGCCTGCCGGCCGCCCGGTCCCGGGCGGGGCAAATAATCCTTGCCTTGCCGGCGAAGGGAAAAACTATGCGCCCTTGGTTCTGGCACGGGGTGATAGCTCAATGGTAGAGCAGTTGCCTTTTAAGCAATTGGTTCTGGGTTCGAATCCCAGTCGCCCCACCAGCCTCCGCCGAGCGAAGCGAGAGCGGAGGCTGCCGTCCGTAGCCTTGGCGAAGGAGGGCATTACATCCAACTTACGCGTTTAAGCCCAATTTGGCCGAATAGCATTCCTGCTGGTTCTTCGCTCCTCCGGAGCTACGGCGGGCAAGCCCGCGCGGGAGTCGCCCCGCATTTGCCTCGCGCGGCGACGATGGCGGCGCAGCTTGGCCGAACGCCCCCTTTTGCTAATCGGGGTTGAGTTTTCCGCCCAATGGCCAAGAGTCGCCGCCACCAAATGTCTTCTCCCTCCCAAGTGTCCTCCCTGCCCCCCATCGCCACGACCAAGCGCATTGTCATTGTCGAGGACCAGACCGCCATCCGCGAGATGCTCGCCGAGATCCTCCGCAACGATCCGGCCTACAAGATCGTGGGCGAAAGCGGCGACGGCCAGCAGGCCTGCCAGCTATGCCTGGAACTGAAGCCCGACCTGCTGGTGCTGGACGCCCGCCTGCCCGGCTTGAGCGGCGTGGACATCCTCCGCCGCGTCGCCCGGCAGCTCAAGCACACCCGCGTGCTCGTCTTTTCCGCCTACGAAAGCCCCGCCCTCGTCCGCGAGATGCTCGAGGCCGGCGCCCACGGCTTCGTGGAGAAGACGGCCGGCCTGGGCGAGTTCAAGAAAGGGCTCGAGACCATCGCCAGCGGCGGCACCTATTTCGGGCCCGGCGTGGCCGCCCTCCTCCGCACGGTCGTGGCCAACAACAGCCCGAGATCGGGCACCGACTCCCTCACCGATCGCGAGCGCGAGATCCTGAAACTCGTCGCCGAGAGCAACAGCACCAAGGCGATCGCCCTGAAGCTCCGCATCAGCAGCAAGACGGTCGACAACCACCGCACCAACCTGATGCGCAAGCTCAACCTCCACGACGTCGCCAGCCTCACCCGCTACGCCCTGGAAATCGGCTTGGTCGATCACCGCAATCAGAGCCTCTGAAGGGCGTTTTCGCCGCAAGTTTCGTTCTTGCGCGCCCCTGGTGATTAACCAATAACGACGCCTCTCCTTTCCTCGCCACATCATGAAGAACTTTGCCAAACTCCTCGGCCTCACGCTGGCCCTGTCCGCCCTGATTTTCTCCGGCTGCAAAAAGAAGCCGGTCCGCGACGCCTCCACGCTCCCCGCGACGGGCTCCAGCAGCACGATCGACCCCAACGCGGTCGCCTTGACCGAGGATCCCAACACCACCCTCGCCCCGCGCACCGAGGACAAGCCGGTCAACGAGAACCAAAGCGTCGTCGACGCCGTCTATTTCGCCCTCGACCGCGCCGCCGTGGCCGCACCCGAGCGCCCGAAGCTGGACGCCGCCCTCAAGTGGCTCGGAGCCAACCCGGAAAAGAGTCTCGTGCTCGTCGGCCATTGCGACTGGCGCGGCACCGCCGAATACAACCTCGGCCTCGGCGACCGCCGCGCCAATGCCGTGAAGCGCTACCTCGAGTCGCTCGGCGCCGATCCGAAGCGCCTGGAGACCCTTTCCAAGGGCTCGACCGACGCCAAGCAGGCCGGTGGTGAAGCCGAGTGGCAGAAAGACCGCCGCGTCGACTTCGTCGAGTTGAAGAGGCAGTAAGCTGCGGTGGGTTTTCTGTAGGGCGGGATCGCGCTGATCCCGCCTTTTTTGTTTTGGCGGATCTGCGGGTGGCGTGTTTGCCCGCCACGTTGCGCGCGAGCGCGCAACCTGCGGCGCAAGCCTGGACCCGCAGGGACGCGGGGCCCTCCACTACCTCTTCGCCAGCTCGGCCAGCACGCGTTCCGAGGTCTCGATGCCGCGTTTCATGACGCCGAGGTGAAAGCTCTCGTTGGGCGCGTGCAGGTTGTCTTCCGGAAGGAAGAGGCCCATCATGACCGCGTCGAGGCCGAGCACTTCCTTGAGATCGGCGAGCAGGCCGACACTGCCGCCCTCGCGCAGGTAGATCGGCGGCTTGCCAAAAACCTCGGTCGCCGCCTTGTCCACGGCGCGGAAACATTTCGCCAATGCCGGCGACTGGTCCTTCGGCGTGTTGGAGCGGTCGGGGGGAATGACGACGTAGGGCGTGGCATTGTGCTGCGGTGTGATTTTCATCGTCACGCCCTTCGGACAGCGGCCCTTGATGGCTTCAAAGACGCGGTCCTTCAGATTGTCGGGCGTCTGGTTCGGCACGAGCCGGCAGGTGATCTTCACCCGCGCCTTGCTCGGGATGACGGTCTTGGTCCCCTCGCCCTGGTAGCCGCCGCTGAAACCGTTGAACTCGAGCGTCGGCAGGAAACGGATGGCTTCGAACGGCGTGTAGCCGGGCGGCGTGTGGAATTGCGAGATGCCGAGGAACGCGGCGTAGTCCTTCTCCTTCAGGCCCACCTTGGCCAGTTGCTCTCGCTCCCAGGGCTGCGGCTCGACGACGGCGTCGTAGAAGCCCGGAAGGTTCACGCGGCCGTCCGGCGTGTGGAGCGAGGCGCACAGCTCGGCGAGCGCCTGCAGCGGATTCATGAGCACGCCGCCGTGCATGCCGGAGTGCAGGTCGGAGTTCGGGCCGGTCAGCTCGATCTCAAAGGCCAGCATGCCGCGCAGGCCGACGGTGACGATCATCTGGTCGGGCGACAAAATGCCGTTGTCCGACATGTAGATGAAATCGCCGCGCAGCTTCTCCTTGTTCTCCTTGAGGAAGGCCTTGAAGTTCTTGCTGCCGATCTCCTCCTCGCCCTCGATCACAAAGGTCAGGCGCAGCGGCAGGTTGGGGTTCCTCTCCAGCAGCCGGGCCACGGCGGTGATGTGCACCAGCAGCGGGCCCTTGTTGTCGGCCGTGCCGCGGCCGTAGATGCGGTCGCCCCTGATGGTGGCCTCGAAGGGCGGCGTCTTCCACTGGTCCAGCGGGTCGGGCGGTTGCACGTCGTAGTGTCCGTAGATGATGACGTGCGGCCAGGCCGGGTTCGTGCCGCGCTTGGCGACGAGCACCGGATGCAGCGCCGTGGGCACCAGCTCCACCGCGAAGCCGGTTTCGGTCAGCAGGTCGCTGAGAAATTGCTGCGCGCCGGCCATGCCCGCCTTGAACTGCGGGTCGGCGGAGACACTGCCATGGCGGACGTATTCCTTGAGCTTTTCAACCGGGTCGAACATTCCGCAAGGTGAACCAAGTTCCGCCCGTGCGCTAGCCCGAAGTTTTGCCGGGCGACCGGCCCGGACAAACACCGGGCTGGCAGCACGGCCGCCCGGGCTGGGGACTGTCGAATACGGGGATTCCGTGGTGGGGCAGCGTGCTCGCACGCGCTCGTTCCTCATTGAAGCGCGACCAAGGTCGCTGGCCCACAGATCCAAACGAATGGGGTTTCAGATGGCGTCTAGTAACGCAGCTTCGCCTTCTCATAAAGCGGCAGCACCTGCGGCATCCAGCCCTGGAGGTCGGCGATGCGCCGCTCGTGCGACGGATGGGTCGAGAGAAACGCGGGCATCTTGGGGCCGGAGCCGGTTTTCGCCATCTTCCGCCAAAACGTGATTGCCGCCATCGGATTGTAGCCCGCCTTCGCCGCATAGCGGAGTCCGATGAAGTCGGCCTCGCTCTCGTGCGCACGCGAGAAGGCCAGCATCCCGCCACCGGCGGCCAGTCCGTAGCCCGCCAGAAGCAGATCGTGATTCTTGCTGTCCTTGGTCGCGCTGTCCAGCGCCACGCCGACGCCGGCCGCGATCACGCCCTGCGTCATGCGCTCGGCGCCGTGCCGCGCCGTCACATGGCCGATCTCGTGGCCCATGACGATGGCGACCTCGTCGTCCGACTCCGCCAAGTCGAGCAGGCCGGAATAGACGCCCACCTTGCCTCCGGGCAGAGCAAAGGCGTTGACCGTCTTCGGCGCCTCGAAGACGACGAACTCCCACTTCGCGCCGGGCAGCGCGTCGCCCACGGCGGCGGCGATCCGTTTGCCGATGCGCTGCACCCGCTCGGTGGCGATGGGGTTGTCGGAGATTTTCTCCTTGGCCTTGACCTCGGCAAACGCCGCCGCGCCCAGCGCCACATCGTCGCCCAGCGGAATGATGAATGAGCTGCGGCCGGTCTCGGGCACGGTGTAGCAACCGCCCAGAAACAGCAGGGCCGCAAGCAGGCTCGGGAGAAGGTGGCGCGTGTTCATGCCGACAGACTAGTGTTTGAAGTGCCGGACGCCAGTAAAGACCATCGCCATGCCGCGCTCGTCGGCGGCCTGGATGACCTCCGCGTCGCGCACCGACCCGCCCGGCTGGATGGCGCTCGTCGCCCCGGCCTCGGCGGCCGCGATCAGGCCGTCGGCGAACGGGAAAAGCGCCTCGCTGGCCACGACCGAGCCCTTCAGGTCGAGCTTGGCCTCGCCCGCCTTCCACACGGCGATGCGCGCGCTGTCCACCCGCGCCATCTGACCCGCGCCGATGCCGAGCGTCTGCTCGCCCCGGCAATAAACGATGGAGTTCGACTTCACATGCTTGCCCACCTTCCAGCCGAAAAGCATGGCCGCCATTTCCTCGGGGGTCGGCTGGCGCTTGGTGACCACCTTCCAGTCCGCCGGCTTCTCCATCGCCCGATCACGGTCCTGCACCAGCACGCCGCCGACCACGGACCGGACTTCTTGGAGCGCGTCGGCGCCGAGCCCTTCCTTGGCGATCATCAGGCGCAGGTTTTTCTTTTTCCCGAAAATCGCGAGCGCCTCGTCGCTGAAGCGCGGTGCGATGATGACCTCGGTGAAAATCCCGGCGATGGTCTTGGCCAGCGCGCCGTCGAGCGTGTTGTTGACGATGATGATGCCCCCGAACGGCGCCTGACGGTCCGTGGCGTAGGCCTTCTCCCACGCCTCCAGCAGGGTGTCGGCGCTGCCGACGCCGCAGGGATTGGTGTGCTTGAGGATCGCCACCGTCGGGCGCTCGAACTCGCCGATCAGGTAGGTCGCGGACGTGATATCCAGAATATTATTGTAGCTCAGTTCCTTGCCCTGGAGCTGCTCGAAGTGCTCATGGAACGTGCCATAAAGCGCCGCCTTCTGGTGCGGATTCTCGCCGTAGCGCAAGCTCTGGGCCTTCTTCAGCGTGAGCGAATAGCTCGCCGGAAACCCGCTGAGCGCTTCCATGTCCGGCTCGGCCTGCTGGTCTTCGAGGTATTTCGCGATGGCCGTGTCGTAGGCGCCCGTGCGCTGAAAGACCTTGAGGGCGAGCTGGCGGCGGAGCGCGGGGAGCTTCGCCGGTTCGCCGAGCGCCGCAAGCACCGCGCCGTAGTCGGCCGGGTCGCAGACCACCGTGACGCTCTCGTGGTTTTTGGCCGCGCTGCGCAGCATGGACGGCCCGCCGATGTCGATGTTCTCGATCGCCTCCTCGAACTCCACGCGCGGTTTCGCCACCGTCTGCTCGAACGGATATAGGTTCACCACCACGAGGTCGATGAGGGCGATGTCGTTCTTCGCCGCCTGCGCCAGATGCTCGGCCTTGTCGCGCCGGCAGAGCAGGCCGCCGTGGATCTTCGGGTGCAGCGTCTTGACGCGCCCCTCCATGATCTCGGGGAAACCCGTGTGCGCACTGACCTCGGTCGCGGGCAGCTTCGCGTCGGCGAGCAGCTTTGCCGTCCCGCCCGTCGAGAGCAGCCGGTAGCCGTGTTGCCGGACGAGTCCGGTGGCGAATTCGACCAGGCCGCGTTTGTCACTGACGGAGAGCAGCGCGAGTTTTTCCATAGAGAGGGACTTTGTGCGTCCCGCGCATTTTCACGGCAAGTCGAAAGCCCGTCATTCCGGTCTCATTTTCTTCGTGCTCTTCGTGGCCTTCGTGGTTCATCTGGCTTCACTGCATGACCGCCCCCCTCGAATTGCCCGGCCTGAAGGTCGTCCTGGACAAGCTCGTTTACCACCACGGGGGCAACCTGCCGCCCGACCAGCCGCACGCCTTCGTCTATTACCTGACCATCCACAACGACTCCGACCGCACCGTCACCCTGCTCGGCCGCAAATGGGTCATCGAGCACGCCGACGGCACACACCTCGTCGTCGAGGGCGACAAGATCGTCGGCGAGACCCCCACCCTGGCGCCCGGCGGGCATTTCTCCTACAGCAGCTACCACGTGACCGGCCAGCCGGCGAGGGTCCACGGCAGTTTTCACGGCCTCGACGACCAGGGCCGGCGCATCTTTGTCCGCATCCCGGCGTTTGACATGGAGATTCCCGGCGACTGACTGGCCCTGATTAATGAAGCTCATTGACCTCAACGCGGACGGCGGCATCGGCGCCAACTCCCTTTACGTCCAGGTGGGCGATTTCCACCTCGTCATCGACAGCGGCCTGCACCCCAAGAAGGTCGGCCGCATCGCCGCGCCGAACCTCCGCCCGTTGCAGGGCGTGAAGCTCGACCTGATCATCATCACTCACTGCCATCTCGACCACATCGGGTCGCTGCCGCTGCTGATGCGCGCCCAGCCCAACACCCCGGTGATCATGACGCAGCCCAGCCACATGCTGATCGAGCGCATGCTGCACAACTCCGCCAACGTCATGCTGCGCGAGCGCGAGGAGAAGGGCATCGCCGACTACCCGCTCTTCACCCACGAGGAGATCGACCGCCTCAAGGGCCGGCTCCATCCCCTCGCCTTCAACAGCCCCAAGAAGTTCGCCGGAGCGCGCGACGAGATCGAGTTCACCTTCCATCCCGCCGGCCACATCCCCGGGGCCGCCGGCGTCGAGCTCCACCACAAGCACCGCCGCATCTTCTTCACCGGCGACGTCCTGTTCCAGGTCCAGCGCATCCTCCCCGGCGCCAAGTTCCCCACCGGCAAGTTCGACACGCTCGTCACCGAGACCACCCACGGCGCCACCGAGAAACCCAAGGGCCTTACCCGCTCCAAGGAGATGATCCGCCTCGTCGAGACCATCAACGCCACCATCCAGCGCGGCGGCTCGGTGCTCATCCCGGTCTTCGCCCTCGGCCGCATGCAGGAGATCATGGCCATCCTGCACGACGCCCGGAAATTCGACCGCCTCGCCGAGTGCCCCATCTTCGTCTCCGGCCTCGGCATGGACCTCGCCGACTACTTCGACCAGATCAACAAGAAGACCGGCCTCGTCCACTTCTCCCGCACCATCCTCAAGGACCTCAAGGTCAAGAAATCCCCCCGCGACCTCAAGCCCGGCAAGGAGCCGCCCGTGCAGGGCATCTACGTCGTCAGCGCCGGCATGGTCGCGGAGAACACCCCCTCCTACACCCTCGCCTCCTGCCTCGTCGGCCATGCGAAGCACAGCATCCTCTTCGTCGGCTACTGCGATCCCGACACCCCCGGCGGCCACCTGCTCGCGGCCAAGAACGGCGACCAGTTCCTCTTCGACACGATCAACGTGAAGACCCGTGTCCGCGCCCACATCGAGCGCTTCGAATTCAGCGGCCACGCCACCCGCGACGAGCTGCTCAACTTCGCCGTGAAATGCGCCCCGCGCTCCGTCGTCCTCACCCACGGCGACCCGCCCGCCCGCGCCTGGTTCATGGAACAGCTCACCGCCAAGCTCCCGAAGTCCAAGATCCTCGATCCCGTGCCGCTGCAGACATATCAGGTGTGAGCCGGCCCGGAGCTTTTCCGCTTTAAGGGCAAGGTGCGGATCCGTGCCTTGCGAGGATCCACTGTCACGAGCGCGCCCGCGAGCAAATCGGCCTCCGCCTTCCGCAGCGCCGCCAGCACAAGGTTCGTGATGGCAGACGGCCTAATGTCCTCGGTGCGGAGCACCACGACACTCGGCGCGCGGGCCTGTGTGGCGAACAGCAGGGCGCCGTAGTCCAAATCCTGGGTCAGCACCACGCATCCCGCTTCGCGCGCCCACGCCATGATGACGGTATCAGGAGCCGTGAAAGCGCCGACCTTGCTCCAATGCCTCGCTTCATGCCCCCGCCGCTTCCAGGACCGGAACCCAGTCCGGCGACAGGTTCATGTCGAGCAGGAGTTTCACCCGGCGGTAACGGGAACGTCGCGCTCTTCCGCGCGCCAGGTGGCATACGCCAGTGCGGCGCGAATGTCCGCCTCCTCAAGATAAGGATAGAGCCGGAGGATTTCCGCAAAGGGTGTCCCGCTGGCGACCAGGCCGGTGATCATGCCGACGGTCACCCGCATCCCGCGCACGCACGGCTTCCCGCCCATGACAGTGGGGTCGATGGTAATGCGGTCGAGTTCCGGGAAGTCCATGCCATGGAAAATGGCCATGAAGCTGCTGTTGTCGAGTCAACGATTTCCCGCCCGCGCCTGGTTCATGGAGCAGCTCACCGCCAAGCTCCCGAAGTCCAAGATCCTCGACCCCGTCCCGCTGCAGACGTAGCAGGTGTGACGATCTGCACCCATCCGGTCAGAAATTTTTATCCTTCGGATTCTTCAAGTAGCTGGCGATGCTATCGCCAAACTTCGATAGCTGCGCTTTAATCTGAGCGACCTCGTCCTTAAACAGGCTGTCGTTGGTTCGTCCTACGATTTGATATTGAGAGAAACCAAGGCGCATTTTGTCGTCTTTGACCTCAACCTTCATCTTAAAGGCCGCCTGCTGCGGCATTTTGATCATTCCTGTATCAAGAATGATGTTTGGAATCACGCCATTGCAGATAATTATGCCCTGATCTTTATTTTCGAAATCGATCACTTGCTTGGCTGATCGGAAATTCTCAGCGACCCATAGTTTGACGCCTTCATGCAGCGCATCTTTTTTCAGGCCTTCGACATTTGTCACATACTCAAAGCCAGCATAGTCAGATTGGTCAGCGGGGGCGGGTGTAGTCATGCAGCCCGAGAAAAGTAGGCCAATACATGCAGATAATAGTATGGGGAGTTTGGCTGGCTTCATGGTTTTATCTTTTATCGCTGGCATAGTGCGAAACGTCAATAGAGACGAACGAGATCCTACTGTAGGGCGCTCACGTTTCCATGTCCTCCTCGATGGCTTCGATGTGCTGTAGCGCCACAGCGCCATCCTTCTGCAAAGTGAAGTAGATCCAAACGCGGATGAGGTGTCCGTCCTCGCGCAGAAAGGGATCGGTCCGGTAGATTCTCAGCTCGTCGCATCCGGCCGCCACCGGCACCAGGTCGGCGTAGAGCGCCAGCCGGTAAAGCTCGCGCCCGAGCAGTTCATCCATCGCCTCGGCGCCACCCAGTCGGTTGACCGCGTAATCGAACCACGCCGAGTGAACCAGTGTCCGGGGCGTCGGCACGAACGGCTACTGCGTCAATCCGAGCGCCTTGGCCCGTCCGACGGCCTTGGCCAGAGCCTTGCCCGTGGGAATATTGCCCTTGCCAGGAGGCTGAGGCACCCATTTCCCCTGCCGGGCCTGGGCCTCTGCCCGGGAGAGCAAGTCGCCGGTGGAACGCGGCGGATATTTGGCGAGCAACCAAGTGGCAAATTTCCGCCGCTCTATTTCCGGCAGTTTGCCCACAGCCTGTTGCATCTGCTCGACACTCATGATGCGGCTAAGATGTCATAACATGCGACTCAGTCAAGCCGGGCGATGTCACGCCGGGCTGCCTTTTCGCTCAGCATGACAAGGCCGGAGCTGACGCTCAATTCGAGGAGGATTACCGCCCAAAGATTTCCCGCAGCTTTGCCACCATCGCCGGATTGCCGGCGGCGTATTGGATGCGTTTGGCCTTGAGGGTGAACTCCGTCAGCGGGAACGGCGGGTTCTCCAGGTAGCGGATCTCGATGCCGGCCTCCGCCAACAGCGCGGCGGCGGCGGCGATGTCCCACACCTTGTTGTTGTGGTCCACCACCCCGTCGAGCAGGCCGATGGCCGCGTAGGCCAGGTGCAGCGTGCTGCTGCCAAGACCGCGGATCTTGAAATTCTCGATGAGCTTCTTGCCTTCCACCGCAAATGTCTTCTCCACCGGGGAATGAAACCCGATCAGGCTGTGGTTGTGCGGGGCGACATTACGGGCCGAAGCGCGTTTGTCGCCGTCCCACACGCCGCGCCCGGGGCCGCCGTGGATGAGAACGCGCCTCGCCAGGTCGTAGATGACGCCATAGACCGGCACGCCGTTCTCCAGCAGACCGAGCGAGACGGCGCAGTAGCTGATGCCGTTGATGTAGTTGTTGGTGCCGTCGATCGGGTCGCACACCCAGCAGAAGCGCGCCGTGACTGGGATGGCGGCCGTGCCGGGCGTCAGCTCCTCGCTGAAAAACTGGTCGGTGGGAAACGCCGATGTGATGGTGCCTTGCAGGTGCTGCGAGATGGCGATGTCCACCGGCGTGACCTTGGTGCCGTCGGCCTTGATCTCGGTCTTGGCCCGGCCGAATTCCGCGTGCAGCAGCGCCGTCTCGGCCAGGACGGCCTGCTTGGCGACAACGATGCGTGAATCTATTTCCCCTTGAGACATTGAACCACGAATGGACACGAATTCACCCGAATGACCAAGCCCTTAGTGTCTATTCGTGTCCATTCGTGGTTTCCTGATTACTAAATCTGATGCCCGTGGCGGACGACGCCCTTCTTGCCTTGGTCATTGAGCCGGTCCAGCACCGCCGCCAGCCGGCGTTTCTTCTCATCGGTCTGGCCGAACATCTCCAACTGACCGCCCTTCTCCTCCACCCCGGAGAAGCGCACGCTGACCAGCCGCAGCGGCCGGCGCTTGGTCCACGCTGCCTTCAGCAACGGCTGCACCAGCGGGTAAAACGGCGCCTCCAGGTCGGTCGCCTCGGCCAGGCTGCGGCCCGTCGAGCTGTCCTCCATGCCGGGATAGCGCACCTTCACCGTCATGGTCTTCACCCGCTTCCCGTCGGCGCGGATGGCGGGCATCAGCTCGTCGATCATCCGCTTGGCGATGCGCTCGATCTCGGCGAAACCCCCGATGTCCGCGTTGAAGGTTTCCTGCACCGAATAGGACTTCGCGTCCTCGTGGTCGGTGTGCACCGGCCGGTCGTCCTCGCCGCGCGCGGTGCGCAGCATCTCCTCCCAGCCGCTGCCGAAGAGGCTCTTCAGTTCCGATTCGGAGCGGATGAGAATGTCGCCCACCAGACTGATGCCGACGGCGGCCAGCCGCTCCTCGCTCTTCTTGCCGATGCCGGGAATGACGCTGACCTTCAGCGGCGCCAGAAACGCGGCCTCGTCACCCGGCAGGACCACGGTGAAGCCGCGCGGCTTGCGGGCCTTGCTGGCGATGGCCGACACGAGCTTGTTGGCGGCGATGCCGAGCGAGGTGGGAATCTGCAGGTCGTCCCAGATGCGCTGCTGGAGGGCCCGGACGCGTTTTTCGACTTCAGCCGCCGACTTGAAGCCGCAGGGTCCGAGGTCGAGGTAGCCCTCGTCGATGGAGTTGCGCTGCACGATCGGCGTGAGGGCCTCGCAGAGGTCGAACATCTCACGGGACTTCTTGCTGTAGATGCCGGAAGTGTGCGGCAGCAGGATCAGGTCGGGGCAGACCTTCAGGGCCAGCTTGGTCGGCATCGGCGTGTAGACGCCGCAGGCCCGGGCCTCGTAGCTCGCCGAGGAGATGATGCCCCGCTCCCGGCCGCCCACGGCGCACTTGGTGCCGCGAAGCTGCGGGTTCATCGACAGCTCGCACGACACGAAGAACGCGTCGGCGTCGAGGTGCGCTATCAAAGGCAGGGCGGGCATGAGGCCACGGATGACATGGCCCGGCTAGATATTCAACCCCGTGTCATGGGTGGAGCGCGTTGACCTCAACGCGCTGAGAGCGGCTTGAGGGCAAGCCGCTCCACCTTGATCCATCACATCTTCAGCTTCGCGAAGCGCAGGTGGCCCTTGATGTCGTCGCCGGCGTGCCTGGCGACCAATTCGCCCAGCGCCGCGGCGTCGATGGTGGTGGAGGCCACGACCATTTCCTTGCCGTTCACCACGGCGACACAGATTTCGATCGGCTCGTCCTCGTCGAGCTTCTCCTGCACATAGACGAGGACGCTCTCCTGCCTGTCGGCCACGCCAACCAGCCGGGTCCAGCCGCGCTTCTGCATGGCGCGGTCGGTTTCGGTGAAAAGCTGCTCGCGCGAATTGTTGGTGCCACCCGAGGTTCGTTCGTAGACGCCGACGCTGGCATGCCGGACGGCGCGTAGGGCGAGCCGGGCGTCTTCAATGTTGGGTTGATGGACGAAACGCAGGCCCTGCCGGATTGCCCCGAGGGTAAAGCCGCCGACACTCATCTGGACCTTGGTGTGCCACTGGGCGCCGGTCGCGGCCATCACGTGCTGGCGCAGCACCCGCACGTCGCGATCGAGGGTCAGGTAGCTGATGGCCGCGATGCCGAGGAGCAGAAATGGTGTCAGGCAGAGACCGGCGCCAAGCAGCACCCACCGCCAGACATGGCGGCGGGGCGCGGGGATTTGAGGAGTGGCGTTCATGGAAAGGGTTGGCTAGATTTTTGGGTGGGAGGGGCTTTATGCCCCGACTTTTCGCTGCGGTCATCCTATGTCGCGGCGTAAAGCCGCTCCCACCTTTGGAATCCAGAATCAAACTTCCTTGTCCTTCTTCTTGGCATCGATCTTCAGATGCACTTTGCGCAGGGGCTCGATGTCGAACTTGTCGGCGATCTTGGCGATCTGGTCAGCATTGATGGTGCCGACGATGTTCACGAAAACGGCCTCGCCCTTGCGGTCGATCACGGTGACGACCAGGCCGTCGATGGCCTCCTCGCCGTGCTGCTTGACGTGGACGTCGACATTGTCGCCGTCGTTCTTCTCGCGCACGGTGACCATCTTCGTCCAGCCCTCGGACTCCAGCTTGCGGCGGACCGCCTCGATCTTCTCGACGGTGGCCGCGCGGTTGGAGTCGTCCAGACCGACGACGTTGACGCGGATGCTCTTGAGATTGCGGATCATCTCGGCGGCCTCGGGCTCCTGCCGGGCCGCGATGCGGGCGGCGAACTTGAGCATGGCCGGCGAGATGTTGACCTCGACAAACTGGCCCTTGGCGGAGGGCATGAGCTGGCCGATGTCGATGGCGCCGACTTCGATTTCAGCGGCGCGGGAGGAGGCAAGCAACGCCAGCGACAGAGTCGCGGCGGCGAGGGAGGAAGGAATCAGGTTTTTCATGGGGGATGGGATTGAGGATCGTTGCCGATACCCCAGCACACCGCAGACCCTGCCAAAGTTGCAGGGGATTCGCCCCTCTCGCTGCAGGTTGCGGGCTCGCGCGCAACGCTGGTGCGCCTGCGGCGCGTGGCGTGTGAGCACGCCACCTACCCATTCAGCGCCCGCCCGGTCAGCGAGCGTGGCTCACCGCCCATCCCCGCCACCGGCCCGGCATAGACGATTTCGCCCCCGTCGGGCCCGCCGCCGGGGCCGAGGTCGATGACCCAGTCGGCCAGGCGGATGACGTCGAGGTTGTGCTCGATGACGACCAGCGTGTTGCCCGCGTCGCGCAGCTTGAAGAGCAGGTCCATCAGACGCTGGATGTCGGTCCAGTGCAGGCCGGTCGTCGGCTCGTCGAGGATGTAGAGCGTGGTCCCTTGCTCCCGCTTGCTGAGTTCGAGCGAGAGCTTGATGCGCTGGGCCTCGCCGCCGGAGAGCGTGGTGGCCGACTGGCCGAGTTGCAGGTAGCCGAGGCCGACCGCGTCGAGCGTCGCCAGCTTCTCCAGGATGCGCGGCACGGCGCGGAACAGCTCCATCGCCTCGCGCACGGTGAGCGCGAGCACGTCGGCAATGCTTTTGCCGTGAAAACGCACCTCGAGCGTCTCGCGGTTGAAGCGCCGGCCGTCGCAGCTCGGACACGGCGCGTAGGCGTCGGCCATGAACTGCATGTCGAGCCGGATCTGGCCGTCGCCCTGGCAGCGCTCGCAGCGTCCGCCGCGCACATTGAAGCTGAAGCGGTTCGCCTTGTAGCCGCGCACCTTGGCCAGCGGCAGCTTGGCGAACAGATCGCGCAGCAGGTCGAGCAGGCCGACGTAGCTCGCCGGATTGGAACGCGGGCTGCGGCCAATGGGTTCCTGGTCCACCACCACGGCTTTCTCGAAATGCTCCAGCCCCGTGAGGCCGCGATGCCGGCCCGGCAGCGTCTTGGCGCCGTTCAGTTTTCGCGTGGCGGCCGTGGCGAGGACGTCGTTCACGAGCGAGCTTTTGCCCGAACCCGAAACACCGGTGACGCAGGTCAGCAGGCCGACGGGAAACTTCGCCTCGACGTTCTTCAGGTTGTGTTCGCTGGCGCCCTTGAGCGTCAGCCAGCGTCCATCGGACTCCCTGGCCTTGCCGTCCTTCACCACGCCGAGCTTGCCGGCCAGGTAAGGGCCGGTGCGCGAGGCCGACGCCGGAAGCTTGGCGCACTCCGCCGGCGACCCGTGAAAAAGGATCTCGCCGCCCTCGGTGCCCGCCCCGGGCCCGAGTTCGATCAGTTCGTCGGCGATGCGGATCGTGTCGGCGTCGTGCTCGACGACGAGCACCGTGTTGCCGCGGTCGCGCAGCTCGCGCAGGGTGGCAAGGAGCCGCCGGTTGTCGTGCGGATGCAGCCCGATGCTCGGCTCGTCGAGCACGTAGATGACGCCGACCAACCCCATGCCGAGCTGAGTCGCCAGCCGCACGCGCTGGGCCTCGCCACCGGAGAGAGTCGTGTATTCACGATCGAGGGTCAGGTAGCCCAGGCCCGTCTCGTTCAGAAAATGCAGGCGCTGCGTCACACCGTCGAGCACCTCGCGCACGGCGTCGGTCGCGGGCAACACCGCAGGAAGCGAGCGCATGAATTCCAGCGCGCGGCTGATATCGAGCGCCATGAATTGCGCGAAACCGATCCCTGTAGGGTCGGCGCTTGCGGCGACCTTGCCTGAGGTCGGCGCAAGCGCCGACCCTGCACCAAGGCGCACCGCCGCGCTGCGGGCGTTGAGCCGCAGGCCGTGGCAGGCCGGGCAGCCGCCGCTGGTCATGAAGGTCGCCAGACGGGCGCGGAACCCGTCGCTGCGCGTCTCGCGGCGGCTGGCCTCGAGCAGCGCGATGACACCGGGGAACGGCCGAAGCTCGGCCTTCTGCGTGCGCCGCACCCGGAAACTGAACAGGCGCTCGCCCGCGCCGTGCAGGAGTGCGTGCCGCGTTTCCGCCGGCAGATCCTGCCAGGGCGTCTCCGGGTCGTAGGGCAACTGTTCCGCGAGCTGCTTGAGGATGGAGCTGTGGCGGATGATGAGGTTCCGCCCGCCGATGCGCCACGGCTTGATGGCGCCTTCGCGCACGGATTTCTCCGGCTTGGGCACGATCAGTTCCTCGCTGAACGTCATCTGCCGGCCGAGGCCGCCGCAGGTCTCGCAGGCGCCCTCGGCGTGGTTGAAGGAGAAATGCCGCGGCGTGAGCGGGTCAAAGACGTCGCCGCAAGTCGCGCAGCCCAGGCTCTGGCTGAGGTGGATCTCGCGCCACGGCGCGTCGGGTCCCTTTTGGGCGAGCACGAGGGCGCGGTTGCCGCCCTCGCGGAAGGCCAGCTCGAGCGAGTCGGCCAGCCGGCTGCGCTGCTCGGCGGCGACCTGCACGCGGTCGACGACAATCTCGACCACGATCTCCGCCGGGCCGCTGGGCAGGAGCTTCGGCTCCTCCAGCGATTTGATCTCGCCGGCGAGGCGCACGCGCTGGAAGCCCCGCTGCCGCAGGCGCGGCAGCTCGTCGCGCAGCACCGCCGGCCTGGCCGTCATCCACGGCGCGAGGATGATGGCGCGCTCGCCCGGGGCGTCGCGGAAGAGCTGGTTGAGGCAGTCGTCGAGCGAGCGCTTCTCCACGCGGCCGCCGTCCTTCGGGCAGCGTTGCTCGCCGCACAGCGCCCAGAGCAGCCGCGCGTAGTCCGCCACCTCGGTGACGGTGGCCACGGTGCTGCGGGGCGAGCCGCCGCCCGTGCGCTGCTCGATGGCCAGCACCGGGGAGAGCCCGTGGATGAAGTCGACATCGGGCCGCCTGAGCTGGTCGAGCACCTGGCGCGCGGACGCCGAGAGGCTTTCCATGTATTTGCGGTAGCCCTCGGCGTAGATGGTGTCGAAGGCGAGCGAGGACTTGCCCGAGCCGCTCGGGCCGGTGAGCACGACGAGCTTGCCGCGCGGGATGCGCAGCTCCAGGTCCCGCAGGTTGTGCTCCCTTGCGCCCTTGATGTGGATGTGCGTCGCCGCGTCCATGCGCCCAAGGTTGTTGTTTTGCGGGCGGCGTCAAAAGGCTAATGCAAAAAGAAACCCGCTGCCTGCCTGCGGTTTAGCACTTGAACTCCCCGCAAAATTTCCGCTTCATGCGACCCCAGCAACACCCAAGCCCCCGGCTTGTTCCCCCAACCCAACGCTATCCCCCGTCCCCTCGCGGGCCGGCACAAGCAATCAAGTAATTATGAACCTAAGCAAAGCCATCCCTCCCGGTCTGCGCCGTCAGGCCGTCGCCGGTCTCGTCCTTGCCCTCGGATTCGCGCCCGCCGCCCAGGCGTTCGTTTTCGAATTCGCCGGCGCCAAGGGCAATTTCGACACCACCATTTCCATCGGTGGGCTTTACCGGGTGAACGACCCGGACCGGGATCTCTACGGTCTCGCCGCCGGCGGCCTCCAGCGCTCCGTCAACGCGGACGATGGCAACCTGAACTACCGCAGCGGCGTCGTCTCCTTCCTGGCCAAGGCCAACCACGACCTCCTGCTCAAATACGACCAGGGCGGCCTCTTCGTGCGCGGGTTTTATTTCAACGACTTCGTCAACTCCAACGGCAACCGCCTCCGGACGCCCCTCAGCGATGACGCCCGCAAGCTCGTCGCCGAGAGCGCCCAACTGCTCGATGCCTATGTCTATTTCAACGACACCATCGGTTCGATGCCCGCCTCCCTGCGCATCGGCCGCCAGGTCCTGAGCTGGGGTGAGAGCACCTTCATCCCCAACGGCGTCAATTCCATCAACCCGATCGACGTCGCCAAGCTGCGCACCCCGGGCTCCGAGCTGAAGGAAGCGCTGCGGCCCCTCTTCATGGTGTCCGGCTCCCTGAACATGACCGAGACGCTGAGCCTGGAGGCCTTTGTGCTCCTCGACTGGGAGCGCACCCGGGTGGACCCGCCGGGCACCTATTTCAGCACGAACGATTTCGTGGCCAAGGGCGGCAAGAAGGTCTACCTCGGCTTCGGCGCCATCGCCGACACCTCCGCGCTCGGCCCGATCTTCCGGGGCACGGACCGCACGCCCGGCAATTCCGGCCAATACGGCCTCAATCTCAAGTGGCTGGCGCACGGCCTGGCCGACACGGAGTTCGGCCTCTACTACATGAATTACCACAGCCGCCTGCCGGTCATCTCGGCCAACACCCCGACCGTGCCCGTCAACGGCGCGCTCGCGGCGTCCGATTCCGGCGCGGCGCTCCAGGCCAACCCGGCGTTCATGACCGGCCTTGCCACCGCCCTCGGCACGGGGGACCCGGTCGTCATCGGTGGCGCGCTCACCACGCTCATCGGCGCCACCCTCACCGGCGTGCCCGCCAGCGCGTTGCCGGCCACGTTGCAGCCGTTCTACGCCACCGTCGCCGGCGTCACCGGCCAGTTGGCGCAGCGCGAGCTGCTCAAGGCCGCGGCCACCGGCCAATACCTGATCGAGTTCCCCAACGACATCCGCCTCGTCGGCGCCAGCTTCAACACCAGCCTCAAGGGCATCGCCCTCCAGGGCGAGCTCAGCTACCGCAGCAGCCAGCCGCTGCAGGTGGACGATGTGGAGCTGCTTTTCGCCGCGCTCTCGCCGCTCAGCGCGCGCTTCGGCGCCAACAACCAGATGGGGGCCTTCGCCCTCAACACCTACATCCCGGGCTTCCGCCGCGTCAAGGTGTGGACCGGCCAGATGACCGCCACCGCGGTCACCCGCGGCTTCTTTGGCGCCGACCAGTCCACGTTCCTCGCGGAGGCCGGCTTCGTGAAGGCCGACCTGCCCGCCAAGAGCACGCTGCGTTTCGACGGCCCCGGCACCTTTGTCGGCGGCGACGTCAACTTCATGACCAACTCCGGCAGCAACGCCTCGGGCGTGCTGCCGCTCTCGGAGCCCGCCTCGGCCTTCGCCGACAGCTTCTCGTGGGGCTACCAGCTGGTCGGCCGCCTCGACTACAACAACGCCTTCCACGGCGTGAACGTCTCGCCCATCCTGGTCTACACGCACGATGTCGGCGGCAACACCCCGCTGCCGCTCGGCAACTTCCTGCGCGGCCGCAAGTCGCTCACCATCGGCGCGGAGTTCACCTTCCAGAATTCCTGGGCGCTCGATCTCCGCTACGTGAACTTCTTCGGCGCCGGCCGCTACAACCTGCTCGGCGACCGCGATTACGTCTCCTGCAATCTGAAGTATTCGTTCTAACCCCGCGCCCACCCTACTCCATGAATACGAAATCCCTTCTCTCCCTTTCCTGCTTCCTGGCCTCCGCGCTGTGGGCCTCGGCCGCCCTCTCCGCGGCCGATGCCAGCCGCCTGGGCAACGACCTGACCCCGCTCGGCGGGGAAAAGGCCGGCAATGCCGACGGCTCCATCCCCGCCTGGACCGGAGGCCTCACCGCCGCCCCGGCCGGCTATACTGTCGGCCAGCATCACCCCGATCCGTTCGCGGGCGATGCGGCCAAGTTCACCATCACCGGGGCCAACGCCGACCAGTATGCCGACAAGCTCAGCGCCGGGCACCTCGCCCTGCTCAAGGCCTACCCGACCTACACGATGCCGGTCTACCCGACGCACCGCAGCGCCTCCAACCCGCAGCGGATCTACGACGCCACCAAGCAGCACGCCGCCACCGCCGCGCTCGCCGAGGGCGGCAACGGCGTGACCGGCTCGGTCGTGGGCGCGCCGTTCCCCATCCCGCAGAACGGGCTCGAGGCCATCTGGAACCACCTCACGCGCTATCGCGGCGTCGCCGCCAACCGCAAGATCAGCCAGGCGGCCCCCCAGCGCAACGGCAGCTATACCCTCGTGGACTTCGAGGACGAGTTCCTCTTCAACTACGCCCGCGAGGGCATTCAGGAAAAAGACCTCGACAACGTGCTCCTCTATTTCAAACAGGCGGTCACCGCCCCCGCCCGCCTCGCCGGCTCCATCCTCGTCGTGCACGAGACCATGGACCAGGTGAAGGAGCCCCGCCGCGCCTGGCTCTACAACACCGGCCAGCGCCGCGTCCGCCGCGCCCCCAACGTCGCCTACGACAACCCCGGCACCGCCGCCGACGGCATGCGCACCTCCGACCAGTTCGACATGTTCAACGGCGCGCCCGACCGCTACGATTGGAAGCTCGTCGGCAAAAGGGAAATGTATGTCCCCTACAACTCCTACAAGCTCCACAGCCCCTCGCTGAAGTATAAGGACATCCTCACGCCGCTGCACATCAACCAGGGCCTCACCCGTTACGAGCTGCACCGCGTGTGGGTCGTCGACGCCACCCTCAAGGCCGGCACCAGCCACATCTATTCGCGCCGCACCTTCTACCTTGATGAGGACAGCTGGCAGATTCTCGCCGTCGACCAATACGACGGCCGCGGCCAGCTCTGGCGCGTCTCCGAGGCGCACTGCATCAACTACTACGACGCCCAGATCTTCTGGAGCACGCTTGAGGTGCACACCGATCTGCTGGCCGGCCGCTATCTCGCCATCGGCCTCGACAACGAGTCCTCGATGTATAATTTCGGCCTCACCCGCAGCCCGCTCGACTACACTCCCTCCACCCTGCGGCAGGAAGGCGTGCGCTGATCGGCCTGATGTTGGCGAGTTCTCCCATCACGGCGGGCCCGCGTGCCCGCCGTTTTTTTCTTCCGCTGCTGGCTCTGCTGGCGGCCGGAGCCGCCGCCGCCGAGCACTCAATGGCGGCTCCGCTGGCCGCCAGCTCCCTCCTGCTCGCGGTGGCCAAGGCCGGCGACAACCTCGTCGCGGTCGGCGACCACGGCCACGTGCTCGTCTCCGCCGACCGGGGGCGCACCTGGTCGCAGCGCCCCGCCCCCACCCGCGCGCTGCTCACCGGCGTGTCGTTCGCCGACACGCGGCACGGCTGGGCCGTCGGCCACGACGGCGTGATCCTGGCCACGACCGACGCCGGCCAGACCTGGACCCGCCAGGACTCGGGCCAGGATCTGGACACGGTTTATCTCGACGTGCTTTTCCGCGACACGAACCACGGGATTGCGGTCGGGGCCTATGGCAAGTTCATGGTGACGGCCGATGGCGGCAAAACCTGGACCCCCGCCAAGCCGACGGCGGACGAAGTCCACTACAACCGCATCACGGCCGGCCCCGACCGCCACCTTTACCTGACCGGCGAGGGCGGTCTGCTGTTGATCTCACCCGACGACGGCCAGACCTGGACCAAGGCCGAGCTGCCTTACGATGGCTCCCTCTTTGGCGCGCTGCCCCTGGCGGACGGACGGATCGTGGTCTACGGCCTGCGCGGCCACATCCTCCGCTCCGACGACCACGGGGCCACCTGGACGGAGCACGACAGTCCGGTGCCCGTGCTCCTCATGGGCGGCGCGCGCCTCGCCACCGGTCCGGTCGTGCTTGCCGGCCAGGGCGGCAATTTCAACGTCAGCCGCGACGGCGGCAAGACCTTCACCCATTGGAAGCCGGCCGATTTCGGCACCAGCATCGCCGCTGTGATCGACGCCGGCGACGGCGTGGTGCTGACGGTCGGCGAAGCCGGCGCCGTGCGCGTCACCCTGCCATGAGAACCGCACACCGGAGGCGACCGAAACCTGTAGCGGCGGTCTATGACCGCCGGTCGATGCCGGCTCCACCTTCGTCGGCGGTCACAGACCGCCGCTGCCGCCCATGATCAAGCGCCTCGAGGAACTCGTCTTCCGCTACCGCCCGGTCACCCTCGGGCTGTTCTTGTTGGTCACGGCCGTGCTCGGCTGGTTTGCCGCCAAGACCAGGATCGACGCCAGCTTCGACAAGCAGCTGCCCACGGGCCACGAATACATCCAGAGCTTCAAGAAGCACCGCACCCAGTTCGGCGGCGCCAACCGCGTCGTCATCGCCCTCGTGGCGCAGAAAGGCGACATCTTCACGCCCGAGTTCTTCAAGACCCTCAAGGCGGTCACCGACGAGGCCTACTATCTGCCCGGCGTCGACCGCGCCCAGGTCACTTCCATCTTCACGCCCAATGTCCGCTACATCGAGGTGGTCGAGGACGGCCTGGCGGGCGGCAACGTCATCCCGGCCGACTTCACGCCGGACACCGCCGGCCTGGAGCGCGTGCGGCAGAACGTCATCAAGTCCGGCCGCGTCGGCATGCTCGTCGCCAACGACTTCACCGGCGCCGCCGTCATCGCCTCGCTCCTCGAGGTGGACCCGCAGACCGGCCAGCGGCTCGACTACGCGCAGGTCGCCGCCGCCCTCGAGAAAAACATCCGGGACAAATACCAAAGCCCCGGCATCAGCATCCACATCATCGGCTTTGCCAAGGTCATCGGCGACATCACCGCCGGCGCCAAGGGTGTGCTGGTGTTCTTCGGCATTGCCGGCGTCATCTCCGCCGTGCTGCTCTATTATTTCTCGCAGTCGCTGATCCTCACGGTCCTGCCGCTCCTGACCTCGTTCTGCGCGGTCATCTGGCAGTTCGGCATCCTCAACCTGCTCGGCTTCGGCATCGATCCGCTCTCCATCCTCGTCCCGTTCCTGGTCTTCGCCATCGCGCTGAGCCACGCCACGCAGATGCTGCGCTCGTTCCGCTACGAGATCAACATGGGCAAGGACGAGCCCGCGGCCGCCCGCGCCTCGTTCAGCAACCTCTTCATCCCGGGCTGCGTGGCGATCCTCACCGGCACGGTCGGCTTCAGCACGATCTACCTTGTCACCGTGCCGACCATCCAGGAACTCGCCATCACGGCCAGCCTCGGCGTGTTTCTCATCATCTTCACCGACCGCTTCCTGCTCCCGGTGCTCATTTCCTACACCAAGATGTCGGCGGGCTTCCGCAAGCGCGTGAACTTCCGCCGCTTTGCCCTGCAGCCCTGGTGGCGCCGGCTGGTGAACTTCACCACCGGGCCGCGCACCTCGGTGGTCATCATCGCCGTCTCCTCCGTGCTGCTGGTCTACGGCTGGATCGAGTCCCACGAAGTCAAGATCGGCGACCTGCACGCCGGGGTGCCCGAGCTGCGGCAGGATTCCCGCTACAACAAGGACACCGCCGTCATCACCCGCGAGTTCAGCATCGGCGTGGACGTCATCACCGTGCTGGTCGAGACCGTGCCCAACGCCGTGATCGACCACGACATCATGTCGCTGGTCGACCGCTTCGGCTGGCACATGCGCAACGTCGAGGGCGTGCAGTCCACGATGTCGCTGGCCGACCTGGCCAAGACCATCAACGCCGGCTGGAACGAGGGCAGCCTCAAGTGGCGCATCATCCCGCGCAATCCCGCCGTCCTGGCCCAGTCCGTCTCCCCGGTCGAGACCGCCAGCGGCCTGCTCAACAACGACGGCAGCGTCATCCCCATCATGATTTACCTCCGCGACCACAAGGCCGAGACGATCAAGCGCGTCGTCGCCGCCGTGAAGGAGTTTCGCGCCGTCAACGACACCGACCGGGCCAAGTTCAAGCTCGCGACCGGCAACGTCGGCGTGATGGCCGCCACCAACGAGGTCGTCGCCGCCGCGCAGACCCCGATGATCATGTGGGTCTACGCCGCCGTCATCGTGCTCTGCCTCGTCTCCTTCCGCTCCTGGCGCGGGGCGGTGTGCGTCATCGCGCCGCTGATCGTCGTCTCCTACCTCGGCTATGCGCTGAAGTTCCACCTCAACATCGGCCTCAAGACCTCGACCCTGCCCGTCATCGCCCTCGGCGTCGGCATCGGCGTGGACTACGGCATCTACCTCTTCTCGGCCATCCAGGAGCGGCTGGCCGAGGGCGACTGCTTCGAGGACGCGCTCTGCTTCGCCTTCGCCACCATGGGCACGTCGGTCATGTTCACCGGCAGCGCGCTCGCCGTCGGCGTCGGCACCTGGGCGTTCTCGGCGCTGAAGTTCCAGGCCGACATGGGCATCCTTCTGTCGTTTCTGTTTTTCTTCAACATGCTCGGCGCGATGATCCTCATGCCCGCGCTCGCCCGCTGGCTCTTCCGCGACAAGCTCGCCAGCCGCCTCAAGCCCGCCGCCTGAGCTGGACTTCACTCTGCGCGCAACGCAATCAACGGATCGACCTGCGCCGTCCGGCGCGCCGGCAGCCAGCACGCAAACAGCGCGATCCCGGCCAGCAGAGACATCGCACCGGCCAGGGTGAGCGGATCCGTCGGGGCGATCCCGTGCAGCAGGCTCCTGATCAATTGCGCCGCCACTACGGCCAAGCCCAGGCCCAAGACGGAGCCGGCCATGATCAGGCGCGCCCCCTCGGCCATGAGGGGGCGGAGCACATCCAGCCGCTGCGCCCCCAGGGCCAGCCGGATGCCCGTTTCCCTGGTGCGCTGGCTGGTCGCCTGCGCCATGACGCCGTAGAGTCCCACCATCGCGAGCAACAGCGCCACGGCGGCGAATCCCGCCAGCAAGCCGGCGACCAAACGCGAAGTGGCCAGTTGCCCGCTGACCAAATCCGTCAGGCTGCGCACCTCGAAGATCGGCAGCGTCGGGTCCAGGCCTTTCAGTTGCGCCCGGACCAGCGGAACCAGTTCCTGGGCCTCCCGCTGGGTGCGCAGGACGAGGGTCATGGCCCCGGGCACCCCGCGATACAGGGACATGTAGAAGGCCGGCTCCGGCGGCGTGGCCGGATCATGGGTCCGGACATCGCCGACGACACCCACCACGGTCGAGTAAGTTTTCCCCGAGCCCACGCTGACCTGACGCCCGAGCGGATCCTCCTCGCCCCACATGAGACGCGCAAAAGCCTGGCTTACGACGATGACTTTGGGCGCGTTCTCGCCGTCGCCCGTTGAGAAAGAGCGGCCCCGCAGCAACGGCACGCCCAGGGCCTTGAAGCAGTCGGCGCTTACGACCCGCCATTCGGCTTGCAAGGCCTCGGTGGCCGGCCGCAAGGCCGGGCCCACGGGAAAGACATGCGCGGCCGTGCGGCCGCCGCCCATCGGCGGCCCGCTGGTTGCGCCCAGCGCCACAACCCCGGGCAGGTCTCGCACTCGCTCCAACAGCGCCGTGAACAACCCGGTGGCGTCATGCGTCGGGGCAATGCGCATGGTCACAACCTGCTCCGGCCTGAACCCGAGGTCGGCCCGCCCCAGGTGGCACAGCGTCCGGAGCATCAGCCCGGCCGTCGCCAGCAGCACGATGGACAGCGCGAGCTGGCCGATGATCAGGGCGTTGCGCAGCCGGCGGCCGCCGCCCAGCGCGCCGGCGGAATTTTCCTTCAGCCCGCGTTGCACATCCAGGCGCGTCGCGCGCCAGGCCGGGCCGGCTGCGGCCAGCACGCCCGCGGCCAGCGAGACGAGGCAGGCAAACGCCAGCACCCGGCCATCCATGGTTATTTTCGCGGCGCGCGGGCTGTCCAGCGTGCGCAGAAACTCCACCGCCCACATCGCCAGCAGGCTGCCCGCGCCTCCGCCCAACCCGGCCAGGAACACGCTTTCGGTGAGCAATTGCCGGAGCAGGCGGCCGCCCCCGCCGCCGAGCGCAGTGCGGATCGCCAATTCGCGGGTCCGGGAGCTGGCCCGCACCAGGAGCAGGCTGGAGAAATTGCTGCACGCGATCAGCAGCAGCAGGCCAACCGCCGCAAACAGCAGCCCCAGCACGCGGCGATAATCACTGGTGACCAGGCTGTCGAACAGCGGACGGAGGCTGACATTCCACCCCGCCGAATCCTCGCCATTCTCCTGCTCGATCTGCCGCGCGATGGCCGCCAGCTCCGCCGCCGCCTGATCGCGGCTGACCTCGGGCCGCAATCGCCCGTAAACCGCGAGTTCATGGTAGCTGCGCCGCTCGTTGATGTGCGGGCCCAGGGGCAGGAAGATGTCGACCTCCCGCTCCAGCCCGAAATCCGGCGCGGCCACCCCCACCACCGTGTGCGGCACGCCATCCAGCGTCAGCTTGCGGCCCAGCACCTCCGGATCCGCGTGATAGAGTCGCCGCCAGAGGCCGACGGAAAGCATCGCGACCGGAGCGGCGCCCTTGACGTCCTCCTGCGGCAGAAACCCGCGCCCCAAGGCCGGCCGGAGACCGAATGTCGCCGGAAAATCGGCCGTGAAGCGCAAGGCGACCAGGCGCTCGGGGTCTCCAGCGGTCAGCAAATTCACGCTGTCGTCGCGGGTCGCGCAGAGCCCCGCCCAGCTCCGGCTGCGCGCCTTCCAGTCGGCGTAGTTCGGATACGAAACCGAAAACTCCGTGACCTTCCGCGGCAGATTGTTCTCCAGCAGATGCATCAGTTGCTCCGGCTGGGGATAGGCCAGCGGGCGCAGCAGCACGGCGTTGACGACGCTGAAGATCGCGGCATTGGCCCCGATGCCGAGCGCGAGCGTCACGACGGCCGTGGCGGTGAACCCGGGGCTTTGCCGCAAGGAGCGGGCGGCCTGCTCCAGATCCCGCCGGAAATCCTCCAACCACACCCAGTGGCGCACCTCGCGCGCCCGTTCCTGGATGCTCGCCGCGTTGCCAAATTGCCGTCGCGCCTCGGCGCGCGCCTCGGCCGGTGTCATCCCCGCCTTCAGGTTCAACTCTGTCTGCAATTCGATGTGATGCTCCATCTCGGCGGCCATCTCGGTCTCTAGGCGCGACCGCTGGGCGTAGGCGAAAATCTTGCGAAGCCAGCGCATGGTGCAGCGGGTTAGCCGTGACTCAGCACGAAGTTGATGGCCAGCGAGAGCTTGGCCCAGCTTTGCTCCTCGGCCTGCAACTGCTTCCGGCCTGTGGCGGTCAGCGAGTAGAACTTCGCCTTGCGGTTGTTTTCGGAGACGCCCCATTCCGCCTTGATCCACCCCTGCTCCTCCAACCGGTAGAGAGCCGGATACAGCGAGCCCTGCTCCACGGTCAGCATCTCCTTTGACATCTGGCCGATCCGGAGGGCGATGCCGAAGCCGTGCATGGGCTCGTTCTGGAGCGACTTCAGGATGAGCAGGTCGAGCGTGCCTTGCAGGAGATCGGCTTTGTTCTGGGTCATGGTCTTTGCCTAGGTAATCTAGGAGAGAGCCGCCTCTTCCCTAGATTGTCAAGGCGAGAACTTTTGGCCACGGATTACTCGGATGCTCACGGATAGATCCTAAACAGGTTGGCCACAAAGAGGCGCAAAAAGACGCGGGAAAATCCGGACCGACGAGCCGTTTATCGTGAATCGTTGTGCCTTTTCGTGGCTAAATTTCCGAGTGCATCGGCTCGAACTTCATCCGTGGTCAAAAACTCGCCCTCCTTTCCACCATTACCGGGCTTGCCGCCTCTTCCGTCCTCTGTTCTCTGTCATCCGCCTCCCGATGTCCCCCGACTCCACCCCGCTCCTGAGTCCCGCCCAGCGCAAGCTGGTGGGCTTCGCCTTGGGCTTCGCCGCCTTCTGCGGCATCGGCTGGCTGCTCTATGTGGTGCTGGCGGGTGTGGCCCGCTTCATCGGCGCGTTTTCCAGCGTCATCTGGCCGCTGGCGGTCGCCGGCATCCTGGCCCTCCTGCTGCGGCCGGTGGTCGCCTTGCTGGAACGGCGGCTCAGGGTGAAGCGGCCGGTGGCGGTCGTGGCGCTGTATGTCACTTTCCTGCTCCTCGTCGCGGGGCTGCTGGTGGCGTTTCTGCCGGCGCTGATCACGCAGTTGCTCGAGTTCATCGCCTACCTGCCGGTCCTGTGGCACAAGACGGTCGCCTGGAGCGAAGCCCGCTTCCCCGAGTGGCTGGCGCTCATCCGGCCCTATCTCGAAAACCCCACGGTCAAGGCCGCCATCGCCAGCCTGTCCCGGCAGGCCCAGGATGTGTTCGGCCACCTGACCCCGGCGCTCAAGTCGGCCGGGGCGGGCCTCTTTGGCATTTTCGGATTCGCGGCCTCCCTCGCGGTGATCCCGGTCTACCTGTTTTTCTTCCTGCTCTCGGACGGCGACCCGGCGCAGGCCCTGCCCGAGCACCTGCCCTTTCTGAAAAAGGAACCGCGCGACGACGTGGTGTTTCTGGTGCGGGAATTCCTCGGCATCCTGGTGGCTTTCTTCCGCGGGCAGTTGCTCATCGGCCTCGTCATGGGGCTGCTGTTCGCGACCGGGTTCTCGGTGGCGGGCCTCAAGTTCGGCCTCGCGATCGGCCTGCTGACCGGCCTGCTCAACATCGTTCCCTACCTCGGCAGCATCCTCGGCCTGAGCGTCGCGCTGCCGCTCGCCTACCTGCAGCCCGAGGGCGGCGGCCTGGCGCTGGCGGGAATCTGCGCGGGCGTGTTTGCTGCCGTGCAGATGATCGACGGGTGGCTCCTGACGCCGCGCATCATGGGCCGGCAGACCGGGCTCCATCCGGTGGCGATCATCGTGGCCGTGTTTTTCTGGGGCCAGGCGCTCGGCGGCATCCTCGGCATGGTGCTGGCGGTGCCGCTCACGGCGTTTTTCGTGGCCGCCTGGCGCTTTGTGCGCCGCAAGTATTTCGCCGGCCCCTGACCCACCCCGCAGCCCGTCAGTCCGGAGCCCACCCGAACACTCCCGGTAATTCGTCATATAATACGTTACAAATTAACCGGCGTGACATCGGTGCGCGCAGCAAGGCTGCGCCCCTCGGGGTTGCAAGCTTCCCGCCTTTGACTTCGCGCCCTTAGCGTCCTTTGTGTGAGGCCATTATGTCCTGGGAAGTCCGCTTCAAGCAAGGTGTCCACCTGCCGCAGATCGGCTGGTGGCTGGATGCCCAGAAGTCGCAGGCCCGCTCCTTTGTCTCCCACGCCCACTCCGACCACATCGCTGCGCACCGGGAAATCATCGCGACGCGCGAGACGGCCGGCCTGATGCGCCTGCGCGTCGGCGGCAAGCGACAGGAGAACATCCTCGCCTTCGGGCAAACCTGGACCGCCGACTTCGGCTGCGAGATGAAACTCCATTCCGCCGGCCATATCCTCGGCTCCGCCATGCTGCACGCGACCACGGAGCACGGCCGCCTTCTCTACACGGGTGATTTCAAGCTCCGCCCCGGCCACGCCGCCGAACCGTGCTCGCCGCCCCGCGCCGACGTGCTCATCATGGAAACCACCTTCGGCCTGCCGCGCTATGTGTTTCCGCCGCAGGAGAAGATTGAGCAGGACATCGTCACCTTCTGCCGCCAGGCGCTGGCGGACAACGTGACGCCGGTGCTGCTCGCCTACAGTCTGGGGAAGACCCAGGAGCTGTTGCAGATTGTCGGCCGCGCCGGCCTGCCGGTCATGCTGCACTCCCAAAGCTGCAAACTCACGCGGCGCTATGCGGAGCTGGGCATGAAGCTGCCGCCCTATGCCCTCCTCGACCCCAGGGGCTACGCCGGGCACGTCATCATCAGCCCGCCCAGGCAGGGCCACACCGAGCCGTTGACCTGGATCCACCCCAAGCGCACCGCGGTCGCCACCGGCTGGGCCATGGACGCCGGCGCCATCCATCGCCACGGCTGCGATGCCGCCTTCCCGCTGTCCGATCACGCGGACTTCCCGGACCTCCTGGCTTTTGTCGACCGGGTGCAGCCGAAGCTCGTCTACACTCTGCACGGTTTCGCGAAGGAATTCGCCGCCACCCTGCGCGCCCGGGGCACCGAGGCCTGGGCCATCGGCCAGCAAAACCAGATGGACCTGGCGTTGTGAGCGCCTTGATGTGGGAGCGAGCTGGCTCGCGACTCTCGGCCGTTGCGAGCCAGCTCGCTCCCACAAGAAAAGCCACGCCCGGCTGACACCAAAATCTCGACGGCCGGCGCACTTTCCCTCATTGGTGCTGTCCCCCATCCCCGTGAAACCTCTTCGCTTTCTTATTTTTTGTCTTCCGGTCATGGCCGCCGCCACATCCTTCACGGCGTTTCGCGACGGCGAGGTCTTCACCTACAAGGTCGGCTTCGCCATCTTCCCCCGGGCTGGCGAGATCACCATCTCCGCCCATGACCGGAAACTGGACGGCGCCGCCGTGATGAGTGTCACCACCGACACCCGTTCGCGCGGCATTGTCCGCGGGCTCTACGCCTTCGACAACAAGGCCGAGGTGCTCATCGACAAGGCCTCCGGCCGGATGCTGCACGTCAAGGAAAGCGGGGCCGACCCCAAGCGCGCCACGGACACCGAGATCACGTTCAACTACCAGACACGGATAGCCCAATACACCGACCGGGTGCGCACCGGCCGCACGGCGGAGATTTCCATTCCGAACGGCGATCCGATGGATCTCATCAGCGCCCTCGTGCAGACCCGCGACTGGCACCTGAAGCCCGGGGAAAAGCGCGACGTGGTCGTGCAGTTCGGCCGCGATTTTTATCCGCTGAGCATCAAGGCCGAGGCCTACGAGGATGTGCGCACGCCCCTCGGCACCTACAAGACCCTCGTGCTGGTCCCGCGCATGGAGAAGGATCCCAAGGGACTTTTCAAGAAAGGCGGCGAGATCAAGGTCTGGATCTCCCAGGATGCCAGCAGCCTGCCCGTCAAGATGCAGCTCAAACTGAACTTCGGCACCGCCACGCTTCTATTGTCCGGCTACAAGTCCACGGCGCCCACAGACGGCAAAGCCGCCGGCTCGAAATAAAACCGCCACGGTTTGCGCGCCCAGACCGGCCCGGCATAGTCCACGCCGATGCGCGGGCTGGCCTTGATGAGCCGGCGCGGTATCGTGAACCCGTCGTCCTCCAGCCACAGGCCCGAAGCACGCGTCGCCACTGAACCATTCAAGGTGCGGCTGATAGCCAGGCGCTTCGTCAACCGGCCCGGCCCCTGGCTCCCCTCGATGCCGCGGATCAACACCGCAGCGGGATAACCGGCCGGGCCCGTGACCAGGTTGAGCATCTCATGCACGCCGTAACAGAGATAGACATACCAGATGCCGCCGGGCTGATACATCACCTCGGTGCGCTTCGTGCGCCCCTTGCTGGCGTGGCAGGCCCGGTCGCGTTCGCCATCGTAGGCCTCGACTTCGGTGATGACGTGCCGCTCCCGGCCTTGCGCGGTGGTGCGGACTAAAACCTTGCCCAGCAGCCACCTTGCCAAGGACACGGTGTCGTCAATCTGCAATTCACTCGCCTTGATAATCCTGGCCACAGATGACGATGTGGCGGCTGAAGTCATGGCGCGCAAGGCCACTCTGCCGGGAGATTTTTCGTTCGGCGCCATCATTTCCCGCAAATCGTAAATAAATCCTTGATTACCCCCGGTCTACTCCCCTTATTTCGCCCCTTTGAACTTATGAAAGCCACTATCAAAACTCAGGGGAAGCAGTTCTCGGTCAGCGAGGGCGATATCCTCATCGTGGACCGCTATCCCAAGACGGAAGCCGGCTCCACGGTCGAAATCAACGAAGTCCTCGCTGCGGGCGAAGGCGAAAATTTCAAGGTCGGCACTCCCTTCCTCACCGGCGCCACGGTCAAGGCCAAGGTCCTCGAGAACAAGCGCGGCAAGAAGGTCATCGTTTTCAAGATGCGCAAGCGCAAGGGCTCGAAGCGCAAGCGCGGCCACCGCCAGGAACTCTCGGTCATCAAGATCGAATCCATCAAAGCCTAAGGAACCACTGCCATGGCACATAAAACAGGTCAGAAATCCTCCAGCAACGGGCGCGACAGCGCGTCGAAGCGTCTCGGCGTCAAACTTTTTGGCGGCCAGAAGGTTCTCGCCGGTGGCATCATTGTCCGCCAGCGCGGCTCCAAGCACCATGCCGGCAAGGGCGTCGGCACCGGTCGCGATTGGACGCTCTTCGCGCTCCGCGACGGCACCGTCGAGTTCGACAAGGCCCACCGCAAGGTGAACGTGGTCTGAACCGGAAACCTCCGCTTATCATTATCAGGCGCACCATCCCGGTGCGCCTTTTTCTTTGGTGGAACGCGGCCTGTGGACGCGTTTTCCGCGTGCTCGTCTGGCTTTCAGGATGTCCATCCAACAAACCCGTCCGGAGGCCGGGTTCCACCTTGCCGGACAATTCCAATTCACCTTTTCTTCCCCTCGTGTCCGACCGCCTACGCGAACTCCAACGCCAGCGTGCCCTCGCCCAGGAGCAGGTCGCCTGGTTTGACCGCGAGATCGCCCAGGAAACTGCTGGCCAACCATCTGCACCCGCTCCGTCTGCTCCGGTGGGCGGGGTGCCCCCACTCCGCGCGACACCTCAAACGGCCACCGCTGACCACACCGAGGAGATCCTGGCACAATACAGCCCGAACCCGCAGAGCACCGAGCGGGACGTCAAACGCGGCTGCTATATCTGGTTCGCCGGCGCCATGGGCGCCGTCGTGCTCTTCGCCCTCGCCATCTATCTGATCTACTCGCGGCGGATCTAGGGCGTGTATTCAAACCCGGCTTGTCATTCTGAGCGCAGTGAAGAATCCATGAGGATTTACGCTGCCCCCTGACGGAATCGAGTATCCATCTGGATTCTTCGCTGCGCTCAGAATGACAGGCTTTGCGGATTTTCTGGGGTTGAAAACACTCCGTAGATTTGTGGGGCGGGGTCGCTGATCCCGCCACGGATGCATAGAGCATTCGGGAGGCGGAAGTCGGCCCAGCCGCCCTACAACGCGACGCGCCAGCGGCCCTTGCTCCACGACTCCCACACGGCGTCGGTGAACTGCATGTATTTCACCCCGGTCGCAAAATCCGTCAATCGCACCGGCTTCCCCTCGCGGATGCTGTCGATGAAATCCGCCTCCACCCGCCACTCCCCGCGTTTCTCCGGTGTGATCGGCACCGGCTTTTCAGGTTCACCTCGCTTCGCGAGCCACAGTTCGCCCCGGCCCAGATCCAGGCGCAGGCCCGCCGCGCTCCCGTTGAGCCGGATCTCCGCCCGGGGCGCCGTGGTCTCGACCCCGCTGAAGTGCGCCACCAACCGCGCGCCGTCGGCGTAGCTGCCCAGCACGGACACGCTCTCGGGGATCGTGGTGGCCTGCGGCACGGCCTCGTCATCCTTGCGCTCCTTGGTGAAGATCGCCGCATCCGCCACGAGCGAGGTCACACCGCGGCCCAGCCAGCGCAGCGCCATCTCGTAGTAGATGCCAAGGTAGAGGGTGTTCTTGCCGCTCAAGGTCAGGTCCTGCCGCCAGCTCGCCAGCTCAACGGCCGCGAGCTGTCCGCCAGCCCCGCCGTGGTCGCGGTGAGGAATACTTCGCGCACCACTCCCAGCCTGCCGGCTTGCAGCAGGTCGGTCACCGTCGCGTCAAAGGGCAGCGACATCGGCGCCGGCACGACCTGTGTCACGAGTCCCGGGTGTTGCCGCGCCTCGGCGAGCATCAATTCAGCTTCGGCCAGATTTCTCGCCATGCGCGCCTCGGTCAGCACATGCTTGCCCGCGCGCAACGCGGCCACCGTGAGCTTGCCGTGCAGATTGGGCCAGGTGCCGATGCAGATGGCGTCGATGTCCGGCGCCTCGACGATCTCCCTCCAGTTGTCAGTCACGCGGGCGATGCCGAACTCCTTCGCCACCTTGTCGCCCGACTCCACGGTCCGGTTGCACACCGCCACCACCTCCGCGCCGGGAATCGCCTGGAATCCCGGGATGTGCCGCGACCGCGTGTTGCCACCGGCCCCGATGACGCCAACGCGGACCGGCTTGCTCATGAGGCCGGTCGTTCCGGCGCGGCCGCCTGCTCCAGCGACAGCTGTTTCTCCTCGGTCTCGTCGAGCCCCATGTCGGCATCGCTGGCCGCCCGGGGGCTGCTCGAGGTTTGCAGCCACGCGTCGATCTGCCGCGGCGAGAGCACGTCCGAGGACGGCAGGTCGTCGAGCGACTTGAGGCCGACGAATTCGAGAAAAGCCTCGGTCGTGCCGTATTGGATCGGCCGGCCCGGGAGGTCGGCGCGCCCGACGATGTAGACCAGCTCCCGCTCCAGGAGTTTGCTCAGTCCGGCCTCGGCGGACACGCCGCGAATCCGCTCGATTTCGGCGCGGGTCACCGGCTGGCGGTAGGCGATCACCGCCAGGGTTTCCAGTGACGACGGGCTCAGGCGGACCGGCGGCGGCTCGTTGCGCAGCAGTCGCACCCAGCGGGCCAAACGCGGGTGCGTGGCCAACCGCCAGCCGCTGTGGCCCTCGACCAGCACAACCTCGCTGTCCGCCGCCTGCAGCTCCAGCGAGATGGCCTCGATGGCTTCCCGGATCTGCGCGGCCGTGACCATGGCCGGCACGTCGCGGTAGAACTCATCGTCCTCGACTGGCGCGGGCAGCACCGGCTCTTCGGGAGCGGTTGGGATCGGCGCGCCGCCCTCGACGGCGGCGGGCGCGTCGGTCAGCGGCAGCGCGGACGCCGTTTCATGGAAACGGCTGACCGCCGTCTGGATGTCCTTCACCGACAGCGGGCCGTTCGAGGCGAACAGCATCACTTTCAACACGCGCTTAAGGTCGAATGCCATGATTTTGAGCCAGCAGTGAATGGCCCCGGACCACGGCCAAGCAATCCATAAAATCTCCCGGTTTTCGGACTAGCCCCTGCCGCCGTTCCCGGCTATTTCTATCCGCCTATGAACTGGGACCGCTTCAAGTCGCTCTACTGCCCCCACCCCAAACTCGGCCTGGCGCTCGACATCAGCCGCATGCCATTCCCGGACGACTTCCTTCCGTCCATGGAGCAAAAGCTCCAGCAGGCCCTCGCCGCCATGGCGGCGCTCGAGGGCGGCGCCATCGCCAACCCGGACGAGAAACGCATGGTCGGCCACTACTGGCTGCGCGCGCCCAAACTCGCCCCGACGGCGGAGCTGCGCGCCGCCATCACGTCGACCCTCGACGCGATCAAGGATTTCACGGCCAAAGTCCACAAGGGCGGGATCACCGCGCCGCCCGGCGGCGCCAAGTTCAAGGAAGTCCTCGTCATCGGCATCGGCGGCTCGGCGCTCGGGCCGCAGTTCGTCAGCCACGCGCTCGGCCGGCTCAAGGGCGGCCGCGACAAGATGGGCGTCTCCTTCTTCGACAACACCGACCCCGACGGCATCGACTGCGTCCTGAAGGCCATCGGCAGCCGGCTGAAGCAGACCCTCGTGATCGTGATCTCGAAATCCGGCGGCACGGCCGAGACCCGCAACGGCATGCTGGAGGCGCAGGCCGCCTTCAAGGCCGCCGGCCTCGATTATCCGAAGCATTTTGTCGCCGTCACGGGCGAGGGCTCCAAGCTCGATCAGGTCGCGCAGAAGGAAGGCTGGCTCGCCCGCTTCCCGCTGTGGGACTGGGTCGGCGGCCGCACCTCGGAGCTGTGCGCCGTGGGTCTGCTGCCGGCCGCCCTGCAAGGCATCAAGATCGACCAGATGCTCGCCGGCGCCGCCGCGATGGACGTGGTCACGCGCAAGAAATCCCTCCGCGACAACCCGGCCGCGCTGCTCGCCCTGATGTGGTATTGGGCCACCGACGGCCGCGGCACTAAGGACATGGTCGTCCTGCCCTACAAGGACCGCCTGCTCCTCTTCTCCCGTTACCTCCAGCAGCTCGTCATGGAGTCGCTCGGCAAGGAGACCGACCTCGCCGGCCACGTGGTCAACCAGGGCCTCGCCGTCTACGGCAACAAGGGCTCGACCGACCAGCACGCCTATGTGCAACAGCTCCGCGAGGGCGTGAACAACTTCTTCGTCACCTTCATCGAGGTCCTCAAGGACCGCGCGGCGGACGACTCGCTCGAGGTCGAGCCGGGCGTGACCAGCGGCGACTTCCTGCAGGGCTTCATGCTCGGCACGCGCGACGCGCTGAGCGAGAAGAACCGCCACTCGATCACGATCACCGTCAACGAGGTTTCGCCCAAGACCATCGGCATGCTCATCGCCCTCTACGAGCGCGCCGTCGGCCTCTACGCCTCGCTCGTCGGCCTCAACGCCTACCACCAGCCCGGGGTCGAGGCCGGCAAGAAGGCCGCCGGCGGGGTCATCGCCCTCAAGCTCAGGATCGACGCCGCCCTCAAGGCCGCCCCGGGCACCGCCTTCACCGCCGAGTCGCTCGCGGTCAAAATCGGCGCGCCTGACAAAACTGAGCTCGTGTTCAAGGTGCTCGAGCACCTCGCGGCCAATCCCGGCAGCAAGGTCGTCAAGTCCGCCGCCAAGCCCTGGCCCGAGTCAACCTATGCCTGGCTGGGTTGATTCTTCTCGTTGTAGGAGCCTGCTTGCAGGCGATTCAGCACCTCGTCCGGCCACACACATATTCCATCGCCTGCAGGCAGGCTCCTCCATTCGGAAAGTGCCGTCATGAATGCCCGCATCTACGCCGTGCTCGCCAGCCTGGTCGCCCTGGGACTGGGCGTCGCGCTTGGCCTTAAGCTCCGCGACAACGCCGGGCTGGCGGCCCAGGTGACGCGCCTCTCCCGGCAGAACGCCGACCTGCGCTATGAGTTGAAGCAGGCCAGCCGGCAGGCGACCGAAGTCGGCCAGCGCGCGGTGGAACTCGATTCCCAGCTCGGCTCGGTCAAGGCGCGCACCACCGCCACGGAGACGAAGAACCAGCTTCTCACCCGGGAGCTGACCGCCCGCGAGCAACGCGAAGTCTCCCTCATGGCGGAGCTGGCCGGGCTGCGCCAGAGGTCCGCCAGTAACGCCGCAGAGCAGCCAGCTGGCGCGTCTCACAACGCTGACCAACCACCACCCGGCGACGTGGAACCGTATCGGCGGCGCATCGCCGAGTTGGAGCAGCAGCTCATCCAACTGCTGGCGCGCTCCCTCGCCGAGACGCCCGCTGAAGCCGCCTCGCCGACTGAGTCGCCCGCGCCCCAGCCGCACCAGGTCGTCCGGGTCGGGCCGGGCGACACCTTCGTGGTGCTGGACTACGGGGCGGAGCACGGGGCCCGGCCGCAGGCCATATTCCGCCTGCGGCGGGGAACTTCCGAGCTGGCCCAGGTTCAAATCAGCGATGTCCGCCCCCGTTTTTCCCTCGCCCAGGTGCTGCCCGGCACCGTGAAAGGACAGTTGCAGACCGGCGATTTAGTCGTATTCAACCCCTAGACATGCCCTCTCCTCGCAAATCTCTTTTCGTCCTCCTGTGGTCGCTCTTGGCGCTCGTCGGCCTCACCGGCTGCGGGCCCGCGAAGCAGGACTCCTCGATTCCGTGGAGCCGTCCCGCCGATTGGGAAGGCCGCATCCCCGGCATGGGCAAGTAAGGCCGCCTCCGCGGCCCTGCCGGCGACGTCATGACCACGCCTGCCGCCAATCCCTCGCTGGTGCCCCAGCCCGGCCACCTCTATGTCGTGGCCACGCCCATCGGCAACCTGGCCGACCTGACCGCCCGCGCCCGCGCCATCCTCGGCACCGTCGATATCGTCGCCTGCGAGGACACCCGCACCACCGGCGCGATGCTGACGCGGCTCGGCCTGCGCCGCGAACTCACGCCTTACCACGAGCACAACGAGACCGAGGTGGCGGAAAAGCTCGCCGAGCAGATCTCGCTCGGCAAATCCGTCGCCGTCGTCAGCGACGCCGGCACGCCCGGCCTGAGCGATCCGGGCTTCCGCATCGTCCGCGCCTGCCGCCGCCGCGGCCTGCCCGTCGTGCCGGTGCCGGGCGCCTGCGCCGTCACCGCCGTGCTCAGCGCCAGCGGCCTGCCGACCAACGGCTTTCTTTTCGCCGGCTTCCTGCCCCCCAAGTCCGCCGCGCGCCTCGCGTTTCTCGAAAAACACCGTGACTTCGACTACACGCTGGCGCTCTACGAGAGCTGCCACCGCATCGACAAGTTCGCGGCCGAGATCGTCGACGCGCTCGGCGCCGACCGCGTCATCTGCATTGCCAAGGAGGTCACCAAGCTGCACGAGACTTTCCTCGTCGGCCTCGCCGGCGACGTGCAGGCCCGCCTGGCGAAGATGAGCCTCAAGGGCGAGTTTGTCGTGCTGATCGCGCCGAAAGACTTCGTGCCTTAGACCACAGATGAACACAAATTCCCCGATCCATTGATGCATCTGTGCCAATCTGTGTCCATCTGTGGTTAAAAATCCTTCAGTCGCCGTCATCGACATCGGCAGCAATTCCATCAAGGTGCTGGTCGCGACCCGCGACAGGTCAGGTGTCGTCACGGCGCTGAAATCCAGGACCATCGACGCCCGGATCAGCGCCGGCATCAGCAAGAGCGAGCCCCAGCTCGGCGAGGAGGGCATGGCCCGCGGCCTCGCCGCCATCCAGGAGCTGCTTGCGGACGCAGCCCCTTACTCCCCGGCCCGCACCGTGCTCGTCGCCACCAGCGCCGTGCGCGATGCCCGCAACGGCGCTGACTTCCGCGCCCGGGTCAAGGCGGCCACCGGCCACGACATCCGCATCCTCTCAGGCGACGATGAAGCCAACCTCATCGGTCGCGGCCTCACTTGTGATCCTGCGCTTGCCGCCCTGAAGGATTTCCTCGTCTTTGATCTCGGCGGAGGCAGCCTGGAGTGTCTGCTCTTCCGCGAGCGCAATATCGAGCAGGCGCAAAGCCTGCAACTTGGCTGCGTGCGGCTGACGGAGAGGTTCATCAAGGAGCCGGCGGCGCCGCTCCAACGCGAGGAGCGAAGTGCCCTCGCCCGCCATGTCCGCGACGAACTCCAGCGCAGCGGCTTTCGCTTTCCGCCCGCCGTCCCGGTCGCCGTCTTCGCCGGCGGCAGCATGAGCACCGTGCGCGCGATCAAAGGCGCCCGCCAGGGCCTCGCACTGGAGGACACGCCCGCGATCATCGACACCGAGACCCTCGGGCAGTTGCTGCAGCAACTCGCGCCCATGACACTGGAGCAGCGCAAGTCCGTCCCTGGTCTGCCTGCCGCCAGAGCTGACGTGTTTCCGGCCGCCCTTGCCACCATGGTGGCCGTCGCCGAGTTCGCCCGCATCGCCCGTTTCCACCACTCGCTCCATAATCTCCGCTGGGGCCTCGCGGCCGAGGCGCTGGAGCAATTGTAGAGACAGACTACCAAGGCGCGGGCGGCGCCCCCGGGGCATGCCTTACAATTTCCGCAGCGCGGCAAGCATCTTCCTGAAATCCGGAGGCAACGGCGCGTTGAGGTCCATGGCTTTGCCGCTCACGGGATGGGAGAACACCAGGTGCTCGGCGTGCAGCATCACGCGCGGCGGCGGCGGCAGCGCGGGATTCTGCTTCCAACCATAGGTGGCGTCGCCGAGGATTGGGTGCCCAAGTGATTTGAGGTGCACGCGAATCTGATGCGTCCGGCCGGTGTGGATGCGGCAGCGCAAAAGCGCGGCCTGCTCCCCAAATTTCTTTTCCATCGCCCAATCCGTGCGCGAAGGGCGTCCGCCCTCGCCCGTCGTCATCCGGTGCCGGTGCACGGGATGGCGCGAAATGCTCCGGTCGATGCTGCCGCTGTCGGTCTTGGGCACACCGGAGACGAGGGTCACGTATTCCTTCTTCAGCGTGCGCGAGGCAAACTGGTCGGCGAGCGCGCGGTGGGCGGCGTCGTTCTTGGCCACGACGAGCAGACCGGAAGTGTCCTTGTCCAGCCGGTGCACGATGCCCGGACGCTCCACCCCGCCGATGCCGCTGAGTCCGCCGGCGCAGTGGGCCAGCAGCGCATGCACCATCGTGTCCTCGCCCGTGCCGGTGCCCGGATGCACCACCATGCCTGCCGCCTTGTTGAGCACGATGAGGTGCTTGTCCTCGAAAATCACATTGAGCGGGATATCCACCGCCCGCAGCTCGGCGGCGACAACTTCCGGCAGGGCAAACTCCAACACCTGTCCCGGCCCCACGTCCTGGCTCTGGTCGATGACCTTGCCGTCGGCTTTCACCAGCCCCGCCTCCATGGCGCGCTGGATGGCCGCGCGGCTGTGTGCGGGGAAGGCATGCGCCAACACCTTGTCGGCGCGCTCGCGGCGGCGGCCTTCGGGAACTGTGTAGGAAGTTGTCGACAAATTGATTGTTGGTAGGGCGAGTCGTCCCGACGAGCCGCGGCTCATCCGGAGGATTCGCCCTACCCTACAGCAATGTTCTGAAGCGCGTCCATCCAAGGTTTCTTCTGCGCCTCGCTCAACAGCGCCACCTCGAAGCCATTGCGGGCCAGTTGCACCAGTTCCTTGCGGCTGAAGCCGCCGCGCTCGGCCAGGGCGATGTATTCATCCGTGACGGTGTTGCCGAAGGAGATGGGATCGTCGGTGCTGATGGTTGCCTTCACTCCGGCATCGAACAGCTGGCGGATCGGGTGATTGGCCAGGGTGATGCCGAGCATGAGCTTGTGATTGCTTATGGGACAGACATCCAGACCGATGCCAGAGCGCGCCAACTCGTCCACAAGAACGGAGTCCTCCACCGCCCGCACACCATGCTCGATGCGGTGGGGCTGCAATTCGTCAAGGATCCGCCGGACGAAATCCGCGCCCATGAACTCGCCGGCGTGGGCCTTGGTGTATTTGCCGGCCCGGCGTGCGGCGGCCCAGTAAGGTGCGGTCCAGGGCTCGATCGGCGCGTCCTCGAAACCATGCAGATCGATGCCGGCGAGATCGGGCCAGGTGAGGGCGTCCTCCAGCACCGGCAACATCTTCGGCCCAGCCCCGCTGTGGTGGATGCCAAGGAAGATGCGCACCTCCAGTCCGACAGGCACGGCGGCGCGGATGGCGGCGAGCACTTCGCGGCCGTCGAGTCCGCCGAATTCCAGCATTCCCGACGCGAAGCTCGTCTCTACGTATTTGACATTTTGTGCGACGTGCCGGGCGAAGATGAGTTTCCCGGCCTCCTGGTAGCGATCGGGCGAGGTGAACCACGAGAATGCCATGTCGAGCAGCTCCTGCTCGAAGTGGCCGAAGTCCCGGAACTTGAAATCCGGCGCCCACGACGCCGGCGGCTGCTTGAACTCCGGCCGCACCCGCTGCAGCAGTTCGAACGGCAGCGCGCCCTCGAAATGCAGGTGCGTCTCGGTCTTCGGCAAAGACTGGACGAAGGCGCGGAGCGATGAATCGGGAAGCATTCTTGAACCGCTAATTGACGCTAATCCCCGCCAATGATTCGAAGATTGGCGGTCATTAGCGAAAATTGCCGGTTAACCCTGTTTGAGCAGCTGGACGGGATTCAGCTTCTTCAGGGCCGGCGTGGTGAAGAGGCCGTCCTTGCGGATGAGTTTGCCGTCGAACCAGATTTCACCGCCGCCGTATTCAGGGCGCTGGATGTTGACCATGTCCCAATGCACCGCCGATTTGTTGCCGTTGCCACCAATCTCGTAGGCCTGGCCGGGCGTGAAGTGGAAGGAACCCGCAATCTTCTCGTCGAAGAGGATGTCGCGCATCGGCTCGAGGATGTGCGGGTTGAACCCGATGGCGAACTCGCCGATGTAGCGCGAGCCGGCGTCGGTATCGAGAATCTCGTTCAGGCGTTTCGTGTTGTTGCTGGTGGCCTCGACGATCTTGCCCTTCTTGAAGACGAGCCGGATGTTGTCGAACGAAGTGCCGAGATAGACGGTTGGCGCATTGTAGTGGATGACGCCCTCGACGCTTTCCTTGACCGGGCACGAGAACACCTCGCCGTCCGGGATGTTGCGCAGGCCGCCGCAGGGCACGGCGCCGATGCCCTTGATCGAGAACTTCAGGTCGGTGCCCGGGCCCTTCAGGTGGACGCGGTCGGCCTTGTTCATCAGGTCGGCCAGCGCCTTCATGCCCGGGCCGTAGCGGCGATAGTCGAAGGTGCAGACGCGGAAATAGAAATCCTCAAAGGCGGTCGTGCTCATGCCCGCCTGCTGCGCCATGGCCGACGACGGCCAGCGGAGCACGACCCACTTGGTCTTGTTCACGCGATGGTCCAAAACCGGCTTCATGATCTTGGCGACGGCCTGGACGCGCTCCGCCGGCACGTCGGAGGTCTCGAAGATGTTGTCCGACCCGCGCACCGCGATGTAGGCCTGCATGCTCTTCATGCGCTGCAACTCCACCTCGGAGGCCGTGGTGTATTGCTCGACGGTGGCTTCCTTCAGCAGTTCGCGCGTGATGCGGGCCCGCTGGAGGTTCACATAGGGCAGCGCGCCGCGCTGCTGGGCCGCCCGCACCAGGGCGATGGTGAAGGTGTCGGGCACATCGAAGGCATCGATGAGCACGCGCTCGCCTTTCTTCAGGTCGGTGGAGAAGCCGGTCAGCACCTCGGCCAGCCGGGCAAAACGGGGATCATTCATGGGGCAACTAACGCGGCAGGCGGAGGGGCTTACAACCACAAATCTGTAGCGGCGCTCTATGAGCGTCGTCCGACGGTCACAGACCGCCGCTACAACTTTCACACCGCCGGATTCGTCGCCACCAGCGGCTCGCCCCGCGGGAAGCAGATCTTGCCGACCGCCTCGTGAAAATCCTTGGCGCCGCGCAGAATCTCGATCTCGAGCCGCAGGTAGTAACACGGCAGGGGAAATTTCTCGCTCGCCGCGATGCGCACGGCGTCCTTCTCCGTGGTGACCACGATCTCGGCCCCGGCGTCGCCGGCGTCGCCGAAGACGCCGGCCAGATCCTCGTGCGTGAACCGGTGGTGGTCCAGGAAACGGCGCGCGTAAATCAGCTTCGCGCCTGTCTCGCGCAGGAAGGCCTCGAAGCTCTCCGGCGCCGCGATGCCGCTGAGCGCGCCGACCTTGCGGCCGGCCAGCGCCGTGAGTGGCAGGCGTTCGCCGGTGTCGAGGCGCTGGAGGTATTGCGGCTTGTGGGCGCACTCGATGATCTCCGCTCCGGGGTTGAACTTCTGGATCAGCGCCTCCAGTTCCTCGTCGCGCACGCCCTTGGACTTGGTGAGGAAAACATAGGAGGCGCGCTGCAGGTGCTTGACCGGCTCGCGCAGGATGCCGCGCGGCAGCAGGAAACCGTTGCCAAAGGGGTTGGTCTTGTCGACGAGCAGCAGGTTGAGCCGGCCCTTGAGCGGCAGGTATTGGAAGCCGTCGTCGAGCACGAGCGTGTCGCACCCGAAGCGCTGGATCGCGTAGGCTCCCGCCTTCACCCGGTTCTTGTCCACGAGCACGACCACCCCGGGGAGGTTGCGCGCGAGCATGAACGGCTCGTCGCCGGCCAGCTCGGAATCGAGCAGCACTTTCTCGCCGTCGCTCACGATGCGCGGCGGCGGCTCCTCGGTGTGGTTGAGCCAGAACCACCACTTCCGCCAGAGCGGCGGCGCCTTGCTCTTGTAGCCGCGGGAGAGGATCGCGACCTTGCGGCCGCGGTCGCGCAGGGCCTTGGCAAACATCTCGACGACAGGCGTCTTGCCCGTGCCGCCGACCGTCAGGTTGCCGACCACCACCACGAGACAGCCGAGCGGCTGGTCGCGCAGGATGCGGTTGTGGTAAAGCCAGAGCCGGAGCTGCACAATGCCGCTGAAGAGATACGAGCACAGCTGGAGGAACGCGCCGAACAGCGCGGCCAGCGTCCCCTCCCGCCGCCCCATGATGACGTCGATGGCGAACTGCTCGAACTCATCGGCTTTATGACGAAACCAGCGGTTGGGCATGAGCAAATTGGCTTTGACGCTACGGGGTGGGCGGTTGTGAGTCAGTGCTAGCCGTTGGTTTTGCCACATGCAACACCGGCTTCAGCAAACTGCGATGAGCTACAAACTTTTCATTCCCGGCCCGGTCGCCGTCTTGGAGAAGACTCTCCGCGCCATGGCGCAGCCCATGATCGGGCACCGCAGCCCCGAGTTCGTGGCGCTCTACCGGTCGATCACGCCGCAGCTCCAGGCGGTTTTCCAAACCAAAGACCCGGTCTATCTCAGCACGAGCAGCTCCTGGGGCGTGATGGAAGGCTCCCTCCGGAACGTCGTGAAGAAAAAGGTGCTCTGCTGCATGAACGGCGCCTTCTCCGACAAGTGGCTGGATGTCGCCCGTCGCGGCGGCCTCGCCGCCGGCGCCCTGCCATTCGACTGGGGCCGGCCTGTCGACCCCGTCGCCCTCCGCGCCGCGCTTGCCACCGGCGAATACGACGCCGTGACCCTCATCCACAACGAGACTTCCTGCGGCTGCATGAGCGATCTGCCGGCCCTCATGGCCGTGCTGCGCGATTTCCCGGATGTCATCAGCATCGTCGACACCGTCAGCTCGTGCAGCGCCCTGCCGATCGCAAAGGACGCGCTGGGCATCGATGTCATGATCACCGGTTCGCAAAAGGCCTTCGCGCTGCCGCCGGGCCTGTCGATGTTCTCGGTGTCCAAGCGCGCCCTGGACAGGGCCGCCACGATCTCCAGCCGGGGCTACTATTTCGATTTTCTTGAGTTCCAGCAGAACCACGAGGGCGGCATGACGCCCAGCACGCCGGTGATCCCGCTCATCTATGCGCTCAAGTCCAAGCTCGATGACATTGCCGCCGAGGGCCTGGCAAACCGCCATGCGCGGCACGCCCGTCTCAACCACATGGTCCGCGACTGGGCCTTCGCCAAGGGCTTCAAGCTGTTCCCCGAGGAGCGCTACGGCTCCGTCACGCTCAACTGCTTTGCCAACACCCTGAACGTCGATCTCGTCGCACTGAACAACCTCCTCAAGAACAAGCACGGCCTCGTGATCGACGGCGGCTACGGCAAACTCAAGGGAAAGACCTTTCGCATCTCCAACATGGGCGACGAGACCGACGCGACCATTGCGGCGCTGCTCCAGGCGCTCGACGCCGCGCTCGCGGAATTGGGCGTGAAGTGACTCCGATCCGGAGATCAATCGCGGAACACGGAAGAGCTGAAGCGCGAAGTCAGGACGAGCAGATCGGATTCCCTTCCGTGTTTTCGCTCCTCCGCGCTTTCGCGATTTCTTCCCCCCTTTTGAGACTGAAACCGGAGGCGCCGGGAAAAGTATTGCTTGAAATTGTCGGCGGCGGCCCCTAACGGCTCGCCCCCACATGAAGTGTCTCATCATCGCGGAGAAGCCGTCCGTGGCGGCCGATCTCGCCCGCGCCCTCGGCAAAGTGCCGAAAAAGGGCGACCACTACGAGAACGACGAATACGTGATCTCGTCGGCGGTGGGGCATCTGGTCGGCCTCCAGATGCCGGAGGACATCGACAAGAAGAAATACGGCTACTGGCGGCTGGAGACGCTGCCGATCATCCCGAAGGAATTCGAGCTGCAGCCCCTGCCGGAGGGCAAGGAACGGTTCGGCCAGCTCAAAAAGCTGCTGGCCCGCAAGGACGTGACCAGCGTCATCAACGCCTGCGACGCCGGCCGCGAGGGCGAGCTGATCTTCACCTACATCTACCAGCTCACGAAGTGCAAAAAGCCCTTCCAGCGGCTCTGGATGTCGTCGATGACCAACGAGGGCATCCGCGAGGCCTTCCAGCACCTGCGCACCGCCGAGTCGATGCAGGGCCTGGCCGACGCCGCGCGCTGCCGCAGCGAGAGCGACTGGCTCATCGGCATCAACGGCACCCGGGCGCTCACCAAGCGCATGTTCGGCTCCCGCGCCGGCAACGTGGCCTCCGTCGGCCGCGTGCAGACGCCCACCCTCGCCATCGTCTACAACCGCGAGCTGGAGATCCGCAACTTCAAGCCGCGCGACTACTGGCGCATCACGGCGGACTTCGGCCTGGCCAGCGGCAGCTACGAAGGCGCCTACCAGCGGCCGGACTACAAGAAGAGCGACGACGAGCACGACCGCATTGACCGCCTCTGGGTGAAGAAGACCGCCGAGGCCATCGTCGCCGCCTGCGCCGGCCAGCCGGTCGCCACCGTCACCGAGGAGAAAAAGGCCAGCACGCAGGGCGCGCCGCGCCTCTACGACCTGACCACCCTCCAGCGCGAGGCGAACAGCCGCTTCGGCTTCCCGGCCAAGCGCACGCTCCAGATCGCCCAGGCCCTCTACGAGCGCCACAAGATGATCACCTACCCCCGCACCGACTCGCGCGCGCTGCCGGAGGACTACATCCCGCTCGTCCGCCAGACGCTCGGCAACCTGCACGGCGAGCTCAAGCAACACGCCGAGCGCGTGCTGGAAGCCGGCTGGGTGCGGCCGAACAGGCGCATCTTCAACAACGCGCAGGTCTCCGACCACTTCGCCATCATCCCCACCCAGCACGAGGCCAAGCATCTCGACGAGGCGGAGGCCAAGCTCTTTGACATGATCGCCCGGCGCTTCGTGGCGACCTTCTGCCCGGTCGCGGAGTTCGACATCACCACGCGCATCAGCACGGTGGCCGACCACGCCTTCAAGACCGAAGGCAAGGTCCTCACCGCGCCCGGCTGGCTCGCGGTCTACGGCAAAAGCACGGTGGACGACGACTCGCCCGACTCCAAGGCTCTGCCCGCGCTCACCCCCGCCGACAGGGGCAAGGCCAAGACCCTCGACACCACGTTGCACGAGGAGACCACCAAGCCGCCGCCGCGCTACACCGAGTCGACCCTGCTCTCCGCGATGGAAGGCGCCGGCAAGCTGATCGACGACGAGGAATACGCCGAAGCCATGAAGGAACGCGGCCTCGGCACCCCGGCGACGCGCGCCGACACCATCGAGGGGCTTGTCAACCAGAAGTATCTCGACCGCCACCAGCGCGAGCTCGTGCCGTCCACCAAGGCCGAGCAGCTGCTCCAGTTCCTCACCGCGGTGAAGGTCGACGACCTCACCAGCCCCTCCATGACCGGCGAGTGGGAGTGGCACCTTCGCGAGATGGAGCACGGCAAGTATTCGCGGAAGAAGTTCATGGACGAGATCGTCAGGGAGACGAAAGGCATCGTGGAGCGCGTGAAGGGCTTCGAGGAGGACGACTCCGTCGCCCGCGTGACCGCCATCATCTCCCCCACCGACGGCAAGCCGATGAAGGAGACCCTCCGCGGCTACAAATCCCAGGACGGCGAACTGATGGTCTACAAGATTGTCGGCGGCCGCCGCATGGAGGAGCCCGAGGTCAAGGACCTGGTGGAGAAACGCGCCGTGGGCCCGCTCGACGGTTTTATCTCCAACAAGACCCGCAACCGTTTCTCCGCCGTGCTCAAGCTCGAGCTGGTCGAGGAGACGAAGAAGGACAAGGAGACCAAGCAGGACGTCACCACCAGGAAGTGGAAGACCGCCTTCGATTTCGGCGACAAGGTCGACCTCGGCACCCTCACACCCTTTTGGACAGACCCGAAGACCGGGGCCGATCTCTGCGAGAACGGCAGCAGCTTCATCGTCCGCGAGAAGAAACCCGACGGAATCTGGGAGCAGACCTTCCGTGTCGGCCGCATCATGTGCCAGAAGCAGATTCCGCCCGAGCAGGCCATCAAGCTCGTCGGCGAGGGCAGGACAGACCTCATCCAGGGTTTCATCTCCAAGAAGGGCCGGCCCTTCGACGCCTTCCTGAAGCGCGACGGCGGCAAGTTCTCCTGGGAGTTCCCGCCGCGCAAGCCGAAGCTCGACAAGGACGGCAAGCCGGTCGCCCGCAAGCCGCGCGTCGTGGCCGACCTGTCCAAGGCCACGGTGCTGGGCGAAAGCAAGAATCCCGCCGGGCAGCTCGTCGAGCTGGGCGACGCCTACTATGTCCGCAAGCCCGACCAGGACAACCGCCAGGTCTTCAAGCTGTCCAAGAAACTCTGCGAGGTGGAGATCCCGGTGGCGCAGGTCTTGAAGCTGGTCGGCGAGGGCCGCTCGGACCTCATCGAGAATTTCGTCTCGAAGCGCGGCAACAAGTTCGGCGCCTACCTCGTCCTCTCGCAGAAGCAGGACAAGGCGGAGTTCGAGTTTCCACCGCGTTGAGGTGGAAACATGGCGAGGCCGACTGGCCGAGTCCCGCAGGGATGACTGGAGCGGGTGCCCTTCGCGCAGTGACAGTCACAGTTCCCGCCTCGGTAGTTTTGTCACTCCCCAGCCTGTCATCCTGCGCGTAGCGAAGGATCCAGTGGCACGGCCGCAGGCGCATAGCCCGCGGGATTCTTCGCTTCGTTCAGAAGGACAGCCTGCCGCCCGGAGACCGTCGGCGTGCCTCGTTCAGCGAGCAGGACAATTCCTGCGCGGTTTTTGACACGATTGGACCGGGGAATTGGCTTGTGGCACCCATGCGCCGGGAATTGAATTTCCAGTGCCATGATCGTCACGACCGCCCAACTCTTCAAACACGCCTACGGAAAATACGCCGTCGGCGCCTACAACATCAACAACGCCGAGCAGGCCATGGGCCTGTTCAAGGGCTGCATCTCGTCGAAGGCGCCCTTCATCATCCAGATCTCCAAGGGCGCGCGCAAATACACCGACAAGCGCATGCTCGAGGCCATCATCCGCGCCGCCGCCGAGATCTTCCCCGAGGCCATCTTCGCCGTCCACCTCGACCATGGCGACGAGGAGACCTGCCACGACTGCATCAACTCCGGCTTCTTCAGCTCGGTGATGATCGACGCCTCGCACGATCCGTTCGAGAAGAACGTGGCCATCACCAAGCGCGTCGTGGACGCCGCCCACAAGAAGGGGATCTCCGTCGAGGCCGAGCTCGGCATGCTCGGCGGCGTGGAGGAGGACATCAAGGTCGAGGAAGGCAACGCCTGCCTCACCGATCCGGCCGAGGCCGAGGCCTTCGTCAAGCAGACCGGCTGCGACTCCCTCGCCTGCGCCATCGGCACCTCGCACGGCGCCTTCAAGTTCAAGGGCAAGCAGTCCCTCCACTTCGACGTGCTCGACAAGATCAAGGCCCGCCTGCCCGGCTTCCCGCTGGTGATGCACGGCAGCTCCAGCGTGCCGAAGGAGGAGGTCGACCGGATCAACAAAGCCGGCGGCACCATCGCCGGCTCGATGGGCGTGGATGTGAACGAATACCTGCCCGCCGCCAAGCGCGGCGTGACCAAGGTCAACATCGACACCGACGGCCGTCTCGTCTGGACCCGCGTGCACCGGGAATTCTTCCGCGACAATCCCAAGGAGTTCGACTTCCGCCCGCCGGGCAAGGTCTTCATCGAGGAATACGCCAAGTTCATCGCCAGCCGCAACGTGCTGCTCGGCTCCGCCAACCAGCTCGACGACCTCCGCAAGAACCTCGGCAAGTGAGCGTGTCCTGCCCCGCGGGACCGCTCAGCGTGCCGTAGCTTTGGCGGAGACGAAGAAGTCCCTGGGCTTCCACGTCGCCTCCCCCGGCTGCGGTTTTTCATTTCCAAGCCAATCGCGGAAGCACGAAGGGGCTGAGGCACTCAGCCAGTCCCCTTCCGTGTTTTCGCCCTTCCGCGATTCAGCGATTTCCTCTTATCCTGCCCCGTGCACCTGATGTTTCTCCACGGCCCGGTCGCCGCCGGCAAATACACGGTGGCGAAAGAGCTCGCCGTCCTCACCGGCTTCGAGCTCTACCACAATCATGTCGTGGTGGATGAGGTGCTGAAGCAGCACTCCTTTGGCACGCCGGGCTTCATCGCGGAGCGCGACCGCCTGTGGCGCGAGTTCTTCGGACGCTTTCCCGGCTCAGGCCGGGAGAATATCATCTTCACCTTCAACCCGGAGAACACCGTTCCGCAGATCTTCATCGACTGGCTCTTTGCCGAGATGGCCCGGCGTGGCGTCCGCCTCAGCTCAATCGCGGTCACGGCCAGCGAGGCGGTGATCGAGGCCCGCATCGCCCTGAAGCAGCGCGCTCAGTTCAGGAAGCTGACGGATGTGGCCCTTTACCGGCAACTGCGCGACAGCGGCGCCTTCTCAACTCCCGTGATTCCGCGCACCGACCTGTGCATCGACACCGGCGCGCTGGAACCCGCGGAAGCCGCGCGACAAATAGCCGAGCACTTTCGACGCCATTGACCGGTCATTCTGAGCGCAACGAAGAACCCAGCCTCTTGCACTTGCCACCAAGACATGGATTCTTCGCTGCGCTCAGAATGACAAGAGAAGGACATGATAACTGACTTCGAGCCCCGTCTGCGCGCCTTCGCCGAGGTGGTCGTGCGCGTGGGCCTCAACTTGCAGCCGGGCCAGCGCCTGCTCATCGCCGAGCCCTACGAGTTGCAGGGCGTGGCCCGCAGTGCCGAGGTGATTGTCGACGCCGTGCGCCGGGCGGCGGCGTGCGAGGTCGAGGTCATCTGGGGCGACGGCGCGCGGCTCCGGGCATATGCCGCGAATAAAGACTGGCGCGGCTATGCCCAACTCGTGGGCGCCAACGCCCGCCGGATGCAGCACTCCATCGACAATCACGACGCCCTGCTCTTTCTCCAGGGCAGCCAGCCGCAACTGCTGGCCGGCCTGGCGGCGCACGATGTCGCCGAGCTGCGGCGGATCGGTTGGGCGCATTTTGGGCCGGTCGCCCAGCAACTGATGCAGGGCGCGACCAACTGGACCGTCGCACCGGCCCCGGCACCCGCTTGGGCCCAGGCCGTCTACACCGGCCTGCCCTCGGAGCAGCGGCTCGCGGCGCTGTGGAAATCAGTGTTCGAGGCGATGCGAATTCCGGTGACAGGAGGGGCTTTAGGCCCCGACCCATCGCGGGATAAACCCGCTCCTACCAATGACCCCATCGCCGCCTGGCAGTCGCACCTCGCGGCGCTCCAGCGGCGCTGTGCCGTGCTGAATGCGCAGAAGCACCGCCCGCTCCGCTACCAAGGCCCGGGCACCGATCTCTCGGTGGTCTTGCCGGCGGGTCATGTCTGGTGCACGGCGCAAATGACCGCCAAGTCCGGCGTGCCGTTCGTGGCCAACCTGCCCACCGAGGAGATTTTCACGGCGCCGCATCGCAACTCAACCGAAGGCACAGTGCGTGTCTCCCGGCCTGTGAACTACGGCGGCTCCGTCATCGACGGCATTGAGCTTGGTTTTCGCCGCGGCCGGGTGGTGTCCGCCTCAGCCCGCACCGGGGCCGATTTGCTGGCCCGGCTGCTGGACACCGACGAGGGAGCGGCGCGGCTCGGCGAGGTGGCAGTCGTGCCTGAAAGGACATCACTTGGGCGCACGGGCCGGCTGTTTTATCATCCTTTGCTCGACGAAAACGCCCAAAGCCACGTCGCCCTCGGCGAGGCCTGCCGCTTCTGCCAAAATCCACCCGAGGCCGGCGCACTCAACCGCAGCCTGGTTCACGTCGACCTGCCCATCGAGGCCGACCTCATTCTGCCCGGCGCGGAACCGGCCTGAGCATTCCGCTGTCGCCTTCCCCCGTGCCCAATACCCAGCCGCCCCAACCCAACCCTGATCCCGAGCTGCTGCGCCGGGCGCAGGCGGGCGACGAGGCGGCCTTCGGGATCATCATGCGCAGCCACTACGAAAGGATTTTCCGGCTGGTCTACGCGATCGTGCGGCACGAGGCCGATGCGCGGGATGTGTGCCAGGAAATCTGGCTGACCGTCTGGCGCGAGCTGCCGAGATTCCGCGGCGAGGCCCGGTTCAGCACCTGGCTGCATCCCATCGCCACCCGGCGCGCGCTCGACCACCTGCGCAAACGCCGCCGCTGGTTCGACCGCTTCCTGCCCTTCGCCAACGGCGACGACGCCGTGGAGTCAGCGCCCGAGCCGTCCACGGCGGACGACGACGGCAGCCTCGCCGAGAGCGGCGAACGGCGCGCGGCCCTGCACGCCGCCCTGGCCGCGCTGCCGCCCAAGCTGCGCGCCGTGCTTGCCTTGCGGGAGGTGGAGGGGCTTTCTTACGAGGAGATCGCCCACGCTGTTTCCGTCCCGACCGGCACTGTCATGTCCCGACTTTATCACGCGCGCCGCCTGCTGGCGCAAAAACTAGGAGCCAAACCATGAACCCGGATTTTTTGCCACAAAGAGTCACAAAAATTTTCCGTCCGGCAGCTGACATCACCCGTGCGCCTAGAGGCGCATCGAGAGCTTCGTCTGTCGTCGTGCTTTTGCGCCTTTTTGTGGCCAATCACTGCCTTGGTGGTCGGATTTCCCGTCCTATTGATCCGTTAGTATCTATATGTATCTTTGGTTAACTTGAATCCTGGAGCCAAACCATGAAGACCGTTCGCCTTGTCCTGCTACTCGCCAGTATCGCCGCCCTCGGCCCTCTCGCCCGCGCCGCCGAATCCGTCAGCGTGCGCGGCCTGCTCATCTCCGCCTCCAGCGAGCCCGGCGAGTCCGATCCGCGCCTCTCCGCCTATGCGGCCAACCTCAAGCGCATCCTGCGCGCCGAGAGCCTGCGCCTCGTCGACGAGGATTCGACCACGCTGGCGGTGCCGTCCAGCGGCCAACTCTCCCTTGGGGGTCAGAGTGTGCAGATCACCACCGAGAGCGCCGACGGGAAGACGGTGTTGCTGCGCGCGCGCTGGGGCTCGGTGCGCCAGGACTACGTTGTCCAGCGCGGTGGCGGCACCACCCTGCTCATCGGGCCTTCTGGTCGGGGCGGCGAGGTCCGCGCGGTGCTGTTGCTAGCCCGATAAGGCAGCCGGCCAGTGAGTTGCGAGGCAGCCGGAAATATTTGAATAAACCGGCCGTGAGCCGCGTCCCAAGAAATGAACCCAACCTTGGAGGAAACATGAAAACCAAAATCACCGCTCTCGCCCTCACCGCCGCCCTCGCCCTTTCCCTCGCGCCCAAGCCGGCCCAGGCCCACGACAAGGGCCTGGCCATCGTCGGCGGCTTCCTCGGCGGCCTCATCGTCGCCTCCGCCATCAACGACAGCCGCCACGACACCTATGACTCCCGCTACACCACGGTCATCGTCAGGGACCGCCACGATGAGGGTTATTGGAGGGAAATCCGCGTGCGGACTTGGGTTCCCGGTTGCTGGGTCGTCGAGCGCGGCCATCATGGCCGCAGCTACCGGCGCTATGTCGAGGGTTACTACACCTATCGCACCGACCGCGTCTGGGTGGCCTCTGACCGCCATGGCCGGGGCGACCGCGACGATGATTATCGCTTCGGCGACGGCCGCCGTGGCTAACGGCAGATATGCAGGAGCAACAATCACAGAATACAAATCGCGGCCTAAAGCCGCTCCTACACCAGGCCAATCCCATGAACTGCCACGACATCGAGCCCCTGCTGCTGGCCGAGCGGGACGGCGTGCTGACTCCCGCGCAGCACGCCGCTCTCGCGGCCCATGTCGCCACCTGCCCCGCCTGCCGGCAATTGCGCGCCGTCACCGGCGAGGCCGTGACCTTCCTCAAGACCGACGCCGCCAATGTCACGGTGCCCGACGCCGACAAGGAATGGCGCACCCTGCGCGCCCGGCTTCGCGGTGAGACGGCGAAGCCGGCCAGGAAGCGTCCGCTTGCGCCGGTGATTTTGCGCAATGGAAATAGGCCGCGAAACCTATTCTGGTTTGGCGCACCCCTCGCCGCCGCCGCGGCCATCACCATCGCCTTCTTTGTCACCCGTCCTGGTGCATCCCCCGCGCCGACCGAGACCACGGCCACCACCATCGCCTATGTGGACAAGGACAGCGGCTGGCTCGTCGTCTGGGCGGCGCAAAGCGCCACCAAGACCAAAGGCTGACCAGCGCAGGCCCTTTACGGCAGCCAGGGGAACTGCTCCGCCTTCGGCCTGCGCTTTTCCCTCTGGGCGGTCATGAACTCCTTCGCCTCGTCGGTCATGTAGTAGAGCATGGTGGCGTTGCCGGCGAGTTCCTGGATGCCGCTCTGGCCGTCAAGCTCGGCATTGAAGGCCGCCTTCAGGCACCGGATGGCCAGCGGGCTGCGCTGGAGAATCTCTTTCGCCCACGCCACGCCCTCGGCTTCGAGCTGGGCGACCGGCACGACCTTGTTCACCAGCCCCATGGCTAGCGCCTCGGCGGCGTCGTATTGGCGGCAGAGGAACCAGATTTCGCGCGCCTTCTTCTGGCCGACCATGCGCGCGAGGTAGCTGGAGCCGAACCCGCCGTCGAAGCTGCCCATCTTGGGGCCGACTTGCCCGAAGATGGCGTTGTCGGCCGCGATGGTGAGGTCGCACATGACATGCAGCACGTGCCCGCCGCCGATGGCGTAACCGGCGACGAGTGCGATGACGACCTTGGGTATCGAGCGGATGAGCTTCTGCACCTCGAGCACGTTGAGGCGCGGCACGCCTTTCCCGTCGATGTAGCCGCCGTGGCCGCGCACCGACTGGTCGCCGCCGGCACAGAACGCATACTTGCCGTCCTTGGCCGGTCCGGCGCCGCTCAGAAACACGACGCCGATTTTCTGGTCCTCGCGGGCATCAAGCAGCGCGTCGTGCATCTCGGCGACCGTCTGCGGGCGGAAGGCGTTGCGCTTGTCCGGCCGGTTGATGGTGATGCGCGCCATGCCGGCGGCCTTGTGGTAGAGGATGTCGTCGTATTTCTTGGCGGTTTTCCAAGCGGTGGCCATGAGGCCAAGCTGTTGGAAATGCCTTGAGCCGCAACCGTTTTCACCAAAGGCCGTTTTTTACCAAAACCGGTCAAGCTACTTTCGGCATTTTTCTCAAATCTGCTTGGAGTGCGTGGCCCCGGCCCGACAATGACCGGCTTCATGCAGACTACACCGCACAAGGTTGGCACCGCCGCAGGCGCTGGGCTGACGCTGGGCGCCCTCGGGGTGGTCTTTGGCGATATCGGCACCAGCCCCCTTTACGCGCTCCGGCAATGTCTCGCGGCCCTGCCCCCGGCGGAGCACACTGCGGCGGTGCTCGGCGCGTTGTCCCTCATTTTCTGGGCGCTGACTTTTGAGGTGAGTTTCAAGTATCTCGGCTTCGTCATGCGGGCGGACAACCGCGGCGAGGGCGGCATCTTTGCCTTGCTCGCCCTCAGCCACCATGACGGGGGCAAGGGAAAGCCCGGTGGCGGCACCGGGCCCTTCATGCTGGTGATCCTGTTTGGCGCCGCCCTGCTTTACGGCGACGGGGTCATCACGCCGGCCATCTCCGTGCTGAGCGCGGCGGAGGGTTTCAAGAGCTTCGACAGTCGGATCACCACGCCGCAGGTCGTGGCTATCGCCTGCGTCATCCTGGTCCTGTTGTTCGCCGTCCAGTCCAAGGGCACAAAGACCATTGGCCGGGTCTTCGGACCGCTGATGCTGGTATGGTTCTTCACCATCGGCGTCATCGGGGTCTGGCACATTGTAGACACACCGCAGGTGCTCGCCGCGCTCAATCCGCTGCACGGCATCCGCCTGCTGCTCGCCCATCCCTGGCAGGCGGGCGCGCTGCTCGGCGCCGTCATCCTCGCCATCACCGGCGCGGAGGCGCTCTACGCCGACATGGGGCACTTCGGCCGCGGCGCCATCTCATGGGCATGGTATCTTATCGCGTTCCCCGGGCTGGTCGCCAATTATTTCGGCCAGGGCGCGTATGCCCTCACCCACCCCGGAACCGCGGCGCACCCGTTTTTCGCGCTCGTCCCCGAAGGCGGCCCGCAACTGGCCTTGATCGGCCTCTCCATCGCGGCGGCCAGTGTCGCGAGCCAGGCCCTCATCTCCGGCGTGTTTTCGCTCACCCGGCAGGCCATCCAGCTGGGCTATTTCCCGCGCCTCAAGATCACCTACACCAACCCCGATCAGTCCGGCCAGATCTACCTGCCGCTGGTCAACCTGACGCTGGCGCTCACCACCATCGCCGTCGTCCTGCTGTTCCGCTCGAGCGACAATCTCGGCATCGCCTACGGCGTGGCGGTCACCGGCACGATGGTTGTCACCACTATCGCCTTCTTCCGGGTCATCCGGCAGCGCTGGCGCTGGTCGCTCTGGCTCGCGGCCCCGTTGTGCGGGCTGTTCATCCTCTTCGACACCACTTTCTTTGCGGCGAACCTGCACAAATTCATCGACGGCGGCTGGCTGCCCATCGCCATCGGCCTGGCCGTGCTCACGATCATGCATACCTGGCGGCGGGGCAAGGACGAGATCTTCCGCCGCATCTACGCGAACGAGATCACCGAGGACGAGCTTTGCAAAATCGCCAGCAGCGACCGGATCGTCCGCGTGCGCGGCACGGCGGTGTTCATGGCCGGCAATCCCACCGGCACACCCCTGGTCCTGTTGCATCATGTGAAGGCCAACAAGGTCCTGCATGAAACGGTGCTGTTGCTCAGTGTCGTCACCGAGGATGTGCCGAACGTGCCGGACGGCGCGCGCCTCGAGGTGCGCGAGATCGGCGAAGGCGTCTGGCGGGCCATCGCACGCTACGGCTACATGGAATCGCCCGACGTCACGGCGCTGATGGAGAAAATCGGAGCGACCGGCGTGCCGGTGAAACTCGACGAGGCCACCTACTACTTCAACCGCGAGATGATCATCACGGACGGCGACACCAAGATGTGGCAGTGGCAGAAGCGCCTCTACGCGCTGCTCAGCCGCAACGCCCGCCCGGTGCGCGATTACTACCGCCTGCCGCCCATGCAGATCATCGAGGTCGGCCTGCCCATCCAGCTGTAGGTTGCGCGCTCGCGCGCAACGTGGCGTGCAAGCGCGCCACCTGCCAAGTCGCCGCATACTGGACCGGCGTTCTCGCGGCTTGCGCGGCCCGCCGCCGGCTGCTTCCTTGAAGACCAATGGACGTCCGGTCGCACCGCTTCATCAGCCATTTTCCCGCCCTGCAAGGCGCCAAGTTGGCCGCGGCGGTGCGGTTGGTCCGCTTCCCCCATCAGGCCGTCATCTTTGAGGAAGGCAGTGTCTCGAACTGCATCTACCTCGTGCTGCACGGCCGGGTGGCACTGACCAAGCAGACACCCGGCGGCACGCCCCAGGTCATCGCCCACAAGGGCCCCGGCGATTACTTCGGCGAACTCGGCGTGCTCGACGGCTCCGACCGCAGCACGGCGGCCATCGCCGACGGCCCGGTCCAGCTCGGCCGCCTCGCGCGGAAGCCGTTCCTGCAACTCCTCTCCCAATCCTCATGGCACACCGTGCTCCGGCTTTTCAGCCACATCGGCGAGGACCTCCGCGCCACCAACGCCCGCTTCGTTACCGCCGTGGTGCGCAAGGAGAAGATCACCCTCGTCGGCGAGATGGCCAACAGCATGGTGCATGACTTCCGCGGCCCCTTTTCCACCATCAAGCTCGCCACCGAGCTGCTCGCCAAGCACGACCGCAAGGCCGAGACGCAGGAACTCTGCGCCATGATCCTGCGCCAGGTGGCCCGGCTCGGCGGCATGGTGGAGGAAGTGCTCGACTTTGCCCGCGGCGAGACGCGCCTGCGGCTCAAGGTCGCGCCGCTCGCCGAGGTCTTCACCCAGTTGCAGGAGGAAAACATCGTGTCCCTCGGCCGGGCCGGCATCAAACTGCGCATCAAGCCCACCGTGCTCCAGCTGCCGCTCGATCCCGACCGGCTGCTCCGGGTGCTCCAGAACCTCGTCACCAACGCCGGCGAGGCGCTCGCCGCGAAACCCGGCGGCCTGATCACCGTGGCCGCCCGCCGCGTCCAGGCGCAGTGCCTCATCACCGTCGCGGACAACGGCCCGGGCGTGCCCAACGAAATCCGCACCACCCTGTTCGAACCCTTTGTCAGCCACGGCAAGACCGCCGGCACCGGCCTCGGCCTCGCCATCGCCAAGGCCGTCATCGAGGCCCATCGCGGCGCGATCGCCTTCAAGTCCACCCGCCGCGGGACGACCTTCACCATCCAGCTGCCGCTGACACCTAGCCCGTAAGCTGCCGGAAGATCGCCTGGCGGGTCGCGGCGTCGCGCTTGCGGTCGGTCCGCACCTCCAGCACGCGCACGCCGCGGGCCGGCAAACGTCGCAGCAGGCCGGCCAGGTGCGCCTGATCAGGCACCGCAACATGCTTCACAGCGTAGGCCGCGCACAACTTCCGAAAGTCAGCCTGCTGCGGCGTGGCAAAAAACTCCTCGAAAGGCGGATCGAACCGCGCCACCGGCAGGTGGCCGAAGATCCCGCCGCCGCGATTGTTGATCAGCACGACGGTCAGGCTGCCTTTGAATCTTGGCCCCGACAGAAAGCCGTTGGTGTCGTGCAACAGCGCGAGGTCGCCCGTCAGCAGCACCGTCGGCCGGTTGCCATGCGCGAGCCCCAGCGCCGTCGAGAGCGTGCCGTCGATGCCGTTGGCCCCGCGGTTGCAATGCACCTCGAGGCGGCGCCGGTTGGCCGGGCAGAAATGCTCGAGATCCCGCACCGGCATGCTGTTTGCGACGAACAGCGGCGTGCCCTTCGGAAGCACCGACGGCAGCAGCGCGCCCACCCGCCCTTCGAAGAGTTCATCCGTCCGCGCCAGCGCGCGCACCAAGCCCCGGTTCAAGCGCCGGTCCGCCGCCAACCAGCCGGCCAGCCAGCCCCGGGGCTTCGCTCCGCCCCGCACCGCGCCGGCCAGAGATTCAACCGAACAACGCAGCACCCGCGAGCGGTTGTGCAGCGCGTCGGGGTTTTGCGACTGCGTGCTGACAAACGTCACGGTGACATCACCCGCCTGCAGCCACTGGCGCAGCGCCTTGCTCGTGGGCCAGTCGTGGAGGCACAGCACATGCGCCGGTCGCAACGCGCCCGTCAGCGCCGCCGAACGCGCCATCAGATCATAGGTGGTGACCAGCGCCGGCACCAGGTGCGCGTGATGCCGCAGCGGCGACAAGGCGTCGGCGAGCACCGGCCAGCCCAGCTTCCGGCTGATTCGCCCCACCGCTTTCGCATAGGCCGCAGCGTCGCCCGGCCGGGCCTGTCCCGCCACAATGATGCCGCGCCCGCCCAAGCGGAAGCTCGCGGCTGGCGCTGTCAGCGGCGGAAGCTGCGGCCTGAGTGCGGCGAAGAATCTCTCTCCCTTCAATTCCTCACGGATCGCCGCCGTCCGGCCATCCTCGATGGGCGGCAGCGGATCGCGGAACGGCGCGTTGAGATGCACCGGACCCGCCACCGGCCATTGGGTCCGCTCCCAGGCGTGCGCGGTCGTCTGCCGCAGGTAGCGCAGCAGCGGCAGCGTCGCCTGCGGGACGGCGAATTCGTGGTAGAAATTAACATGACCGCCGAAGAGTTTCTGCTGGTCGATGGTCTGGCCCGAACGGCACTCGCGCATCTCCGGGGGCCGGTCGGCCGTGATGACCAGCAGTGGCACGCCGCTCTCCTGCGCCTCGATGACCGCGGGAAAGTAATTGGCCCCCGCCGTGCCGCTGGTGCACAACAGCGCCACCGGCCGCCGGTGTTGCCGCGCCAGCCCGAGGGCGAAGAACGCCGCCGAGCGTTCGTCGAGCACCGGGATGGCCGCGATGCCCGGGTGCCGGGCAAACGCCATCGTCAGTGGCGTCGAGCGCGAACCGGGCGAGATCACCACCTCGCGCAGGCCCAGCCGGTGCAGGGTCTCCACCAGCACGCTGCCCCACAGGCTGTTGGTGTTGCGATAGTCCATTGGTTGAAAGCCGATCCGCTATGGAACTCAGGAAATCAGGGACGGGCAAGACTCCTCGCGGTTCCTTCCTGATTTCCTGAGTTCCATATTGTATGCCCTTCTCATGCGGTGGTCAGGGCTTCGATGAGAGCTTTGAACTTCAGCTCGGTTTCCGCAAATTCCTTCTCGGGCGTCGATCCGGCCACGATGCCGGCGCCGGCGTAGACCGTCGCCGTGCGTCCGTCCACCAGCGCCGAGCGGATGCCGACGAAGAATTCGCCGCCGCCCCGGTGGTCCACCCAGCCCTGCGGCCCCGCGTAGAGCCCGCGGGGAAACGCCTCCAGCCGCGCGATGGAGGCGACCGCCGCCTCGCGCGGCGCGCCGCCCACAGCGGGGGTCGGATGCAGGCGCGCCACCAGGTCGAGGATATGCACTCCGGCGGGCAGCGTGGCGCTGATGGGCAGGTGCAGGTGCTGCACGTTGGCCAGCCCGAGCACCCGTGGCTGATCCGCGTGCTCCAGCTTGAGCCCGAGGTCCGCCAGTTGGCTGGTGATGGCGTCCAGCACCAACCGGTGTTCCCGGCGGTCCTTCTCGCTGTGCAGCAGGCCGCGCGCAAAGGCCGCGTCCTCGCTGGCCGACTCGCCGCGCGGCGCCGAGCCCGCGAGGGCCTCGGTGTGCATCCGGCCTCCGGCCACACGCACCAGCCGCTCCGGGCTGGCGCCGATGAAGCTCTGGCCGCGCCCGTTCGCGAGCGAGAAGGCGTAGCAGGCCGGATAGTGCTGCCGCAGATGGTTCAACACGGCGAGCGGATGAAACTCCTCGCTGGTCCGGAGACGCCGGGCGCGGGCCAGCACCACCTTCTGGTAATGCTCGCGCGCTATTTCCTCCAAAGCCTGCGCCACCGCCGTCCGGTAGGAACCGCCCAACTCCTCTGCTTCCTCGGGCGCTGGCGGCCGGTCCTTGCGCCGGGCGCTGCGGTAATCAAAGGAGCGGAACTTGGCGTGCGCCTTCCACACCTTCGCGGCGATCAGATCCACCGGCGCGGCGGCGGTGATCAGGAGGTTCGCGACCGCCACCGTGCTGTCGCCCATCCGCGCCACCTGCCAGCGCGGCACAAACAGCCGCAGCGCCGGGAATGCGGCGGCCCCATCCGTCTCGTCGGCAAAGCTGCAGGCAAAGAAGAAATGCGGGCCCGCGAACGGTTCGTCGAGCGGCCCGACGGCGATCGTGTTGCCCAGCACATCCGCCATATGCTCGCGCGCGGCGGCGAAGCGGCCCGGTCCCGTCGCCGTGAATTCCAGCACGGCCTCCGCCCCGGCCACGGCGAAACCCTGTGCCGGGCGCTCGGCGTAGAAGTGCAGCTCCGACGGCTCGAAGATCGACTCCAGCACGGCGAGCGGATCGAGGTGGTCGACCAGCAGGCTGATGCTGACCAGCTGCGGCCGGCCGGCCGCCTTGGCCAGACCGGCGCACTGCAGCAAGAACGCCCGGAGCGATTCGGGCGTGACGTTCTCGGTCGGATTGACCGGGAGTATCTTCACGGCTTGGTGGGCGGGGCCGGCCGCGGGAAGAGCACGAGGGCGCCGGCCACTTTGGAGCCGTTCAGCTTCGCGCCCCAATTGAGTTCGTCGCGCCAAGCCACGCCCGGCTGGTAGCCGAGCACCTCGTTGATCTTCGTGGTGGTCGCCGGCGTGATGTGTTGGATGAGCGCGACGGCGAGGCGCAAGGCCTCGGCCATCGTGGCCAGCGAGGTGCGAAGCAGCGCCTGGTCCCGCGGATCGGCTGACTTGCCGAGCTTCCACGGCGCGCGCTTCTCGATGTAGGCGTTGGTCTCCGTCAGGAAGACCATCGCCCGCTCGAGTGCGGTATGAAACTGATGGCCCTCGCACAGCGGGATGAACTCGTCGCGCGTCTTCTCCCAGAGCGCATGGAGGCTTTTCTCCAGATCCCCGGCCACTTCCGCCGCCGGCAGCACCCCGCCGGCGAAGCGCGTGGTCATGTTGAGCGTGCGATTGACGAGATTGCCGAGGTTGTTCGCCAGCTCGCTGCTGTAGCGGACCATGAACTGCTCGAGCGTGAAGTCGCTGTCCTGGCCGACGTTCATCTCGCGGATGAGGAAGTAGCGGAAGGCGTCCACGCCGAACTCGGTGACGAGATCGAGCGGGTTCAGGGCGTTGCCCGTGCTCTTCGACATCTTGGCGCCGCGCTGCAGCCACCAGCCGTGCGCGATGATGCCCCTGGGCAGCGGCAGGCCGGCGGCGTGCAGCATGATCGGCCAGTAAACCGCGTGCGGCGGCACGAGGATGTCCTTGCCGATGACATGGTGCGCTTCGCGCCAGATCTCCGGCCGGTCGGCGACCGCCGAATGGTAGTTCAGCAGCGCGTCAAACCAGACGTAGGTGACGTAGCCTTCGTCGAACGGCAGCGGGATGCCCCACTCCAGCCGCTCGCGCGGGCGCGAAATGCACAGGTCGTTGAGCGGCTCCTTGAGGAACTCGACCACCTGCTTCTGCCGGTAGGCGGGGAAGATGAAGTCCGGCGTGTCGCTCAGGAACTGCACCAGCCAGTCCTGATACTGCCTCAGCTTGAAGAAATAATTCTTCTCCGTGATCTCGGTGACCTCGCCGAAAATCTCCGGCCAGGTGCCGTCCGCGTTGCGGTCCTTGTCCTGGAGAAACTGTTCCTGCCGGGTCGAGTAGAAGCCCCGGTATTCGGCCTGGTAGATCTCGCCCTTGTCGAAGAGCTGCTGGAGCACGGCGCGCACGACCTGCTTGTGCCGCGGCTCGGTGGTGCGGATGAAATCGTCGTTCGAGATGTTGAGCTTGGGCAGCAGGGCCCGGAACTCGGCGCTGACCTCGTCCACGAACTGCTGCGGCGCGACCCCGCGCTTCTTGGCGCTGGCCTGCACCTTCTGGCCGTGCTCGTCGACGCCGGTGAGAAAATGGACCTGGTCCCCCATCTGCCGCCGGAAGCGCGCGATGACGTCCGTCAGCACCTTCTCATAGGCGTGGCCGAGGTGCGGCGCCCCGTTCACATAGTCGATGGCGGTCGTGATATAGAAGGTTGGCATAAAAGGGTCAAAAACCTACCCGGCCCGGGGCGTTTGTCGAAGGTTTTGACGCGCTCGCCCCGGACGGTCTAATCTGCACACTGCAAGTCGCCCGCATGAACCTCAACACGCGCTCCCTCGGCCTGGCCCTGCTTCTCCTGCTGCTCTTTCTGGGCGCGGCCGTCACGCTCCAGTGGTGGCTGCACCGCGAGACCCGGCAGTTGCAGGCGGTCGCGGTCGAGGAGATGCGCACCCGGCTGGTCCAGGCGGTGGCGGCCAGCTCCCGCCCGCCCGCCCAATGGGATGCCGCCCAGCTGCGCGAATTCAGCGCCTGGCTCGGCGGGACCCTTGAGCTGCTTCGCCAGGCGCCGCCGCCGGGCGACTCGCCGGCCGGGCCGCTGCTCACCGTCACCCAGACCCTGGCCGGCACGCCCGGCTGGCAGGCGCGGGTCACGTTCGCCCCGCCGGGCCTGCTCCGGGTGCAGATCCTGCAACAGCGCGTGCTCGCCGCCATGATCCTGCTGGCCTTGCTCCTGGCGCTGGTGCCGCTGCTCCTGGTTTCGCTTTCCGCCCGGCAATCCGCCTCCGCCGACACCGGCAGCCGCACGCCCTGGGCCGCCGCCCGGGCCCAGGCGGCGGGGATGGTTCACTTTGCCAAAATCTCGAACGAGCGCGGCACGGCCCTCGAGCAGGAGCACGGCGCGCGCGTGCGGGCCGAGGAGGATCTGCAGGTCAACCGCACGCTGCTGGGCCGGTCGATGGCCGAGCGCGTCCGGCTCGGCCGGGAGCTGCACGACAATATCTGCCAGACGCTCTTCGCCGTCTGCCTGACGCTCGAAAGCGTGCAGAAGCGCGCCGCCTTGCCGGCCGAACTCCAGCAACGGATGGACCAGTGCATGACCGAGCTGCGCCGCCTGAACCAGCAGGTCCGCGCCTACCTGGAGGAGCTGGAGCCGGCCCAGGTCAGCGGCCAGTCCTTCAGCGGCGCCCTGAACGACCTCATCGGATCCTTTGCCGCCGGCGAGAATGTGCGCATCGAGCAGCGGCTCGACCCGGAGGCGGTCGCGCGCATCGCCCCCGGGCATCTGGCCGAGATCATGAACATCCTGCGCGAGGCCCTGAGCAACAGCCTCCGTCACGGCCGCGCCGCCCACATCACGCTGCTGGCGGGCCACAACGACCGCGAGGTGGCGCTGGCCGTGCAGGACAACGGCCAGGGCTTCACGCCGACCACCGACGGCTCCGCCGGCCACGGCCTCGGCAACATGCAGGCCCGGGCCGCAGCCCTCGGCGGCAGCCTGCGCATCGAATCCGCGATCGGAAAAGGGACTCGCGTTTTGCTGACCCTCCCCGTTGCTTCGCCCGCATGAGCGCCCCGGCCGGCCCCAAGACCATCCGCGTGCTGTTGATCGACGACAGCCCCATCATCCGCCTCGGCCTGCGGAGCGCGCTGGAGAACTGCGCCGACATCCAGATCGTCGGCGAGGCGGGCACCGCCGCCGAGGGCGAGGCCGCCGTGCTGAAACTCCGGCCCGACATCGCGCTGCTGGACCTGCACCTGCCCGACAAATCCGGCCTGCTCGCCTGCCGGGCGATCCGCAGCCAGCGGCCCGAAACAAAAATCCTCGTCCTCACCTCCAGCAGCAGCGAGCGCAACCTGCAGGAAGCCATGCACGCCGGCGCGCTGGGCTACCTGCTCAAGGACAACGACGGCCAGGCCCTCGCCACCGCCCTGCGCGCCGTGATGGGCGGCCAGCCCGTGCTCGATCCGTCCATGTCGGACCAGGTCATGAGCCTCGTGCGCCACCGCGGCGAGCCGAGCGCCGCCGCCAAGCTCGGCCGGCTCTCGCCCCAGGAGCGCAAGGTCGTGGCCTTCCTCGCCGACGGCCTCACCAACAAGGAAATCGGCGACCGGCTGAACCTGACCGAGAAGACGGTCAAGAACTACCTCGCCACCATCTTCACCAAGCTGAACATCTCGCGGCGCTCGCAGGCCGCGGCGCTTTTCGCCCAGGCCGGCAACCCGGACCACCCCTGAGCGCGGCCCGGACGGTCTGGCACCGCTCCGTCAGGTTGCTGATTTCCCGAGTGCCACACCCCGCCCTGCCGGGCCCCCCTCACCAGCGGGGGGACACAAACCCCCGCCAGCGAAAATCCCCTCTGGAGAGGGGTGGCGCGATAGCGCCGGGGAGTGTTGGACCCGACGGAATAGCGCTAGACTCCGTTGCGGCGCCACCAGTCGGCCAGCTTGCCCCACGCCAGCGCGCGGTGGCTGATCCGGCTTTTCTCCGCCTCGCCCAGCTCGGCGTAGGTCCGGGTGCAGCCGACGGGCACGAACAGCGGATCGTAGCCGAAACCCGCGCCGCCGGCCGGCTCGCGGCGCAGCGTGCCCGCACAGCGCCCCTCGAACACCTGCTCCCCGCCCGCCGGCCCCAGCAGCACCAGCACGCAGACGAAGTGCGCGCCGCGTTTCTGCTCGGGCACGGCCTGCAGGGCGGCCACCAGTTTTCGCAGATTCGCGGCGCTGTCGCCCCGCGGCCCGGCATAATAGGCCGACTCCACGCCCGGCGCGCCGCCGAGCGCGTCCACGCACAGGCCGCTGTCGTCGGCGAGCACCCAGGCGCCGGCCGGCAGGACGGCCTGCAAGGCGAAGGCCTTTATCCGGGCGTTGCCGGCAAACGTGCCCGTGTCCTCCACCACCGCAGGCATGCTCGCGGCCGCGAGCACCTCCACCGCCAGTTTGGAGTCCTCGGCCAGACGCTGAAATTCCGCCGCCTTATGCGCGTTGCCCGAGGCCAGGTGGATCGTGATCACACGCCGTAGTTTTTCCGGGTGAAAGTGGCCTCGTCGACGAACATCTTCTCCGGGTATTTGACGAAGCCGCGCATCAGCGTGTCGTCACCGTGGACCTCGTGCCGCACCTGCCCGAGCCGGATGGCGTTGGCCATCGCCTCGGTGCGCAGGCCGCGGAGGAGGCTCTTGCCCTTGTCGTCCGCGAAGAGCACCGGCGCGTGGTAGGTGAACAGATAGTCAAGCTCGCGCACCTGGAGCAGCTCGCTCAGGAGCTGCGCCCCGCCCTCGAAGAACACCCCGGTGATGCCCTCCTCGGCGCAACGCCTGCGGAAATCGGGAAAGCTCACCTTGGGCGACGCGGACGGCAGCACCCAGGTCTTGACGCCGAGGGTGGCCAGCTTGCGCACGTAGCCCATGCCGCCGTGCGGCGTGGTCACCACGATGGTGCGCTCGCGAAACTCGTCGGTGTAGACGCCGGGCATCGCCGCGTCGGCCACCGTGCGCAGGAGGCCGTCGAAGACAAAGCGCCACGGGCAGGTCTCGGCCCCGCCCACCCGCGCGGTCAGGCGGGGGTTGTCGGCCCGGATCGTGCCGGCCCCGACCGCGATGGCCGGGAACAGCCGGCGCCAGCGGTGGCCGTCGGCGCGGGCCGGCTCGCCGGTGATCCACTTGGAATCGCCCGTGCGCGTCGCCACCTTGCCGTCGAGCGTCACGCCCGATTTCGCCGCGAACAGCGGCCGGCCGGTGGCGATCCAGTGGTTGAAGATCAGGTTCAGGTCGGCGCACTCCGCGGCCAGCACGCCGGTCGCCACCTCGACGCCGCCCGCGCGCAGCACATCGAAACCCTTGCCGGCATGCGCCGGGTTCGGATCGGTCGCGCCCGCCACCATGCGCGCGATGCCCGCGCGCACGATGGCGTCGGTGCAGGGCGGTGTGCGGCCGTGCGTGCAGCACGGCTCCAGCGTCACATACAGCGTGGCCCCGGGCGCGGGCTTCCGGCCGAGGGCGGCCAACGCGGCGATCTCGGCGTGGGGTCCGCCGGCCCGGGCGTGAAAGCCCTCGGCCACCACCGCGCCGTTCTCGACGATCAGCGCGCCGACCATCGGGTTCGGATGCGTGTCGCCCCAGGCGCGCCCGGCCAGCGCGAGCGCCCGGCGCATGAATGCTTCGTGTTCGCTCATGACGCGACCGCCGCGACATGCGGGTTGCCCGTCTTCTCCGCCCCGACCGTCGTGCGCGGGCCGTGGCCCGGCAGGACCACGGTCTCGTCCGGCAGCGTGTAGATCTGCCCGCGAATGGACTGGGCCAGCATCTCGAAGTTGCCGCCGGGCAGATCCCACCGGCCGACCCCGCCGTTGAAGAGCGCATCGCCGACAAAGGCAACGCCGGCTGGCCGCGCCGAAGCCGCGGCGGACGCCGCGGGGCAATAAAACAATATGCTGCCGGGGCAGTGGCCGGGCACATGCCGCACTTCAAACTCGCGTCCCAGCGCCGCCAGCTTGTCCCCCGGCCCCGCCCAGCGGTCGACCCTGACTCCCTCCAAGCCCAGTTTCGCGCCCATGAACCCCTCCATGATCTCGGGGGTTTCGATCAACGGCTGGTCCTCCCGATGCGCCGTGACCCGGACGCCCAGCTCGCGCTTCAGCCGGGCGGCATCCTGCATGTGGTCGAAATGCCCGTGAGTCAGCCACAACTCGGTCAGCCTGCACTCCTCCTGGGCGAGGATCGGCCGGATGATGTCAATGATCCCGAGCGGCGCGTCGATCAGCACGGCCTCCCCGGTCCTGGGCTCGGTCAGCAGATAGGCGTTGGTTTGGATCGGCCCGGCCGGTTTGACGTGGATCTTCACGCCGCTTCAATGCTCGCCCCGGCGTTTTCTCGCAACGCAAAAGCAGTCGCGGCCGGGCGGCGCGCGCATTCCCGCGAGACCCCGAAGCACCCGCTCCGGCGTCGCGGTGTCAGCGTGAGTCGCCAGCCGCGCCGGGGAAGCCCGGCTCACTCTGCCGGCAGCAGCCGCCGGGCGGCGGTGAGCAGCGTGTCCGCTTCGAACGGCTTGAGGAGGATCCCCTCCGGCCGTGCCTCTGCCGGCATCTGCTCCGGCAGGCCGGTGCAAAGCAGGATCCGGACATCCGCCCGCAGTTGGCGGAAGGCCATGGTCAAATCCGTCCCGGAGATCCCGGGCATATGGACGTCGGTGATGATCATCGCGATTCTGTCCGTCCGTGTCGCGAAAAGCCCGAGGGCCTCCGGGCCGTTGCCGGCGGTCAGAGTCTGGTAGCCGTGCTGGGTGAGGATGGCGCTGATGAAAACGCGCACATCCGGCTCGTCGTCCACGATGAGAATGGTTTCGCCTTTTGCCCTGCGGTCGTCAAACGGGGTCCGTGAGCCGGAGACCGGTTTCTCGTGCGTGGCCGGCACGTAAAAGCGGAACGTGGTGCCGTGTCCGACCGCGCTTTCGAGCGTGCCGAAACCATGGTGGCGGCTGATGATGCCGCGGATGGTCGAGAGGCCCAGGCCGGTGCCCTTGCCTGCGCTTTTGGTGGTGAAGAAGGGTTCCCAGACGCGCTCCTGCAGCTCGGGCGGGATGCCGGTGCCGGTGTCGGCCACTTCGAGAAGGATGAACTCGCCGGGCCGGGCCGCGGGGATGGCGTCGGCCGCGGCCGGCTCGAGCGTGAAGTTGGCGACCCGCAGCCGGAGTTCGCCGCCGGCGGGCATGGCGTCGCGAGCGTTGATGCAGAGGTTGAGCAACACCTGGTGGATCTGGCCCGCGTTGGCATGGGCGGGCCAGAGGTCGGCGGCGATGTCGCACGTAAACCGCAGATTGCGCGGAAATGTCTCCTCGACCAGCGCGGCGATGTCACGGGCGATGTGCGTCAGCGGCACCGGGCCCATCTGGTCGCCGGTGCCGTGGGCGAAAGAGAGGATCTGCTTCACCAGTCCGGCGCCGCGGCGGGCGCTCTGCTCCATGATCGCGAGCATGCGCTGGTCCGACTCAGCCGGCAGGTGCGCGCGGAGCAGGCCGGGAAGCATCATCAAGGGGGAAAGAATGTTGTTGAGGTCGTGCGCAATGCCGGCGGCCAGCAGGCCGATGTTCTCCATCCGCTGGGCCCGGAGAAACTGCGTCTCCAGATTCTTCCGGGCGGTGATGTCGCGCAAGATGGACTGCACCGCCGGCTGGCCTTCGTGGGTCACAGGGATGCTGATCGATTCCACGTCCACCGCCGAACCGTCCAGCCGGATCAGCTTTAGCTCGAACAGCGGAGCGGGGTTGCCCGCCGTGACACTCTGGATGCGCTCCGCCGCCTGGCGGCGGTAATCGGGATGCACGATGTCCAGCATCGTCCGTCCCAACATGGAGCCGGCTGAATCGTTTCCAATCAGCCGAAAGGCCGCCGGGTTGGCATAAGCGATCTGTCCGCCGTGGTGAAGGATGATGGCATCCGGTGAGTTTTCCACCAGCTGCCGATGGCGCTTCTCGCTATCGCGCAGCGCCACCTCCATCTGCTTCCGCCCGGTTATGTCGCGGGAAATGGCCAGAAGTCTCTCCGGCTGCTTCGCCGGGCTTGGGATCGGAGTGACTGCTATGTCCCACCACCTTGGCGCCCCTTTGGTCGTGGGACAATAACCCGTGAACGAGCCGCCCCTCCCGGCAGCGGCCGCGGCCACTGCCGCGCAGGCTGCGTGGTGATCCTCTCCTTTCCAGAGATCCAACCAGGGCGTGTGCTGCAGCAGCGCAAAGTTTTCGATCTCCATGCTCCGCAGGCCGCAGGCGTTCATCCACAACAGCCGGCCATCCAGATCGAGGATCTTCACGCAATCATGGCTGTTGCTCAGCAATTGCCGGAGCAGCTTCTCGTTGTCCCACAGTTTGCCCTCCGACATGGTCAGGACCGTAGAATCGGAGCTGGTTGCGTGGTTTGCCCGGGCCGCGTCTTGGGCCGACAGTTCGACTCCAGCCGGCCCGCTGTCGGTCCGGCGGGCTCCCTCTCTTGGCTTGCACTCGGGCATGGCGGTCATGGTTTGGTGCCGCCGCTCGGCCGGTCGGTCCGGGTGGAATGCAGCTCCCGCAGCACTTCCGGGACGCGCTCGAATTCCTTGTGCTTGCTGAAATAATGGTCCGCCCCCCGGCGCAGACAGAAATCACGGCATTCCGTGCTCTCACTGCTCCCGAGCATGATCACCACGCACGCGGGGCTGAGACGTTTGATCTCGGCCAGCAGGCCGCTTGCGCCCGCCAGCCCAAGTTCCAGGATCACCGCGGCGGGCGCGTGCGCCTGAAACAAGGCGAGCGCCGTGCCCGCAATGGCGGCCTCGCCGATGACGGTGGCGGCCTGGGTTTCCTCGACCAGGCTGCGGATGCGCTGGCGCACCGGGCCGGAGTCATCGACGAGCAGGACCGGGAGCGGCGGGGCGGTGTCATTCACACCCGCATCCTAGACCACCGGAGCGAATCCCGGTAGTCGGGTCGGGGCTGAAAATCGTGTCCGCCGCGCCGGAAGCGGGTTGTCGGGAGAATTGCCGACAGGCGGTGTGGGATGTGACGGGTGACGGGTAGCGAGTGACGGACTACCGGAGGAGCTTTGATCTGCTGGCCTTGCTCGTCACAGGTCACTCGCCACCTGTCACAGTTCACAGTTCCCTACTCCACCAGCCGGTGCTGCAGGGCGTAGCGGGCCAGCTCCACGTTGGTGGACAGGCCGAGCTTCTCCGAGATGCGCGCGCGATACGTCGCGATGGTCTTGTCGCTGAGCGAAAACCCCGCCGCGATCTCCTTGATCGTTTTCCCCAGGGCCACCAGCCGCAGGACCTCCAGCTCGCGCGGCGAGAGCGTCTCGTGCGGGGCGGATGGGGCCGGGCTGCCCAGCACCGTGGCCAGTCTCTCCGCGAGCGCGGCGCTCACATATTTGCCTCCCGCGAGCACTTTTCCCGCGGCGACCAGCATCTCGTCAGCCAGGCTCGCTTTCGTCAGGTAGCCCGCCGCGCCGAGCCTGAAGGCGCGCACGGCGAATTCCTCCTCGGGATAGGAACTGAGCATCAGCACGGCGGCCTGCGGTTGTCGCGCCCGCACCTCCGTGAGCAGGTCGAGCCCGCTGCCGCCGGGCAGGTTGATGTCGAGCAGCATCAGGTCCCATTTCTTTCGCGCGAGCAGCGCGCGCGCCTCCGGCACGCGGTGGGCCTCGCCAAACACGGCCTGAGGATACGCCTCGGCCAGGAGCTGCTTCAGCCCGCGCCGGACGATTTCGTGGTCGTCGACTAACAAAATTCTCATGATTCGTGTAGATTTGTGTGACTAGTGGGTAAAATTCCGAGTCAGAAAAGGCGGGTTGCCCACGAATCACACGAATCGGCACGAATGACGGAGAAGACCATGAGCCTATTGGTCTGATGGGTGTTCATTCGTGTGATTAGTGGGAAAAAATCCGGATCAGTTCACGAGGCGTTTCCACTCAAGCTTGGGAAAGGCGCCAAAGTTTATCAGAAGCCCCACCCGGAGCCGTGTGGCCTTCAGGTAGTTGATGAGCTGCGCCTCATCCCGCGGCATGAGTCGCTCCTCGGCTTTGAGTTCCATCAAGATTTGGCCGATGACGATCAAGTCGGCGACGTAGTCTTTTTTGAGGAGCTGGCCCTTGTAATGGATCCGGATGCGCGGCTGGGCCTCGAACGGAATGGCTTGAGCGGTCAGTTCGAGTTCGAGCGCTTCCTGATAGACCGGCTCAAGGAATCCGCAACCCAGATCGTTGTAGACTTCGAACGCGCAACCCATCACGCGGTAAACTTCGTCTTTGAGGAGTAGTTCAGTCATAAAAGGGTTGGCGGAGTCGCCCACGAATTGCACGAATTGGCACCAATGACGGAAAAGACCCACGAGTTCCGGTGGTTCGATTCGTGTTCATTCGTGTGATTAGTGGGAAAATCCGGATCAGTGGGCCCCGACCAGCGGCACGCGCACGGTCACGCGCGTTCCTCTGGGCTCATTCCGCGCAAAAGCGACCGTGCCGCCGCACTGCGCCGCCCGTTCCTGCATGCCGAGCAGGCCGAGCGATCGGGGCGCGTTCAGGTCGGCGTCCGCGATTCCCACCCCGTCGTCGCTCACCTCCAGCACCGTGCTTCCCTCCTCGCGGCGCAGGGCGATCCGGACGTGGGCGGCCTGGGCGTGGCGGGCCACGTTGGTGAGCGCTTCCCGGCAGATGTAGAACAGTTCGTTCGCGACCGCGGCCGGCAGAGCGGGGGCGGGCTCGGCCAGCACCACCGTGCCGCGCACGTCGCCGCGCTGCTCGAACCGGCGCAGCTCCTGCGCGATCGCGGCCCCGAGGCCGATTTGATCGAGCACCCCGGGGCGCAGTTCCTCCGCGATCCTTTGCACGGTGGCGATCGTCTGGTCCGCCAGTTGGGAGGCGCCCACGGCGCGGTCGAGCAGCGGGTTGAGCGCCGGCGGCAGGGCCGGGTCGGAGAGTTTCCGCTCCAGCCAGCGCATGTCCATCTTCAGGCCGGTGAGCAGCTGGCCCAGCTCGTCATGAATCTCCCGCGACACGCGCTTGCGCTCCTCTTCCCGCGCCCGCTGCAAGCGCGCCAGCAGCGCCCGCAACTGGGCTTGTGATTCCTGCAGGGCCTGTTCCCCCTGCTTGCGCTCGGTGATGTCGAGGGCGGTCCCCAGGCTGGCGGGCTGGCCCTCGTAGTTGATGAGGCCGGCGGTGAAATCCACCCAGCGGGTCTCCCCCTGCTTGGAGAGCAGCTTGAATTCGTAGCGGATCGGCACGGGTTCGCCGCGCTGCCGGGCCAGGCCGCGCGCGTGGACGAGTTCCCGGTGGTCGGGATGCGCCGTGTCCCAGAAGTTCATCGCCAGCAGCTCTTCGCGGGCATAGCCCGTGAGGCGCTCGAGGGCGGGGTTGGCAAACTTGAAGCGGGGGCCCTGGAGGACGAAAATGCTGGCGGCCGTGGTCTCGGCCAGCGTGCGGAACTTGGCCTCGCTCTCGCGCAAGGCCTCCTCGGCCTCCTTGCGCGCGGTGATGTCGATATGGCAGCCCAGCATCCGCACCGGCCGGCCGGCCGCGTCGCGCACCACGTCCGCGTGCGTGTAAATCCAGCGGTAACAGCCGTCCTTGTGGCGGAAACGGAACTCCGACTCATACCGGCCCTGCGGATGGGCGAGATAGGCCCGCACCTTTTGCTGCGTCGGTTCGAGGTCATCGGGATGCACGCGGCCCTGCCACTCGCGGAAGTCATTCGCGATTTCCTCTTCGCGGTAGCCAATCTGATTTTTCCATTCGCGGGAGAAAAAGACCCGGTTGGTTTTCAAATCCCAGTCCCACAACCCGACGTTGGCTGCCTCCGCCGACAACCGCAACCGCGCCTCGCTCTCGCGCAGCGCTTCCTCCGTGAGTTTGCGCGCGGTGATGTCTTGGACGGTGCCGGCCATTACCGCCGGTTTGATTCCCGCGGCAGAAATCAATTCACCGCGACCGCTGAGCACGCGGACCGAACCATCCGGCGGCAGCGCCCGGAACTCCAGCTCACCGGGCCTCTCTCCCGCCGCACAGGCCGCCACCCATCGCTGCATCGCCGGCCGGTCCTCGGGATGAATCAGGTTGAAGAAAGATTCGGCGTTGAGGGTGAACGTCTCCGGTGCGACGCCATAGACGCGATAGGTTTCATCCGTCCACCGGATCGGGCCGGCCAGATCCCAATACCAGCCGCCGATATGGGCGATGCGCTGGGATTCGGACAGGAGCTGCTCCTTCTCGCGCAGCGCCGCCTCCGCTCGCTTTTGCGCGGTGATTTCCATGACGGCGATGGAAATCCCGCTCACTGAACCGTCGGCCGCGAGCAGGGGGTAATAATTCGCCAGCCAGTCGCGCATGACGCCGGGTTCAGCCGGCGTCTCGCCGTGGATTTCCACGTTGAGAACCGGCGTATTGCCGTCGAGAACGCGGCGATAGATGGGCGTGAGCACCGGGGCCAGTCCGGGGAGCGCCTCCTCGATCGTCCGTCCGAGGTGCGCCTCCACCGGCTTGCCATTGATGGCGGCCAGTTGCCCGTTGATACGCACGAACCGCAGGCCGCGATCCATCAGCGCCAGGCCCACCGGCGTGGTGGCATAGAGGTTCTCCAGTTCCCTGTGCTGCGCGCGCAACGCCTCGTCCCTGCGCTTGCGCTCGGTGATGTCGGTGATGAATCCGTGCCAGAGGATGCTGCCATCGGATTCCCGAACCGGCGTCGAGTGGCCTGCCACCCAGAGTTCACCTCGGTCCGGGTGCAAGACCCGGAATTCATCGCGCCAATCGGCCAGGCTTCGCGCCGATTCTTGAATCGTCGCCAAAAAGTGAGCCACATCGTCCGGGTGGAGCCGTTTCAAAAGCGGGCCGGTGTCTTCGGCCACCTCTGCCTGAGTCACTGCAAACAGGGACAGCCAGGCCGGGCTGGCGTAGGGGAAACCGGCGCGGCCGTCGGGCCGAAGGCGGAAGGAAGCCAGCGCGCCGGGCGCGGTGGTGGCGATCATGCTGACTTGTTGCGCCAGCTTGTTTCTTTCCGTTTCGGCTTCTTCACTCCGCCTGCGCGCGGTGATGTCGATGGCGAACCCCTCCAGCGCCTGCAGCGCCCCGCCCGCAGCGAACACGCCGACCCCCTGCTCCTCCAGCCATTTCTCCGCGCCGCTCGCGGTGATGATGCGATAGACAAGCTCATAGCGCCGGCGCTCGCGCAGCGCGGCTTGAATCTCCTCCCAGACGCGGCCCTGATCGTCCGGGTGAATCAGCTGGCCGATTTCCCGCCGATGCTCCATGAAGTCGGCGGCCGCATACCCGAAGAGTTGGAGGGCGCCTTCGCTGATGAATTCGGTGGTCCAGTTCGCGTCGTTGCGGCAGCGGTAAACCACGCCCGGCAGGTTCCCGATCAGCGAAGTCAACTGGCGCTGGGTTTCGCGCAGCGCCGCCTCGGCCCGCTGCCGGCTGATGGCGATGGCGGCCAGGCCCGTCGCCAGCTCAATGCACCGCCGGTGCAGCGCGGTGGGTCCGCCGGGCTGGCGGTAATAAATGGCAAAGGTGCCGAGCACTTCCCCCTGGGCGCCGAAGATCGGCGTGGACCAGCAGGCGCGCAGCCCGTGCGGCAAAGCCGCCTCCTTATACTCCGCCCACAGCGGGTCGGTCGCGATGTCCTCCACGATGACCGGCTCCCGCCGGAAGGCGGCGGTGCCGCAGGAACCGGCGCGCGGCCCGATGGGCCGGCCCTCGATCGCCCGGTTAAAGGCTTCCGGCAGACTCGGGGCCGCTCCGTGCCGCACATGCACGCCGTCGGCATCGAGCAGGAGGATGGAGCCGAGCATGCTCGGAGCAAAGGCCTCGATGAGCAGGAGCAGAGTGCCGAGCGTCTCAGCCAGCGGCGCGCCCGTGGCGATCATTTCCAGCACCTTGGCCTGGCAGGCCCCGATGGCCTCGGCCTGCTTGCGCGCGGTGATGTCGAAGGCGGTGCCGATGCCCGCCGGCCGGCCCTGGTATTCCGTGGCGCCGGCGGTGTAGTCCACCCAACGTTCCTCGCCGGTGCGGGTCAGAATCTTGACCTCGTAGCGGTCGGGCAGGTTTTCGCCCCGGTCCCGCCGCCGGCCGCGTGCGCGCACCGCCTCGCGAAATTCGGGGTGGACGAGATCCCAGAATGTCATGCGCTGCAACGCGGCGGCGGGATAACCGGTGAGCGCCTCGGCCGCAGGATTGACGTAGCAAAACAGTTCCCCCTGGTAAATGAAGACGGCGGCCGACGTGGACTCCGTCAGCGTGCGGAAGCGCGCCTCGCTCCCGCGCAATGCCGCCTCCGCCTGCTTGCGCGCGGTCAGGTCCTCAATGAGGCAGATGCCATCGCCGGGCGTGCCTTCGAGCATCGCCACGGCGATGAGGATCGGCACGCGGCGTCCATCCTTGTGGAAATACTCCTTCTCATACGGCGTGCAGGCACCGGTGGATTTGAGTTCGCCGAGGGCGCGCAGATCCGCTGCCTTCCATTCCGGAGGCGTCAGGGCATCCCAGCGCACGCGCCCGGCCGACAAATCCTCCCGCGAGTGGCCGACCATGCCGAGGAACAAATCGTTGGCCTCGGTGATGCGCCCGTCGGTGTTGGCAATCATGACGCCGATGATGTTCGACTCAACGAGCCGGCGATGGCGGCTCACGCTCACCCGCAACGCCGCCTCGGCCTGCTGGCGCGCCGAGATGTCGGTGATGGCGCCGGTCATGCGCGCCGGCTTGCCTCCGGCATCCAGCTCGATCTGCCCCCGCGACAGCACCGGGAGGTAGGAGCCGTCCTTGCGCCGCAGGCGCATTTCCACGGCAAAGGGCCGGTGGTCCCGCTGGCTCTGCTCTGATTCGGCCATTGCCCGGGCGCGGTCGTCCGGGTGAATCAGCATCGTGAACGCCGCGAAAGTCTTCAGCGAATCACCCGGCAAGTAGCCCAGGATCTCCAGCCAGCGGGGGGAGCAATACTCCTCGCCCGTGGCGATGTTCCATTCCCACAGACCGTCGGTGGTGCCGGCTTCCGCCCGCCGGTAACGGGCCTCGCTCTCGGATATTCTTGCCTCGGTCTGCTGGCGCTCGGTGAGCAGCTGGGCGAGAAACCCGACCATCAGAAGGGCCAGCACACTGACGGCCAGTCCGGCCCACTCCTCCTCGATCCCCGCCGTGGTGGGCGGCCACCACTGCGGCTGTGCCAGGAGCGTGCCGCACTGGCGGTAGGTCATGAAAACCAGCATCACGGTGAGAATGCCCATCCGCCAATCGCGCAGCCGCCTCAGCAGGAGCAACGACCAGACCGCCGCCGCGAAGCGGAGCAGAATTGAAATAATCAGCAGCAGGGTCATCGCCTTGGCCTCACGTTCTCAAATTTGCTGGCGGCCCCGTGGGTTGATGGTTGACCGCCGATTTTCGTGGTTGGCATTCATGCACGGGCGCGGGCGAATCCGGCCCGCTGCAGCAACGTAGCACAGGCGGTTGGATTCTCGACAAAATACTACGGCCTTTACAGGACAATTGCGACCGTCCCGGGGTTCGTCCGTGATCGGTGCCGTCTTCCCACTTGCCAGCCGGTTCCCGGTAATCTGTCCTCCTTGTCCTCCGAAGCCTTGTGCGAAGGAGGATGTCCTTTCCAAACAGTTTCAATGACTTCCGCCCAGATCCGCTCGTCGTTCCTCGACTTCTTCAAGTCGAAGCAGCACGCCATCGTGCCGTCGTCCTCCCTCATGCCGACGGCCCCCAACCTGCTGTTCACGAACGCGGGCATGAACCAGTTCGTGCCCTACTTCCTCGGCGACCAAAGCGCCCCGTGGAAACGCGTGGCCGACACCCAGAAATGCATCCGCGCCGGCGGCAAGCACAACGACCTCGAGGATGTCGGCTTCGACACCTACCACCACACGATGTTCGAGATGCTGGGCAACTGGTCCTTTGGCGACTACTTCAAGCAGGACTCGCTCACCTGGGGCTGGGAGCTGCTCACCAAGGTCTGGGGCATCCCGCCGAAACGCCTCTTCGCCACCGTCTACTCGCCCGACAAGGCCAAGGGCGACCCGTCCGACTTTGATCAGGAGGCCTACGCCATCTGGGCAAAGATTTTCGCCGATGCCGGCCTCGACCCCGCCGTCCACATCGTCCACGGCAACAAGCAGGACAATTTCTGGATGATGGGCGACACCGGCCCCTGCGGGCCGTGCTCCGAGATCCATTTCAGCCTCCTGCCCTCCGACGACGAGAAAGCCGGCCGCAAGCTGGTGAACGCCGGTTCGCCGCGCTGCATCGAGATCTGGAACCACGTCTTCATCCAGTTCAACGCGAACGCCGACGGCACCTTCGCGCCGCTCGCCGCCAAGCACGTCGACACCGGCATGGGCTTCGAGCGCGTCGCCGGCATCCACGCCACGACGAAGGGCTTCAAAGATTTCAACGCCGAGCCGTCCAACTACGCCGCCGACGTCTTCAAGCCGACCTTCGACAAGATCGCCGCGCTCTCCCAGGCGACCTATATGGGCACCGTGCCGGCCACGAGATCCTTGCTCAATAAGCAAGAAACCATCGACGTCACCTTCCGGGTGCTCGCCGACCACGCCCGCTGCGTAAGCTGCGCCATCGCCGACGGCATCCTGCCCGGCAACGAGGGCCGCAACTACGTCATCCGCCGCATTCTCCGCCGCGGCATCATGTATGGGCAGAAGAACCTCGGCCTGAAGACCGGCGACTTCTCCGCGCTGGTCGCCCCCGTCATCGAGTCCCTCGGCGACGTCTTCCCCGAGCTCAAGACCCAGCGCGTCATGGTCGAGAAGGCCATCCGCGCCGAGGAGGAGTCGTTCGGGCGGACCCTCGACAAGGGCCTCGCAGTCTTTCAAGCCGAGGTTGGCAACTTCCCGGGGAGCGCACGCGTCCCGCGTGCTGCGTCCGGCGTCTCGCCGGACGCTCCGACTGACACCCGCTATTCCAAACGCCGCCTCCCCCACTTCGAGCGTCCGTGGGGGAAATACCATATCACTTTCAGCACGCATTTGCGCCGCGCGCTCGCTCCAGCCGAACGTCAGATCGTTCTCGACAGCCTCGTGCATGGCCACGCGCAAGGGGACTATCATCTCTTCGCCGCGTGTGTGATGCCCGACCACGTCCACGCCTTGCTGGAACCACACCCGCGTAAAAAGACCGAGGACGGCGCACCGGTCTTCCGCCCGCTCAATGAAATTCTCCACTCGGTGAAATCATTCACCGCCCATGAAATAAACAAAGCGACCGGAACCTCAGGCCCCGTCTGGGAAAAGGAAACGTTTGACCGCCTGATTCGCGGAGAAAACGATCTCATGGAGAAATTCCTTTACATTGTGAACAACCCGCACGCCGCCAATCTTGTCAGGCCGGGCGAGGACTATCCGTTTCTATGGGCGCCCTCGAATGAGGTTCGGCGAGACGCCGAACCCAGCCCGCGGGACGCGGGCGCTCCCCGGGAAATACCGGGCTCAATCGCTTTTCTTCTCTACGACACCTACGGTTTTCCTCTCGACATGACACAGGTGCTCGCGGCCGAGCGCGGCCTGTCGGTTGATGTCGCAGCATTCGAAGTCGAGATGGAGAAGCAGCGTGAGCGCGGCCGCGCCGCCCGCAAGACCGACGTCATCGTCGCCGTCACCGAGGGCGAGTCCGCCGCCGAGGCCACTAAGTTTGTCGGCTACAACATCGATGCGACCCATGCCACCCACGCGAAGCTCGTGGACACCGTAAAGACCGAGAAGGACGCCTACCTTGTGTTCGACCAGACGCCCTTCTACGCCGAGATGGGCGGCCAGGTCGGCGACAGCGGCCACGCGCTCATTAACGGCACCAGGGTCGACATCACCGACACGATCAAGGACAAGTCGGGCCGCCATCTGCACAAAATTGGAGGGCCGGCCTCCGTGCCGGCCGTTGGGGCAGCAGCCACGCTGCACGTGGATTACGCCCGCCGTCGCGCCATCAACCGCCACCACAGCGCCGCGCACCTGATCCACTGGGCGTTGCGCAAGGTCCTCGGCACACACGTCCGCCAGTTCGGCACGCACAAGACGCCGGACCGCCTGCGCTTCGACTTCACCCATTTCGAGCAGATGACGCAGGCCCAGCTCCGCGCGGTCGAGCAGCTCGTCAACGAGAAGGTCATCGACAACGCCAAGGTCGTCTCCGCCGACATCGAATACGCGAAGAAACCGGACGACGTCCTCGCCTTCTTCGGCGACAAATACGGCAAGATGGTCCGCCTCGTCGACATCGGCGGCTATTCCAAGGAACTCTGCGGCGGCACGCACGTGACCACCACCGGCGAGATCGGCCTGATCAAGATCACCGCCGAGATGGCCATCGCCGCCGGCACGCGCCGCATCGAGGCCGCCGCCGGCCAGGCCGCGCTCGACTTCGTCGTCCACGAGGAGGAAGCCCTCAAGATCGTGAACGCCCGCCTCAACGCCGGCGTCAACGACGTCGCCGGCAAGCTCGAGTCCCTCCTCACTCACCAGAAGGAGCTCGAGAAAAAGCTGAAGGCCTTTGAGGCCAAGGCCTCGGCGGGCGTCGCTGACGAGCTTGCGGCAGCCGCCGTCACCAAGGATGGCCTCAAGTGGGTCTCCGCCGTGGTCACGGCCGAGAACCAGGACGCCCTGCGCTCGCTGGGCAGCCAGGTGCTGCACAAGATCGGCGCCGGCGCCGTCGTGCAGCTCGGCGCCCTCCTCGACGGCAAGGTCAGCCTTGTCGCCTACTGCTCGCCCGAGGCCATCAAGGCCGGCCAAGCCGCCGGCAAGCTCATCGGCGGCCTCACGGCGAAACTCGGCGGCAAGGGCGGCGGCAAGCCCGACTACGCCCAGGGCGGTGGCGGCGACGCCGGCAGGCTGGCCGAGGCGCTCAAACTCTAGCCTGCCATTTGGCATACAGTTAAGAGCCATTTGGCATTTCCCCTTGTGTTTGTGGGAATAAGGCCGAAGATAGCGTCATGAAAAAGGCCAAGTCCAAGGCGATCACTTACGAGCAGATCCACGACAACCACGCCATGGTGCAACGGGTCGAGGAAGGCCTGCCGGTCATGGACGTGGTGGAGTTCGGCAAGCAGGCCGGGTTCACGACCGACGAGCTGGCCCGGTTGATCCAAATCCCCGCCCGCACCTACGCCCGCCGCGTGGCGGGCAAAGCCCGCCTGAAGATCCATGAAGGCGAGCGCGCGGCGCGGCTGATGCGCGTCTTCGACCGAGCCAAGCAATTGTTTGTCACCGACGAGAACACCCGCGGCTGGTTCAATGCCAGTCTGATCGTTCTTGGCGGCAGGACCCCGCTGGAATACGCCCAGACCGAGCCCGGCGCACGCGAAATTGAGGCGATCATTGAGCGGATCGAGGATGGCGTGGTCCAGTGAGCGAACTGACCATCTGGCGGCTTTGCGCCGCCCATCGGACCGCGAACGCCTTTGCCGGTGAAGGATCATTTCGACGCGGCGGACGGTGGAACCCCCGGGGATTGCGGGTGGTCTATTGCGCCGAAACCCGGTCGCTGGCCGCAATGGAAGTGCTGGTCAGCACGGACGAAAAAAAACGGCTGCTCTTGATTCCGTGGGTGATCATCCCCGCCACCCTGGGCATGGATCTGGTCGAAAAGGCCGCCAAGGTCCCGCCCGAGTGGCGAAGCTATCCGCACACTGCCTCCAGCCAGGCACTGGGCGCGGCATGGGTCCAAGCCCAGCCCAGCGTCGCGTTGCGCGTGCCGAGCGCCGTCGTGCTGGGCGAGTTCAACTACCTGCTCAACCCGGCGCACCCGGATTTCAAGCGGGTCAGGATCGGCAAACCCGCGCCGTTTTCCTTCGATCCGCGGCTGGCGTGAGCCGCACACCGGCGTTGACCTGCGCTGACTCCGCGCTTTCCGTGGCATCATGTCCGCCGACCCTGCCGCGCCCGCGCAGTGCGTGCTGCTCGCCTTCAACGCGAGCAACCAGCTGGCCGTGCGCCCGGCCGGCGCGAAGACGGGCCACGCCTTCACCGGCGCGGACCCGGCGATGGCCACCGCCCGGCTGGAGGCCAGTTTCCCGGCGCACACGCCGCCGGTGGAGTATTTCACCGCCGATGTCGCCGGGGCGCTCCACCGCGTATTCTTCACCCAGGTGAGCGGCGAGCCCACGGATGGCGGGGTGCGCTTCCAGACCTTGGAACAATTGGAGACCCAACGGAGCGCGCTGGCCCCCGCCCTCGCCGCCGTGCTGGACCAACTCGGGCCGCATCTGATCGAGATCCCCTACCTCCATCTCGGCGAGACCGACTACATCTACAAGTTCCGCGTCGAGCGGGACCGCAACCGCGACATCTACGCGCAGGACGGCGCGGCGCGGTCGCTCTACCAAAGCCGGCTCTGCGAGGCCATCAAGACGCTCGCCCGCACCAACGAGCGCTCCGCCACCGGTCCGGCGCGGCTGGATTTCGGCGCCGTGCGCTACATCATCCCCAGCCATTTCGGCTTCTGCCTGGGCGTGAAGAACGCCATCGAGCGGGCCTACGAGACCTTGGCCGAAAACCCGGACCGGCGCGTCTTCATGCTGAGCGAGCTGATCCACAATCCGTTCGTGAACGAGGATCTGTTGCGCCGCGGCCTGCGTTTTCTCCAGACCGACAAGGGGCAGGCGTTCGACACGGACGGTGCCGTTGCGACGGCGGGGGGCGCTACACCGCTGCTCTGGGACACGCTGACCAGCGAGGACATCGTCATCATCCCCGCCTTCGGCGCGACCGACGAGGACAAGAAGCGGCTCGTCCGCAAGGGCATCCGGGTCGCGCAATTCGACGCCACGTGCATGCTGGTGGAAAAGGTCTGGAAGGCGGCGCGGGCCTTCGGACGCGAGGGCTTCACCGTGGTCATCCACGGCAAGAGCGAGCACGAGGAGACCAAGGCGACCTTCTCCAACACGCGGCGCCACGCCCACTCGATCATCATCCGCAACCTCGAGGAGGCGCGCCTGCTCGGCGACTACATCGCCGCGCCCGCCGAGGAGAAGCGCCGCGCCCTGCTCGACCGGTTTGCCGGCCTGCACACACCCGGACTGGATCCGGCCGTGCATCTCGACCGCCTCGCGGTTGTGAACCAGACGACCCTGCTCATGAACGAGACCGCCGCCATCATCGACCATTTCAAGGCCGTCTTCGTCGCGAAATACGGCGAGGCCGAGGGCCCGGCGCATGTCGGCGGCGCGGGAAAGAAGGACACGCTGTGCTACGCGACCCAGGTCAACCAGGACGCTTTGCAGCGCGCGCTGGCGGAGCCGCTGGACGCCGCGTTCATCATCGGCGGCAAGAACAGCTCCAACACCTACCAGCTCTACCGCCTGTGCGAGCAGAAGCTCGGGGGCCGGGCGTTCTTCATCCAATCCGAGGCCAACATCCGTTCGCGGGACGTGATCGAGCACTACGTCTTCCCCGTCGCGGGCGGGGGCCGGGGCGGCCACACCGAGGTCCACCCGCTCTGGCCGCAGGACGACACGCCGAAGCAGGTGCTGATCACCGGCGGAGCCTCCTGTCCCGACGGGCTGGTGCAGCAGGTGGTGGCCCGGATCAACTCCTTCTTCCCGCCCGACCGGCTGCGCGGCATCGCGGCCGTGCTGGCCGACCTGGCGCCGCTCAGAACCTGAAGCTCACGCCGCCGCGGACGCCAACCGAGCTGCCGATGTCGATGCGGGCGGTGCGCCCGCCGAGCGTCTGGTCATAGGCGGAGATTTTCTGCGCGCTGAAGCCGCCGAAAAACCCGGTGCGCGTGTTCACCGCCAGCTCAATGTTCAGATCCGCATAGTAACCGCCGACAAATTTGCTGGCGCTGCTCTGCTCGGGGTCCGGGGTCTTGACCGTGACGTCGGCGAGGTTGGGCACCGCGAACGACTCCACGGCGCTGTAGGTGCTGCCGGCGTAGGCCCCGGCGACGCCGAAGCTGGCGTTGAGGCCGATGCGCTCGGTGAGCCGGGCGCGCAGGCTGGGGCCGACCCGGAGGAGAAAATAGGCGCCCTTGACCTGCCAGTTGCCCTTGACCGTCGTGCCGCCGACGAGGCTGCTCGTGGTGGAGGCCACCGGCACGGCCCCGAGCGGGACCGCGGTCTCGAGGCCGCGCGGATAGACATTGCCGTCGCTGCCGATAAAATCGACGAAAGCGCTGCCGGACACATAGGGCGCGGCCGGGGCCGGCTGGCCGTTGAGGGAATAGAAATCCGTCTTGGTGTTCAGCGTGGAAGTCACCGCCCCGCTGGTCTTGTTGTTGATGCCGTTCAGGGCCACGCCGGCGGCGAAGCCCCACTCGACGCGCTTGGCGAGATTGCCGATCACCCGGCTGAATTCGAACTCCACGCCGCCCGAAGGGCCGCTGTCCTTCTGCGCCGCCCCGCCGTCACTCGAGGCGCTGTAGGTGCTGAAGGCGATGCGGCCGTCGTTGGTGACCTGCGCGGCGGAGCTGTAGGCCCAATTGCGGGTCAGCCCGGCGGTATAGCTGAGGAAGTCGCCCACCTGCACGGTCGAGGTGCTGCCGTCCGGAGCCGTGATTGTGGCAAAGGTGGCATAGCGCCCGCCCGGGGTGGAGCTTTGGGTTCCGTCGGCATTTTTTTCGTTGGCCCGGAGCGCGTCCGCGTTGACCGCGCCGTTGTTGTAGACGCGGTCGAGGGAACCAGCGGGCGTGGCGATGTTGGAAGCGACCGTGCCCAGGCTGCCGTAGCCGACCTTGCCGCCCGAGCTGAGGAGGCGGAAGCCCACGCTCACATGGTTCTTCGGCACATAAAGCTGGCTGGAGTCGGCCATGAGCTTCTGCAGGCGCTCCTCCTCGGCGGAACTGGTCTGGACCGCGAGCAGGGCGGGCAGGGCAAGAAGCGAAAGGGCGGCGATGGATTTCAGCGAACGAAACGACATGAAGGAAATGGGGATAGGGCCGGGGTGCGAGGTTGGAAAGGTCAAACTGGCGGAGGTTCCATCGGCCGTCAGGCCTTTTCCCTGGCTTCGGGCTGGATCATGCCGGCCTTGATCATGCCTTTCTTCAGGTCCTCGGCCTTCTGCTCCAGCTCGGTTTCCTTTTCCTGCTGGGCCTGCATCTTATCGAAGAGGGCGGCCTCGCTCTGGTTGAGGAATTCCTCGCGTTCCTGCTGGGCGGCGCGCTGCTCCTTGATGGAGGCTTCCTGCCGGTCGAGTTCCTCCTTGAGCTTGGTCAGGGCGGCCAGCTCCTCGGCGCTGCCTCCGCCGCCTCCGCCCTGCGCCGGCTTCTCCTTGCGCATGGCGTCGATCACCTTTTCGCGGGCCTGCAAAAGCGCCTCCGTCTCGGCCAGCGCGCGGTCGCGCTCGGCCAGCTTGTTCTCGGCCTCGGCGAGGGCCATCTCGCGCTCCGCCGCCTTGGCCTCGAGGGCGCGCAGGGCCTTTTCCAGGGACTCGACCTGGGAGCCGCTCAGGGTCGGCGGGCCGCCCCACGGCGGACGCGACTGCGACATGATCGTGTTGATCGATTTGCGCGCCTCCGCCGTCGCCTGGCTGGCCTCCTGCGCCCGCTGCAAGGGGCTCGGCCGGCGCGGCAGCACGAGAGGCTTGAGGCCACCGCCGGGCCTTACCGGGAACTTGATGCCACCGGGCGGCGGAAAGGACGGACCGCCTGCGGCCGATTGCGGTGGCGGGGGAAAGGACGGGGCCGGTCCCGCGGGGCCCTGGGTCGCGGGAAATGGCGCCGCAGGGAACGGCGCCCCGGGAGGAGTTGGCGTCGGCTGATCCACGAAGGGTGTGCAGGCGGATCAACCCCGGCCAAACAACCGGGAAAAGAGGCCGCCTTTCTTCTGCCCGTCGGTGGTCGCGGCCGCCGCAGCCGGCTTGCCGGTCGCCTTTACGGCCGCCGAGGTCAGCTTCACCGCGATGGCCTCGCGCGCGGGATCATTGATCACGACAAAGTAGCGCTCGTAGGCGCCGCCATCCTGCAGATGCTTCTCCAGGTCGGTCCGCTGGTCCTTGAACCAGTCCAGGGCCGCGGCGAGGTTTGTCTTCATGCCGGCTTCCAGTTTTTCAATCTGGTCCTTGGTCAGGGCCTTGGCGGCGGCGGAGTCTGCGGGGCTGAGCTTGGCGCCGTAGGCCTTGGCCAAGCCGAGTTGTTCAGGCCGGGGCAGGCCGGCGGAGATGAGGCCGATGGCCTCGGCCAGGTGCAGGCCGGTGGAACCCTTGCGGAAGGGCAGGAACTGGCCGATGCCTTCCTCGTCGCCGTGGGTCAGGGCGTTCAGGGCGTTGCGGAAGTCGCCGCCGAGCACGACGCGGGTCGACATCTGCTGGCCGAGGTTGGCGAACTCGCCGATGGTCTTGACGCCTTCGGAGGCGCAGACGATGCGGGTGCCCTCGGTGAAATTGGCCAGCGCCATCGGGTAGGTCGCGGGAATGTTGAGCCGCCCCAGGGTCTTGAGGATGGGGTTGTCCTTGGCGGCGGTCTCCTCGACCTGGGCGACCATGTCGCCGAACGGATCGTCAAAGGCCAGCGTCTCCTTGAGGATGCCGATGAGATGGTCGGCCTTGGCGGCGTTGCCCGCGATCTCCGGCATCATCAGCAGCTCCTCGTAGGTGAACTCGATGTATTTCGAGGGCTTCTCCTCCTCGCCGCTGTGCGGCCACTCCTCGGTGTCGAGGTTCTGCGCCAGGCTGGTCAGCGGCGTCGCCGCCATGATGGAGTTGCGGAACTTTTTGCGGATGTCATCCCACTCGGTGCTGGTGAACTTGGCCATGGTTGGAAGAGTTGGTTGGGTGAAAATCAGGCGGGCGGGGCGTTCTCGATGATCTCGGTCGCGAGCTTCATGTAGTCGTTGGCGACAGTGTCCTCCTCGTTGCCCTCGGTGCCGACCAGGAAGACGGGCAGGCCGAGGGTGACCGCGCGGCGGACGATCATGGCGTCGCGGATCTGCGTCGTGCAGATCTTGGCGGCCGGGGCGCAGCCGCGCTTCTGGGTCTTGAATTGGTTCAGGCGAAGCTGCATGCGCATCTTCGGCACCTCGATGTCGGTGTTGGTTTTGATCGAGTTGAAAACGATGCCGTAGACCTGCGCCGCCGGGCCCATGGCGGTGGTGCGGAAGCTGGCCGAGGCCTGCTGGAAGCGCAGGAGCTTTTCCACGAGGAGCGTGAAGCCGATGAGGCTCAGCGCGTCGGGGTTGGAGGGCACGTAGATCTCGCCGGCGCAATAGACGCCGTTCTGCGAGGCGCGCAGGACGTTGGGCGGGCAGTCGAAGAGGATGAAGTCGTAGTTCGACTCGATCTCGGCGAGCTGCTCCTGGAAAATCACATAGGAGGGACGCTTCGGGTCGGGCTTGTATTCGCCCTCCAGGTCCACGAGGTTGAAGGTCGTAGGAACGAGGTCCAGGCCGGGGAGAATTTTTTCGCCGTCCTTGCCCTCGACGACATCCTTGATCACGCAGTCCTTGATCCGGGCCTTGCCGGGATCAAAGATGGAGTAGATCGAGCCCGTGCCGGTGGCGTTGATCTTGTTCCAACGCTCCAGTTTCATCAGCCAGATGCTCGCGTTGGATTGCGTGTCAAAATCCATGAGCAAGACGCGCATGCCGCGGCGGGCCAGGCTGGCCGCCGTATTTACGATCAGCGAGGTCTTGCCGACACCGCCCTTGTAGTTGAGGAAGGCTATCTTGCGTGCCATTGGTGCATTGATATCGAGTGAACCCCACCATGGCACACCTGCTGCGGCGGGCGCCAGTTAAAAATCCTGCGAACTTAGAGATTCCGCCCAGCCCCGGTTTCGGCCTGACTGGGCCGATGAGTGAACTTTGCCTGCAGGAGAAATTCGCCCCCGCCAGCATCTGCTTCGGGTGCGGGCCGGCCAACGCCAAGGGGCTCCGCATCCGCAGTTTTGCCCAAGGCGACCAGGTTGTCGCCACCTGGCAGCCCGAGCCCCATCACGAGGCCTTTCCGGGCATGCTCAACGGCGGCATCATCGGCTCGTTGCTCGACTGCCACTGCAACTGGACGGCGGCCTGGCACCTGATGCAGCGCAACCAGCTCGCCCAGCCGCCCTGCACCGTCACGGCCGACTATGCCATCAAGCTCCTCCGCCCCACCCCGACCAACGGGCCCGTCGAGCTGGTCGCGCGGGTGGTCGAATCGGCGGCCGACCGCGCCATGATCGAAGGAACCCTGACCGCCGCCGGCAAACCCCGGGCCACCTGCCGGGGCACCTTTGTCGCCGTGACCCCGGGGCATCCCGCCTATCACCGCTGGTAGGCGGCAATTGTTGCGCAATCGTCACCCGGGGAACGGGAAATTGTCACGAAGCGCTGGCATCGTGCGACCATGCGCCCCATTGCCAGAATTCTTGCCGTCGATGACGAACCCGAGCTGACCGACCTCATGCACTACCACCTCGTGTGCGCCGGCCACGAGGTCATGATCGCGGCCAACGGCTGGGAGGCCATCCACGCCGTCCGCACCCGCCGGCCCGACATCATCCTGCTGGATCTGATGCTGCCCGACCTCGACGGTTTCGGTGTCTGCGAAATCCTGCGGCGCGACCCGGCGACCGCGACCATTCCGATCATCATTGTCTCCGCCTGGGCCTCAAGCGACTCGCGCAACCTCGGCCTGGAACTCGGGGCCTTGGACTACATCACCAAGCCCTTTAGTCCGCAGGAACTGGTTGATCGCGTGAATCACCTGCTCCATGCCCACGCCGGCTAAGATGGCCTAATCGTTTGCGAGGCCAAACTCGATGGGCACGGTCAGGCGGAACGGCACGGGCCTGCCGTTGCGCCGGCCGGGCTCGAACCGCCACTTCATCACGGCGCGCACCGCCGGCTCGGAAAATTCCCGATGGGTGCAGCGGACGGCCTCGGCCCGGATGACGCGCCCTTCCGCGTTCACATCAAACTCCACCCACACCGAACCGCCGACACCCGCTTGCTTCATCGCGTAGGGATAATCGGGCGGCAGTTGCGCCTTGGCGCGCGGCGTCGAATCCAGTGCTCCGACGCCAATGATTGTCCTTCCATTCCAATCCCCGATGCCAATGTCGCCAGAATTGCCCGGGCCGCCTTTGGGAGAGATCTTATTCAGGTCCTTCCACGGATTGATCGCAGTGTCCGTCCTGGGGATCGTCATATCTTCGGGTTTGGGCGGCATCAGGGGCTCCGGGATTTCGGGCCGGCTGGGTCCGCCGGAAATCCTGGTCACGGGCACGGTGGTCTCTTCCCTTTCCTCTGGAGCCTTGACCACCTCGTCGGTCACCTTGGGAATCGGGGGCAGGATCGGGACTGCGATGACCGAATCACCTTCTTGCGGCCTCGCCCCGGCCGGCAGAAACCAAAGCAACGCGACGTGGACGGTCGCGGCGAGCGTAGCGGGCAGCAGGTATTTTTGGATATTCATGTGTGCCTCCACCGATACTACGGCTGTGTGGCGCGCTTATTAGAACGCCGTTGCCATCGGCCGCCGTGTGGGCGAAATCAGACGGCGTGAAAGCATCCGACCTGGCGCTGGCCCGACTGCTCGGCATCGTCCCTGCGCCGGCCGGCGCGGCGCATCTGCTGGAGCTGTCCTTCACGGAGCCGCTGCGCAATCATCTCGGCACGATGCATGCCGCCGCGCAATTCGCCCTCGCGGAGGCCGCCAGCGCGGAGTGCCTCCAACGGCATTTCGGCGCGGCGGCCGGCGAGGTGTTTGCGGTGGTGCGCGGGGTGGAGATGAAATACCGCAAACCGGCCACCGGCGACCTGCTGGCCTGCGGCGCCCCGGATGACCGCACCCGGGATCACCTCGTGGCGGAGCTGAACGCGCGCGGCCGCTGCAGCGCCGTGATCCTGGTTGATCTCAAGGATCGCGCCGGCACGCTGACGCTCCATGCCAAGTTCGACTGGTTCATCTCCCGCGTCCCGCCGCCATCCGTTTAGGATTCTGTTGGGCGCTTTGAGCCTGCTCGTGGCCGCCGCATCCGGCACCGCGGCCGTGCCGGACTGCCTGCGCGAGGCGCTGGGCAAATTCAGCACCGAGGCGCCGGCCGGCTGGGCCTACACGCTCACCACCGTGCGCAACGGCAAGGACCGCGCCACCGCCCGTTTCGACCCGGCCAAGCCACCCGCCGGGCGATGGACTCTCCTCCAGCTCAACGGCCGCGCCCCAAACGCCAAGGAGGCGTCGCAATACGCCCAGGTCCGGGCAGCAAATAACAGCGCCGCGCCGCAGGGCACTTTTCAGAAGGGCGACATTGAGCCCGCCAGCGTCGAGCTGCTGCGCGAAGACGCCGAGCGCGCCGAGTTCCGCTGCGCTTTCCGTGCCGAGGCCGCCAGCTCGGACAAAATGCTCGGCCACCTCGCCCTGCGCCTCATGGTCAACAAGCGCTCGCCGCATGTGGAGAAATTCACCTTGGAGCTGACCGCCCCCTACTCGCCCGTCCTGGGGGTGAAGATGCGCGAACTGCGGGTCGAAATGAGCTTCACCGCTCCGTCATCGACCGGACCAAGCCTGCCCGTCGCCAGCACCTCGCATTTCCTCGGCCGGATATTCCTCATCGGCGTGGAGGAAGACCTGGCGCTGACCTACTCGGACTTCGCGAAACGGGAATGAGCGCGCCTGCGCCTGGTCCAGGAGCTATCCCGTTGACTTTGTGCCTCAATCCCTTGGCTTGGGGGTTGTTGCATTCTCCCTCGTGAAAAGCCTCCCGTTTCGCTGGCAACTGATCCTGTTCATCCTGCTGACCTGCGGTGTGACGCTGGCACTCGCGTTTGCCGGGTTCTACCTATACGACGTCCGCCAGTTCAACAACGAGGTCCAGTCCCGGCTCGAAAAAACCCAGGCCTTGATGCTTGAGAACCTGGTGCCCCTGCTGGAGCAAAACCCCAAGGCCGCCGACCTGCAGTTGAAATCGCTCGGTGTCGACGGGCAGATCGCGTCCGCCGCCGTCTATTCCGCCAATGGCAAAATCCTCGCCCGCTACGTCCGCGCCGGTCTCACCGAGGTCATCCCGCCGACGCCGCGGATCACCCGCTTCCTCGACATCAGTGACCGCGGCGTGCTCTGGACGCCGATCAGCTCCGGCGCGAACTCGCTCGGCACGCTATACCTGAAGGCCGAGCTGAGCGACGCCGACCGCGACCGCCTCTCCAACCTCCTGCGCGGCTCGGCCATCGTCTTCCTCGCCTCGGCCTTGCTGGCCGCGGCCATGGCCTGGCGATTCCAGGGCCGCATCACCGCGCCGATCTCCGAGCTCGCCCGCGTTTCGACCACGGTGCAGCGCACCCGCGATTACAACTCCCGGGTGCTGACCGGGGCCAGCGGCGAGATCGGCGGGCTGATCGCGTCCTTCAACGCCATGCTGGACACCATCCAGTCCAACACCTCGGAGCTGGAGCGCGCCCGCGTGGCCGCCGAGGACGCCCACGAGAAGATCATCCAGGCCCACGACCAGTTGGAAGAGGCCAACCGCACCCTCGAGGCCCGCGTCGACGACCGCACCCGCCTGCTGGCCAAGGCCGTGAAGGACGCCGAGGAGGCCAGCAAGGCCAAGAGCAGCTTCCTCGCGAAGATGAGCCACGAGCTGCGCACGCCGCTCAACGCCATCATCGGCTACAGCGAGATCATGAAGGAGGACGCCACCGACGACGGCGACACCGCCCGCGCCGAGGACCTCGACAAGGTGCTCAACGCCGCCCGCCACCTCCTCGGCCTGATCAACGACGTGCTCGACATCTCCAAGATCGAGGCCGGCAAGATGGAGCTTTTCCTCGAGACCTTCGACCTCACCAAGCTCATCAGCGAGGTCATCGCCACGGCCACCCCGCTCGTCTCGAAAAAGGGCAACGCCCTCGCCATCGACTGCCCGGCCGACATCGGCGCCATGCACGCCGACGCCACCAAGCTCCGGCAGATGCTCCTCAACCTCCTCAGCAACGCCAGCAAGTTCACGGAGAATGGCACCGTCACCCTCAAGGCCGCCCGCCTCATCGAGGAGGACGCCGATTACATGGAGCTGTCCGTCACCGACACCGGCATCGGCATGAACCCGGAGCAGCTCACGCGCCTGTTCCAAGCCTTCAGCCAGGCCGACGCTTCGACCACCAGCAAGTATGGCGGCACCGGCCTCGGCCTCGCCATCTCCAAGCAGTTCGCCCAGATGATGCAGGGCGACATCACCGTCACCAGCACTCCCGGAGTCGGCTCCACCTTCGCCATCCGCATGCCGGCCAAGGTGCTCTCCAAGCAGCCCAAGGTCGTCAACCAGGCCACGCACAAGCTCACCCGGTCCCCCTTCTCCAACCAGAGCCGGCCCAAGATTCTCGTCATCGATGAAGACAAGGATATCCGCTCCGTCGTCACCGAGCTGCTCAGCACGAGCGGCTACGATGTCGTGGAAGCCGCCTCGGGCCAGCAGGGCCTCGACCACGTCAGCCGCTTTGTTCCCCATCTCATCCTCCTGGACATCATGATGGCCGGCAACGGCGGCTGGTCTGTCCTCACCAAGCTCCAGGACAATCCCAAGCTCGCCGATGTCCCGGTCGTCGTCCTCAGCGCGACAGGCGACGTGGAGATGGCCATGTCCCTCGGGGCCGCCAGCGTGCTGCTCAAGCCGGTGGACGCCAGCCGGCTCACGGCCGAGATCGCCACCCATCTCAGCCCGCTGCCCAGGTGCTATGTGCTGCACGTCGACGATGACGCCGATTCCCGCAGCCTCATCACCCGCCATCTGGAGCGCGAGGGCTGGCACTCGCGCGCCGCCATCAACGGCAAGACCGGCCTGCGCCTGCTCCGCCGCGGCCTGCCCTCCATGATCGTCCTCGACCTGAAGATGCCGGGCATGAGCGGCCTGGAGTTTCTCGAGGAGTTGGCGAAAAACCCGGCCTGGAAGAAACTCCCCGTCGTCGTCGTCACCTCGATGGACATCACCCAGGAGATGCGCGACATCCTCACCGCCCGCACCCTCGGCATCCTCCGCAAGGGCCAGTTCACCCGGGAACAGCTCACCGCCATCATCCGTCCCGCCGTCGAGGCCTGCGCGCTTGCCGAAGCCTGACCCTCCCCTATTAATCCCATCCCGCCATGCCCAAACTGCTCCTTGTCGAAGACAACGAAATGAACCGCGACATGCTCTCCCGCCGCCTGGAGAAGCGTGGCTACACCCTTTCGCTCGCCGTCGACGGCGGCCAGGGCGTCGCGCTGGCCAAGAGCGAGCTGCCCGACCTCATCCTCATGGACATGAGCCTGCCCGTGCTCGACGGCTGGGAAGCCACCAAGCAGCTCAAGGCCGACCCGGCCACCAAGGGCATCCCGGTCATCGCCCTCACCGCGCACGCCATGGAGAGCGACCGCCAGAAGGCCCTCGAGGCCGGCTGCGACGACTTTGACACCAAGCCCGTCGAGCTGCCCCGCCTGCTCGCCAAGATCGAGGAGCTGCTGAAGAAATTCCCGCCCAAGGCATGAGCGACCCCGCCTCCAGTCCCGCCGGCGCCCACCCGCCTCCGCACACGCTCACCCCCTTCCTTCAGGCGCTGAAGGCAGGCGATCTTGAGACCCTCTCCAAGCTCCGGCACGCCCTGCGCACCCCGCTCAACCAGATCATCGGTTACAGCGAGATGCTCATGGAGTCGGCCGAAGAGAACAACGCCCGCTCCATCCTGCCCGGCCTGAAGGGCATCCACTCCTCCGGCGGCCAGCTTCTGGCGGTGATCAACGACGCCCTCGCGCCCTGGAAAATCGAGACCGGCCGGATCGACTTTCCCGGCATGCGCCAGGCCATGCGCGCGCCGCTGGCCTCCATCCTCACCCAGGCCGGGCACTGCCTCGAAAAATCCCGCGTCAGCGGGCACAACGACCTCGTCAAGGACCTCGAGAAAATCCTTATGGCCGCGCATAATCTCGAGAAGCTTTTCCAGAGCGAGGCCTACTCCGGGGAGCTGATCGTCGGCCGCCCGACCCCGGCCGCCGATGAGGGAGCCACCGACCCCGGACCGCTCGCCCCAGCCGGCGCGCCCGCGGTGACGCCCGAGGATTTCGGCCTGTCCGCCCAGCCCATGCCCAATGCCAAGATCCTGGCCGTGGACGACGACCCGATGAACCGCGACATGATCTCGCGCCGCCTGGAAAAGCTCGGCTACGAGGTCACCGACGCCGGCACCGGCCGCGAGGCGCTGCAGAAACTCAAGGACGGCAACTACGACCTCGTGCTGCTCGACATCCTCATGCCCGACCTCGACGGCTTCCAGGCCCTCGAGTTCATGAAGGCCGACCCGCGGCTCCGCCACGTCCCCGTCATCATGCTCACCGCCCTCGACGACGTCGCCAGCACCGTGCGCTGCATCGAGGCCGGGGCCGAGGACTACGTGCCGAAGCCCTTCAACCCGACCGTCCTCCGCGCCCGCATCACGGCCTCGCTCGAAAAGAAGCGGCTGCGCGACCAGGAGCAGGCCTTCCTCGCCCAGTTGCAGGTGGAGCGCTCCAAGTCCGAGCGCCTGCTGCTCAACGTGCTGCCCAGGGCCATCGCCGAGCGCCTCAAGGCCGGCCAGCGCACCATTGTCGACAGCTTCATCGACTCCACCGTCATGTTCGCGGACATCGTGGGCTTCACCCGCATCGCCGCCAAGCAGTCGCCGCACCGCACCGTCCAGCTGCTCAACGAGCTGTTCTCGGGTTTCGACCGCATCGCCGAGCAGCGCGAGCTGGAGAAGGTCAAGACCATCGGCGACGCCTACATGCTGGCCGCCGGCGTCCCCGTCATCCGCACCGACCATGCCGAGGCCTGCGCCGAGGCGGCGTTCGAGTTCCTCGAGGCGGTCCGCGTCTTCAACCGCCGCCACTCCCTCGACTGGGGCATCCGCGTCGGCATGAACAGCGGCCCGGTCGTCGCCGGCATCATCGGCACCAAGAAATTCTCCTACGACCTGTGGGGCGACACCGTGAACATCGCCAGCCGCATGGAATCCCATGGCCAGCCCGGCAAGATCCAGGTCTCCGAGGCGACGAAGAAGCTCATCGAGGGCAAATACGAGTTCACTCCCGTAGGCGTCATCGAGATCAGGAACTCCTCGCCCATGCCCACCTACCTGCTGGCGCGCAAGGAGGGGAAGAAGTAGCCGCCGGGCCGCTGGTCGCTTGAGTGGTGACGCTCTTCCCAAACAATGCCGACGGCAAGCTTGCCGATATTGTCGAAACCCTCCGTCGGCTCCCTCATTGGGGAGAATGGAACGCGAGACGTGGCGCCGGGCAGGACTTCAGATGCGTTTATTGCCAATGTGACTTGTTGGCGTCCGTCAACGACTACGATTCATGGCAGCTGGATCACATCTTTCCGTCATCACGCGGCGGGCCGCACGATTTTGAGAATATTGCCGTGTGCTGCCGGACGTGCAATCTCCTCAAACACGATTGTCCTCCTTCAGGAAGCACGCGGGAGCAGCGCATCGACGACGCCCGAAAGCATATTCAGGTGCGCCGCATGGCCAAGATGGATGAATTGGAGAAGCTCCGTATTCTGATTCACTATGCTCCGGGCGGAGGAAATCCACAGTAGCGGCACTTGCTTTCCGGCGTCAGCCCGCTAGCCTTTCAGCGTGGCCCGAAAGATTGTCAGCTCCTCTCAGGATATCATGGGCGGCACTCCCGTGTTCGCTGGCACCCGCGTGCCCGTCCAGACGCTGATCGATTACCTGGAGGCGGGGGATAGCATTGACGACTTCCTGACTGGATTTCCCACGGTCCGCCGCGCCCAGGTTCTCGCTTTTCTTGAGAAGGCGGCGGAAACCCTGACCGCCGCATCGCCCGCCCGGTGAAGATCCTGCTCGACGAGTGCCTGGATCGGCGGTTGGCCAGGGAATTTGTTGGCCACACTGTCAAGACCACGCCCCAGATGAAATGGGCCGGCGTCAAGAACGGCCGCCTGCTGGCGCTGGCGGAGAGACATTTCGATGTCTTTGTGACTGTGGACCGCAATCTCTCCTTCCAGCAGCACCTGCCCGGCTTCAACATTGCTGTGATCATTCTTCGCGCCCGTTCCAACCGGGCCGATGATATCCGTCCGCTGATCCCCGCCGTGCTGGCACAGCTGCCGGCTCTGCAACCCGGCAAGGCGAAAATCGTGTCCTGACAGTAGCCCCTACTTCTTCGCCGTCCACTGAAACACCAGCGTGGACAGGCCGGGCAGCGTCAGGTTGAGCGAGTGCTCGTAGCCGTCCGCCGGCGCCGTCGTGGCCTTTTTCCCGCCGTGGTTGCCGAACCCCGTGCCGCCGTAGTAGGCGGAATTCGTGTTCAGCACTTCCTTCCATTGGCCCGCGAACGGCACGCCGACGGCGTAGCGCGTCCGCGTCAGCGGCGTGAAATTGCCGACCACGAGGTAGGTTTTCCTCTGCGCCTCGTCCATCCGCAGGAAGCTGATGACGCTGTGGTCGCCGTCGTGGCAGTTCACCCAGCGGAATGCGCCGGGCCGGAAATCATTGGCGCTCAGCACGGGGTCGCCGGTGTAGAGCCGGTTCAGGTCGCGCACCAGCACGCGGAGGCCCTCGTGCTCCGGCTGCTGCAACAGCGGCCAGTCGAGGCTCCCGTCGTGGTTCCACTCGCCGCGCTGGCCGAACTCGCCGCCCATGAAGAGCAGCTTTTTCCCCGGATACATCCAGATGTAGCCGTAGAGCGCGCGGAGGTTGGCCGCCTTCTCGGCGATGCCGCCCGCCGCCATCTTGCCGAGCATCGAGGCCTTCAGGTGCACGACCTCGTCGTGCGAGTAGACCGAGACGAAGTTCTCCGAATACTGGTAGACCATCCCGAAGGTCAGCTTGTCGTGCATCCACTTGCGGTGGAGCGGATCCTTTTGGAAATAGGCCAGCGTGTCGTGCATCATGCCCATGTTCCACTTGTAGTCGAAGCCGAGCCCGCCGTCCCGCGTCGGCCGGCTGACCAGCGGGAACGCCGTGGACTCCTCGGCGATCATCAGCGCCCCGGGGTGGTAGCGGTGCACCAGGTCGTTCACCTGGCGCAGGAAGGCGATGGCCTCGAGGTTCTCGCGCCCGCCGTGCCGGTTGGGCACCCACTCGCCGGCCTTGCGGGAATAGTCGAGGTAGAGCATCGAGGCGACCGCGTCCACCCGCAGGCCGTCGATGTGGTAGCGCTCCATCCAGGACAGCGCGCTGGCGATCAGGAAGCACCGCACCTCGTGCCGGCCATAGTTGAAGATCAGCGTGCCCCAGTCCATGTGCGCGCCGAGGCGCGGGTCGGCGTGCTCGTAGAGGTGCGAGCCGTCGAACTGGGCCAGCGCGAAGGCGTCGCGCGGGAAATGCGCCGGCACCCAGTCCACGATGACGCCGATGCCGCGCTGGTGCAGGTGGTCGACGAAAAACTGGAAATCCTCCGGCGTGCCCCAGCGGTGCGTCGGCGCGAAAAAGCCCGTCACCTGGTAGCCCCACGAGCCGGTGAAGGGGAACTCGCTCACGGGCAGCACCTCGATGTGCGTGAAGCCCATGTCGCACACGTAGTCCGCCAGCAGCGGCGCCAGCTCGCGGTAGGTGTAGGGCCGGTTCGCCTCGGCCAGGTGGCGTTTCCACGAGCCGAGGTGCAGCTCGTAGATCGACAGCGGCCGGTCCAGCTGGCCGGCCTGCGCCGCGCGCTGCGCCATCCACTGGGCGTCGCCCCACTGATGGCGGGCCGTGTCGCAGACGATGGCGGCGTTGTTCGGCGGCGCCTCGAAATACGTGCCGTAGGGGTCGGTCTTCAGCCGCATCTGGCCGTGCTGGTCCCAGAGGGCGAACTTGTAGAGTTCGCCCTCGCCCACCCCGGGCACGAACAGCTCCCACACGCCCGAGGCCCCGAGCGGCCGCATCGGGTGGTAGCGCGCGTCCCAGGCGTTGAAATTGCCCACCACCGAGACGCGCGAGGCCGCCGGCGCCCACACCGCGAAGGCCACGCCGGGCACGTCGCCCATCAGCCGCTCGTGCGCGCCGAGTTTCTCGTAGATGCGGTGCTCGTTGCCCTCGTTGAAAAGGTAGAGATCCTGCTCCGACAGCGACGGCAGGAACGAATAGGCGTTGTGCACCTGGTGGATGTCGCCCCACGAGGTCTCGTAGCGCAGTTGATACCGGAAGACCTCCTTGCCCGGCAGGAACAGCTCGAAAAATCCCTCCGGCGCGATCAGCTTCATCGGGTGGGTCGGTGCGCCGGACGCGTCCAGCTCCACCACCGCGCAGTGGACCGCCGACCGCACGAACGCCCGCACCACCACCCCGGTCTTGCCGCCGTGCTTCAACGGGTGCATCCCGAGCCAGCCATGCGGGTCGGCCTGGTGGTTGCCCAGAAACGCGCTCAGTTCTTTGGCCGGGATGATCACAGGTTGCGCCTACACTGCCGCGCTCCACCCCGGGGTCTAGCTGAAACAACACGGAACAACACCTCCGCTGGCGGGTAGACACGGGGAAATCTGTTTGCGCCCGCCCGCTCCGCCCGCCACTTCAGCACCATGCCTTCTGCCCGCCGCCTTCTGCCCGCCTTGCTCGGCGCCCTGTGCCTGCTCGCCGGGCCGGCGCGCGCCCAGCCGGCGCAGTTGCAGGTCACCGGGGACAGGACGGTCTACGACGACACCACCAAGGAAACCAAACTCACCGGCCACGCCCGCCTGGTCAACGGCGACACCGTCCTCACGGCCGACACCATCCGCTACAACTCGGCCACCGGCCTCGCCACGGCCACCGGCCGCTTCGTCCTCACCTCCGGCCGCCGCCGGCTCGTGGCCGACGAGGGCGCCTACAACCTCACCACCCGTGCGCTCAACGTCCGCCATCTCCGCGTCGGCGAGTCTCCCATCTACATCTCCGGCGACACCGTCACCGGCACGCCCGACGAGCTGGTCTTCACCAACGCCACCGTCTTTTTCCGCGAGAACGCCGCCTACACGCCCTCGCTCAAGGCGAAGCATCTCACCTACGCCCGCGGCCGGATCGTCCGCGCCGAGGGCCTCGCCCTCGGGCTGCTCGGCGGACATTTCATCTCGCTCCCGCACTTCGAGCAGGCGCTCGACGTCGACTTTGTTTCCTACATCAGCGCCAGCCTCGGTTATCGCGGCAACCTCGGCGTCTTGGCCGAGCTCGGCCTCCACCTGCCGGTCGCTCCCGGCGTCCAGCTCGGGGCCGACGCCGGGCTCTACTCCTCCCGCGGCGTCATGATCGGGCCGTCGGGGACCTACGGCTCCGCCAAGAGCGACATCAATGGCTTCTTCCGCTCGGGCTACATCCGCGACAGCGGCAACCGCAAAACCGATGTCCTCGGCCGCGCCGTCCCGCGCGACCGTTCCTATTTCACCTGGCAGCACCGCCAGCGCGCCGGCGACCGTTTCACCCTCGACGCACAGTTCAACTACTGGAGCGACTCCGAGGTGCTGCGCGACTTCCGCCGCCGGGAGTTCGCCCGCGTGCAGCAGCCCGACTCCTTCCTGGAGGCCGCCTATGCCGGCGACAACTGGACGCTCAGCGCCTTCGCCCGCCCCCGCCCCAATGCCTGGGAACGCCTGCCGGAGCGTCTGCCCGAGCTGCGCCTCGACCTGCTGCCTGCCAGCCTCGGCCTCGGCGTCTGGCAACGCGGCTACGCCAGCGCCGCCGTGCTGCAGGCTGATGCCTTCGGCCCGGACCCGAAGCTCCGCACCAACCGCCTCGACGCCTACTACGGCCTCGAGCGCCCCATCGCCCCGACCCCCTGGCTCACCTTCACCCCCGTCGCCGGCGGCCGGGTGACGCACTACACCGACGCGCGCGGCGGCAAAAACAACTACACCCGCACGCTCGGGGAAATCGGCTTCGACGCCCGCCTGCTCGCCAGCGGCACCTTCGGCTACAAGAACCCCGTCTGGGAGATCGACGGCCTGCGCCACCTCGTCGAGCCCAAGCTCTCCTACCGCTACGCCCCCAAGGCCGCCAACGGCCGCGCCTACATCCCGCCCATCGACCGCCGCGCCTTCTCCACCTACCTCCAGCCGCTCTCCCTCGGCGACTCGCGCAACCTCGACGACCTCGCCGCCCTCAACACCCTGCGCCTCTCGCTCGCCAACACGCTCCAGACCCGCGCCGCCGGCTACGGCTCGCGCAACCTCGCCTCGCTCAACTTCGCCGCCGACTACCGCTTCGGCGACGCCCCCGGCCGCCGGCGCCTTTCCGACCTCTACACCGAGCTGGCCGTCAACCCCGCGCCGTGGTTGAAGTTGAAAATCTTCCACCGGCTCGACCCGCGCGCGCTCACCCAGCAGGAGCTGAACACCGCGATCGAGATCGTCGACCAGGAATGGTGGTCGGCCCGCCTCGCCACCCATTTCCTGAAAAACAACTATCAGGAATATTTGCTCGAATACCGCCAGCGCCTCAACGAGGCCTTTGATGTCACCGCCCTCTGGCGCTACGACGCCCGCAACAACCGCTTCAACGAGCAGAGCTACGGCGTCTGGCAGCGCCTCGGCCAGACCTGGGCGGTCAAGTATGAGGTCTCCTGGTTCAACGGCCCCCGCCGCGAAAGCTCCTTCGCCCTCAACCTCGAGGTCCAGTTGCTGAAGTTCTGATTTTTTGGCCACGAAGAGTCACAAAAAGACTCTTCCTCGCTGCCGAAAATCCTCCGCGCGCCTATGGCGCCTTGGGAGCATCATCCGGCAAACGATTATTGTGACTTTTTGTGGCCAACCTGTCTTCTCTGCTTCTCCATCCGTGCTCATCCGTGGCCAATCCTTTTCCATGAACCCCAACATCGCCGCCAACCAGCAGCGCCTGTTCCTCGCGTTCCTGGCCGAGCTGCGCCCGCACGTCCGCCGCGACAGCTCCCTGCCCCGCCGCATCAAGGAGATCTTCGCCCGCCACCGCGCCCTCGGCTCCCGCGACCGCAAGCTCTACCGCGAACTCGTCTACACCTACCTGCGCTTCCTCCCTTGGATTGACGGGTTGCTTGATGCAGATGCGGCTCTCGCGGCGAAGATCACTGCCTGGCTCGCGCCGGAGTCGAAGCCCACCTCTTCCTACCGCGCCGCCCACTGCGGCGACTGGCCGGCAGTCCCCGATTCCCTCGCCGCCAAGTCTGCATTTCTAATTTCTCGGTTTTTTTGCCCGGCGGCGGCTGGGACAAACACCGGGCTGGCAGCAGCCAGCAACGGCGCAGCTTTCAGCTTTTCCCCGGCAGCTTTGCTGCCGGAGTGGTTCCGCTCCCACTGCCCCGCCGTCTTCGCCTCCCCCCATCTCGACGCCCTCAACAGCCGCGCCAACGTCTGGGTCCGTATCCAATGCAACGACCGCAACCTCGTCCTCGACGAATTCCGCGCGAGAAACTGGGCCTTCACCATTCCCGCCGATTTCCCCGACGCCGTGTGCCTGCCGCCCAACGCCGAGGTCGCCACATCCGACGCCTACCGCCGCGGCTTTGTCGAGATCCAGGACCTCGGCTCGCAGATGCTCCTCGCCCATGCCCCGCTGCCGCTCACCGGCCGCTGGCTCGACGCCTGCGCCGGCGCCGGGGGAAAAACGCTCCAGCTCGCCCGTCTGCTCGGCTCTTCGGGCCACGTCGACGCCGCCGACATCCGTCCCGAAATCCTCGAGGAACTCCGCGACCGCGCGCAGCGCGCGCGCCTGGACAATGTTCGTATTACGAACATTCACCCAATGTCCGCCGCGCAGAGCCCTACGGGCAATGTTCGTAATACGAACATTGGCGCGGCAGTCTACGACGGCGTGCTTGTGGACGCCCCCTGCTCCGGCTCCGGCACCTGGCGCCGCCAGCCCCACCTCAAGTGGTATGTGCAGCCCGAGACCATCGCCGCCTTCGCCAAAACCCAGCTTGAAATCCTCACCGTCAACGCCCCGCGCGTGAAACCCGGCGGACTCCTCATCTACGCCACCTGCTCCCTCAGTCATCACGAGAACCACGACGTCGTTGCCGCGTTCCTCGCAGCCCACTCTCATTTCAAAGCCGAGCCTCCGGCCAAAAACCACGGCGGCACCTTCGACGGCCTCGGCACCACGCTGTTGCCGGGCACACATAACACTGACGGATTCTACGTGGCTCTTCTCCGCAAGAGCTGAAGGGACAATTGGTCTGAACTTTTTCCGAGGTGAATTTCACCTGTCAGAGAACTCAACCCGGAGGACGCAGAGTTTGATTTCCAAGGCTTTATCTGCTCAACTCCGCGCGTGAGAGCCACCCTGCAAAGCTCAACTCAGTTGAAGTGAGCATACTGATCGTCGGAAGATGAAGAATCTCATCCTTATTTCTCTCTTGGCGCTGGCTGGCTGCCAGTCAATGTCCAGCCACCTGACGGCACAGGAAGAAAGCCAGATCGTTTCCCTGGCGAGAAGTGCAGTGGTTGCGAGTGGCTCCTTGAGCCCTGACGAAATTCCGAAGATTAGTTCGTCGCAGCCGGTGGTTGCATACTATTTCTTGGCTTTCCCTTATGCCGACTACAGCATGCGTTGGAAGTTGAGCGGCACAGAGGAGATTGTTGTGTCAGGGCGTGGGGATATTCTCCGCCTTGAGAATGCAGCGGTCAAACGAAGGGCGATCCAGCGTGCTACAGACAACGGCGGGGCTGCACCCCATCGTGTCTGATCACAATCGTTCGTCAAAAGAGAAGAGCCTACGGAAGGCCTTCGGGCAGACGGGAGTGACTTGTTTTTCCGGTTGCACGCCGCCCGGCGCGGCCCTCGACTGGCCGCGTGGTTGCCGAAGCCGATTATCGCATCAAACTGCCCGTCTTTGAGGGGCCGCTGGACCTGCTCCTGTTCCTGATCCGGAAAAGCGAGCTGGACATCTACGACATCCCGATCTCCACGGTCACGAAGCAATACCTCGAGGTCATCTACACCCTGAAGGAGCTTCAGGTCGAGGTGGCGGGCGAGTTCTTCGTCATGGCGGCGACGCTCATGGAGATCAAAAGCCGCATGCTCCTGCCCAAGCACCAGCAGGCCATTGATCCCAACACCGAGGAGGACGACCTCGACCCGCGCTGGGAGCTCGTCCACCAGCTCCTCCAATACAAGAAATTCAAGGAGGCCGCCGGCCAGCTCGGCCAGATGTCGCTCGACGCCCAGAGTCAGTTCGGCCGCTCCGCCTCGGCCTTCGCCCCCGCCTCCGAGCGGCCGCTGAAGCACGTGGACCGGATCGACCTCTGGAATTCCTTCAACCTCGTCCTCCGCCGCCTGGCCGAGAAGCTCGTCGTCGGCGAGATCCACGCCGAGCAGGTGACGGTCGCGGACCAGATGGAATACATCCTCGACCGGATCAAGACCGAGAAGTCCTTCGTGTTCTCCACCCTCTTCCCCGGCAAGATCTCGCTCCGCCGCCTGGTGGCCACCTTCCTCGCCGTGCTGGAGCTGACGCGCCTGAAAAAGCTGCAACTGGAGCAGACCGAGGCCTTCACCGACATCCTCTGCACCGCCGTGGAGGAAAACCCGCTTGAAACTCCCGCCGACCCGGCCACGGTGACATTCTCAGATGAAGAAAGCCACCCGTCGCCGCAAAGCTAAATCCGCCCACCTCCTGGGCCTCGGCCTCGACAACGAGGACGGCCACAAGCGCCTGACCTCGGCCGAGCAGTTCACCATCGTCGGCGGCTCGGATGAGACCCACACCAAGATGACCGAGACCGTCATCAAGACCTTCGAGGAGCTGAAGACCCGTGGCAAGCCGCTCCAGGCCGTCGAGCCCCAGGAGCTGGCCGAGATCATCCACCGGTCCACGCCGCGGTGAAGTAGGGCGGAGCGGCCCGCTCCGCCGCTGCGCACCGGGCCGGTGCGCCCTACCCCAAGCCAGCGCCCTCCCCCCGACTTGCCTTTTCCCGCGCGTCAACTTTACTCCCGCCCATGTCCGACAAAATCGCCCACCTTGACACCGCCACTTTCAAAGCCGCCGTCGCCGGCGCCACGCCCACCCTCGTGGATTTCTGGGCCCCGTGGTGCGGCCCCTGCAAGGCCATCGCCCCGATCCTCGACGAGCTGGCGACCGAGCTCGCCGGCAAGCTGAAGATCGCCAAGGTCAACGTGGACGACAACGGCGACCTCGCCGCCGAGTTCGGCGTCCGCGCCATCCCGACCATGCTGCTGTTCAAGGACGGCCAGAAGGTCGACCAGTTCGTCGGCATGATGGACAAGGCCTCGCTCAAGGGGAAACTCGCCGGGAAGATCTGAAGCGAAATATCAGTCCCCATTCTCAACGGCGCTCGCTGAGCGCCGTTTTTCTTTCTGGAGGCGGGGCTACCAGCCCCGCGGGACTGAGGTAGACATACCAGTTACGGTTCCGTTTGGCTCTATTGCAGGGACGTGGCTGGTCCACGCCCTCGCGGGCGGACACAAGGTCCGCCCCTACAGTGTCAATTCACAACGTAATTGGTATCACGCCGCCACCCGGCCTTTGTCGGTGGCGTGCCTGCAGGCCGCGTTGCGCGCGAGCTTGCGGCTCACCGGCTGATGTCAACTAATAGTTGACATCAGCCGGTGAGCAGAGATGCAACTGGCGAGGTCTCCTTTCAGCGGCCCAATACCAGCCCCGTGCTCAGCAGCCCGCCGAACGCCGCCAGATACGCCGCCGTGGCGCCGAGCAATTTGATCTGCTCCGCCGGCTCCCGCGACAGCGCCAGACGGCGCGCCAACCTGAGCGCCCACGGCGCCAGCAGCACCGGCAACAGCACCGGCCACTTGTAGCCGTAAATCAGCAGCGCCGCCGGGCACAGCAGCGCGACGGCATGCGACAGGGCGTATTGCCGGACCGCGAACTTCCGGCCGAAGCGCACCACCAGGGTCTTCTTGCCCGCCCGGGCGTCGGTCTCGGCGTCGCGATAGTTGTTCGCGACGAGGATGTTTGCCGCCAGCAAGCCGATGGCCACCGCGCACGAGGTCGCGTCGGGCGCCAGTCCGCCCGCCTGCACGTAGAAGGTCGCATCCACCGCCACGAGGCCGAAGAAGACAAAGACAAACACGTCGCCCAGCCCGTTGTAGCCGAGCGGAAACGGTCCGCCGGTGTAGGCCAGCGCGCAGACGATGCTCACGACACCGATCAGCAGCAGTCCCCAGCCGCCCTCGCGCACCAGCAGCAGGCCGACCAGAAAGGCCGCACTTAACACCAGCCCGGTTGCCGCGAGCATCGTGGGCGGCGCGATCAACCCGGCCGCCACGGCCCGGCGCGGCCCGACGCGGCCCGGCGTGTCGGCGCCCTTGACGAAATCAAAGTAGTCGTTGGCGAAGTTCGTGCCGACTTGCACCAGCAGCGCGAACAGCAGGCAGACGGCCGCCTTGCCGATGTCGGCCGAGCGGTGCGCCGCCGCCAGGGCCGTGCCGACCAGCACCGGGATCACCGCCGCCGGCAGCGTCTTGGGACGCGCCGCCTCGACCCAGTGACGCCATGCGGGAGCCGCCATCAGGAGGGAGTCGCGGACTTCGCCTTCCGGGTGAAGATGACCAGCGGCCGTTTCGCCAGCAGACTGAGCAGCGGCGGCAGCAGGATCAGCGCCGCATTCACCCCGAGCAGTTTCATATCGGCATCCAAAAAATATCCAAACGCCAGCAACAGCAGCCCGTAGGCGGTGAGAAACAGCCGGGGATTGGGGATGATGGGGTTGATCGCCAGCACGAGGATGAAGGCAAGCAGCCCCGCATAGTGCCCGCTGGCCCCGACGCTCAGGCCCACAAGAAAGAAGATCGGCGCGAAGAAACTCAGCCGCTCGCCAAGGCGGATTGTCTGGCTCAGCACCGCGACGAGCAGGATGGCCGCTTGCACGAGGAACACCGCCAGCTCCGCATCGCCGTCGCGGGCGGCAAAGGCGAACTGCGTGAGGCTGTAGCCGCCGGCCAGCGCGCGGAAGAGGTCGACGTAGTTGCGGAAGTTGGCGAATTCCTTGCCGGGCTGGACCGACTTGTCGTCCGGGTCGCGTGCGCCCATGCCGGCGAGCCGCTCCAGCGCGCCGTCGGGCCTGCGGCGCTTCTTCAGCACCCGGGCGCCGTTGCGCAGCCATTGGCGCGGAAACCACAGCATGGCCACGGCCAGGAGGAGGTAAGGCCAGCTGATCGTGACGTGATCGAGCAATTGGGCGGACATTCGTGGAGTCAGTCCAAACGGCTCCTGGGGCCGTGTCAAAGGCATCGTCGCGACTTCTGTCATCCTGGGCGCAGCGAAGAATCCACGGCAACGAACGTAGCGCCACCCGCGGAGCGTGTTTCCTTCGCTGCGCTCAGGATGACAATCCTATGTGGCTCACCGCCCAGCCAGCTCGCGCTCCAGCGCCGCGATGCGCTCCCGCACCACCTCGCGGCGGGCCTCAGGATCATGCGGGGGCAAGCCGGGCAGGATCCGCCGGAGCCAGAGCAGCGCCTCCCGCGGCCGCCCCAGTGCGCGCAGCAGCTCGGCATGGATGCGCGCGGCGTAATACGGCGCCCCCGGCTGCTCCGCCGCCAGCCGGTAGCACCGCGCGGCATTCTCCAGGTCGCCGAGGCGGCGCAGGTGGATGTTGGCCATCTCAACATGCAGCGCGGCGGCGGCCCCGCGCCAGCCGAGCCCGTGCTCCAGCAGACGCAGCGCCCGTTGCGCCTGCGCCTCCACCGCCCGCCGCCGGACCGCCGCCGGGGCGTCGGCGGGCAGCCAGCCCGGCACATCGTAGGCGAGCATGCGTGCTCCGTTCAGCCAGAAGTAGAGCGGCCGCTCGTCGGCCGCCACGGTCAGCCCGATCAACGCCTCCATGGCGGCGGCGTCACGATTCTCCCAGGCCACATTGGCCCGCAGCCAATAACCGGCCGCCAACGGCGTCCGCAATCCTCCGAGCACCGACAGCAGCCCGCCCCGGCCGGAGAGGGCCGTCAGTTGTGCGCCGCGCCACAGCGCCGGCGCCGGCTGTTCCAGCGCACGCAGCAAAAATCCGACGGCCAGGAGCGACGCCAGCGGCAACGCGAATCGGGCGGAATTAAAACTCGCGCTGCTTGAAGGCATAGGAGGCGAGCACACCAGACAGCAGCACGCAGACCGCCCAGTAGACGGCCAGCCCGAGCAATTGCTGGGCTGGCAGCGGCAGGCCCGACGCGAGCAGGGCTTCGGCGTCGAACCGCGCCAGGTTGGGCCAGACGCGCAGCCAGCCCAAACCGCCGCCGGTGGCGAAGGGCCGCAGATGGCCGATGACCGCCAGCAGCAGACCGGCGCAGCTCGCGAACAGCGCCGTGCCGGCGTAGGTGCAGACGAGCAGCGTCATGGCCGCGATCACGGTGAATTTCATCCATTGCAGCGCGCAGGCGCTGAGCAGCACGGGCAACCCCGCCGATGCCACACCGAGCTGACCACTGCGCCAGAGCAACAAGCCGGCCAGCAGGCCCCCGAGAACCGCCGTGAAAAGCGCCAGCAGCGCGGCCACACCCGCCAGCTTGCCGGCGACATATTCCCAGCGGCGCACGGGCCGCGTCAGCACGCACGCGGCCGCCCCGTTGGCGACATCGTTGAAAAACAACTGGGCCGTGGCGAGGGCGGCCAGCAGCGTTCCCAGCAAGCCCATCGTCCCGAGGCCGAAATCCCCGATGAGCTTCAACTCCGGCGCGCCGAAATGAAATTCCGCCAGCCAGCGCGCTCCCAGCAGCAGCAACACCGCCGCGACCGCGAAGAGCAAGACCAGGCGCATCCGCAAAGCCTCGCCCAAGGTGTGCCCGGCCACCAACCGGATCCGGTTGAGGCTGGCCCCGACGCCTCGATGTCTCGGTTCAGTCATGGCCGTTTGTCCTGTCCAGATACAATTGCTCCAGGCGCGACGCCGGCGGGGCGGCCGGCGCGGCGCCGAGCAACTCCGCCGTCGTTCCTTCCGCCAGCAACCGGCCTTTCCCCAGCAACGCGATCCGGTCGCACAAAGCTCCGGCTGCGTCGAGCAGATGCGAACTGAAGACCACCGTCTTGCCGCGCGCCGCCAGATCGCGAATCAAACCATCGAGCGCCAGCCGGCCCTGCGGATCGAGCCCGCCGGCCGGCTCGTCGAGCAGCACCAGGTCGGGATCGTGCACGATGGCCTGCGCCAGCCCGATGCGCTGCTTCATGCCCTTGGAATAGGTTCCCATCCGCCGCCCGGCCGCGCCCGCCAGGCCGCTCCACGTGAGCACCTCGCCGACCCGTTGCGCGGCGACTTCCCCGCCCAGCCCGCTGAGTCCCGCGCAATAGAAAAGGAACTCTCGGCCGGTCAGGTGCGGCGCGAAACGCGGCGCCTCCGGCAGGTAGCCCACGCGCGGGCGGGCCTCCGCGCTGCCGGCGCTGTGGTCAAACACCCGGCATTCGCCGGCGGTCGGGTGCAGAAGCCCGGCCAGAGCCTTGAGCGTGGTGCTCTTGCCGGAGCCGTTGGGTCCGAACAACCCGAGCACCTGTCCCGGCGCCAGGCGCAACGACAGGTCCTGCACGGCGCCGACGCGCGCACCCGTCCAGCCGAGCCGGTAGCTTTTGCGGAAAGCGCGCAGCTCGACCGCCGGGATGTCGGGGGCGACCGGTCTCATCGGATGGTGAAGCCCGAGAATTGCGGCGCGCGGACCGACTCCGCCTGTTCAACCTTGCGGATAAAGCCCTCCATCCGCTCCTGCACGGCGGCCAGAAATTCGCGCACCTCGTCGGCCGGCCCCTCCGCCTCAAGCCGCACCCGCCCGTCGGGCAGGTTTTGCACCTGGCCCGCGACCTCGAAGCCCTGCGCGACCTGCAGGACCTGGTAGCGGAAACCCACGCCCTGCACATGGCCGCTGTAGTGGACCGTCGCATGTTGCACTGCGGGCATGGCGTCAGGAAAACCGCCGCCGGGCGCGATTCAAGGCGGATCACTGCGGCGACGCTCCAGGAGCGCCGTTGGGGCGATCACAGAGGGACGGCGGTCGCAGACCGCCGCTGCAGCCTATGCCCGGAATTTTATTTGCCAGCCGGCCCAAGCCGGGCACTGTCAGGATCCAAGCCGCAAGGCCCCTTCATTACATGACCAATTCTGACTCCGACGGGTTGTTCGACAGCGACTGGGAAGACCGCGGCGAGCTCGCCTGGACGGAGCTGGACTGGCAGAAATACCTCGGGGCGCAGGAGGCCGCCGTCCACGAATACATCAAGCACTACGACCAGATCCCCTCGGCCATCGACCGCGTGGACGAGGCCGCCCGCCGCATGGGCTGGGAAATGGCGGACAACGGCGAGGAGACCGGCGAGGCGGAGGCCGAGGATCTCTTCGACGGCGAATGGGACCCCTGCACGCTGCACCGCAACCCGGTCTACATTTCCACCCGCGCGCTCTACGTGAGCCTGCTGGCCCGCTGGGAGCGTCTGGCCATCCAACCGGACCGGGTGCCCGCCGCCCTCGGGATTTCCCTCCAAGCCCTGCTCTATCGCGGCAACGAACAGGCGCTGCAGGCCGTGCAGGCCCTGGAGATGGGCGACTACACGCTCGCGGTCTGCCTGTTCAAGCGCGCCTTGCGCGAACTCAACCTCACCCTTGCCCGGCTCGGCCAGCCCGATGTGGCCGCGTCTCCGTCCGCCCTGCGTTATCGTGACTACGCCCTGCCGCGCCTCTTTGACCTGCGCGAGATCTGGCTGCGCGTCATGAACGAGTGCCGCCTGAACGAGGATTTGGACGACTCGCTGCCGGAGTGACGGAACAGAGGCGGGGTGCCCTCACCCCGCCATTTCCAAATTGCGCTGCCGGCTGATGTAAACTATTAGTTGACATCAGCGGGCGCCTTCACCCCGCTCAGATTGAGATTGCGCTGACTGTGTCTTGCGGGGTGAGGGCACCCCGCCTCCAGGAAAAATCACTTGCGCCCTTTCGCGGGCTTCTGCCGGTAGGACGATTCCTTGGCGGGGCGCCGGTAGTCGCCTGATTTCAGCAAATTGATCTGGTCGCGCAGCAACGCGGCGCGCTCGAACTCCAGTTTGTTGGCGGCCTCCTGCATCTCGTCCTCCAGCTCGGCGACCACGGCCGCGACGTCGTCCGCCGACTCCGCCACCGCCAGCGTCGTGTCCGTGCCGCTGCCGTCGTAGGTGTGGAGGCTGGCCTGCACGCCGCGTTTCACGCTGCGGGGCGTGATCCTGTGCGCCGCGTTGTAGGCGAGCTGCTTGGCGCGGCGGCGCGTGACCTCGTCGACGGTGCGGCGGATGGATTCGGTGACGACATCGGCGTAGAAGATGACGCGACCCTTCTCGTGCCGCGCGGCGCGGCCGGCGGTCTGCATGAGGCTGGTCGCGCTGCGCAGGAAGCCTTCCTTGTCGGCATCCAGCACCGCCACCAGCGCCACCTCGGGCAGGTCAAGGCCCTCGCGCAGCAGGTTGATGCCGATGAGCACGTCAAAGTTGCCCTGCCGCAGGTTGCGGAGGATTTCGACCCGCTCCAGCGCGTCGATGTCGGAGTGCAGGTATTCGACGCGGATCCTGGATTCGCGCAGATGGGTGGTCAGATCCTCCGAAAGTCGTTTCGTCAGGGTTGTGACCAGAACCCGCTCGCCCTGCTCCGCCGCCAGGCGGCATTCGCCGATCAGGTGTTCGACCTGGCCCTTGGTCGGCCGCAGCACGATTTCCGGATCGAGCAGACCGGTCGGGCGGATGACCTGCTCGGCGATCACGGCGGATTTCTCCAGCTCGAAAGGCGCCGGCGTCGCCGACACATAGAGGGTCTGGCCGGTGATTCTCTGGAACTCCTCGAAACTCTGCGGCCGGTTGTCGAGCGCCGAGGGCAGGCGGAAGCCGAAGTTCACCAGCGTCTTTTTGCGGGCGATGTCGCCGTTATACATGCCGCCGACCTGCGGGATCGTCACATGGCTCTCGTCCACGAAGAGCAGGAAATCCTTCGCGAAGAAATCGATCAGGCAGAAGGGCCGGTCGCCGGGCTTCCGCGCCGTCAGGTGCGCCGAATAGTTCTCGATGCCGCTGCAAAACCCCATCTCCTGGAGCATCTCGAGGTCGTAGTTCGTCCGCATGCGGATGCGCTGGGCCTCGAGGTATTGCTGGTTTTTCTCAAAGAAGGCCACGCGCTCCTCCAGTTCGGCCTTGATGGCCTTGATCGCGTGGTCGAGGCGGCCCTTGCTCGTGACATACTGGTTGGCGGGATAGAGGTCGAACTGGTCAATCTTGCGCAGCACGGCGCCGCTGACCGGCTCGAACTCCGTGAGCGCCTCGATTTCGTCACCGAAAAACTCCACGCGCAGGCCGTGCTCGAGGTAGGCCGGCATCACGTCCACCGTGTCGCCGCGCACGCGGAAGGCCCCGCGCTTCAGCTCGCAGTCGTTCCGCTCGTAGATGTTCTCCACGAGGCGTTCGAGAAGCTTGTTGCGGTTCAGGCTGCCGCCCCGGCGCAGGGTGATGCGCATGGCGGCGAAATCCTCGGGCGAGCCGAGACCGTAGATGCAGGAGACGCTCGCCACCACGATCACGTCGCGCCGGCTGACAAGCGAGCTGGTCGTGGCGATGCGCAGCCGCTCGATCTCCTCGTTGATGGACGAGTCCTTCTCGATGAAGGTGTCGCTCGACGGCACATAGGCCTCGGGCTGGTAGTAGTCGTAGTAGCTGACGAAGTATTCGACGGCGTTCCCGGGGAAGAAGCCCTTGAACTCGGAGTAGAGCTGCGCGGCGAGCGTCTTGTTGTGCGAGATGATGAGCACCGGCCGGTCGAGCTGGGCGATGACATTGGCCATCGTGAAGGTCTTGCCCGAGCCGGTGACGCCCAGCAGGGTCTGGGCGCGATTCCCGGCGCGGAACGAGGCCACCAACTGCGCGATCGCGGCCGGCTGGTCGCCGGTCGGCTGGTAATCCGAGTGCAGTTGGAACAGTGCCATGGGCGGGCCGGGGCAAATGGCCTGCACCAAAGCAAGCCACTGGGCAAGCTCGCCAGCCACCAGCCATTTGCAAGCCGGAGGCGATCGCGGCTATCAACCGCGCGAGCGGCCGGATTAGCCGGCGTGATTGCCCCCGGCCCGGCCCGAAGCCCATTGCCAAACCCGCGCGAATGCCGCTAGCTTCGCGCCAACAAACAACGGGCGCTCCGCCCCTTCCCCATGTCCCATCACCAAACCATCTACAGCTCCCCTGTTTTCCAGCAGGCCTGCAACCAGTTCGACGCCGCCGCCGACATCCTCGGCATGGAGGCCGGGCTCCGTGAACGCACCAAGCGCCCCCGCCGCTGCGTCGTGGTCGCGATGCCCGTCCGCATGGACAGCGGCAAGGTCGAGCTGTTCGAGGGCTACCGGGTGCAGCACAACCTCTCCACCGGCCCGGCCAAGGGCGGCATCCGCTTCCACCAGGACGTGACCCTCGGCGAGGTCGCGGCGCTGGCCATGTGGATGAGCTGGAAATGCTCGCTCGTCGGCCTGCCCTACGGCGGGGCCAAGGGCGGCGTGATCGTCAACGCCCGCGACATGTCCGCCACCGAGCTGGAGCGCCTTTCCCGCCGCTACATGCAGGAGATCACGCCCTTCATCGGGCCCAACGTCGACATCCCCGCGCCCGACGTCGGCACCAACGCGCAGGTCATGGCGTGGATGATGGACACCTATTCCAACCACAAGGGCTACTACGAGCCCGGCGTCATCACCGGCAAACCCATCTCCCTCGGCGGCTCGCTCGGCCGCACCGAGGCCACCGGCGAGGGCGTCGCCTGGTTCGTGAAGGCCTACCTCGAGGACATGGGCGTCGAGGCGGAGAAAACCACCGTCATCGTCCAGGGCTTCGGCAATGTCGGCAGCGAGGCCGCCCGCGCGCTCTATCACTGGGGCGCCGAGATCACCGGCATCTCCGACTTCACCGGCGGCATCTACAATCCCAAGGGCATCGACCTCAAGGCCGCCGCGGAATACACCGCGAAAAACAAATCGCTCAAGGGCTTCCCCGGCGGCGAGGCGCTGACCAACGAGCAGCTCCTCGAGCAGCCCTGCACCGTCCTCATCCCCGCCGCCCTCGAGCGCGTCATCACGGCGGAAAACGCCGGCAAACTGAAATGCCGGCTCATCGCCGAGGGCGCCAACGGCCCCACCACCAACGAGGCCGACCAGATCCTCAGCCAGCGGGGCGACATCCAGATCATCCCCGATGTGCTCTGCAACTCCGGCGGCGTGATCGTCTCCTACTTCGAGTGGCTGCAGAACCTCCAGAACTACTATTGGACGAAAAACGAGGTCTTCGACAAGCTGCACCGCATGCTCGCCAAGGCCAAGGCCTCGGTCGACGAGACGCAGAAGAAATACAACTGCAGCCGCCGCACCGCCGCCCTCGTGCTCGGCATCTCGCGCGTCTCCGAGGCCAAGGCCATGCGCGGGCTGTTCCCGTGACAATACGAAGGCCAACGCCGTGAGATGGATAAAGTTTTCGACATGGTCCGATGACCAGCAGGCGCACAAAACAAAAACGAGATGCCAAGTATCTCGAGACCGCCAAGTGGGTTAATGTGATGTCCGCCTGCCTTGATTTTCATAAGAAAGAACAGGACAGCTCGTCCTATCCGATCGTCGATTCGGAGCTGCTCGCCGATTTTAGCGGTAGCCCCGAAAACATGTTCGTTTGGTTCATTTGCCGCACACGAGTGGATAAGAATATCTTCCGTGACATTGCGCTCCGAGAGGCAACAACCGCATTGAAAAAGCGAATGTCCGAAGGTGGCTTTCCGGAAGAGGCCGTCTCATCACTCAAAACCGACGTAACTTCAGAAGAAGATATTGAGGAAGGGGGCGGACGTTTTTCGTTCTTTCGCTGACCTGAGAATTGCGTCAAGCAAGCCACTAGGGCCGACGCCTAGATAAATAGCCACGCGGCGAGCACCAGTATCGGAAGCAGGATCGGCAGGCTGTATTTGAATAAAAAACCGAAGAAGGTGGGCACCTTCACCCCTGAGCTTTCGGCGATGCTCTTGACCATGAAGTTCGGCCCGTTGCCGATGTAGGTCATCGCCCCGAAGAACACCGCCCCCAGGCTGAGCGCCACGACGAACTGCGGCGCCGTCTTGAGCAGCTGTGCCACTGCGCGTTTGTCGTAGTCGCCTCCGCCGGCGGCGATTTCCTCCGGCGTCTCGGTCACGAACGTCACCTCGGCGAGTTTGAGGAAGTTCAGGTAGGTCGGCGCATTGTCGAGCACAGCGGAGAGCGAACCGGTGGCGTAATAATACTGCGCGGGCTTGGTCAGCCCCGTCTCCTTGCCGTGTTTTTCCAGATAGCCCAGCGCCGGCATCATGGTGAGGAAGATGCCGAGGAAGAGCCAGGCCACCTCCTTGACCGGCGCAAAGTTGAAGTGGTTTTCCTGGTGCACCGGCTTCGGTGTGAGATTATACGAGGCCAGCGCAGCGCCGAGCAGCACCGCTTCGCGAATGAAATATTCCGCCGGCAGGAACACCCCGACGATGATCGCGAGAAGGAAGAGGACATTGATCATTCCGTCGCAACTCCACGTCTCGTGTTCCTGCGTGGCGTGCGATCGCACCGTGGCCGCCACCTTGGAGAAACTGTGGCGGTCGAAGACATAAAACGCCCCGAGCAGCAGCCCGTTGACAAACGTCCAAGGCAGGATGGCGTGCTCCACCAGCCAGAAGAAAGGCACCCCGCGCAGGTAGCCGAGGAAAAGCGGCGGATCCCCGATGGGTGTCAGCGCCCCGCCGCAGTTCGACACGATGAAGATGAAAAACACGATGTGGAAAGCGCTGATCCGATACTTGTTCACTCGGATCCAAGGCCGGATCAGCAGCATCGAGGCCCCGGTCGTGCCGATGAAGTTGGTGACCACCGCGGCCACCGCGAGGAAGGCCACGTTGGCCAGCGGCGTGCCCTCGCCCTTGACCTTGAGGTGGATGCCGCCCGCCACAACGAACAGCGACCCGATCAGGCAGATGAAGGAGAAATATTCATGCAGCGTGTGGCCGATGATGCGTTCTCCCGCTGGCATCCCGACCAGATACCAACCCGCGACCAGCAGGCCCAGGGTCACAGCCACATGCGGATAATAGTGCTCCCAGAGGTGCTTCAGCTTCGCTGGCGCCAGTGGCATCGTAGCAATCAGCAGCAGCAACAAACCGAAGGGAATGATTAGCGCCGGCGGGATTTCCGGGCCGCCCTCGGTCGGAATGATGGTCAGGGCGAGCATGGGCCGGCAGTGAATGGAGCAAAACGGATTGTCATCCTGAGCGCAGCGAAGGATCCACGGTTACGAGCGTGATGTCGCCTGCGAATGCATGGATTCTTCGCTTCGCTCAGAATGACAGGCCCGGTTATTTGGCGTTCTGCGAACACGCCCTAGGCAATGTCAGGTGCCGAGCTTCGTCAACGCTGCCGGCAGATCAGCGAGGTTGTTGATGAACACCGCTGCACCCGTCCTCACTCTTTCGCGCGGCGTATAGCGGCCAAACCCGACGAACAGGTCGACCACCGGCTTGGTCTCAAGGTCGCTGACGCCGTCACCGACCATCACGGTGCGCGCCGGCTTCAGCTCTTGCTTGAGTGCGATGACGACCACCGGTTTGCCGCCGGAGCGGGTCGTGGGGAATTTCTCGTCGAACCCGACGAACTCGCCCTTCGCGTCAAAGTGCAGGTCCACCGCCTCGATGCGCGCGATACCAAGGTGCGCCGCCAGCGGCTCGATGGCCTGGCGAAAACCGCCGCTGAGGATCACCGGCGTCCAGCCCGCGGCCTTGAGCTGCTTGATTGTGGCCTGCACCGTGGGTTCCACCTGCTCGACGTAGAGCCGACCGACTGCCGCGACATTCGTCCGGGAGGGACGGATGATGTCCAACCGGCGGGCAAAGACCTCCTCCACGGGAATCTTCCCTTCCATGGCGTCGCGGGTCATGGCCTCGACCTCGGCGAAGACCTGCGGCCCGCGCGCGCGCGCCAGCTCGTCGATGCCTTCAATGGCACTGAGCGTCGAGTCGCAGTCGAAGATGATCAGCTTGAGTTTCTTTTTCACCACGCAGTGCACGAAGCACACGAAGGAAGCGGCCAAAGGTAAATCACTTTATCCGCCTTCGCTCTCCGAGCTTCGGCGAGATTGTTTTCCGGCCATGCCGGAAAGCAAAAAGCCCTCCGCAACGGGAGGGCTTCGAAGAATCGGCTACTCCCGGTTTATTTGGTCTTGGTCGCGCGCTTGAACTTCGTGGTGAACTTCTCCACGCGGCCGGCGGTGTCGACGAGGCGCTTCTCGCCGGTGTAGGCGGGATGCGAATCCATCGTCACGTCGCGCACGATGACGAAGTAGTCCTTCCCGTCGATCTTCTCGGTGCGGGCGGACTTCATCGTGGACTTGGTCAGGAATTTCTTGCCGGTTCCGATGTCGAGGAAACAGACGTGGTTGAGGACGGGATGGCCTTCGGTCTTCACGGTAAATGAGGTGGTTAAATCAGCCTTGGCGCGCCTTGTAGCGCGGCTCGACTTTGTTGATGACGTAGATCTTGCCCTTGCGACGGACCACCTGGCAGGCCGGGTGACGCATCTTGGCGGATTTGATGGAGGAGACGACTTTCATAAAAACGAAGAAAGAAGATGGCCGCCGCCACCCCTGTCAAAGGAAAAGATTTGGACGAGGAGGCGGGGCCATCAGCCCCGCGTGTTCTTGCTCCCGAAACACCTGCCCGGCGGGGCTGATGGCCCCGCCTCCAGTCATTTAACCCGCTGGTATGGCTAGTTTACGGCCGGATCGTCCGGCTCGTCAGCCAGCAGCTTCAGGTCAGGGGAGATTGAGCCCAGTATTTGGCGCCAGAGCCCGACCCCGTCGACCCGGCCCAGCAGGTCGCCGTCGACCGGGGCCGTCACCCAGGTGTCGTGCTTCATCTCGTTTTCGAGCTGGCCCTTGCTCCAGCCGGCGTAGCCGAGGAAGGCGCGCAGCGTCACCCCGGGCGAACCGACCAGCCCCGCCGCCTTGTCCGGCTCGATGCCGAAGTGCAGTTGGAAGGCGCGGTCCGCGTCCAGCCATTCCCACGAAACGAGGACCAGTTGCTGCGGCTCCACCGGCCCGCCCGCATAGACCGGCACGCCGGCCAGCGCGCCCAGCGCGAACTCGGAGTTCAATTCGCCAAGCTGCTTGTCGAGCGGCCGGTTCAGCACGACCCCCATGGCGCCTTCGGCGTTGTGCGCCGAGAGCAGCACGACGGCGCGCCGGAAGTTCGGATCGCGCAGCACCGGGTGCGCGAGCAGGAGCTGGCCGGCGAGGCTGGCGGTCTTCCGCGCGGTGCGCCGTTCCTTCATGGGTTTTGCGGTGGGCAGGTTGCGAGCTTGCTCGCAACGTGGCGCGCGAGCGCGCCACCTACAGATTATTATGATTAGAGTTTCGTGATCCTGACGCCCGCGTCCTTCAGGATCGGGCGCACCAGCGGGTCGTTGTGGTAGTCCTGGTGATACTTCACCTCGGCGATGCCCGCCGCCGCGAGAATCTTGGCGCAGTTGATGCACGGATAGTGCGTCACGTAGGCGGTGCAGCCGTCGACGCTGGAGCCGCGCCGGGCGGCGTCGGCGATCGCGTTCTGCTCGGCGTGCACGGTCGCCTGCTCGTGGCCGTCGCGCATCCGGGAGGCGTGCGGGGTGCCGGGCAGCCAGCCGTTGTAGCCGGCGGCGACCAGCCGGTTCTTTCGCGCCCCGGCCGTGACGACCACGCAGCCGACGTTCAGCCGCTCGCAGTTGGAGCGCGAGGCGATGAGCTTGGCCGTGGCCATGAAATACTCGTCCCAACTCGGGCGGTGGGAAAAATTCTCCGTGGCCTGCGCGATGAGTCCGATGGGATCCTGCTTTCCGGCGGCTGCCATGGACCCAACGGTGGGAATCGCCGCTCTGCTGGCAAGGTGGAACGTGCTGACTCCTGTGGGAGCGAGCTTGCTCGCGACAGTCATGTCCTGAGTCGCGAGCAAGCTCGCTCCCACAATCTGCTGAACAGAGCTTACACCCGGCTTGCACGCGGCAACCTGGCTCCTCAACCTGCGCGCATGGCCTCCCTCACCCAGCTCGCCGACTACTGTGACAAGCGCACCCGCCGGGCCGCGTTCCGGGATTTTCCCGGCGCGCACAACGGCCTGCAGGTGGCCAACGACGGCCGCGTGACCCGCATCGGCGCCGCGGTGGACGCGGGCCTCGTGCCTTTCGAGCGCGCCGCGGAACGGGGCGTGGATTTCCTGATCGTGCACCACGGCCTTTTCTGGGGCGGTGTCCAGCCGCTGACCGGCCCGGTCTACGGGCGCTTCGCCGCCTTGGTGCGGGGCAACTGCGCCGTCTACTCCAGCCACCTGCCGCTCGACGCCCACGAGGAGCTGGGCAACAACGTGCTGCTCGCCCGCCAGCTTGGCCTCAAGCCCCGGCGGCGGTTCCTGCCGCATGAAGGCGAAAACATCGGCTGGATCGCCCCGAACCGGCTCAAGCGCGCCCAACTGTGCGCCCGGCTGGAGGAACTCTACCCGCACGTCGTCACGATCGACTGCGGCAGCGCCGCGCCGAAGCAGATCGCCTTTTGCAGCGGCAGCGGCAACGGCGCCGTGCCCCGGCTGGTCGCGGCGGGCGTGGACACGCTCATCACCGGCGAGCTGCGCGAGGAGTGGTTCAACTACGCGCAGGAGCACCGGCTCAACCTCATCTGCTGCGGCCACTACGCCACCGAGGTGCATGGGGTGAAGGCGCTCGCCGCCGAGCTGGCGAGGAAATTCCGCCTGCCGTGGGAATTCATCGAGACGGAGAATCCGCTGTGATGCTCTCCCGCCCCGGCCGCCCCGTGAAAGCCTGACCCATGGGCCAGCATCTGCCTGACTTCGCCGAGCCGCGCTGGTTCGTCTGCCACACCAAACCCCGCTGCGAGAAAAAATTCGCCGACCTGCTGGTGCGCGAGCAGTTCACGCACTATCTGGCGCTCATCAAGAGCGTGCGCCGCTACGGCAACCAGAGGAAGACCTTCACCAAGCCGCTGTTCGCGGGCTATGTGTTCGCCCGGCTGGAGCCGGCCCGCAAGGACCGCATCTACCAGCAGGACCTGCTCGTGCGCGCCATGCTCGTCAAGAACGAGGAGGTTTTCCTGCGGCAGTTGGAGGCGGTGAAGACCGTCTGCGCCTCCGGCCTCGAGGCAGCCCTCCATCCGCTCATCAGGAAAGGCACGCATGTCCGCGTGCAAGGCGGGCCGCTGCACGGCCTGGAGGGCTATGTCGACAATCCGGAGAACCCGCGGGGAATTGTCGTGTCAGTGGACGTGCTGCAACAGGGCCTCCTGATCCGGTTGCCGCTCGATTCCCTCCAACTCCTCCCCTGAAACTTTCATGGTCCGCCGTCTTTTTCCCTGCCTCCTGCCGTGCCTCATCGCCGCCTCCGCCCAGACCACGCCCGCCGATCAAAACCCGCCTCCCGATTCCCGGCCGTTTTTCTCCCGCGTCCGCGGCCTGTTCGACATCGACCTGCCCGAGCTTGATCCGCCGGGCACGGTGAAGCTCATCCTGCATCCGCACCTCAGCGACTTCATCCGCCGCGACTACCTCCGCACCGAGGCCGGTTTCCGCTGGGCGCTCAACGACCGTTTCGAGCTCAGCGCCGAGGCCTCGACCTACCTGACCCACGGGCTGGGCGGCGGCAGCGACGGCTACGGCATCGGCGAGCTGCGGCTCGGCGCCAAATACATCTTCACCGGGTGGCTGCGCCCGGCATACGAGGCCAGCGTGACCTTCAATGCGTCGCGTCCGACCGGCACGCCTCCGCTGGACATGACCGACGGATTCAACCACTTCCTCCCCGGCTTCACCATCCAGCGCCATTCCGAGCGCAATCCAAAGCTCACCACCTTTGCCGCGGGTGGCCTCGACCTCCTGGGCCGCAGCACCTCGCCGGGCACGCTGCGGCCCAACGAGCCGCATGACGACTCCTTCTCCCTCACCGCCGGCGCGGTGTATGATCTCGGGCAGTTCAAGTGGACCTTCGCCGGCACCTATGCCTCGACCGCGCTGCTGGGGGACGAGACCGAGCACTTCTTTTATCTGAAACCCAGCCTGCTCTGGTATGTGCCCGCCCGATACACCTTCCACTCCAAGACCCAGTGGATCGTCGGCCTCGGCCTGCGTTCGACCTGGGGACCCGACGGCTACGACTTCGGCGTCAGCACCCGCGTGCGCGCGGAGATAACTTTCCGCCAGGTCGTGGCCAACGTCCGCGAACGCGTGATGCCCAGGCGCGCGCCCTGACTCAGCGCATCATTGTCCACGCCCACGCGCCCAGCTGCAAGGTGGCGCACGCCGCCAGCGCGGCGGCAAAATCGTCCGCCACGATGCCCCACCCCCCCGGCCAGCGTTGCAGCCGGGCGATGCCGAGCGGCTTGAGGATGTCGTAGAACCGGAACAGCACGAATCCCTGGAAAAGCACCAACCACTCCGGCAGTTGGGCGGCATGGCTGGCGCGCCAGCCGAGAAACACCAGCGGCATCACGGCAAACTCGTCGAGGATGACTTCGCCCGGGTCCGTCTTGCCAAGGCGCCGGGCCGCGTCGCCGCAAAACGCCACGGCGGCATAGCTGAGCAGCACCGACCAGGCGAAGATCACTTCCCAGCGAGAGTGGCGGAAGAGCAGCATGAAATACAGCAGCCCGGCCAGCGAGCCCCAGGTGCCGGGCGCGGGCAAACGTCGGCCAATCGGCCCGAGCGTGGCGACAGCGCAGACCAAGCGCGTCGAGAAAATCCGCGGCCAGCGTGGCTCCGGCAGCTCCATGGTCAGTCCTGCACCACATGCCCATGCCGCCGGAAGTAGGTATAGCCGGAGGTGATCGTCAGCACCGCAGCCAGGACGTAGAGCCCGAGCCCGCCCCAATGCACCACCCGCACCGCCGTGTCCTCCTGGCCGCCGAAGAGGCTGGCGAAATCCTTTTCAAACATCCGCGCCCCGAGCAGCCAGCCGATGGCGTTGAGCTGCACGAAGGTCTTCACCTTGCCGCCGGCGTCGGCCTCGACCACGAGGCCCTTGGTCGCCGCCGCCATGCGCAGGCCGGAAATGGTGAACTCCCGCGCGATGATCAGCAGCAGCAGCAGCATCGCCGTGATGCGGAAGCCCGCGAAATAGCCGCCGTTCACCAGCGCGATCATCAGGCCGATGACCATGACCTTGTCGATCACCGCGTCCATGAACCGGCCGAAGGAGGACACCTGGTTGGCCCGGCGCGCCAGCATGCCGTCGAACCAGTCCGTCAGCGCCGAGGCGATGAACAGCCAGAAGGCCCAGGTCGCCGCCCCGGCCCAGTCGGAATACATCAGGGCCACGATGACAAACATCATCGGCACGCGGGACAGGGTGAGCACGTTGGGCAGGGTGAACTTCACCCGCCCAGTCGAGACAACGCCGCCAGGGTTGGCAAGCACGGTAGGGCGAGTCGTCCCGACGAGCCGCGGCTCATCCGGAGGATTCGCCCTACCCATGCCGCCCACCCGCGCGCTGGGATTTGGCGGAAATCTGACTCGCCATCCCGTGGTCCTCTGCAATTCTGCCCCCGGTCCGCCGCATGAAACTCTGCATCTACCCCGGAACCTTCGACCCGTTCACCAACGGCCATCTCGACGTGCTGCAGCGCGCCGCCAGGCTCTTCGGCCATGTCCGCGTCGCCGTCGCCGTCGACTCGACCAAGAAGGCGCTGTTCACCCCGGAGCAGCGCGTGGCGCTCATCCAGGCCAACCTGCGCGGCCTGCCCAATGTGGACGTGGTGAGTTTCGACGGCCTGCTCGTCGAGTTCGCCCGCCGCCAGAAGGCCCACGCCATCATCCGCGGCCTGCGCGCGCTGTCCGACTTCGAGTTCGAGTTCAACATGGCGCTGATGAACCGCCACCTCGAGCCGCGGGTGGAGACCATCTTCGTCATGCCGAACGAGTCCTACAGCTACACCAGCTCCTCGCTGGTCAAGCAGATCGCCAAGCTCGGCGGCGACGTCTCGAAGTTCGTGCCGAGGAACGTGGCGCAGGCGCTGAAGCGCGCCCACGCCGGGCAGTGAGGGCGCTGTTTTGGGATGGAGGCGGGACCATCAGTCCCGCAACCTATGGCGCCTGACGGGAAGCAACACTCGCCGCCAGCTGGCCGATGCACCTGCCCCATCTCCGCCCTTTTGCGCCGCACCCCCTGGTCTTCCTGACCGCCTGTGTTTACCAGCGCCGCCAGGTGCTCGCCAGTGATGCTGCGCATGATATCTTGCGCGACCTCTGGGCGAAGTCTGCCAAATTGAACGGCTGGTATGTCGGTCAATATCTGCTCATGCCGGATCATGTGCATTTCTTCGCCGCCCCGTCCCCCGCTGCCCGCCCTCTGGCTGACTGGATGCGCATCTGGAAATCCATGAGTGCGACACGAATCAATCAGTTTCACCGCCAAACCGGCCCGCTCTGGCAGGCGGATTATTTTGACCGCTTCATCCGATCACTCGACGACTACAACGAGAAGTGGAACTACGTCGCCTTGAATCCCGTGCGCAAAGATTTGGCCGTTAATCCGGAAGACTGGCCCTATCGCGGAGTGATCCACGATTTGAGGTATGATGCCTCGCGGAGCTGATGGCTCCGCCTCCATCGTAAATATCCCCGGAGCAAGCTTGTATGTCCCACCTCGTGAATAGACGCAGGGCAGTGACAGAAGCGGCTTCTGAGAATGGGCCGATTGGCTCGTCGGAAGAAGCCGCTTCTGTCACGGTCGCTTTGGCGTGGGGGGGGCGAACCTCCC
>JACPPI010000009.1 GCA_016190985.1 Opitutia bacterium | reverse complement strand
TTTTGCGCCGGCTCAGGTTAATTTTTTTAGCCGCTTCCACAGCGGCTGCGCCAGTTCCCATCGACTCGGATACATCATAGTCGCGCCTTCGACCCGACTCGCTTTATCCGGTTCCACGAGGTTTGAATACACGCCCTAATCTTTCTCGTTCTCCAGACCGGGTTCAAACCGTGAGAACGAGAAAGATTAAGAGAACGATTGGTGATCCTTGCCCCCGGTTGAATCTCTTTGCGTTTTTCGTGCTTTTTGTGGCCATCGCCTCTGTCCAACCCACCATGTCCGGCGCTCCCGCCAATTTCCACGATCTCACCCGCGAGGCGTTGCGCCTGCAGGTGGTGCGTTGGGGGTTCAGCCCGGTGCATGCGGCGCGGCTGTGGGCCTACGTCTATCTGGAGGGCGTGGAGGCCTGGGCGGAGATGCCGGAACTGCCCGCGCGTTTCCGGACGCGCGCCGAGGCGGAACTCTCCTTCACGCGGCTGCCGGTGGCCACCGAGACGCACAGCCGCGACGGCTTCACCCGCAAATATCTCCTGTCGCTCGCGGACGGGCGCCGCATCGAGACCGTGCTCATGCGCTTCACGGGCCGCGTCACCGCCTGCGTCAGCAGCCAGGCCGGTTGCGCCATGGGCTGCGTGTTCTGCGCCACCGGGCAGATGGGTTTCGCGCGCCACCTCACCACCGGCGAGATCGTGGCCCAGGCCCTGCACGTCAACCGCGTGCTGCGAAATCCAACTTGTAACCTATTAGGTTACAAAGCGACCGGAGCCGCGGCGCCGGAGCGCCTGCGCAACATCGTGCTGATGGGCATGGGCGAGCCGCTGCACAACTACGACGCCGTGATGGCCGCCGGCGAGATCCTGTGCGACTCGGCCGGACTTTCGCTCGGCGCCAAGCAGGTCACCATCAGCACGGTCGGGGTGGTGCCGGGCATCATCCGGTTCGCCGACGAGGGCCGGCCGTTCCATCTCGCGGTGTCGCTGCACGGCGCCACGCAGGAGGAGCGCGCCGCGCTCGTGCCGGTGGCGAAAAAATGGCCGCTCGACGAGCTGATGGCCGCGTGCCGCTATTACAGCGGGAAGCTGCGCCGCCGCGTCTTCTACGAGTGGACGCTGATCGAAGGGAAGAACGACACGGCCGAAAGCGCGCACGCCGTGGGCCGCCTGTTGCAGGGCCAGAACGCCCAGGTGAACCTCATCCCGCTCAACCCCACGGCGGGCTACGGCGGCGTGCCCACCGGCCGGGAGGCGGCCCGCCAATTTCAGCAAATCCTCGCCGACTACGGCCTGCCCAGCACCGTCCGCCAGCGCCGGGGCATCGACATCGCCGCCGGTTGCGGGCAGCTCGCCACCGCGCGGTGATTTAACCTTTGCCAAAGGCGGCCGGACGCCTACCAGTCAACTTCCCATGAAATACTTTCGCCTCCTTCTGCTCCCGCTGCTGGCTGTCACGCTGTCGGCCCAACCCGTCAAAACGCCCGTCGTCAAGGCCGTCGAACCCGCCCGCGTGGCCTACGTGAACAGCGGCGCCTTTTTGGAAACCGCCACCGGCATCAAGCAGCTGGTGAAGGTCTTCCAGGCGCTCGAGCTTGAGTTCAGCTCCCAGCAGAGCGAGCTCAACCTCCTGGCCGAGAAGCTCCGCACCATCAGCGGCGAGCTCGGCAAGCTCCGCGCCGACCCGGTCGCCAACGCCAAGGCCATCACGGAAAAAGAGACCGCCGGCCTTGCCCTCCAGCAGGAACTTCAGACCAAGCAACAGGCCGCCCAACAGGCCTACGCCAAGCGCCAGCAGGAACTCCAGGGCCCGGTCAGCGCGGAGCTGGGCAAGGAACTCCGCGCCTTCGCCCAGGAGCGCGACCTCTCGCTGCTCTTCGACCTGGCCAAGCTCGGCGACGCCCTGATCGACGCCAAGCCCGAGCTCGACCTGACCGCCGACTTCATCGCCCACTTCAACGCCAAGCACCCGTAACCCGCCTTCGTTCCGCTCCGGCGGACCTTCGGCGCGGCAAGGCGCATCCCTCCCGCGGCCCGGCCTTCAACCGGGCCTTTTTATTTCTCATATCCCGAAGTCTGCTCTGATTTGGCTAGAACCTGTGGGCGCGACCTTGGTCGCGACAGTCGTGTGCAAGCACGCTCCCACAAAAACCGGGCCACCCGCTGAATCGCGGCCTAAAGCCGCTCCTACCGGGCCTATTATTTTTCCAATTCGCGCAGGGCGTCCCGCGCGATCCAGCGCGCGGCCTTGGAGTCGAGCCTGGCGATGCGCCGGGCCTCGGCGATGGCCGCCCGCCGCAGCCGTGGGTTGCGCTTGCCGATCTGGCGCAGCGCCCAGTTCACGGCCTTGCGCACAAAATTCCGCTCGTCGGCCGCCTCGCGCCGGATGACCGGCAGGCAGCGCAGAAACACGGTGTCGGGCAGCTCCTGGCGGTGCACCGCCAGGCCCGCCATCAGCGCGAAGCCGGCGCGCTTCACGAACTCCGCCTTCCGCTTGCTCCATGCGTGCGCCTTGTCCTCGGCAAAGGGCGTGCGGTCGGACAGCCCGAAGCAGAGCGCGTCGGTGTGGCCCCAGTTGTCGCACATGCGGACCCAGCGCTCCATCTGCGCGCGCGTCACCTGTTTCGGATCGTCGATGACAGCCGCCAGGATCATCGCCTCGCTCACGCCGCTTTCCCACAGCTCCAGCGCCAGGGCGTGGTCGCGGCGGTGAGGCCGGCCCATCTCGCGCAGCGTCGCCACGCTGATCCCGAGCTGTTCATAACGGGTTGTGAGCCCGAAGCGCCGCATGCCCTCGATGTTGCGCGCGCTGCGGAGCGCGCGCAGCCGTGCGATGATCGTGTCCGCCGCCGCGCTCACGCCAGCTTCATGATCAGCGCCGCCACGTCGGCCGCCTGCGCGCCGGGGGAGGCGAGCCAGGCGCTGGCGTGCTGCTGCGCGGCCGGGGGCCGGGGCGCACCCTGCGCCTTGAGCCGCAGCAGCGCGGAGACGAGCGCAAGCTGGGCCCGTGCGTCGTCGGGATTCGCCTGGGCCGCGGCCAGCAGCAGCTCGGGGCCCGCGGGCACCTGCTCGGGCGCGAGCACGCCTTTTTCGCCGAGGAAAAACGTCAGCGCCGCCCCGAGGCCGTGCGCGTAGGCCAGCGGCGCTACCGGCGCGGCGTAGGCGAGACCGGTCCCCGCCGGCAGCGCCTTCCACTCCATGTAGCCGCGCACCAGCTCGTGGAATTTCCGCAGCTCCACGTCGGCCGTCGACGGCGTCCAGCGCGTCGTGAACACCTTCAGCTCGCGGTATTTCTTCACCTCCCAGATGCGGAGGCTGTATTCGAAATCCTCGTGGCGGTTCCGCACCGCGCCGGTGACGACGTAGTCGAGCCCGCCTTCCACGCTGTCGTTCAGCTGGCGGACGTTCTCCGCCACCCACTCGGCGGGAAAAAGCGCGTAGTGCTTCCGGTCCGACGTGCCCACGGCGGCGACCGACTCGTAGCCCGCGGCGCAGGCGAAGGTTTCCGCCCACCACAGCGCCAGACCGCGGCTCAGGCGGCCGAGCGCGTCCTCGGGCTGCGCCGCCCGCGCGGCGGCGTTTTCCAGGCCGGGCAGGGCGCATTGCGCGAAGGCCACGCGGCGGCGCTTGCCCTCCTTCTGCGGCAGCAGGTGGGGCGCGAGATTCTCCAGCCCGTAAAACCACACGGGCTTGCTGACGCTGACGAGACCCACCTTGGCGGCTTCGGCCGGCATCGGCGTGTCGGCCATCTCGTGCTCGGCGACAAAAAGCTCGGCCACGGCGTTGGAAAAGCCGTGGAGGCGCGCCTCCAGTTCGGGCCGTTGCAATTCGTAGAGCAGGTCGAGCAGGTGCTGCGCGGCCTCGGCGTTGCGCGTGACGAGATAGGCCTGGAGCAGGTTGATGCCGGCCGCCGCGCCGTGGCGCTGCGCGTCGTAGCGCGGGGCGAGCAGCTCGATCAGCTCCGGCACCTGGCCGGCCGTGCCGAGGTCGCCCGAGATGGTGACAAGCACATCGGCCCGGTCGCCAGCCCCGGCCAGCACGGCCTCGTAGATGGCCATGGCGCCGGGCACGTCCTTGGCCTTCAGTTTTTCGCGGGCGGCGGCGAGCTGGGGCAGGACGCCACCGGCGGCGGCGGTCGCTTCGGGTTGGTCGGCGGGCTGGCGGTCGAAGAATCCCATGGGTTGCCAGCAAAGGCATCCCCGGCGGCGAAGCGAGGCGGTTTTGTCGAAAGATGCGCCCCGGGTGGCGCCGGGCCGCCACCGGCCCGCTCCGGCTCGCCCGGTCCATGCCCGTGCATCTTTCGCGCCGTGCAGTCCGCTGATGTCAACCAATAGTTGACATCAGCCGAGGCGCCGGAATCGCGGAAGCCCGGGGATGTTTTCCCGACCCGGAGGAGGGTCAGCGGGGCGCGAGGGCGGGGAGCACGGCGGCCTTGAGCTTCAGCGCCGGTTGCTCGCGCCAGATGATCGCCGGCTCGCCGAAGTAGCGCGCGGTGTTCTTCGCGCCCCAGTCGGTCGTGGCGATGCGATAGGTTTTTCCGGGCTCGATTGTGTCGGGTCCGGCGGCGAAGGAAAATTCTCCGCGCCTCTGCGCGAACGGCGTGGCGGGTCCGAGGTTGGCGGCGGCCAGGAGCTGGCGCAGCCGGACCCCGTCCACTTCGGCCGTCCAGATCGTCCCGTCGAAGCGCACGCAGGCGTTGAAGGCCTCGCGGGTGACGTCGCCGGCGGGCAGCCCGGCCCCGAAGGTGGTGTTGCCGATGAAGGCCGCGTCCACCCCGGCGGCGGTGCGCAGGGCGCCGGCCACGAAGCGCGCGGCGGCGGCCGGACCGAGCGCGGCGCCCGAACGGCCCACGACCGCCAGATCGTCGGGCGTCAGGTGCTTTTGCCGGGTCTCGCGGATGAGCGCGGCGAGTTCCGGATCCGCCGGGCCGTCGGTCGGGATGAAGACCTGCTCCAGCACCCAGCGCGGGGCGCCGGCCGCATCGCGGTGCAGCCACGCGAGCGTGAGGTATTCGTTCCAGGAGCCGGAGTGGACGTAGGTGCCGCGTGCGAACGGATGCACGAAGCGCTGGTGATCGTGCGCCCCGGCGAAGAGCGTGCCGGCGGGCACGAGCGGCATGATGCCGCGGTCCGCCTTGATGCCGGCATGGCTGAGCACGACTGGCCGCGGGTGGAGCGCCTTGCCCCCAAGGCGCTTTCCCGGCGGGCGGTCATCATTCAGCGCGTTGGGGGCAACGCGCTCCATCTCAAACAGTGTGGGGAAATTCTTCCGCGCCCAGACCACGGGGTCGGCCAAGTCCAGTGTGGGCCTGATTGCCACGCGGTAGGTCGCGAGGTCGTCCGTCGCCACGCCGACCACCGCGGCTTCCGCCGAACCCAGCTTGATTTTCACCGTGGCGGGCGCGAAGGGCCGGCCCGTGGCGCGGTTGTTGAGGTTGCTGACGACCAGAGCCCCCGTCGCCCGGAGCCGTGCCACGGTCTCGGCGACGTCATGGAATTCCGGCTCGTGGTTGCCGAGGTTGACGACGGTGGGCGCGCGGCGGGCGAGGGCGGCGAACATCGCGAAGTCCACCGCGCCCGCGCTGCGGCGCGCGACGATGTTGCCGTATTCGAGCGTGTCGCCGTTGAGCAGGACGGCCATCGGCAGGCCCGGGTGCCCGGCCTTGAGCCGGTCGACCGTCGCGACGACCTGCGCCGTGCGCTCGTAGGCCGAGTGCTGGTCGCCGGCGATGATGAGCAGCGCCTCGGGCCGTGACGCGCAACCGGGCAGGAGGGCGAGCAGGGAGAAAAGGCAGGCCGGGCGGTGCATGGGGACAGGGTGGCCCGCGGCCGCCGCGCAGGCAAGCATCGGGGCGGCCTTTCCCGCGTTGACCGGGCGGGGCGGGCGGGTAGTTAGACCCATTCGCCGTCCGCCTTCACCAAGGCTGCGGCGCGATAAAATGAACCGAGTCCACATCAAAACCTACGGGTGCCAGATGAACGAGCGCGACAGCGAGGCGGTCGCGGCGTTGCTGCGCGGCCGGGGCTACCGCATCGTGGCGGACGAGGCCGACTGCGACATCCTCCTGCTCAACACCTGCAGCGTGCGCGATGCCGCCGAGCAGAAGGCCATCGGCAAGGCCGGCCACCTCGCCGCCCGCAAGAAAAAGCAGCCGGACTTCATCCTGGGCGTCCTCGGCTGCATGGCACAGAACCGCGGCGCCGGGCTGCTCGACCGCCTGCCGGACGTCGACCTCATCGTCGGCACGCAGAAATTCCACCAGGTGCCGGACTACCTCGACAACCTCCGCGCGGCCCAGGCCGCCGGCGTGCCGGTCGGCCACACCATCGTCGACATCGCCGAGGAAGCCGGCTCGCAGAACACCATTCGCGACCACGTGCTGGAGGAGAAACAGGTCTCGGCTTTCGTGTCGATCCAGCAGGGCTGCAACATGGACTGTGCCTTCTGCATCGTCCCCAAGACCCGGGGCGACGAGCGCTCGCGGCCGATGGACGAGATCGTGCGCGAGTGCGAGCAGCTCGCCGAGCGCGGCGTGAAGGAGATCACGCTGCTCGGCCAGATCGTCACCAGTTACGGGCGGCGCGACTACGCCCACACCGGCGGCGTGACGCCCTTCGTGCAGCTGCTCGAGCGCGTGAACGCCATCCCGGGCATCCGGCGCATCCGCTTCACCTCGCCGCATCCGCGCGGCTTCAAGGACGACCTGATCGCCGCCTACGGCCGGCTGGAAAAGCTCTGCGAATACGCGCACCTGCCGCTCCAGTCGGGGTCCAACCGCATCCTCCAGGCGATGAACCGGCCCTATTCGCGCGAACGCTACCTCGAGATCGTGGCCGCGCTCCGCGCCGTGCGGCCCGACATGTATTTCTCCACCGATGTCATCGTCGGCTTCCCCGGCGAGACGGCGGAGGATTTCGCGCAGACCCGGGAGCTGTTCGAGCAGGCCAACTACGACATGGCCTACATTTTCAAATACTCGATCCGCAGCGGCACCCCCGCCGCGGCGCTGGCCGGCCAGGTGCCGGACGCGGTCAAGGAGGAGCGCAACCAGGAGCTGCTCCGGATCCTCGCCGCCAACTCCGACCGCCGCAACGCCACGCTGCTCGGCACCACGCAGGAGGTGCTGGTCGAGGGCCCCGACAGGAAGGGCCGCCGGTTCATGGGCCGCACCCGCGGCAACCGCATCGTCCACTTCGCCGCCGCCGGGCGCCTGATCGGCGCGCTGGTGCCGGTGAAGATCGAGCGCGCCTCCACCGCCGTGCTCTATGGATCGCTGGCCCTCGCTGGCGTGGAGAAATAATCATTCTCTTTCCTCTTTCTCTTACTCTTACTCCAAAAATGCCGGCCCCCATTTTCGACCACGAGAAACTGAAAGTCTATCAGGAGGCCTTGCGCTTTGTGGCTTGGGTTGACCCCCTGTTGGAGCGTTTGCCTGGAAAAGTGGCGGCAAAAGACCGGCTTGACCGCGCCTCCACCAGCATTGTGCTGAATCTCGCCGAGGGAAATGGCAAACGCTCACATCCTGATCGGTGCCGCTTTTTTGACATTGCCCGCGGTTCCGCAGTGGAGTGTGCCGCCTGCCTTGATGTTTTGAGGGTTAAGCAGCGCGTAAACGATACTGAAGTCGCGGAAGGCAAGGCTATCCTGCTGGAGGTGGTGTCGATGACTGCCGGCTTGATCGCGAGATTTTCCTCCGGTTGGCATGAAGAACCCGGCGAATACATCGCAAATCCCGTGATTGAAGATAAAGAGTAAGAGAAAGATAACCATCCCATGTCCCTTTTCCTCGCCACGCTTCTCCCCGGCCTCTTTCTCGCGCTGCTCGGCGGGCTGCTGCTCTGGAACGGCCCGCGCATCCGCTCCACCGCCCGGGCCCTGCCGCGCTCCAACCGCGGCGCGTGGCTGTTCTTCGGCGCCGGCGCGGCGTGGTTCATCTGGCGCTGCGGCCAGCTCAACGAGTCCGACCTGATCTTCTTCAAGACCCCGGGGCCGGTCATGATCGCCTTTGGCGCGCTCGCCCTGCTGGCCTTCGTCTGCACGCCGGATTTCCTGGCCGTGCGCGGACTGTGCGTGCTGATGCTGCTGGCCGCCGAGCCGCTGCTCCACGCCGCCTACATGGAATACGGGCACCCGCAGCGCCTGCTCATGGTCACCGCCGTCTACCTCGGCCTGGCGGCCGCGCTGTATCTGGCCGCCGCGCCCTACCGGCTGCGCGATTTCTTCGAGTGGCTTTTCCAACAGCCCGCCCGGGCGCGGCTGGCCGGCGCGGTCCTGCTGTCCTACGGCCTCGCGACGGCGGCGGCGGCTTTCACCTACTGAACCATGCCCACCCCGACCCAGACCGTGCTGCTCATCCTGGCCGGGCCCGCCGGGGTCGGCAAAAGCACGCTCTGCGACCGCCTCGTGGCCGAGGTGCCGGGCTTCGAGCGCGTCATCACCGCCACGACGCGCCCGCCGCGCCCGAACGAGCAGAACGGCCGCGACTACCATTTCCTCACCGAGGCGGAGTTCGACGCCCGGCTCGCGGCCAACGATTTTCTGGAATGGGCGCGCATCCACCAGAGGCAGCGCTCGGGCGTGCCCAAGTCCTCGGTGCTGGAGCGCCTCGGCCAGACCAACCTCGTGCTGAACATCGACGTGCAGGGGGTCCGCAACGTCCGCGCGGCGGCCGCCAAGGACCCGCGCCTCGCCGGCCGCATCGTCACGGTCTTCGTCGCGCCCGACTCGCTCGAGGTGCTGCGCCAGCGGATGCTCGGGCGCGGGCCGCTGAGCGAGGACGAACTGGAGCGCCGGCTGCAAAGCGCCCAGCTGGAGATGGCCGAGCGGTTCAGCTACGACTACATCATCCACAGCGGCTCGAAGGAACAGGATTTCCGCGCCCTGCTGGCCTATTGGGAACAGGCCCGGCGCAAGCTGGCCTGAGCGGCCCGTTTTCCGCATGGCCTCGCTCCGCCCCTCCGCCCCCGAAGTCCCGCTGGAAACCTGGCGCGATCTGCTCGCCGCCGCCCAAGCTTTCCGCGCCGCCCGCCCCTGGGACTGGATGGATGATTCCGACCTGTTCGTGTTGGTGGACGAAGAGGGCCGCCCTTTTTTCCCCTCGGTGCTGGGCGCGGCCGGCCAGGTTTTCGGGCTCGCCCTTTACCGCGGCGAGGAGGGGCTGCGCTTTCTCTTCGACGCGATGGACACGCTGGAGGAACACCTGCCCGAGACCGCCTTCCGGCAGGACGCCCTCCTGCTCGACTGGGGCGCGAAGAAAGCCCTCGCCCCGGAGGACCTCGCCGTGCTCGCCGCCCTCGGCCATGCGCCCCGCCCGCGCGAGCGCCAGGCCTGGCCGTGTTTCCGCAGCCACGCGCCCGGCTGGTTTCCGTGGTTTCTCGACGCCGCCGAAGCGCGCGCCCTCGCCCGCGGCACGCGCGCGCTGCTGGCCTGCGCGGAGCTGGCGCGGCGTGATGAGGATTTCTTCGCGCCCAACGACGAGGACGGCCGCGTGCTCCCCACCGTGGACATTGCCGCGACGCTGGCCGGATCGTTGGACGCAAACCAGGTGGAATGGCGTCACTGGCGACTGCCGCCGCCCGCCCCGCCGCCACCGCCGTCCATCCGGGCGGATTGGGCGGCCGTCCGCACGCGGCCGTTGAATCCGCGCGGCGCGCTTGAATTCGACATTTTTCACCTGAGGTCCCCCGTGGCCGACAGCGGACGGCCCTACTTCCCACGCCTGGCGCTCCTCGTGGATGGCGCCAGCGGCTATGTCTATGGCATGGAAATGGCGCCCCCCGAGCGCGCGTGGGGCGATCTGGTCGTCTCCACCTGGAGCAAGGCCTGGCAGACCGCCACGTCCCGCCCTGCGACCATCGCCATCCGGCGCGAGGAGTGGCTGCCGGCCCTGCTGCCGCTGGCGGAACACCTCGGCATCAAGGTCGAGCTGCGCGCCGAGCTGCCGTTCATCGAGGAGGCCCGCGAATCGCTCGGGCAATTTCAAGGGCGATGAGCCGCCCGGCGCGCTTCCCGGTCAGCGACCACTGTGACGGCGGGCGGTTCTTCAATCCGGCGGGCCGGCGCCAGGCGCGGAGCTTCTTCGCGCTGCCGCGCTGGTGGTGGCAGCGCCTCGTGCTGCGCGAAGGCTCGCGCTGGCCGCGCACGATGCCGCTCCCGCGACAGCCGGTCCTGCCGGAGAACCTTCCCCCCGGCCAGCTGGCGGTCACCTTCCTCGGCCACTCCACCTTTCTGCTGCAACTGCCCGGGCTGAACCTCCTCACCGATCCGGTGTTCGCCACGCGCGCCGGACCCTTCGGCTGGCTGGGCCCGCGGCGTGTCCGGCCGCCGGCACTGCGGCTGCCCGAGCTGCCGCGCATCGACGCGGTGCTGGTCAGCCACAACCACTACGATCATCTCGACCTCGCGGCGCTGCGCTGGCTGGCGCGGCAGCACCGGCCGGTGATCATCACCACGCTCGGCAACCAGGCCTGGCTGGAGGCGCGCGGCGTGGCCGGGGTCGTGGAGCTGGACTGGTGGCAGGCGCACGCGGTGCGGGCCGGCCTCGGGGTCACCTGCACGCCGGCCCAGCATTTTGCCGCCCGTGCGCCGTGGGACCGGTGCCGCACATTGTGGGGCGGCTTCATGCTGCACACGGCGGCCGGATTGGTTTTCTTCGCCGGCGACACGGGCTGGGCGCCGCACTTCGCCGAGATCAAATCGCGCCTCGGCGCCCCGGCGCTGGCGCTGCTGCCGATCGGCGCCTATGAACCGCGCTGGTTCATGGAGCCGGTGCACATGAACCCGGACGAGGCGGTGCGCGCCCATCTGGCCCTCGGGGCGCGCCAGTCCCTCGGCATGCACTTCGGCACATTCCAGCTGACCAACGAGGCCCTCGACGCCCCGCTGCGCCACCTGGCGGCGGCGCGGACCGCGCAGGGCGTGGCGGCGGGGGCTTTCACCGCACTGGATTTCGGCGAAACCCGGCGGCTGGACCCGGCCGGCGCCGGCGGCGGGGGCCCATTTCCAGTTTGAAGTCGCCGGATTTGGGTCCATTGGTTGCTGCAACCCTAACCCCCGCCGCCGGACCGCTCCGTTCGCCGGCCTGTCCTTATGACCGCACCCGGCGTCCCCCACGCCCTCTTCACCGCCCGCTCCATGAGCGCGCACAACCGCGCCGAGATGCGGGCCGTCTTCGACACGGCGCTGAAACTGGCCGAGCGCGGCCGCCTCGTGCTGCGCGTGCCGCACGAGGTCAAGCCGGTGCAGAACAAGCGCGGCATGCACTACCATTACCGGCCGGAGGTTTTCCTCGGCCTGCAGGGCGCGACGGAATTCAGCTTTCCCCGCGAGCGCTTCCGCCTCGGGCCCGACGAGGTCTGCATCATCCCCGCCGGCGTGCCGCACGGCGAGGTCGTCCATGCCGGCCCCGCCCAACCCTTCCGCAACCTCGTCGCCGGCTTCTACAACAACACGCTCAGCCTCCATTTCGCGCACGAGGCGCGGCCGGGGAAGCCCGACATCGAGGTGATCGAGTTCTTCGACGCGCCCAACCTCGAGGTCTTCCTGACGCTCGCCAACACCACGGCGTCGACCCACAGCACGCAGGGGCCGGCGCGCGACCACGTGCTCAAGGGCCTGCTGCTCGCCCTGCTCGGCCTGTTCCGCAACATCGTCGAGACCGGCACCGGCGGGCTCAACAGCGACATCGGCAAGGTTTTCCAGGCCAAATGCCTCGTGCGCGAGCAGTTCGCCAACGCCGAGCTGGGCGTGCAGCGCATCGCCGAGCTGCTCGGCTGCTCGCCCGACTACCTCTCGCACCTCTTCCACACCGAGACCAAGGAGCGGCTGACGCACTACATCCAGCGCATCCGCATCGAGGGCTCCGTGCTCGCGCTCGAGACCTCGTCGCTGACCATCGCGGAGATCGCCTACGCCAGCGGGTTTTCCGACCCGGCGTATTTCGCGCGGGTGTTCAAGCAGCACAAGGGCGCCACCCCGCAGGTCTACCGCACGCGGTTGGAGGCCCAGCGCCGGCTGCTCGACGTGCAGCCCAAGACGGTTTATCACGACCACCTCGACTACACGCACGGCGTGCCGCACGGGAAGGAGACTCCGGCGGCCGGCCAGTGAGCCGACCTACCGCGTGTAGACCCGGTATTCCCAGGGTTTCAGGTCGAGGGGCACGAGCGCATTGAGCGTGACCGGCGTGCCGGTGAAGGCGTCGGTCCACGGGCCGGCGAGGGCGGGGTCGAAGGCATCGGCCTTGACGTCCTTGGCGGTGAGGTTGAGGAAGCCGACGACCTTCCGGCCGCCCGCCTCGCGGAGCACGGCGTAGACCGCGCCGTTGTCCGTCGTGTCGAGGCGGCGCATGGCGGCGCCGGTGCGCAGCGCGGGGTGCGAGCGGCGGAGCGCGGTGAGCACCCGGTAGCGCGCGGCCGCCGGATGCGGCTCCGCCGGCCAGACGATCGGGTCGCGCTCGAAAAAATTCAGCCGGCGGTCGAGGCCGGCCTCCTGGCCGTTGTAGATCATCGGCACGCCGTCGAGGAGGAAGGCGAGCACGGCGAAGGGCGCGTAACCCGCGCCCAGGCGCTCGAATTCGGTGCCGGCCCAGCTGTTCTCGTCGTGGCTGCTGGTGAAAACCATGAGCGAAGCGCCGCGCGGGAAGTGCGCGCGGAATTTCGCCAGGGCGTCGTCGATCGCGGAGGCACCCTTCTTGCCCTGGGCGACAGCGTTCATCGCGTGGTGCAGGTCGAAGCCGTAGGAGGTGTGGAAGGCGCGGACCTGCTCCTGCGGCAGCTCGGCCTCGGCAAGGAAGAAGACGTCGGGCTTCACGGCGCGCACGCGGGCGGTGAGCGTGTCCCAGAACGGCGTGGGCAGGCCCCAGGCGACGTCGCAGCGGTAGCCGTCGACGCCGAACTTCCCGATCCAGTGCAGCAGAGCCGAAGCCTGATAGTCGAGGAGCCCGGGGGCGTTGAAATCGAACTGCACGACGTCGGTCCAGTCGGTGCCGTGTGGCGGCACGAGGCGGCCCTGGTCGTCGTGCCAGAAAAATTCCGGGTGGGCGGTGGTGAGCGGGTTGTCGGGCGCGACGTGGTTGCCGACCCAGTCGAGGACGACCTTCATGCCGCGGGCGTGGGCGGCGGTGACGAAGGCGCGGAAATCCTCCTCGGTGCCGAACTCAGGGTTCACGGCAAAGTAGTCCTTGACCGCGTAATAGCTGCCGAGCGTGCCCTTGCGGTTCTTTTCACCGATGGGGTGGATCGGCATGAGCCAGAGGATGTCGACGCCCAGCGCCTGAAGGCGCGGGAGGTCGGCCGTGACGGCGGCGAATTTGCCGGAGGCGGAAAACTGGCGGACGTTGATCTCGTAGATCGTGCCGGACCGGACCCAAGCCGGCTGGCCCAGCGCCGGCAGGTGGGCGCTCGGCCGGGCCTGTTCGCGCTCGGGCGCGGGCGCGGCAACGAGCTGTGCGCCCAGAAACAGGACGAGGAGGCGAAGAGATTTCATTGAATTGGTGGCGGAGCTGTGGGCGGGAGTTTTTTTCACCACGGATTTGGCGGATGGGATTGGACTATGGATTTATCCGTTTTAATCCGAGCAATCCGTGGTCAAAACAGACTGGTGACCGGGCAAAGATGCCGATGGTTCGTGGCGTCGTCGTCGATCAGGCCCTGGCCTCGTCGCCCTTCGGCACCCACTGGAGCGCGGCGGCGGCGGCGAGCATGCAGAGGCCGCCGAAGAACACGGCGAGGAGGGCCTTGCCGCCAAAGCCATATTGCACGACGGGCCCGAGGAGCGTGGCCGCGAGGATCTGCGGCAGCACGATGAAGAAATTGAACACGCCCATGTAGAAGCCCATCTTCGAGGCGGGGATGGAGTTGGCGAGGAGGGCGTAGGGCATGGAGAGGATCGTGGCCCAGCCGATGCCGACGCCGACCATCGAGAGCAGGAGGAGCTGCGGGGTCTGCAGCAGCCCGACCGAGCACAGCCCGGCGCCCGCGCAGATCAGGCCCACGCGGTGCATCAGCCGCGAGGAGACGCCGCGGCGCGCAAACCAGACCAGCAGCAGCGAGGCGCCGAAGGCCACGCCGTTGTAGGTGGCGAAGCAGACGCCGCCCCACTCGAGGCCGGCCTGATACTCCGGGCTGCCCGGCGCGCCCTTGAAGATGTTCCGCGCCACGGCCGGGATGAAATAGATCCACATGCAGAACAGCCCGAGCCAGGTGAAGAACTGCACGAGCGCGAGCCGGCGCATGACCACGGGCATGGAGGCGATGCCGTGCGCGATCTCGCCGATGAACGAGGTCGCCCCGCCCCGCGGCGCGGGCGTCGTCTCGGGCTCGGGCGGAAACTCCGGCGTGGTGACGATGGTGTAGAGCACGGCGCCGATGTAGATCGCCGCGCCGATATAGAACGAGAGATGCACCGAGCGGGGAATGCCGCCGTGGTCCGAACCCGCCTCGACCAGGCCGAAGCGGGTGAGCAGCCACGGCAGGGCGGAGGAGAGCACGGCGCCGAGGCCGATGAGCAGGCTCTGCATCGCGAAGCCGGTCTGGCGCTGCGCGGGCGGGAGCAGGTCGGCCACGAAGGCGCGGAACGGCTCCATGCTGATGTTGACCGAGGCGTCGAGGATCCAGAGCAGGCCCGCGGCCATCCACAGCGTGGAGGAGTTGGGCATGGCGATGAGCGCCAGGCTGGCCAGCACCGCGCCCGCGAGGAAATACGGGCGGCGCCGGCCCAGCCGCCCCCAGGTGCGGTCGCTGTAGTAGCCGACGATCGGCTGCACGATCAGGCCGGTCAGCGGGGCGGCGAGCCAGAGGATGGGGATGGCGCTCTCCGAGGCCCCGAGGAATTCGTAGATGGCGCTCATGTTCGCCATCTGCAGGCCCCAGCCGAACTGGATGCCGAAGAAGCCGAAGCTCATGTTCCAGATCGCGGGCAGGGTCATCGGGCGGAGGGTGCGCATGGGAGAAGGCTGAAAGACGGAAGGGCTGAAAGGCTGGGCAAAAACCCGAGCATCGCTTGCGTGGCAACCGGGGGTTGGGGGGAGGGGGTTCTGGGCTGAGCTTGGCGGGAAATTGTCGGGGCCGGCCGGTCGCAGCCTTTCAGCTTTTCAGTCCTTCAGCTTTTTCCACGAGCGGCTCGCTGTAATCGCGGAAGGGGCGGCGGCCGGTGCGATCATAGAGCTTGATCCAATCCCGCAGCGTGGCGAGCCGTTGTTTGCGGAGACCGGCCAGTTGCGCCGGAGTGAAGCGCCATTGCCAGTTGCCGTCGGCGGTGCCGGGCCGGTTGAGCGCCGCGGCGGCGGGCAGGTCGAGCAGGTCCTGCATGGGAATGACCGCGAGGCGGGAGACGGTGGCCAGCGCCGCCCGGATCATGGGCCACGCGGAATCGGTGCCGTTCAGCTGGTAATAGGCGCGGATCATGCCGGCATAATCCGGCGGCAAGGTCTCGAGCCAGCCGCGGGTGGGGATGTTGTCGTGGGTGCCGGTGTAGGCCACGCTTTCGGGCGGATAGACGTGGGGCAGGTTGGCGTTGTTGGCATCGTGTCCGAAGCTGAACTGCAGGATTTTCATCCCGGGCAGGCCGGCGGCACGGCGGAGCGCCACCACCTCGGGCCCGATGTAGCCCAGATCCTCCGCGATGATCCGGGCGTCGGGCAGCGCGCGTTGCACGGCCTGGAAAAACGGCAGGCCGGGACCGCGCTGCCAGCGGCCGGTGCGGGCGTCGGGTGCCCCGGCGGGTATTTCCCAGAAGGTGTCGAAACCCCGGAAGTGATCGAGGCGGATGATGTCGTAGAGTTCGAACGCGGCGCGGAGCCGGTCGATCCACCAGGCGTAACCGGTGCGGGCCAGGTGCTCCCAGTTGTAGAGCGGGTTGCCCCAGAGCTGGCCGAGGGCGGAAAAATAATCCGGCGGCACGCCCGCCACCACGGAAGGTTCGCCCCGGGCGTTGAGCCGGAAGACCTCGCGGTGCTGCCAGGTGTCGGCACTGTCCATCGCGACAAAAATCGGCACGTCGCCGATGACGCCCACGCCCTGCGCCCGCGCGTAGTCCCGCAGGCGCCGCCACTGGGCGAAAAACAGATATTGGTAGAAAACATGCCGTTCGGCCTCGATCAGCGCCGGGGCGGGCATCGTGGCGCGCAGGGCGGGGGACCAGGCGCGGAATTCCAGCGGCCACCCGGTCCAGGCCCGGCCGCCGAACTGCTCCTTGAGCGCCATGAACTCGCCGTAGGGCCGCAGCCAGTCGTCGTGCTGGCGGCGGAACTCCGCGAACGAGCCCAGCCCGTCCACCTCGTCGGCGCCGGAGGCCGCGAAGCGCTCGTGGGCCAGCCGGAGCACGGGGCGGAACTCGCGGTAGAGCGCGCCGTAGTCGGCTTGTTCCGCCGGCAGGCGGACGAGCGGCGCCACCTCGGCCTCGGTGAGGAGGCCGGCGGCGACCAGTTCGCCGAGATCGATGAAATAGGGGTTGCCGGCGCAGGAGGAGAAGGACTGGTAGGGCGAGTCGCCGTAGCCGGTGGGACCGAGCGGGCAGATCTGCCACCAGTGCACGGCGGCCTCGGCCAGGAAATCCACAAAGGCGCGCGCGCCGGGGCCGAGGTTGCCGATGCCGTAGCGGCCCGGCAGCGAGGAGACATGCGCCAGCACGCCGGCGGTGCGGGTGTCGAGCCAGAGGGGCAGGGGATTTTCCATGGTCAGCGGATTTCGAGCGTGTGGGCGCGGCCGTCGTCGTCGAGCCGCGCGGTCAGCACGCCGGCGGGGTCGCGCGACCAGTGTGTCGCCGCGAGGGGCTGGCCGTCGAGCCGCACCTCGGCTTCGCGGGGCGCGGCGTGCAGCACGACTTCAAACCGGCGCGCAGGCGGCTGGAAATTGCCGGTCGGGGTGATCGTGAGCCGGCCGGCGGCCAGGGCGAGAGTCGTGCGCCGATACGCGCCCTGCTGGTAGGCCGGGCTGGTGCCGTCGTCCTCGTAGAGCGAGCCCTGCGCGGCGCCGGCGGCGTCGGGATAGACGTCAAAGCGGAGCGGATTCCACGGTTTCTCGCCGGTGTGCTGCATGGCGACGGTCGAGGGCACGATGCTGCCGCCGCGCACGTAGAGCGGCAGGTGGTCGACGGGCGCGCGGACGGCCTGCGTCTCGCCGCCGGCGCTGGCGAGGGCGCCGGTCCACCAGTCATACCAGGGGCCGGCGGGAAAATAGACCTCGCGCTCGCGCTGGCCGGCGGTGGTGACGGGCGCGGCGAGGAGGGCGTCGCCGACCATGAACTGGTCGTCGAGGTTGTGGGTGGCGGCGTCGGCCTGGAAGTTGAGCACGAGCGGGCGGAAGAGCGGCACGCCGGTGCGGTGCGCCTCCTCGATCGTGGTGTAGAGGAAGGGCAGGAGCCGGTAGCGCAGCTCAAGGAACTTCCGGACGATGCCCTCGTAGAACGGGCCGAAGCGCCAGGGCTCCTTGTCGTATTGGTCGATGGCGGTGTGGTTGCGCAGGAAGGGCGCGAAGGCCGCGACCTGGTAGGAGCGCGCCAGCAGCTCGCCGTCGCCGCGCCCGATGAAGCCGGGCACGTCGGCGCCGACATAGGCCTGGCCGGAGAGGCCGAGCGTGGCGAACATCGGGAGGTTGAGCGCGAGCGCGGCGAACGTGGCGTTGTTGTCGCCGGTCCATTTGACGGCGTAGCGCTGGATGCCGGCGTAGCCGGCGCGGGTGATGACGAAGGGGCGGCGGTCGGGCTGGAGGCGCGCGAGGCCCTCGTAGGTGGCGCGGGCCATGTTCAGCGCGAAGAGATTGCGGTGGCCGGCGTAGGCGGATTTCTGGCCGAGGTCGTCGAACACGATGTTCTCGTGGCGCTGGCCGGTCTGGTCGAGGAAATCGGCCGGCTCGTTCATGTCGGTCCAGATGCCGTCGATGCCCCGGTCGGTGAGCGCGCGGTGGAGATCGCCCCACCAGCGGCGGGCGCTCTCCTTGGTGTAGTCGACGAAGACGGATTTGCCGGGCCAGACCTCGCCGATGTAGAGGCTGCCGTCCTTCTGGCGCAGGAAATGGTCGGCGGCGAGGCCCTCGTTGTAGACGTAGTAGCTGGCGTCGTGCGCGGCGAGATCGCGGTCCTTCGTCGCGTCCTGCGCCCCGGCCGCGGGCGGCTGGTATTTGACGCCGGGGTCGACGATGGTGACGACCTTGAGGCCCTGCGCGTCGAGCCGCCGCATCAGGCCGTCGGGATCGGGGAAGCGGGCGCGGTCCCAGGTGAAGACGCGGTAGGCGTCCATGTAGTGGATGTCGAGGTAGAGCACGTCGAGCGGGAGCCGGCGCGCGCGGTATTCGGCGGCGATGTGCTCGACGAGCTTGTCGGGATAATAGCTGTAACGGCTCTGCTGGTGGCCGAGGGCCCAGAGGGGCTGCATGGGCATGCGGCCGGTCAGCTCGGTGTAGCGGGAGACCACCTTCTTCAGGGCCGGGCCGTGGAAGAAATAGTAGTTCAGCTCGCCGCCGAGGGCGGACCACTCCGCGCACTCCTGCCTGAGGTGGCCGAAGTCAAAGAGGCTGCGGTGGGCGTTGTCGTGGAAAATGCCGTAGGCCGCGCCGTGCTCGAGGCCGAGATAGAAGGGGATGCTCTGGTAGACGGGGTCCTTGCCCTCGGTGTAGCCGGGCGTGTCGGAGTTCCACATCTCGAACCGGCCGCGGCGCTTGTCGAGCCGGGCGGCTTTTTCGCCGAGGCCGTAGAAGTGCTCGTCGTAGCCGAGGCGCTTGGCGGCGGCGAGCCGGCCGGTCTGCGGGTCGCGGGCGGCCGGGCGATGGTCGGCGTTGATCAGGCGGCCGGTCACGGCATCGCGAAACTCGATCAGGAGCGGATCGCGCGCGATGACGACCTTCAGCTCGGCCGTGGCGAGGGTGATGTGCGTGGCGGTCTCGGCGAGCTGCCACGGGACCGCGGGCCAGTCGGTCTTGGCGACCGCCCAGGAGTGATCGAGCGCGGGGGCCTGGCCGGGAAATATCGCGCGGACACGGACAAGATCGGGCGCGAGCACGCTGACCGTGAGCGCGCCGCCGCGGGCCAGGGCCAGCTCGACGCCGCGCCCGGTGCGGGCGACCTGCTGGACGGCGCCGAGGGGCTCGAGGCCGGTCCAGTTGAGCGGGCGGGACCATTCCTCGGCGGAAAAGGCGGGGGCGCCGATCAGCGCGGTCGCAAGCAGGCACACGGGGAAACGCATGGGTTTGAGTGGAAGAGGATCGTGCAAACGGACCGGAGGCGGCCGGGCAGTTTGCAAGAGCCTCGGGGAGGCGGAGAAAAAGCGGCCACCAGTGGATGGCTGGTGGCCGCGCAAACCGAACGGGAGTATTTCGGCCCGTCGCTTAGAACTTGTAGGCCGCGCCGAAGGAGTAGGACGCGCCGTATTTCTGATAGTTGATAACCTGCCTCGGATCGTCGTTGTTGTAGGTGACGAGCGGCTCGTTGGTCAGGTTGTAGCCTTGCAGGAAGATCGACAGGTTCTTCATGCGGCTGTTCTTGCCGAAGGTGTAGCTGATCTGGGCGTCCATCACGCTCTCGGGCTGCGCCATGGAGAAGCCGCCATTGGGATTCACGTCGCCGCTGGGGTTCGGCGGACCGAACGTGGTGATGTATTGACGGTTCGCGGAGCGGTAGCGGTTGCTCACGCGGGCGGAGAAGCCGTGGCGCTCATAATAGGCCGTGATGTTGGCGACCTTCTCGGAGAGGCCGGCGATCGGGGCGGTGCCGCCGGTCGGACCCCAGGGCTTGATGCTGCTCCTGGTCAGCGCGCCGCCGATCACCACGCCGAAGCCGCGGATGTTCTCGTTGAGCAGCTCGCTGGCAAGCGAGACCGTTAACTCGAGACCCCTGATGTTGCCGCCGTCGCCGTTCATCGGCTGCGAGACGACACCCTGCCGGAGGGCGGGAGGGGCGCCGGACACCGGGTAGCCGCTGAAGTCGGCCAACGCGCTTTGCTCGTAGATGAAGTTGCGCAGCTTCTTGGCGAAACCGGCCACCGCCACGTAGCCCTTGTTGCCCTTGAAGTAGTGCTCGTAGGAGAGGTCCACGGAGTCGGCCACCCAGGGCCGGAGGGCACTGTTGCCGCCGCCGCCGCTCCACGGGCTCTGCGAGAGGCTGGTCGAGCCGGACAACGTGGGGTTGTAGCCCCAGGTGCGCGAGGCGCGCAAGTCATACATGCGGGGCCGGGCGATCTGGCGGGCGAGGCTGAAGCGCATGACGCTCCGCTCCGTGAAGTCGAAGTTGAGGTTCAGGCTCGGCGCGAACTGCGTGTAGGTGTCGCCGGCCTGGACCGCGTTCACCGTGTTGCCGTTGGCGGAGAGACCCTTGGAGGACTGGTCGGTCTGGATGATGCGGAAGCCGATGTTGCCCGTGACCGGCGTGGCGCCGGCCTTGGTGTCGATGTCGAACTGCGCGTAGAGCTGGGAGACCTTCTCGCGCACCTGGAAGCGCCGGGCGATGAAGTCGGTGCCGTCGTTGGGCACCTGGTTGAACACGCCGGAGTTGAAGAGCGCGAGCGGGTCGAAGGCATAGATCGGTCCGATGCCGACGTAGCTGAAGTCGGTCGTGCCGACCGAGGCCGGCATCGCCGCGGTGGCGGCGCCGCTCTTCAACACCGGGAAACCGGAGGGATTCTCGCCGTCTTTCTTGTAGCGGTCGGTGTAGCTGAAGCCAAGCTCGACGGCATCGAAGAAGCGCGAGAGTTTATGGCGGGTGGAGAGCTTGAACTGGCCGAGTTCATCCTTGGACTGGAAACCCTTGTAGTAGCCGGGCGCGCCGGTGGCGGGGAATTTCCAGGTCTGCCAGCCCTGCGGGTCGCTGATCCGCAGGATGGAGCCGTCCGTGTAATTTTTCGTGGGCGTGACCACCGGAATTCCGCCGGGGGTCAGCGCGACCGTCATCGTGTCGGCCGTGGTGAACGGGGTGCCGAGCGAACCGATGCCGGCCCAGAGCTCGAGATTGAAGTCCTCGCGGGCAACCTTCGAGTAGCTCGCGTCAAAGGTGACGGGCCAGGCGGATTCCTTGCCAATGACCAGGTTCCAGCCGATGGCGATCGGCTTGTCGTTGCGCACGAAGGTGTCGTTGCGCAAGACGGGCTGGACGTTGGTGAGGGTGGCTTTCGTGATGAGTCCGCCGCTGGTGGTATAACCAGGCTGGAGGACCGCGGAGCTCCAGAAGGCCAGCGGAACTTCCATGCCGCGCAGGCTCTGGCTTTCCTCGAACTTGGAGTAGTAGATGTCCACGATGCTGTGGATGTTGTTGTTGGGCTTGTATTCGAACACGCCCATGAAGCCGTCGCGGTCGAGCACGCTGTTGCGCACATAGGGCTTCATGCCGCCGAGCGCGAAGTTGCCGCCGGAATCGGTGGGATAACCCCAAGCCTGGAACTGCTGGCCGGCGAAGGGCTTGCTCGAACGCGAGTAGCCGAGCGCGATGCCCACCTTGCCGTCGGCGAGCTGGTCGATGTAGGAGAAGTTGAAGCGGTTGCCGGTGGACTTCGCGCTGGGGGTCAGGGCGCCGAGTTCGTTCCACTCGTAGTAGCCGTTGACGGCGACGATGCGACCGGTCTTGGACAGCGGGCGCACGGTGCGCAGGTCGATGGAGCCGGCCAAGCCCTGGCTGATGAGGTTGGGCGAGGCGGTCTTGTAGACGACCACACTGTTCAGCAGGTCGGCGGGATACTGGTCGAACTCAACGGCGCGGTTCATGCCGGTGGTGACCTGCTCGCGGCCGTTGAGCAAGCCGGTGCTGAAGTCGCCGGTCAGGCCGCGGATGCTGATGGCCTGGCTGCGGCCATTGGAGCGCTGGGTGGTCAGGCCGGTCAGGCGGGTGAGGGCGTCGGCGATGGAGATGTCGGGCAGTTTGCCGATGTCCTCGGAGGCGATGACCTCGGTGATGACCTTCTGTTTCTGCTTCATCTCGGCGGCGGCGGCCAGACTGCCGCTGAAACCGGCCTGGACCGTGAATTTTTCCAGCACCACCACTTCGCCGGTGGCGTCAGGCTTCTTGGCCGGATCCGGCGCGGCCGCGGTGGTTTGGGCAGACAGCATGAGGGCCGACTGCGTGAACAGCAGGCCGGTGGCCAGTCCTCGGGCGAGGAACCGGCGCACGTTTTTACGGGGGGTGGTTGGTGTGTTCATGACAATCAATCAACAGCTGCCGACAGTGACAGCCTGTGGTGCTTTAGGGTTGGGTGTGTATCCGGCCGGGTGGGTTGGGGTGCCCGGTCAAGTGCGTGAATAATCCCCCCCCCACGCGACAAGGCGAACGGCAAAGGTCTCAAAAAACCGCGATGGCCCGGACAACTCTTAGGTTCCGCCCCACCGGCTCAGCCGCATGGCTCCGGTGGAAACACCCCAGCCCCGGAGGAGATCCGGTTCCCGCCGGATTGGAACCAGGCTGACAAGCCGCGCGCCCCGCCCGGTTTTTCCCAGGGCAAACCTAGGTTTTTTCCCGGCCTTGCAAGTCTTGTCCCCGGCGCGCGGTTTGACCTGCGCCCGCGCCACCGCATTTTATGCGCCACCCATGACCCCGCATCCCCGTCTGGTTCTTGCCCTGCTGGCCGGCTTGGCCGCCGTTGCCGCCACCTGCTCCGCCGAACCGGTGGCCGTGCCACGCTTCACCCACCCCGGCGCCGGCCAGACGTTTTATTTTGTGCTGACCGACCGCTTCGCCAACGGCAATCCGGCCAACGACACCGGCGGCTACCCCGGGGGACCCGATGACCACGGTTTCAATCCCGCCAAGATCAGCCATTATCACGGCGGTGATTTCGCCGGACTGACCGCGCGGTTGGATTACCTCAAGGATATGGGCATCACCTCGGTCTGGCTGACGCCGCCGCTGAAAAACAAGCCCATGCAGAGGGGCACCGCCGGCTATCACGGCTACTGGATCACCGACTTCACGCAGATGGACCCGCACCTCGGCTCGAACGAAGAGTTTCGCGAGCTGGTCCGCCAGGCCCACGCCCGCGGCCTGAAGGTCTACATGGACATCATCGCCAACCACACCGCCGACGTCATCCAATACCGGGGCGGCGCCTACACCTATGTGGACAAGAAGACCGCGCCCTACCGCGACGCCACCGGCCGGCCCTTCGACGAGCACGCGGTCGCCTTCAACGGCGTCAACGATCCCGCCGCCTTCCCCGCGCTCGCAGCGGACAAGAGCTTTGCCTACCAGCCTTTCGTGCCCGACGCCGAGAAGAACAGCAAGGTCCCGGCCTGGCTCAACGATGTCACCCTCTACCACAACCGCGGCGACAGCCTGTTCACCGGCGAAAATTCCGTCCACGGCGACTTCGTTGGCCTTGACGATCTGTTCACCGAGCACCCACGTGTTGTCCAGGGCTTCATTGATATCTTCAGCGCCTGGCTCGACAGCGGCGTCGACGGCTACCGCATCGACACCACACGGCATGTGAACAACGAATTCTGGCAGGGCTTCATTCCCGCCATCCGCGCGCGGGCCCGCGCGCTGGGCAAGCCCGGCTTCCTCCAGTTCGGCGAGGTCTACAACGAGGAAGGCAATCCGGCCACCCTGAGCGAATTCTCCACCGGCGGACTGCCCCTCGACACGACCATCGATTTCGGGTTTTTCGCCGCCGCCCGGCGCTTCGTGTCGCAAGCCGGAACCAGCGCCGCTCTCACCGATTTTTTCCTGCGCGACGACTACTACACCGACCACGACAGCAACGCGCACTCCACGATCACCTTCCTGGGCAACCATGACGCCGGCCGCTTCGGCTACTTTCTCCAGCAGGACAATCCCGGCGCGTCGCCCGAGCTCCAGGCCAACCTGGTCAAACTCGGCCACGGTCTGCTCTACCTGTCGCGCGGCCAGCCCGTGCTCTACTACGGCGACGAGCAGGGCCTGATCGGCCGCGGCGGCAACGATATGCAGGCCCGCGAGGACATGTTTGCCGCGCAGGCGCCCGAATTTAAAACCGCCCCGCTCCTTGGCACCACCCGCACCGGCGCGGACGACAAGTTCAACCCGTCGCACCCCTTCTACCGCCTCTTCGCCCAACTCGGCCGGCTGCGCGCCGATCATGCGGCGCTCCGCACCGGCGCCATGCTGCTCCGCCCGACCGGCCGCCAGGAGATCTTCGCCTTTTCGCGCCTCGAGCGGCGCGAACGCGTCGAATATCTCGCCGTCTTCAACAATTCCCGCAGCCAGACCCTCACCACCGCCGTGCCCACCAGCCAGCCCTCCGGCGCGACGCTGCGCCAGCTCCTGGCCTCGGATGCGGCGGATGTGTCCGCGGTCGCCACCCTCAAGGTTGATGCGGAGGGCCGCACGCTCGTCACGCTCGCCCCGCTGCAATTTGCCGTCTGGCGCGCCGAGGCCGCTCTCGGCGAGACCGCGCCGGCCACGCTCACCCTGGTGAACCCCGCGTCGGGCGCCGCGCTCAGGTTCACCAAGCGTGAGATCGACGGCCAGCTGTTCCCTTCGCGGGTCGAGCTGCGCGCCGAGGTCGCCGGCGGCGACGGCTTCGGCGAAGTCACCTTCACTTTGGAGCGCGCCTCGCACCCCGGCCAGGCTGAGTATCTCGGGACCGACGACGCGCCGCCTTACCGCGTCTTCTGGCGCCCGCCCCACGATCTGAATCCCGGAGAAAAATTCACCGTCACCGCCACCTTCAATGATCTGCGGGGCCGCCGCGCCAGCGCGCAGGTTGCGGACCTGAGCATCGCTTCCAAGGAGGTGCCCACCGGCATTGTCGGAACCAAGGTGCCCATCATCACTGCTTTTCCGACCGGATCCTCTGTGCGCGTGGATGACACCGTCACTTTCCGCGTCGCCGCCGAGGGCACCGGACCGCTTGAATACCAGTGGCTGCGCAATGATGAGGAGGTCGCCGGCGCCACCGGCGCCACGCTCACGTTCCAGGCCTCGCCTCACACCGGCGGCTCGTATCGCGCGCTCGTGCGCAACCGTGCCGGCACGACCCTCAGCCCGCCCGCCGTCGTGACCCTCTTGCCCGCGTTCGGCCGGATCGAGGCGCACCCGGACTTTCCCTCGAAGCTGGTTCCGTCCCGCCGCGTCGAGGTCTGGCTGCCGCCCGGCTACGACGAGAATCCGACCACGCGCTACCCCGTCGTCTACATGCACGACGGGCAGAATGTGTTCACCAACGGCACCGGCTACGCGGGCAACACCTGGGAGGTGGATCGCGCGATGCAAAAGCTGCTGGCCTCGGGTGCATCCCCGGCGATCATCGTCGGCATCTGGAGCATGGGGATGGACCGCTATCCCGAATACATGCCGCGCAAGGCCGTGACCGGTGACACGGTCGCGCTGTTCAAAAACGGCCCGACCCTGCCCGCCGCCAGCCTCCGGTCCGACGCCTACCTGAAATTCCTCGTCGGGGAATTGAAGCCCTTCATCGACCGCACCTATCGCACGCGACCCGACCGGGCGCACACGTCTGTGATGGGCTCAAGCATGGGCGGCCTCATCTCCGCCTACGCGCTGTGCGAATACCCGGAAATCTTCGGGGGCGCGGGCTGCGTCTCGACCCATTGGCCCACGGGGGACGGCGCGGTGATCGATTACCTCGCCAAGGCGCTGCCCAAGCCCGGCGCCCACAAGTTCTGGTTCGACTACGGCACGGCAACGCTCGACGCCCAATACGAATCCTACCAGGTGCGGATGGACGCGGTGATGAAAGCCGCCGGCTACACCGTCGGCCGCGACTGGATCACCCGCAAATTCGAGGGCGCCGAGCACTCCGAAAAATCCTGGCGCGAACGTGTCGATCAGCCGCTGGCTTTTCTCCTCGGCCCCCCCTAGGCTGTTTTCAACCATGCTCGTGTTCCCGCGTTGCCGGATTCTGCGCTTCGTCGCCGGCTGCCGGTGGCCGGATCGGGCGCCTGATCGTGAACCTGGCGCCGCACTGAACTGCCGTCGCGAACGATTCGACACGCGGCCGATCCTCCCCCTTAATCCCTGAACTCCATGCAACCCGTCCGCCGCTTTGCCGCCCTGTTCATCGCCACCCTCCTCGTGGTCCCGGCCTTCGCCTCCCGGGACCAGCCGGTCATCGGCCTGTCTCTCGACACGCTGAAGGAGGAGCGCTGGCAGCGCGACCGCGACCTCTTCGTGGCCGAGGCGGAGAAGCTCGGCGCCAAGGTCATCGTGCAGGCCGCCAACTCCGACGACACCCGCCAGAACCGGGACATCGAATCCCTCATCAGCCGCGGGGTCGATGTGCTCGTGGTCGCCCCCCATAACGGCGCCGCGCTCAGCCGCGCGATGAAGTCCGCCAAGGAGGCCGGCATCCCCGTCATTTCCTACGACCGGCTGATCCTCAACAGCGACATCGCCCTCTATCTCACTTTCGACAACGTGAAGGTCGGCGAACTGCAGGCCCGGTGGGTGCTCGACCGCTGGCCGGCCGACAAGCCCCTGCGCATCGTCCGCATCTACGGCGCCCCCACCGACAACAACGCCAAGCTCTTCAAGCAGGGCCAGGACAACCTCCTCGCCCCGCTGATCAAGTCCGGCCGCGTCACCGTGGTGGCCGAGGACTGGGCCTTGGATTGGAAGCCGGAGAACGCCAAGAAGATCATGAATGCCGCCATCACCAGGTCCGGCCACGCCTTCGACGCCGTGCTCGCGGCCAATGACGGCACCGCCGGCGGCGCGATCCAGGCGCTGCTCGAGGAAGGCCTCGCCGGCAAAGTCCTGGTCACCGGCCAGGATGCCGATCTCCCGGCCTGCCAGCGCATCATGCGCGGCACGCAAAGCATGACCGTGTTCAAGCCCGTCGCCCGGCTCGCCATGCTCGCCTCCCGCACCGCGGTGGCGGTGGCGCGCGGGGAGAAACCCGCCGGCACCTCCACGCTCGACAACGGCTTCAAGGCCGTGCCCTGCCTCTTCGAGGAAATCGTCTCGGTCGACCAGACCAACATGATGGAAACGGTCGTGGCCGCCGGCTTTCATCCCGCCGACAAGCTCAAATAACCCCCGCCCGCATGTCCGCTCCGCTGCTGGAAGTTCGCCGGTTGACCAAGCGCTTCCCGGGCGTTCTGGCGCTGAGCGAGGTCACGTTCGACCTGCGGGCGGGCGAGATCCACGCCCTCTGCGGGGAGAACGGCGCCGGCAAGTCCACCCTGATCAAGCTCCTCTCGGGCATCCACCCGCACGGCACCTATGAGGGGGAAATCCTCGTCGACGGGCGGACGGCGCGCTTTGGCGACATCCGCGAGGCGGGTGAAGCCGGCATCGCCGTGATCACGCAGGAGTTCGCCCTCGTGGACGAGCTGTCCATCGCCGAAAACCTTTTCCTCGGCCGCGAGCCGCTGCGGGCCGGCCTGATCGACTGGCCGACGATGCACCGGCGGGCGGCCGCTCTCCTGGCCGAATTCGGGCTGCACCTTGACCCGGCCGCCCCCGTGGGTGCGCTCGGCATCGGCCAGAAACAACTCCTGGAAATTCTCCGCGCGCTCGACAAACAGTCGCGCGTCCTCGTGCTCGACGAGCCGACGGCCGCCCTGCCCGAACACGAGGTCCGCGTCCTGCTCGACCACCTGCGGGCGCTCCGGGCCCGCGGCACGGCCTGCATCTACATCTCCCACAAGCTCGACGAGGTCTTCGCCATCGCCGACCGCATCACCGTGCTGCGCGACGGCCGCAGCATCGCGACCCGGATCGCGCGCGACTGCACCGTCGCCACCGTCATCCGCGACATGGTCGGCCGCGAGCTCGGCGAGCTGTTTCCCCGCGCCGCGCCGCACGCCGCCGGCCCCGCGCAATTGCGGGTGGAAAACCTGTCCGTCGCGCGCACGGCCGGCGGCCCGGCCTTTCTGCGCGACCTCTCCTTCGAAGTGCGTGCCGGCGAGGTGCTGGGCTTTGGCGGGCTGATGGGCGCGGGCCGCACGGAACTGCTCATGCATCTGTTCGGCGCCTGGGGCCACCGCCTCGGCGGCACCGTCACGTTGGGGGACAATCCGTGTGCTCCGGCCTCGCCGGTCGAGGCGATTGCCTCCGGCCTCGTGCTCGCCAGCGAGGACCGCCGCCGCTACGGCCTCGTGCTGGAGGAGAGCATCGGTTTCAACCTCTCGCTCTCCAGCCTGCGCCAGTTCACCCGGGCCGGCGTCATCGCCCGGGCCCGCGAGGAAAAACGCAACCAGCACTACTTCGACGCGATGCGCATCAAGGCCGGACATCAGCGCGTCGTCGCGGGCACCCTCTCCGGCGGCGGCCAGCAGAAGGTCGTGCTCGGCAAGGCCCTGATGACCGAGCCCCGCGTCGTGCTCCTCGACGAGCCCACCCGTGGCATCGATGTCGGCGCCAAGGTCGAGGTCTACGAGTTGATCAATGCCCTCACGGCGGACGGGCGCGCCGTGCTGCTGGTCTCCAGCGAGCTGCCCGAGCTGATGGGCATGAGCGACCGCATCGTCATGCTCTCGGCCGGGCGCATCGGCGGCGTGTTCCCCCGCGCCGGATTTTCCCAGGAAAAACTCCTCGCCGCCGCCCTGTCCGCCAGCGCTTTCTCGTGAAAACCCCCGCCGCCCTCAAATCCCTCGCCCTGCCCGCCGCGCTCGTCGCCGTGGCCGTGTTCTTCGCCGTGCGCGAGCCGGCGTTTCTCGGTGCCCGCAATCTCACGCAGTTGCTCATCGAATTCGCCATGGTCGGCACGCTCGCCCTGGGCATGTTCCTCATCATCCTGACCGGCAACATCGACCTCTCCGTCGGCAGCGGCGTGGGGTTGATCGGCGGCCTCGCGGCCGTGCTGGTCACGGGGCAGGCTTGGGGCGCGGGCGCGGCGCTGGGCGCCGGCCTGGCGGTCGCGGTGCTGCTCTGGACCCTGATGGGCGCGCTCATCGTCAAGCAGCACATCCCTTCGTTCATCATCACCCTCGGCGGCCTGCTGGTCTTCAAGGGTTGCTTCTGGCTGGTGATTCGGAGCGCCACCGTGCCGGTGTCGCGCGGCGATGAGGACAACGCCTACTCGCTGCTCACCACGTATTATTTGCCCGGAACCGCCGGCCTCGGCCTGGCGTTCGCCGCCGCGTTCGTGGTCTGGGTCCTTTCTTTCCGCGCCCGGGCGGCGCGGCGCGCCGTCGGCCTGCCGGAAACGCCGTGGCGGGAAACCGTCTTGCAGCCGGCGACCGTCACGGTGGTGGTGTTCGCCGTGGCGTTCGTCTGCAACCGCTTCCGCGGCGTCCCGCTCGCCCTCGTGATCCTCGGCGCGGTGACGGCGCTGGTCTATTTTCTCACCCGGCACACGCCGTTCGGCCGCTATCTTTACGCCATCGGCGGCAACGAGGAGGCGGCCCGGCTCTCCGGCATCCGCGTGGACCGCGTGCTGATCGGCGCCTTTGCCTTCATGGGGGCGATGGTGGCGGTGACCGGCTTCATGACCACGGCCTATTCGGGCGCGTCCACCACGACGGTCGGCGAGCTGATGGAGCTCGACGCCATCGCCGCCTGCGTGATCGGCGGCACGGCGCTGAAAGGCGGGCGCGGCACCGTGTGGGGGGTGCTGCTCGGGGCGCTGATCATGACCGTGCTGCTCAACGGCATGACGCTCCTCGCCGTCAGTCCCGAGATGAAATTCATCGCCCGCGGCGCCGTGCTCGCGCTCGCCGTCTGGCTCGACGTCAAGCTTGGTCGAAACTGAACCCCAACCCCCAGGAGGGACGGACGCGGGTGGGGCCCTTCGCGCCAGCGCTCAAAACACCGTGTAGATGAACGGCGCGAGGCCGCTGCCGCCGAGGATGACGAGCGCGCCGGCGAGCAGGAGCACGATGATGATCGGCGCCAGCCACCACTTCTTGTTGTGGCGCATGAAATCCCAAAGCTCGCGGAAAAACCCGCGCTGGACCTGCGCGGCGTGTTGCTCAAATTCGGTCGGGGGCCGGGGGTTCATGGTTCAGTGCTGGCGGAAGTAGCTCGCGGCGGGCCGGCGGGCGGACCGCGGGCGCCAGTAGGAGTCCGCGCGTGCCGCCGGGGTTTGTTGCAACGGGTCGTGTCGCCGCACGCGAAGGACTAATCCGATCGGTGTCAACACGCCATAATACAACCCCAGCAGCACCGCCGTGGAAACCAGCCAGCCGAGGGGGAAGACGGCATACGTCAGCGCCACGTAAAAGCACCGCAAGCCTTCGCGCCAGACGGCGCCGCCGAGCGGCACCACGACCGCCGCCGCCCAGCACGCTCGCGCCAGCGTTTCCCTTCCTTCCATCCACTGGAACAGGCCGATCATGCCGATGACCAGAGCCCACGCCGTCGCGAACGCGCGGAGTTCGCGCGGCTTGGGGTGGTGGTTGACGCGGAGGAGGGCCATGGGGTTCAGTCGATTTCGAATTGCCCGAGATGGGTGTGGGTATCCACGCGGTTCCCCGCCGGCTGGTCCGCCTTGTGCAGGATGAAATCGCCCACCACCAGCGCGTCCATGTCCGTCGCCATGAAACAGCGGTAGGCGTCGGCCGGGGTGCAGACGATCGGCTCGCTGCGCACGTTGAAGCTCGTGTTGATCATCACCGGGCAGCCTGTCTGCCGGTGAAACGCCTCCAGCAGGCGCCGCAACCGCGGGTTGCGCTCCGGGTCGACCGTCTGGATGCGCGCGCTGTAGTCGACATGGGTGACCGCCGGTATGTCCGAGCGGATTTCCCGCACGCGCGCCACGCCGGTCGCCGCGGCCGCCGTGGCGCGGCGGTGTCCGGGCCGCACCGGCGCGACGAGCAGCATGTAGGGACTGTCAATCCCCGGGGGCAGGGCAAAGTAGTCCGTCGCATGCTCGGCCAGCACGATGGGCGCGAAGGGCCGGAACGATTCGCGGAACTTTATCTTCACGTTCATCATCGTCTGCATGTCGGCCCGCCGGGCGTCGCCGAGGATGCTGCGCGCACCGAGCGCGCGGGGGCCATATTCCATGCGGCCCTGCACCCAGCCCACGACCTTGCCGGCGGCGACCAGCTGCGCCGTTTCCTCGCACAATGCCGCCTCGTCCGCTGCGCGCCGATAGACCGCGCCGGCGGCGCGAAGTGTCTCTTCGGTTTCCGCCAGCGAAAAGTCCGGGCCGAGCAAGGATCCCGCCTGTCCGTCGGACGTCGGGGCCGGGCGCGGATTCTCCAGGAGCTGGTGCCAGACGAACAGGGCCGCGCCGAGCGCGCCGCCGGCGTCCCCGGCCGCGGGCTGGATCCAGATCCGCTCGAACGGTCCCTCGCGCAGCAGCCGGCCGTTGCCCACGCAGTTCAGCGCGACGCCGCCGGCGAGGCAGAGGTTCCTCATTCCCGTCTGGGCGTGGAGGTGCCGCGCCATGCGGAGGTAGATCTCCTCCGTGACCTGCTGCACCGACGCCGCGAGGTCGAACTCTCGCTCCGTCAGCGGTGCTTCCGGACGCCGGGGCGCGCCGCCGAAGAGTTCGTCGAACTTCTTCGAAGTCATCGTCAGCCCCGCGCAGTAATCGAAGTATTCCAGCGCCAGCCGGAACGAGCCGTCGGGCCGCAGCTCCACCAGCCGATCGAGGATCAGGTCCGCGTAGCGCGGCGTGCCATAGGGCGCGAGGCCCATGAGCTTGTATTCCCCGCTGTTGACCTTGAAGCCGCAGAAGTAGGTGAACGCCGAGTAAAGCAGCCCGAGGGAATGAGGGAAGTGCAGCTCGTGCGTGACCTCGATCCTGTTGCCCCGTCCCACCCCCAGGCTCGCCGTCGCCCATTCCCCGACGCCATCGACCGTCAGAATCGCGGCCTCGGCAAACGGCGAGGGAAAGAAAGCGCTCGCCGCGTGCGCCTCGTGATGCTCGGTGAAGACATACGGCCGGCGATACCCGCCGCCAAGGCCCTCGTTCATGACGTGCGTGAGCCGGAGTTTCTCGTGCAACCAGACCGGCAGGGCCTGATAAAACGACCGCCACCCGCGGGGTGAGACGGCCAGGTAGGTCTCGATCAGCCGTTCAAATTTCAGCAGGGGCTTTTCGTAATACACCACATGGTCCAGCTGGGCGGCCGTCAGCCCGGCGGAGCGCAGACAGCAGTTGATCGCGTGCCGCGGAAAGGCCGCATCGTGCTTGCGGCGGGTGAAACGCTCCTCCTGCGCCGCCGCCACGATCCGGCCGTCGACGACCAGCGCCGCCGCCGAGTCGTGGAAAAAAGCCGAGATGCCGAGGATCGCGGTCATGGGCCCCCGGAAAGCAACCGCCGGATGTGGTCCTCGATGGCTGCCGTCGTTCCCGCGTCGCCTTCGATGAGCGAGATGCGCCGCGCCTCCGCGAGGTGCGCGAGCGCCTCGACCGGCCGGTCGCGCTCCAGCAGCTTGCGCGCGAGCCGAAGCTCGACGCCCGACGTCACCATGCCGCTGCGTTCCGCCGCGCGCAGAAACCGGATCTGGCCCTCGTCGTCGCCCCGTTGCTCACTCAATATCGCGGCGCGGAGGTTGTTGGCCAGGTTGCGCGACTGCCGGTCCACGGCCGCCAGCGTCGCCTGCTCCGCCGCGGCGGTCTGTCCTGTCTCGTCCAACAGCGCGACCAATGCCTCCAGGCCGGCCTGGTGTCCCGGATCGCGCCCGAGGATCGCGCGCAGGTCGCGCTCCGCCGCGGCGTGGTCTTTTTGGCTGCGCGCGAGCTGCGCCCGCAGCAGATGCAAATCCGCGTTGTCCGGCTGCCGCGCGAGGAGCGCGTCGAGGTGCCGGCGGTGCTCCTCCGGGCGCCGGGTGCGGGCAAAGAGGTCGCCGAACGCCGGCGCCAGCGCCACCTGTTCCCGCGGTGTGGCGGCGGCCGCGGCGGCGCGCAGGAGCTTTTCCGCCTCCTCGTGCCGGCCGAGGCGCATGAGCTTGATCGCGACATTTCCCGCGACCGCGTAGTTGTCGGGCTGGAGGCTCCGCGCGCGTTGCGCCGCCGCGAGCGCGCCGGGCCGGTCGCCGAGATCGTCCGCCATTTCCTCCTCCAGCTTGGCGAGGGCGGGATTTCCGGGATCGCGCGCGCTGGCCGCGGCGATTGTCTCCTGCGCCCGCCGCCACACACCCGGGGCGCGGCTGGCCGCCTGCGCCTCCGCCAGGTCGCGGTTGAAGCGCGCCATGTCCTCGGGATAGGTGAGCTGATTGGGAAACGGCGGGCTTTGCACCAGCGGCGCCAGGCGCTGGAGGACGCCGGGGCGCGCCTGCGGCGTGTAGCCGAGCGCCGCGGCGCAGCCGGCCGAGTCGAGCCAGGCGGGCGCGGCGGCCTTGGTTCCGAAAAGCAGCGCTTCCGCTCCTTCGGCCATGGCGCGCGCGACGCGGTAGTTCCCCTCCCAGTCGAAATGCACGTGCTCGAACAGCAGTTCGCGTCCGGCGATCGGCGCGGTCGAGTGGAGGTCGGCCCCGAGCTGGTGCGCGGTGTCAACCAGGCCCACTTTGCCGCCGCCGGCGCCGCCGACGCGCCGGATGATCTCATTCAGGCTCGGGTCCGGACGAAAGCGCAGCGCGTCCCAACGGAGCGCCTCGACCAAAAGCGCGCGGGCCGCCGGCTCGTTGCCGGCGCGCAGTTCGATTGAGCCGAGCATGAAGAGGGTGTCCGCATATTGCGGATCGAGCCGCCGCGCTTCCGTGAGGTGGGGGCGCGCGGTGGCGTGGTCGTCGAGGAGCCAGGCGATCCGCCCGCGGTCAAAGGCGGCCTGCCATTGCGCGAGTTCGGCCCCGGCCAGGCCGGCGCGGTGGCGGGAGAGAAACGGCGGGCTGTCCTTGAGGTTGGCCACGACCGTGCAGAGCAAGGTCTTGGCGCCCGCGCCGGTGGCGACGCGCACGATGGCGCGCAGGTTGGCCTCGAAATTCCGGCAAACCGCCTCGAGCCGGGGATCGTCGCCCGCGACGGCCTGCTCGACGAACATGCTCATGCCGCCCCAATCGGCCGGTGGCGTCCGCGGCGCGAGCCGGCGCATGGCCGCCGCCAGCAGTTGCCCGCTGCGGGTCGACCGCACCGCCACGCTCGCGCGGATCACCCAGAGCGGCGGCGATGCGGAGAGGTAGGCGCAACCCGGGCCGTAGGGGCCGACCACCTCGTTGTTCCCGAGATAGACGACGAACAGGTCGGGGGCGAACGCCGCCAGGTCGCGGGCGATCTGGTAGACGACGTGCGAGTTGATGGCGACCACCCCGGTGTTGATGACCTCGATGCGCCGGTCGGGATGCCGCGTCTGCAATTGCGCGCGCAATTGCGGCACGAAACCGAACGCCGGCGCCGGGGTGCCCTGGACCGCCGATTCCCCGAGCACGACGACGCGCAGGGTGTTGGCGGGTTTTTGGCGCGCCACGCGGAAATTCAAGGGCCGGAGGTCGAAGCTCTCCGGCATGAACAAACTGACGTAATCCTGGCTGGCGCGATAGTAGCCCGGCTCGCGGTCGGGGATGAGAAAGCTTGCCGCACGCCCATAACCCGCGGCCCACAACCCGAACTCCAGCGCGGCCAGGAACAGGACCGGCACGCCCAGCAGCGCGGACCCGCGAAACAGCCACAGCCTCGCGGTGGCGCGCGATCGCAAATCAGAGGCGGAGGGAGGAAGGCGGCGAACGTCGCTCACAGGTGCAGGCCGCGATGATGCGAAGGCGCGCTCCGCCGTGTCAACCGCTCCCCGGTCCGCGCCTGCGTCCGGGAGCGGATCCCAAGGATAACAGGGGCGCGGCTATTTGTGACCGCCGGTTTTCTGCCGATACTCGTCGCTGCGGCGCAGGTCGTCGCGCACGTCACCCTCGGTCCAGTTTTTTTCCAGCAGGTTGCGGCGCTGGTGTTTCAACCCGGTGGGGTCGGGCTCCCGGCCGAGCACGTCGAGATAGGCCCGGCGGATGATGCGGTCCGCGCCCTCGCGGCGGAACTCGTCGCTGCGGCGGAGGTGGTCGCGCACCATGCGCTCGCTCCAGCCCTGGTCGATGATCAGGCTGCGGTAGGTGCGCTGGCCGCCGGGGTCGGGCGCGCGCGCCAGCAGGTCAAGATAGGCGCGCCTGATGACGAGGTCGGGTTCCTCCCGGGCCTCGTCGCGCCGGCGCACCTCGACCCGCAGCGAGGAGATGCGGTCGTTCCAGCTGGCCGACACGCTGCCGGGCAGCAGCCGGCCGCTGAGGTCGCGGATGTTTTCCGTCACACGCATCACCTCGCCGCGGAACCGGGAATCGGTGTGGACATAGACCTCGGCCCCGCCCTCGACGCGGATGGAGGAGATGCGGTCGTTGATCTTGCCGCCGCCCGGGAAGGTCAGGCTGGAAAGATTTTCCAACGCTTCCCCGGCATAGACCACGAGGCTGGCGCCCTGATAGTCCGCGTCCTGAAAAAGAATGACGCGCGGGCCGCGGTAGCGGCTGTGCTCCGATCCCCGCTCCTCCGGCTGACGATGGGGCTGGGCCAGGGCGGTGGTGCTGGCCAGCAAAAGGAGCGCTAGCAGGAGATATCCCGGTTTCATGTCGGTGAGACGATGTGGGGGCGGGAATATTCAGTCTTTCTGCAACCGGCCGGTGCTTACACTTCCAGTTGCGGGCGGGCCGGCTCCGGCCAATCAATATGGAAAAAATTGCCGCGCGGTTGGTCGGTGCGTTCGTAGGTGTGGGCGCCGAAATAGTCGCGCTGGGCCTGGAGCAGATTGGCCGGCAGGCGGGCCGAGCGGTAGCTGTCGTAGTAGCTGAGCGCGGAGAAGAAGGTCGGGGCCGGCACGCCGCACTCGGCGGCGAGCGACACCACCTTGCGCCAGTTGGCCTGGGCCTTCTGCACGGTCCGGTTGAAATACGGGTCGAGCAGCAGGTTCGCGAGGCCGGGCTTCCGGGCGTAGGCCTCGGTGATCTTCTGCAGGAAGGCGGCGCGGATGATGCAGCCGCCGCGGAAAATCTGCGCGATCTCGCCGAAGTTGAGCTTCCAACCGTATTCCTGCTGGGCGGCGCGCATGAGCTGGAAGCCCTGGGCATAGGAACAGATCTTCGAGCAGTAGAGTGCGTCGTGGATGGCCTGCACGAGGGCCTTTTTGGAACCGCGGTATTTCTTGCCGGGGCCCTTGAGGATCTTCGCGGCGGCCACGCGCTCGTCCTTGATGGCGGAGATGCAGCGGGCGAACACCGCCTCGGCGACCGTCGGGGCGGGGACGCCCATGTCGAGCGCGTTGGTCGAAGTCCACTTGCCGGTGCCTTTCTGGCCGGCGGTGTCGAGGACGACATCGACAAAGGCCTTCTTCTTCGTGACCGGGTCCTTTTGTTTCAGGATGTCGGCGGTGATCTCGATGAGGAAACTGTCGAGCGCGCCGCGGTTCCACCCGGCGAAGATCTCCGCCTGCTCGGCGGGCTTGAGGCCGAGGAGACCGGACATGAGGGCGTAGGCCTCGCAGATCATCTGCATGTCGCCATACTCGATGCCGTTGTGGACCATCTTCACGTAGTGGCCCGCGCCGTTCTCGCCGATGTAGGTGGTGCAGGGCACGCCGCCGGTGACTGGCCGGCCGGGGGCGGCGCCGGGGATGGGTTTGCCGGTCTTGGCGTCCACCTTGGCGGCGATGGCTTCCCAGATTGGCTTCAGTTCGAGCCAGGCGTTAAACTCGCCACCCGGCATGAGCGACGGACCGAAGCGCGCGCCTTCCTCGCCGCCGGACACGCCGGAGCCGACGAAGCGCAGGCCTTTTTCGCGGAGCGTCTTTTCGCGGCGGATGGTGTCGGTCCACAGCGCGTTGCCGCCGTCGATGATGATGTCGCCCGGCTCGAAGACGGCGACGAGGCCGTCGATGACGGCGTCGGTGGCCTTGCCGGCCTGGACAAGGATGATGGCCTTGCGGGGCCGGGCGAGCGAGGCGGCGAATTCCTGCAGGGTCCGGGTGCCGACGAGCCCGCCGGGGGTGCGGGGGTTGTCGGCGACAAACTTGTCGGTCTTTTCGGCGGTGCGGTTGTAGACCGAGATGCGGAAGCCGTGGTCGGCGATGTTGAGGGCGAGGTTCTGCCCCATCACCGCGAGGCCGATGAGTCCGATGTCTGAGTGGGTTTTGGCCATAAGCAAGGAACGCTGATACGCGCTTTTGCCGGCGAAAACCACCCTGTTTTTCGGCCGCTGTCATAAGACCGGCCCGCCGCCTCAGGGCTTGGGGGCGGTCTGCTGCTTGGACTGGTAGGAGCCGGCGCTGGGGAAGAATGGCGCGAGTTTCTCCACGATCGGCGTCATGAACTTCGGCTCGTTGCGGTTGTAGATCCAGGAGAAGAAAAAGATGCTGCCGGCGACAAGGACCACGATGCCGACGATAAGTTTGTTCATCTTCATCACCCGGCGGAAAACCAGGACGGCCAGGACAAAGGCCCCGATCGCCAGGCCGATCTTCAGCCAGAGGTCCGGCGGGAGCGTCTTGAGCTTCTCGAGGGCGGTGACGGCGAGGAGGGGCATGGCTTACGGGTTAGCCGGAAAGTGCGGCGACACGAGTCATTTTTAGGCCGGCGCCGGCTTTGACCGGGCTTTCACCGTTGCGGTTCAGTGGTAACGGCCGGGCAGGCCGAGGTAATCGAGCAGCCAGGCTTCCTTCCAGATGCGGAAACGGCCTTCCGGGGTGATTTTGCCGTATTCCTCGCGGTCGGCGTGGGGCAGGAGGTAGCCGAGTTCCATGTTGATCCGCTCCATCTGCTGCTGCTGCTGGTTGATGTCGTCGAACGGCGACACGTCCCAGGCCACCACGGCCTCGCCGGCCAGGCGCACCCGCTCGAGGTGCCGGGCGACCAGTTTCGCCAGGCTGCGCCGCCAGGGCCGGCGCTCGATGTGCCAGCTCTCGGGATAAAATCCGCCGAAGGGGATGTAGAGGTTGTCGGTCACATAGCGGCGGCCGGCGGCCGTGCGGGTGGCGAGGCTGAAACAGACGGTGATGGCGCCGTTTTCCTGCGGGACGAAGAGGGCGTGGAGCCGCAGCGTGGCGTCGTGGTTCTGGTAGACCGAGGTGCGCAGCCAGACGCCGCCGCCCAGCTCGGCCTTGAGCGCCTGCACGGGGGTGAAGCGGTTGGCGCGCAGCCAGTCGCGGACCTTGAGCAGGCGCTGCTGGATGGGCCATTCGTCGCCGCTGCTGTTCACGACATAGCGCGGGAAGAGCGGCATGGGGCTGAGGCTGATGGCGCTCACTTTCAGCCAATTGAAACCGGACTCAAGCAGGAACCAGAGGAGGAACACGGCGGCGGCCACCGCCCAGAACGGCCGGTCAATCCACCCGAGCTGCTCGTTGCTCTGCGCGGCGAACAGCGCGAACAGGATCCAGCGCAGCCAGCGGATCGGGATCGCCAGCACGGGCGACGCCATGCGGAGGTTGATGTAGAACAGCAACAGCAACACCGCGACGGACGGCGCGAGAAACAGGGAGAGTGTTTCCGGCATGGTCAGGGGGTGGAGTGTGTTGCCCTTGACGCGCCGGGCCACACGGGCACTCCCGTCAGCGTCTTGGGGTCAAGCCGCTCCACCTTGGGATTCATGTTCGGCCTCAGCTCAGCCGCACGGGCATGATGACGCAGACGAAGCTCTCCAGCGTCTTGAAGACGCCGGGGCTGACCTCGTCCTTCAGCTCGAAGAACACCTCGTCCTTGGTGAGGGCGCGGAGCGGGTCCATGACAAACTGGGGGTTGAACGCCACCTGGAGGTCGGGGCCGCTGTAGGAGATGGCCATCGATTCGTGCGCTTCGCCGAAGTCGGGCGACGACGCGGTGATCTCAAGCAGGTTGGCGGAGAGCTTGATCTTGACGGAGTTGGATTTCTCGGAGGTGACGAGGGCCGCTCGGTGCACGCACTGGAGGAACAGCTCGCGCTCGAGCTTGATGCGCTGGTGGGTCTCCTTCGGGATGACCTGCTGGTAGTTCGGGTAGTTGCCCTCGACCACCTTGGAGAAAAGATAGATGCTGTCGGTCAGGCCGCCGGCGTCCTTGCCGGTGTCGATCTGAAAGGTGGCGCGGCGTTCGTTGAATGCGATCTTGAGCTTCTCGCCCTTGCCCAGCAGGCGGAGCAGCTCGGCGACCGTCTTGGCGGGCAGGATAATGGCGCCGGCGCTGGCGGCGGGCACGGCCATTTCCTTGCTGACGAGCGCGAGGCGGCGGCCGTCGGTGGCGACGAGCGCGAGCTTGCCGTCCTTGAAGTTGAAGTAGACGCCGTTGAGGATGTAGCGGGTCTCGTCGGTGGACTGCGCGTAGGAGACGTTGCTGAGCATCGTGGCCAGCTCGCCCTGCTCGAGCGTGTAAGCCTTGTCGTCGCCGGAGTCGGGCAGCTTGGGGAACTCCTCGGCGCCGATGCCCATGATGCGGAAGTTGGAACCGCCGGAGGCGATCCTGACCTGGTGGCTGGTGTTGGAATCGAACGACACGTCCACGTTGGGCAACTCGCGCACAATGGTGGCCAGCCGTTTGACGGGCAGCGTGACCGAGCCGCCGTCCTTGACCTCGGCCTTGATGCGGCAGCGGATGCCGAGGTCAAGATTGGTGGTGGTCAGGGAGATGTGGTCCTTCTCCGCCTCGATCAGCACATTGCTCAGGATGGGCATGGCGGCCTTGGAGCCCACGACATTGAGGACCTGGGCCAGGCCGTTGCTAAAGTGGTCGCGGTTGATCTTGAATTTCATCAGGCGGAAAGCGGGGTGGGTGGGTTAACTAACAAAGGCTGATTGAAGAGAGACACAATAATGAAAAGTATCCGTATTATTATAGGGGGCGATTATGCGGACAACCTCGAGATTCCCGAGCGCAGCGACTTGGCGGCGCGGTTGTGAAGCCGGCCTGAGCAACCGCGAATAACCCGGGCTTTGTTCACAGGGAAAAGTTATTCGGAAACTTCCTGCTTCATCCTCACAACCTTCCGGCGCAGCGCCCGCATTTGGACATGGCGCACCCCGCGCTGGTAATGGGCGAAGAGACCATAGGCGATGTAGGCGAGAAAAAGGAAGAACAGGGCGACTTCCTGCAGGCGGACGACCAGGACGAGGCCGATGAAGACGAAGACCAGGTTGCGGAAACGGATCTTGGTCTCCCAATTCATCTGCTTGAAACTGGGATAGCGGATGGTGCTGACCATCAGGAACGACACGAGCATCAGGATGAACGGAAGCGTCAGCGCCCACTGCCGGAGCTGCTGGGCGTTGGCGGTCAGGTTGAGCAGCAGCAGGACCAGGGAGGCCACCGTGCCCGCCGCCGCGGGGATCGGCAGGCCGACAAAGTCCTTGCTGGATTCGGCCTCGGCCCGGTGCAGCAACGGATTGGTGATGACGTTGAACCGCGCCAGGCGCACCGCCCCGCACAGGAGGTAGACAAAGGCGATGACCCAGCCCAGTTCGCGGAACCACTGGTATTCCTCGCGCGGCGCCAGGATCAGGAAAAAGACCATCAGCGCCGGGGCCACGCCGAACGACACCACGTCCGCCAGCGAGTCGAACTCCGCGCCAAACAGGGAGGTGCGCCCGCCCCAGCGCGCCAGCCGGCCGTCCAGCGAGTCGAAGATGACCGCCAAGAGGATGAGCCAGACCGCGTGCGTGTAGAGCATCATCCACGACAGGTCGGCGTGGAGCTGCGCGTATTCGCCGGCGTCCGTCAACAACCGCGCCTGGATGCACTTGATGACGGCGCCGAAACCGCAGAACAGGTTCCCCGCCGTCATCAGGTTGGGCAGGAAATAAATCCGGCTGGCCTGGATGACGTTGTAGGGGTTGTCGCGCTGTTCGAGGTCCGACATGGGGGTCACTTGGTCAGGCTCTCGAGGTATTTCCAGAACTTCGAGTCCTGCTCGAAGAGCTGTTTTTCACTCACGGGCAGCTTCATCCGGAAAAGGGCGTCCTCCAGCGAGTCCTTGTGCAGGATGTAGTGGGTGTGGAGGTTGTCGCCCTGCACCTCGAAATAGAAGCGGAACACCCCCGCCCGCAGCCGGTAGAAATCCTTGCCGTTGCGGTGGAACTTGCCCAGCGGCTCGCGCGGTTGCGCCAGGTCGGCCGGCCGGATCTGGCTGATCGGCTCGATGGCCTCCAGCTGCGCCAGTTTGCCGAGCTTGTTCAGCTCGCGCATGCTTTGCTCGGAGAAAGTGACCTGATACATGGGGGTGGGGACGGCGCCGTAACCATGGATGGGCCGGCGCGTCTTGTCTAGGCAACGTCACCCCTATATTCCCCCGGCCATGAAAACCAGCACCGTTTCACCCACCCTTCTGGCCCTGGTGCTGCTGGCGCTGCCCGCCGCGGCCCAGACCGAAATGGCGGCGGCCGACACCCCGGCCGAATCGGGCGGCAGGATGAAGAAAAACCACCAGGAACTGATCAGGCGCCACGACAAGAACGGCGACGGCCGGCTCGATGACGCCGAGAAAGCCGCCGCCCATGCCGCCATGCGCAAGCAGGGCGGCGGGGGCAACGAGCGGCGCAAGCAGATCCTGAAGCGCTTCGACAAGGACGGCGACGGCCAGCTCGACGATGCCGAGCAGGCGGAGGCCGCGAAGTTCCGTGCCGAGCAGGTGAAGAAATTCGACCGCGACGGCGACGGACAGTTGAACGACGCGGAGCGCGCAACCGCGCGCAGGGGCATCATGGGTGACCAGACGCCCCGGCGAGGAAAGAAGGGCAAGTAACAGATCCCTGGAGCAAGCGCGGGGTATACCAGCAATCCTTCTGCCGTCCGGGTTTGTGGGAGCGACCTTGGTCGCGACAGTCGCGTGCCAGCACGCTCCCACAGGTTCGATCCAAGCCGGAGCGAGCTTGCCCGCCACGGGCCGCGCGCTACAACGGCGCCATCAAAACCACCCCGTCCGTCACCCTTGCCGACATCCGCGCCGCCCGCCGCCGCATCGCGGGCGGAGTGATCGTCACCCCGTGCCCCGAATCGATCCCGCTCTCGGAAATCACCGGCGCGCGCGTCTTCTGCAAGCTCGACAACCTGCAGCGCACCGGCTCGTTCAAGGAGCGCGGCGCGCGCAACGCCCTGCTGTGCCTCACCCGCGACCAGCAGAGGCGCGGGGTCATCGCCGCCTCCGCCGGCAACCACGCCGCCGCCCTCGCGTATCACGGCCAGTTGCTGGGCGTTCCGGTCACGGTGGTCATGCCCGACTATGCGCCGTTGATCAAGGTCAGCACCTCGAAGCGCCTCGGCGCGCGCGTCGTCGTGAAAGGCCGCGATTTCGCCGAGGCCCGGGCCGAGGCCGACCGGCTCGCCGCGGAGGAGGGCCTGGCCTACATCCACGGCTTCGACGCGCCCGCCATCATCGCCGGCCAGGGAACCATCGGCCTGGAAATCCTCGAGCAGGTGAAAAACGCCGACACCATCGTGTGCCCCGTGGGCGGCGGCGGCCTGCTCGCGGGTTTGTGCCTCGCGGTGAAATCGCTGCGGAAAAAAATCCGGATCATCGGGGTTGAGAGCACGGCCACCGGCAACCTCACCGCCGCGCTCAAGGCCCGGCGCCCGGTCCTGCGCCCGCGCCGGCCCACGCTGGCCGACGGCCTCGCCACCCTGACGGTCGGGCCCAACGCCTTTGCGCTCATCCGGGACCGCGTCGACCGCGTCGTGCAGGTCAGCGAGGACTGGATCGCGCTGGCGATCCTGCGCTTCGTTGAGCGCGAGAAAATCGTGGTCGAGGGCGCCGCCGCCACCCCATTGGCTGCCATGATGGCCGGCCTGCTGCCCGAGCTGAAAGGCAAACGCGTTGTCCTCGTCGCCTGCGGCGGCAACATCGACCCCGCCATCCTCAGCCGCGTCATCGAGAAGGGCCTCGTGCATGACGGCCGCCTCACGCGCTTCACCGCCGTCATCAGCGACCGCCCCGGCGGCCTCGCCGAGCTGACGCGCGTCATCGCCGCCAGCGGCGCGAGCATCAAGGACATCGAGCACGACCGCGCCTTCAGCGGCCCCGATGTCTCGGCGGTCAACGCGGTCTGCACGGTCGAGACCCGCGACCACGCCCACATCCGCGAGTTGCACCGCGCGCTGCGCAAGCACGGGTTTCCCGTGCTGGTGGCACGCTGACGCCGCTCAAGCCTTCTTGCCGAAGGCCGGATCGATCGTGCGCGCGGCGAGGGCGGTGGTGACGAAGGACGGGAGGGTGCAAACGAGCACCCAGGCGAAGAAATTCAGGTAGCCGATGTGGTCCTCGATCCGGCCGGCGACCATGCCGGGCAGCATCATGCCGAGCGCCATGAAGCCGGTGCAGAGGGCGTAGTGCGCCGTCTTGTGCGGGCCTTCGGCGACCATCATCATGTAGAGCATGTAGGCGGTGAAGCCGAAGCCGTAGCCGAACTGCTCGACGGCCAGCGCGGCGGAAACGATCACGAGGCTTGACGGCTGGTAGATCGCCAGCAGCAGGAACGCCACGATCGGCGTGTGCATGGCGAGAAGCATGGGCCAGAGCAGGCGCCTGAGACCGTGGAGCGAAATGACCCAGCCACCGACCAGCCCGCCGAGCGTGAGGGCGATGATGCCGACGGTGCCGTAGGCGATGCCGAGCTGCTGCGTGGTGAGGCCGAGGCCGCCCGCGGCGGGCTTGTCGAGGAGGAAGGGCGAGAGCAGCTTGAGCGCCTGCGACTCGGCCAGACGGTAGAGCAAGAGGTGGGCGAGGATGAGGCCGATGCCGGGCTTGCGGAAAAACGCGAGGAAGACGGCGAAAAATTCCTTCAGAAAATCGCCCCCCTCGACCGTGGCGCGGTCGGCGGCGGGCTTGGGCAGGAGGGAAAAGTGATAGCCGCCGACCGCGACAAAGACGACGGCGAGCAGGCTGAAAACCATCGACCAGGCGGTGGTGACGCTGCCGGTCGAGTCGGTGAGCCGGCCGGCGAGGTAGACGAGCCCGCCCTGGGCGGAGAGCGTGGCGAGACGGTAGAACGTGCTGCGCACGCCGACGAAGGCGGATTGCTGCCCCGCGGGCATGGCGAGCAGGTAGAACCCGTCGGCGGCGATGTCGTGCGTGGCCGAGGCGAAAGCCATCAGCCAGAAGACGGCAAGCGAGACCTGGAAGAACTTCGGGCCGGGCAGCGTCAGCGCGACAAGGGCGAAGGCGACGCCGATCACGAATTGCAGCGACCAGATCCAGAGGCGCTTCGTGCGAAACATGTCCACGAGCGGCGACCACAGCGGCTTGATGACCCACGGCAGATAGAGCCAGCTCGTGTAATAGGCGATGGCGGTGTTGGAGATGCCGAGGTTCTTGTAGAGGACCGTGGAGAGCGACATCACCACGACGTAGGGAATGCCCTGGGCGAAATACAGCGACGGGATCCAGCTCCAGGCGCGGGCAGGACTGGAGGCGGGGGTTTCCATCGACGTGCCGGAAAACGTGGGGGCTGGTCCGGCCCGGCGCAATGGCTGAAACGCCGCGCGCCCAGATCCAGTCCGACCGCGCGGCGGTCCCTGTCGCCATCGGCGATGTCCGGGTAAACATGTGCCGCCGGTTCAAGGGGCAGCAGCGTTCATCCGCCGGCGGACCGAGGCGCGCCTGAGCCGGATCAATTCCCGACGGGAGCGGCCGGCAGGCGTTTGATCCGCTCGGCCAGCGGCGGGTGGGCGGAGAAAATTTTCTTCGGGTCGCCTTTCCTCGCCTGCAGGCCCTCCAGCACGGCCCGCAATCCGCCGGGCGCGTAGCCGGTGGTGACCGCCAGGGCGCGGCCGTCGAGGTCGGCCGCGAATTCCGTCGGATGGTCGAAGCCTTTTTCGACCAGAAATTTCACGAGCTTCCCCGTGTTCAGGCCGACTTGGTTGAGGTAGGCGTCGGCCTGCCGGGCATCCCCGCTCCGGGCAGACACGTGTTTCATCAGCACGGAGCCCTTTTCCCCGGTCTCGATGATCCGGAGCGCGTGCCGCCCGGTGATGTGGGAGATTTCATGGCCGAGGATGGCGGCCAGCCGGTCGTCGTCGGTGGCGGTTTGATAGAGCCCGCGGGTGATGAAGACATGGCCGTCGGGCGCCGAGAAGGCGTTGACCGTGTCGGAGTTGAGGACGCCGAAGCGCCAGGCGTGGTCCGGCCGCGCCGAGTAACGGGCCAGCGCGTGGCCGACCAGGTTCACCCGGCGCATCGTCTCCTCGTCGCGAACCAAGCCGCCGAATTTGCCGATTATCTCCAGGGCGACGGTCTCGCCCAGCGCTCTCTCCTCCTCCGGGCCGATGACCGCGACCAGTTTGCTGGCCTCGTCGAGGGTGCTCCTGGCCTCCTTGGCCTTGTTGAGCATGTTCAGTCCCTTGTTCAGCCCGCCCAGATCGAGGGCGCGGCCGGCCGCGGCCAACGCCAGGGCGAGGGCGGACAACAGCAGGGGGCGGGCGTTCATTTGAATTCCCCCAGTTTATTTTTCTGCAGGAAGGCCTCGAGATCTTCCGCGGTCACGGCGGCGCTTTGTTCCAGCAGCCAGGCGAGATCATCGCGGGCCGTGCCCAGCTGGTGGCGCTGCGCGTAGTCCGCGGCTTCCTCGGACAGGCCGCGCGCGGCGGCGGTGACGGTGGTGGCGCTCGCGTTGAGGCCGAGCCCGGCCAACCCCGCAGTCTCCTTGATTTCCACGGCGGAGACGTTGCCGGAAAAAACCCAGCCGGTGTTCTCACCCTCGCGGACCTTCAGCCAGGCGCCCTTGGCCGCCTCGATCTTGAGCGGCTTCGCATAGCCGACCTTCGCGCTGACCGCGGCCAGCGGGGTCGGTTCGGCCAGGAGCTTGGTCTCCATGCGCTTGGTGAAGGCGACGCCGCCGGCCGCGAGGGCGGCCTGCAGGGTCACCGCGGCGGCCAGGCCGCACAGCAGCGGCCAGAGCCGGGAATGGGTGCGTGGGTTCATTTGGATTTCAGGGTTAGGATCGGTTGCCAGTCGGGCGGGGGCGGCGTGACGGCAAAGGCGGTGGATTGGGCGAGAAGCTCGCGGGTGACAGCATCATCCGGCCGGGCCGCGAGCGCACGGCTAAAATCGGCGGCGGCCGCGGCAAACCGGCGCGCGGTGTGGTGGGCATAGCCCGGCAGGTAGGCGGCGAGAAAGGCGCACTGTGACTCATCCAGCGCGTCCGGCTCACCGAGCAACTCGTGGACCTCGACCGCCTCCAGCTTGCCTTTCACCTGGAGGCGGGTGAGCGGCCGGGTCGCCAGATGCCCGGCGACGGCGCGGGCCGTCGTCTCACCCAGCAGGATTTCGGTGCCGAATTCCTTGTTCGCCCCCTCCAGCCGCGAGGCGAGGTTCACGGCGTCGCCCATCACCGTGTAGTTCTTCTTCCGCGACGAGCCGAGGTTGCCGACGATCATCTGGCCGGAGTTCAGGCCGATGCGGACCGCGAGCCGGACCCCGGCCATGGCGGCATAGCGCGCGTTCACCGTGTCGAGCGCGCGGCGGGCCTCCAGCGCCGCCCGGCAGGCCGCCAGCGCATGGTCCGGCCGATCCTGCGGCACGCCGAACACCGCCATCACCGCGTCGCCGATGTATTTGTCCACATACGCGCCGTGGCGGTGCAGGCATTCGCTGGTTTCCTCCAGGTAGGCGTTGACCACCTCGACCATCAGCTCCGGCCGGTCCCGGAGATTCTCGGACAGTTCGGTGAAGCCGACCAGGTCGGAGAAAAAGACCGTCGCCTCCCGGAGTTCGCCGCCGAGTCGCAGCGCGCCGGGGTTGCGCACCAGTTGCGCGACCACGCCCGGATCGACGTAGGCGCCGAACATCGCCTGGAGCTCGCGCTTGCGCGCCTGTTCGCGCCAGAAGCTTTCCGCCACGACCCCCAGCAGGGTCAGCAGCGCGGCCGCGACCGGGGTGGCCGGGGCCACAAAAACCCCGGCGGACAACAACGCGTAGGCGCCGCCCAGCAAGGCCACCATCAGGCCGCCGGTCATCAGCAGCGGACCGCGCAGCGCGATTTGCCCGCGACCGGCCCAGATGATGGCGGCGGCGGCGAGCAAGGCGGCGACCAGTGTCAGCGCGCGGGGCGCCGGCGCGATGAAGCCGTCCGCCGCGAGATTGGCCCACGCCGTCCAGTGAATCAGCACGCCGGGCTCGGACTTGCCCACGGGCAGAGGCTTCACGTCAAAGGTGCCGCTGGCGTTTGTGCCCACGAAGACCGTGCGGCCCTTCACGGCCCCGGCCAGCGGGCCCGGGAGCTGCGGCTCGGCGGCCAGCGCGCGGGCCACCGCGGCGAAATCCAGGTCGGGGGCGGCTTGCATGATCCGCTCCAAGATCGGCCGGCCGGCGGCAATATAGGGCGCGGCCGACAGCACCGGCACGCCCCGGCTGGCGACCTGCGCCAGGCCGCCATGCCAGCGCAACAGCCCGCCCGCCGTCGGCGGCAGATTGGCGGGGCGGGCGGCGGCGGCGAGCGAGCCGGCCGGCGCGTAGGCGCGGGCGACGCCATCGTCATCCGCCTGAAATTCCACCAGGCCGGTGCGCGGCTGCTGGAAATAGGCGCGGTGCCGCGCCTGGAAGTCCACGCGCCAGAACGCCGGGCCCAGCTCCGCGGTGCGCGCGAGCACGACGGAAGGCGCCGCCGCCGCCAGTTCGCCCAGCAACAGATCCTGCTCCGCGGCGTCGGATTCCTCGGGAAAGGTCACATCCACCAGCACATGTTCCGCCCCGGCCTGGTGCAGGGCCACGAGCAGCTGGGCGAACACGCGGCGCGGAAACGGCCAGCGCACCCCCTGCGCGCTCATCGCCGCCATGGTCGATTCGTCCACCAGCACGAGCGCGGAGTTTTCCGGCAGGGGCGGCGCTTGCAGCGGATGCCGGCTGGCGCCGTCGAAGAACGCCCGGTCCAGCGCGGGGCCGAACGGCGAAAAATGAAAAGCCAGCAGCAGCGCCGCCGGCAGAAGCCGGATCCAGCGGGTGACAGGCAAAGGGTGTGCGGCCTTGGACAACCGGAGCGATGCAACCGGCGAAGCCGCCCGGAAGCAAGCATCAGCCGGCCCCGGCCGCCTCGCTGGCGGGTGCCGCGGTCACGATGTTAGATCGGGGCGCGGGCTTTGGTGTCGGCCCCCGTGCCGCGCGGCAATGGGCGGCACGGAGACGATCAATCAATCGCGCGGCGGCACCGGCAGGCGCAGGCGCTTGAGCAGCGCGGCAAACAGGCCGGTCCCGGTGTTGTCCTCTTCTTCCGGCGGCATGAAAGTGTTGGTGCGGGTCATGGTGTTGCCGTTGGGCGGCGTGACGGTCGAGGTGATGGTGACGCCGCTGGCGGAGGGCGTCGCCGTGTTGGTGAAGCTCACGGTCTGGCCGCCGGGGCCGGTGATGGAGCCGCTGACTGTGGCGCCGGCGCCAGGCATGGCGGTGATCGTGCCCGACACGCTGGCGGTGTTGCCGTTGGGCAGGGTGATGTCGGTGTCGAAGGTGCCGCTGCCGTTGCTGAAGGTGTTGGTCGTGGTGACGGTGACCGGGCCGGCCGGGGTGGCGCGGGTCATCGTGGCGGTGGCATTGAGCGGGGCACGGATCACGGTGCGACGGAGGGCATCAAGAAGATTGGCGCGGGACTGGGCCTGGACCGAGGGAACAGCGGCCAGCGCCAGGGCGGAAAACAACAGGACGAGGGGTGGCTTTTTCATGGGAGTGGTGGACGGGGTGACGCGGCAAAGGTAGGCCAGGTTACGCGCCGGGGGCAAGAATGGGATGCGGTGCGGGCCCTTGACCGGGTTTGCTGATCGGGCAACATGTGGCGGCATGAACCGGCGCGGATTCATGCGGGTCGTCGTCGCGATCGGGCTGTGGCTCTGCTGGGCCGGTCCGGCGGAGGCCGCCGGCAAGTCCACGGCGGAACTGATCCGCCGGGCGCTGGCCGAACGCCGGGTGCTGACCTTCAAGTATCACGGCTACGAACGCCGCGTGGAGCCCCACGCCTTGGGCCGCGTCTCCGAAAATCGGCCGGCGTTGCTCGGCTGGCAGGAACTGGGCGGCAGCGCGAGCGAACCGCCGCCGGGATGGCGGACCTTCCTGCTCGCCGAAATGGAATCCGTGAAACTGCTGCGCAAGACTTTCACGCCCCGCGCCGACTACCGCCCGGAGACAACCAAGATGAAGCCCATCGTGGCGGAGGTTGCTCCGGAGATGAAACCGGCAATAAAATAATGCATGGAGGCACTGGCATATGGCATGGCGCATAAATGAAGCGGTGGTGCGCGGCGAATTCGACAACCGAATGCGCGGTCGCGTGACAGGCCGCATCTGGTTTGTCGGGCGAGCTGATCCAGTGACGCTGGAGCTGAAGGGTAACTGCTGGCGCGCTGGGGCGGGCCGACGGCTGGAATTCAGCAATCCGGAGCCGAAACCGGGCGATATCGGAAAGCTGGCGGCGCGGCAACAGGGCGTGGTGGGCGACATCACCGCTTCGCGCAAAGTGAAGGTGCCGGAGATTCCGCTGGAGCAGATCGGCGAATACTACGCGGCGAAAAAGCCGTGGCCCTGGCACTGGGGCAACTCGCTCTACCTGGAGTGGTTCAGCGAACGCAACGGTCGGGTGGTCATAGAGACCGCCAGCTTCGACCTGAAGATCGTTGGCGAGGCCGTTTGGGAAATGTCCCCGGCCGAGGAGGAAGAGCAGCGCCGCGCCAACGCCGAGGCCATGGGCGGCTTCATGGAGCAGATAGGGGAGGCGGTGGCGCGGGAAAAAGCAAAAGAAGAGGAGCCGGCGGAATGGGATGAACGGCCCCAGACCGAAGCAGAGGCCGAGCAAATGCAGGAGCGCAGCGACCGGTTGACAGATCGCATCCAAGCCCGGCTTGTCCGCGAAGGGAAAGGTGCGGACTACGAGAAGATTCTGCACGAAGAGATTGAAAGAATGCGTGAAGAGCACGGTGAACCCGAGCCCACGCCCGAGCAACTGGCCCGCAACGCCGAATGGATCGAGGAAATGAACCGCGCCGGAGAAGAGGCCTTGAACGATCCGGAATTACAGAAGGAGCTGGATCAAAAGCATCCCCTGGCGGAGCGGGCGTTTGAGTTGTCGCTGCGTCTGTGCCGCGCGGTCCGGGCGGGACGCTGGGTTCCGGCGGGCGCCAGCCCGGAGCATCCGGTGGCCGAGCTGGAGGGGGCCGTGATGGGCGCCGGGGCCAAACTGGCCGGGGCGCTGAACGGTTGCGAGTGGCCGCCTTTGCTCGACGCGAGCGCGGGCGTGATCGTGCGGCTGAAGCGGGCGCGCGCTATCTCGACGACGCCCTGCGGGCAGCCGAAGCCTGCCGCGAAGACAAACTGATCGCCCCGGCGCGGCTCAATCCCGTGGTGGCGAAGGTGGCCGGATTGGCGAAAGAGACCGACGGACTCATCGCCGAACTGCGCGCAAAGCTTGAGCGTGGCATGGACTGATGGTCACCGGATCAGGCGGGCGGTGATGTATTCCAGCACGGCGGGCGATGACCTTGATCTTTGGGCCGATGTCGGGATCGGAAACCAGCAAGGCGGCGACATTGGTCATCTCCCCGACGGCGATGATCGTGATTTCACCGGGATGCGCGTTGATCTGACTGCGCAAGAACTCCACGCCGCCGGACTCGTGCAGCGTGGGCGATCCGACGCTGGGCCATGGTATCGCGTTCGCGGAGAGTGAAGGTGTCGCCAGGCTTCTCGATCGTCTCAAAGTCGATGGTCACGCACCAGGGCGGGCCGCGCCAAAAACCCAAGGATACCGGCGACGGGCCTTACCCCAAAATCTGCCGCAGGCTTTCGAGGTCGAGGACGCGGGCGAGGCTTTCCTCCTGCACGACGGCGGCGGCGAGGGCGGCCTTCTCCTTTTGCAGGGCGCGGATTTTTTCCTCCACCGTGCCGCGCGCGAGCAGGCGGTAGGCGATGACGTGCGAGGTCTGGCCGATGCGGTGGGTGCGGTCGATGGCCTGCGCCTCGACGGCGGGATTCCACCAGGGGTCGTAGAGCACGACGTAGCTGGCGGCGGTGAGGTTGAGCCCGGAGCCGGCGGCCTTGAGGGAGAGCAGAAACACGGGCGGGCCGTCCGCGGCCTGGAACCGGTTCACGAGCTCCTGCCGGTTCTCGGTCTGGCCGGTGAGCAGCAAGTGCGCGATCCCGCGGGCGACGAGTTCCGCGCGGATGAGTTCCAGCATCGTGACGAACTGGGAGAAGACCAGCACGCGGTGGCCTTCGGCCAGCAGCGGTTCGAGCGTGTCGAGCAGGGCCTCGAGCTTGGCGCTGGCGGGCGCCTTCCGGGCGGGCTCATCTTCCGCCGGGGCGGCGGGTTTCCGGCGAGTTTTCCTTTCCGCGGCCAGTTCGGCGCCGACGAGCCGGGGGTCGCAGCAGATCTGGCGGAGCCGCAGGAGCGATTGGAGGATGTTGAAGCGCTGGGTGTCGAACTCGCGGGCGGTTTTCACGCCGAGGAGCAGCTGGCGCGCGCGTTTGAGCTCGGCGTCGTAGAGCGCGCGCTGCGGGCCGTCCAGTTCGACGACGAGATCCTCCTCGGTGCGGGGCGGCAGGTCGCGCGCGACCTGGCCCTTGGTGCGCCGGAGCAGGAAATGCCGCACGCGGGTGGCGAGCCGGGCGTGGGCGGCGGCGGGCTCCGCGCGGTCGTTGTAGAGGCGCTTGAAGGCCGTCCGGCCGCCGAGCAGGCCGGGCTGGGCGAAGGCGAACAGGCTCCAGAGGTCGAGCAGCCGGTTTTCAATCGGCGTGCCGGTAAGCACGACGCGGCGCGCGGCGCGGAGCGCGCGCGCGGCCTGCGCCGTGGCGCTGGCGGGATTCTTGATGTTCTGGCCCTCGTCGAGGACGACGGCATCCCAGCTTTCGGCGGCGAGGAGCTCGGCGTTCAGGCGGAGCTGCGCGTAGTTGACGATGACGAGGCGGACCCCGGCCGGCACGGGCCGGGCGGTGCGCGGCAGGAGGCGTCCGGTGGTGAGCGCGGGGGCGAAACGCTCCGTCTCGAGCTGCCAGTTGACGACGACGGATTTCGGGCAGACGACGAGGGCGCGGAACGGGCGGCCTTCCGCCGCCGGGCGCTCCGCCAGCCCCAAGAGCCAGGCGAGGGCCTGGAGGGTTTTGCCGAGGCCCATGTCGTCGGCGAGCACGCCGCCGAAATGATTTTCCGCGAGGTGCGCGAGGAAGTGAAAGCCTTCGAGCTGATACGGGCGCATTTCGGCCCGCAGCCCGATCGGCAGGGCGGGCGCGGGAATCTGGCGGATGGCGGCGGCGCGGTCGCGGATCTGCCGCCAGAGTTTCTCGGGCAGCGCGTCGCCGAGCGCCTCGTCGGCCAGCTGGAGGGCGTGAAAGCGGGGCGCTTCGCGGGCGGCCGTGTCGAGCGCGGCGGGATCGAGCCCGAGGCGTTCAAACCGGGCCTGCTCCTCGGGCGTGACCGCCAGCTCCAGCCGGCGCCAGCCGCGGCCTTGCAGGCGGATGAAGCGGCCGTTGGCCGAGCGGAGCAGCTTGATCTCGGCGGCGGTCAGCGTGGTGTCCTCCACGGCCAGTTGCACGTTCACGTCGAACCAGTCGATGCCGCTGCCCTCGGCCACCTCGAGGGTGAAATGGGCGCGGATGGGCGCCGCCGCGAAAGCCGCCAGCTCGGGGCCGAGCTCGACCAGGATCCCGGCGGGCACGCCGGCGAGCCAGGCGGCAAAGTGGTCGGCAAAGGCGGGGCCGGTGGTCTCGGCGGCGAAGCGCCCGCCGCCGGGCGCCCAGCCATCCCAGCGCAGGCCGGGCCACCGCGCGAGGTGGTCCGCGGCCGGCTGGAGCGGGGCGTAGTCATGGAGGAGAAAGGCCGCGTCGGCCGCCGGGTCGAGGCCCGGGGCCTTGGTGTTCCAGCCGTCGGGTTGCCAGCGCGCGCGGCGGGCGGCGCCGGCCGCGAGCGCGTGCAGCTCGACGACAAGCACCTCGTCGTTGCGGTTGTCGCGGCGGGGGGCGATTTGCGCGCGGAGCCGGGCCTGGAGCGGTTCGGCGCGGAAACGGTCGGTCACATTGCCGGGCAGTTTCAGGCCGGTCCGGGCGGCGAAGCGCCCCGCTTCGGGCAGGGCCAGCGCCTGGCGCGGCACCGCGACGGCGTGGTCGGGCGCGGCCTTCGCGGCCGGGTCGGACAACGGGGGCAGTCCGCGGTAGAGTTTGGAGCCGTGCAAAAAGAGCGCGGGATTGCCGGGCAGGTGATGCAGCGGCGCCGGCGGCGGCGCGCCGTCGGCAAAGGCGAGGCGCACGAGGGCGCGGGCGGGATCGGACGGGTGGTCGTCGATGCGCCAGGTGAGGAAGCCGGGTTCGTCGGAGATCGGCTCGCCGGCGGCGCCCACCACCCGGGCACGGGCCTGCGGATGCGCGAGCAGCCGGCCGAGCAGCGTGCGGTCCTCCTCGTCGCCCAGGGCCAGCGCGGCGCGGCCGCGCCGGTTGAGGTTGGCGCGCAGAAAGGTGAGGAGGACATGGCTGGCCTCGTCCATGACCTGCGCGCAATGGACCTCGTCGCGGAGCAGTTCGCGCAGCGCGTTGGCCGGCAGCGGGGCAAACGCGCCGTCCGCCCCGGTGGGGGAGAGTTCCCAGGAGATTTTCTTCGCGCCCAGGCGCAGCCGGAGCGCCTGGGCGTTGGCCGGCGCGGGCGGCGCGGCGGCGAGCCGGTCCAGCTCGGCAAAGCGGGCGCGCCAGGCGCGCAGCTCGGCCTCGCGTTGCACGGTGGCGCGGGTTTCGCGGGCCCGGTCGAGATGGTCGAAGGGCGCGGTGAAAGCCGGCAGCGCGAGGCCGCGCTCCGTGAACAGCAGCGCGATGAACGGCCAGAGCTGGAGCGGCGTGGCGGGCGCGCGCGGCCACCAGCCGTTGAAGGGATTCGCGTAGTCCGATTGCAACAGGTGACGGTCCTGGGCGGAGGCCAGGTTGACCAGCGCGCCGCGATCAAACCACCCGTAATTTAGGTTGCCCAGGGAGCGATGCACCGCCTGCAGATTGCGGAGGAAGGCGAGCTGCCGGCGGTCCGGCGGCTGGCCGGTGGCGGCGGTGAACTCGGCCACCAGCGGCGCTTCTCCCGGATGGATGACCGGCGGCAGGAGCACCTTGGCGGCCAGACCCGAGCCCACGGCGCGGTCGGATTGGCGCATCCAGGCCTGGCCGGTGGCATAGACGTGCTTGCAGTCCATCTCCAAGGGGCAGGTGCATGCGGAAAACCAGTCGCCGTCCGCCCAAGTCAGCCGGACATCGTAGTCGAACGAGCCCCGCACCACGGCGCGCACCTCCGGGCCGGCGCTGGCGAGGGAACGCACGGCGCCCTTCTTGAAATAGGCCCGGCCGCGGCCGCGGGTGCCGTCATCCAGCCCGTCGAGATAGACGGCGAGAGCGGACAGCGCATCGGCGGAGGCCGGACCGGGCTCGGTAGGCATGGGAGCATGCGCGCCAGGCGGGCGCGCTCAGTAAACCTGCTCTTCCAGCAAGGCGAAGAGCTCGGTCTCCGTGATCCGGCGCTGCTGCATCGAGTCGCGCTCGCGGAGCGTGAAGGTGTCGCCGGGCTTCTCGATGGTGTCGAAGTCGATGGTCACGCACCAGGGCGTGCCGGCCTCGTCCTGCCGGCGGTAGCGTTTGCCGATGGCGCCGCCGTCGTCGTATTGCACGGCGTAGCGGCGCTGGAGCCTGGCGTGGAGGGCGCGGGCGCGGTTCGTGAGCGGCTCCTTGTTCTTGAGCAGCGGGAGCACGGCGACCTTGACCGGCGCGATGCGAGGCGAGAACCGCAGCACCGTGCGCTGCTCGACGTTGCCCTTCTCGTCCTTGACGTCCTCGACGTCGTAGCCGGCGCAGAGCACGGCGAGCAAAATGCGGTCGACCCCGACCGCGGGCTCGATGACGTGCGGCACGAATTTCTTTTTCGAAGCCTCGTCGAACAGATCCTGCGGCTTGCCGCTGGCGGTGGCGTGCTGCGTGAGGTCGTAGTTGCCGCGGGCGGCGATGCCCCACAGCTCCTGCACGCCGAAGGGATACTTGAACATGATGTCCACCGTGCCCTTGGAGTAGAACGCGAGCTTCTCCTTCGGGTGGGCGTAGCGCGAGAGGTGCGAGGCCGGCAGGCCGATGCTCTTCAGCCAGTTCTCGCACCAGGTGATCCACTCCTCGTGGCACTTCGCCCAGTCGGCGTCCTCGTGGATGAAATACTCCATCTCCATCTGCTCGAATTCGCGCGAGCGGAAGATGTAGTTGCGCGGCGTGATCTCGTTGCGGAACGACTTGCCGATCTGCGCGATGCCGAACGGCAGCTTCACGCGCGTGGTGTCCGTGACGTTCTTGAAATCCACGAACATGCCCTGCGCCGTCTCGGGCCGCAGGTAGGCGACGGACGAGGCGTCGGTCATGGCGCCGACGTTCGTCTGAAACATCATGTTGAAGGCGCGCGGCGCCGTCAGGCTGCCGGGCTCGCCGGTGGCGGGCGAGGGGATGAGTGGGATCTCGGATTCCTTCGCCTCGGTGAAATCCCTCGGCGTGACCGGCGCGAGCGTGCCGGTGATGGCTTTCTTGCGCTTGAACAGCTCGGCGGCGGCCTGCAGGTCCTCGGCGGTCTTCTCGCTTTCAAGCGCGGAGACGTAGCCGACCGTCTTGCTGTCCACCACGACCGGCGACCAGAACAACTGGTCGGCGCGGTAGCGCTGCTTGCTCACCTTGCAGTCCACCAGCGGGTCGGTGAAGCCGGCGACGTGGCCCGACGCCTCCCAGACCTTCGGGTGCATGATGATGGAGGACTCGAGGCCGACGATGTCGTCGCGGCGCTGCACCATGTCGCGCCACCAGCAGTCGCGGATGTTGCGCTTGAGCTCGGCGCCGAGCGGGCCGTAGTCGAAGAAGCCGTTGAGGCCGCCGTAGATCTCGGAGGACGGGTAGATGAAGCCGCGGCGCTTCGCGAGCGCCACGAGGGCTTCCATGAGGTTGGCTGGTTCGGCGGGACTCGGCATGAACTGAAGTTGAAAGGGAAAGTGAAAGTGGTGTGGAACGCGGGCTGCCGAGTGAAGGCCGCCCGGCAGGGGCGGTCAAGGCCGCCGTTGGTTACGAACAAACAGTCAACGAAACGGCAGAGCTTAGGCCTCAACCCCGATCACGACCAGCGGGACGGCCGGAACACCGCGGCCATTGCGGATGACATTAAAGAGTTCGCCTTCGTAGTAGGCGGGCCCCGACGACATCTCGCTTTGCAGGCTCTTCATCGGCAAAATTTCCACGCCAACATCGATCTGATCGCCAATATAGAAGGCGAGGTGCTTCACAAAGAGGTCGTAGGCTACAAAGGAATATTTTCCAAATTGAACTTCGAGCGCGACGCGATGTTTGACAAAGTCGGTCTGGTTGTAGCTGTAAATTGGAGTGAGACCGGCGGATTCGATTTCGGCCTTCTGCTCCTCCGCTGTTTTAGCAACGATTTTCCGGATGAGCTTTTCGTCACGTGTGACCCAGTAGCCCACGCGGCTCTCCATCCAAGATTTGTCGTGCAGTAGGCGCTTGAATTCCGCGTTCATGGCGGTCGGGCTGAACAACAGCCGACCGCGCATGGTTTTCTCCTCGCTGACCTTCGTCTTGCAGGCGGCGGCGTCCACGCCACGGATCACCGTCTGGATTTCCGTCCAAAGGCGCTTGCGATGCACCAGGAGGTATTCGAGGCCGTTGAGGTGGGAGTAGACTTGAGCAATTTTCATCTGGCAACGCGGCGCTTGCGGACCGAAGGCTCAAGCAGGGCCAATTGCCGGATGGATGCTTCCGGGTAGACGCTATTAGCTTCGTGCCAAGGAGCCGAGGTGAGGTTGCGGCCGGCGTCCTTAGGATCGAAGACTGGTTTGAGCATGGGGCGGGTTTTCAGCTCACCGCTTGCGGCCAAACGGATTCTTTCGCGGGCGATAGCCACAAATTGCGACTCCTTCTCCGCGCCCGCGCCGCGCCGTTGATGACGCACGGCAGCGGCGATGGAGGTGCCTACACCGACGAATGGGTCTAAAACCCAATCGCCAGGCTTAGTGAGGGAGAGCACAAGTCGCTCAATAAGCTCGACAGGGAATTGGCACGGATGCCCAGTCTTCTCAACGTGGTTGCTCTTCACGTTCGGGATGATCCAGACATCTCCAGGGTTTTTCCCGAGCGGATTACAGGAATAATGGCCGGCGCGCGGACCCTTGAAGTGTTTCTTCCCCGGATATTTTTGCGGGATACGGATGGGGTCGACGTCGAAGTGATACGAGTCCCCTTTAGTGAACCACAGCACGGTTTCGTAACGTCCCGACAAGCGGTTCGTGCAATGCAACCCATGCTCGAAGTGCCAGATCACGCGGTTCCGGAGGCGCAAGCCGAGGTTCGCGAACACAGGATAAAGGAGGATGTCGAGGGGGAGGATAGAGCTTTGGGCGGATTTTTGGACATGATTGCCCACCTGCCAGCAGATACTGCCTCCGTCGACCAGCGTCCGGACGCACTCCTCAATCACCCGGGTTTGAAAGGTGACATAGTCAGTCACGCTCTGGCGGCGCTCATAGGACTTGCCGAGGTTATAGGGAGGCGAAGTGACCACCAAGCGCACGCTGTGATCGGGAATCTGGCGCAACAGCTCAAGGCAATCCCCTTCGTGCAACACCACCTGTTCATCGGGCGAGAATCGGCTTGCGATGGTTATGGGTTTTTTCGCGACCACAATAAACTGGCTAGCCTTCACAGCCGAAAGCGCAAGCGAGCAATCCATCGCTGATCGCTCTGTGGACAACTACACAGCGGCGTCCAGACCAAAAGACGGGCAAAAGCAATCAAAGCGGAGGTTTCAGGCCCCACTTCGCGCTTGCGGGGCGGGGCGGGCGGGCAAGGGTGGGCGGCCATGAAAGCCGCCTTCACCGCCAAGGAATACCGCCAGCTCCTCGAACTCGTGCATCTGGGCATGTGGACCGTCACCGGCTACCAGGGCGAGGACACCGCGGCGGCCAAACGCTACTACGCGCTCGACCAGAAGCTGCTGGAGCTGGCGACCGAGGCGGGCTGCGCCGATTTAGTGGAGAAGCACACCGACGGCTCCCTCCAGCCGGCGCCGAAACTGTCGGAGGACGAGCGCCTGCGCGAGATCCAGAGCGAATTCCAAAACGACGTGTTCTGGCACGAGCTGGTCACGCGCCTGGCCGACCGCGAGCTGGCGGGTGACCACGTGAAACGCGCCATGGACACGCCCGGGATCGAGCCGCCGCCGTCGCGCGACGACCAGCTCAAGAAGATCGAGGACCGCTACTGGGCCGAGTTTGAGAAACATGACCTCGCCAACATCGTGCTCCTGCGCGGCGGGCGGGGGTGAAGGGGTTGGGGACTCTCCAACCAGAAAATTTTCACCACAGATCTCACGGATAATAGCTGGATAAACGGATTGCTCCCCATCCGTGCTTATCCGCGAAATCCGTGGTCAACAACAACCCGCGATCAGTGGCGCGGCTCGCGCAGCCGGGGAATTTGACGCCAGCAAAAACCGTCCCGCAAATCAATACCGCACGCCGATTTTCTTGTAGATGAAGTGCATCAGCCACGCGGGGCCGATGAGGAGGAAGACCACGTCCTTGAAGAACGAGGGCTTCTGGCCCTCGATCTTGTGGCCGATGAACTGGCCGATCCACGCCAGCACGAAGAGGGTGAGGCAAACCTGCCACACCGGCCGCCAGTGCAGCATGGCCAGACCCTCGATCAGCAGATAGCAGGCGGACATGAAGGCCAGCAGCCCGAATGCCAGCGGCGGCGCCAGCCGGAAATAAAACGCCAGCGCCGCCAGCAGCGGCGGTTGCAGCCAGTTGAACCACGGCAGCGGCCCGGCAATGGCCGCCGGCACCGGAACGGACCAGAGCAGGCCCATGACGCTGAAGAAAATGACCGGCACGCAGATCCAGTGGATGGTCTCGTTGGTGCCGTCCTGATGGCTCTCGCCATATTCGGCGAACCACTGGTCGGCGGACTTGCGCGGGGTGGCCATGGGCAACGGCCGCCAATATGCCCGCCGGCCGGCGCGGGTGCAAGCCTCCGCCGGGCACCAAAACGGAGGTTTGCGGTCTGACCAGCGACCCGCACACTCGGCCCGACATGAAAATATTCCGTCTGCTGCCCACCCTCCTCCTGTTGCCCGGCCTGCTGTCCGCCGCGGAGCGGACGCTCAAGATCGACCGCAGCCGCTCCTTCGTGGACGTGGATGTGGACGCGACGAAGAACTTCACCGCGCACCTCGACGCCTACGACGCCAAGGTGGGTGTGGACGACGCCGGGAAGATCAGGGGCGCGGTGTTCACCTTCAAGTTCGCCGACCTGAAGTCGGGCAACGACTCGCGCGACGCCGACATGATCAAGTGGCTCGGCGGCGGCGCGCCCGAGGGGCGGTTCGAGCTGGGCAACCTCGCGCTGACCCCCGACGGCCAGGGCCAGGCCTCGGGCCGGCTGATTTTCCACGGGGTCACCGAGCGCATCGAGTTTCCCATCAACGTCGCCCGCGCCGACGGCGCCTACGCCATCACGGGCGAGACGACCATCGACTACCGCAACTGGAAGCTGAAGGTGATCCGCAAGGCGTTTCTCTTCACGGTCGCGCCCGAGGTGAAGATCCGCTTCAAACTGACGGGGGTTCCGGTCGAGGCGCCGGCAAAGTGACCCGGCGCGGGGCCGGCGGCAAAGCAGGCTTGCTTTCTTCGTTCCGCAGGTTGGTGTTTTCCCAATGAAAGCGACAAAACTACTAACGGTTATCAGTTTGGCTGGTTGCATGGTGCTGAAAGCGCAGTCCCCTGCGGCCGCCGCGGCGAAACCCGCGGCCGGGCCCACCATCACCTATTTTGACGCCACGGCGCCGGCCCCCGCCGCGGCCGACGGCAGCACCGCCACTTTTGTCGCCGGCGGCGACACGACCACCACCCAGATCGCCCAATACGGCTTCAAGATGATCGAGCAGATCGGCGGCATGATGATCGCCGAGGTCAACCGCGAGCTGGCCAACCGCGAGATCAGCGAGGCCGTCAGCATCATGCACCTCAAGACGCTCGAGCTGCCGAAACCGGTCGCCGGCCGGCCCGCCATCACCGCCATCAAGCGGACCAGCCTGCTCATCCGCGACCCGCGCAACGCGCCCGACGCCGCCGACACCGCCGCCCTGAACAAGATCCACTCCCAGCTGATGAACGACCAGACCCCGGACAAGATGCTGGTGCAAAAGATCGAGCGCGCCGGCCAGCCGGTCGAGTGGCGCGTCTACCGCCCGATCGCCGCCTCCCAGTCCTGCCTGGCCTGCCACGGCGACCCGAAGACCTTCCGCCCCGGCGTGAAAGCCGCGCTCGACCTGCTTTATCCCGAGGACAAGGCCTTGGACTACGGCGCGAAGGAGTGGCGCGGCATCATCCGCGTGTCGCTGACGGCTCCGGCTGCGGCGAAATAAGCGCGATCGCCCGCAAGGATGCAGTCTGGCGGCGCCCCTGCAAGGCCGCCCCGCCTCACGCCTCCAGCACGATGTCGCCCTTGGGCTGGGCGATGCAGGTCAGGCAGGTGCGCGCTTCGGGCGGGCTGCCCGGGGGCTGGATGTAACTGACCTCGCCCCACTGCATCGCCACGGCGCAGGTGCCGCAGTTGCCGGCGCGGCAGCCCGACGCAATCACGATCCCGGCCTGCTCGGCGAGATCCAGCAGGTTGTCGTGGGCTCCGTCCCACGGCAAAGACTGGCCGCTCTTGCGGAAGGTCACCAGCGGCGGCTTGGCCGGGATGGTGGCCGGCGGGTGCAGGGCCAGGCCGGCCCGCTTGAGGCTCATGGGGCCGAACGCCTCGAAATGCAGGTGGGATTCGGGCACGCCCCACGCCTTCAGGCCGCCGGTCAGCATCTCCATCATCGGCCCCGGGCCGCAGTAGTAGAACCGGAAATTGCTGGAGGGCAGCTCGCGTTGCAGCAGCTCCGGCGTGATGCGGCCCTTGATCTGGTAGTCCTCGCCGAGCCGGTCGCCCGCCTCCGGCTGGGAGAAGCACAGGCGCAGGTTGAGGTTGGGCTGGTCGCGGACGATGGCGTCAAGCTCGGCCTTGAACAGCAGCTCGCGGCGGTGGCGCACGCCGTAGAAAAACCACACCGGGCGCCGGCTTTTCTGGTGCGCCAGCGTGGCCAGCATGCAGAACACCGGGGTGACGCCGATGCCGGCGCCGATCAGCACCACCGGGTCGGCCTCGCCGGGCTCGAGATGGAAGTTCCCCGTCGGCGCGCGCAGGTCGAGCAGGTCGCCTTCCTGGATCACGTCGTGGAACAGGCCGCTCACGGCACCGACCGCGCCAGCGGCCGAGGGCACGCGCTTGATGCTCACGCGGTAGTGCCCCTGGTGCGTGTGGTCGCTCAGGCTGTAGCAGCGGATCAACTGGCCGCTCCCATGCGGCCCGGCGAGCCGGAAGGTCAGATATTGCCCGGGCTTGAAGACGGGCAGCGGCTTCGCGTCGTGCGGCTTCAGGTGGAAGGAGCAGACGCTGGGCGTCTCGGTGATTTTGCGGCTGACGACGAATTTCCTGAATCCGTTCCACGGCAGCGGCTCCTCGGCGAGGCGGCGGTGCCGGGCGCGCGCGGCGGCCAGCTCCTCCCGCATCTGCGCCATTTCCAGCGCGCGGCGGGCCGCCTCGGCGCGGACCCGCTGGAAGGCGGCGACCGCGCCGAGCACCAGCTGCACGGCCACCAACCCGATGAGCGTGAGGCCGAGGTAGGTCCAGAGCATGGGAAATTTGTTGGGGGCGGGGTTGCGGAACGTCCGGGCGGAGCGGGAGACGTTTATTGGCGACGCGCCCGCCACAGACAAACCGAATATCGCGGAGAATCGGCTTGCGCAGGAAATTCGCGGCTTAATCTTGGCGGCGAGGCCGCGTCCCGCCGCCCCGCCCCGCCATCATGCCACCGCCGTCCCGTCCGGGCTGTTCCCCTCCCCGCCGACCATGCGCCTGAAGGCTTTGCCCAGAGCCCGCCGCTTCCGGTCGCTCGCGGGGCCGTTTCTTTTCCTGGTTCTGGCCGGCCCCGGGTTTGCGGCGCTGTCTCCCGCCAAGGTGACCGGCCCGGAGGCGTGCGCCGAATGCCACGTCGAGGAGATCGAGGCGTGGAAGCGCTCGAAACACCGGAAGACGCTCAACGAGCTGCCCCGCCGCAAGGAGACCGCCGACATGCTCCTCAAGCTCGGCCTGACCAACATCAAGACCGAGCGGCAGTGCGCGGACTGCCACTTCCTCGGCAAGGTGATCGACGACGAATACCAGACCGTCGCCGGCATCTCCTGCGAATCCTGCCACGGCGCCGCGGCGGACTGGGTCAAGACCCACGGCGATTACGGAAAGGGGATCACCAAGGACACCGAGCCGCCGGATCACCGCGAGGCCCGCCTCGCCCAGGCCGCCGCCGCCGGCATGATCACCCCGCGCAACCTCTACGCCCTCGGCGCGGCCTGCTACGCCTGCCACATCGTGCCCGACGAGAAGATCACCAACACCGGCGGCCATCCGGCCGGCAGCGCGGGTTTCAACCTGCTCCCCTGGTCCCAGGGCGAGGTCCGGCACACGATCCTGCACACCGGAAACAAGGCCAACCCCGAGGCCACGCCCGAGCGCCGGCGCGAACTCTTCGTGGTGGGCTGCATCCTGGAGGTGGAGTTCGGGTTTCGCGCCGTGGCCCGCGCCACCGGGCGCGCCGGCTACGGCGTCACCCAGGCCCGGCGCGCCGATGCCGCCCGCCAGCTGCTGGAGAAAATCCAGGCGCTGGCGCCCACGCCGGAGCTGGCCGAGATCGTCGCGACCGCCCGCGCCACCGGCCTGCGCCTGAACAACGCGGCGGCGCTCACGGCGGCGGCGGAAAAAATCTCCGCTCTCGGGCGCGCCTTTGCCGCCCGGGTGAGCGGCGCGCAACTGGCCGGCATCGACGCCTTGCTGCCGGGCCCGGAACTCTCCAAGGGTAAACCCTACCAGGTGGGCGCGCCGTAGCCGGCCGCCACCTCCCGGCACCATGGCCCGATCCACCAGCAGCGCCCCGCACTACCCGGGCTCCACCGCGCCCCAGGCTCCGGCCAAGCGTGCCGCCGCGCCCGAACGCTGGGACAAGCCCTTCAGCGCCGACATGGGCGAGACCGACGTCGATCTGCTCCTCGCGCACCCGCTCTTCATCTCGACCCAGCCCGGCCGTTTCCCCGCCTCGATCCCGCTCCGCGGCATCCTGAAGAACGACGCCCGGCTCCGCCGCTTTCAAAAGGGCGAGATCATCGTGCGGCAGGGCGACTACGGCCACTCGGCCTTTGTGATCCTCGACGGCGCGGCGCGGGTGTTTCTCAAGGAGCCGACGGCGGAACAGCTCGGCCATCGCCGGCAGGTCCGGCCGACCGTGTGGGGGAGCTTCAAGCGCTGGCTGCAACGGCCGCGCTTCGCCGAGCAGACCACCAACCGCCGCTCCGCCGCCGGCTTGCAGATGACGCGCGACGGCGAGGCCCGGATTTTCCTCCAGGATGTGCCGGGCGTGCTGGAACCGGACCGCACGGCGCTGCTCGGCCCGGGCGAGATGTTCGGCGAGATCGCGGCGCTGGGCCGCACCCCGCGCACCGCGACCATCGTGGCCGACGGCGACACGCAGATGCTCGAGATCCGCTGGCAGGGCCTGCGCGAGATCCGCAAGTATTCCCCGGAGTGGAAGCAGCAGATCGACCAGCGCTACCGCGAGCGCAGCCTGCGGCGGCACCTCGCCGAGACCGCCCTCTTCTGGAACCTGTCGGACGAGGCGCTGGGCCTGATCGCCGACGCCACGCGCTTCGAGACCTTCGGGGAGTTCGACTGGCACCGCGCCTACAACCGCGAGCGCGAGGCCGGCGAACGCGAGCGCCTGGAACAGGAGCCGCTGATCGCGCGGGAAGGGGACTACCCCAACGGCCTGCTGCTCGTGCGCAGCGGCTTCGCCCGGGTGAGCAGCCGCTACAACCACGGCGAGCGCACCGAAAGCTACCTCGGCAAGGGCGAGGCCTTCGGCCTGGGCGAGCTGGTCGCCGGCTGGCGGGGAAAATTCCGGCCGCTCCGCCACAGCCTGCGTGCGCTCGGCTACGTCGACGTCCTTTTCATCCCCACCGCCGTGCTCGAGCAGCATGTGTTCCCGCAGCTCACGCCGGAACAGCTGGCCGTCCTCACCAAGGATCTCGCGCCCGCGTCCGCCGCGCCCCAGCCCGACCACACCGGGAACAGTTTCCTGGAGTTCATCGTGGCCGGGCGCTTCATCAACGGCCGCGCCGCCATGCTCATCGACCTCGACCGCTGCACGCGCTGCGACGACTGCGTGCGCGCCTGCGCGGCCACGCACGACAACAACCCGCGCTTCATCCGCCACGGCCCCGAGTCCGGCGGCGTGATGGTGGCCAGCGCGTGCATGCACTGCGTGGACCCGGTCTGCATGATCGGCTGCCCGACGGGCGCCATCCACCGCGAGAGCATCAACGGCCAGGTGGAGATCAACCCCGACACCTGCATCGGCTGCAGCGTCTGCGCCCAGAGCTGCCCCTACGGCACGATCCAGATGGTCGCGCTCCACGACGACGCGGGCCTGCCGGTCGTCACGGAGGAGACCGGCGAGCCGATCCGCCGCGCCACCAAGTGCGACCTGTGCATCGACCAGCCGGCCGGCCCGGCCTGCGTCAACGCCTGCCCGCACGACGCCCTGCTCCGCGCCGACATGCGCTCCTTCGACGACCTGAACCGATGGCTGCGCCGCTGAAATCATTTGCCGCCCGCCGCGCGCTGCTCTCCCTCGCGACCCTCGCGCTGGTCGGCGCGCTGGCGCTGGCGGCCTGGCTGGGCGCGGCCGCCCTCCGTCCGGTGGGGCTGTATACCGGCTGGCTCCTGCTGGGGTTGGTGCTGCTGCTGGCTTTTTTCAACGCCCGCAAGAAGCTGCCCTTCCTGCCGCTCCTGAACGCCGGCACCTGGCTGCAGCTGCATGTCTACGCCGGCTGGCTCACGTGCTTTGTCTTTGCGCTGCACACCGGCGCGCGCCTGCCCGGGGGCCGGTTGGAATTCCTCCTCTGGCTCTGCTTCATCGTCGTGGCGGCCAGCGGCGTGTCCGGCCTCTGGCTCAGCCGCTGGCTGCCGCCGCGCCTGGCCCGCTCGGGCGAGAGCCTCATCTACGAGCGCATCCCGCTGCTCCGCCACCGGCTGGAGACGGAGGCCAAGGCGCTGGTGCACCAGGCCGAGGCCGAGACCAAGTCCACCACGCTGGCCGATTTCTACCTGCGCGAGCTGGGCGGCTATTTTGCGCGCTCGCCGGCGCTGCTGGCCCCGCTCGCGGGGGACGACGCCGATTATCACCGGGTCAAGCTGGAGCTGGCGGCGTTGCGCCGTTTCCTGAACGAGCGCGAAGCCGCGCTGGCCGACCAGCTCGGCGAACTGCTTGAGGCCAAGCGCAACCTCGACGCCCAGCGGGCGGGCCAGCGCCTGCTCAAGCTCTGGCTGTTCGTCCATATCCCGCTGACCTACGGGCTGCTCGTCCTGATCGGCGCGCACGTGTGGCTCGTCCTGCACTATTCGCACCGGCTTTGATTCCTCCCGCCATGCGCCGCCTGCTGCAAAGCCTCGTCTACAACCGCAAGCTCTACGACCGTCCGCAGGACGAGTGGATCTGCGGGCGCGCGGCGGAGGGCTGCCCCTGCATCTACGGGCCCGGTCCGAAGGGCGAGTGCCGCGCCACCGGCCAGTGCCTGCCGGCGAAAAAAGGCGACCGCTGGGTCTGCACCCGGCTCATCTCGCTCGGCGCCGAGTGCGGGCCCGGCCCCCGGCCCGACGGCGCCTGCGGCTGCCCGGTGCCGCCCTGCCGCCCGCAGCGCAGCCTGCGCGCCGAGCGCGGCCGCCTGGTCTGGCTCGTGGTTTGCCTCGCGCTGGGCCTGGTCGTGCTGGCGCTGTGGGGCACGACGCGCGCCGACTGGTCCATGCCCGGGCCGTTGACCAACCAGCATGCGGTGTCGGCTCATCGCTGCACGGACTGCCATGTGGAGGCGCCCGGCTTCACCCTTTCCGCCGGGCCGCGCGCGCTTCGCATCCGGCAGCACAACCAGCTTTGCATCAACTGCCACGATCTCGGGCCGCATGGCGACTCGCCCCACGGGGTGTCCGCCTCCGAACTGCTCGACATCGCGCGCACGCAGCCAAAGGCGACCGGAGCGCGCCCACTGGCGCTGGTGGCGGCGCAGACCGTCAGCCCTTCCGCCGAACTGGCCTGCGCGACCTGCCACCGCGAGCACCGCGGACAGGACATCAACTTCAAGCGCCTCAGCGACCAGCAATGCCAGGTCTGCCACCAGGCGCCGTTCGCCGGCTTCGCGGCCGGCCACCCGGAGTTCGCCGGCTATCCCTACGAGCGCCGCACGCGGCTGCAGTTTGATCATGTGACCCACCTGCAAAAGCATTTCACGGACATTCGCTCGCCGGCCCCCGGCCCCACCTCCTGCGCCTCGTGCCACGAGCCGGCGGCCGACGGACGGCAGATGCTCGTCAAGGGCTTCGAGCAGACCTGCGCCTCGTGTCATGCCGGACAGATTGAGGGCGCGGGCCGCGCCGACGCCAAGGGCCTGATTTTCCTGCGCCTGCCCGGCTTCGACCTGGAGACGCTGAAGGCGGCCGGCGCCGATCTCGGCGAGTGGCCCGAATTCTGCGAAGGCGGTCTCACCCCGTTCATGCGCTGGCTGCTCGAGGGCGACGACCGGGCCCGCGCCGCGCTCGAAACCCTCGGCAACCAGAACCTCTCCGACCTGAAATCCGCCACGCCGGCGCAAAAGGCGGCCGCCGCCGACCTGCTCTGGAGCATCAAGGGCCTCTTCGCCGATCTCGTCACGCAGGGCCAGCCGGTCCTGCTGCGCCGCCTCGGCTCGCCGCCGGACGGGCAACCGGCCCGGGCTTTGCGCACGGGCCAGTTTTCCGCCGATGTCGCGCTCGCCGCCCAGCAGGCGTGGCTGCCCAACCTCCTCGCGGAAGTCGCCGCGCACCGGCGCGGGGAAAAAATAAAATCGACCGCACCGCCGGCCATTCAAACCATCGCTCCTGGCAAAGCACCGACAACAGTCGCCGCTGCTCCGGACCCCGACGACCTCCTGGCTGATCTCCCGTCGGAGGCCGCCGCTCCCAACTCCGGCGCCGGTCTGCCCGCCGCCACCACGCCGCCGCCTCCGCCCGGCCTGGAATTTGATCCGGCCGAGGACCGCGTCGCGGCGGGCGGCTGGTATCGGCTGGACGACACCTACACGCTTTATTACCGGCCCGGCGGCCATGAGGACGCGTTCCTCCGGGCCTGGATCGACGGCACGGCGGGCCATCCCGCGCCCACGGCCCAGAAGATATTCTCGCAGCTTTCCGCCGGCAACGCCCCTGGGGTCTGCATGAAATGCCACACGGTCGACCGCACCGCGGCCGGCACCATGGTCAACTGGCGCGCGGCCCGGCCCGCGCCCGACGTGAGGCCGTTCACCACGTTCAAGCACACGGCGCACTTCAGCCTGATGGGCGACCAGGGCTGCGCCACCTGCCACACCATCGCTGCCGCCGCCGATTACGCCGGCTCCTTCAAGGCCAACCTCGACCCGGCGGTCTTCCGCAGCAACTTCGCCCCGCTCGCGAAGAGCATCTGCTCCGCCTGCCACCAGCCGGCCCAGGCGGGCGAAAGCTGCCAGCTGTGCCACAACTACCACACGGGCGAGACGCACAAGCTGCGCCTCAAGTCGGCGGAGTTCTCCCGCGGCCTCATCGCGCCGCCCAAACCCTAGCCCCGCCCGCAACCCGGTCCGCCCATGCGCTTCCTCGCGCTCGTCCTCGTCAACCTGCGCCGGCACAAGCTCCGCGCGCTCATCGGCGTCGCCGGCATCGGCTTCGGCGTGGCGGCGATGCTCACCATCCTCTCGATCGTCCACGGCGCCATCGGCATGTTTGAGCGCATCCTTGCCGTGGACTCGCACTACCTCGTGTTTGAGAAAAACGTCTCGGACCTGTTCTTCAGCAGCGTGCCGGATGAAAGGACCGCCGCCCTGCGCGCCCTGGCCAACGTGGCCTCGGCCGAGCCGCTGCTCTTCGGCCTCGTGACCTCGGGCGACCGACCGATCATCACCTGCTTCGGGCTCGAGCCGACGAACCCGCGGCTGGCGAAGGCGAAATGGTCGGCCGGGCGGCGCGAGGATTTCGGGCGCGTCCCGGGCGGCCTCTGGCTCGGCGCGCGCGCGGCGGAGTTCCTGGAGGCGAAGGCCGGGCAGAAACTCGCGATCGGCAAGGGCGAGTTCACCGTGGCCGGGATTTTCGCGACGGAAAACGGCTTCGAGGACGGCGGCGTGTTCCTGCCGCTGAAGGACGCTCAGGCGTTCTTCAGCCGCGAGGGCGTCGCCTCCGTCGTGGCGGTCCAGCTGCGCGATCAGGCGCGCGGCGCGGAGTTCAAGCGCGCGGTCGAGGCGGCCAACCCCGGCCTGCTGGCGCTGGAGAACCGCGAGTTCAACCAAAGCTACACCCAGTTCAAAATCCTGCACTTCACCGCGTGGGCCGTCGGGCTCTGCGCCTTCCTGCTCGGAGGCCTCGGCGTGGCCAACACGATGCTGCTCTCCGTCTTCAGCCGCATCCGCGAGATCGCCGTGCTGCGCGTCTGCGGCTTTTCCCGGGGCCAGGTGGCCGGATTGATCCTGGGCGAGGCCGTCGTCATCGCCGCCGCCGGTCTGGCGGTCGGCCTGGCGCTCGGCTGCGGCACGCTGTTCGCACTGGAGCAGGCGCCGCAGTTCAACGGCTACATCCAGCCGGTGGTGAAGCCCGGCATGCTGGCCGGGATCACGGCCACGGCGCTGGTGACCGCGGTCGCCGGCTCGCTCTGGCCCGCGCGCTTCGCCTCCCGCATCCAGCCCGCCGAGGCCCTGCGCTATGAGTGAAGCCGCCCCGAAATTTGTAATCTATTATATTACAAATTAATTGCCCATGACCGACCCGCTCATCTCCGCGCGCGGCCTGCGCAAAACCTACGACGGCGGACGCGTCCGCGTGCTTGAGGGCGTCAGCCTGGAGGTGGGCGCCGGCGAGATGGTCGCGCTGTGGGGGGCGTCGGGCTCGGGCAAGAGCACGCTCCTCCACCTGCTCGGCGGGCTCGATGTGCCGGACAGCGGTGAGATCAGCGTCTGCGGCCTCGACCCGCGCAACGAGGAGCACCGCCTCGCGTTGCGCCGCCGGCACCTCGGCTTTGTCTTCCAACTGCACAACCTCATTCCCGACCTGACCGTGGCGGAAAACCTCCGCGTGCCCGCCCTGGCCAATGGCGAACCGTCCGCCGCGACGCGCGTCCGGGTGCGCGAGCTGGCCGAGGCCGTCGGCCTCGCGCACCGGCTGGACCACCGCATCCAGGACATCTCCGGCGGCGAGCGCCAGCGCACCGCCATTTGCCGCGCGCTCATGAACTCACCCCGCCTGCTGCTGGCCGACGAACCCACCGGCTCGCTCGACGAGGAGACCGGCGACACGGTCTTCGCGCTGCTCCGTCATCTGGCGCCGACCCGCGGCATCTCGATCGTGCTGGCGACCCACGAGCGGCGCTTCGCCGAGCAATGTGACCGCGTGTTGCAGGTGCGGGCTGGCCGGATCGAGCGGGCGTGAGCCTACCGGGCGTGGCGTTTTTCCAGGACGGCGAGCGCGTCGGCGAGCGACATTTTCTTCACGCGCAGCAGCACGACGAGGTGGTAGAGCAGATCGGCGGCTTCGCCCGCAAACTCCGCCTTGTCCGCCTTCAGCGCGGCCAGCGCGGTCTCCACACCCTCCTCGCCGACTTTCTGCGCGACACGGGCAACACCTTCTTTCGCGAGGCGCACGGTGTAGCTCTTCTTGTCGCCACTCCTGAGGCGGGCCACGACCGTCTGCTCGAGTTGGGCGAGGAAACCTGCGCCGCTGGCGCCGCCGCCGCCAAAGCAGCTGACGGTGCCGCGATGGCAGGTCGGGCCGTCGGGCCGGGCCGTGACCAGCAGCGTGTCTTGGTCGCAGTCCACCTTCACGTCCACGAGGTGCAGAAAATTTTTCGACGACTCGCCCTTGGTCCAGAGGCGCTGCTTGCTGCGGCTGAAGAAAGCGACCTTTTTTGTGCGCAAGGTTTTCTTGAGCGCGGCGGCGTCCATGTAGCCGAGCATGAGCACCTGCAGGGTGGCGGCGTCCTGCACGATGGCGGGGACGAGGCCGGAGTTTTTCTTCCAGTCGATCTTGGGAGTCTTCATAGGCGAGAGGTATCAGTTAACGTATTCTCATCAAAACCAGTCATCCTGAACGAAGTGAAGGATCCAGCAGCACGACCGCTGACGGGCGCGATACTGGATTCTTCGCTACGCTCAGAATGACAAACAATGTCATGGGCGGATGGGAATGCCGTCGGCGATGAGCTGTTGTTTCAGAGTCGGAATCTTGATGGTGCCCTTGTGGAAGACGGACGCGGCGAGGGCGCCGTCCACGCCGGCCAAGCGGAAAACGTCGCTGAAGTGTGCCATACTGCCGGCCCCACCCGAGGCGACGAGCGGGAGGTGAAGCACGGCGCGCACGAGCTTCAGCTGGGTGAGATCGTAACCCTGGCGCATGCCGTCCTGGTTCATGCAGTTCAGCACGATCTCGCCGGCGCCGAGTTGCTGCGCCTCCCGCGCCCAGTCGACGGTTCGCCAGCGCGTGGACTGCGTCTTGTCCGGGTCGCCGGTGTATTGTTTCACGAACCAGTCGCCCGCCTCCTGCCGGCTGTCGATGCCGACGACCACGCATTGCGAGCCGAACTCCGCGGCGAGTTCGCCGATGAGCGCCGGGTTCTCCAGCGCGGGCGAGTTGATGGAGATCTTGTCGGCGCCGGCGTGCAGGATGGCGCGGGCGCGGTCGAGCGAGCGGATGCCGCCCGCCACGCAGAAGGGAATGTCGAGCACGCGCGCCACGCGCGCGACCCAGTCGGTCGAGACCGTGCGGCCGTCACTGCTGGCGGTGATGTCGTAGAACACCAGCTCGTCGGCGCCCTCGTCGCGATAGCGCCGGGCCAGCGCGATGATGTCGCCCACGACTTCGTGCTCGCGGAACTGCGTGCCCTTGACGACCCGGCCGTCGCGGACGTCGAGGCAAGGAATGATGCGGCGGGCTAACATGCGAGCGCCTCCTGGAGCGTGAACTTCTTCTCGTAGAGGGCGCGGCCGACGATGACGCCGGCGCTGCCCGCGCTCTTCAACGCGCGCAGATCGTCGAGCGACGCCACGCCGCCCGAGGCCTGGATTTGCAGGGCCGGGAATTTCCGCGCGAGGTCCGCGTAGAGCGCCGTGTTCGGGCCGGTCAGCTTGCCGTCGCGGCTGATGTCGGTGCAGAGAATGTGCGCCAGCCCGGCCGTGAGGAAGCTGTTCAGGAAATCGTCGAGTGCCACGCCGGTGCTTTCCTGCCAGCCGGCGGCGGCGACGCGCGGGATGCCGGCGTCGTCAAGGCGGACATCGGGCGCGAGGACGATTTTCTCCGGCCCAGATTTCTTCAGCCAGCCTCGGACCAGCTCCGGCTGCCTGGCGGCCAGGCTGCCGACGATCACGCGCTGCGCCCCGGCGGCAAGCAGGGAGGCGATCTGGGACTCGGCGCGGATACCGCCGCCGGTTTGCATTCGCAGGCCGCTGTCGCGGGCAAGCTGCTCGACCAGCGCGGTCTGGCGCTTCGCCGGATCCTTGGCGCCGTCGAGGTCGACGACATGCAGCCAGGTGGCGCCGGCGGCGGCGAAGTCCTTCGCGGTCGCGACCGGGTCGTCGCCGTAGGATTTCTCCTGGTCGAATTTGCCTTCGGTCAGGCGCACGACGCGGCCGCCGCGCAGGTCGATGGCGGGATAGATGAGCATGTTTGCGAGCAGAGAGCCGGGTAAATTTGTCAATTAATACGTTACAAATCGGATTGGGCTCAAACGCGGCCCTCCACGAAGTTTTGGAGGAGGCGGGCGCCGGCGGGGCCGGAGCGCTCGGGGTGGAACTGCACGCCGGAGAAGTTGCCGCGCTGCGCGATGGCGGCGAAGGGCGCGCCGTGCTGGCAGGCGGCGACGGTGAAGGCGTTCACCGGGGCGGCGAAGCTGTGCACGAAATAGAAGCGGGCCTCAGGTGCGATGCCGTCGAGCAGGCCAACCGCGCGGGCCGGGCTAATCGTGTTCCAACCCATGTGCGGGACGGTGATGCCGGGCGATTCGGGCAACTTGACCACCTGGCCGGGAATAAGGCCGAGCGTCGGCGTGCTGCCCTCCTCGGATTGTTCGAAGAGCAGTTGCATGCCGAGGCAGATGCCGAGCACGGGCTGGGTCAGGCCGCGCACGCAGCCGACGAGGCCCTTGGCGCGCAGGCGCTTCATGCCTGCTATGGCCGAGCCGACACCGGGCAAAATGACGCGCTCGGCCGAGCGGATGGCCGCGGGGTCGGCCGTGAGTGTGCCGCGCACACCAAGACGCTCCAGCGCGAAGCGCACGGAGGCGAGGTTGGCGCCGCCACTGTCGACGATCACCAGCATCAGAGGACTCCCTTGGTGCTGGGGATCTCGCTGCCGGCGCCGCGCGCGATGGCGGGACGCAGGGCGCGGCCGAAGCCCTTGAAGAGCGTCTCGACCATGTGGTGGGTGTTGTCCCCCTTGACGTTCATCTGGAGCGTGGCGAGGAGCGAGTCGCTGACCGAGCGGAAGAAGTGGGCGACGAGCTCGGTGGGCATCTCGCCGACGAACTCGCGCGGGAACTTGCCGTCGAAGGTGAAGCAGGCGCGGCCGCTGAGGTCGAGCGCGACCTGGGCCTGGGCCTCGTCCATCGGCAGCACGAAGCCGTAGCGGCCGACGCCGCGCTTGTCGCCCAGCGCCTGCTTCAGCGCGGCACCGAACGCGATCCCGACATCCTCGACGGTGTGGTGCTCGTCGATTTCGAGGTCGCCTTCACATTTGACGGCGAGGCCGATGCCGGCGTTTTTCGCGATCTGCTCCAGCATGTGGTCGAAGAAACCGATGCCGGTGGCCAGCTGGGCGGCCGCTGCCTGGTCGAGGTCCACCGAGACGGTGATCTTCGTTTCCTTGGTATGGCGCACGATGGTGGCGCGGCGCGGGGCGTCGACGAGCTGCCGGGCGATTTCCGCCCAGCCGAGCGCCTTGCGGTCGTAGCGCAGGCCGCGAATGCCGAGGTTTTGCGCGAGCGTCACGTCGGTCTCGCGGTCGCCGATGACGGCGGACGACTCGCGCGACCAGGACACGTCCTTCACGTAATCGGTGAGCAGGCCGGTCTTGGGCTTGCGGCAGTCGCACTTGTCGGCGGCGGTGTGCGGACACACGCGCACCGCCTCGAAGGCGAGGCCCTGCGAGGCGAGGATGTCGAGCAGCAGCTTTTGCAGCGGACGGAACTCCACCTCGCGGAAGCTCGGCGTGCCGAGGCCGTCCTGGTTCGTGACCATGACAAAGGTCCAGCCGGCGTCGCGCAGGCGGAGCAGGGCGGGCACGCAGTCCGGCTCGAGCGCGAACTTGTCGAGGCGGTCGATCTGCTGGTCGAACGGCTCGGTGATGAGCGTGCCGTCGCGGTCGATGAACAGGATTTTCCTCATGGCGGTGAGCGGGAGCGGGTGCGGCGTTTGTAACCTATTAGGTTACAAAAGTTCTGGTCGGGACAGGACCTCCAGGGTGGCGTTGTTTTCCTCGGCGGTGCCGACGGTGATGCGGATGGAATGGGGCGCGTCCTTGCTGCGGTCGCGCCAGATGACGCCGGCGGCGCGGCCGGCGGCCATGGCCTTGGCGGCATCGGCCACCTCGACGAGCAGGAAGTTGGCGTCGCTGGGCCAGACGCGCTTCACCGCCGGCAGCTTTGCCAGGGCGGCGGCAAGGCGGGCGCGCTCGGCGATGAGGGTTTCGACTGAATTCCGCGCGGCGGCGAGGCCGGCGGGCGCGAGGGCGGCCAGCGCGGCGGTCAGCACCGGTGACGGCACAGGGTAGGGCGCGATGACCTTTTGCAGCACGGCAATGACGGCCGGATCGGCGATAATCGTGCCGACCCGCGCGCCAGCGAGGCCGTAGGCTTTCGAGAGCGTGCGCAGGATGATGAGGTTGGGATTCGCGCTGATCTCGGCCGCCAGGCTCGGCTGACCCGAGAAATCCACGTAGGCCTCGTCGACGACGACAATGGCGCGGGTGGCGAGTGACTGCACGAGCGAGAGCACGGCGGCGCGATCAAGCAGGCCGCCGGTCGGGTTGTTCGGCGAGCAGAGGAAAACGAGTTTCACCTCAGGGGTCCCGCCTTCGCCGGAAGGCTTCGGCGCGGCAAGCACCGCCACTAGCACCGCGGCGGCATCGAGCGCGAAGTTCTTATCGCGGATGAGCGGCACGGTGACGGTGCTCGCGCCCTGAATGCCGGCGGCGACGACATACATCCCGTAGGTGGGCGGCGTGATGAGGATGGCGTCCTGCCCGGCGCGGCAGAACGTGCGCAAGAGCAGGTCAATGCCTTCGTCGGAACCGCGCGTTACGAGCACTTGGGCGGGCGCGACGCCGTAGAGCGCAGCCAATTGCGCGACGAGTTCGGCCGGTTGCGGCTCGGGGTAGCGGTTGAGGTTCATGCGCCCATCCTTCGCCAAGGTTTCGGAGGGCAAAGACGCTGCTGGCGTCTTTGGATTCTCGTTGGCATCAAGCCAGACGCGCCCGCCTTTTGCTTCCTTGCGGGCGGAGCGGTAGGCCGACAGAGCGAGGATGTCGGGTCGCACCAGGTTGAGGACGGAATCGGAGGCGTTCATCGGGAAATCTTGTCCAGCCGCACGCGCACGGCGCGTTGGTGGCCGGCGAGGCCCTCGGCCAGCGCGAGGCGCTCGACCACCGGGCCGAGCTTCCTCAATCCGGCGCGGGTGGCGGTTTGCACCGTCATCGCGCGCTGAAAATCGGTGAGGCCCAGGCCGCTGCAGGCGCGGGCCCAGCCATAGGTCGGCAGGACGTGGTTGGTGCCGCTCGCGTAGTCGCCGAGCGACTCGGGCGTCCACTCGCCGAGGAAAACCGAACCGGCCGTGGTGATGCCTGCGAGCGGAGCGCGCGGGTTGGCGACTTGCAGGATGAGGTGCTCGGGCGCGCAGGCATTGGCGATAGAGACCGCCTCGGCGCGGTTGGCGGCGATGAAGATGCGGCTCTTCTTCAGCGCGCGGCGCGCGATGGTGGCGCGGGGCAGAACGGCCAGTTGTTGTTCAAGAGCGGCCTGGACGCGCGCGGCGAATTTTTCGCCAAAGGTGACAAGCACCACCTGCGAGTCGGGGCCGTGCTCGGCCTGCGAGAGGAGGTCGGCGGCGACGAAGGCAGGGTTGGCGCGGTGGTCGGCGATGACGAGAACCTCGGACGGACCGGCCGGCAGGTCGATCGCGGCGCCGCCGGCGTCGCGGGCCACCTGCTGCTTGGCCTCGGTGACAAACGCGTTGCCCGGGCCAAAAATCTTGTCGCACTTCGGGATGGTGGCGGTGCCGTAGGCCATGGCCGCGATGGTCTGGGCGCCGCCGACCTTGTAGATTTCAGTGATGCCGCACAGGCGCGCGGCGCACAGGATCCAGGGGTTGATGCGGCCGTTGCGATCGGGCGGCGTGCAAAGGACGCGCACGGGATTGCCGGCGATTTGCGCGGGCACGCCGAGCATGAGCGCGGTCGACGGCAGCGGCGCGCTGCCGCCCGGCACATACAGGCCGACGCGGCCGATGGGGCGCACGATTTTTTCGCAGACGATGCCCGGCCGGGTCTCGACGCGCAGGTTCCCGGGCTGTTGCGCGGTGTGGAAGGTGCGGATGTTCCGGTAGGCGGTGCGCAGCGCCGCGAGATCGGCGCGGGACAGGGATTTTTCGGCGGCGGCAAACTCCGTCTCGGTCACACGCAGCGAGCGCAGCGTCACGCCGTCAAACTTCCGCGTCAGACGGCGGAGCGCGGCGTCACCCTCGCGGCGCACGGCGGCGACGATCGCTCGCACGGCGGCGGCGACGGCGGGCTGCGCCGACTGGGCCGGCCGGCGGAGCGCGGCGGCCCGTCGGGCGGCGGAGAGGTTTTTCCAGATGAGAGGTTGCATGGGCAGTGGGGGGACCAGCGATCCCGCCCGACGGTTCAGAGCATCATCTTTTCGATGGGGAGGACAAGGATGCTGCTGGCGCCGGCTTTTTTGAGGGACTCCATGGTCTCCCAGAAGACCGCCTCGGAGCAGACGGCGTGAAGCGCGATCTTGGTGTCGTCGCCGGCGAGCGGGAGGATGGTGGGGTTTTCCGAGCCGGGCAGGAGCTGCTTGATCCGGTCGAGCGAGGATTTCGGGGCGTGGAGCATGATGTATTTCGTGCCGGCGGCCTTCTGCACGCCGTCGAGGCGGCGGAGCAGGATCTCCAGGACGTGCGATTTCTCGGCCGACAGCTCACGGGCGTTGCGGAGGAGGACAGCGGTGCTCTTGAAGACGGTCTCGACGGCGCGGAGCTTGTTGGCCTCGAGGGTGGAGCCGCTGGCGACGAGGTCGCAGATGGCGTCGGCGAGGCCGAGGCGCGGGGCGATCTCGACGGAGCCGCTGAGGGTGACGACCTCGGCCTTGATCTTCTGCTCCTCGAGAAAACGGCGCGTGAGCTGCGGATACGAGGTGGCGATGCGCAGGCCCTGGAGGTCCTTGATGCCCGCGTAGGGTTTCTCCTCGGGCAGGGCGACGGCGAGGCGGCAGCCGCCGAAATCGAGAGGGCGCTCCACGAAATAGCCGCCGGCCGCGCCGTTGGTGCGGCGCTCGAGCGCGGCCTCCTCTAGGACGTTGGTGCCGACGATGCCGAGGTCGCACACGCCGTCCATGACGAGCCGGGGGATGTCGTCGTCGCGGACGAACAGGATATCGACGGGAAAGTTCTCGGCGTGCAGGAGCAGTTTCTCCTTGGGCGACTTGAGGCGGAGGCCGCAGCCCTTGAGCAGGTCGAGCGAGTCGGTGGAGAGGCGGCCGCTTTTCTGGACGGCGAGCCGGAGGCGGTCTGTGGAAGAAGTGAGGGGAGGCATGGAGGCGGAAGTTTGGGCGGGCGGGTTGGGAGGCGGGAAGGGCCTGGAACCGGGGCAAAGAAAAACCCCGGCGGATGCACCTGCCGGGGTTGAGGAAAATCGGGTTCCATCTGCCACGGGCAAGGCGCTCCAGGCCTTCCCGGGGAGGGAAGGCTAGCTCACGTGATGGTGGTTGCGAACCATGGATCGAGGGCGTGTTGATGGCGGCGGTCCGTCCGCAGGGCAAGTATTTTTCGGTAGCGATTCACCGCTGACGGCGCAACGTGATGTGTCATAACGTGACCAGCCGCGCGCAACAAGTTCCGGGACCGGGCGGGAAAACCAACCTGAACGCCGTGATCACGGTGGCGGCGGTCTATCTGTTTTTCCTGATTTTCGCCCAGTTCGGTTTCCTCAAGGCGGTGCAGGCGGCGCTGGGCGAGGGGATCGAAGTCATCCGGCCGATCCTGGCGGTGATGGGGCTGGCGGGGGTGGCGGGCAGCGTGCTGGCCGCGCGGATTTGTTCGGAACGCAACGGCGCGCGGCAAATCATGGCGGGCTTTGGCGTTTGCGTGGTCGCAGCCGCCGGATCACTCGGCGCAGACAATCTGGTTTGGTTTCAGGTTGTGGCCGCGCTGACCGGGCTGGGAGTCGGTCTCACCACGGTGGCGCTGGCCGGCCTGCTGCGGCGCGCGGTGGGGGATGCGCAACTTGGACGGATCATCGGTGTGGGCACCGGGCTGGCCTATGCGTTTTGCAACCTGCCGGGAATATTTGATGCGGACGCGACAACCCAGGCGCTCATCGGCATGTTGGCCGGGGTTGCAGGCTGGGCGGGCTGCCGCGGACTCACGCCGCGCTTTTCGCCGGAACCGAGAACGGGCGGGGAGTATGCCCGCGCCGGCGTGGCCGCGTGGGTGCTGGTCTTGGCGGCGCTGGTCGGCCTCGACAGCGCGGCGTTTTATCACATCCAGCACAACGCGGATCTGATCGCGGCGACATGGGCGGGGCCGGTGCGGCTGACGCTGAACGCCGGCGTGCACCTGGGGGCGGCGCTGCTGGCGGGGTGGGCGCTGGACCGCGGTTGGCTGGGCCGGACGACCGGGCTCGGCGCGGCCGCGTTGTTGCTGGCCTGCGGACTGATCAACGGATGGCCGCCAACCCGCGCGTGGGCCGGCTTGCTCTACGTCGCGGGAGTCTCGGTCTACTCGGTCGCGCTGGTCTGCTATCCGGCGCGCAGCGGGCGGCCCGGGCTGGCCGCGCTGATCTACGCGGTGGCGGGGTGGGGCGGTTCGGCGCTCGGGATCGGTCTGGCCGAGGGGCAACAGGAATTATCCCCGGTTTTAATAGGTTCAGCCGGGACAATTGTTCTCGTCGGCTTCCTGCTGAGCGGACTGAATCACCGGCAAACGCCCTAGCTTTGTCTTTGCCGCCTCATTCAAACGTGAACACCCCGATAGACTCCATTCGCCGTATTTTCTTCACCCGACTGGCCCGCCGTCACGGCGGCTTGATTGTTTTTTTCGCGGTTTTCGCCGGCCTTTCCTTCCTGACACGTGTGGCGCTGTTGATGAAGGCGGCGCACGATGTCACGTGGACGCTCAGCCTGGTCGCGGCGTTTTTCTGGGGCCTGCTCTATGATCTCGGCGCGGCGGCGTTCGCCGCGCTGCCGCTGGCGGTGCTGCTGGTGCTGCTGCCGGCCGGCTGGTTTCAGCGCCGTTGGCAACAGCTGCTGGCGCACGGCTTTGGCTTCGTCGTCATCTACCTGCTGCTCTTCGGCTTGGTGTCGGAATGGACCTTCTGGGACGAGTTCGGCGTGCGGTTCAATTTCATCGCGGTGGACTACCTCGTCTACACGACCGAGGTGATCGGCAACATCCGCGAGTCCTACAACCTGCCGCTGATCTTCAGCGGCGTTTTCGCCGCCGCCGCCGGCCTGCACTGGGCGCTGGCGCGCACCGGCCTGCCGGCGCGGTGGTTCGCGGCCCCGGCCGAGCCGCTGGGCCGCCGGGCGCGGGCCGGCGCGGTCTGGTTCGCCGCGGCGCTGGCCTTCGGCTCGATCCTGAGCGGCGACTGGCTGCCGGAGTTCAAGAACAACTTCAACCGCGAGCTGGGCAAGAACGGCCTCTGGTCGCTCTTCGCGGCGTTCAAGAACAACGAGCTGGCCTACGAGCAGTTCTACCCGACGCGGCCGGTGGACGCGGCCTTCGCCACCGTGCGCCGCGAACTCGCCCGCGACGCGACGGCCGCGCTCGGCGCCGATCCGCGCGACACGCTGCGCGCCGTGCGCAATCCCGGCCCGGAGCTGACGCCCAACGTCATCCAGATCACGGTCGAGAGCCTGAGCGCGGATTTCCTGAGCATCTTCAACCGCGCCTCGAACCTCACGCCGAACCTCGCGGAGATCGCGGCGCAGAGCCTCGTGTTCGACAATTTCTACGCCACCGGCACGCGCACCGACCGCGGCATGGAGGCGCTCACGCTCGCCGTGCCGCCGACCCCCGGCCGCTCCATCGTGAAGCGCCCGCGCAACGAGGGCCTGTTCACGCTCGGCTCCGTCTTCCGCGCGAGGGGCTACGACACGGCGTTCATCTACGGCGGCTTCGGCTACTTCGACAACATGAACTATTTTTTCGGGCACAACGGCTACCGCGTGATCGACCGCACCGGCGTGCCGAAGGAGGACATCACCTTCGCCAACGTCTGGGGCGTGTGCGACGAGGACCTGTTCCGCTGGACGCTGCGCGAGGCCGACGCCGGCGCGGCGGCCGGCCGGCCGTTCCACTATTTCGTGATGACGACGTCGAACCACCGGCCCTACACCTTTCCCGCGGGCCGCATCGACCTGCCGTCGAAGGTGTCGGGCCGCGCCGGCGCGGTGAAATACACGGACTTCGCCATCGGGCAGTTCCTGCGCGACGCGGCGAAGAGGCCCTGGTTCAAGAACACGGTGTTCGTGATCGTGGCCGACCACTGCGCCTCCAGCGCGGGCAAGACCGAGCTGCCGGTGCAGAACTACCACATCCCGCTCATCATCTACGCGCCCGGCGGCCAGATCGCGCCGGGCCGCATCCGCGCGCTCACGAGCCAGGTCGACTACGCGCCGACCCTGCTCGGCCTGCTGAACTGGAGCTATCCGAGCCGGTTCTTCGGCCGCGACATCCGGCGGACCGAGCCGCCCGAGGGCCGCGCCCTCGTCGGCACCTACCAGAAGCTCGGCCTGCTGAAGGGCGACGATTTCGTCGTGCTCAATCCCGTGCGGCGGCAGACGCAATACCGCTACAACCGCGCCAACTTCGGACTGGCGGCGCAGCCGGTGAACCCGGCGCTGCTCGACGAAGCCATCAGCTATTACCAGACGGCCAGCTACCTCTACGAAAACAACCTCTACCGCGCGCTTTCCGCCGGGGAATCCGCGCGCGCCATGCAACCTCCCGCCGCGCCGCCGGTCTCAAAGCCATGAAAAACCACGCACGACATTGGCTGGTGGGGCTGATGCTGCTCAGCAAGCTTGCCCCGGCCGCCGAAACCCCGCCCGCCAACGAGAAGCCTTCGGACAACGACCTGCGCGTCCGCGGCATCTTCAACAGCGCCCTGCCGCGCACGGAAAAAAAGAATTCCCTCCGTCTGATCGTCCATCCCCGCCTCGGGGATCTCACCAAGCGCGACAACCTGCGCACCGTGCTGGGTTTCCGCTACGGCCTCACCACCCGCTGGGAAGCGACCGCCGAGGTGGACGCCTATTTTTCCCACGGCCTGAAAGCCAAGGGCTTTTTCGCGGAAAGCGGGTTTTCCACGTTCCGTCTCGGCACCAAATACCGGCTCGGCGAGGGTTTCACCCCGGGCTGGGACACTGCCGTCGGGCTCGACTTCGCCAAGCCCATCGGCAGCCCGCCCATCGACGTGACCGATGGGTTGCGGCATATCGCGCCTTTCATCACCACGTCCCGTCCGCTGGCTGGCGCGCCCGGCTGGCGGGTTTTCGGCGGCGCCGGCTGGGATGATGTGACCAAGGTGTCCGCGCGGGGAAAATTGGAAAAAAACGAGCTGGGGGACGACTCGGTCAACGTTTCCAGTGGCCTCCTGTGGGATCGCGGAACGGCGATCTACGCGCTGGAGGCCGCCTACGCGACCACCCGGTTCACGGCCGACGTCAACCGCAACGTCTACGCGCTCCGGCCGAGCGTGGTGTGGGTGCTGCCGGCGAAATACACCTTCAACAGCAAAGGCAAATGGCTGCTCGGCGTCGGCCTCCGCTTCTCCCGCGGGCCGGACGGCAACGACCTCGGGCTCAACGTCAAGCTGCGCGTGAACTTCGATTTCAAACGCTTGCTCGGCCGGAAGAACGAGCCGGCCTCGGGGCCATGAGTCCCGGTCCGGTCGCCACCCTTCGCCCGCTTTGGATCGCCGTCGGAGTGCTGGCCGGGGTGCTCGCGCTGTTCGAGTTCACCCCGCTCGACCTCGCGCTGCAGGACCGTTTCTACAGCTTCGCCGAACACCGCTGGCTGGTGGATGCCTCCGCGCCGCTCGGCCGGCTCGTGTTCTACAACGGCCCCAAGGCGCTCGTGTGGGCCGTCGCCCTCACGGCGCTGGCGCTCGCCGCCGGTCCGGCCCGCTGGCGCGACCGGTGGCGGCTCGACCGTCGCGGGCTGTGGCTCGGCGTGCTGGTCATCGCGACCGTGCCCGCGCTGGCCGGACTCGGGAAGAAATACACCAATGTTTTCTGTCCCTCGGAAATCCGGCGCTATGGCGGCGACGTGGCCTACGCGAAACTCTGCGAACCCTTTCCGGCGGACGACCGCCCCGCGCGGCGCGGCGGCTGTTTTCCCGCCGGCCATGCCAGCGGCGGCTTCGCCCTGCTCGGCCTGCTGGCGGTGCGGACCTCGCGCCGCTGGCGCAATGGCGTCCTCGCGCTTGGCCTCGGCCTCGGTTGGTGGATGGGTTTGTATCAGATGCTGAAGGGCGCGCATTACCTCAGCCACACCCTGACGACGATGCTCGTGGCCTGGCTGGTGGTGCTGGTCTGGCGGCGCGTCCTGCGCCTCGCGCCGGCGGCCGCATAGTGCTTTTGATGCGCTCGACTTTTAGGCGGACATCAAACTAACGTCACAATATGCGTTCGATAGAGCTATTCTCAGGGGCTGGCGGTCTCGCGTTAGGTTTGGAGGGCGCGGGATTTGATACGGCAGCTTTATTTGAGCGTGATGCGGACGCCTGCGCAACCCTTCGTGCAAATCGCCCTCAGTGGAATGTTGTGAAAGGTGATGTTCAAAACGTGGATTTTTCCGCCTATGGACCAGTCGCTTTCGTGGCCGGAGGCCCACCATGCCAGCCATTCTCCATGGGTGGCAAAGCTCGCGGTCAGCAGGATCACCGCGATATGTTTCCGGAAGCAGTCCGGGCCGTAAGAGTCCTGCGACCACAAGCATTCATGTTCGAAAATGTGCGAGGGCTGCTTCGTCCCGCATTTCGCGGCTATGTTGAGTATATCCGGCTGCAACTAATGCACCCGGAGTTCCCGGTGTCATGCAATGTAGACTGGGAAACAAACTTCCGGCGCCTTGAACGACACCACACACAGCGTGAACGCACAGGAGAGTTAACTTACCGCGTTACTATCAATTTGGCGAATGCGGCAGATTACGGAGTGCCTCAACAAAGACACCGGGTATTCTTCGTCGGGTTTAGACACGACGTGGACGCAGGCTGGAGTTTCCCGAGGAGAACGCACACGCGAGATGACCTACTGCGCGCCAAACATGTCACGGGATCTTACTGGTGGGAACACGGCATCCAACAGCCGCGCCAATTGAGCGCATCGAAACAAGCCCGCAAAATCCAGCAATTGGCCGAAGCGGAACTTTTCAGCCTTGGCGATCGTTGGCGAACCGTGAGAGACGCCCTTGCGGGCCTAATCGAACCCACGGTGGACAATGTTGATTCGAACCACCGTCTACAGCTTGGTGCGCGACCATATCCAGGTCACACAGGAAGCCCAATTGATGAACCAGCCAAAGCACTCAAAGCCGGTGATCACGGCGTGCCTGGCGGGGAAAACATGTTGCGGTATGTCGATGGAGCATGTCGCTACTTTTCCATCCGCGAATCTGCGCGCCTGCAAACTTTTCCAGATGATTACCGCTTCTTCGGGTCATGGACGGAGGCAATGCGGCAGTTAGGTAACGCCGTTCCAGTCGAGCTTGCGCGAGTCGTCGCGGCCTCTATCCGCGCAAAACTTCAAGCCCATGTCCCAAGACCTCTTCAATCCACTGGATAAAACCAATCTCGGCAAAAGCGTGATCGATGCGCTGATGGCGACGAAAGCGGTAAAGCTGGGTGACTTGCCAAAGTTCAAGGGCGCGGGGGTGTATGCCATCTATTATTCGGGGCAATTCGCGCCATATGCCGCGCTATCGGCGCTGAATCGGAAGGACCCCAAGCATCCGATCTATATCGGGAAAGCCATTCCCCAAGGTGGGCGCAAGGGGCTGACTACCGATGCATCGCTTGATAGCCACGCATTGAGCGCGCGTCTCCATAAACACGCGGAGAGTATAGCGGCGACAAGCGACCTAAAAGTGACGGAATTCGGGTGCCGTTATCTGGCGGTTGATGATATTTGGATTGGTTTGGGTGAGACTTTGTTAATCCAGCGATTTTCGCCTCTGTGGAATCAGGTGGTCGAAGGCTTTGGCAACAATGACCCGGGCAAGGGGAGGCACAAAGGGATGCGACCGCTCTGGGACGAACTGCATCCTGGTCGCGCGTGGGCCAGACGGCTTAAACCGGCCAAGCAATCGCGTGAACAAATTCTAGCCATGGTAGGCGACTACATGGCGAAGTTAGGTGGCGGCTAGTTTGCGGTCCAGAAGCTGAAGCAGGTGGTTTTGCGATCCAGTTTGGCATTCCCACAGGGTCAAGACACGCCATCCAAGCCTTCGTAATTCACGCGTGGCCTTGCGATCCCTCGCGATATTGCCCGCAAATTTTTTCCGCCAAAAGGCAATGTTGGTCTTTGGGGTTCTGTTTGCGGCGCAATTCATGTGCCGGTGCCAAAAACACCCGTGAACAAACAATACTGTCGCCCGGTCGCTTAACACGAAATCTGGGCGCCCCGGAAGGCGAGCAACGGTTGTATTGCCAGACCGGAACTTAAACCCCAGCAACCGCAGGGCCCGGCGAACGGCGAGCTCTGGCTTCGTATCACGACTGCGGATTTTTGCCATGTGTCGACTACGCGCCTTTGGGGACATGGGATTATGACTGCGGCGCGTCGCCATGGAGCCAAGATGACCTAGCCACTGGGCATCAGAAAAGAAAAATGACAACCCGGCCTATCGTTGGCGGGAAAGAGAATATTGCCTGCGCAAAAACTGTTAAACCTTGAACGTTCCGCCGCCGTCCGTGTCGTAGGCGCATGCGGATATTCCTCCAAACCTTCGCGCTGGCCGCCGGCCTGCTGGCCGGGCCGTTCCTGGCCGCCGCTGACACGCCGCCCCGCGCCGAGACCTTGGCGGAAAGGGCCCTCAAGGACATCGTGGCGCGGCAGCGCGATATCCTGGCCCGCGTCGAGAAGGAAGGCGACCAGCTCGACGAGGCGCGGCTGCGCGGCGAGCTGCAGAGCGTCATCCACAGCTACGACGTGCTCATCCAGAAAAGCCCGGACTTCGCGCCGGCCTATGTCGCCTACGGCCTGCTGCTCGGCCGGGTGGGCATGACGCGCGAGGCGGTCGGGATTCTGCTCAAGGCCAACAAGCTCGACGCGGAAATCCCGGTCGTGAAGAACGAGCTGGCCCGTTTCCTCGCGGAGGACGGAAAGGTGGCCGAGGCGCTGCCGTGGCTCACGGCCGCAATCGAGCTGGAGCCGAAGGAGCCGCTCTATCACTACCATCTCGGCAAGCTGCTGGCGGAGGGGCGCGACGACTTCGTCAAGACCGGGCAGTTCACGCGGGCGGCGCTGGACAAGGCGATGCTGGAGGCCTTCGCCCGCGCGGCCGAGCTGGCGCCGGCCCACATCGCCTACGCCTACCGCAGCGCCGAGGCTTACTACGACCTCGAGGCGCCGCAGTGGGACGCGGCGCTCGCGGCCTGGAGCGCGCTGGAAACCCGCGTGTCGCCGGGCGTCGAGCAGCAGACCGTGCGCCTCCACGCCGCCAACGTGCTGCTCAAGCTGGGCCGCCGCGACCACGCCCGCGCCCTGCTGATCACGGTGACGGAGCCGGTGCTCGCGAAGCAGAAGCAGACTTTGCTCGACTCGCTCGCGGCGGCCGGGGCAAAGTAGGCGGACATGGGTCTCTTCAACCGCTTCGAACGCGCGCTCGGGCGCTTCGCCATCCCCCGTCTCGCCCTCTGCCTGATCGGCGGGCAGGTGATGTTCCTCGGTTTCGCGCTGCTCGGGCGGTTCGACCTCGGGCGGATCCTGCTCGTGCCGGCGCTGGTCCGGGAGGGGGAATTCTGGCGGCTGTTCACCTTCGCCTTCGTGCCGCCGGTGTCCGGCCAGCTGACCATGGTCGGAGCCTTGTTTCTGGCGATCAGCTGGTATTTCTTCCACATGATCAGCGAGGCGCTGGAGAGCCACTGGGGCGTGTTCCGGTTCAACCTGTTTTTCCTGGTCGGCTGGGCCCTGACCGTCGCGGTCTCGTTCCTCACCCCCAACCAGGCGACGGGCTACGCGTTCTTCGCCGTTTCCGTGTTCCTGGCCTTCGCGTTTTTGAACCCCGACTTCGAGCTCTACCTGTTTTTCATCCTGCCGGTGAAGATCCAGTGGTTCGCCCTCGTGATGTGGCTGGGCTTCGCCTACACCTTCGTGGTCGGGGACTGGAACGCCCGGCTCACGGTGCTGGCGGCCACGGGCAACTTCCTGCTCTTCTTCACCCGCGACATCGTGCAGCGCATCAAGACCGGCCGCCGGCACATGAACCGGCAGGTGCGCCGCGCCGCCTTCCGCGCGGATGAAAACGAGCCGCGACACCGCTGCACCGTCTGCGGCAGGACCGACCTCACCGACCGGCACATGGATTTCCGCTACTGCTCGAAGTGCGGCAACGACGAGTGCTATTGCGCCGACCACCTCTTCAACCATGTGCACACGGCCGCGAAGGCCGGGGATAAAAAATAACCCATGACCGCGCGGGCCCCAGCCTCTGCGACCTTGGGCGACCGGCCTTCGCCCAGGCTTCGGCCCGGCAAACTGGCGACGCCCGGCGACTGGCTCATCCAGGCGGAGAAACTTTATGCGAAGCACCGCGTCGCGCTCGGGCAGGTGGCGACCAACGCGCACGACGAGGCGCTCTACCTGCTGCTCCGCACGCTCGGCCTGCCGCTCGACAGCAAGCCGGCGGTGCTGAGGCGCAAGCTGACGGCGGAAGAGCAGGCGCGCGTGGCCGAGGTGTTCCGCCGCCGCACTGCGGGGCATGTGCCGGCCGCCTACCTGACCCGTGAAGCCTTCCTCGGCGAGCACCGGTTCCACGTCGACGAGCGCGTCATCATCCCGCGCTCGTATTTCCTGGAACTGCTGCCGGAGCAGATCCCGCAGTGGCTGCCGGCGAACAAGCCCGTGAGGCGCGCGGTGGACGTCTGCACCGGCTCGGGCTGCCTCGCCATTTTGCTGGCGCACCAGTTCCCGGAGGCCAAGGTCGACGCCAGCGAGCTGTCGCCCGACGCCCTGGCGGTGGCCCGGTTCAACGTCGCCACGCACCGCCTCGCGAAGCGCGTGAAGCTGTTTCATTCGGACGTGTTCGACGCGGTGCCGGCGGTGAAATACGACCTCATCCTCAGCAATCCGCCCTATGTGCCGACGCGCGAGCTGCGCGATTTGCCGGCGGAATTCAAGCAGGAGCCGGCGATGGCGCTCGACGGCGGCCGCGACGGCCTCGACATCATCCGCAAGCTCCTGTGCCAGGCGCGCGACCGGCTGCAGCCGCACGGCCTCGTGGTGCTCGAGGTGGGCGGCCTGCGCGCGGCGATGGACCGGGCGTTTCCCGGACTCGACCTGCACTGGCTGCACACGGAGGACGGCGAGGACTGCGTGTGCCTCGTGCAGGCGGCGCGGCTGATCAACTGGCGCGGATAGCCGGCGGTCAGCCGGCATGAGGTTTGTCCGGCAACTGGCTCGGTTGGTAATACGGGCAGTCTTGATCAACGCGGGTCGGATAGCCGTGCAAGGGAGAAAGGGGGTTCAGGCACAGCCCGAAGTCCGGCGAGTGGCCGTCGGGCAGCGCGCGAAAGCAGGTGCAGCCGCCGGAGCAGGGCTGGAGGATCCTGATCGGATCGGGGGGCGCGTCGGCAAATCCGGTGATGCTCATCTGGGATAGTATCGGCACGGGTGGGACCGGCGCCCTGTGATATCCGGGCTCTGTCGGAGCGAACCGCCCCGCCGAGCGGCTCCGAGCCACGGCGCATCCAGCCCGTCCGCCGCCGCCCTGGCGGTCGCGGACCGATTGACCCTGCGCTCTTCCGGGGACGTTGGCATGAAGGCAGGTTAACATGCCGGGAGGGCGACGGCTGCGCAGCCGTTGCCGGAAAAAGCGCGCCGGTGGCAGCGGCTGATCGGCGTTGCCTCCGGCGCGGGCGCTGTTTGCATGGCGCGCACCCGACATGGACGCGCATTACCTGGAATTCCTGAGCATGCTGGCGCGGTGGCTGCACATCATCGCCGGCGTGGCGTGGATCGGGTCGTCGTTCTATTTCATCTGGCTCGACAACAGCCTCGACGCGCCGCCGCCCGGCTCCGACGCCGCTAAAAAAGGCGTGGGCGGCGAGCTCTGGGCCGTGCACGGCGGCGGGTTCTACAACCCGCAGAAATACCTCGTCGCGCCCGCGGCGCTGCCGGAGAAGCTGCACTGGTTCAAGTGGGAGGCCTACACGACCTGGCTCTCGGGCACGGCGCTGCTGGTGCTGGTCTACTGGCTCAAGGCCGGGACGATGATGATCGACGGCAACGTCAGGGCGCTCACGCCGCTTCAGGCCGTGGGCCTCGGCGCGGCGAGCATGGTCGGCTCGTGGATCGCCTATGACCTGCTCTGCCGCTCGCCGCTGGGCCGGCGCGAGGGCTGGCTCGGCGCGGTGGTGTTTGTCCTGCTCGGCGCGCTGGCCTGGGGCTTGGCGCGCACGCTCGGCGGCCGGGCGATGTTCATCCATGTCGGCTCCGCCATCGGCACGATCATGGCGGCCAATGTGTTTTTCATCATCATCCCCGGCCAGAAGCGGATGGTGGCGGCGATGCGCGCCGGGGCGGCGCCCGATCCGGCGGACGGCCGGCGCGCCAAGCAGCGCAGCGTGCACAACAACTACTTCACGCTGCCGGTGCTGTTCATCATGATCAGCAACCACTACGCCTCGACCTACGCGCACCCGCACAATTGGGCGATACTCGTGCTGATGATGGCGGCGGGTGTGGCCATCCGGCATTTCTTCAACCGCAAGCACAAGGGCGTCCACGCGTGGCAGTATCCCGCGCTTGGCGCCGGGCTGCTGGCGGTGGTGGCGTGGTGGACGCAGCCGCGCGTCGTGCCGCTGCCGCCGGTCGAGGGCGCGGTGTCGTTCAACCGCGTGCGCGCCATCGTCGGCCAGCACTGCATCCAGTGCCACTCGCCCCAGCCGACTTTCCCGGGCTACACCCAGCCGCAGGCGGGAGTGCTGCTGCACACGCCGGCCGATCTCGTGCAGAACGCCCCGCGGCTTTACCAGCAGGCGGTCGTCACGCGGATCATGCCGCTCGGCAACCTCACGAAGATGACCGACCAGGAGCGCGCCGTGCTGGCCGCCTGGGTGAAGGCCGGCGCGAAGATGGACTGAGCGCGCGCCGTGCAGTGGGCGCCGCCGGCGCTGGGCCGGCCGCCCGTCGCTTCAGGGGTTTCGCCGCACGCGTTGAGGGCAACCAACAGTTGACATCAGCCGGTGGCCCGGGCCCGGGGCGGACATCCGGCGGTCTGGCGGCCAGGCTCAGGGTTTTGCCGCCGGGACGGGGCGCGTGGGCAGGCCGGCGGCCTGCCAGTCCTTGAAACCGCCGGCGTTGGCGACCCGGCGGCCTTGCGCGGCCAGCGCGGCGGCGACTTTGCCGGAGCGGTTGCCGCTGCGGCAGTAGAGGATGATCTCCGGGCCGGCGTTTTTCTCAAGGAACGGCTTCCAGTCCTTTTGCGCGCCGTCGAAATCGCTTTTCGCGAGGAGCACGGCGGGCGCGGCGACGCCGGTCTCGGCCCACTCGCCGGGCTCGCGCACATCCACGAGCACGGCCTGGCCGGCGGCGACGCGCTTGGCGGCCTCGGACGGGGTGATCCTGGCGACTTCGGTGGCGAGGCCGGAGGAAAATCCGAAGGCCAGGATGGCGAGCAGGGCGAGCGAGGAGCGCATGGAGTCAGGGGGTTGGGGTTGAGCCGACGGGAACGGAGGCGCCGGAGCGCAGGTTGAACATGTAGTAAAGCACGGGAACCGCAAATCGGCTGATGAGCAACGAGGCCAGTTCGCCGGCCATGAGCGACAGGGCCAGGCCCTGGAAGATCGGGTCGGCCAGGATGACCGAGGCGCCGACGATGACGGCGAGCGCGGTGAGCAGCATCGGGCGGAAGCGCACGGCCCCGGCCTCGACCACCGCTTCCGCCAGGGGCCGGCCCTGGGCCCGGCGCAGCTCGATGAAATCCACCAGGATGATGGAATTGCGGACGATGATGCCGGCGCCGGCCATGAAGCCGATCATGGAGGTGGCGGTGAAGAACGCGCCCATCAGCGCGTGGGCCGGGAGGATGCCGATGAGCGAAAGCGGGATCACGACCATGATGACGAAGGGGGTGACGTAGCTCTTAAACCAGCCGACCATGAGCATGTAGATGAGGAGGCACACGGCGGCGAAGGCCAGGCCCAGGTCGCGAAAGACCTCGAGCGTCACGTGCCATTCGCCATCCCACTTGATCGCGGGCGCAAGTTCACTGCCGGGCTGGTTCGCGTGGTAGACGGCGACGACGGGCTGCGCGCCGCCGAAGTCCCGGCCGTCGAGCTTCGCCAGCGCGCGGTTCATCGCGAAGAGCGCATAGGCCGGGCTGGCGACCGCGCCGGCCACGTCGCCGGTGACATAGACGACGGGGCGCAGGTTTTTGCGGTAGAGGTTTCTTTCGCCGGTGGTGCGCTCGAGGGTGACGAGTTCGCCGAGGGGGACCATGGGGCGCTCGTCGGCGCGGATGATGGCGTCGTGGTCGGAGCGCAGTTGCAGGGCGAGGAGATCCTCGGGCCGGCTCCGGAGCGCTCGGGGCAGTTCAAGAACGATATTCACATCCTCGCGGTCGAGCGGCTGATGGAGCAGGTCGATCCGCGCGCCGGCGACCGCGGTGCGGATGGTGCGCGCGATGGTGTCGGCACTGATGCCGTGCAGGGCGGCCTTGGTGCGGTCGATCCGCAGGTGGACGGTCGGTTGCAGCTCCTCGACATACCAGTCGATGTCCACGACGCCGTCGGTCTGCTCAAAAATCCGCTTCACTTTGCCGGCCAACGCGAGCCGGTTCCCCTCGGTCGGGCCGTAGACCTCGGCGACGAGCGTCTGGAGCACGGGCGGCCCGGGCGGGACCTCGGCCACGGCGAGCGCGGCGCCGTATTTCGCCGCGATGGCGGCGAGGCGCGGGCGCACCCGGACGGCGATGTCGTGGCTCTGGGCGCGCCGCTCGTCCTTGGGCCGGAGGTTGACCTGAAGATCGGCGACGTTGGCGCCACGGCGCTGGAAATAATGGCGGACCAGGCCGTTGAAATTGAAGGGCGCGGCCGTGCCCGCATAGACTTGGTAGTCGCGCACCTCGGGCTCGGTGCGGATGGCGGCCGCGAGCTCGCGGGCGACGCGGGCGGTTTCCTCGAGGGTCGCGCCCTCGGGCAGGTCGAGGATGACCTGGAACTCCGATTTGTTGTCGAAGGGCAGCATCTTCACCTGCACGAAACCCAGGCCGACCAGCGACCCCGCGCCCAGCAGCAGGGCGGCGACCCCGCCGAGAAACCCCCAGCGCCAGCGCGGCTGCGCGATCAGCGGGTCCATGACCCGGTGATAGACGCGGGTGAAAAAGTCCTTCGGCTCCGCGTCGTGCAATTCCGCCTCGTGGGCGGGCGACAGGCGCGGGGCGTGCCGCCGCAGCACACGGAGCGCGGCCCAGGGCGTGGCCGTGAAGGCCACGACGAGGGAAAAGAGCATGGCGGCGGTCGCCCCGATCGGGATCGGGCGCATGTAGGGGCCCATGAGGCCGCCGACAAAGGCCATCGGCAGCACGGCGGCGATGACGGCCCAGGTGGCGAGCACCGTCGGATTGCCGACCTCGCCCACGGCCCCGACGGCGACCTCGCGCAGGGGGCGGCCGCGGTTGGCGGGCAGGCGCTGGTGGCGGACGATGTTCTCGACGACCACGATGGCGTCGTCGACGAGGATGCCGATCGAGAAGATCAGCGCGAAGAGCGTGATGCGGTTCAGCGTGTAGCCGTAAAGGTAGAAAACCAGCAGCGTGAGGCCGAGGGTGACGGGGATCGCCAGCAGCACGACGAGCGACTCGCGCCAGCCGAGGAAAAACAGGATGAGCAGGGCGACGCCGAAGACGGCGAGGCCCATGTGCAGCAGCAGCTCGTTGGACTTCTCGCTGGCGGTGGCGCCGTAGTCGCGGGTGAAGGTCACCTCGACATCCGCCGGCAGCAGCACGCCGCGCAGGCGGGCGACGGTGTCCCGCAGGCCCTGCACGACCCGGACGGCGTTGGCCCCCGGCCGCTTGGCGACGGTGAGGGTGACGGCGGCCTCCTCGGCCTCGCCGCCGGGCCGGCCGAAGAGCACATAGTCCGCCGGTTCGGCGGGGCCGTCGAGGACGAGGGCGACGTCGCGGAGGTAGATGGGCCGCGACTGCCAGGTGCCGAGCACGAGGCTGGCGGCGTCGGCCGCGTCGCGGAAGTAGGCGCCCGTCTCGATAAGCCAGTCGCGGTTGGCGGTGGCCAGCGCGCCGTCCTGGCTGCGGGCGTTGGCGGCGCGGAGGGCCGCGGAGAGGTCGTCGAGGGTGAGCGCGCGCGAGGCGAGCTTCACCGGATCGACCTGCACGCGGAGCTGGCGGCGCACCCCGCCGATGAGCGTGGTCTCGGCGACATCGGGGAGGGCCTTCACGGCGTCATCGAGCTGGGCGGCCAGGCGGCGGAGGGTCAGGTGGTCCTGCGTGCGGCTGTGCAGGGTGAGCGCGGCGACCGGCACGTCGTCGATCGTGCGCGGCTTGATGAGCGGCGCGCTGACTCCCGGCGGGATGCGGTCGTGGTTCGCCTGGAGTTTCTGGTTGAGGCGCACGAGGCTCTGTTCGAGGTCGGAGCCGACGAGGAAGCGGACGATGACCAGCGAACGGCCCGGGCTGGAGGTGGCATAGAGGTATTCGACGCCCGGAATCTCCCAGAGGAGTTTTTCCATCGGGCGGGTGACGCGGTTCTCCACCTCGTGGGCGGTGGCGCCGGGCATGGCGACCAGGACATCGACCATCGGGACCCTGATCTGCGGCTCCTCCTCGCGGGGCAGCATGACCACGGCGAAGACCCCGAGCAGCAGCGAGGCGCTGACGAGCAGCGGGGTGATCCGCGAATCGGTGAACAGCGCGGCCAGCCGGCCGGCGAAGCCGTGCGCGGGATTCGCACCGGGCCCGCTCATGGCTGGATGGCGACCGGCTGGCCGTCGCGCAGGGCGGCGGGCGGAGCGAGGATGACCGTTTCACCGGCGTTGAGGCCGGAAAGGATTTCGACCCGTTCATCGATCACACGGCCGGTTTTCACCAGCCGGAGGACGGCGTGGCCGGCCTCGACGACAAAGACGCGCTCCATCTGGCCAAAACGGGTGAGCGCCGCGCCGGGCGCCAGCAGCGCGGCGGTCTCGCCGCTGGCGACACGCAGGCGGGCAAACTGGCCGGAGCGGGCGGCGCCGGGTGGAAGAGCGACCTTGACCAGGATGGAGCGGCTGACCGCATCGGCGGCGCCGGATATTTCCTCGAGATCGCCCAGAAGGGGAATGGCATTCTCGTCCAGCACGACGCCCACGGGCCGGCCGATCTTGAGTGAGGCGGCGGCATGTTCGGGCACGGCCCCCTCCGCCCGCAAGCGCTGCGTGGACTCAAGCGCAAGCAGCGGGCGGCCCGGCGTGGCCAGATCGCCGGGCAAAACGTGCTTTTCGGTGATGACCCCGGCAAAAGGCGCGCGGACGGTGGCGTAGGCGAGCAGGGCCTCGGCTTCGGTCACGGCGGCCTGGGCGAAACGCAGGCGGTCCTCGGCGTCGCGCAGGGCCTCCACCGGGTTGACACCCGTGGCCACGAGCGTCCGCTGGCGGACCGCGGTGCGCTCGGCCTCGGCCAGCTGCGCCTGACTTTGCCGCAGCCGGGCCTCGGTCTCGGGGGCGTGGAGCGTGACGAGCACGTCGCCCGCGGCCACGGCCGAACCCAGTCCAAGCGGGAAAGAGGCAACGGTGCCCGCCAGTTTGGCGGCAAGGCTGGCGCGCTCCGCCGGCCGGACGCTGGCCGGCACCTCAAGCACCACGGGCAACAACTCGGCGACCACCACGGCGGCGCGAACCGGCAGAACCGGCCCGGCCCCGCCAAGCGGGGGCGGGGGCGGCCGGCCGCAGGCGGCGAGCAACAGGACGAGGGCGGCGAGGGAAAGGCGCATGGGGCGGGGGCTCAGGGTTGGCGCCCGCCCCAGTGGATGACGTCGCGCTCATCCACCCAGCCGAGCTTGCGCAGGATGAGGGTGGGCGGGCAGAAGCCGGTGAAGGCCGACTGGATGAGGTTCAGGCCGACGAAGACCGGGAGCAGCAGCCACCAGGGGCTGACCCAGTGGGTGAGGGCGACGCCGAGCAGCACGACGGAGCCGGCGAGCACACGGACGAGATTGTGGGTGGTCATGTTAATATATGAGCAAATGCGTATATACTTGTAATTATGTCAAGCCGGGATTTGCTGCCGGCATGCCCCGTTCGCAGCCGCTGAATGACCAGGCCCTCGAGATTGTCGCCCGCCGTTTCGCGGTGCTCGCCGAGCCCATGCGGCTGCGGCTGATCCAGGCGCTGTTCGACGGCGAGAAGAACGTGACCGAACTCACCGTCCTGACCGGGGGCACGCAGGCCAACATCTCGCGGCACCTCCAGACGCTGATCGCGGCGCACATCCTCGCGCGACGCAAGGACGGGCTGCAGGTGTTCTACCGGATCAGCGACCCGACGATTCCCAAGCTGTGCGAGCTGGTGTGCGGGAGCCTGGAGAAGTCGCTGAAGAAGCAGGCCGGGCACCTGAACCCCAGCCGGTGAACGCCACCGCGCCCGGCGGGGGCGCGAACATCATCTTTTCTTCTTCGGGGGCGTGACGTTCTTCACCGCGCCGGGCGCGGCGCCGGTGTTGATCGGCAGCTGCGGCTCGGGCATGCGGTTGATGACCATCTGCTGGCCGATGGTGAACAGGCCGTTGATGGTCGAGTAGAGCGCCAGGCCGGAGGCGAAGTTGTAGCAGAAAAGCGTGAACATCCAGGGCATGACCTTGAACATCATCTGCTGCGCCGGGTCGGTGGTCGGCGTCGGCGTGAGTTTCATCTGGTAGATCATCGTCGCGCCCATGAGGAGCGGCATGATGTTGACGTTGAGGTGGGTCAGGCCGAGCAGCGGCAGGGTGACGGCGCCGAAGGAGTAGACCGTGTCCGGCGCGGAGAGGTCATGCGCCCAGAGGAACGAGGCGAAGCGCAGCTCCGACGCGCTTTGCAGCATGGTGAAGAAGCCGATGAAAAACGGGATGGTGATGAGGATCGGGATGCAGCCGCCGACGGGGTTGACCTGGTTCTCCTTGAAGAGGCGGAGCGTCTCCGACTGCATCTTCTGGGGGTTGTCCTTGTATTTCTCGCGCATGGCCTGCATGTGCGGCTGGAGCTTGGCCATGCGCTTGGCGGAGCGCGAGGCGGCCAGCGTCAGCGGCAGGAAGACGACCTTGAGCAGCAGGGTGGTGATGACGATGGCCCAGCCCCAGCTCGGCACGATCGAATGCACCCAGGTCATGATGGTCAGCAGGAGCGGGGCGAAGAAGCCGGAGAAAAAGATTTTCCCGAAGCCGCTGCTGAACTGCATGACCTTGTCCTCGCCGTGCCTGAAGACCTCGGCGTTGGCCAGGCGCCTGTATTCCTTGGGGCCGGCGAAGTAGCTCGCGCCGAAGGTCGCGCTGGCGCCGGGCGCGAGCGGCTTCAGGTCGAACTGGGCGTAGGCGGTGACGCCGTAGGCGCCGCGGTCCTCGGCGGGCAGCAGCGGGTTGATCTTCACGCGCTCGATGCGCACGCCGGCGCCGGGCTGGTCGGGCGTGAGGATCATCGCAAAGAACTGGTTCTTGACCGAGGCCCACTGGATGGCGGCGGGCTTGTCGAGGAAGGCGGGGGGCGGCGCGGAGCTGAAGAAGCCGCCGCTGGCCAGCGCGTCGCGCTGGACGAACTCGGCGCTGGCGCCGTTGTAGTAGCCGGCGTTGAGGTAGATGCCGGTGTCGCTCTCGCTCAACGGGGCGGCGGTGCCGAGGTTGAAGGCGGCGCGCGGCAGCGCCAGCGGCGCGTCCGCCAGGTTGCGGAAGGTGGTCTCGTGGCGCAGCTGGTAGTCGTCGAGGCCGGGGGCCTTGGCCAGCGAGTAGCGGCGGGTGACCTCGAGGTTGTGGGCGACGGCGCGGTAGACGACCTCGGTGGCGGTCCGCGACACGAGGGTGTAGGCCACGTTGCGGTCGGCGCCGGGGAAATCGGCGAGGCTCAGCGCGGGCGCGGCCTGTCTGGCGTTGAGCGTGTAGCGGTCGGCGGAGGGCTCGCCCTTGGCCTCGAGATGCGCGGGCTTCTTGAGCAGGGCGATGGAATCGATCGCGCCGCCGTGATTGGTGAACTTCACCGCGATGAACTCGTTGGCGAGCGTGACAAACTCGGCCGGCGCCAGGCTGGAAGGGGCCGAGGCCGTCAGCGTGGCGTCGCTCGGGGAGCTGGCCGGGCCGGCGACGGGCGCCTGGTTCGTGGCCAGCGGGCTGCCGCTGGTGGCGGTGGCGGCGGGCGGGCGGACCGGCTGCTGGGGCGCATAGCGCGCGCTGAAGTAGAAGCTCGCCAGGGCGGCGGCGAGGAGCAGGACCCCGATGGCTGTGTTCTTTTTGTCCATGAAAATTTGGAATTAGGCGGCGGAAACTTTGTTGCAGACGGGCCGGGCGCGCGGCGGAACCGGATCCTCGCCGCCCGGGTGCCACGGGCCGCACTTGGCGAGCCGGCGCAACGTGAGGCCGGCGCCGGCAATGAGGCCGTGCTCGGCCAGCGCCCCGCGGGCGTAATGCGAGCAGGTCGGCGCGAAGCGGCAGCCGCCGGTCGGATCGAGCACCACGAGCGCGGGCGAGGCTGTTTTCTGATAGACCCAGACCAGCCCGCTCGCGGCGCGCACCGGCAGGCGGCCAATCCACGCAACGGTCGTCCTGAGCGCAACGAAGGATCCAGCGGCACGATCGCCCGCGGGCATCGTGATGGATTCTTCACTGCGTTCAGAATGACAAACAAGAGGGTCTGGCTTGGAAAACATGCGGGCCATTATTCGACGGGCGGGCGGGCGAGTTTGTGGCAGATGTCGGCGAATTTTTTCTCCACCTCGGCGAATTCCAGCCGGAGCAGGGCGGCGCGGGCGGTGAGGATGAGGTCGAGGCCGGGCGGCACGAGGGCCTGGTGTTTGCGGTAGATGGCGCGGAGGCGGCGTTTGGCGCGGTTGCGGTGGACGGCGTCGCCCACGGCGGCCCGGGAGGCGACGACCCCGACGCGGGCGGGGGCCGGCGGGACCGAGCCCGGGCGCGGAGCCCAGGTGAGGAGGAAAGCCCCGCAATCGAGGCGGCGGCCCGTTTCGCGCACGGCGAGGAAATCGGCGTTGCGCCGCAGGCGCTGCCCGGCGCGCAGGTTCATCCTCAGACGACGGTCAGGCGCTTGCGGCCCTTGCGGCGGCGGGCGGCGAGGACCTTGCGGCCACCGCGGGTGGCCTTGCGGGCGCGGAAACCGATCTTGCGGGCGCGTTTCTTGCGGTGCGGGCGGAATGTAGGCTTCATGGTTTGATGGGAAAAAGAGGGTCAGGTTCGCGGGGCGGGGCGGGGGGTGTCAAGCGAGAGGTTTCCGCCAAATCCGCCCGGCGGCAAGCCCGCGCCGCTTACATTCTCGCCATGGGTTTCCGCTGTGAACAGCCTGCGCACAATTAGTTTTTGCGTTCGGGCGCGGCCGCCGCGACCCTGGGCGCGTGCCCGATTCATGCCGCAACCAGACCCCTTCACCGGACGCGAGACCTACCTCGCCGGCCCCCGCCTCCCCGGCCCGGAAGGATGGGCCGCTGTTCTGGACGGTCACCGGCAACGACTTTGGGCGCTCGATCAGCTGGGCGCGGCGGCAGCCCAATGCGCTATCGCAACAGATAAGGACCGCACTCTCGTCCTCGCCGAAGAAGACGAAGTAGGCCTGCTGGAGCTGACGGGCGGCGAATGGGCCGCCCTCGGCGCGGCCATCCGCGCCTTCCGCGCGACCCTGCCGCTCGTGCGCCTGGAGGACTTCGGCTTCAGCGCGGAGGTCGACGACCCCTTTGAGGCCAACACCGCCCGGCTGACCCGCATCGGCGGCGGCGTGGAGGCGCTGGCCTTCGCGGACGCGGAGCACTCGGTCTACAAATTCTTCCTCTTCCGCGAGGGCGGCGAGGTCGGCGCGACCTTTGCCTTCCGCCGCGGCGAGAGCGACCTGCTCGAGGCGACCGCCGTGCCGGGCAGCTACCGGCGGCTGTTCGAGAAGCTCCGGCTGACCCACGTGTTTGGCATGCCGACGGAGATCATCGGCCTCACGCCCGAGGGCATCCTGATCGCGAAGCAGGCCTTCGGGCGCATGCTGCCGGAAAAGACCGACGTCTCCGGCCTCGACCCGGCGCGGCTCATCCCGATCCCGTCGCGCTTCCTGCGCACCGACCGCGACCACCCGCGCCTGGCGTTTCTCGACGGCGTGCCGTGGCTCGTGGCCGACACGCACGACCGCAACGTCGTTGCCGACGAGACCGGAGTGTGGCGCGTCATCGACCTCGTGGCGGCGCCGTTGCCGCCGGAATGGCTCGGGCGGCTGCGCCTGTTTGCCGACTGGATCGAGCGGGCCCGCCGCGATCCGCGCGCCGAGGCGCTGGCGGCGGTGGATGACGCGGAGTTGTGATTGGTCATTGCGAGAAGCGAAGCGACGAAGCAATCCAGGCGGATGGATCGCCACGCCCAGCTGGGCCGGGCTCGCGCTGACAAATTGCTGGTTCAGCCGCTTTTCTTGTCGCTGGCCAGAAAGGCGAGGACGTTTTCGGCCTGCTTGTCGGTTACGCCGGTGTCCTTGTAGACGATCTTGCCGCCTTTGATGACGTAGCACTCGCGCGAGGCGAACATCAGGGCGGTCTGGCCAAAGGCCTTCAGGACCTTCTTGTCGGTGTCGGCGAGCAGCGGGAACGGGAAGTTATTCGTCTCTTTGAACTCTTTCTGCTTCTCGACGGTGTCGGTGCTGACTCCGACCACCGCCGCGCGGTATTTGCCCCAGAGTTCTTCGTTGGCATCGCGTAGTGAGCAGCCCTGCTTGGTGCAGCCACCGGTGAGAGCCTTGGGATAGAACCAGACAACAACGTAGTCGTGTTTATTATACATATCGCCAAGATCGAGTGTGGCGCCTTTGTCCGTAAGCGCGGACACGGCGGGGGCGGCATCGCCGACCTTGAGGGGTTCGGCGGCGGCAGGGGAGAAGAAGAGCATGGCGGGGAGGAGGAGGAGCAGGAGGGTGCGGGTGGCTTTCATCGGAAGCACAGCCTACCCCGGTTGCGCCCGATGGCAAGCAGGGGAAAGCGCCCGGAAACGCGCGGCCGACAACGCGACCACCGGCCGGTTCCTGAAAAAATTGTATATCGCCTTAAAAACTTTCCGGCAGGGAACACCGCCCGCCGTATGCGTTCATTGTGGTCGTCAATGCGCCTGGTGCGCGGCGACGCCAAAAACAAACCAACATGAAACAGAACATCCTCCTGAAACACCTCTCGATTTCCGCCGCGGCGGTCCTCGGTCTCGCGGCGCTGGCCCGGGCCGACACCCCGCCCAGCGCCCCGGCCCCCGCGGCTCCCGCCCGGTCGGGCCTGCTCGGCGAGCGCTACGCCACGCTGAGCTACAGCTACGCCCACCTTGCGGACAGCCCGGTCAACGCCGACAGCTACCGGTTCGCCTTCAACGAGCCGCTGAACCCCGGGTTCGACGCGGTGTTCGCCTACGACTGGTCGCAGACGCGCCTGTTTGCCGGCAGCCGGCTGAATGTGCAGAGCCTCACCGGCGGCGTGCGCGCCTTCAGCAACAACTTTGCGTGGGGCAAACCCTACGTCGAGGCCGGTCTCGGCTATGCCTGGCAGCGCGGTTTCGGCGGGCAAGACCGCTCCATCCTCTGGGGCGTCGCCGCCGGCGCCGAGTTGCAGGTGGCGAGGGCCGTCACCGTGACGCCGTTCGTCGAGTATGCCGACGCGCCGGATCTCGCGGGCAGCGGCGCCTGGACCTACGGCGTGAAGGCCAACTACTGGGTGGACGGCCAGTGGGCGGTCACGGCGGGCCTCGACCGCGACGACGACCAGAACACCTCGTTCACGATCGGCACGAACTTCCGCTTCTGACCGGCTTCTGCCGCAAGACAGTGTGCGCACAAGAGCCGCGGCGCCGGGGTGCGCCGCGGCTTCACTGTCGGTCCGATGCACCGAAGCTTGCTTCGGTTTGGTTGGATGCAGGAGCGGCTTTGGGCCGCGATGGTTGAGCGGATCGCGGCTCCTGCAATACGCGGTGAGGATGCCAGCAGGTCAAACCCCTCGGGGTTTGACCCGGGGATCTTTATATGTCCCGCAGGATCTGGTTGGCGGCGGGCTCCGGCCACCACCGGAAAATGGCCGGAGGCCGCGCCGCCGTGGGCCTTGGCCGCATCGGGATTGCGCCGCCCCTGCATTCTGGCAGGAACCTGGGGCACCGGCCGCCGGTCTGACGGCTGAACCCAACACCCCCATGAAAACCAAACTCCTGCTCTCCGCGGTCGGGCTGGCGCTGTGCGCCCCGGCCGCTTTCGCGCAAGGCACCCGGCTCACCACGGGCCGCGGCCTCAACGGCACCGACTACCTCAGCCCGACCTACCTGTATTCCAATGGCGACACGCTCGACTACAGCGGCGTCGGCTTCCGGCTGAACAAGAGCTTCCATCCCAGCTTCGACCTGATCGCGACGACGGGCTTTACGCGCTCGCAGCGCGTGGCCGGCGCGCGGGCCGACTCGCGCGATTTCGACGCCGGCGTGCGCTGGCACACCACGACCGGCTGGGGCCGGCCCTTCGCGGAGGCCACCCTCGGCTACAACTGGTGGAAATACGGCGCGGCGCGGGACAACTCGTTCACCTATGCCCTCGCCACCGGGGTGGAGCTGCAGCTCACGGACAAGTTCTCGCTCGCGCCGCTGGTCGGCTATGCCGACGCGACCGCCTACGACGGCGGCGGCGACTTCTACGGCGTGCTCCGCACCAACCTCTGGCTCGACGACCGCTGGAGCATCCGCGTGAACTTCTCCTTCACCAACGACGGCAAGGGCCTTGGTGCCGGCTTCGCCTGGGCGTTCTGAACGCCGCTTGATTGCAATTGTGGGAGCGTGCTTGCACGCGACGGTCGCGCCCCGGAGAGCAACGGGCGCGTGCCAGCACGCTGCCCCACCACAGAAGCCCGGGTTTCGGACAGCTTGTAGGGTTTTATTGGGACTTTTCGTGGCGAAAAATCCGCTCACACCGGCGGGTGGAAGGCGCAGCTGGCGCCGACCCAGGTGCGGCCTTTGTTGAAATCCACGCCGTGCATCGCGCCTTTCGTCAGGCGCACGAGCTGGTTGACGAGCTTCGGCATGCCGGTGCCGTCGCCGGCGAAGATGAGGCGGATCTCAGCCTTGGCCGGACCGTCGGGCGTCGCCATCACCGGCGCGTAGGCGACCTTGCGCTGGAGCAGCCACTCGGCGGGCTTTTCCACGGCGGCGATCTTTTCCCGCGTCGGCGCGATGTCCACGCCGAGCCCGGCGAAGGAGTAGAGCGGCTTGCAAACGTAATTATCGAGGTCGATCGGGAGGGAGTCGGGGCGTAAAGCCCCTCCCACAACGAAGTCGGAAAGAAAGCGGCAGTCGGGCACGTAGACGCTCTTGAGGTAGGGCAGCGTGTGCTTGCTGATGCGGAAATACCAGTTGGGGTGGCCGGCCCACTGCACGTCGAGGTCGTCGAAGAAGCTGAACTTCATCGGCGGGTTCTTGCGCAGCAGTTCGTCGAAGATGACGCGGTTGAAGATGCGCTCGATGCGCACCTCGCGTCCGCCCGACGGGTAGAAGAGCTGCCGGCCGCGCTTGAGGACCTTGGTGACGCACAGCGGCTTGATGCCGAGCATGGCGTGGGTGCAGGCGAAATCGATGCGCGTCTTCTGCTGGTCGGGTGTGATCTCCAACAACACGGTGTTCTCCGGCAGGCAGTCGCCGGTCATGGCGTGGCGCAGGTCGTTGAGATAACCTTCCTCGTCCAGCCCGCCAAAGTAGGGCGTGAACTCCGCCGGGATTTCCGGGAAATGCTTCTTGTAGGAGCCGGCCAGCAGCGCCTGCCAGCAGGCGACGGTGGGGAAGCCCTGTAGCTCGATCAACTGCGGGAGAATCTGGCCGGAGGCGTCGTGGCAGAGCGCGAAATCCACCGCGAGAAAGTGCGGCCACTCCGTTTCCTTCGGCACGGTCTGGCCGGCGGGAATCGCCGTCTTGGCATGTTGCCGGAATTCCGGCTTGGCCAGCTGGCCGACGATGTCATCGGCGGCGCGGATGAGCGTGCGGGTCGTAGTCTCGTCGAGGAACAGCGGCGACTCCGCCACGCGGAAATCCACCGGCCAATACATCGCCTTGTTCAGTTCCGCCGTGAACGCCGCGTAGCGTTGCTCGGTGAACGCGGCATTGTAGCGCTGGCGGACGGCGGGGATCATGTGATTGGTGTTTGGGTGCTTTATTTAACCACTGATTGCACGGATGGAAACGGATTTATCGGATGACCCGTTTCCAGCGCAGGTCGGCGAATTTGAAATTGAGGAGGAGGGCGAGCCGGAGCTGGGTGATGGTCAGATAGCCTTGCATTTGGGCGATGTGCGTCGTGGTAAACGCTTCGACCACCTTTGGGTCGGCGATGACGAGATCATCCACCACTATATCCGGGACGAGAATATCCACGAGCTCACCCTCATAGCGAACCTCGAATCTCTTCTGCCGGTCTGTTTTGTGGCCACGTTTACGCAGCTCGATGACCAAAGCATTTTCATAAGCTTTCTCATCCAAACCTGGCTTTAAGGTATTCAGCACCTTCATCGCTGATCCGATGATCACTTCACTGATCTCCGGATGAATCAGTTTATCCGTGTTCATCCGTGAAATCCGTGGCCAATAAACCACTCATTCGCCGACTAGATCAAAAACTTCCCCTTCGCCATGACCTGTTCGTCGTCGAGCCAGATGTCAAAGAAACGGCCGACGCAGTCGATGTGGGTCGTGCTCTTCCAGTTCTGGCCGGTGTGCTCGGAATAGGGGTGGCCGAAGGCGATGTGGATGCCGGGCAGCTTCTCGTCCTGCAGGATGTGGCCGATGATGTGCGTGCAGGCGAGATTCGTGCCGATGGCGAACTCGCCGACGCGGTTCGAGTTCTCGTCCGTGTGGCAATATTTGTCGAACTCGGCGAGCAGCTCCTTGTTCGCGCAGGCGAGCTTGGCAATGCGGTTGTCCTTGATGTCGATCGTCAGCGGCGTTTTCCCGATGTCGCCGTATTTCTGGCAGAGGTAGTCGCCGACCACGCCGTCGACGACGAAGCGGCCGTTCGAATTATAGGGCGAGGTGAAGATCTCGCCGCCGGGCAGGTTGCCCCACTTCTGCGGCGTAATGAGCCCGGCGGTCTTGACCCAGTTCAGCTTGGGCGAGAGTTCGGCGACGTAGTCGGTGCCGGCGGCGGTCTTGCAGGTGACGCGCTTGGTGCGGCGGCATTTCTCGATGAGCTTCTGGGAGAGCCGGTCGACCTCGATGAAATCGGCGCGCATGCCCTCGACCATGATCTGCCTGTTGATGTTCACCATGTGCCCGTGGCGGATGTGGCGCGGGTTGATGACGTCCATCATCTGCATGCGGGTGCGGAGCTCGCCGGTGTGGGTGATGCAGGCGTAGATCGAGACCTGGGACTGGGCGAGGTCCGCGAGCACGGCGGCGGGCATGTCGCGGTGGGGGCGGGGGCCGTATTCCTCGAGGACGAGGACGTTGTAGGCCGCGCCCGTCTTCTCGATCTCGGCCACGAGGGCGGCGGCGATCTCGGCGCTGGCCCGGTCGGTGATGAGCGTCAGGCGTTCGTCACGCTGGAGCTTGAGGCAGACGTGGATGGCGTTGTGGGCTCCGGCCGTCAGGGCGGGATCAAAAGTGGTGGGCAACGAGGCGGCGTGAGGCATGAGGACAGAGGACAGAGGACAGAGGACAGATGACAGTGACGGAACAAAGCGGGTCAGGCCTCGAGGCCGTGGTGGGTTTCGGAGATGATGTAATCGACCACGGCCTTGAGATCTTTCGTGCGGTCGTAAACCTCAACCTGCCGGTCGGCGCCCGTGCCTTTGGCCAGGATTTCCTGCACGTAGTTGACCTCGGCGCGGGAGCCGAGCTCGTCCACCACGTCGTCGATGAATTCAAGCAGCTCGTTGATGAGGTCGCGGGTGGGGACCTCCTCGGATTTGCCGAAGTCGATCATCTTGCCGTTGATGCCGTAGCGGGAGGCGCGCCAGCGGTTCTCGTTGATGAGGCGGGCGCGGTAGGTGCGGAAGCCGAGGTTTTTCCGGTGCAGCTTGTGGAGCTTGGCGATCACGGCCTGCATGAGGGCGGCGAGGCAGATGGTCTCGTCGACCCGCATCGGGATGTCGCAGACGCGGAACTCGAGGGTGTGGAAAAGCGGGTGGAGGCGGATGTCCCACCAGATCTTCTTGGCGTTGTCGATGCAGCCGGTCTTGATGAGCAGGTTGACGTAGCCGTCGAACTCCTCGACCGAGTCAAAGAGGTCGGGGATGCCGGTGCGGGGGAAACGCTGGAAGACCTGCAGGCGGTAGGAGGCGTAGCCGGTGTTGCGCCCGACCCAGAACGGCGAGTTGGTCGACAACGCGAAGATGTGCGGCAGGAAGTAGCGCGCGGTGTTCTGCAGCTGGATGGCGGTCTCGCGGTCGGGCATGCCGACGTGGACGTGGAGGCCGAAGATGAGGTTGGCGCGGGCGATCTGCTGCATGTCGTTCAACACGCCCTGATAGCGCTCGCCGCTGGAGATCTTCTGGTCGATCCAGTGGGAGAACGGGTGCGTGCCGGCGGCGGCGATGCGCAGGTGCGATTTTTTGGCCAGGCCCGCGAGATCGCGGCGCAGGCCGGTGACGGACCGGCGCGCGGCGGCGATGTCCTCGCAGATGTCGGTGCCGACCTCGACGACGGACTGGTGCAGCTCGGGCCGGACGCGCTCCTTGAGGATGACCTTGCCGCCCTCGATGATCTCCTCGATGTGCGACTTCAGCTCGCGCGTGACCGGGTCGACAATCTGGAACTCCTCCTCGATGCCGAGGGTGAACCTGTGTTTTTTGCGCGGGGCGGCCATGGGGTGAAGATCAGGTGGCAGATGACAGAGGACAGAAGACAGGCGAGGGATTATTACCGAGGCGTGTCATCCTGAGCAACGCGAAGGATTCAGTTACAGACGCGGATCTATCTGGATTCTTCTCACGCGACCGCGGGATCAGAACGACCGGTTGCGGGTATGGCGGGAAGTCTGTCATTTCTTCCGGGTCGCCGGCGCGCCGGTCTTGACCGCGCCCTGGACGTAGCCGCCCCAGGTGGTGTTGTTCTGCGCCGGGTTGTGCGCCTGGGCCTTGCGGACGAGCATCCGCGCGGCGGCGTCGACCGCCCAGGCGAAATTCTCCTCGCCGACGGACTTGCGGTCGGCGTCGGGCGCGGGGTTGCAGAAGTCGATGGCGTAGGGCACGCCGCCGCTGACGCCGAACTCCACGGTGTTGAACTCGTAGCCGAGGGCGTGGTTGAGCGTGAGCACGTCGCGCTCGATGCGGGCGAGCAGCCCGGGCGAGCCGGGCGGGCGGTCCACGACGTAGCGCAGGTGGTGCGGGTTGCGCGGTTCGTAGGGCATGATGCGGACGTCGGTGCCGCCGATGCAGTAGCAGCGGTAGTAGTCCTCGAACACGACCTCGGACTGGAGGAGCATGACGAGCTGGCCGGTCTCGTCGTAGGCCTTGAAGAACTCCTCGCGGTTGCGGACCTTGTAGACGTTCTTCCAGCCGCCGCCGGAGTGGGGCTTGAAATAGGCGGGCCAGCCGATGTGGGCGAAGATGCCGTCCCAATCCAGCGGATAGGCGAGGTTGGAGAACGACTCGCTGGAGCAGTCGGCGGGCAGCTCCTTGGACGGGAGGAGGACGGTCTTGGGCACGGCGACGCCGAGCTTGGTCGCGAGGCAGTTGTTGAAGAATTTTTCGTCGGCCGACCACCAGAACGGGTTGTTGACGACGGCGGTGCCGTTGAGCACGGCGTTCTTGAGGTAGGCGCGGTAGAAGGGGACGTCCTGCGAGATGCGGTCGAGGATGACGGCGTAGGGCGTGGGCTCGCCCTGGAGGACCTGGCTGATGAGCGCTTCCTCGGCGGTGACGCCGGGCTCTTTCATCGCGTTGATGCGTTCGATGAGCGCCGTGGGGAAGCTGCGCTCCTTGCCGTGCAGGATGCCGATCTTTTTCATGGGGGGCAGTGTGCGCCGGCCGGGGGAAAAGTGGAGCCGAATAATGCCCGGCCGGGGAAAAATCCGGCCCGGCGCCGCCCCGGCCGCATAAACCGCTTGGCATCATCCGGCCCCGCCGCTGGCATGGCGGGCCAACACCGCATGCCGCGCCCCCGCAAAACCGAGTCCCCGCTCCGCCTCCACCGCCGTTTCCGCTCGCACGGGCTGCGCAACAGCCGCGACCTCGTCGTGTGGCTGCCGCCGGGCTACGGCCTGATCCGCGGGCGCCGGCACCCGGTCGTGTATTTCCAGGACGGGCAGAACATCTTCGACCCGCGGACGGCGTTCCTCGGCAACGCCTGGCATGCCGGCGACCGCGCGACCGACCTCATCCGCGCGCACCGGATCGTCGCGCCGGTCATGGTCGGCGTCTACAACACGGGCTTCAACCGGATGAACGAATATGCGCCGACGCCGTCCGAGTTTTCCGGCTGGGACGGCGAGAAGTGCCGGAGCACCGGCGATGCGAAGCGCTACGCGAAGTTCCTCGTGCAGGAGGTGAAGCCGTTCATCGACGCGCACTACCTCACCCGGCCCGGCCCGCGCGACACCGCCGTCGTCGGCTCGTCCATGGGCGGGCTGGTGTCGCTGTATTTCGCACTGTGGCACCCGCGCGTGTTCGGCCACGTGGCGGCGCTGTCGCCGTCGCTGTGGTGGGACAACCGCGTCGTGTTCCAGGATTTCGCCAAGCTCCGCAAGAAACCCGACACGCGCCTCTGGCTCGACATGGGCACGGCCGAGCCCGGCGGGGAGGCGGTGCGGCTGTTCCGCGACACGCTCGTCGGCAAGGGCTGGCGCGAGGGCGGCGACCTCGCCTGCCGCGAGGTGCCCGGCGCGGAGCACACCGAGCACGCCTGGGCCGCGCGCATCGGCGACGTGCTGGCATGGCTGCTGCCGCTGCGGCCGCGATCCGCCGGCTGAACGACCTCACCCCAGCGTGCGCCAGAGCGTGCGCGCGCTCAGGGCCATCACCAGCAGGCCGACCAGGATCATCATCGGCCGGCGCGGGGCGCGGCCACAGAGCCAGGCGCCGAGGGGCGCGGCCAGCAGCCCGCCGAGGGCGAGCGCGGCGATGATCTTCCAGTGCCCCAGGCCGAGCGTGGCGAGGAACACGGCGGAGGAAGCCAGCGTGACAAAGAACTCGACCGCGTTGACGCTGCCGACGGCCTCGCGCACGGCGTTGCCGCGGGCGAGCAGGTTGGAGGTCACGATCGCGCCCCAGCCCCCGCCGCCGATGGAGTCCAGCAGCGCGCCGAAGAACGCCAGCGGCGTCAGGTGCGTGACGACCTCCTTTGGCTCAAACCGCAGGAAGGCCTTGGCGATGATGTAGACGCCGAGCAGCAGAAGATAGCCGGCGACCCAGGGCTTGATGGCCTCGCCCGGAATGGCCGTGAGCAGATAGGCGCCGAGGATCGCGCCCAAGACCCCGGGCAGGAGCAGGCGGCGGAACAGGGTCTTGCTGATGTTGCCAAAGGCCCGGTGGGAGAGCGCCGAGGCTCCGGTGGTGAAGCATTCGGCGGCATGCACGGTGGCGCTCGCGGCGGCGGGCGGCACCCCGGCGCTCATCAGCAGGCTGGAGGCGGTGACGCCATAGGCCATGCCCAGCGCGCCGTCGACCAGCTGCGCGAGGAAACCCGCCACGAAAAAATACAGCAGGTCCTCAGGCATGGAGTGCGGGCGGCGTATTTCCGGCGTGTGGTGAAAGGAAACAGGGCGACATGCTGGCCGGAACCGTGGCGGCGGCGCCCGGCGCGATCAAGATAAAGGCGGCGCGGCGAGACATGGCAGAATGGTCGCGCGAGATGACGGCTCCGTTGGGTTGACAATGCTTGCGGCCGGGAGGATTTCTCTGGCCGGCCCCCTCATACCCCATGACCGGCTTCAACCTTCTGCGGCTCGCCGCGCTTGGCTTGGTCGGCGCGTTGTCCGCGCCGGCGGCGAACCCGCCGGCCTTCGCGCACGACTACCGCGCGGCGGCGGTCAACTGGCCGGCGCCGGTGCGGCCGCCCGCGGGCGCGCCCCATGTCGTGGTCATCCTCTGGGACGACATCGGCTTCGCCCAGTTCGGCTGCTACGGCTCGCCGATCGCCACGCCCAATGTCGACCGGCTCGCCGCGGCCGGCGTGCGCTACAGCAATTTCCACGTCGCGCCCGTCTGCTCGCCCACGCGCGCCGCGCTGCTCACCGGCCGCAACCCGCACAGCGTCGGCGTGGCCTGCATCGCCGAATACGCCAGCGCCCAGGCCAACAGCACCGGCGGCATCCGGCCTGATGCGGGCACGATGGCGGAATACCTGCGGGCCGGCGGCTACAGCACCTTCGCCGTCGGCAAGTGGCATCTCACGCCCATGACCGAGCTCAATCCCGCGGCGTCCTCTGCCTACTGGCCGACCGGCCGCGGCTTCGACCACTTCTACGGGTTCAGCAGTGGTGAGACCAACCCGTGGAACCCGGAGCTTTATCAGGATCGCGAGCGCTTGAAAAATGTCCCGGCGCAGCTCCACGGCCGGCCCTACCACTCCGAGACCGACCTGACCGACCACGCCATCGGCTACATCGCCGAACACCGCGCCAACCAGCCCGACAAGCCGTTCTTTCTCTACCTCGCCTACAGCGCCGGACACGCGCCGCACCACGCGCCGCCCGAATACCTCGCGAAATGGCGCGGCAAGTTCGACGCCGGCTGGGACGCGCTGCGCGCAACCACGCTGGCGCGCCAGAAGGCCCTTGGCCTCGTGCCGGCGGACGCCGCGCTGCCGCCGGCGAATCCCGGCATCAAGCCCTGGGCGGAACTGACGCCGGAGCAGCAGCGCGTCTATGCACGCTACTACGAGACCTTCGCCGCCTTCGTCGAGCACACCGACCATGAGATGGGCCGGCTGCTGGATTACCTGGAACACGCGGGCCTGAAGGACCACACGCTCATCATCCTCGCCTCCGACAACGGCGCCAGCCCCGAGGGCGGGCCCGACGGCCAGTGGAACGAGATCCGGCTCTTCACCACCGGCACCAACGGCACGCTGGAAGGCGGCGCGAAGCACCTCGACGATCTCGGCAACGCGCTGACCTATCCGACCTATCCGACCGGCTGGACGCAGGCGGGCAACACGCCGTTCCGCCGCGCCAAGGGCACGACGCACGAGGGCGGCGTGCGCGTGCCGCTCATCATGCGCTGGCCGGGGCACATCCCCGCCACCGGCGAGGTGCGGCCGCAATTCCACGACGTCGTCGACGTGCTGCCCACCGTCCTCGAGGCCACGGGCGTGAAACCCGCGGCCGCCGGGCCCGCGCTGCTGCCGCTGCACGGCACGAGCATGGCCTACACGTGGAAGGATGCGGCCGCGCCCTCGCGCCGCGCCACGCAGTATGTCGAGATCTACGGGCACCGCGCCATCTACCACGAGGGCTGGAAGGCCGTCACCTTCCACCCGCCCGACGCGCCGTTTGAACAGGACAAGTGGGAGCTCTACGACCTGGCCAATGATTTCAACGAGCGGCACGACCTCGCCGCCGCGCGGCCCGACAGGCTCGCCGCGCTGCTGGCGGCGTGGGAGCGCGAGGCGCAGGCCAACGGGGTCTACCCGCTCGACGACCGCCGCGCCGCGCGCGAGATGCTGCTGCCGCCGGGCTCGCCGCAGCAGGGCGCGCGCTTCGAGTTCTTCCCGCCGGTCAGCGGCATCCACAAGGGCGTCGCGCCCGACCTGCGCGGCCGCTCGTGGAGCATGACGGCCGACATCGCGCCCGGCGACGCGGCGCGCGCCGGCGTGCTCCTGGCCTTCGGCGGGCGCTTCGCCGGCTATGCGCTCTACGTGCACGAGGGCCGGCTCAAGTTCCACTACAACTACGCCGGCGAGGAGCGCACCACCGTCGCCACGGCCGATCCGGTGCCGACGGCCGCGCGGCAACTGGGCGCGAGTTTCACGCTCACGCCGGACGGCGGCGCCGACGTCTTCCTCTCGGTCGACGGCCGCGAGGCCGGCCGCGGCCACGTGCCGCGCCGCCTGCACAACATCACCCACGAAACCCTCGACCTCGGCTGCGACCTCTACACGCCGGTGAGCGCGGACTACGCCTCGCCCGCCGCGTTTACCGGCGCGCTGCGGAAGGTGACCCTCGAAGCCGCGCCGCGCTGAACCCATCCGCCATGCACCTGTTCACCCGCCGCCAGTTCACCAAGATCGCCGCCCTCTCCCCGCTGGTGCTGCACCAGCTGGCCAACCGCGCCCGCGCCGACATCGGCAAGCTCGGCGGCGGCGCGCACGAGCTGACGCTGCTCTACACGAATGACTTTCACAGCGCCTTCGAGCCCATCCCCGCCTACTGGCTGCACGGCGCGCCCAAGCTCGGCGGCGCGGCCCACCTCGCCGCGCTGGTCGGGCGCGAGCGCGCCGCCGCCCGGACCTCGTTCCTGCTCGACTCGGGCGACATGTTCACCGGCACGATGTCGCACCTCACCCACGGCGAGGCGCTGATGGAGATGATGACGCTGATGCGCTACGACGCCATGAGCGCGGGCAACCACGAGTTCGACTACGGCTGGAGGATTTTCGACCACGCGATGCAGCGCGTGCCGTTTCCGATCCTCTGCTGCAACATCCGCCACAAGGGCACGGGCATCCGCTTCACCCGGCCCTACGCCATCCTCGAGCGCAACGGCGCGCGCGTCGGCATCATCGGCGTCATGGGTCTCATGGCCGCGCACAACACCATCATGCCCTCCAAGGTCGCCGAGCTGGAGTTCACCGACCCCGTCGCGGAGACCAGGGCCTGCGTCGCCGAGCTGCGCGACACGGTGGACGTGCTCGTCGTGCTCGGCCACATGGGCCTGCCGGGGGCGATGCAGACCGACGCCGAGAACGACCCCGAGGTGCAGCGCCCGCTCGACGAGGACATCGGGTTCTGCGGCGCGGTGCCGAACATCGACGTCTATATCGCGGCGCATTCGCACCACGGCCTCGACCAGCCGATCATCCAGCCCGACACCGGCACCATCATCACGCAGACCTACGGCTACGGCACCCGCCTCGGCCGCATCCGCCTCAAGGTGAAGGACCGCAAGGTCGTCGCGCACGACGTCGAGCTGCTCAAGGTCTGGAGCGACGATCTCGCGCCCGATCCCGTCGTCGCCGCCCGCGTGGAGCACTACCGCGGGGTCATTGCGCCGCAGATCGGCGCGCCCTTCGGCCGCGCCACCGCGCGGATCATCCGCAAATACAACCGCGAGTCCCCGCTCGGCGACCTCATCGCCGACGCCATGCGCCGGAGCGGCGGCGCCGACGCCGCGCTGACCAACGCCGGCGGCCTGCGCGCCGACATTCCGGAGGGTCCGATCGACCACGGGCGCGTGCTCGATGCGTTTCCGTTTCTCAACGACAACGTCGTCGTCGAGCTGCCCGGGGCCGCGCTGCGCGGCGTGGTCGAGCACGGGCTCTCGCTTCAGGCCGGCATGTGCCAGGTCTCCGGCCTGCGCGCGACCTACGACTTGAAGCGCCCTGTCGGGGCGCGCCTCGTATCGCTCGAAGTCTCGGGCCAGCCCGTGGCGGAGGCCAAGACCTACCGCATCGCCACGAACAGCTTCCTCGCCGAGGGCGGCGACGGCTATGCCGCGTTCCTCCAAGGCCGCGTCGTGGCGCGGGGCAAGGTCTTGAGCGATGTGCTGAGCGACTATATCCGCGAGCGGAAAACGATCGAGCCGCCCGTCGCGGGGCGGCTCGTGCCGGCGTGAGCGCGGCGCTCAGATATAATACATCTCGGCCGGATTCTTCGTGGCGAGCCGGTCGAGGGTGTAGCTCTTGGTTTTCTCCGCCAGGGTCTCGCCGATCTCGTCCCAGACTTTCTTGAGGCGGCGGCCGCTGCGGCCATGAAAGTTGCCGCTGAGGTGCAGGCAGCCGCCCTCGACGGCCAGCAGGATGTCGTGGAGGGAGATTTCCTCGGGCGGCCGGGCCAGGAGGTAGCCGCCGAGGTTGCCGCGGCGGCTGGTGATGAGCCGGTGCGTGCGGAGCTTGCCGAGGATCTGCGCGAGAAAGTTGGCGGGCACCGCCTCCGTCTGCGCGAGGTGCTCGATCTGCGCCAGCCGGCCCGAGCCGTGCAGGCGCGCCAGCTCCGCCATGACGCGGCACGCATAATCCACTTTGACGGAGATTTTCAACAGGCGGCCAAGGTAGCCGCGCGGCCGGACCGGGCAACCTTTTTGGCGGCGGAGCAGGTCAGAAGCGGGCCCAGGCACGCTCGTGCAGGTAATAGAGGATGATCTTCGTCACGACCTCCGCCGAGGCGATGCCACCGGAAATGTGCAGCGCCAGGCCCTTGCTGCCGCCCGTCGCGCCGGTGAGGGTGAGCACCACAAAGCTCACCACGAAGGTGTCCAGGGTGCCGACGCAGCGCCAGCTCACGGCCTTGGCGAAACTGCGCCAGTGCGGGTCGCGCGCCCGGGCGGTGGCGGTGGAAGTGCTCATATGATGAAGTCGCCCATCTCGGGTTTCACGGCCGCCCGCGCCGGCAGCAACATGCCGGCGGCGACCGTGGCGTTGGCGCCGGGCTCGATGAGGATGAAAGAGCCGGTGAGCCGGTTCACGGCGTAGCTGTCGTAATACAGGGGTTGCGCGACACGCAGGCGGATCTCGCCGAGGTCGTTCATGGCGAGCGCGGCGGGGGCGGGCTCGGGCTCGAGCGTCTCGATGTTGAGCCGGTGCGTGAGTTCCGTGACGACGGCCTGCACGGTGCTGGTCGTGTGCTTGAGGAAATATTTCTTGCCGCGCTCCAGCGGGCGGGAGTGCATCCAGCAGACCTTGGCCTGCAGGTCCGTGCCGGTGCCGGTGTGGTGGTCGAGGCCGATGATCATGCTGCCGCGGCCGGCGTCGAGGTCGTCCGCCAGCACGAGGGTGATTGACTGGGGGCAGAAGGCCTCGGGCACGCTGCCGTCGTAGGTCCAGATTTCCTTCACGGTCGTTACGAGGCCGGCGGGCAGCACGAGCACGCGCTGGCCGGGGCGCACGATGCCGCCGGCGATCTGGCCGCTGTAGCCGCGGAAGTCGTGGAGTCGCGCGTCGGTCGGGTGGTTCGGGCGGTTGACCCATTGCACGGGCAGGCGGAAGCCGTTCAGGTTCCAGTCGCTGCCGATGTGCACGCCCTCGAGGTGGCCGAGCAGGGTCGGGCCGGGATGCCAGGGCGCGCGGACCGAGGGCGTGACGACGTTGTCGCCGTGGAGCGCGCTGATCGGGATGAATTTCACATCCTGGAGATCGAGGCGCGGCAGGAAGGCCTCGAACTGCCCGCGGATCTCGTGGAAACGCGCCTCGCTCCAGCCGACGAGGTCCATCTTGTTGATGGCGACGACGAGGTGCGGGATGCGCAGCAGCGACGCGATGGCGGTGTGGCGGCGGCTCTGCTCGATCACGCCGAGGCGGGCGTCGACGAGGACGATGGAGAGGTTGGCGTGGCTCGCGCCGGTCACCATGTTGCGGGTGTATTGGACGTGGCCCGGGGTGTCGGCGATGATGAACTTGCGGCGCGGCGTGGCGAAGTAGCGGTAGGCGACGTCGATCGTGATGCCCTGCTCGCGCTCGGCGCGGAGGCCGTCGGTGAGGTTGGCGAGGTTGATCGCGCCGCCGCCGGTGAGGTCGGCCGAACGCTCCAGCGCCTCGAGCTGGTCCTCCAGGAGGGACTTGGAATCGTAGAGCAGGCGGCCGATGAGCGTGGACTTGCCGTCGTCGACGCTGCCGCAGGTGTTGAAGCGGAGGATGCCGACGGGCACGTGCACGGGCGGGGCGGCGAGGATTTCTTCGGTGAACATCTAGAAATAGCCCGCCTTTTTGCGGTCCTCCATGGCGGCCTCGGAGGCGCGGTCGTCGGCGCGCGAGCCGCGCTCGGTGACGCGCGCGGCGGCGATCTCGGCGATGATGTCGTCCACCGTGGCGGCGGGCGACTCGACCAGGCCGGTGCTGATGATGTCGCCGATGGTGCGGACGCGCACGACGAGGTCGCGCACGGTCTCGGCGGGCCTGGGCGGGAGGATGGCGTTGACCGGGAGCCACTGGCCGCCGCGCCGCACGCAGGGCCGGCGGTGGCTGAAATAGATGCTGGGGACCTCCAGCTCCTCCTGGCGGATGTATTCCCACACATCCGTCTCGGTCCAGTTGTTCAGCGGGAACACGCGCATGTTGTCGCCGGGATTGAGGCGGCCGTTGTAGAGGTTCCAGATCTCGGGGCGCTGGTTCTTCGGGTCCCACTGGCCGAAGCTGTCGCGGAAGCTGAAGAAGCGCTCCTTGGCGCGGGCCCTCTCCTCGTCGCGGCGGGCGCCGCCGATGCAGGCGTCGAAGCGGTATTCCTCGATGGCGGCGAGCAGGACGGGGATCTGCAGGCGGTTGCGGCTGACCTCGCCGGGGGCCGGCAGGGCGGCGCCGCTGGCGATGGCGTCCTCGACCCGGCGCACGATGAGCTTCGCGCCGAGCTGCTGCGCGCGGCGGTCGCGGAACTCGTTCAACTCGGGAAAATGGTGGCCGGTGTCGACGTTGAGCAGCGGCAGCGGCAGCTCCGAGGGCCGGAAGGCCTTCTCGGCGAGGCGCAGGAGGCAGATGGAATCCTTGCCGCCGGAGAAGAGCAGGGCGGGGCGCTCGAATTCGCCCGCGACCTCGCGCATGATGTGGATCGCCTCGGTCTCGAGGTGCTGGAGGTGGTCGAGGTGGTAGCTGGTCATGAACGGGTGGTCGGCGCCCGGCGGGGCGCGGAGTGGATCGGCGGCGAAGGTGGATCAGGCGTTGACCGCGTGTCTGCCCCAGGCCGCGTGCAGGCCGCATTCGCGCTTTTCGCCGGCCTTGGCGGGATCGAAATAATCCCGCTCGTTGGGGAGGCTGTGTTGCGCGAGATAGGCCTCAAGATCGGCATCGGTGGCGTAGAGGAAGGGGCTGACCTTGAGTGTGCCGAAATTCTCGTCGAACGACACGAGGTCGAGACCGGCGCGGTCCGGGTTCTGCGCGTGCCGGAGCGCGGTGAGCCAGACGGTCGGGGCCAGCTCGCGCATGCCGCGCCGGAAGGGCTCCAGTTTCATCCGCGCGCTGAACTCTCTCAGGCCGGCCTCGTCCGCCGTGGTCGGGATCGGTCCGTGGACGGCGTCGCGGTGCGCGGGCGTCAGGCGCGGGAGGTAAGGTTTCAGGTTGAGGCCGAGCTGCGCGCGCAGGGCCTCGGCGTGCCGGTAGGTCGCCGGGCGGTTGTAGCCGTGGTCCACCCAGAGCACCGGAATGTCGGGCTGCACCGCGGTCGCGGCGTGCAGGACGGCGGCCTCGTAGGGGCGGAAGTTGGTGGAGACGATCGCGCGGCCGCCCGCCCGGGCGACGGCCCAGCGGACGATCTCCAGCGGCGCCCGGGCGCGCAGCTCCGTGTTCCAGCGGATGAGGACGGCGGGAGAGTTCATGTGGAGAGAGAGGCGGGGGCGGCATCCCCGGCCGCTCCCTGTGTGATTTGCCCGGGCAGCACCGCCCGCGCGCAAAAGTCGCCAAAGCGCTCGCCCGGCCGCCGTTCGTTTTTCCAGCGGGCCAGCGGCGGGCGCAGCTCGTTGAGGATGTCGTCGGCCTTGACGCTCGCGCGGTATTCGCGGTTCAGGCGCGTGGTGCCGGCGTTGCCGCCGAGGTAGAGGTTGTATTTGCCCGGCGCCTTCCCGACGAAGCCGATCTCGGCCATGTAGGGGCGGGCGCAACCGTTGGGGCAGCCGGTCATGCGGATGATGATTTCCTCGTCGCTGAGGCCGAGCTCGGCGAGCAGGCCCTCGAGCTGCTCAAGCAGGGCGGGCAGGTAGCGCTCGCTCTCGGCGAGGCCGAGGCCGCAGGTCGGCAGCGACGGGCAGGCCATCGACGCGCGGCGGATGGCGCCGGCCTGGTTCTCGACCGGGATGCCGTGCTCGGCGAGCAGCGCGGTGATGCCGTCCTTCTGGCCGGCGTGCACCCCGGCGAGCAGCAGGTTCTGCGAGGGGGTCAGGCGGACCTCGGGCCGGAACTTGGCGACGATGCGGCGGAGCGCGGTTTTCAGCTGGCGCTGCGGCGTGTCCTTGATGCGGCCGGTCTCGACGTAGAGGCCGAGGAACCACCTCCCCTCGCTCTGTTGGCGCCAGCCGAACAGGTCGCCCTGGCTCGTGAAGTTCATCGGGCGGGCCGGCGCGAGCTTGAGGCCGGCGCGCGACTCCACCTCGCCGCGGAACCAGTCGGCGCCACGCTCCTCCAGCACATATTTGAGACGGGCGTGCTTGCGGTTGGTGCGGTCGCCGGAATCGCGGTAGGCGGTGAGCACGGCTTGGGCGACGTTGACGATTTCCTCAGGCGCGAAGAAACCCAGCACGTCGGCGGTGCGCGGATAAGTATCCGGGTTGCCGTGGCTCATGCCGAGGCCGCCGCCGCAGAGCAGATTGTAGCCGAGCACGCGCGCCGGCTCGGCGGGGTCGGGGATCGCGACGAAGCCGAGGCAGTTGGTGAAGACATCGGTGTCGTTCAGCGGCGGGAGGGCGAAGGCGATCTTGAATTTGCGGGGGAGGTAGGTCTTGCCGTAGAGCGGGTCCGCGAATTGCTTTTTCTCCTCGGGCGGGAGCTTGAGCGGTTCGCCGTCGATCCAGATGGCGTGGTAGGCGGCGGTTTGCGGCAGGAGCGCGGCGTCAACCCGGCGCGCGTCCGCCAGCACGCGCTCGGCGAGCGCGCTGGCGGCGGGCGTGGCGGGAGCCATGACGTTGCGGTTCACGTCGCCGCAGGCCGCGACCGTGGTGCAGAGCGCGTCGTTGAGGCCCTTCAGCAGCGGGCCGAGCTTTTCTTTCACCACGCCGTGCCACTGGAACGACTGGCGCGAGGTGATGCGCAGGGTTTGGTTGCCGTAGCGCTCCGAGAGATCGTCAAAGGCCAGATACTGGTCCGGCGGAATGATGCCGCCCGGGATGCGGGCGCGGATCATCATGATGTATTGCCTGCCGGTCTTCCGCTTGTCGCGGTCGTCCTGCTGGTAGATGCCGTGGAATTTCAGGAACTGCTCGTCGTCCGCCGGAAAGCAGGCCAGCGCCGGGTTGGCCAGGGTCTCGGCCAAGGCGCCCCCGAGGGTGGGGTCGTTCTGCTTGAGAAGCTCGTTTTTGCTGAGCGGTGCGGGAGGATTGCCTGACATAAAGAACTGAAGGCTTGCTTCCCGGGATAACGGGGTAAAGTTCCAAAGATGTCATATTGACTGAAGAACTCATGTATGGCGATGCTCAATCCTTTCCCGGTTTTGTCTGGCTCGTGGGGGCCGGACCGGGCGCGACCGACCTGATCACGGTGCGCGGTCTCCGCCTGTTGCAGGCGGCCGAGGCCGTGGTCTGCGACGATCTGGTCGATCCCGGGCTGTTGCAAAATTGCCCGGCGGCCTGCGAGCGGCACTTCGTCGGCAAACGCGCGGGCTGCCACAGCGCAAGCCAGTCCCAGATCAACGCCCTGCTGGTGGCGCGGGCGAGCGCGGGCCAGAAGGTCGTGCGCCTGAAGGGCGGCGACCCGCTTGTCTTCGGCCGGGCCGGGGAGGAGATGCAGGCGCTGCGCGAAGCGGGCATTCCCTATGAGATCGTGCCGGGTGTCACCGCCGCGACAGCGGCGGCGGCCGCGGCCGGCCTGCCGCTGACGCATCGCGAACATTCCTCGGCCGTCGTCTTCGTCACCGGCCACCAATGCGCGGCCAGCACCGCGGCCACCGACTGGAGCGCGCTGGCCCGGCTCCGCGCCACCCTTTGCTTCTACATGGGGGTCCGCCGCCTGCCGGAGATCGCGGCCAATCTCACCGCCCACGGCATGGCGGCCGACATGCCGCTCGCGGTCATCAGCGAAGCCGCGCGCCCCGCGCAGCAAATCCTGACCGGCACGCTGCGCGATGCCGAGAAACTTTCCGCCGGCCTTATCGGCCAGCCCGCCCTGGTCGTCGTGGGTGAGGTCGTCCGCCTTGCCTCTTTTGCCGCCACCGTCCCGGCCCTTCGGGCCCGGGCCAACCCCTCCGTCCATGTCCTTCGCTGATCTCCGCGCCAAGTTCCGCGCCAACTTCCGCCACCAATGGGCGGAACTCGTCGCGGGCGAGCCCGCCGCCCGCCCGGCCTTTGCGCCGGAGTTTCCCGCCTCGGTCTTCGTGCGACCAGAGGCCCGTCTTCCGCACCAGGCCGTTCAGGACAGCGGCACCGCCGCGCGCCAGCGATCCGCCAGTATTTCCACCAGCAGCGGGTGAGCGCCGGCCAACGCGGTCATCCGGGTCTTCAGCGCCGGCTGCGCTGCTTCGGCCGCGCGACAGATTGCGGCCACATCGCCGTCGGGCCCGGCGTGACGGCCCGGCAGGAGAAATTGCATGGCCACGACCACGTGGCCCGCATTCCACGGCGGGGCAGACAGCAGACCCGCCAGCAAGGGCGCGCAGAAATCATAGGCCGGCTCCGGCCGGCGCTCCATGCTGCACGGCGCCACGGCCGTCACGCGCGGCCCGAGCAGGCCGGCCACTTGCCGGGCAAGATCGTCACGCACCGCCGTGACCGCCGCCACCGGGCTGCCGTGGTCGACGAGGGCAACGCGCACGGTATTTTGCGGGAGCGGGCTTGCTCGCGACAGCACCGTGAGTTCCGCCTGCACGTTGTCGGCCAGAATCTGCGCGAGCCGGCCGTCGCCGGCGGCGTGCAGCGGCGGCGCGAGCGCCACGCGGAGTCCGGGGAATTTCTGGCGCAACCGGGCCACGTTTTCCGGGATGCAGTCCGTCAGCGCCGCGCTCGGGCCGAAGAACAGCGGCACGAGGACAAATTCATTCTGTCCGCCCGCCCGCCGGCGTTCAAGCGCGGGGAACAGGATTTCCGCGGGTCGCCCGCCGAGAAACACGGGATCGATGCCCGCGGAGTGCAGCAACGACACTGGGTCTGCCACAAAGCCGAGTCGGGCACTGAGTTTTGCCGCCAGCTCGCGCAAGGTGAGCGTGGCGGCGGGCTCAAGCGAGCCGTTGTCAACGAGCAGGGTGGTCGCGTCGGGCATCCGCGCTCAGTCGAGGCCGGTGACGTTCACGCCGTTGTCGAACTCGATGGCGAACTTCACCGTGATCTCGTGCTTCTCGCCGGGCTTGAGGTCGAGCGTCCACTTGAGCGTGCCCTCGTCGGTGGGCTTCACGTCCTTGGCGTCGGGCGCGAGCTGCCTGACGACGACCTTCTCGTTGCGGGAGAGCGGCACCTGGTCGGCCACGATCACGCGCTCGGCGGTGCGCCGGTTGTTCTGGATCGTGATGAGGTATTCGTAGGTGATGCGCTTGCCGGAGTTGGTCAGGCCGGTGTCCTCGGTGAACTTGTTCACGCGCTTGTGCTTCACGCTGATGCCCTCGTCGGCGCCGAGCGCGAGGTCGAACTTCTCGCCCGCCATCACGGTGCGCAGAGCGCTGGTGGCGACGAAGGTGCCGTCGAGGAACACGTTCATCGCGCCCGCGAGCAGCGGGAACTCGGAGCTGTTGACGACCTTCGCGGTCAGGTAGGCGGTCGCGAGGCGTTTCGGCACCGTCAGGTATTCGGGGTTGGCGGCGAGCTTCACCGAGGTGATCGGCACCTTCTGCGGCGAATTGTCGCTCGGCACGGAGGAGCTGACGGCGATCCTGAACGAGGCGCTCGTGGCGCCGGCCTCGATCGTGGCGGAGGCCATCTCGGCGTCCTTCATCTCCACGGCCTCGGCATTGGTCGTCAACGATTGCATATTGACCGCGCCGGCCATTGCCGGGGCATTTTCCCGCATGGCCTTCATTTTGTCCATGCGGCGCTCGTCCCGCATTTGGGCCTCGCGCAACACGACGGGATTGAAAACGTCCACATTCCACACGCTGAGCACGGGGGCGGCGCCGCCGAGGCCGGGGCGGGCAGTGGAGAGGGTGAGGGCGACATCCTTCCAGTCCTCGCCGGTGCTCTGGTGGACGATGCCGAAGTAGCCGAGGGCCACGGCGCGCTCGCCGCTGAGCACGCGGGCGTCGTAGCTCGGCGACCAGCTGGCGCCGGGCACGGTGTAGGACAGCGCCACATCGAGCGAGCCGGCCTGCGGGGCCGACACACGCACCGTGACAGTCTTGAAGCCCCGGCCGCCGGCGCCGCGCAGTTCGTTGAGCTGGTTCTGCACGGTGTTGATCTTGTTCTGCAGGTCCTCGCGCGATTCGTCGAGTGTCGCGCGCTCCGTGGTGAGTTTGGCCTTCTGCTCGGTCAGGTAGTTGAGCGAGCTGGTGAACTGGTTGAGGTCGGGCCGGGGCACATCCTTGGCCGGCGGGGCGAAGAGGGCGGCCTCCATGCGGTCGAGCGTGGCCTGCGAGGCGTTGAGCAGATTGGCGCGGTCGTCGAGGCCGCGCACCTGCTTGCCGAGGGCCTTGAGCTGGTCCTCGAGTTCCTTGACGCGGGCGTTGGGCGTGTAGTCGACGTAGGTCTGCTTCGCGCTGACATCGAGGATGAGCGCCTGGGCCGTGCCCCGGCCGCTGACCTGGAGCGAACGCTCGTTGAGCGCCTGCGGCAGGCTGGCGAAGACCAGCTCGGTGGTGCCGCCGGCCAGCTCGACCGTGGCGGTGCGGGTGACGACGGCGCGGTCGGTGTAGACCGTGACGGCCGAGATGGTGGAGCTGACCGGCGCGGCGCGGAGGCAGAGGGCAGAGGCCCCGCCTACGCCTATGGCTACGGCGAGGCGCGGCAGAAGACAGAGGGCGGCCAGAAGGAGGCGGGATGTTTTCATGGGATTGATAGAATGGATGATGGGAGTAATACGCGGCGGGCGGGAGAATCTTAGGGCACTGTAGGCACAATTGGCCGCCTGACCGAACCAAAATTCTGTTAATTTGCGCGTTTCCGTCTATCTCAGACTCATGCGCGCTCTCACCGGCCAGGTCATCATCATCACGGGCGCCTCGGCCGGCATCGGCGAGGCGACGGCGCGGCGGCTCGCGCGCGGCGGGGCGAGGGTCGTCATCACCGCGCGTCGGCCGGACCGGCTGGAGGCGCTCGCCCGCGAACTGGATCCCTCGGGCGCCAACGTGCTGGCGGTCGCGGGCGACATCACGAGCGACGCCGACCGCCGCAAGCTCGTCGCGGCCGCGCGCGCGAAATTCGGCCGCATCGACGGCCTCGTGAACAACGCCGGCTACGGCACGCGCGGTCCGGTCGAGATCGTGCCGGTCGAGACCATCCGGAAAAATTTCGAGACCAACTTGTTTTCCCTCATCGCGCTCACCCAGCTCGTGGTGCCCGAGATGCGCGAACGCGGCGACGGCTGCATCGTCAACATCGGCTCCGTGGCCGGGAAGATCGCGCGGCCGCTGTCGACCGTCTACGACTCCACCAAGCACGCGCTCGAGGCCATCACCGACGGCCTGCGCGGCGAGCTGAAACCCTTTGGCGTGCGCGTGACGCTCATCCGGCCCGGTTTCATCCTCACGGAGTTCGTGGATGCGGCCAACGCGGTCTCGAAGGAGATCGTCGACCAGGCCGGACCCTACGCGCCGTTCTACAAGGACTATCACGCGGGCACGCAGCGGCTCCGCACCTTCGCCGGCCAGCCCGACGACATCGCGCGGCTCGTCGAGCGCGCCCTGATGGCGGACAGCCCGGCGGCGCGCTACAACGGGCCGTTCCACGCGAAATTTTTCCTGTTCCTGAAATGGCTCCTGCCCGCCGCCGCGCTCAGCTTCATCACCCGGCTGCGCAAATGAACCCATGAACTCCCGCCTTAAGACTTGGCTGCCGTTGCTGGGCTTTGTCGGCGCCGCCTTCCTCGCGGGCGCCATCGGTTCCTGGGCGACCTTTGAAAATGTCCGGACTTGGTATCCCGCGCTCAACAAACCGTCGTGGAACCCGCCCAACTGGATCTTCGGCCCCGTCTGGATCACGCTCTGCGTTTTCATGGGGGTCGCGATCTGGCGGGTGTGGCGTGGCGGGGGCCCGGCCGCGACAAGCCTCGTGCGCGGCTACTTCGTCCAATTGTTTTTCAACGCGCTCTGGTCCGTGCTCTTTTTTGGCCTGAAGCAACCGGCGGGGGCGCTGGCCGACATCGTGGTGCTCTGGCTGCTGCTCGTCTGGCTCCTGCAGGGTCTGTGGCGGGTGGACCGGATTGCCGGTGCGCTCTGGCTGCCCTATGTGCTCTGGGTCAGCTTCGCCACCGCGCTCAACACCACCATCGTGCGGCTCAACTAGCGGCGACGAAACCGGAGGTCGGCGCAGATCAGCCCGTCCACTCGATGGTCACGATCCGCACCTCGCGCACGGCATCGTCCACCCAATAGGAGACCACCAGATGATCGTCAGTCCGGATGCGCAAGTCGCGTTGATCGGCCTGCGGCAGTTGAGCATCCCCCATGCGATCAGGGTAGCGGCACAGTTGGGCGATGACGGCCCGGGCGTGCCGGCGGGCAGAGCCCGAGGCCGCCACCAAGGCATCGAGGGCCTCTTGCGAGTAAGCCGGCGAAAACGCCCTCATTCTCTGGTCGGGGGGTGGCGGGCCAGGATGGCGTCAACCTGCGCCTGGGAGTATTTCAGGCCGGCATCCATGTCCCGCATGATGCGGGCCAACCGTTTTTTCCGGGCCGGCGCGTCCACCTTTTCGATATACGAAACAAACTTGGCCACCGACTTGCGCTTGATGGGGCTCAACCGGGTGATCCGCTTCTGGAGTTCGGCAACACTCATGCGGGCACCATACGTGGTCGGCCCAATCCGTCAACGGGGGAAACGCCGTCCGCGCCGTGCTACAGCGGCCCTTCCACGCGAAGTTCTTCCTGTCCTAAAATGGCTCCTGCCCGACGCGGCGCTGGTGTTCATTGTGCGCCTGCGGAAGCGGACCATATGACGCGGCGTTACAACACGCGGCCGGCGACGAGGAGTTCGGCGAGGGACTCGGTCAATTGCAGGCCCGTCCGGCCTTCGACCCAGCCGAACTGGCCGCTCGGGTTGTTTTCGAGAAAAACATACCGGCCGTCGGGGGTCAGGATCAGATCAATGGCCCCATACACCAAGCCGAAATATTGCAGCAGCCGGTGGCACTGCTGCTCGACGCGCTCGGGCAACTGATGCGGGTGGTGGGGCAATTGTTCGACATCGACCGACCGCCAATCATCGCGGGCCTGCGCCAGCCCCTGGGAGTGGATTTCCACGGCGAAGACCTTGCGCCCGATGACGGTCACCCGCAGATCGGCCCGCTTTTCGACATGGGCCTGGAAAATACCCGGCGTGTTGCGGATCTGCTGGATGCGCTCCAGGTGTTCCTCGGTGAGAGGGGTCGTATAAACGGCCCGGTCCGTCTCGGCAAAAAAGCCCGAGCGAAAGGCTTTGTAGACGATGCGCCGGTCGCAGGCGTCGAAAAACGCGCGGACGGCCGCGGGATCGTTCGTGACCAGGCTGCGGGGGATTTCGAAGCCGATCATTTGCGCCACCTTCAGCTGAAGCATTTTCGACTCGGCGATCTGCACCCGATCCGGGTGGTTGATCCAGAAACAATCCAGTGTGCGCAACAGGCCATAAAAGGCCGCGCGCACTTCGCCGGAGGCAAACCGCTTTTCATCAGCGGTGAGATTGGGGGCGAGGGCGAAGGGCGCCGGGTGCCGATACCAGACGCTGCGGATTTCGTTCAGATCGGTCGGCGCTTCGCCCAGATTGACCCAGCCGTGCCGCTCCGCGCCGTGCGATTCCAGGCAGAGGGAAGAGCGGAGCGGGAAGTGGTTCGTGGCCCAACGCAGGCAGCCGATGCCGTGGTGCCGCAGCAAGGTCACCATGTAGTCGGCATGGGGATCGAACTCCTGGGTGATGATTAATATCTTCGAATTAATCGCGCGATGAATCCAGGGCGGCGGTCTTTGCGGCGGGGGCCGGGGAAAAGATCGGAAACGCGTGGCCGGAAACGGAAGCCTCAGATCTTGTGGGGGTCGGCTTCCTCCGTGCCGTTGTCATCGGCCGTGGTGTCGCGTTCCGTATCGGTGATGATCGGGCAGCACTGCGAGGTGGACAGCGTGACCACGCGGCTCCAGGTGTTGCGCAGGCCGGAGGCGTAGAATTTTTCCAACGGGCGGGAGTCGATGAAACGACCCCGGTCCAGCAGGTCGGCCAGCTCCTGGTCGGAAAGCCTTTTCTTGGGCTCGGCTTTTTCCGCCGCCTCCTTTTCAGCGGCGAACATGGGCCGGCCGGTTTTTCGGTCATGGTAGAGCTGGGTGCGCTGGTCGTAATAGCCCTCCTGAAAATGGATGCGCGGGGTGTCCCGCAGCAGGGAGGTGGCAAAGACGCCTTCCGCCGGGTCGCGGGCCTTGAGCAGGGAACGCAGGCCAAAAAATCCGAGGACAGTAACACCGATTTGCTTGATCGCATGTCGGCGGTCAGGTGGCACGGGCAGGGAACTCATGACGGCACTCCTTTCTTGGTGAGCCGGGAATTCACAGGGAATCCCGGGCGGGTTTGGGAACGGATAGTGACCGTGGCGATGTATCGCAGGACTCCCCGGCCTTCTCAAGACTAAAGCTGGGACGGGACGGAGAGGAACTGGTGCAGTCTCCCGGCAATGCTCGCTCCGAAGCCGGGGGCCTCGGCGATCTGCGCGGCGGTGGCCGCGCGGAGTTTGTCGAGCGAGCCGAAGTGGGCGAGGAGGGCGGCTTTGCGCTTGGGGCCGAGGCCGGGGAAGTCGTCGAGGATGCTCTCCTTGATCTTCCGCGACTGGAGGTCGGCGTTGTAGGTGTGGGCGAAGCGATGCGCCTCGTCGCGCAGGCGCTGGAGCAGGTGGAGACCCGGATGGCCGGGCGGCAGGTTGAGCGGCGCGCGGGCGTCGGGAAAAACGATGGTCTCCTGTTTCTTCGCGAGGCCGATCATGGCGGGCGGCGGGCACTCGAGCCCGACAAAGGCCTTGAGGGCGGCGCCGACCTGCCCGCGGCCGCCGTCGATCACGACGAGATCGGGAAACTGTTTCTGCTCCGCGATGAGCCGGCGGTAGCGGCGACTGACGACCTCCTCCATGGCGCGAAAGTCGTCATTGCCGATGAAGCTCTTGATGGAAAAGCGCCGATACTGGTCCTTGTCGGGCCGGCCGTCGGTGAAACGCACCATCGAGGCGACGACAAAGGTGCCGGAGATGTGCGAGATGTCGAAGCACTCCATGTGCGCCGGCGGATGCTCCAGCCCGAGCGCCTCCTGCAGCTTTCTGAGCGCCACCTCGTCGGGCCGGCTGTGGGTGAGGTCGCGGGTGAACTTCCGGGTGCGGGCCAGCGTCTGCTCGAGCGCCAGCACGACATCGCGCAGCTCGGCGGCTTTCTCGAAATCCTGCTTCGCGGCGCGGGCCTTCATCTCCGCGCGCAGCGCGGCCAGCCACTCGCGGCTCTTGCCGTCGAGGAAGTCGGCCGCTGCGAGGACGCGGCCGCGGTATTCCGCGGCGGTCACCACGTTGGGCCAGGGGGAGAGGTCGGCCCGCACGTCGTCGTAAAGCTGCCAGGTGTCGGCGGTGATTTTGGTCGGCGTGGTGTCGGCGAGAAGGATGCCGAACTGCTGGCGCATCGAGGCGAGGGTCTTGCGCAACAGGCCGGAATGGGCGAAGGGCCCGAAGTAGCGCGAGCGGGTGTCCTTGCGGAAACGCGTGAGCGCAAAGCGCGGCAGCGGCGCGTCGAGGTCGAGCCGCACGAGCAGGAAGCGCTTGTCGTCGGTGAAGTCGGTGTTGTATTTCGGCCGCCACTGTTTGATCAGCTTGCCCTCGAGCAGCAGGGCCTCGGTCTCGGACCGGACCTCGATGAGGTCGAAGTCCGTGATCATCTCGATCAGCGTGCGGATCTTCGGCTGGTGGCGCAGCGCGCGGGCGCGGCCCGGCTGGAAGTAGGAGGACACGCGTTTCTTCAGGCTCTTGGCCTTGCCGACGTAGATGATGCGGCCCAACCGGTCCTTCATCAGGTAAACGCCGGGGCCGTCGGGCAGGGTCCGGATCTTTTCCTTCAGAAAATCACTGCGGCTGGCGGCTGGCATTTTGCGGAAAACGGGGTAGGTTGCGCGTCCACACACTGCATGGCCACTACGGAATCGTCAAAACCGGGCGCCCCGCGCGTCGCGCCCCGCTATGAATTGCTCACGCTGGGCGACGAGCTGCTGCTCGGGCTGACGGCCAACGGCCACCTGACGTGGATCGGGGCCGAGCTGGGGCGCAGGGGTGTGCTGCTGGCGCGCAACGTCACCATCACCGACGAGGCCGACGCCATCGCGGAACAGTTCCGCGAAAGCTGGGCCAAGGCCGACGTGATCATCACCACCGGCGGGCTCGGGCCGACCTGCGACGACCGCACGCGCGAGGTGCTGGCGCAGGAGCTCGGGCAGCAACTGGTGTTCGATCCGGCGAGCGAGCGGGCGATCACGGAGCGCTTCGCGAAGTTCGGCCGGGTGCCGACCGCCAACAATCTCAAGCAGGCCTACCGGTTCGAACGCGGCGAGGTGCTGCCCAACGCCAACGGCACGGCGCCCGGACTCTGGGTCGAGCAGGACGGCAAGCTGCTGATCATGCTGCCCGGCCCGCCCAACGAGATGCGCCCGCTGTTCACCGAGCAGGTGATCCCGCGGCTCGCCGCGCGCGGCCTGCTGGCCGAAGGCGAGGCCTACATCCAGATCCGCACCGCCGGCGTCGGCGAATCCGCGCTGGAGACGAAATTTCAGCCGCTCTTCAACCAGCACCCCGGGCTCGGCATCGCGTTCTGCGCGCACCTCGGCCAGGCGGACTGCCGCATCAGCTCGCCGGACGGAAAATACCCCATGCCGGCGCTGCGGGCGCTGGCCGACGAGTGCGCCGCGCTGCTCGGGGATGATTTTGTGTGCTTCGGCCACGACAGCATGGTGAAGGTGGTCGCCGACCAGCTCCGCGCCCAGGGCCGCACGCTGGCGGTCGCCGAGTCCTGCACGGGCGGGCTGCTGGCCAACTCGTTCACCGATGTCTGCGGCGCCTCGAAGTTTTTCCAGGGCGGCATCGTCTCCTACAGCAACGACGCGAAGATGCTGCTGCTCGACTGCCCCGAGTGCCTGCTCTCGCAGCACGGCGCGGTCAGCGCCGAGTGCGCCGTCGCCATGGCGACCGGCGTGGCCGAGCAGCTCGGGGCCGACTACGGCGTGGCCATCACGGGTTTTGCCGGCCCGACCGGCGGCGCGGGCGACAATCCCATCGGCACGATCTACGTCGGCCTGCACGCGCCCGGCGGCGACTGGTCCAAGAAGCTCACCTGGCCCGGCCCGCGCTGCGCCGTGAAGGAGCGCGCCGTCACCGCCGCCATCGACTGGCTCCGCCGCGAGGCGGTGAAGGAGTCGCTCCGCGTCGCCGCCCCGCTGGCGAACTGAACGGGTGGCAGGGCGCGGCCTGTGGGAGCGACCTTGGTCGCGACGGTCGCGTGCAAGCACGCTCCCGCCCGCCCAAAAAATCTGCGTGCGCTTTCGCGTGTTTCGTGGGCAAATCCCCGCCCATGCCCGCGACCACCAAAGCCTTCGCCTTCTTCTGCGGGCCCGACGACTTCATCGTCAACCGGCTGGGCAAGGAGCGCTTCGAGGCGCTGGCCACCGAGGCGAACGCGGATGATTTCTCCCGCGAGGTCATCAGCGGTTTCGCCAACAACGTCGACGAGGTCGAGACCGCCGTGAACCGTTTCCGCGACGCCGTGCAGACCGTGCCGATGTTCGGCGGCAAGCGCGTCGTGTGGTTCAAGGACGTGAATTTCCTCGCCGACACCGTGACCGGCCGCGCCGAGGGCACGCTCAAGCAGGTCGAGGCCCTGCAGGAACTGCTGGAGAAGGTGAACGCCGACGAGGTCGCGATCGTGCTCACCGCCGCGCCGGTGGACCGCCGCCGCTCGTTTCCCAAATGGTGCGAGGCGAACTCCGATTTCACGCTCGCGGGCGGCGACGGCGAATCGGCCGGCGAGGCCCTCGCGGGCGTGGCGCTGGCCGAGGCGCGCGACAGCGGCGTGAGCTTCGGCCCCGGGGCGGTCGAGCTGCTGCTCCAAAAGGTCGGGGCCAGCACGCGGCTGCTGACCGAGGAGGTGCGCAAGCTCGCGACCTTCGTGGGCGAGGGCGGAGTCATCGGCGACGGGCAGATCGACGAGCTTACGCCCAATTTCGCCGAGGGGGATTTCTTCGCGTCGGCCGAGCGGTTCTTTGCCGGCGACCTGCCGGGCACGCTGGCGGCGCTGGCGCAGCATTTCTTCAACGGCAACGACGCGCGCCCCGTGCTCAGCGCGCTGCAGAACCGCAACCGCATCCTCATCCAGGTGCGCGTGCTGCTCGACACCGGCGAGCTGCGCGCGCCCGGCCCCTACGGCTTCGACAAGGCGGCGTGGGCCCGCGCCCAGGAGGCCTACGCGAGGCACTTCGGCGGCGACACCGAGAAGAGCGCCTACCACCTCTTCACCCAGAACCAGTGGTATGTCGGCAAACTCGTCGGCAGCGGCAAGCTGCCGGGCCTGCGCCGGCTGATCGACAACCAGCAGGAGTTCATCCGCGCGTTCGAGGAGATCGTCCGCCGGCCGAACGAGCAGGAGGCGGTGCTGCGCGACATGGCCGTGCGCTGCCTCGCGCCGGGGGCGATCTGAATCATTCTCTTGACCGTAATCTTTCTCGTTCCCGTAAATTTCCGGCAGAAAGAGAATGAGTAGGATTATGAGAAAGAGAACGATTGAGGCGGATCACTTTATCCCGCCGAGGATCAGGAACGGGATCTCGCGCCAGAAGCACTCGGGGTCGGCGAAGCCGGCCTCGCCGACCAGCCGCAGCTCGGTCGCGAGCGGCGGGTAATAATCCTCGTGCGCCCAGCTGGCGAAGTGCGCCCGGGCCTGCGCCTCGGTGAGGCCGTGGGGCGCCATGGCGTTGACCCACTCCTGGTAGGAAAACTCGCGAAGCGCGCCGCCGGCGGCGATCGCGGTGTCCGCGTTGAGGAAAACGCCGCCCGGCCGCAGCGCGGCGAAAATGTTGCGGTAGATGGATCCTTTCGCCGCCAGGTCCTTCACGTGGTGCAGCGCGATGCAGGCGACGACCGCGTCGCACGGCGTCAGGGGATTCGCGAAGGAGCGCTCCAGATAGCGGATGCGCCCGCCGAAGCGCGCGCACCGCTCCCTCGCCACCGCGAGCATCGCCGGATCGGTGTCCCAGATCTCCACCTCGGCCAGCGGCAGCGTCTCGGCCACGGCCTCGGCCAACGCGCCGGTGCCGCCGCCCAGGTCGAGCACCACGCTGCGCCGGTCGGCGGGCAGCAGTTTCTTGAGCAAGGCCATGTGCGCCGTGCGCATCGCCGCGTAGCCCGGCACGAGCTGGCGGATGAGCTTGTCATAGTCGGCGACGTTGAGCTTGAGGTGTCCTTCGACGGAGTGGGCCATGGGGGAGTTGATCGCCCGCGGGGAAAAGTTGGAAGTCCGAAACGGCAGCGGGGCGGCACAATGACAGTGTTTTCCATTGGCAACACCCCGGCCGTGGGCTAACCGTAGCCACCTCGTGAAGCAACCCGCCCTTCCCGCCGAAACCATCCCCAACGTGCTCGCCGAGCGCTACGCCTCGCCGGCGATGAAGGAGACCTGGTCGGCGACCGGCCGCATCCTGCTGGAGCGCGATTTCTGGATCGCGGTGATGAAGGCGCAGAAGGACCTCGGCGTCGCCATCCCGGCCGAGGCCATCAGGGACTACGAGCGCGTCCGCGGCGACGTGAACCTCGGGCGCATCCAGGAACGCGAACGCGTCACCCTCCACGATGTGAAGGCGCGCCTCGAGGAATTTTCCGACCTGGCCAAGCGCCAGTTCATCCACCTCGGCCTGACCAGCCGCGACCTGACGGAGAACGTCGAGCAGCTGCAGGCGGCGCGCGCGCTGCAACTGGTGCAGTTCAAGGTTGCCGCCACGTTGCTGGCGCTGGCGAAGCGCGCCGCGCAGCACCGCGACGTGATGATCACCGGCCGCACGCACAACGTGCCGGCCCAGCCCACGACCTTCGGCAAGCGCCTCGCGATGTTCGCGCAGGAGCTGCTCATCGCCTCGGCGCGGCTCGACGACCTCGTCGCCCGCTATCCCGTGCGCGGGCTCAAGGGTGCCGTCGGCACGCAGCTCGACCAGCTCACGCTGCTCGGCGGCGACACCGCCAAGGTGGACCAGCTCGAGGCCCGCATCCTGAAGCACCTCGGTTTCAAGTCGTCGCTCACGGCGGTCGGCCAGGTCTACCCGCGTTCGCTCGACTTCGACGTCGTCAGCGCGTTGCACCAGGCCGGCGCGGCCGCGGCGAGTTGCGCCGTGACGCTGCGGCTGATGGCCGGCGCCGGGTTGTTGACCGAAGGTTTCCAGGAAGGGCAGGTGGGCTCCTCCGCCATGCCCCACAAGGTCAACGCCCGGAACTGCGAGCGCGTCTGCGGTTTCTCCACGGTCCTCTCCGGCCACGTCACGATGACGGCGGGCCTCGCCGGCCACCAGTGGAACGAGGGCGACGTGTCGTGCTCGGTCGTGCGCCGGGTGGCGCTGCCCGACGCGTTCTACGCGATCGACGGCCTGCTGGAAACTTTCCTGACCGTGCTGCGGCAGATGGAGATTTTCCCGGCGGCCATCGCGGCGGAGAACGAGCGCAACCTGCCGTTCCTCGCCACCACGACGATTTTGATGGAGGCGGTGAAAGGCGGCGCAGGCCGCGAGACCGCGCACGAGGCCATCAAGGAACACGCGCTGGCGGCCGCCAAGGCGCTGCGTTCCGGCGGCGCCGCCGACCTGCTCGGCCGGATCGCGGGCGACAGGCGCGTGGGTCTGGGGAAAAAGAAACTCCAGCAGATACTGGCGGAGAGCGAGCGCTTCGTGGGCGCCGCGCCGCACCAGGTGGACGCGGTGGTCGCCGCCATCGCCCCGCTCGCGAAGAAGCACAAGGGCGCGGCGGACTACCACCCCGGCAAGCTGCTGTAGTTTGTCTCTGGGAGGCGGGACCATCAGTCCCGCGATTCACGGGCCGAGCACTCACGCCCCGCGGGACTGATGGTCCCGCCTCCAAAAAAGAGTGAAATTCCCGATTTTCACCACGAGGGAGATTTAGTTTGCATCCGCCTCCGGCGCGGCCTTTTTTGAACCCTCTTTTCGTTTCTTTCCCAACTTAAAACCATACACACACCATGGCAGAAGAATTGACCGGTAATTGTCTGATCGCCCAGTCCGGCGGCCCCACGGCCGTCATCAACGCCAGCGTCGCGGGCGTGGTCGCCGAGGCGCTGAACCATGCCGCCATCGAGGAAGTCTACGGCGCGCTGAACGGCGTGCTCGGCCTCCTGGGCGAGGACCTGGTCGATCTGGCGGCCGAGTCACAACAGGCCATCCGCGGCCTGCGCCACACGCCCGGCGCCGCGCTCGGCACCTGCCGCAGCAAGCTGAAGCAGCCCGCCGAGTTCGAGCGCGCGCTCGAGGTGTTCAGGGCGCACAATATCCGCTACTATTTCCACATCGGCGACGGCGACTCCCAGGAGACCGCCGTGAAGCTCTCCGAGCTGGCCAAGGCGCAGGCCTACGCCCTCCGCGTCATCGGCATCCCGAAGACGATCGAGAACGACATGCCGGCGACCGACCACTGCCCCGGCTACGGCAGCGCGCTCAAATACATCGGCGCCACCGTCAAGGAGCTCGCGCTCGACGCCGAGGCCATGGGCCAGGGCGACCTCGTCACCCTTGTCGAGGTCATGGGCCGCAATTCCGGCTGGCTCGCCGCCGGCGCCTCGCTGGCCAAGCGCCGCGACCACCCGAACGACCCGCCCCACCTCGTCTACCTCCCCGAGGTCCCCTTCACCAACGAGAAGCTCCTCGACGATGTCCGCCGCGTCCTCAAGCGCGAGAAGCACGCCGTGGTCGTCGTCGGCGAGGGCCTCGTGGACAAGGACGGCAACTACGTGTCCGTCGAGACCAGCTCGACCGACGCGGCCGGCCACACGCAGCTCGGCGGCGTCGGCGAGTTCCTGAAGGACCTTGTCGAGTCGCAGATCGGCGCCAAGTGCCGCGTCGCCCGCCTCGGCATCACGCAGCGCGCCGCCGCCCACCTCTGCTCCAAGACCGACGCCGACGAGGCGTTTCTCGTGGGCCAGGCCGCGGTGAAGGCCGCCATCGCCGGCGAGTCCGACAAGCTCGTCACGCTCGTGCGCGGCGACGGCGACATCTACACCTGCGAGACCGGCCTCTCCGCGCTGGGCGACGTCATCGGCAACCCGAAGCGCCTGCCCAAGGAATGGATCAACGAGGACGGCGTGAGCCTGAACTTCCAGTTCTTCCGCTACGCCACCCCGCTCATCCAGGGCGAGGTCGCGGTCCCCTACGACAACGGCCTGCCCGCCTACGCGAAGCTCGGCAAGGAGCCGGTCAACAAGACCCTGCCCGCCTACGAGGGCTGAACGCCCAACGTCATTGCGAGAAGCGCGGCGACGAAGCAGTCCAGATGGACCGGCCGGCCGCCACGGCCGGCCCGCCTTGCGATGACAAACAATTCCAAGAGCCGGTCCGCGAGGGCCGGCTTTTTTATGCACCCCCCGCGCGTTTTCCGGAAAAAGATGCCAGCTGCGGGAACAACCTCGGGCGGGCCAAGTCCATGCCGGGATGCAAACACATGCTCCGGCCCGGCGGCTTCCGGGCAGGCGGCCTTGGGTTGCGCTTTTTTTGGCCACGGTCTTGCCGCTGGCGGCTCAAACGCAGCACGCATGGGCGGTTAATGATCTCCTCGCCGGCAGTGGCGGATCGTCCCCTGCTCGGCGGCCGGACAGTCTGTTCTCCCGCGATTACCTGCATCTGCTGGCAGACGACACGCAGGGTATCCTCACGTCTCCGCTCCGTTGGGAGCGGCAGGAATGGCTGCTGGCCGGCGGCCTGACCGGTCTGGTCGCCGGGGTGTCGGTCCTCGACGGCAACACCAAGACAGAGGCGCAGGAAGAGCGCACCCCGGAACTCGACCAGTTCACGAAGCAGGCGCAACGGTTCGGCTCGACCTATTCGTTCCTGGTGCTGGGCGGGTTCGAGGCCTATGGCTATTGGGCCAAAGATGACAAAGCGAAGGCCGTGGCGATGGACGGAGTGACCGCGAGCATCATCGCCAGCGGCATCATCGCGCCAGTGCTCAAGTTCACCGTGGGCCGCGTGCGGCCGAGCACCGCGACCAACACCTTTGAGTTCCGATCGTTCAGCGGCAACGACTCGTTTCCCTCGGGCCACACGACCCAGGCCTTCGCCGTCGCGTCCGTCATCGCGGCCCACTATGACCAGTGGTGGGTGCAGGGGGTGGCCTACGGCCTCGCGGGCGTGGTCGGCTACTCGCGCATAGAGCAGAACGCGCACTTCACGAGCGATGTGGTGGCCGGCGCGATCATCGGCACGGTGGTCGGGCGGGCCATCGTGCATCGCCACGACCGGGCCAAGCCCGGTGCGCTCGCGCTGGCCCCGTTCTTTGGCGGCCACGCCCAAGGGGTGATGCTCCAGAAGGAGTTTTAAGGAGAGGGGTCCGCGCCTCCGGATTCTGGCCGGCGCGGCCCGCTCACTTTTCCTTCATCACGAAAGCGCCGTCCCAATCGGCCGGCGGGGGCTGGCGGGAATAATCGGCGACGATTTCCAGGTAGGCGCGAGGAGGATCGTGCATGACACCCGGTGTCCGGTCCGGGCTGATGGGTTCGGGGTCCGGCGCAGCGCTCGAATAATCCGCGCTCCGGTCTGGTCTCGCGCTTGGAAGCGGCCCGATTTCCCGCGCCCGGCGCCAGTCGGTCCGCCAGAGACGGGTTTTGTTGCCCGGGCGCGCCACCGTCGGGCTTTCGCCCTGGCTTTTGGCCGGAGCACCCCGCAACCGGTGCCCACCATTCGCCAAATTATGCCCAGTGCGCCGGGTGCCGCGGGTGCATAATGAAGCCATCAAATCCCGCCGCCCGTGGGTGAACGCCCGCCAACCCGGGGAGGACCGAACCATGACCATCAAACTACATCTGGATCACGCGGAATACGCGCCGATCGAGCGCGCCGCCGCGGCCTTCGGCTGCCAGCCCGAGGATCTGGTCTACGCCGCCGTCAACCTCTACATGCTGCGCCTCGGCAGCTTCACCGAGCAGTGCGGCCCCGAGTGCAAGAAGATGTTCACCGACTACGAGACCATGAAGGCCGGCGTGCTGAACATGAAGCTGGCCCGCAAGGACAACCTGCCGCTGTGGGCCGACAGCGCGGGCAGCGTCCACAATTACGAGGGCCTCGGCCCGGACCAATCGGCCCGCAGCAAGAAAGCGATCTACTGATCCGGCCGCGCGCCGGCCCGTGACCGGGCCAGCGCGGCGAGCGCCGCGTGGCCGACAGGGGCCCGGGATCGGTCCGGCCACTTGTCACTTGTCACCTTTCCCTTGTTCGCGACAAAGTCGCGCCCACGGGCCCATAGCTCAACGGTTAGAGCAGGGGACTCATAATCCCTTGGTTCTGGGTTCGAATCCCGGTGGGCCCACCATCCTTCGCTCCTGCGGAGCTGCGGATGGCAGGCCGACTCCAGTCACACGGAAACAAACGCCGGCGTGATGACCCAGACAAAAACACCGCAGCTGAAATGGGCCGCCATGGCGGCCTCGATCCCCCGCCGCCAGCAGAGCCAGCCGAAGACGAGGCCGGCCAGGCCGTTCAGCAGCAGGGCGGCGATGACCACCAGCGGGGTGATGGGCAGGAAGAGGGAGGCACTGGGCAGGTGGCCCAGGCCGAAGAGCACCGCCGCAACCACGTTGGCCAGCCACATCGCCGGCGATCCTGGCCGTCCGTCTGTCCCGCGCCAGACCTTGCCGAGCAGCCAGGCCAGCAGAGACATCAGGAACAGCCGCAGCAGGAGTTCCTCCACCATGCCGCCGAAGCACGCCCCGATCCGTTGCCACACGGGCAGCCCCGCCGCGGTCGCCAGCGGCAGCTGCGGGAGCCGGGGCAGCAACCAAAAATAGAGGAGGAGGGAGAGAACGATGCCGACCGCGGCGCCCAGCAAGGCGGACAGCCGGAGCGTGGGCCCCCGGGCCGGGCCCGGACGGTGGCCGGTCAACCAGCCTTCCAGCAGCGGCGCACCGAGGCCGATTTTCCGGGCCAGCATGAGCCCCAGGCCGGTGAGCACGGCAACCAGCACGGCTTGTTGGAGCAGGCCCAGGGCGAAAAGCAGCGGCAGGGGCAAGGGCAGGGGGCCGGGAATTTTTTCCACGGCGGCGCGCAACAACGGCAGCATGAAGGGCGCGCTGCCCAGCACGCCCAGCAGGCCGCCGGCCACCAACACGCCCAGTAATCGCCAATCGGCCTTGTTCATCAAGGTCCAGCCTGGACTGCGGGCTGGGTCCGGACAACTCGCAAACTGACCGGCAGATCGCGGCCCCGCAACTTTCACTCGCCAGCTGCATTCCAGCCGGTAGATTCCCGGCACCCAACATGTCCGCTCCCGCCGAGGCCGCCACGCCGCGCCAGTGGTATCAGTTCTCCCTCACGCAACAGATCATGCTCGGCCTCGTCGTGGGCGTCGCCCTCGGCTGGTGGATGAGCGATCTGTCACCCGAGGCCCGCGCCGGCTGGGACAAGTGGATGACGCTGGTCCGCGACGTCTTCCTCCACCTGATCAAGGTGATGATCGCGCCGCTGATCTTCGCGAGCGTGGTGCAGGGCTTCGCCGGGGCGGGGGACATGAAGAAATCGCTCCGCATCGGCGGCAAGGCGCTGCTTTACTTCGAGATCGTCACGACCCTGGCGCTCTTCTTCGGGCTGCTGGCCGTCAACGTCGCCCAGCCGGGCGCGGGAGTGAAACTGGTCACCGACAGCGCCCAGTCCACGGCCGGCCTGGCCAAGCCCCAGACCCTGACGGAGATCATCCTGCACATGTTCCCCGTGAGCATCATGGACTCGATGGCGCGCAACGACGTGCTGCAGGTCGTGATCTTCGCGGTGATCTTCGCGATGGCGGTAATCGCGGCCGGCGAGGCCGGCAAGCCGGTCTTTGATTTCTGCGGCAGCCTCACGCAGGTCATGTTCAAGTTCGCCGGCCTCATCATGAAGTTCGCGCCCTTCGGCGTCGGCGCGGCGATCGCCGTCACGGTCGGGCATCAGGGGCTCGGTTCGCTGGTCGCGCTGGGCAAGCTGATCCTCACCCTTTACAGCGCGCTGGTGATCTTCGTGGTCCTCGTCTTCGGCCTGGTGATCTGGATCGCGCGGGTGCCGCTCAAGCCCTTCGTCAAGGCCGTGCGCGAGCCGTTCACGCTGGCCTTCGCCACCGCCAACAGCGAGGCCGCGCTGCCCAAGGCCTTTGAGAACATGGAAAAGGTCGGCGTGCCGCGCGGCATCGTCGGCTTCGTGCTGCCGTTCGGCTATTCCTTCAACCTCGACGGCTCCACGCTGCATCTCGCGGTGGCGTCGGTGTTCGTGGCGCAGGCCGCCGAGACCACCACCGGCATCCATTTCGGCCTCGGCGAGCAGATCACCATGATGCTGGTGCTCATGCTGACCTCGAAGGGCGTCGCCGCCGTGCCGCGCGCGTCGTTCGTCGTGCTGGTGGCGGCATTGGAATCCTTCAAGCTGCCACTGGCCGGCGCCTTCCTCATCCTCGGGGTCGACGCCTTGCTCGACATGGCGCGCACCTCGGTGAACGTGCTCGGCAACTGCCTCGCCAGCGTGGTCGTGGCCCGGTGGGAAGGGGAGTTCGACGACAAAAAGGCCGCCGCGTTCCTCGCCGACACCGGCCCGAAGGCGTGATCGGCCTAAGCAGTTGGGCCGTTATGGGTTAATCTCGGGCGGGGCCAAATGATTTGCCCGGCAGGCGCGGGGCCGTAGGTTCGCGGACCGTCACGCCATGCACGCCCTCTTCGGCATCACCCTTGAGGCCCTCCTCATCTTTGCGATCGTCCTCGCCAACGGCTTCTTCGTGGCCGCCGAGTTCGCCTTGGTGAAGGTCCGCACCAGCCAGCTCCGACCCATGCTGAAAACGGGTGGTTGGCGGGTGAAATGGGCGTTGTGGGCCAACGGACACCTCGGGGCCATGATCTCGGCGACGCAACTGGGGATCACTCTGGCCAGCCTCGGGCTGGGGTGGGTCGGCGAACCCATCCTCGCGGAGCGCCTGGCCCCCTACCTGGCCCGGCTCGGGGTGCTGGATCCGGCCATGGTGTCGTCCATCTCCTTCGCGGTGGCGTTCACGATGATCACCTTTGTGCATATCGTCTTTGGCGAGCTGGGCCCGAAGGCGATCGCCATCCAGCGGGCGCCCAAGGTGTCGCTGTGGGTGTCCGCTCCGCTCGTGGGCTTCTATTACTGCTTCTATCCCTTCATCCGTCTGTTGAACCTCAGCGCCAACGTGCTGTTGCGCGCGCTCGGCGTGGATCCGGCCGGTGCGAGCGACCACGTGCTCGGGCCAGAGGAGCTGGAATATGTGTTTTCCCACGCCCGGCACAGCCATCCCGGCGACGCCTTGATCAACAAACTCATGGTGCAGTCGCTGCGCGTCCGGCAGACCACGGCGCAGCAAATCATGCGCCCGCGCGACCAGGTCGTGGCGCTGTGGCTGGACCGGCCGCAGGCCGAGAACCTGCGCACCGCCCAGATCAACGGCCACAGCCGCTACCCGGTCTGCACCGGCTCGCTCGACCGGGTTGTCGGCCTGCTCCTTGTGCGCGAATGGCTCTGGCAGATCCAGGCCCTCGGGCCCGAGGCCTCGTTCGAGCCGCTCCTGCGCCCGGCGCTGGCGTTCGGGCTCACCACGCCCATCCACACCATGATCGAGCGCTTCCGCACCGCGCGCAGCCACCTGGCCGTTGTGCTCGATGAGAAGAAGGCGCTCGCCGGGCTCGTCACGCTGGAGGACGTGCTGGAGGAGATCGTCGGCGACATCCGGGACGAGACCGACATCGAAAGCGGCCCCATCTACGAGCGCACGGCGAACGCCATCACGGTCAGCGGCTCGCTCACTATGCGCGAGTTGCAGGCCGAGACCGGCTGGCCGCTCGAGTGGACGCCCCGCGAAACCGTCGCCACCTGGACCCAGCGCCACCTCGGCCATGTGCCCAAGCGCGACGACAAAATCACGGTCGGCGAATACCGCCTGCATGTCACCGAGGCCAACGCCGAGCGCGCCCGCCGGGTGAAGATCGAGCGTCTCGTCCCCGGCGGCACCAACCCGCCGATGTGAGGTTGGTGGAGCGCGTTGACCTCAACGCGCTTCGCAGCAATTGTCCGGGGTCAACCCATGAGTCCCTCTCTCGCCGCTGCTGCGCTCATCCTGCTCTTCTGGCTGCTAATCGCGCAGGAGGTCATGCGCGGCAACCGCCGGCTGAAACGGCTGGCCACCCTCGCCGCGCCCAATCCCACGGCCTGGCCGCGCGTCTCCGTGGTTTTGGCCGCCCGCAATGAAACCGAGGCCATCGGGGCCGCCGTGCCGACCATCCTGGCCCTCGACTACCCCGACCTGGAGGTCATCGCGGTCAACGACCGCTCGGAGGACGACACCGGGGCCCAGCTCGACCGGCTGGCCGCGGCCAACCCGCGGTTGCAGGTGGAGCATGTCCGCACGCTGCCCGACGGCTGGATCGGCAAGAACCATGCGTTGCACCTCGGCGCGGCCCGCGCCACCGGCGAGTGGATCCTCTTCACCGATGCCGACGTCCATTTCCAGCCGGAGGTGCTGCGACGGGCCGTGGCCCACGCCCGCGCCCAGTCGCTGGATCATCTCGCCGCCGTGCCCCGGCTCAGCGAGCACGGGCACTGGCTCGGGATTTGCGTGAACGCCTTCAGCGTGGCCTTCACGGTCGGCCTCCGCCCGTGGCGGATTCCCGATCCGCGCAGCCCGGCCCACGGCGGGGTGGGCGCCTTCAATCTCGTCCGCGCCTCCACTTATCGGAAAATGGGCGGCCACGAGCCGTTGCGCCTCCGGCCGGACGACGACATCAAGCTCGGCAAGCTTATGAAGGCGGGCGGATTCAGCGAGTTTGTGCTCGGGGCCGGGGCGATCTCGGTCTCCTGGTATGCCACGCTGGGCGAAATGATCCGCGGATTGACGAAGAACGCCTACGCCGGCGCCGATTATCGTTTCTGGGTGCCGCCGCTGGGGGTGCTCGCGGTGCTGCTCCTTTGCCTCTGGCCGGTGATGGCGCTGTTTGTCGCGACCGGGCCGGTCTGGTGGTGCTACGCCGGGGCGGTCGCATTCATGCTCGCGGTGGGTTGCGACCAGCCGCGTTTCGCCGGCGGCCGCTGGTGGCACGGGCTGTTCCTGCCGCTCGGCCTGGCGGTGTTCAGCTACATCCTGCTCCGCTCGATGGCCGTCACGCACTGGACCGGGGGCGTCACCTGGCGCGGCACCTTTTACCGGCTGCGGGAACTGAAGCGTAACCGGGTGTAAGCGGGAGTTGAACCGGCCGCCGAAGCCGGTCTAGACTGCGGGCATGGTCAAAACGTCCAGAGCCGAGCCCCCCGACGACCCGATCCGGCGTCTGGCGGAGCTCAACCAGATCGGCGTGGCGTTGTCGCAGGAAAAGAACCTCGACCGGCTGCTCGAGACCATCCTGCTCGCGGTGAAAAACATCACCAACGCCGACGGCGGCACGCTCTACCGGCACCAGCCCGGCAAGAACACCCTGACCTTCGCCATCATCCGCACCGACTCGCTCCGCATAGCGATGGGCGGCACCACGGGCGTAAAGATACCCTACGCGCCCATCGCGCTGCGCGATGCCCAGGGCCGCGAGAACAACTCGACGGTCGTGGCCTATTCCGTGCTGAAAGGCCGCACCGTCGCCATTGCCGACGCCTACCAGGAACAGGGTTTCGACTTTGCCGGCACCAAGGCCTTCGACCGCCACACCGGTTATCGTTCCCAGTCCTTCCTGACGGTGCCGATGAAAAACCACGCCGACGAAATCATCGGCGTCCTCCAGCTCATCAACGCCCGGAGCCGCGCCACCGGGGAGATCGTCCCGTTCAGCGAGACCGACCAGCGCCTGGCCGAGTCGCTCGCCTCGCAGGCCGCCGTCGCGCTCACCAACCGGCTGCTCATCCTCCAGCTCGAAAACCTCTTCGAGTCCTTCGTCGGCCTGCTCAACAAGGCCATCGACGAGAAGTCCGCCTACACCGGCGGCCACTGCCACCGCGTCCCCATCCTCACCATGCTGCTGGCGGAGGCCGCCCACGAGGCGAAGTCCGGCCCGCTGGCGGAGTGGCGCCTGACCGACACGGACCGCTACGAGCTCAAGATCGCCGCGCTGCTCCACGACTGCGGCAAGGTCACCACGCCGGTCCATGTCGTGGACAAGGCCCGCAAGCTCCAGACGCTCTTCGACCGCATCCACCTCGTCGACACCCGCTTTGAAATCCTCAGGCGCGACGCCGAGCTGGCCGCGCTCCGCGCCGGCGCAGTCCCCGGGGCCGACGCCAAGGCCGTGGACCAGGCCTGCCGCGCGCGCCTCTGGGAAATCCAGGAAGACCGCGAGTTTCTCCGCCTCTGCAACATCGGCGGCGAGACCATGGCGCCCGGGGACCAGGAGCGCGTCCACGCCATCGCGAAGAAATACCGCTGGCGCAACCCGGCGGGCGCGGAGGTCGATTTTCTCACGGCGGATGAGGTCGAGAACCTCACCATCCGCGCCGGCACGCTCACCGCCGCCGAGCGGCAGATCATCAACCACCACATCGAGGTCACCATCCAGATGCTGGAGGCGCTGCCCTGGCCGCGGCACCTGAAGAATGTCCCCGAATACGCCGGCGGCCACCACGAGCGGATGGACGGCAAGGGTTACCCGCGCGGCCTGACCCGCGACCAGATGTCGGTCCAGGCCCGCATCATGGGCATCGCCGACATCTTCGAGGCCCTCACCGCGCGCGACCGGCCCTACAAGCCGGGCAAGACCCTCACCGAGTCGCTCCACCTCCTCGGCAAGATGCGCCTCGACGGCCACATCGACCCCGACCTGTTCGACATCTTCATCCGCTCCCGCGTCTACGAGCGGTATGCCAAGGACTACCTCGAACCCGCCCAGGTGGACGCGGTCGATGTCTCAAAAATCCCCGGCTACTCCGGCGATTGATCGCAATCTGCCTGACGCCGTTCGGCTTGCCGCAATGTCACCTGTTATACCAATTGCGTTGTGAATTGACACTGTAGGGGCGGACCTTGTGTCCGCCCGCGAGGGCGCGTGGACCAGCCACGTCCCTGCAATAGAGCCAAACCGAACCGCAACTGGTATGACAGGTGGCATTCCCTCTGAAAAACAGGGTGCTCTCCTGTGATCAATCCAACAAAGCGATGCTAGGTGACGACCTGGCCGATCTCGCGCACGACGAACACCCGCACCTCGCCGCGTTCGGGGTAACGCCGCGTCTCAAACCGGCCCTTCACGGCCACGACCAGACCGTCGCGGATCCACGTGAAGGCGGCGATGGGCAGCAACAGGTCGACGCGCTGGTCCTTGTCGTAACGCAGCACCCAGCCGGTCGTCTCGCCGCCGATGGCCACACGTTGCTCAAGTGTGCCCATGAGCTGGACCTCGGCCGCGGCCGGTTTTTCGCCGCGCGCCAGTGTCGCGACCAGCGCCATCAGGGCAAAACCAACGAGCCGGAGGCGTGTCTTCATGGCCGGGAGCGTGTCAGCTGTCCCCCCCAACCGCAATCACGGTCTGCGGCCTGATTGCGCTGGCGCTGCGACGCTGGCGGAATAATTTCCCGTCGTGCGCCTGCCCAAGGAAATCCTGGTTCTGCTCGCCCTGCTCCTGTTGATGCTCGCCGGCGTCTCCTGGTATGTCGTCGACCGCCGCGCGAAAAACCGTTTGCCGGCGGATGCGAAGCCGTCCGCCGGGCAACCGCTCACGCCCGCCAAACCCTGACGCCATGCCCCGCTGCGTCCTCGCCCTCGACCAAGGCACCACGTCGTCCCGCGCCCTCGCGTTCGACCGCCGCGGGCGCGCGCGGGTGGTGGCGCAACGCGAGTTCGCACAACACTTCCCTCAACCGGGTTGGGTCGAGCACGACCCGCGCGACCTGTGGGCGACCATCCGGCAGTGCGCCACCCGCGCGGTCGCCCGCGTCGGCGCGAGGAACATCGCCGCCCTCGGCCTCACCAACCAGCGCGAGACCACCCTGCTCTGGGACCGCCGCACCGGCCGGCCCCTCCACCGCGCCATCGTGTGGCAGGACCGGCGCACGGCCGCCCATTGCACGCAGCTCAAGCGCCGCGGCCTCGAGCCGCTTTTCCGGCAAAAGACCGGCTTGCTGCTCGATCCGTATTTTTCCGGCACGAAACTCGCCTGGCTGCTTGACCACGTGCCCGGCGCGCGCCGCCGCGCCGAGCGCGGCGAACTCGCCTTCGGCACCGTCGACACCTGGCTGCTCTGGCAGCTCACCGGCGGCCGCGTCCACGCCACCGATGCCTCCAACGCCTCGCGCACCCTCCTGCTCAATCTCCGCACCGGCGACTGGGATAGCGAACTTCTCAAAATCCTCCGCATCCCGCGCGAGGCCTTGCCCGAGGTCCGGGCCAGCAGCGGCGTCTTCGGCGAGGTCAGCACGATCCCCGCCCTGCGCGGCGTGCCGATCAGCGGCATCGCCGGCGACCAGCAGGCCGCGCTCTTCGGCCAGGCGTGCTGGTCGCCCGGCATGGCGAAAAACACCTACGGCACCGGTTGTTTCCTGCTCATGCACACGGGCGCGAAGCCCGTCGTTTCGAAAAACCATCTGCTCACCACCATCGCCTGGCGCATCGGCGGCCGGACCGAATACGCCCTCGAAGGCAGCGTGTTCATCGGCGGCGCCGTCGTGCAATGGCTCCGCGACGGCCTCGGCCTCATCGCAAAGTCCGTCGACGTGGAGAAGCTCGCCGCCCGCGTGCCCGACAACGGCGGGGTCTACCTCGTGCCGGCCTTTGCCGGGCTCGGCGCGCCGCATTGGGACGCCGGCGCGCGCGGCCTCATCACCGGCCTCACGCGCGGCAGCAACGCCGGCCACCTCGCCCGCGCCGCGCTCGAGAGCATCGCCTACCAGAGCGCCGACCTGCTCCGCGCCATGGAGGCCGACGCCGGCCGCCGGCTCCGCGAGCTGCGGGTGGACGGCGGCGCGGTCGGAAACGACGCGCTCATGCAGTTCCAGGCCGACCTGCTCCGTGTGCCCGTCGTGCGCCCGCGCACCAGCGAGACGACGGCGCTCGGCGCGGCCTGCCTCGCGGGCCTCGCCACCGGCTTCTGGAAGGACCGCGCGGAGATCGCCCAACTCTGGTCCGCCGACCGCACCTTCCGGGCGACGGCCGCCGCCGCCACCACCCGCCGCCAGCTCGCCGGGTGGCACCGCGCCGTGGAGCGCGCGCGAGGCCCGGCCCGGCCCAGGCCGGGCCTTGGCCTGACTCCATGAACCGCGGCGAAGCCATCGGCCGGTTGCGCGAGGGACGGAGATGGGACGTGCTGATCATCGGCGGCGGGGCCACCGGACTCGCGGCCGCGCTCGATGCCGCCAGCCGCGGCTACCGGACGCTGCTGGTGGAACGCGGCGATTTCGCCTCGGGCACCTCGAGCCGCAGCACGAAGCTCATCCACGGCGGCGTGCGCTACCTGCGCCAGGGCCGGCTCGGGCTCGTCCGCTCCGCGCTGCTCGAGCGCACCCGGCTGTTGCGCAACGCGCCCGGCCTCGTCCATCCGCGCGAGTTCCTGCCGGGCGACACGGCGTTGCTCATCCCCCGGACCAGCGACGGGCGGGTGCTCTTCGCCATCCCGTGGCACGGGCGGGTGTTGCTCGGCACCACGGACACGGAGGTGAAGGAGATCGCGCGCGAACCCACCCCCGGCGCGACGGAGGTGGACTATCTCCTCCGGCACGCCGCGCGCTACCTTGCCCGCGCGCCAGTCCACGCCGACGTGCTCAGCGCCTTCGCCGGCCTGCGCCCGCTCATGAAGGGCGGTGGCGGCCCCCTGCTCAACTACGCGCCCGTCACCTCCCTGCTCAAGGCCGGCGGGCGGATCGCCGGCGCGGTGCTCCGCGACGAGGAGACCGGCGAGACGTTCGAGGCCGGGGCGCGCGCCGTCATCAACGCCACCGGCGTGTTCTCCGACGAACTGCGCCGGCTGGACGAGGCCGCCGCCGCGCCGCGCCTCGCGCCCAGCCAGGGCGCGCACCTCGTGCTGCCGCGCGAGTTCCTGCCGGGCGACACGGCGTTGCTCATCCCCCGGACCAGCGACGGGCGGGTGCTCTTCGCCATCCCGTGGCACGGGCGGGTGCTGCTCGGCACCACGGACACGGAGGTGAAGGAGATCGCGCGCGAACCCACCCCCGGCGCGACGGAGGTGGACTACCTCCTCCGGCACGCCGCGCGCTACCTTGCCCGCGCGCCAGTCCACGCCGACGTGCTCAGCGCCTTCGCCGGCCTGCGCCCGCTCATGAAGGGCGGTGGCGGCCCCACCAGCGCATTGTCGCGCGACCACGTCATCACCGTGTCGCCCTCCGGCCTCGTGACGATCGCCGGCGGCAAATGGACGACCGCGCGCCGGATGGCCGAGGACGTGGTAACCCGCGCAGCCACTCTCGCGGGGCTGCCGGCCCGCCCCTGTCGCACGGCGGCGCTGCCGGTGCCGGATCCGCTGCCGCCGCGCGGCGCCGGCGCCGCGTGCGACGACGCGCTGCTGGCCGCCGCCGTGCGGATCACCATGGCCCGCACCGTGGAGGACGTGCTCGCGCGCCGCACCCGCGCGCTTCACGAGGATGCGCGGACCGCGATGACGGCGGCCCCGCGGGTCGCGGCGTTCATCGCCCCGCTGCTCGGCCATGACGGCGCCTGGCAAGCCCGGCAGGTGGCGGCGTTTCACGCCCTGGCCGCGCGACACCTGCCGTCGCCCGCCGGCCGCCCACACCCGCCGGCTGCCGGGCAAAGCCCGGTTTGACCGGATATTTTTTTCCTGCGACCTGCGGGCGGGCTTGCAGCCGGGCCGTCAGCCGGACAAAAGTATCCGTCCACCCACCCGCCTGCCGCATGAAAACTTTCCGCTCGCTCGCCGCCCTTTTGTTCGCCGCCGCCCTCGTTCATCTCGCCCCCGCCCAGGAGAGCAGCGAAATCGCCTCGCTCCGCGCCAAGGCTGAGAAAGGCAACGGCATCGCCCAATACAACCTCGGCCTGGCCTACGTGGACGGCAAGGGCGTCGCCCGGGATCCGATCGAGGCGTTTGTCTGGCTCTCCCTCGCCCGGGAAAACGGCGCCCGCGGCCGCGCTCTCGACAATGTCGCGGCCGCGCTCGACAAGGCCGCCAGGGAGACCGCGCGCCAGCGCATCGCGGAACGCAAGGTCGCGCTCGGCATGACTCCCGCCGTTCCTGCCGCTGTCAGGACCGCCGCACCGGCACCGGCCGCCCTCGCGGACAGCAAGCCCGCCGCGCCCGGTGCGGCGGCGGCCCCCACCGACGGCGCCGAGGATCCGGCGGTCGCCCGCCTGCGCCGGGAGCGCGACACCTACTCCGCCCGGGTCGGCGAAATCGCGGCCGATTTGTTCGCCGTCCGCACCGATCGCGATCGCCTCGCCGACCAGGCCGCGGAAATCCAAAAAAACGCCCAGGCCGCCACCCTCGGCCTGCAGGAGCAGCTTCGCGCCGCCACTGCCCGGACCGCCGCGCTGGAAAGCAGCGCCGCCGCGCTGAAATCCGAGCTGGAACGCGCCCAACAGGAACGCGCCGCGCTGGCGAACGCGCCCAAGCCCGCCCCGGACAACACGGCGCTGGAGGCCAGGACCCGCGAACTCGCCGCCGCGCTGACCGAACTCGAGGCCGCCCGCCAGTTCGGCCGCCAGGTCGAGGACACCCTGAACAAGGTCAACGACGACCGCGCCCGCGTCGCCGCCAACGCCGCCGCCGAACTTGAGGCCGCGCGCCAGTTCGGCCAGCAGGTCGAGGCCACGCTCAACAAGGTCAACGACCAGAAGGCGGCGCTCGAACAACAGCTCGCCGCCGTCACCCGGGCCAGGGCCGCCGCCGAACAGGCGCTCGCCGCCACACCCGCCGCGCCAAAGTATCCCGATCTCACCGGCCGCGTCGCGGAACTCGAGTCCGCCCTCGCCTCCTTGGGCTCCGAAGCCACGCGCGCCAAACAGGAAATAGCCGCGTTAACGGAAGCGAAGGAGGCCGCGCGCAACGCCGCGCCCGCCTACCCGGATCTGCGCGCCAATGTCGCCGCCCTGGAGTCCCAGCTCGCGACCGCGAAACAGGCCCTCGCGGCCAAGCCGGCCGCCCCCGCCTATCCCGACCTTCGCGCCCAGGTCGGCGAATTGGAGGGCCGGCTCGCCGTCGCCAACTCCGCCGCCGAGGCCGCGCAGCAGCAGATCGCCTCCTTGCAGCAGGCCAACTCCGCCGCCGAGGCCGCGCTCACCGCGGCGCGCAACGCCGCGCCCGCCTACCCGGATCTGCGCGCCAATGTCGCGGCGCTGGAGAGCCAGCTGGCCTCCCTGTCCTCTGAAAACACCCGCGCGAAGCAGGAGATCACCGCACTCACCAAGGCGAAGGAGGAAGCCCAACAGGCCTTGGCTGCCAAGCCGGCCTGGCCTGATTTGCGCAACCAGGTCGAGCGTCTTGAATCCAATTTGAGCGCCGCCTCCGCCGAAGCCGCCCGCGCCCGGCAGGATGTGGCGGCCCTCACGCAGGCGAAGGACGCCGCGGAAAAAGCCCTCGCCGCCAAGTCCCCCGCGCCCGCCTATCCGGATCTTTCCGGCCGGGTCGCGGATTTGGAAAAGCAGCTCGCCGCCAGGCCGGGCGCACCCGCCTATCCCGACCTCTCCGCCCGCGTCGCCGAGTTGGAGGCCGCCGCCGCGACTTCGATCCAGAAGTTCGGCGCGGCCGAGCAGGCCCGCGCCGAGGTCACGCGGCAGTTTGACGACTACAAGAGCGCCACCGCCGCGGCCCAGCGCGAGCGCACCACGCTGCTCTCCAACCTGAAGATGCTGGAGTCCGACAAGGCCGCGCTCCGCCGCCAGGTGGAGGCCGCCACCGGCGAGTCGAACCAGCTCCGCACCCAGGTCGCCACCCTCAAGGCCCAGGCCGCCGCGCCCAAGCCCGCGGCCCCGGCCTATCCCGATCTGGCCAACCGGGTGCGCGAATTGGAAAACCAACTCACCCGCGCCAACGCCGAACTGTCCGCCGCAGGCCCGGCGAAGGCGGACCTCTCCGGTCGCGTGGCGGGATTGGAAGCCGCCCTGGCCGCCGCGCGCAACGCCGCGCCCGCCTATCCCGATCTGCGCGGCCAGGTCGGCGAGTTGGAGGCCAGGCTGGCGGCCTCGACTTCCGCCGCCCAGCAACAGATCGCCTCCCTCCAACAGGCGAAATCTGCCGTGGAATCCGCCCTGGCCGCCCAACCAGCCGCGCCTTCCTACCCTGATCTTTCCGGGCGTGTGAGCGAATTGGAGTCGGCGCTCGCCACGGCGAAACAACAGCTCGCCGCCAAGCCCGCGGCCCCCCGCTATCCGGATTTGTCGGCCCGCGTGGCTGAACTTGAAGCCACCCTCGCCGCCAAGCCGGCTGCGCCCGCTTACCCCGACCTCTCGGGTCGCGTCAGCGAACTCGAAACCGCGCTCGCGGCGGCGCGCAACGCCGCCCCGGCCTATCCGAACCTCGCCGCCAAGGTCGCCGAGCTGGAAACCAAACTCGCCGGCGTGTCCGCTGAAGCCGCGGCGGCAAGGGCCGCGGCTCCGGCTTATCCGGACCTGTCGGGCAAGGTGGCCGAACTCACCGGCGAGGTCGCCCAGCTCCGCACCGACCGCGAGCGCATGCAAAAACTGCTCGCCGACAGCGGCCGGCAGCTGGCCGACATGTCCTCCGAAGCGGCCCGCGCCAAGCGGGACGTGGTTGCGTTGACCAAAGCGAAGGAGGAGGCCGCCGCCGCGAACCGCAGCCGCCCGGTCGCCCCGCCGGGTTATCTCGAACGCCTGCGCGAACTCGAAGCCGCCCTCGCCCAGGCCAAAACCGCGCCCGCTTACCCCGATCTCTCCGGCCGCGTGAGCGAATTGGAGTCGCAACTCGCCAAAGCCGCCGACTTGTCCGCCGTAGCCTTGGCGAAGGCGGAAGCCGCCCAGACCGCCCTGCGGCAGCAGCTCGCCGCGGCCGCCACCGTGGCGCAAAACGCCGCCAGGAGCGGCGGCGAAGCCGCCCAGCTCCGCCGCGAACGCGATGAATTGTCCGGCAAGGCCACCGACCTCGCCGGCGAGGTCGCCCAGCTCCGCACCGACCGCGAGCGCATGGTGAAGATGCTCGCCGAGGCCGGCCGCCAGATGCGCGACACCTCGGCGGATTCCGCCCGCGTCAAGGAACTCGAAACGCAGCTCGCCGCCTTGGGCTCCGAAGCAAGCCGCGCCAAGCAGGAAGTGGCGGCGCTGACTCAAGCGAAGGAGGACGCCCGCAACGCCCAGAACGAATTGCGCGACACCATCGCCCGCCTCGAGCGAGAGAAGGCCGAGCTTGCGAACGCCCGGCCCATCCAGGCCGGCGCTCCCGCCTACCCCGACCTGACCAACCGGGTGGGTGAATTGGAAAGCCAGCTCGCTCGCACCCAGACCGAACTGTCCGCCGCAGGCTCGGCGAAGGCGGATCTCTCGGGCCGCGTGCGCGAACTCGAGGCGCAGCTCGCCGCTCCCGCGACCGCCACGGCTGACACCAGCGGCCTCGAGCAGAAGCTCGCCGACACCGAGAGCCGGCTCGCCACCGCCCTGCGCGGTTACGCCACCCTCCAGCGCGAACGCGACACCCTCGCGGAAAACGCCGCCAAGTCCGCCGCCGCGGTCGCCGCCGAGCGCGATGCGCTCGCCGACCGGGTCGCCAGCCTGAGCGGCCAGGTCGAGCAGCTCCGCGCCAGCGCCCAAAGCAGCAGCGGCAGCACGCAGGCCGAGCTGGCCCGCCTCAGCGAGGCGGTCGCCACCCTCCAGCGCACGTCGGCCCAATCCACCCGCGAGACCGCCGCCGCGCGCGCCCTCGCCCAGCAGTTGCAGGGCGCCAACGCCGTGCTCGCCGGGGAGAACTACCAGCTGAAGACCATGCTCGCGCGCACCACCGGCGGTCCCGCGCCGACCGCCCCCGTGGCCGCGCCGACGGCTGCCCCGGCAGTTCGCACCCATGTGGTCGCTGCCGGCGATTCCCTCTCGCGCCTCAGCCAGCGCTATTACGGCACCCCGGGCCGCTGGCAGGAAATCTACAGCGCCAACGCCACGCTGCTCGGGCCCAACGGCGTGCTCCGCGTCGGCACCGAGCTGCGCATCCCCTAAAGGCATGTGCTTCCGCCTTCTGCCTCAGGGTAGAAGGCCCCCCGGCTCCGTCATCTATCAAGCCCATCAGCACGCGGAGATCAACACTGCGCGGCTAAGCAAGGAATGACTCAGCCAGCTCGTTTGAGAGAAACGCTCTTTCTCGGGAAACCGGGTTGATCCTAAATTCCGCAGTTGAGGCAGAGGTTTGATGAAGATTTCAGGCGGTGGCTGAATCGCTTTCCAGTGGGGCGGTGGTTTTCAACTGCGGCGCAGTTGTGCGGATCCATTCGTGGAGCCGCACGTAACCGTCGCGCAGTTGCTCGGCCCAGCCGCCGCGGACGGAGATCTGCACCTCCTTCTGGCGGCCGGACTGGACGAGCCGGGCGGCGATGAGCAGAAACCACCGGCGGCCGCGTTTGGCCTCGGTATGTTTGTGCGGCACGATGAAGCGCACGAACAGAACCCAGAGGTTGGAAACGAGCAGCAGCAGCCGGGCGGCCAGTTCGGTGGTGGCGCGCTTCTTCGCGCAAAAGCCCGAAAAGCCCCACTGGCTCTTGAGTTCGTCGAAGACGTTCTCGGTGTCAGCCCGGTCGCGATAGAGCGGCTGGATCTGCCAGGCGTTGTAGGCCGCGCCGAGGGTGGTGACGTAGACGGCAAACTCGTGCTTGGTCAGGTCCCAAAACTCGCCGCACTCCGGCCCCGGCATCGCGCCCTGGAGGCAGCGGGTGAAGACGACCCGGCGCGGGTGGGCCCAGCCGTGCAACTGGAGCGTGCCCTCGGCCACCTGCCAGGCGCCTTTTTGCGCGGGCCCCTGCCAATGCGCCACCGGCACCGCGTGCAGGGCGGCGCGCACGCCGCGGGTCAGCTTCAGTTTGAACAAATACTTCGGCCGGTCGGCGTTCGCCTCGTGCCAGGCCA
>JACPPI010000008.1 GCA_016190985.1 Opitutia bacterium | reverse complement strand
TAAACCAGGTGCAGGACAGCGATCCTTGCTCCGGGACGAGTTGGAGGCTCGGCTTGCTAATCGATCTGTCTGCCCTGCTGCGCGGCCGACGGCCAGCCGTCCGCGCACCCTGGCGACATCAAGGGAGGTTCGCCCCCCCCAACGCCAAAGCGACCGTGACAGAAGCGGCTTCTTCCGACGAGCCAATCGGCCCATTCTCAGAAGCCGCTTCTGTCACTGCCCTGCGTCTATTCACGAGGTGGGACATACAAGCTTGCTCCGGGGATATTTACCCGGGGAAAGCTGAACTCGACCTGCACTGGCCAAGTGTATGTCGCCGCCACCCGTATCATTCCCCGGTTGGAAGGCAGCCTTGGCCCAGCAGACCGCGCCGGATGCTACGGGAGGACGCGATCTACTGACGGCAGGGCCCCCGGCCAAGGCCCGGCCGCCGCACTTGCGGCCCATGGAACCACGGCCGGCCGCCCAGGATTTGGGCGGCCTCGACTGCTCGGCCAAGCCAGCGTGGAGACGACGCAGATCTACACCCACGTCATGCACCCCGCTTCGCCAAGGCCACGCAGGGCAGGGAAGCCGGGGCTCGGCGTGTGCAGTCCGTTCGACTCGCTCCGGGCAGGCCCGTTGGACCAGTGAGCCGCCCGGGATATTTGTAACGTATTAATTGACGAATTGATCAGGCCGGCACTCGGACCGGTCCGCTGGATCGGCCTGAATCTTTCAAGCCGTCGCAATCGCAGACGTTGTTCCCCTCAGGTCCATCATCAGGCACAGCAGGCTGCCGGCATAGGCGGCGATGATGAGGTAGGACAGATGGTGGCTGCCGACGGCCATGCCGAGATATTCGGCGAAGCCGCCGATCATGGCCCCGATCAGGTTGGCGCCGAAGAGCGCGGCGGGGTTCGCCGACTCCCGGAATCCGGTGGAGAAAATCAGGCCGGCGAAGAACACCGGCAGCGGCACCACGAGGAGCGTCCACGCCAGGCGGCCGTTCAGCCCAAGGGCGAGGATCGATTCGCGCGGCACCAGGATCAGCAGAGCCAGCGAGGCGAACAGGGGGGCATAGAACCAGAACGAGAAGCCGCGCAGGCGGCCGGCCACGACATTGGCGGCGAGCACCATCAGCAGCACGCCGGTGACCACCAGCAGCGTCACCAGCCAGGTGGCGCCGAAATACAGCGAGCAGTCGGTGATGCTTTTCGTCTCCAGCAGCAGGAAGCCCATGCCGAGCAGGGCGAAGTGGGCGTCGCTCCGGCCAAACGACCGGCCGCGCAGCGTCAGCACCGCCAGCACCGAGATCGCCAGCAGCCCGCCGATCACGATCAGGTAGTCGGAGGGGATGCCCCGGCCCAGCAGGTAGAGGAAGGGCCAGTCGTCGGTCGGGGGTTCGATCTTGGGTTCACCAGTCATCACGGAGAATTCCAGTCCGTTCACGATCTGCGGCGGCCGGGCCGGCAGCACGGTCTTCGGCACGCAGAACACGACATGCCCCGGGCCGAGATAGAAGATCGGCGTGCGGCCGGTGGCTTCCTTGACCATGCGGTAGAGCTTCAGCAGCAGCCAGTGCTGGCCGTAGCCGAAGGAGAGGGTGAGGAGCCCCCGCTCGTTGAGCAGGCCGTAGGCGGTGCGGATGCTCTCGACGGTGTAGACATAGCCGTCGAGCCGGAGGTTGCTCATCGAACTGAAAAGCGCCTGTGAATCGAGGTAGCCGAACGTGACGAGATCGTAGCCCGGCTGCGCCTTGGAGATGAACGAGCGGGCATCGTCGACATGCAGGTGGACGCGCGGATCGGAGTAGGGGGCGTCGGCGTTGAAGCGCCGCGAGATCGCGGCGACGATCGGGTCGATTTCCACTGCGTCGATCTGCGTGGCGCCGGCGGCCAGCGCGCCCTGCACATCCGCGCCGCCGCCCGCGCCGACGACGAGCACCCGCGGGCGCGGACCGCCGATGAGATAGGGTATGGCGTATTGGGCGCTCTGCTTCGCGGCTTCCTCCGCCGCGCGGGTGCCGGGCGTGTAGCGCCCGGTCTGCTGCGAGGCGTCCATGTGGTAGAAGTCCTGGTTGACGCTGACGATGTAGAGCGGCGGATCGCGCATCGTGGCCAGGCCGGGCGGCGGCTCCGTCGCCGGCTGCTTCGTCACCATGTCGCGCACGACGATGTGGTAGTAGGGCGACCAGCGCGTGCCGGCATCGTTGGCCGTGGACATGCCGAGCAGCACCAGCGCGAAGACCGGCACGGCCCAGAGCCAGCGCCGCAGGGGGATCAGGCCCAGGTAGAGCAGCATCACGCCCGCCATCCCGGCCAGAGGGGAGAAATGCAGCAGCGAGAACAGCCCGAAGCACAGCGTGCCGCCCAGGCTGCCGCCGAGGTCCCAGGCGTAGGCCGTCAGGCGCGGCAGGCTGCCGAAGAGCAGGCCCATCTGCTGGCCGACCGGCGCGAACACGAGCGCGTTGGCAATGAAGAGGGCGAACAGGATGGCGTGGTTCGCCCACTGGATATCGAGAGCGCCGAACCGCACCTCCGCATCGCTGGAGCCGAGAACCAGCTGCCGGCTGAGAAGGAGGGCACCGATGTAGACAGCCAGCAGCACGGGAAACCAGCCGAAGAGCCGCCATTTTTTTCCGCTCAGCATCGCTCCGACCCCCAGGCCGAGAAACGAACTGAGCAGCATCAGATTCGCGTAATAGGCGACCAGCCGCACGACCGAGGGCACCCAGCGGATCACCATCAGCTCCAGGAAGAGCGCGGTGAACGAGAGGATGAACATCTGCCAGCGGGGCGGGATTCTTTGCGATGGGGACGGCATCGGGGTCGCAGCATCTTTGGGCCAGGGAATTTCTCAAGAAAATCCAAGGCGCTGATCGGGTGGAGCGTGCTGACCCCAGCACGCTGGTTTGGAGTCTGCCGGACAAAGCGCGCTGAGGTCAGCGCGCTCCACCACCAAGAGTTCCTCGATCAGGCGAACACCGCGCCGCCGAGCAGTTTTTCGCCGTCGTAGAGCGCCAGGATCTGGCCGGCGGCGAGGGCGCGCTGCGGTTGTTCGAATTTCACGGCGGCGGACAACGGCCCGCCGGGGACGACTCGCCCTACCGGTGAAAACTCGATGAAGACGCGCGGGTCGCGGTAGCGGACCTTGCACTCGAGGCGGCGCGGCTCCGTGACCGGCTCGCCGATGAAACTGACGCTGTGCACGCGGCACTCGTTGGTCCACAGTCCGGGCGCGTCGGGTCCGTCGAAGGCCACGAGCAGCGCGTGGTCGGCGGCGCGCTTGCCGGTGACGACGTAGGCCTGGTCGTCGGTGTTCGACGGGATGCGAATGCCGCGCCGCTGTCCGATGGTGTAGTAGTGCAGGCCGCAGTGCTCACCCAGGATCTTGCCGTCCGTCGCTCGGACGATCGGGCCGGGATGGTCGGGCACGTAGGTTTTCAAGAAATCCGCCATCTTCACCTCGCCGATGAAGCAGATGCCCTGGCTGTCCTTCTTGGCGGCGTTGGGGAGCCGGGCGTCGGCGGCGAGTTCGCGCAGCTCGGGCTTTTTCAGATGGCCGATGGGGAAGCGGGCGGCGGCGAGCTGCGTCTGCGAAAGCAGGGCGAGGAAGTAGGACTGGTCCTTGTTTTTGTCCAAGCCTTCGAGGAGCGCGAAGGTGGAACGCGTTGACCCCAACGCGTTGGCTTGGGAAAGCGCGCTGAGGTCAGCGCGCTCCACCTCCACCCTTCTTGCGTGATGCCCCGTCGCCACGGCCGCGAAGCCCTCCGCCTGGGCGTATTTCGCGAACACGCCGAATTTCATCTCGCGGTTGCACATCACGTCGGGGTTGGGTGTGAGTCCGCGCCGGTAGCCGTCGAGCAGGTAGTCCACCACGAGCCGGCGGTAGTCCGCCATCAGGTTGACGACGCGGAACTCGATGCCGATCTGCTCCGCCACGGCGCGCGCGTCCTCGATGTCCTGCATCCAAGGACAGTGACCGATGACATTGTCCTCGTTGATCCAGTTCTTCATGTAGGCGCCGACAATGGCGTGCCCCTGCTGCTTGAGCAGGAGGGCGGCGACGGAGCTGTCCACTCCGCCGGACATCGCGACGAGGATGCGTTCCATGGCGACAAGGAGTTCGCCGGGCGGGGATTTTGTCAACCCGCCGGCGCGGTCGCATCGTGGTGCTTTACAGGCCCGGCCGGCCGGCTAGGGTGGGGCGATGAGACGACTCCTCGCAGGTCTGCTGGCGCTCGGCCTGACGGCCGGCACCCGCGCCCAAATCGGCGCGCCAGTGGTGAAACCGGTGCCGCCTCCCATCGCCGGCATCGGGCGGGTGTTGATCATCGGCATCGACGGGCTGCGGCCCGACCGGCTGCTGTTGGCGAACACCCCCGTGATCCGGGGGCTGATGAAACAGGGCGCCTATTCGATGTGGATGCTGACGGTCGCGAGCGGAAACACCCTGCCGTCGTTCACCAGCATGCTCACGGGGGTGTCACCGGCCAAGCACGGCATCACCTGGAACAAGCTGCTCAAGCTGCAAGCCCCCGAGTGGCCGGCGCGGCCCACGCTGTTCGAGATGGCGCACCAAGGCGGATACAAGACCGCCATGGTCGCGGGCAAATCCAAGTTCCGGCATCTGGACAAGCCGGGCACGATCGATTTCGTCTCCGTCCCGGCTGAGGACAGGGCAACCGACCAGCAGGTGGTGGTTGAGGCGGTCCGCCTTATCACGGAGATGAAACCCGACGTGCTGTTCGTGCACTTGCCCGGCGTGGACGCGGCGGGCCACGCCAAGGGCTGGGGCTCGCCCGAGCAACTGGCCGCCATCGAGGAGGCGGATGCCTGCGTGGGCCGGCTGCTGGCCGCGCTCGAAACGGCGGGCACGCGGGCCTCCACCCTGATCATGCTGTCCTCCGATCACGGCGGCGCGGGCCTGAGCCATGGCGCCGACGATCCGCGCAGCCGCACCATTCCCTGGATCATCGCCGGGCCGGGGGTGAAGCGGGGCTGCGACCTGACCCAGGTCCGCGAGCTGGTGCTGCGCATCGAGGACACCTGCGCGACCGCCTGCTATGTGCTCGGCCTGCCGGTCCTGCCCTACTTTGACGGCGCGCCGGTGCTGCCGGCCTTCGAGAATCCGCCCGCCCCTTGAACACCCGCGCGCCCTTCACCGCCGAGCAGGCCCAGCGCATCGCCCGGGCCTGGCTGATCGCGCCCTCGTCGGGGGTCATCGAACTCGACGCGGACTGGACCGGGGCGTCGCTGCCGCTGCTGGCGCCGGGCGACCAGGCCTTTGCCTTTGCCGACCTGCGGCCGGCGGCGCCCTCGCTCTACGCGGACGAGGCGGCGTATTACGTGGACGACACGGGGCAGGTGGTCTTCGTGCTCGATCCGGCGGAGCACAGCTGGGTGGACTTCGCGACGATGCCCGTCTACGTCGCGGGCGATTTCAACGGCTGGGAGCTGGCGGTGGGGCAGGCGGACTGGGCGCTGGAGCGCGGCGAGGTCAACGGCCGTGCCGTGTGGCTGCGGCGCAAACCCGGCGCGACTCTGCTGACCGAGCCGCCGCAGCAGTTCAAGTTCATCACCGGCGAGCACCGCTGGCTGGAGCTGCCGCGCGACGCGACCAATCTCGTCTCCGACGGCAAGGGGCATTTCAACCGCGCGCTGCTGCGGCACCGCACCGGCCGCAACCTCTTTGAATTCACGACCACGGAGCCGGCGCTGCTCAACCAGGCCCACTCGGTCGTCCACGTGCGCGACGGCAGGGAGGCGCCGAAGACCCGCGTGCGGCTGGGAAAGTTTTTCCACGAGCTGCGCAGCGACCTGCCGCTCGGCGCGCTCGTGCAGCCGGACGAGACCGTCTTCCGGCTGTTCGCGCCCCGGGCCAAGCATGTGCGGCTTTTCCTCTGCGAGGATCTCGCCGAGATGGACGCGGCCTTCGGCTACGAGCTGGACCGCCGGGAGGAGGAGGGCGGCTGGCGCGGCGTGTGGGAGGCGCAGATCGACGGCAACCTGCACGGCTGGTATTACTGGTATTCGCTCAGCGGGCCGCACGACGTGTTCGGGCACTTCCGCCCCAACCACAAGGTGCTCGATCCCTACGCGCAGGCGGCCGTGGGCGGCGAGGGCCCGGGCATCGTGCTCGACCCCGCGTGGGTGGGGCGCGCGGACCGGAGTTTCGCGACGCCGCAATGGCAGGATCTCGTCATCGCCGAGGCGCACGTGCGCGACCTCACGGCCCACGCGCCCATCGCCCTGGACGCGGAGGAGCGGCTCGGTTTCACCGGCCTGACGAAATGGGTGCGGAGCCCGGATTTTTATCTGAAGCAACTCGGGGTGAACTGCGTCGAGCTGCAACCCGTGCACGAGTTCGACCACCAGACCCGCGAGGAATACCAGTGGGGCTACATGCCGGCGAACTGCTTCGCCCCGGCGAGCAGCTACGCGCTCGAAGGCGCGCAGGCCTCGCAGGTGAAGGAACTGCAGGAGCTGGTCGCGGCGTTCCACGAGCAGGGCCTCGCGGTGGTGCTCGACGTGGTCTACAACCATGTGGGCGTGCCGGCGCACCTGCTCTTCGTGGACAAGCTCTATTACTTCGAACTCGACGCCGCCGGCGCGCTGGAGAACTGGAGCGGCTGCGGCAACGACCTGCGCTGCCGCTCGGCCATGACCAGGCGGCTCATCAGCGACAGCCTCATCCACTGCATCGAGGTCTACGGCGTGGACGGCTTCCGCTTCGACCTCGCGGAGCTGATCGGGGTGGACGCGCTGCGCGAGATCGAGGCGGCCGTGAAGCGCGTGAAGCCCGACGTGATCCTCATCGCCGAGCCGTGGAGCTTCCGCGGGCACATCGCCGCCGCGCTGCGGCCGACCGGCTACGCGTCCTGGAACGACGGCTACCGGAACTTCCTGCGCGACTACGTGCACGGGCGGGGGACGGCGGACCGGTTGGAGTATTTCCTCAAGGGCTCGCCCTGGCACTTCGCCTACTGGCCGGCGCAGACGGTCAACTACACCGAGTCGCACGACGACCGCACCTGGCTCGACCTGATCACGGAGAACGACGGCCACAACGGCTTCCACCCGACACAGAACGACCGGCAGCGCACGCACCTGATGGCGGCCATCCTGCTCGCCTCGGTCGGCATCCCCATGCTGGCGGCGGGACAGGATTTCCTGCGCTCCAAGCACGGCGTGAACAACACCTACCTGCGCGGCGACCTCAACGCCCTCGATTACCACCGCCTCGCGCGCTACCCGGCCACGCACGCCTATTTCGCCGACTGGATCGCGTTCCGGCGGTCGGAGCGCGGGCGGTTGCTGCGGCATTTCAGCCGGCCCGGCGAGGGATTTTTCCAGTGCTTCAGCCGCCCCGGCGCGCCCGCGCTCGTCGCCCTCTACAACGCCGACGGCAGCCAGGGGCCGGCGCGGCTCATGTTCGCCGTCAACCCGCACACCGACGACGTCACGGTGCCGATCGGGGAGTTTGGCGAATGGAAGTGGGAACTGCTCGCCGACCACGAATGTTTCTACCACGAGGGGCGGCACCCGCCGGGCGAGGTGGCGGCGCCCGAGCTGTTCATTCCGGCGCTGGGTTGCAGTTTGTGGACCTGCGAGGCCTGAGGGCGGCAGCGGCGCTACCCGCCGGACTGTTTATTACGCAAATATTGTCCACTGCCGGGCGGATTGTGGCCCAAGGCCCGCATCGCACTTGCCAAAGCCGGCTCCGGGCCCTTCATTGCGGCTTTTAACGTCCACCAACCCACACCCACCATGGCAGTCAAAGTAGCAATCAATGGTTTCGGCCGCATCGGCCGCCTCGTCTTCCGCGCCCTCGTCGAGCAGGGCCTCCTCGGCACGACCCTCGATGTCGTCGCCGTCGGCGACATCGTCCCGGCCGACAACCTGGCCTACCTGCTCAAGTATGACTCCACGCAGGGCCGCTTCAACGGCACCGTCTCGTCGAAAAAATCCGCGCCCGACAAGGCCGAGGACGACGTGCTCGTGGTCAACGGCAAGGACATCCATGTCGTCAGCGCCAAGAGCCCGGCCGAGCTGCCGTGGGCGAAGTTCGGCGTGGACCTCGTCATCGAGTCCACCGGCCTGTTCACCGAGGCCGAGAAGGCCCGGGGCCACATCGCCGCCGGCGCCAAGAAGGTCATCATCTCCGCCCCGGCCAAGGGCGAGGACATCACCCTCGTGATGGGCGTGAACGACGACAAGCTCGACCTCGCCAAGCACAGCATCATCTCCAACGCCTCCTGCACCACGAACTGCCTCGCACCCGTCGTGCATGTGCTCCTCAAGGAGGGCTTCGGCGTCGAGGAAGGCCTCATGACGACCATCCACTCCTACACCGCCACGCAGAAGACCGTGGACGGCCCGTCCAAGAAGGACTGGAAGGGCGGCCGCACCGCCGCGCAGAACATCATCCCCGCCACGACCGGCGCCGCCAAGGCCACCGCGCTCGTCTGCCCCGAGGTCAAGGGCAAGCTCACCGGCATGTCCTTCCGCGTCCCGACCCCGACCGTCTCGGTCGTCGATCTCACCGTGAAGACCACGAAGGAAACCTCCTACAAGGACATCTGTGCCGCCATGAAGCGCGCCAGCGAGACCTACCTCAAGGGCATCCTGGAGTATACGGAGGACGAGGTCGTGTCGTCCGACTTCATCCACAGCCAGGCCTCGTCGATCTTCGACGCCGGCTCCGGCATCGAGCTCAACAGCAAATTCTTCAAGCTCGTCAGCTGGTATGACAACGAGTGGGGCTATTCCAACCGCGTCGTCGACCTGACCAGGAAGATCGCCGCGCAGCTTTGAGTCGCGCGCGGCTCGCCGCAAAGGCTGAAAGACTGAAAGGCTGAAGGGCTGAACATATTCAGACCTTCGGCCTTTTCAGGTTTCAGCCATTCAGTCCTTCAGTTTTTCAGCCCTTATGAACTTCAAATCCATCCGCGATCTTACGCTCGCCGGCCGGCGCGCCCTCATCCGCGTCGACTTCAATGTCCCGCAGGACAAAGCCACCGGCGCCATCACCAACAACCAGCGCATCGTCGCCGCGCTGCCCACGATCAAATACGCCCTGGAACAAGGCGCGTCCGTCATCCTGATGTCCCACCTGGGCCGGCCCGACGGCCAGAAACTCGCCAAATTCTCGCTCAAGCCCGTCGCGACCGAACTGGAGAAGCTCCTTGGTCGCCCGGTGAAGTTCCTCGACGACTGCGTCGGCCCGGCGGTCGAGGCGGCCTGCGCGAAGCTCGCGCCCGGCACGGTCGTGCTGCTGGAGAACCTGCGCTTCCACATCGAGGAGGAGGGCAAGGTGAAGCTGGAGGACGGCACCTCGAAGAAGGCCGATCCCGCCGCCGTCGCGGCGTTCCGCGCCTCGCTCACGAGGCTCGGCGACGTGTTCGTCAACGACGCCTTCGGCACCGCACACCGCGCGCACAGCTCCATGGTCGGCGTGAGCCTGCCGCAAAAGGCCGCCGGTTTCCTGATGGAGGCGGAGCTGAAGGCCTTCGCCGCCGTGCTCGACCACCCGGCGCGCCCGCTGCTCGCCATCCTCGGCGGCGCCAAGATCGCCGACAAGATTCCGCTCATCAAGAACCTCATCGAGAAGGCCGACGAGATCATCATCGGCGGCGGCATGGCCTTCACCTTCAAAAAGGTCACCCAAGGCATGGCGATCGGCTCCAGCCTGTTCGACGCCGAGGGCGCCAAGCTCGTGCCCGACCTCGTCGCCAAGGCCCAGGCCCGCGGGGTGAAACTACACCTGCCGGTCGATTACGTCTGCGCCGACAGGTTCGCCGAGGACGCCGCCACCAAGTCCGCCGACGATGCGAGCGGCATCCCCGCCGGCTGGATGGGCCTCGATGTCGGCCCGAAGTCGAACGCGCTTTTCGCCGACGCCATCGGCCGCGCGCGCACCATCATCTGGAACGGGCCGCCGGGCGTGTTCGAGTTCAAGGCCTTCAATGCCGGCACGGCGTCGATGGCGGCGGCCATCGCCGCGGCCACCGCGCGCGGCGCCACCACGGTCGTCGGCGGCGGCGACACCGCCACGGCGGCCAAGAAACTCAAGGTGGCCGACAAGGTCACGCACTGCTCGACCGGCGGCGGCGCGAGCCTGGAGTTCCTCGAGGGCAAGGTGCTCCCCGGCGTGGCGTTCCTGGAAAACTGAATGTGGAACTCAGGAATTCTGGAAAGGGACTGGTAATCTTTCGGATTATGTTCCTGATTTCCTGAGTTCCTCATTAACCCTGTTTTTCAACCTTCATGTTTAGAAAGAAAGTCATCGCCGGTAACTGGAAGATGAACAAGACGGCCGCCGAGGCCGTCACGCTCACGCAGGACATCATCGAGGCGATCGGCCGCGAGACGTCGGTCGACATCGTGCTGTGTCCGCCGTTCACGGCGCTGGCGGCGGTCGCCCACGAACTCGAGGGCCAGGCGGTGCGGCTGGGCGCGCAGAACATGCACCCCGAGAAAAGCGGCGCCTACACCGGCGAGATCTCGGCCGAGATGCTCCGCACCCTCTACGTCACCCATGTCATCCTCGGCCACAGCGAGCGCCGCACGTATTTCGCCGAGACCGACGCCTTCATCAACAAGAAGGTCCTCGCCGCGCTGGCCCACGAGCTGAAGCCCATCCTGTGCGTGGGCGAGACGCTGACCGAGCGCGAGGCGGGCACGACGCTCGCGGTGGTGCAGCGCCACGTCGAAAGCGGCCTGGCGGGCGTGACCAAGGAGCAGATCACCTCGGTCATCGTCGCCTACGAGCCGGTCTGGGCCATCGGCACGGGCAAGGTCGCGACCACGGCGCAGGCCCAGGAGGTCCATGCCTTCATCCGCGATCTGCTGACGAAACTCTACGGTGCGCCGCTCGCGCAGAAGGTCCGCATCCTCTACGGCGGTTCGATGAAGCCGTCCAACGCGGCCGAGCTGCTCGCCGAAAAGGACATTGACGGCGGCCTCATCGGCGGCGCGTCGCTCGAGGCCCGGTCGTTCATCGACCTCGTCAAGGCCGCCGACGCGGCGAAGTGAGGGGTGCTGCAAGGTGGAACCCGACCTCCGGGCGGGTTGTTGGATTGGCGTCTGAGGAAACGCGTCCGGAGGCCGCGTTCCACCCATTTCCTCGTTGCCGCACCGGAACCCCCTCCGATTAGATGGCGTGCGTGCGGCGCATCACCGGCATACTCTGTTTTCTCCTCGGTCTGACCGGTGCGGCCGTGGGCGCGGACCAGGCCTTCGCCCCGGCGGGCTGGGCGATTGAGGCGCGGCTGCCGCAGGCGCCGGGCACCGATGCGGTGCTCACGCCCTCGCCGCAGGGCGACATCAGGGCCACGCGCTATTTCACCGAGCAAGGCGGCGAGCGCACCTTCCTCGTGCGCTTCTCCTATCCGCTGGCCCTGCTGCCGGGGGAGGAGGCGGGCGTCTACACCAAGTCCTTTGGCGACATGCTGAAATCGCGTCCTGGCGAGGTGAAGGCACGCGGCAAGTTCCTGCTCGGGCCCTTCGAGGGTGAGCGCCTGGTCATCGCCCAAAAACGCGACCGGACCATCCGCGAGGTGCGCCTGCTGGTTGTCGGCTCCACGCTCTACCTCTTCAGCGCGGAGTGGCCCGAGGCGGGCAAGGGCGCGGCGCGCGCCGAGGATTTCTTCCGCAGCATCCAGTTGAAACCCGACTACACCAACCTGCCACTTGTTCAGGAGAAGGAGCGCTGGCGCGAGCTGGTCGCGGGCAATTTCCGGCTGCGTTACGACGCCGCGCGGTGGTATCGCGACCCGGCCGACAAGGAGCCGGGCGTCTTCAACCTCCTGCGCGTCGACCAGCGGGCGGAGGCCCAGCTCATCGCCGAGCCGCAGCCGATCGAGGGCAGCATGGAGGCGGCGGTGATTAACACGGCGCGGGAGGGCGCGGAAAACGTCACCCTCCGCCGGCGCGGGTCGAAACTCCGCGGTGCCACCTCGCTCACCGAACTGGAGTTCGCCGCGCGCGTCGACAACGTCACCTACGTGAACCACGGCTATTTCTACAGCGGCAAGGAGGGTGCGGTGCAGCTCCGCGGCTGGGCCAAGGATGTCGAATACGCCGATGTCAACGGTGACATCACCGAGCTGCTCGACGGGCTGGCGGTCAGCGCGAAGTAGGCGCTGCCTGTAGGTGGCGTGCTGGCACGCCACGTTGCGCGCGCGCAACCTACATGGTTCGCGCAGCCATGTTCTCTACCAAAGTGGTGAGGAACGGCGCGCCGCCGGGCAGGCGGGCGAGGGCGGCCTTGGCGGCGGCGGACTGCTCGCGGGCGTGGCGGCGCGAGGCGTCGAGGCCGTGGAGTTTCACGTAGGTGGTCTTGCCAGCCTTGGCGTCCTTGCCGGCGGTCTTGCCGAGCGTCGCCGTGTCGGCGGTGGCGTCGAGGATGTCGTCCACGATTTGGAACGCCAGGCCGAGGTGCCGGCCGGCGTCGCGCAGCGTGGCGAGCTGGCTTTCATTCGCGCCGCCGCACAGTCCGCCGGCGACGAGTGACGCGCTGAGCATGGCGGCGGTCTTGTTGAGATGGATGAATTCAAGTTCGCTCGCCGTGACGTCGTTTTTCTTTTCGGCGAGCAGGTCTTCCATCTGGCCGCCGATCAGGCGCTCGCTGCCGGCCGCGCCGGCGATCTCGCGGGTGAGCGCGGCGCAGAGGGCGGGAGTGGCGGCGTAGTGCCGGCCGATGAGCTGGAAGGCGAGGGTGAGCAGCGCGTCGCCCGCGAGCAGGGCCGTGGCCTCGTCGAACTGCTTGTGCGCCGTGGGCCGGCCGCGCCGGAGATCGTCGTTGTCCATGCACGGCAGATCGTCGTGGATGAGCGAGTAGGTGTGCAGGCACTCCAGGGCGACCGCCGCCGACAATGCGTCGGTCTTCGCCCCGAAAAGATCGGCGGCGGCCAGCACCAACACCGGGCGGAGGCGTTTGCCCCCGGCTTCGAGACTGTAGCGCATGGCGGCGTGGAGCCGGGCCGGGCGGGTCGTGGCGGCGGGCACCAGGGCGCCGAGGCCGTGCTCGATCCGCTCGCGGTAAGCCTGCAACTGGGCGTTGAAATCCATGGTGGGGCGCGTTGACCTCAACGCGCTCAGCGGCTTGGGGTCAAGCCGCTCCACCAAGCCGTGGGCGGCGGCCCGGGGCAAGAACAGACTCGCCAAGCCGCGGGGGCCGAATCATATCTGGGCCCGCTTTTCCCGATGCCCACCTACGACTACATCTGCGCCAAGTGCGGTCACGAGATTGAGACCTTCCAGTCGATGAACGACGCGGCGTTGAAGCAGTGCCCGGCGTGCAGGAAAGCCGGGCTGAAGCGCCAGGTCGGCGGCGGTGCAGGGTTGATTTTCAAGGGCTCGGGCTTCTATATCACGGATTACAAGAAGAAGTCCGGCACCCCCGACGCCAAGCCGGACGCCAAACCCGCCTCCAAGCCCACCGAATCCAAGCCCGCAGCCGCTGCGGCCGCCAAATAACTCCCTCCTCCCATGGCTGACAAAAAACTCGAAAAAGCGCTCTATGGTCCGAGCATGACGGAAGTCGCCCTCGGGGCCGTGCTCGGCCTGGTCGCCGGCGTGCTCGGCGCCTGTGTCTACCTCGTGTTCAAGCCCGTGGCGCAGGTCAAGGAGCTGCCCAAGGAGCCGCTGCGCAGCGTCGTCTATTACATCCCCGGCGGCGAGAGCAACGCCAAGAGCAAGGGCTGGCAGGCCAAGCAAAAGCAGTTTCTCGCCGGCACGACGCCCGTCATTTCGCTGGGGGAGGACGAGCTGAACATGTGGGGTGCCACCATCGGCGGCGCTGCGCCCGCCCCGGCGCCCAAGACACCCAAGGGCGCCAAGCCCGCTCCCGCTCCGGCGACCGAGGCGCCCAAACCGGCCGTCGACGGCATCTTCAATCCCGGCAAACCCAATTTCCGCATCGTGGACGGCAAGCTGCAGATCGGGGGCAAGTGCGTGCTCAACTGGTATGGCCTCACCTACGAGGTGACCTACCTGACCACCGGCACCTTCGCCAAATCGGGCGACACGGTCAGCTTCGTGGCCGACAAGGTCTACCTCGGTTCCTGCCCGTTCCATCTGCTGCCCGCCGCCTCCGGGCCGCTCGTCTCTCATATGATCTCCAAGATGAAGGTGCCCGATGAGGTCCGCGCCGCCTGGGCCAAACTCACCGGCGTGACCATCGAGGGTGGCGCGCTGAAGCTCGCCACGCAGTGACGTTCGCGGCCCCGTCACCGCCGCGGCCGTGTCGCAGAACCTGAAAAACATCAGCGTGGTCGCCACGGCGACCGTGTTGTCGCGCGTGCTGGGGCTGGTGCGCGAGATCTTCATCGCGGCGGTGTTCGGCACCAGCGCGTTGAGCTCGGCCTTTGTCTCCGCCTTCACGCTGCCCAACCTTTTCCGGCGGCTGCTGGGCGAGGGGGCGCTGACCGCGGCGTTCATCCCCACGCTGAGCCATGAGCTGGAGCACCGGCAGCGCACCGCGGCCTTCGCGCTCCTGAGCAAGGTCGCGAGCTGGCTGCTGGTCGTCACGACCGGGCTTGTGGCCGTGGCGCTGCTGGTCATGGCCAACGCGGGGACGCTGCTGCGCGCGGCGGGCGGCTTCGGGCTGGATGCCGCCACGGCGGGGCGGCTGCTGCTCGGCGCGGACCTCGCCGTCCTCCTGTTTCCCTACATGATCTTTGTCTGTCTGGCGGCGGCGTTCAGCGCGGCCTGCCAGGTGCTCGGGCGGTTCACCGAGCCGGCCCTTTCCCCGGTCTGGCTGAACCTCGCCATCCTCGGCGCGCTCGGCCTCGGCGGCTGGTGGGCGTGGGGCGACACCGCGCGGATGCGGCTGCTCTGCGGCGGCGTGCTGGCGGGCGGGTTTCTCCAGATGGCTGTGCCGGCCGCCGTGCTCTGGGCCGAGGGCTGGCGGCCGCATTTCGACCTGCAGGCCGACGCGCGCGTGCGCGAAATCGCCGGACTGATGGCGCCGACCCTGATCGGTTCAGCGATCTATCTCGTCAACATGTCCGTCTCCCGGTTCATCGGACTTTCGCTCAACGACCACGCGGCCGCCGTGCTCAACCTCGCGACCCGCGTCATGGAGCTGCCCATCGGGGTGTTTGCCGCGGCCATCGCGACCGTCGTGTTCCCGCTCATCGCCCGGCACGCGGCCAAGCAGGATTGGGCGGCGCTGGCGGACGATTACCACAAGGGGCTCCGGCTGGTGATGATCATCAACATCCCGGCGGCGGTGGGCCTCGCCCTGTTAAGCGAGCCGATCACGCGCCTGCTGTTCCAGCGCGGGGCTTTCACGGCCGGCGACACGGCGCTGATGACGCCCATCCTCGCGGTCTACGCGCTCGGGCTGCCCTTCCTGTCGTTCACCACGGTGGCGCTGCGGGGTTTCTACTCGCTGAAGGACACCGCGACGCCCGTGCGCGCGGCGGGACTGAGTTTTGTCGTGAACCTCGGGTTGAGCATCGCGCTGATGCACTGGCTCTCGACCGTCGGCCTCGCCCTCGCCGGCAATCTGGCCGTGCTGGCTCAGGCCTGGTTTTTGCAGACGCGCCTGAGTCGCCGGATGGCCGGGCTGAACTTCGCGCCGCTGCTGCCCAGCCTGGGCAAGATCGCGGTCGCGAGCGCGCTTATGGGCGCGGTGGTCTGGGGCGGACGGAAGCTCGCGGTGGCGCTGCCGTTGATCGGCAAGACGCAGGATCTCGTGGTCGTCGTCGGCCTGATTCCCGTCGCCTGCGCGGTGTATGGCGTGCTGCTCTGGACGCTGAAGATCGAGGGCCGCGAGGAAATCGGCGCGCTGTGGGCCAAATTCCGGGCGAAGAGGCGGGGCGGGGTCGGCTGACCCCGCCCGCCAATGAAAGCAGCGGGATAATTTGTAATCTATTATATTACAAATTATCGTGCCGTCCTGCCGCCGATCCGGGCGGAATCAGGGATCCCGCCCGGCAATTTGACTCCGCTTGATTCCGCTCAATACTCAGCCCATGTCCGACGCCCTTGCTGTCACGCACAACGCCGCCGCGCATCGCTACGAGGCGATGGTGGACGGCCACCTGTCGGTCTGCGAATACGAGCTGGCGGAGGGGCGCATGATCTTCACGCACACGGTGGTGCCGCCGGAGCTGCGCGGCCGGGGCATCGCGGAAAAGCTGGTGCGGGCCGCGCTCGCGGAGGCGCGGGCGACGGGCCGGCGCGTCGTGCCCCAGTGCTCATATGTCGAGCGCTTCATCCAGGGCCATAAGGAATATCAGGTTTTGCTGAATGACTAAACCGGCTTGCTTTGTCCGCCGTAGCCTTGGCGACGGAGGATCCTACGTCGCCCAGTTCATCGAGCGGAACAGAGGGAGTATCAGGATCTCCTGGCCAGCTGACGCGGCCTACTGCTTGGTCAGTTTCGCGAGATGCGCCAGGTTGGTGCGGGCCGAGATGTAGTCCGGATCGAGACGCAGCGCTTGCTGAAACCGGGCGCGGGCCTCGTCGAAGCGCGCCAGCCGCATCAGGGCGTAGCCGAGGTTGTTGACGACCACGACGCTTTCCGGGTCGAGCTCCAGCGCCCGCTCGAAGTTGGCGACGGCCGGGATCAGGTGTCCGGCGCGCCCCAGGGCGATGCCCGTCTCGTTGTAGTTTTTGGCTTCCTCCGGTTTCAGGCGGATGGCTTCGTCGAGCTGGACCAATGAGTCCCGGTGCCGGCCGATCCGGCTCAGCAGCGCGCCGTAATAGCGGTGCGTGTCGGCGGAAGTCGGTTTGAATTTCAGGGCCTCCTCAAATGTCTTTGCGGCGTCGTCCGTCCGCCCGGCATGGTCCAGGGCCAGGGCCAGGCCGATGTAGGCCAGGGTGCGGTGGGGGGCAGACTTGATCGCCCGCTCGAAATAGGGGACCGACTCGAGCGTCCGGTCCTCGGCCAGCAGGGCCTGGCCCACGCAGTAGTTGGCGAGGCCGTAGTCCGGCCGGTGCTCAAGCGTTTGCTGCCACAGGGCCAGAGGACTGCGGTAGTCGTGGTTGCGCCGGACGGTGACGGCGCCGAGCACGAGGATGAGCGCAATCCAGGCGGGCCAGCAGCGCCGGTCCCACCAGGCGTGGGTGAGGAGCAGCAGGCCGGTCACTACGGCGGCGAGCGACAGATACATGCGATGCTCGACGATGATCTGCGTGGTCCCGGGCATGATGGAGGTGAGCGCGAGGATGCCGAAGAACCAGCCGCCGAGAAAACCGAGCCGGGGATGCCGCCACAGCGCGAACAACGTCAGCCCCGCCAGCGGCCCCACCACCAGGAGGCTGGGGGCCAGTTGCGCAAAGCCTTTGATCTCAAACCAGCCAAACTCGAAGATCAACGGATGCGGCCAGACGGACAGCCACAGGTAGTGGGCCACCGCCTTGATTTGCGCCAGGAAATACACGATCCACGCCGTTTCCACGCCCGGGCCCACCGTGCCGTCGCGATTCCCGCCCGTGCTGGCGACGAGGAAGCCGAGGATCGCCCAGGTCGCTTCCAGCCCCATATACAGCCGGCGGCGCTGCCGCCACGCCTCGCGGAACGAGCCGGCGGCAAAGGCCCGGTCGTGCAGCAGCACCATGATCGGCGCCGTGACCATGACCTCCTTGGTGGCCATCCCGAGGGCGCAACTTGCCACGGACAGCACCTGCCAGCGGCCGGGCGCGGGCGAGTCCGTGCTGCGCACGTAGCAGTAGAGCGTCAGCAGATAGAACAAACCCATGAGCGATTCCGCCCGCTGGACGATATAGGTGACGGATTCCGTCTGGAGCGGGTGAAGGGTCCACAACAGCGCCGCGATCAGGGCGAGCGGTCGGGCGTCGGCGCCGAAGCGCGCGCGCAGCGACGGCAGCAACAGCGTCCGGTGCGCCAAACCGAAGAGCGCGAGCCCGGCGCCGAGGTGGATCAGGAGGTTCGCGACGTGGTAGCTCCACACCTCCTTGCGGCTGATCGCGTAATTGACCGCGAGGGAGAGGTTGAGCACCGGCCGCCCGCTGGGCGTGATGCCCTTGGGCGGGCTCAACACCTCGCCGAGCTTGCTCAGGTCGCGGATCGAGTGGTTTTCCGAGATCGAAGTGTGGTCGTCCAGCAGCAGCGGCGAGGAGAAGGTGTTATGGTAGACGGCCAGCGTGAGGAGGGCGATCAGGGCCGCCGGCCAGACGTTTTGAAAAAGCCGCTTGAAGGACGGTGCCTGCACAGGTCAAGGCATGGCCGGGCCGGAGGCGGGTTCAACCCAACAAAAAACCCGCAGCTTGGGGCTGCGGGTCGGGAAGGGGGGCGGGTTTGGCTCAGGCTTTCTGCACGAGGCCGGCCTTGATGGCCTTGACCGAGACCCACATGCGCTTGGCGCCGCCGTTGGGGAGCTTGACCTTGATCCACTGGAGGTTGGGGCGGAACAGGCGGGTCGTCGTGCTGGTGACGTGCGTGCCGATGCCGCCGCTCTTCTTGGACTGACCCTTGCGGTTGATGATCTTGCCCTTGGTGGGGCGTTTGCCGGTGATAGCGCAAATTCGTGCCATGGTGTTTCTTGAGTTAAAGGGTCGTGAGTAAAGGACGGCTCTTCGGCTTAGCAAGGGAATTTTGGAAAACTCCCGCGTCGCGCCTCATTGGCGCAAGGCGTGGAGGGCCTGAAACTTCTGCCCCATGTTGGCCGGGTGGAGCAACTGCATGAGCATTCTTTTTCGCGGGCTGAAACTGCCCGCCTCGGCCTTCGTGATGGCGGCGAGCACCTCGCTGGCCTGGCTCATGAAAAAACTCTCCTGGGAGTCGACGCGCGTCTCGCCAAAGCCGGCGCGGACCAGCCCGTCTTCCAGCCAGTCCCAGCAGACGTGGCCGGTGATGTCCTGCTTGCCCGGGCGGGAGTAGATGTCGTTGCCCATCTTCTGGCGATAATAGGTGCGGATGGTGCCGGCCGGGCAGTGCTCCGCCAGCTCCGCCCAGGATTTGCCGTAGTCGAAGGCGAGGAACAGGCCGCGCCACTTCGGTCCGACGATGCGCTCCAGGATCGGCGCCGTCCGGATCGGCAGGTCGATGTGGTAGTTTTCCTCGGCGGTCTTGGGCAACCGGTCGGCGTAGGCGGCGAGCTCGGCGGAGAGTTCCCGCAGCTCCACCTCGCGCAGGTGGCGGCCGTGCAGGGCCACACCGAGTTCTCGCCACCGGCCCTCGCGCCACACGACGCGGTGGAACGGCTGCGCGTCGAACAGCTCGTTGGAAAACACCACGCTGCGCGCCGGAAAGACGAAGGGCTGGCCGTAGGAAATGGTCCGGCAAGCGGCAAAAGGGTGGTGGGCGACATCGCGCAGGATGCCCGCGCCGGGCTCGGCGGCCACCTCGACAAAGGTGAACTCGGCGGGCCGGTCGGGCGCGAGCAGCTTGACGCACGCCGCCACCACCAGCTCGCCGAACACGGGGCTGAAGGTCGTGGCGGTGAAGAAATCCGCCTTCTCGTCCCGGCCGACGCGCTTGAAGTCCCGCGTGTAATATCCCGCCGTCGGATGATACAGCGCCAGCTCCATGTAGCGCGCAAACGGCACCCCGGTGGCGGCGCCCGGTTCAGCGGCGAAGATTTCAAAAAAGTCGGACGAGGAGGCCATTTTAAAATTGTGCAGGAGGATCGGCGCGCCGCTGGTTTGTCGGGGACAAGGCGACGCGCATATCACTGTTTGCCAACTCAACCATTTGTGGCCACCTAAAGTCATGCTTAAACGCCTTCTGCTCATCGCCGTCGCCATCGCCTGCGGCTTCGGGCTCGCCCAGTTCGCGGCCCGCGGCGGCGCGCCGGGCTGGTGGCCGGACCGCGAGCGCGACCGCAACGTGAAGTATTTCCGCGAGGTGCTGCAACTGGTGAAGGAAAACTATGTGGGCGACGCCCCCGCCGGCTACGACGACCTGACCCGGGCGGCGCTCGACGGCCTGCTCGGCCAGCTCGACCCGCATTCGCAGTTCCTGCGGGCCGACGATTACCAGCAGACCGAGGAGGAGATGACCAACGCCTTCGGCGGGGTCGGCATCCAGGTCGAGCTGCGCGACGGCCAGATCGTGATCATCACCCCGATCGCCGGCACCCCGGCCGAGCGGGCCGGCCTCCGCCGCGGCGACCGCCTGGTGAAGATCGACGGCAAGCCCATCGAGCATCCCACCATCGCCGGCACGCTCAAGCTCGTGCGCGGCGAGCCTGACACCTCGGTGACGATCTCCGTTTTCCGCCCGGCCACCAAGCAGACGCTGGACTTCACGCTCACGCGCGCCCGCATCCGGCTCGACAGCGTGCGCAATGCCGGCATCCGGCCCGACGGCCTCGGTTACCTCCAGATCACGCAGTTCAGCGAGCGCACCGGCAAGGAATTCCGGACGGCATTGGCCGGTTTGGAGAAACAAGGCCTGCGCGGGTTGGTCATCGACCTGCGCAACAATCCCGGCGGGCTGCTCGACGCGGCGATCGACGTGTGCAACGAGTTCTTCGAGCCCGGCGAACTCATCGTCTACACCCAGGGCCGGTCGCCGGAATCGCGCGAGGATTTCAAGGCCGGGGGCGGCCATGCGAGGCGCGCCTATCCGGTGGCGATCCTCGTCAACGGCGGCACGGCCAGCGCGGCGGAGATCGTTTCCGGCGCCATGCGGGACACCAAGCGCGCCGTCATCGTCGGCGAGAAGACTTTCGGCAAAGGCTCGGTCCAGAGCATCATCGAGCTGCGCAACGGCGAGGGCCTGCGGCTGACGACCGCGCGTTACTACACGCCCGGCGGCATCACGATCCACGAGAAAGGCATCCAGCCGCACGTGGAGATCGAGGTCTCGCCCGATGACGAGGCCAAGCTCCGCCTGCAGCAATCGCGCGCCGACCTCACCGCTCCGGCGGAATTCAGCGACCGGTTCGGCTTCACCCAGATCGAGGACGTCCAGCTCAACGCCGCCGAAGAGGTCCTCCAAGGTGTCCTCGCCGCGAAAGTGAAATGAACGGGGAAAAAATTCTACACCAAGGCCGCAAAGCAAGCGAAGGCATCAGGCTCTATCCTTTGATCCCTTTGCGTGCTTCGTGTGAAAACGGCCTTTTTCCAGGTCTCAGGTCTCGGGTCTCAGATTTCGTTCCATGATCCTCGCCCTCGAAAGTTCCTGCGACGAGACGGCGGTGGCCGTCTTCGATCCGGCGCGCGGCCTCGTGGGCGAGTGGGTGCACAGCCAGATCGCCCTGCACGAGGCCTACGGCGGCGTGGTGCCCGACCTCGCCAGCCGCGAGCATCTGTCGCACTTCGGGCCGTTGTTGCAGCGGGCGCTCGCGGCGGTGCCGGCGGAGAAAATATCCAAGCTCGCCGCGACCAACGGCCCGGGCCTCGCCGCGTGCCTGGCCATGGGCTTGTCCACGGCGAAGAGCCTCGGGTTGGCCTGGGGCGTGCCCGTGGTCGGTGTCAATCATCTCCGGGCCCATGCCTTCTCGCCGTTCATCGCGCTGCATGCGGCGAATCCCGCGGCCTTCGACGCGGAGTTCGCGAAGCTGCTGCCGCACCTCGGCCTGCTCGTGTCGGGCGGCAACACGGCGCTGTTCAGCATCGACGGGGCGCGGCGCATCACCCTGCTGGCTTCGACGATGGACGACGCCGCCGGCGAGGCGCTCGACAAGGGCGCGAAGCTCATGGGCCTCGGCTATCCCGGAGGCCCGCAGGTCGAGAAGCTGGCGGCGACGGGCAACGCGGCCACGTTCGAATTTCCCAAGGCGGTCGCCCAGCGCTCGTCGCTGGAGTTCAGTTTCTCGGGCCTCAAGACCAGCCTGCGTTACCAGCTCGAGAAAATGGCTCCGGCCGAGATCGAGCAGCGCAAGACCGACCTTTGCGCCAGCTACCAGGCCGCGGTGTTCAACGCCCTCGTGCGCAAGTCAGGGTTGGCGCTGGAGCGGGGGTTTGTAGGTGGGGCGGATCGTCCCGACGAGCCGACCCTTCAAGAACCCGCACACCCGGCGGATCACGGTCCTCCGTCTTCCGTCCTCCGTCCTCTGTCTTCTGAGTATCGCAGCTTCGGGCTCTCCGGCGGCGTGGCGAACAACAAGACCCTGCAGGCCGAACTGGCGAAGGTCGCGCAGGGTCAGAACATTCCTTTTCTCCGCGCCCAGCCGCAGCACACCGGCGACAACGCCGGCATGATCGCGTTCGCCGCCTGGGCCGAACGAGAGGCTGGCGGCATCAACGAAGCCGGCATGGGACTCGGGATCGCACCGAGTTTACCATTGGCCAACTAAGGCAAGGCTGTGACCTGCCTTTCTCAATTTTTCCCGCAAAGCCGGCGTTGACGGGAGACGGAGGTTGAGCATCCTTGTCCATGCATCCACATGATCCCGTTACTCCACGACAAGCAGACGGAATTGACCGAACTTTGCCGTAAGTTCGGAGTGGAGCGGCTGTATGTCTTTGGGTCCGCCGCTTCGGGCGAGTTCAGTCCGCTGACGAGCGACATTGATTTCCTGGTGCGCCTGGCCGGCCGGCAGCCGACTGGCGCTTATGCTGATCGCTATCTGAATCTGGCCGATGGTTTGGAGCGGCTTTTCGGCCGGCGGGTCGATCTCGTTACTGAGGAATCCGTCCGCAATCCGCATTTCCGGAGCGAGGTTGAGACCACCCGGCAGCTCGTGTATGACCAGTCGCTCGCGCAAGCTGCTGTTTGATGTCCAGGAATCGGGGCGGAGCATCCAGAGCTGGTGCGCGGGCCGCAGTTTCGCCGAATACGAGCTGGACCGCCAGTTCCGCCGCGCCGTGGAGCGCGAGTTCGAAATTATCGGCGAGGCGCTGAATCGGGTGAGCCGGACGGATCCGATCTTGGCGGCCCGCATCACCGAATTGCTGCAAATCGTGGGCTTTCGCAACCGGATCATTCATGGCTACGATACGGTGGACAATGCGATGGTCTGGGGCGTCATAGAGGCGCGCCTGCCGCGATTGATGGCAGAGGTGGATCGGGAGATTTCGGAGTGATACCAATTGCGGTTCGGTTTGGCTCTATTGCAGGGGCGTGGCTGGTCCACGCCCTCGCGGGCGGACACAAGGTCCGCCCCTACAGTGTCAATTCACAACGCAATTGGTATGACTCAGCATGAATGCACGAATTGCCGGCCGAACTCGAACAGGCAGCCACCGGCCAAAGCGCAGAACATTCCCTTTCTTAGCGCCCAGCCGCAGCACACCGGCGCCAACGCCGGCATGATCGCGTTCGCCGCCTGGGCCGAGCGAGAGGCTGGCGGCGTCAATGAGGCTGGTCTCGCGCTGGGGATCGCCCCGAGCCTGCCGCTGGCGCATTGATTTTTGGAGGCGGGGCCATCAGCCCCGCAGACTTCAGGTTTCGCGACCCATGTCACGCGGGGCTGATGGCCCCGCCTCCACGGGCATCAAGCTGTAGGTGGCGCGCAAACACGCAACCTACAGCTCGTTTCTGCCCTCGTCCCTCAGGGCCAGAGCCACCAGAACACGAGGCCGGTGCCGAGGCCGTAGAGCGCGGCGTCGAGCAGATACTTCGCGGTCGAGATCCACGGCCGCGCCATCCAGATCGATTCCGGCACACCGCCGAATCCAAATGCAATGAAGGCGATCGAGCCGGCCCACTTGCCCGCGCGCAGGCCCTGCGCGGGATCGAGCCCGCAGACGCGCCACGCCAGGTAGGCGGCGACCGTCGTCACGATCAGGGTGAACAGAAACCAGCTGCCGAGCGATTTGCCCATGTTGACCGGACCGGGTGCGTTGAGCCGGAGGAATCCCACCGGGCCTTCCTGGTGTTTCTTCTTCATCGCCTCGGTGGCGAGGTCCTTCATGTCCGTGCAATACGGCAGCACATACTGCCCGGGTGCCGGGCTGCCGGCGTTGATCGCGGCGCGCACGGCGTCCTCGTTGGCGAAGCCCCTGTAGTCGGGATTGTGCCACTTGAAGACCATGTGGACGAGGGAGCTGATCACGAAAACGACCACTGCGCTGAGCAGGATCGGCAGCCAGAGGGAGAGGAGGGCATTCATGGGGTAGGGGGTTGTTTGACGCATTATTCTCACAAACGGGCTCCCGACGGAAGCCGGAATTGGGCGCTGCCTTGCCAGTTTCTCGCGGAGGCAGGGAGCGGTCCCGCCGTCGCTCCTGCGGAGCTATGGCCCGGCAAGCGGGCTGCGCTTACGCTTTCAGCTTATTGCGCAAATATGGAGCTGTCGGGCTATTTTTCAATTTCAGCAGGCCGGCGAGGGGACCCTGATACATGATCTCGCCGCCGCCGGGTCCGCCGTTGGGCCCGAGTTCGACGATGTAGTCGGCCTCGGCGAGCAGGTCGAGGTGGTGTTCGATGACGACGACGGTGTGGCCCTGGTCCACGAGGCTGTGCAGCACGCGGATGAGCTTCTCGCAGTCGCTGAGGTGGAGGCCGATGGTCGGTTCCTCCAGCAGGTAGAGGTTGCGCACGGCGATATTGTGCGAGCGCTCCTGGTAGGTGGCCAGGCCTCTGGCGAGTTCCGTGACAAGCTTGAGGCGCTGGGCCTCGCCGCCGGAGAGCGAGGGGCTGCTCTGGCCGAGCGTCATGTAGCCCAGGCCGCAGTCGACCATCAGCCGGCACACCTGCGCGAGCTGCGAGTGGAAGTCGAAGAACACCGCCGCCTCGTCGAACGACAGCTTCAGCACCTCGCCGATGGTCTTGTCTTTCCAGGCGATGTCGGCGAGTTCGGGGCCGAAGCGCGAGCCGCCGCAGGCGTCGCAGGGCAGGTAGGAGTCGGGCATGAACGCCATCTCGAGCTTGATGCGGCCGGCGCCGGCGCAGGTCTCGCAGCGGCCGCCGGCGGTGTTGAACGAGAAGCGGCCGGCGCTGTAGCCGCGCATCTTGGCCTCGGGCAGCGACGCGAAAAACGAGCGGATGAGGTCGAAGATGCCGAGGTAGGTGGCCGGGGTGGAGCGGGGCGTCTTGCCGATGGGGGACTGGTCGACCTCGACGACGGTGCGGAAGCCGTTCGCCGAGCGCAGCTCGGCGAACGGCAGTTGAGAGTTGTGCCGTTGTTGGCTGCTGCCGGCCCGGTATTTGTGCTGGCCGTCGCCAGGCAAAAGGGTTGAGGGTTGAGAGCTGTCGGACTCGAACTTTGAGAACCTGACGAAGTCTTTGCCGGCGAGCTTGGCCTTCTTGGCTTTGATTGCCGCGGCCACGGCCGGATGCAGGATGTCGCGGAAGAGGGTGGACTTGCCGGCCCCGCTTGGGCCGCAGACCATGGTGAGGCGGCCCAGGGGAAGGCGCAGAGTCTGGTCGTGGAGATTGCGGAAATTGACGCCGGTCAGTTCGAGCCATTCGGGGTGGGTGTCTTTCTGTGGGAGCGAGCTTGTTCGCGACTTCCTGCCGGTCTTGTCGCGAGCAAGCTCGCTCCCACAATGAAGAGGCCGATACATGCCGCGCAGAGGATGCGCGATGCCCTTGTTCAGGAACAGCCCGGTCAGCGACGAGGCGTTGCGCTTGATGCCGGCGGGGCTTTCGTTGGCCAGCACGGCGCCGCCGTGGATGCCGGCGCCGGGGCCGAGGTCGATGATGCGGTCGGCGCGCTCCATGACGACGTCGTCGTGCTCGACGACGAGCACCGTGTTGCCCTTGTCGCGGAGCGAGAGGAGCGTGTCGACCAGCCGGTCGTTGTCGCGGGCGTGGAGGCCGATGGACGGCTCGTCGAGCACATAGAGGACGCCGGAGAGGTTCGAGCCGAGCTGGGCGGCGAGCCGGATGCGCTGGGCCTCGCCGCCGGAGAGCGTCTCGGTGGGACGGTCGAGCTGCAGGTAGTCGAGGCCGACCTCGCCGAGGAAGCGCAGGCGCTCCTCGATCTGCGGGACGATGTCCTGGGTGATGAGCTTGCCGCGGGCTTCGAGCTGGAGGTTGCGCAATGCCGCGAGCAGGTCGTCGGGCGTGAGCTTGGTCAGCTCGGGCAGGGAGATGCTGCCAGAGTTGAAGGTTGAGAGCTGAGGGTTGAGAGTCGAACACTTGGCGCCTGGTCGCAGCGGCAGCCGCACGGCGCGGGCGATGCGGCTGAGGCGCTCGCCATGACAGGTGGGACAGGCTTTGCCGTGCGCGGAGACTTCGTCGTGGTCGAAGGCGCGCAATGCATCGGCCACCTCGTCGGAACGCTCGTCGTCCCCGTCGGGCGCCAGCATCCATTCGTAGATGCGGCCGTGGCCGCGGCAGGTCGGGCACCAGCCCTTCGGCGAGTTGAAGGAGAAATGTTTCGGGTCGAGTTCCGGGAAGGACTCGCCGCTGTCGATGTCGGTGCGGGTGGTCGAGAACCAGGACAGCACCTCACCGCCGGGCGTGAGCAGGAAGCAAGCGCCCTTGCCGAGCTGGAGGGCCAGGGCCAAGGCATCGTGAATTTGCCGGCTGCGGGAGCGGCCCTCCTTCGCCAAGGCTACGGAGGGTGAAGTGGGTGTGGCTGATTTTAAGTCAGCCACCACCACTTCAATGTCGTGTTCCTTGTAGCGGTCGAGTTTCTGGAAGGTGTCCACCCGCAGCAGGCGGCCGTCGGCGCGCATCAGTTCGTAGCCCTGTTTGCCGATCCACCTGGCGATGGGCTCGTGGTGGCCCTTGCGGCTGCGGATGAGCGGCGCGCACAGGTAGAGATGCTTGGCTTTTCTCGCCTTGGGCGTGGCGAGGATCTTGTCGAGCAGCTGGCGGAGCCGGCTCGGGGAAAGAGGCGTGACGGCCCGGCCGGTCTCGGGGTGGTGCTGGACGCCGAGGCGGGCGTAGAGGAGGCGGAGGTATTGGGCGACCTCGGTGATGGTCGCGACGGTGGATTTGCGGGAGCCGCGGGTGACGCGCTGCTCGATGGCCACGGTCGGCGGGATGCCATTGAGGCGGTCGATGTCGGGCCGGGGCAGCTGCTCGACGAACTGCCGGGCGTAGGGCGACATGGATTCCATGAAGCGCCGCTGGCCCTCGGCGAAGATGATGTCGAAGGCCAGGGTGGACTTGCCCGAGCCGGACACGCCGGTGACGACGGAGAGCTGCCAGTGCGGGATGGAGACGGAGATGTTCTTGAGGTTGTTCTCGCGGGCGCCGAGCACGGTCAGCTCACCCGGCACCAGCGCGAGACCGGCCTGATAGGGCGCGGCCTCTTCGGCGGCGGCCAAGGCCGGTTGGTCATCTAATAGACTACCAACCTCCAAGGCGGCGCGCAGGAAGGGCGAGGTGGCCGTGGCGGCGCGGGCGAGGGCCTCGGGCGGGCCTTCGGCGACGATCCGGCCGCCGTCGGCGCCGGCCTCGGGGCCGACCTCGAGGACCCAGTCGGCGGATTTCAGCACGTCGAGGTTGTGCTCGATGACGACGATGCTGTGGCCGCGGTCGACGATGCGCTGCAGCACGGCCAGCAGGCGCTTCACGTCGTGGCGGTGCAGGCCGGTGGTGGGCTCGTCGAGGAGGAGCAGGGCCCCTGCCGGGATTTCCGATTTTGGATTCTCGATTTTGGATTGGATATCCTCGCCAGCGTAATCGGACAGATATCTGACCAGTTTCAGCCTTTGCGATTCACCGCCGGAGAGGGTGTTGAGCGGCTGGCCGAGCGGCAGGTAACCGAGGCCGACTTCGTCGAGCGCGGCGAGCCGGCGGTGAATCTCGGGGTGAGCGGAAAATATGGGCAGCGAGTCGCCGACGGTCGTGGCCAGGAGGTCCGCGACGGAGTGCCCGTTCCAGGTGACGGCCAGCACCTCGGGCTTGAAGCGCCGACCTTCGCAGATGGGGCAGGGCACGAAGACATCGGAGAGGAACTGCATCTCGACGCGCTCGCTGCCGAGGCCCTGGCAGTTGTCGCAGCGGCCGTCGCCGCTGTTGAAGGAGAAGCTGGAGGCCGTGAAGCCGGCCTCCTGGGCGGCGGGCACGGTGGCGTAGAGCTCGCGGATCAGCTCCCAGGCCTCGCAGTAGAGGGCGGGGTTGGAACGCGGTGTGCGGCTCAGCGGCGACTGGTCGACCAGCACGACCTCGGAGAAGGCGAGGCCGGACCTGATCGCCTCGATCTCGGCCGGGTCCTCGGTCATCAGGCTGCGCTGGGTAAGCAGGCCCTGGCAGATGACGTTGTCGAGGAGAGTGGACTTGCCGGAACCGGAGACGCCCGAGAGGCAGACGAAGCGCTGCAGGGGCAGGCGGAAGGACAGGTTTCGGACGTTGTGCTTGGTGGCGTTCTTGAAATTAAGCCAGTGCTTAGGCGCCGGGCGGCGCTGGGCGGGCGCGTCGATGCGCTGGCGGCCGGAGAAGTAGGCGCCGGTGATGCTCCCGGGCGAGGCGAGCATGCCGCCGACCGTGCCTTGGAACACGATGTGGCCGCCGCGCGCGCCGGGCTCGGGGCCGACCTCGATCACGTGGTCGGCGGCGCGGATCATCGCCTCGTCGTGCTCGACGACGACGACGGTGTTGCCGGCGTCGGTGAGCGTGCGGATGATGCCGAGCAGGCGGTCGATGTCGCGCGGATGCAGGCCGACGGAGGGCTCGTCGAGGACGAACAGCGTGTCGACCAGCGAGGTGCCGAGGCAGGAGGTGAGGTTGACGCGCTGGACCTCGCCGCCGGAAAGCGTGCGGGAGCTGCGGTCGAGCGTCAGGTAGCCGAGGCCGACCTGGGCGAGGTAGCGGAGGCGGGTGACGATGGAATCGTGGGCGATGGACGCGCTGTGGGCTGATGCCACGTTGTCGCGAGCAAGCCCGCTCCCACAAGATTGAACCATGGCCAGCAGTTCGCTGATCGGGAGTTGGTAGAGCTGGGGCAGAGTGCAGCCGCGCCATTGCCAGCAGAGCGCGTCGGGCTGGAGGCGGGCGCCGTGGCAGTCGGGGCAGGAGTTGTAGGCGCGGTAGCGCGAGAGGAAGACCCGCACGTGCATCTTGTAGGTCGTCTTCTCCATCCAGCGGAAAAATCCCTTCAGCCCATACCAGTATTTCGGCCAGCGTTTGGTCTGCCCATCGTAGCCCGGCGAGCCGTCGATGACGAAGGCCTTGTGCTCCGGTGACATGGCCGCGAAGGGAATGGCGGTCGGGATGCCGAGCTTGCGGGTGAACTTGAGCAGATCCTTCTTGGACTCGCCGTAGATCTCGCCCTCCCACGGCCGGATGGCGCCGTCGTCGATCGACACGGAATGGTCGGGGATGGCGAGGCGGTAGTCGATGTCGATGACGCGGCCGAAGCCCCGGCATCTCGGGCAGGCGCCGAGCGGCGAGTTGAAGGAAAACAGGCCCGGCGAGGCGGCGCGGAAAGTGCGGCCGGTCTTGGGCGAATGCAGGCCGCGCGAGTAATGGCCGGCGGGGGGGAATGGTTGAGAGCCGTCCCGTTGCGGCGTGCTCGCCGCCCGGGATGCGTCCGCAGAACTCGCGCGCCATTCGTCGCGATTCTGCGGCGCAAACAGGTGGACCTCGCCCTTCCCGAAGTGCAGGGCGGTTTCGCAGGCCTCGAGGAAGCGCGACTTGCTGTCGGCGACGATGGCCAGGCGGTCCTGGATGACAAAAAGGAACGCCCAACGCTCAACATTTAACTTTGAACGCCCAACTTTCGAACCCGCCAAGGCTGCCAGAGCGTCGTCGATCTTGTGCAATTCGACAGAAGTATCAGTGAATGTTGGGCGTTGAGCGTTGGACGTTGAGCGTTGGACCAATACGCGGGTGTAGCCCTGGCCCTTGATGCTGGTGAGCACCTCCGTCCACTTGAGGTTTTCGGGCTTGGCGATGCGGAAGCAGAGCAGGAGCGTGGCCGCCGGGTGGGCGGCGTGAGTTTTCGCCCAGATCGTGGCGGGGGTGTCGTCGTCGACCTTCTCGCCCGTGGCGGGGTCGAAACACTCGGCGACGTGGCTGAACCAGACCTTGGCGAAGTCGGTCAGCTCGGTCATGGTGCCGACGGTCGAGCGCGAGGTCTTGACCGTGTTGGACTGCTCAATGGCGATGGACGGCCGGATGTTCTCGATCGAATCGACCTTGGGCTTGTCGAGCAGCTCGAGGAACTGGCGGGTGTAGGCGCTGAAGGTCTCGACGTAGCGCCGCTGGCCCTCGGCGTGGAGCGTGTCAAACACCAGCGAGGACTTGCCCGCACCGCTCAGGCCCGTGACGACGATGAATTTGCCCAGCGGCAGGTCGAGGTCGAAGCCCTTGAGGTTGTTCTGGCGGACACCGCGCAGGCGGATGGACTCGGGGGCGGAGGTGGGCGGCACGGCAGGCACTGAATGATGACGAATGAGCGGAACGCAAACCCGCGCCGGTTTCAACGCGGACCTGCTGACAGAATGCTGTCAGGAGGATGCCGGGCGAGGCGGTTCAACCCTTCGTGAGCTCGCGGAACAGATTCAGGTGCGCCTGCATTTGCCGCTCGGGGACGAAATTCGCCGCCGCGTGCTCGCGCCCGTGCCGGGCGAAGCGCTGGCGGTCCGCCGGCTGGCGGATGAGCCGGTCGAGGGCGGCGACGAAGCCGGCCTGGTCATGGTTGGCGATGAGGCAGCCCGATTTGTCGGGCACGAAGCACTCGCCGACCCCCACCACGTCGTAGGCCACGGCGGGCAGGCCGTGGAGTTGGGATTCAATGAGGAAGTTGGAGAGCGATTCGCTTTGCGAGGCGAGCACCGAGAGGTCGGAGGCGTGATAGAGCGGCGTGGGGTCGGACTGGTAGCCGAGGAACTTCACGCGCGGGCCGAGGCCGAGGTCGTGGGCGAGGCGCTCGCATTTTGCCTTCGCCGGGCCGGCGCCCGCCAGCCAGAGCTGCCAGTCCAGATAGCCCGGCAGCTTTGCGCACAGCTCGATGAGCTCGCGCTGGTTTTTCTCGGGCCGGAACATCGCGACGTTGAGCATTACCACCGTGGTGGGATTGGCGCCATGGTAGCGGCGGAGCGCGAGGTTGCGCGGCGCGGTGTCGTCGGTGAAGCGCAGGATGGAGTTGTGGATGACCGTGATCTTGCGCGCGGGGATGTCGTGGTCGTCGGTCAGCACGCGCTTGGCGACGTGGCTGTTGGCGACGACATGGCGGCACAGGCGCAGCGAGCGGACAAAGAGCCAGGGCAGGAGCTTGCCGGTGCGCATGGTGCAGATGACGGCGGCGCGGGGCACCCGGCTCTGGATGAAGCCCGCGTAGCAGTTCGCCATGCGGCCCATGCAGAGCACGAGGTCGGGCGCGGACTCCTCGGCCACGCGCAGCAGGCCGGGCGCGAACCAGTCGAGCCGCGTGTCGAAGGGCTGCAGCGAGCGGAAGGCGAAGGGCTGCTGCTCGCCATTCATTTCCAGCACGCCGCGCGGGCGGAAGGTGAGGAGGGTGACGGCGTGCCCGGCCTTGGCGAAGGCCGTTGCCATGAACACCGAGTGGCGCTCGGTGCCGCCGCTGCGGAGGTAGTCCTGGACGATGAGAATTTTCATTGCTCCGCGAAAAGCCGCGGCAAAGGTTTCTTTTCATCATTCAATGAACCATCCGTTCGTCAATCTGCTGGTGCGGTGGCTGGTGCTGGCCCTCGGGGTCGCGCTGAGCACCAAGATCGTGCCGGGCATCAGCTACGATTCCGGCCTGACCCTGCTCACCGTGGTCCTGCTGCTCAGCTTCCTCAATGTCGTGGTGAAACCCATCCTGATGCTGTTCGCCCTGCCGTTCATCATTCTCACCCTTGGCATCGGCATCTGGTTCATCAACGCCGTGCTGCTTTATTTCGCCGGCCGGCTGGTGGACGGCTTCCACGTGTCGGGGTTCGGGGCGGCGCTGTGGGGCGCGCTGATCGTCAGCCTGACCAACCTGATCATGACGCGGCTGCTCACGCCGCCGAAGCCGCCGGCCAAGCCGCCCGCCCGGCGGGACGATGTGATTGATATCTGAACGATGTCTTGGGCGGTCGTGGTTCTTGACCACTGATTGCACGGATAATCACGGATGGTGCGGCTTGAATCCGTATAATCCGGATCGGCATCGGTGCGATCCGTGGTAAAAGCAGGTCGTGGGACGAAGGACAGACTTTCCGTTTGACGGAACAGCTGAGGACAGTGACTTTGCCCGTTCACAAATTTCCTCCATGGCAGACGACATCTACGACTTGGTCATCATCGGCGGCGGCCCCGCCGGCTACGTCGGCGCGATCCGCGCCGGGCAGCTCGGCAAGAAGGTCGCCGTGATCGAACTGGAGCGCGCCGGCGGCACCTGTCTCAACTGGGGCTGCATCCCGACCAAGGCCCTGCTCAAGAGCGCCGAGCTCTACCGCACCATCCAGAAGGCCGACAGCTACGGCCTGAGCGTCACGGGCGCGTCGTTCGATTTCGCCAGGGTCATCGAGCGTTCGCGCGGCGTCGCGGCCCAGATGGCCAAGGGCGTCGAGTTCCTCTTCAAGAAGAACAAGGTCGGCTACTTCGTCGGCCAGGGCTCCGTCACCATCCCCGGCATGGTCGAGATCACGGCGGGCGAGCATAAGGGGAAATTTCTCCGCACGAAAAACATCCTCCTCTGCACCGGCCAGAAGCCGCGCCCGCTTCCCGGCCTGCCGGTCGACGGCACGCGCGTGATGACCTCCCGCGAGGCCCTCGCCGCCAAGACCGCGCCGAAGACGATGGCCATCATCGGCGCCGGCGCCATCGGCGTGGAGTTCGCCTATTTCTTCAACGCTTTCGGCACAAAGGTCACGCTGATCGAGATGCTGCCGCAGGTGCTCCCGGTCGAGGACGAGGAAGTCAGCAAGGTCCTCGAACGCAGCTTCACCAAGCAGGGCATCGTCATCCACACCGGCACCAAGAGCGAGAACATCCGCGTCGGCGCCCAGAGCGTGAAGCTCGACCTCGTGAAGGACGGCGCCAAGACCGAGCTAGAGGTCGAGACCGTGCTCGTCGCCATCGGCATCACGTCCGCGCTCGACGGCCTGACCTCGGCCAAGGTGAAGCTCGAGCTCGACCGCGGGTTCGTGAAGGTTGACCAGAATTACCAGACCAGCACGCCCGGCATCTACGCCGCCGGCGACATCCAGGGCCCGCCGTGGCTCGCGCACGTCGCCTCGTTCCGCGCCATCCAGGCGGTCGAGGGCATGTTCGGCCATGCCAAACCGAAGCAGGTCGGCATCTTCCCCGGCTGCACCTACTGCCAGCCACAGGTCGCCAGCACGGGCCTGACCGAGAAGCAGGCCAAGGAGAAGAAACTCGACTACAAGGTCGGCAAGTTCCCGTTCACCGCGGTCGGCAAGGCCGTCGCGGCCGGCGACACCGAGGGTTTCGTCAAGGTCATCGCCGACGCGAAGACCGGCGAGATCTACGGCGTGCACATCATCGGCAACGAGGCCACGGAGCTCATCGCCGAATATGGCCTGGCGATGAACCTCGAGGCCACAGTCGACGAGATCCACCACACGATCCACGCCCACCCGACGCTGTCCGAGGCCCTCGGCGAAGCCGCCCTGGCCACGCTCGGCAAGGCGATCCACACTTGAACACGCTCTGCGCGCAGCTGTAAGCGATAAGCTGTCAGCTTTATGTCAACGAGGCCGGCGATTGCGCAGGCTTTGTCCTAGAAAAAGCAGTTGAAACCACGGATTTCGCAGATGACACGGATTATCAATCCATTCCGGATCCTTGCCTTTTCACCCGTTGGGTGAATGGATTTGGAACAGTTATTTCCGGGCAAATTCCTCTATCCGTGCGATCTGTGGAATCTGTGATTAAATTGAACTGCGGAAATTAGGTTTATTCACAGTGAGTCCAATACCTCGAGGCTGGCTTCGGCTTGGTCTGGTTGTGGGAGCGTGCTTGCACGCGACTGTCGCGACCAAGGTCGCTCCCACAAAAGCGGGACCAGAGCTGTCTTGATCAAATGCCTCGGGGCTCGCCCCGAGGATATTTACTTGGGGCGCGTCAGAGACCTGTTCGATAGGAACGCCTGCTTTGCAGAGAGGACAGTCTCCGGGTTTCCACATGCCAAATGACATGCGGGCGATGGCTTCGAGTTTCAGGTTGTTCTCGGTGGCAAAGGCATCAGCCCGGTCGCCGAAGATGAGGAGTGCGCCGCACGCGACGGGCCGCGCGCCGCAGGCGAGCAGATCGGTGTGGGTGCCCTTCACGGCCGAGCCGGCGCTGATGGCGTCGTCCACGATGGCGACGCGCTTGCCGCGGAGGTTCTCGCGTTGGGCGGCGGGCACGACGTAGCGGACGGGGAAGAGGCCGGTGGCGCCGGGCGTCTCGTGGCGCCCGGTATGGAAACTCGTTAAGCCGAGTTTGGCCCCGATCAGGTCGGCCAGTTTGGCTCCGCCGGTCATCGGACCGACCACGGCTTCGAAGCGATGGGCGGCGAGGCGGCGGGCGAGTTCGTCGACGAAGGGCTGGAGGCGGGCCTGATCGTCGAAGAGCCGGTCGAGGTTGAACCACTGGTCGCTGTGGCAACCGGATTCCATCCGGAAGTGGCCGCGACGGCCGGCGAGGAGTTTCAGCAGGTCGTTCCGCATCTCCTGAGTGAAACTGGGTAACGCTTGGCGGCAAGGCATGTTCGGGAGCCGCGTGGCGGTCAGACCTGCGGCCCGCGCTCAAGTCCGTCGGATTCGGGCCGATAGGGACATGGGATGACTTAGCATGCTGAACCACCACCCGCCACTCCGAGTCCTGCTGGTCGATGACGAAACCTATATGAGGGCTTTTGTCGGCCGGGTCATGTCCATGTCGATCAATTGCGCGCTGACGGAGGCGCGCGACGGGGAAGAGGCCATCGCCAAATGCGCGGTGTGTGACCCGGAGCTGATCCTGCTGGATATCAACATGCCGCGGGTCGACGGGGTGCAGGCGTTGCGGGAGATGCGGGCCCTCAGGCCGGACACGCCGATCGTGATGCTGACCTCCATCTCCGAGGAGGCGGTCGTCGAGGAATGCGCGGCCAAGGGCGCCTCCTATTTCATCCGCAAGGATGTCGGGGCCGACATCCTGAAGGCCGAATTGCAGGACATGCTGAAACTGTTTTTTCCCGCCGAAAAGATCGCCTCATGAACGACGCCAAGGACACCAAGGCCAAAATTCCTTCTCTGGCCGACTATCTGGTGCGCTATGACCTGATGACACTGCTGGCCGAGGCCCGGTTGGACTACAACCAGGCCTCCTCGGGCACCCCCCGGCTGCTGAACCAGAAGGACATCGCGGCCCGTTTCCGCAAACGCGCCGCCCCGACCAAAACCGGCTCCGCATGATCAATCTGGAGACATTCCTGGATTCCCTGCGCCAGCAGGTCCCGACGCAGGCGAAAGTCATCGAGGCGCGGACCGAGATGCTGCGGAGCGACCCGATGCGGCTGCTCAAGGACCTGATGGAGCGGTCGGTGCTGCCCAAGGCGCGGCTGTATCAATTGTGGGCCGATTCGCTCGGCGTGGCCTACGTCAACCCGATCACCGTCTCGATCCCGACCGCCAGCCAGGAGCAGTTGCCCGTCGAGATCGCCCGCCGCGTGGGGGCCATCGCCTTGAGTTCCCTGGGTGACAACGTCACGGTCGCCCTGTCCGACCCGCTCAACACCCGCCAGATCGAGTCCCTGGGCAAGATCCTGGGCAAGAGCATCAGCCCGGTCTTCGCCCACCCCGACGAGATTGCCACCGTCATCGACATGTATCTCGGCTCCGAGGGCAACGTCCTGGCCAACCTCCAGAGCGTGTGCGACCAGCTGCCCGGCCTGATCGGCGCCCGGGAGATCAAGGCCGCGGCCGACGTCGCCGACCTCGTCGAGTCCAAGGCCGTGATCGAACTGCTCAACAGCATCATCCTGACGGCCTACCGGCGCCGCGCCTCCGACATTCATTTTGAGACCCGGGCCGAGGACAGCCGGGTGCGGATGCGGATCGACGGCGACATGCAGACCATCATGGAGCTGCCCCGCCCGGTGCATGGGACCCTCGTCGCCCGCATCAAGGTGCTCTGCCAGCTCGATGTCTCGCAAAGCCGGCTCCCGCAGGACGGGGCCTTCGAGCTCAACTTCGGCACGCTCAACACCTCCTTCCGGGTCTCGACCCTGCCCAGCCTCTACGGGGAGAAAGCCGTGCTGCGGGTCCTGGGCTCACCGCTCGACCAGTCCCTGCTGAGCCTGGACACCCTCGGGTTTCCGCGCTCCACGCTCGCCGCGATCAAGCGCGTGCTCGCCCGGCCCAACGGCATCCTCATCGTCTGCGGCCCCACCGGCAGCGGCAAGACCACGACGCTCTACGGCGGCATCAACCACATCAACCGGCCCGATCTCAACATCACGACGATCGAGGATCCCGTGGAATACCGGCTGCCCGACATCACCCAGCACCAGGTCAACCCGGCGACCGGCCTGACTTTCTCCAAGGTGCTGCGCAGCATCATGCGCCAGGACCCCGATGTCATCCTCATCGGCGAGATCCGCGACCTGGAGACCGCGCTCATCGCCACCGAGGCGGCGCTGACCGGGCACTTTGTGCTCACGACCCTGCACACCAACAACGCCCTGCAGGCCGTGACGCGGCTGGTGGAGATCGGGGTCGATCCCTACCTGGTGGCCCCGACGACCATGGGCGTGCTGTCGCAGCGGCTGGTCCGCCGCATCTGCGCCTCGTGCAAGGAGGCCTATCAGCCGACCGAGCAGGAGCTGGCGCCGTTCTTCACCGGCTGCGCGGATGCGCCGGTCACGCTCTACCGCGGCCGCGGCTGCCCGAAGTGCTTCGGCTCGGGCTACAGCGGGCGCGTGGGCATCTACGAGTTTGTCGAGGTTTCCGAACGGATGCGCGAGCTCATCACCGAAAAACAGAGCGTGGCGCTGCTGATCGAGGAGGCCAAGCGCGTCGGCCACCGGTCCCTGCGCCATGACGGCCTGAAGAAGGCCCTGATCGGCTGGACCACGCTGGAGGAAGTGGAGCGGAGCACGCTGCCGGATGTCGGCTTCATGCCCGCGGGGGACTGACGGGCGCGCCGCGGCGGTCGGCGAGGAGAGCCAGAGATCGGCCTGCATGGGATGCTCTCAGGGGGTGTCGCGGGTGAGGAGTCCGCCTTCGCCAAGGCTAGGGCGGACACTTTTTGATCCGCTCCGGATCAAAAAGTGGTGCGAGCGCCGGGAGTCGAACCCGGATCAATGGCTTCGGAGGCCACTACACTATCCATTGTGCTACGCTCGCAATCAACAGGGTGCCCAGCTTCCGCGAGCGGGGCGGGAGTTCAAGCAGGTTTTGCAGGGTAGGGCGAGTCGTCCCAGACGAGCCGGGCGTGAAGCGGCTCATCCGGAGGATTCGCCCTACCTCAGTGCTTTACGTGGACGACCTTGGTCAGCGGCTGGCCGATCTGCTTGAGCAGGTCCTGGAACCAGGGCTGGGTGGTGTCAAAGGCCTTGCCGCCCTTGATGCGGGGAAATTCGATGGCGCGCAGCTCGTCGCCGCGTTCCTCGTCGTGGCCGATGAGGCCGGTGACGCCCGCTTTCGCGCACTCGACGGCCTTGAGCACGCAGGTGTCGATGAGCTTGAAATCCTCGTCGTTGGCCGGGGCGGAGCGGGCGAAGTAGCCGCTCTTCTGCACGAGCGTCTTTTCGGCGCCGATGAGCTTGGCGAATTGCTCGGCGAACCACTTGCCGGGGTTGATGGTGTCGAGGCGCACGTGGCCGAAGGCGTCGCGGTCGATGGCGGCGCCGCGGGCGGTCATCTCGGCGATGATGCTGTCGAGGCCCGCGCCCTCGCTGACAAAGAGGTTCACGTTGCCCTGCCGGTCCATGAGCGCGCGGAGGCGTTTCGCCTCGGCCTCGATGTCGAGGGCCAGCTCGGGCAGGTAGATGGCGTGGACGCCGTAGCGCTCCTTGGCGAGGCCGATGCCGGGGACCCATTGCCTGGTCGCGAGGCTTTTCTGGTATTCGCGGGCGGTGGCGGCGGTGAGCCAGCCGCAGTTGCGGCCCATCACCTCGTGGACGATGAGCATGCGGGCGCTGGCGCCAAGCTCGGTGACGACGTTGGAGAAGAAACGCGCGCCCTGCTCGGCGGCGGTGGCGGCGCCGAGGCTCTGGCGGATGGGGATGATGTCGTTGTCGATCGTCTTGGGCAGGCCGATGACGTTGAGCTGGTAGTTGTTCTTGTGGAGATGGGCGGCGAGGTCGGCGGCCGTGGTGTTGGTGTCGTCGCCGCCGACGGTGTGGAGGATGTCGACGCCGTCCTTGGCAAGCTGCCCGGCCGCGACGTCGAGGGGGAGCTGGCCTTCCTGCACGAGGCCGCGCTTCACGGCGTCCTTGACGTTGGTGAGCTTGACGCGGCTGTTGCCGATGACGCTGCCGCCGTATTGGCGGAGGACGGCGGCCGAGGCGCGGATCTCGGGCGTGACCTTGATGCTGTCGCCGAGGAGCAGGCCCTTGTAACCGGAGCGGTAGCAGATGATCTCCCAGTCGGGACACTGCTTCGTGTAGTGGAGGATGAGCTGGCCGACGGCGGCGCTGAGACAGGGGGCGTGTCCGCCCGCGGTGAGGATGGCGACTTTCTTCTTGGGAGAGCTCATGGTGAAGATGTGGGCCGGAAACCTGCCACGTTCGTCCGCCCGGAGGCAATCGCGATCAGTGTCATGGTCCATCCACGGCGGGGTCGCCGTGGCTCCAGCCAATGAGGGTGGAGCGCGCTGATCTCAGCGCGCTTTCATGCAAACCAGCGTCTTGGGGTCAAGCCGCTCCACCAAGGCGGGGTGAGCCGCCGAGGCTGCGCACTAGTCGCGACCCCGCCCTACAGAAACCTTTTGAGTCTTATTTTTTCCCCTCATGCATCTGGCGGTGGACGAAGAACCAGTAGATGACGCCCAGCACGCCGAGGATGCCGGCGCCCCAGAGCGTGATCGCGTGCAGCTCGCCCTTCATGAGGGCCTCGTCCTGTCCGGCCTTGATGCCGAGCCAGCAGAGGACACCGCACCAGAGGCCGGAGCCGACGAGGGTCCACAGCGAAAACTTCCAGTAATCCATGCGCACGATGCCGGCGGGGATGCCGATGAGATGGCGGACGACGGGCAGCAGGCGCGAGGCGAAGATGCCGTAGTTGCCGTAGGCGGCGGCCCAGCGCTCGGCCTTCTCGATCTTTTCCGGCGGGGCGAGGAAGTATTTGCCGAACTTCAGGGCCAGCGGGCGTCCGGCCCAGCGGGACGCCCAATACATCGCGGTGGCGCCGAGCCAGGAGCCGAGCGCGCCGGCGAGCACAATGCCGGCGAGGCTCATGTGGCCCTTGGTGTAGGCGAGATGGGCGGCGGGCGGGATGATCAGCTCGCTCGGCAGCGGCAGGAACGTGCTCTCGATGAACATGAGCAGCACGATCAGCGGGTAGCCGCCCGCCTCGAGTGACTTCACATACCAGTCGATCAGGTCCTTGAGGAGGTCGTGCATAAACAAAAAAGGCGGGCGTGCGTGACGCCCGCCAACATGGCGATGGGCCGGTTAAACGTCGGCCTTGGTCTTGCGGAGGCCCTGGACGCGGTCGCCGGCCTTCCACTGGCCGCGCTTCTTGAGCAGGGCCACGCGCTCGAAGCGCTTGAGGACATTGCGTTTGACGACGAGGCCGCCGCCGGAGGCCTTGAGACTGGGATGTTGGGACATAAAGGGGAGTGGGATTAACGTGGTTTCGGGCTGGGGAAGGGTGCGGATGTAGAGTTGGCTATGGCCCATGACAAGTATTTTTCGCCCACGCTCTCGGCGCTGACCTCGATCCATTGGGGCGTGGCGAAGGGATGGTGGTTGCGCACCCAGCCGCTGAGGGCCGAGGCGTTGCCCGGCAGGTATTTAAACCACACCCGGAATTCCTCGGCCGTCTCCAGCTTGCCCTCCCAATGATAATACGAGGCCACCGGGCCGTCGACCTGGGCGCAGGCAGCGAGCCGCGCCTCGACGGCGCCCCGGGCCAGCCGGTCGGCGTCGGCGCGTTTGGCGGTGGTGGTCCAGGCCACGAACATGGGGCGAATTTCATCCGGCGACGGCCGGATGTCAAAGCCCGCATGTGGAATCACGTGCGGGCCGGGATGACGGACGCCGGGCTGCAACCGGTCGATCAGGATTCGATGATGATCTCGGGGTCATCAACCACCGGGGCGCCACCGCCGTTGGGATGGACTTTGACGCCATAGGTGAAGGTGTCGCCGTCCTTGGCCTTTGCCCCGACGGCGGCACCAGCCGTCTCGCCGCTTCCGCCATTGACCGCAGTGACCGGATATCCATTGCCGTCCACCAGCGGCGTGGCGCCGTTTTTGAAAAAAACCTGCCAGCTGCCGTCAGAGCAAATCCAATTCAGGGTGTCGCCCCGCTTGACCTTCGCCTTTTTGGGGTCGGCCTGAGCCGGATAAATGGAATAATGCCAACCGGCGTCAGCATAGGTGATCGTGATGGTGTGGGTCTTTTTGGGGTTGTCGGAAACCGGGCTGACTGCCGGCTGGGCCCACAAGGCGGCGGGCAGGGCCAGCGCCAGGATGGCGAGGAGGAGCGAGAACAGGGGGCGGCGGGATGCAGGGGTAGTCATGGTTGTGTTGAGTGGTTGTGGGAGGAAAGGGAAGCGGGTGACAGGTTCATGTAAACCACTAATCCTTGAAACCCGAGGCCTTGAAAGTGTGGTCGCAGGAATGGCTGTCGGTCATTTGGGCTGGGCCGCTGCGACCTCGGGAACGGCGGGCGGAAACTGCGGGTCGCTCCGCAGGGCCTGCAAGTCCGGGTTTTTCTCGATGTCCGCCCGGGCGTAGCCCTCCTTGAGCGCCCGGAGCAGGCTGGCCAGGGCCTGGTCGCGCTGGCCGGCCCGCTCAAACACCAGCGCGGCGCTGATCATGATGGGGAGATTGGCGGGGGCGAGCGACCGCGCCTGCTCGATCTCGGCCAGCGCCCGGGGCAGGTTGCCGCTGAATGCGCAATACCGGGCGAGGCTCGCGCGGGCCGCCGGATCCTTGGGGTTTACCTGGAGGAAATCCTCGGCCAGCTGGATGGCCCGCTCATAGACCGGCCGGGCTTCGGCGGAGCGGCCGGGGAGATGGCGCAGCGCGTCGCCCAGATTGCCGAGGAGGACATGATCCCGGGGGGCGAGGCTGTGGGCCCGCTCGAAGAGCGTTGCGGCTTCGGCGTAATGTCCCTCCTGGAAGCGGAGGGTGCCGAGATTGGAAAGGGCGGGGGCGGAGGCCTTGAGGTCCAGCGATCTTTGCAGGAATTCCGCGGCTTTTTCCCGCCGCCCCATCATCACGTAGAGCCCCCCCAGGTTGCGATAGACGATGTAGTTGTCGGGAATCAGCTCGGCCACGCGCAGGAAATGCCTCTCGGCCTCCGCATTCCGGCCGGCGAGCCAGTAGAAGACCGCGAGGTCGCTGTGCGCGCGGCTGTTGTCGGGGTTGCGCGCGATCACCCGCTGGTAGGTCGCCTCGGCCTCGGCCGCGCGGTTCAGCCGGGCGTAGGACCGGGCCAGGGTCCGCGCGGCGTCGGCGTTCGCCGGGTCGAGCCGCAGCGCCATCTGCGCCTCGGCGACCGCCTGCTCGTATTGGCCGGTCCCGTTCAGGATCACGGCCAGGGTCACGCGCGGGCTGGCCAGCGAGCCGCCGAATTCGAGCGCGGAGTTGCAACTGACGCGGGCCTCGTCGGCCCACAGTCGGATTTTCGTCTCCGCGTATTTTTCCCAGAACGCCTCGCCGAGGGCGGCATGCGCCAGGGCGTAGCGCGGATCCTTCACCAGCGCCTGCTGGAAGTGGACGATGGCGGCGTCGAGGTTGCCCGCCAGATCGCGGCGGGCGAATTCACCCCGGCCTTGCAGATACAGCTCGTAGGCCGGCGCGACCTGGGTCTGCCCGGCGGAGATCACGCGCCGGGCTTCCGGGGACAGCCGCAGCCCGAGCCAACGGGCGGCTTCGGCGGCCACCCGGTCCTGCAGGCGGTAGAACTCCGAGGTCGGGTTGTCCAGCGTCGCGCTGCGCAGGATGCGCAACGTGGCCGTGTCCACCAGGCTCACGGTCACGCGCACCGTGTCCTCGGCGTGTTGCACGCTGCCGGTGAGGGCGAGGGTGGCGCCGAAAACCTTGCGCGCGTCGCTGGCCGTAGCGATGAGTTCCTTCCGCACTTCCGACATGGGGATCACCACGAGCGTGTCCTGGAACTGCTGCAACTGGGCCAGCTGGGAGGTGAGCGTCTCGGACAGGCCGTCGCTCAGGGCCTTGGTGTGGGGCGCGGCGCCGATATTCTTGAAGGGAAGGACGGCCAGCTGCTTGGTGCCGGCGCTGCTGTCGCCCCCGAGCCAGCCTTGCTGCTGCGCGAGCCAGGAGGCGCCCAGCGCCAGGAGGCCGGCGGCGGCCAGCCAGGGCCGGGAAAAACGCGGGCGCGGCGGGGCCGGCGGCCGCCAGGGTGTTTGCGAGCCCCCGGCGGCCGGCGGCGCCGCCTCCTGCTGGAGCGCGGCGGCGAGTTCCTGCACGCGGCGGAGAAACTCCGGGGTAAACCCGCCGCCGGGCAGACGGGACCACTGCACGCGGAGAAATTCCTCGGAAACCAGCGCCGCCCTTTCCGTCGTATCGTCAATGACCACCGGCAGGAGGAAAGGTCGGCCGGGCGCCATGTCGAGCATGCGCTGGGCGGCCAGGTTCCACTCGCGCCGGAAATAGCCTTCGCCGCGCGTCTGGGTGTGGGCCGATATCACCGGCAGGAAAAGCGCGCATTCGCGGATCTGCTTTTTGATTTTGGCGTCCCAGGCGTCCCCGCCGCGCAATTCCGACTGGTCAAACCACACCACGATCCCGGCCGCGATCAACGCGTCCGCGATGCGCCGCGCCGCTTCCTGGTCTTCCCGCGCGTAGCTCAGGAAGACGGCGGTCGAAGTCTGGGGTGGGAGGGTGCTCATTTTTGCAAACCGTGGCACACTCACCAACTCACTGGGACACAGCAAGTCGGATATCTTGATGACGGCCGGGTCCATGCTGGGGACCATGGCCAACGGCTTTGCGCCGCGCGGGCCGATCAGGACCCCATGGAACAATGCAATTCCCCCAATTAGCCCTTGACGCTCCGGCGACCCGACCTAGGTGTTTCCCCTTTATTTTTCCCACCCATGAGAGACGAATACATCCGCGACGCCCAGAAGATCATCCAGGACCCCAACGTCCTGATCAACGTGGTTTCCCGCCGCGTGAAGCAGCTCCGCCGCGGCAGCCGCCCGCTCGTCGAGTCGCTCGAGAAACTGAGCCCCGAGGACATCGCCCTGCGCGAGGTCATCGAGGGCAAGATCAGCTACGAGCTGCACACCGCCTGACCCGGCCCGGCGCGTTGCGGGCAACGCGCTCCTCCCACGGTTTCCGCGAAGCGAGGCCCCGGCCTCGCTTCTTTTGTTTGCGGCCCACGCTGACCGGCGCATGACTGGACTCCACCCATGGCCCCCAAGCCGCCCGACTCCGCCCGCTACACCGAGCTTCGCAACCCGAAGGCGCTGCGGGACTATTTCATTCACGACAAGTTCGAGGCGGGCATCAAGCTGGTCGGCACCGAGGTGAAATCCATCCGCGCCGGCAAGGCGCAGATCACCGACGCGTTCGCCCGGGTGGAGAAGGGCGGGGTCTGGCTTTACGGCGCCTACATCCAGGAATACTCGCACGGCGGCCTCTCCCAGCACGCCCCGCGCCGCGTCCGCCAGCTCCTCCTCAATGCGAACGAAATCCGCAAGCTGGCGCAGGCCGTCGAGACCGGCGGCAAGACCATCGTGGCGCTGCGGATGTATTTCAAGCAGGCCCTCGTGAAGGTCGGGATCGCCACGGCCTCCGGCAAGAAGCAGTTCGACAAGCGCGCCGACGTCAAAAAGCGCGAGCAGAACCTCGAGGCCCGCAAGGCCCTCAAACACCGCGCATGAGCAGGAAACTTCCCAACAGCGTCACCGTCCGCGTGCCCGGCAGCACCTCCAACTGCGGCTCGGGCTTCGACACGCTCGGCCTCGCCCTCTCGATCTACAACGACATCGCGCTGACCCGCGGCGACTGGAGCGGGGCGCGGCCGATGACCGACCGCGACAACGCCGGGCTTGGCATGGCCGACGAGGCGGCGGCGCTGTTCTTCGTGCGCACTGGCGTCGAGGAGTTCGGCTACGAACTCGGCCTCACGGGCGAGGTGCCGATGTCGCGCGGGCTCGGCTCCAGCGTGACGCTGCGCGCCGGCGTGGTCGCCGCGCTCAACGAGATGTCCGGGGCCAAGCTGACGAAGAACGATCTGTGCACCCTCGTGACCCAGTTGGAGGGGCATCCCGACAACGCGACGGCGGCCGTCCTCGGGGGCTTCTGCGTGGCGCGCTGCCACCCGCACACCGGCGAATTGCTCGGCGTGTTGCGCAGGCGCATCGGCCGCGACCTGTGTTTCGTCGTCGCGTCGCCCGACCAGGAATTGGAGACTAGGAAGGCGCGCGGCATCCTGCCGAAGGAGCTGCCGTATTTCGACGCGATCAAGAGCGTGAACAGCGCGACCTACGTGGTGGCGGCGATCCTGTCCGGCGAATACGACCGGCTGCGCGACGCCGTGTGCGATTTTCTCCACGAGCCCTACCGGTTGCCGCTGATCCCCGGCGCCAAGGGCGCGATCGAAGCCGGCGTGGCCGCCGGGGCGCTCGCCGGCTGGCTGAGCGGCAGCGGCTCGAGCGTGCTCTGCGTGGCCCGGCCGGCGAAGGCCGCCCGGGTCGGCCGCGCCATGGCGGCGGCGTTCAAGGCCCACAAACTCCCCGCGACCATCCACCCGCTCTTCGCCGACAACCGCGGCCTGCGCGTTGTCGGGCGGGGGTCGCTGACCCCGCCAAGAGGAAAGATCCTCGGGGCAAGCCCCGAGGCATTTGGTCAAGACAGCTCTTGTCCCGCTTTTGTGGGAGCGACCTTGGTCGCGACAGTCGCGTGCAAGCACGCTCCCACAATCAAACCAAGCCGAAGCAAGCCGCGGGGTATTGGGCCCAAAGAGAATATGGCGGGATCAGCATCCCGCCCTGCAAAATCCGGCGGCCTACGCGTGCTTAAACGGCGTGCCTGAGCTGTCTTTGAAGGATGACTTGGAGCTGATGACCTTCGGCGGGTTGGCGTCGGGCCAGTGCTTGACCAGCTCGGCGGCGAGCGCCGTCCACTTGAACGGTTTCCGGACGATGGCCTTGAGCGAGGGCACGGCCGCCAGTTCGCGATCGGTGAAGGTCATGTTGTAGGCCGTGATCATCACCACCGGGATGTTCGGGTTGAGCTTCTGCACCCGCGCGATGAACTGCAGGCCGTTGATGTCGGGCATCTGGTAGTCGGTGATGATGAGGCCGACATTGAGCGAGGGGAGGGCGCGGAGGGCGTCGGCCGGCTTGGTGAAACCGTGCACGGGCCGGTCAAGGTGTTCGCCGAGGAGCTGCTGCAGCAGGTCGATGTAGGAGAACTCGTCGTCGACGAGCATCACGATCTTTTCTCCCGATTTGGACGCCGTGGGGGGCATGGGGTGAGCAGGGCCGCCGGCCGGGCGGCAGGGGCTTTCTAGGGGAAAACGGCTTGCCGTAAAGCGGATTAAGTCGTCCAACCACCGGCGCCATGCTCCATATGGTGCTATACCAGCCGCAGATTCCGCAAAACACCGGCAACATCGGCCGGATGTGCGCCGTGACGCGGTCGCGGCTGCACCTGGTCCACCCACTGGGGTTCGAGGTCACGGACAAGAACCTCAAGCGCGCGGGGATGGACTACTGGCACTCGCTCGATGTCCACCACCACGCGGATTGGCCGGCGTTCAAGGCGAGCGCGGTGGCGCCGCGCCGGCTGTGGCTGTTCACCACGCACGCGACCCGGAGCTTCTGGGACGCGGCCTACGCCGACGGCGACGGGCTGGTGTTTGGCAACGAGGAGGCCGGTGCGCCCGACTGGCTCCATGCCGAACTCGGCGAGCCGTGGCGCGTGAAAATCCCCCACGCCAACGGCGAACTCCGCTCGCTCAACCTGTCCACGGCGGCCGGCATCGCGGCCTACGAGGCGCTGCGGCAGGTGGGTTTGCCGTCCGCCAAATAGCGCGTTGAGACCACTGCCAGGCGAGGTGGCTTCAGGCCCTGGCGCCGATTGCAGTCAGGCTCGCACCCCAGTCGGCCCGAGCCGCTTGTCAACCAATAGTTGACAAGCGGCTCGGGCCGGTGACGCGGGGAATGGCAGAGATGAGCGACTGCGTGTAGGGGTGCTGCGGGCGCTCCATGATGTCGAGGGCGGGCCCGATCTCCACGATCCTGCCCTGATACATGACGGCGATGCGGTCGGAGATGTGCTTCACCACCGAGAGGTCGTGGGCGATGAAGATCATCGTCAGGTCCATGCGGCGCACCAGGCCGGCCAGCAGATTGAGAATCTGGGCCTGGATGGACACGTCGAGCGCCGACACCGGCTCGTCGGCGATGATGACCTTCGGTTCCAGGGCCAGCGCGCGCGCGATGGCGATGCGCTGCCGCTGGCCGCCGGAGAATTCGTGCGGATATTTCTGCATGAAGCGCGGCGCGAGACCGACCTGCTCCATCAGCCGGGCGACTCTCGCCGGGACCTCGGCGGCCGGCACGACGTCATGCACCAGCAGCGGCTCGGCGAGCGTGGCATAGACCGTCAGGCGCGGATTCAACGAGGCGAACGGATCCTGGAAGACCAACTGCATGTCGCGCCGGGCGGCCTTGATCACGTTCGCCGAGGCGGAGGTAAGGGTGCGGCCGCCCAGCATCACCGTGCCGGCGGTGGTGGGCACGAGCTGCATGATGGTGCGGGCGAGGGTGGACTTGCCGCTGCCGGACTCACCCACGAGGCCGAGCACTTCGCCGCGCCGGACTTCGAAACTGACGCCGTCCACCGCCTTCACGGTGCCGGTCTGTCTGCGGAATAAAAAGCCGGTCTCGACGGGGAAGTGCGTCTGCACCTCCCGGACCCGGATGGTCGCCTCGCCGCCGATGGTGTGGTGGGCCGCGGCAACGGGGAATTTATCCTCGGGCAAGTCAAAGCGCTTGAGCAGGTCGGCCTCGGTGAAGGGCTTCGAGAGGTCCGGCGGCAGTCCGGGGATGGTGAAAAGCTCGCGCCCCTTCTCCTGCAAGGCGGGGATGCAGCGCTGCAGCGCCTTGGTGTAGGGATGCTGCGGGGCGCGAAAGAGCGTGCGGGTGTCGGCGGATTCCACGATCCGGCCGGCATACATCACCTGCACCCGGTCGCAGAGACCGGACACGACGGCGAGGTCGTGCGTGACAAAGATCACCGCCATGCCCAGCTCGCGCTGGAGCTTTTTCAACAGCTCCAGGATCTGCGCCTGCACGGTGACATCGAGCGCGGTCGTCGGCTCGTCGGCGATGAGCAGGTCGGGCTTGGTGATGAGCGCCATGGCGATCATCACGCGCTGGCGCATGCCGCCGGAGAATTCGTGCGGATAACCGTGGAGCCGGCGCGCGGCGTCCGGAATGCCGACCGCCTCCAGCATGGCGAGGCCCCGGGCGAGGGCCTCGGCCCGGCTGATATTCTCGTGGATGAGCAGCGGCTCGATGAGCTGTTCCGAGATGCGCAGGTAGGGATTGAGCGACGTCATCGGATCCTGGAAGATCATCGCGATGCGCCGGCCGCGGATGGCCCGGAGTTCGGCCGGGGCGCAATGCAGCAGGTCGGTGCCGTCGAACATCGCCCGGCCGCTCTCGATCCGGCCCGGGGGCTGCGGGACGAGCCCCAGCAGCGTGGCGCAGGTCACGGATTTGCCCGAACCGGACTCGCCGACGATGCCGAGCGTCTCGCCCTTCTCCAATGAGAAGCCGACCCCGTCCACCGCCCGATACACGCCGCGCCGCGTATGAAAATAGGTGCGGAGATTTGTGACTTCAAGCAGAGGCATGGCGAAGTGAAAGTGAGAGTGAAAGTGCGCGGGCGGGCGGCAACGCAAATTGCAGGAGGGGCATTATGCCCCGACCGGTGGAGCGGCTTGACCTCAAGACGCTGGCTGAAAACGCGCTGGGGTCAGCGCGTTCCACCCAAATACATCGCGGCGTAAAGCCGCTCCTACGGTTTCGAGCCGGAAACCAATTCTGCGAACAGCGCCTCGTAGCGCGCGAGCATTTGGCCGAGGGAAAACCGCGCGGGGGCGTCGGCCTGGCCGCGGGCCACCACCGCCTCGACAGCGGGGCCGCCGGCGAGCACCTGGGTGAGGATTTTGGCCAGCGTCTCATCGTCGCCCTGCGGGAAGCGCCAGCCGTTGACCCCCGGCTCGATGATGTCGTTGACGCCCGGGGCGTCGCTCCCGATTACCGCGCAACCGGCGGCCATATAGTCGATCAACACCAGCGGCAGACCCTCGTAATGGGTGGAGAGCACGGCGGCGCGGCAGCGGTGGTAGAGTGGGGCGGCATCGCTCACGCGACCGAGGAACTCGACGCGATCACTGAGGCGAAGCGACGCGACGAGTCTTTCGCAAGCACGCCGGTGTGAGGCCTTGCCATCTCCGCCGAGCAAAAGTTGGCCCGTCCAACCAGAATCAACCAAGCGCTTGGCGGCGCGGATGAGCGTGGGCTGGTCCTTCTGCCGGGCAAAGCGCGCGACCATGACGATGTCCTGACTGCGCGTTCCGAATGGTGGTGCACCGGCGGAGTAGCGCGATGCGTCGACGCCGTTGTGGACGACCTCCAGGCGCGGGCCGGCCAGGCCAAGCGAGCGGAGATGGTCGGCGACGCCGTGCGAGACGCAGACCGTTGCCGTGGTGCGCGGCGCAAGTTTCCGGGCGGCCCAGCGGCGCCAGAACGGATACCGCTCGCAATTCATTTCCACGTGCAGGACGACCGGCACACGGGCGGCGAAGGCGGCCTGCCGGCCCCACAGGTGTTCGCTGTTGCCGTGGGCGACGAATATCTGCGGCTTGAATTCCGCGATGACGGCGGCGAGCTGGCGGAGGGTGATCCACTTCCAGCCACGGTCCACCCAAACCGTGCGCAGGCCGGCGGCGGCGATCTGCGCCTGCATCGTCGCGGGCAAGGACGCCTTCTTGCGGCGCAGCACGAGCAGCGGCTCGTAGCGGCCCGTGCGCAGGTGGCCGCAGGCGAGTTCGAGCGCGACCTTGGTGGCGCCGGAGCCACCGCCGGTGACAAAATGGAGCACACGCGGCTTCGCGCTCATGGGTTGGACAGGTAAGGTTCGAGCGCGGTCTGCACCTCGGCCACGGAGATGCGGAGCAATGGGCGCGGGCCGGACACATCGGCGGGGCGGAGCACGGTGTGCTTTGTGTCCCACGGATGCCAGCGCCAGGGTTCGAGCGGGCCGTAGAGCCCGACGACCGGCACATGGAATGACGCGGCGATGTGGATGAAGCCCGTGTCGATGCCGAAGGTCAGCTGCATCCGGCGCATGAGCGAGCCGGCCTCGCGGATGCCGAGTTTCGCGCTCCAGTCGTGGCAGTGGGCGCGCAACTCCGGCGGCATCGCGGCCAGGATGGACGCATAATAGCCGGCGTTGCCCGGTGAGTCGCAGAAATGAATCCCGCTGTTCCGGTCGCGCACGAGCCAGGTCAGCACCTCGGCGAACCGTTCCGGCGCCCAGTCCTTGAGGTCGAAGACGGACTTCGCGCAGACGAAGACGCGCGTGCGGTTCCCCGCGGGCAGCGCGGCGGCGACGCGCGCATCGGTGGCGGGATCGGTCCAGTTCTCATTGTGCGTGTCGGTGACCGGGATGCCGTCGGCCCGCAAGACATCGAGGAAGCATTCGACCTCGTGCTTGTCGGCGTAGGGCGTGCTGCGCTGCAGCAGCCACGCGCGGCCATCGGTCGCGAAGCCGACGCGGTGGGGGATGCCGGCGAGCAGCGGCAGGATGGCGCTGGAAAAGGAGCGGCGCAGGATGTAGCAGCGGTCGTATTGGCGGGCACGGAGGAAACGCGCGGCCCCGAGCAGGCTGGTGGGGAAGGTTGCGGCGCGCTTCTTCTCACCTTTCAGGCGCGGGGCGAAGTAGAGCAGTTCGTCCTTGTAGGGGCAGTGCGCGAGGGTGTGGCCCGAGACCGGTTCGCCGAGGACATCGATCTGGGCCTGCGGGAACGCGCGGCGCAGGTTGCGCAGGGTGGGGATGGCCAGGACGGTGTCGCCGATGAAGCGGTAGCGAATAACCAGGATTCGCAGCGGACGCGGGTCGGGCCAGGGCATGGGAGGAAAGTAGCGAGCAGCGGGTAGTGGGTAGCGAGTAGAAAGTGGCGGCGGAAATCGGCCCTAGGGCGTGTATTCAAACCTCGTGGAACCGGATAAAGCGAGTCGGGTCAGAAGGCGCGACTATGATGTATCCGAGTCGATGGGAACTGGCGCAGCCGCTGTGGAAGCGGCTAAAAAAATTAACCTGAGCCGGCGCAAAACCCGGCGAGGGCAGATTGGCACACGTGGGGGGCGTCCTCCGCACGATGATC
>JACPPI010000017.1 GCA_016190985.1 Opitutia bacterium | reverse complement strand
CGCCGCCCCAGCACATCGCGCTTCTCCCCCGTCTCGATCAACTCTGTCTCCGCCGCTCCCGTCGTAGTAGTCACCATTACGACACCTTACCATGTCGTAGCTCTCGTAACTACGAGGCACCCGAGGCGACGCTTACGTTGAAGCCTACGCCATGAATAATCCTGGCTCTGTGGTCGGGACTGGCGGCACGACCTTTGGTTGGCGCTGGAACAGTGGCAGCTATCTTTCGCTCAATCTCTTGCCGGGTGATTGCTCCCCCTACCCTTACGCTATCAATGGATTTGGCATCGCCGCCGGAAGATCCAGTGGCCCTGCTGGCAGCAGACCTGTGACTTGGGTCGGCACATCACCCCAACCTTTGCCCCTTCCCGCTGGCGCGACGAACGGCTTTGCCTGGGGCATCAATGACCTCGGCGCTGTTGTCGGGAAATATTATCCGGCAAGCGGAACCAGGCCATTTCTTTGGAACTCGGGCCTCGGTGCACAAGATTTGCCTCTGCCAGTTGGCGCCACTTCAGGATATGCTTGGGCCATCAATGACGCGGGCACCATCATCGGTTCACCAAGCCGACCGACACGTTGCTGTTGGGCCACGTGGCCGAGATCGAGAAGGAGGATGTGGGGACGAACCGTAAGCACCGTTTCACGTTTCTGGTGGCGACATATGGCGAGACCGGCACTGATCCGGCCACGGGCATCGAATGCCTGCCGCACAATTCGCCGCTCGCGGCCGCCCTGCTCGGGCTGACGGTGGACAAGCCGACCCTGGTGACGCTGCCCGCGGGCGCGGCGGTCCTCACCGTGCGCTCCATCCGCAACCCGACGCAGCCGGAGCTCGATCGCCTGCTCGCGCCCATCAAGCCCCCGGAGTTCGCGGAAGAATAGGGCGGCGGGCGTGGTTGCCTGTTGCCAACTACGGAGTGCCGTCAGATCAGCCTCGTGATCGAAGTAGCATCTAGCGGCCTGACCCCGTCCGGTTGCCCCCGTCCGGTTGCCGACCCCGTTCGACCTTCGCGCTCAGTTCTTTTGAAACAGCACGACCCTATTGGTGTTCGTGCCTTTGGAGTGGTTCATCACACCCCAGCAGTTGGCAGTCTTGGTGAAATGCTGACTGTTGATGAGCACCAGAACCGGCGTGAGGCCAGAAGCGATGCCGGCCTGCATGGCGTAATGCTCAAGCTGCACCTTGCCGTTGCGGACCTCGCCAACTTCAAAAGCCACAAAGCCACCGGGCTTCAGCACGCGGTGGAGTTCACCGAACACGCCAGTCATGGTAGTAGTCCAGTCGGCGAGGCTGCAGAGATGCCAGATCGACACGGTGGCGGGGTCAATGCCGCAAAACCAAGAGCGCAGCCAGTTGTCCTGAGCGTAATCAACGGTGTCGAGAAAGGGCGGCGAGGTGACAACGAGGTCGACAGAGTCGTCCGCGAGTTGCGGTGTCGTGTCGCAGGATTGGGTGAATATTTGCGTCGGCGAAGCAAACCCGTCCTGAGGCCGGGTTCCACCTTCATGCAGTAACTGGCGGCTCTTCTTGAGGATCAGTGTCGGCACATCGCGCTTTTCCGGTTTCTGACGCCGCTTGGCGTTGATGCGCTTCTGGGACTCTAGGGAGACGGCCTGATTGGGCGGCAGGGTGTAAACCGAGAAAAAACCGGGCGAATGCCCCGACAGGCGGTTGGTCGCCACCATCTGGATCCACTGGTCAACGCGGTCCATCTTGCCCGAGCGGATACGGCCAAGGAGATAGTGGCGCAGGGCGGTCAACTGCTGCAGCGTCGAGCGATGATAGAATACATGCAGATCTTCCCGGACGGCACGGCTCCAGGAGAAATCGATCGAGTCGAGCCGGTCGGCCACTTCCTGGACGGTGGGCGGGATTAGTCGGGGTTCTACGAAGACGCGACTGAGCGGATTGACATCGCAGCCGGCGACGCGACGGCCAAGCAAGGCGCCTTCGATCAGCGTGGTGCCCCGGCCCATGAAGGGATCATAGACCAACTCTCCGGGACGCGTTAGGCGTTCGATGAAAAAGCGCGGCAGTTGCGGCTTGAAGCAAGCCCGGTAGGAGACCTCGTGTAGTGGGTGCGCGGCACGCTGTTTGGAGGTCCAGAATTCATTCACGAAGACGGGAATACGGCCGGCCTCGGGAACTGTGTTGTTCGTTACTCTTGTCGGGCTTCCGAATTCAGAAAAGTGCCTAAGCTCATCGAAAAGTGAGGTAACTGGGGAAACCGGATTGTGTAGCGCTGTGAGCATGCGATGTGGCTAGATCGTGACGCTCTTGTGCTTGCCGGTGGCAAGAAGCTTGTGATTCACTGAGACTTCAAGACGAACACTTACAGGTGAATCAGGTTCCAAGAAGTCGAGACGGATGGCGTCGATCCTCGTTCCTCCCGCTTCAGCAGTATAGAGCACCGTGCAAAGCAGATGATAGATCGGTGACTTGAAATATTTTCTGAGTTTTTCGGATGAGGAGGTCAGAACCCGGCGATTTGAATCATTGGGATTCCAGTCGCCCGTCGCCTTGAGTTCCAGTGGAATTAGCAGGTCACCACTTCTGAGCTGTTGGTCCGGATATCCGGCTCCGCTGCATTTTTCTAAGCGAAAATTCCGTAGACCCGCAGTCAGCTTGGGCACGACGAACGCCTCAACTTGGTTGCCGATCGCCTGGTTGGTGCTCCCAACGCGAATGGGGCAAACTGAACCTTTGAATGGCTGGCTCTTAACGCCTTGAAGAAAGTCTTTCGCGATCTGCTCTGTAAGAGCTGGCGGCCAGGCATCGACCAAGGGCCTGGGGTCAAAGCCTTCGCGCTTTTGCAGTTCGTGATAGAACTCAGAGAAGGTCATTTTATGAAAAGGCCGCGGGCAACTTGCGTCACCAGCGGCCCGTGAATGGAGAGAACTCAGTTATTGGCTTATTGGCAAGCCTCGCACTCTTCGCCGTTCTTCATGGCCTCGATGGAGCAGGCCCGCTTCTCGTCAGCGCTATAAACGCGCTTCGAGGAAGCGGGAGTTGAGGGCTGAGAGTTGAGAGTTGAGGGAACGGACTCAGCAGGCGTAGCGAAGGGGGCGGCGCTGAGAGCAGCAGCAGCGGCCGTGTCGCGGTCGGCGGTGGCGGCTTTGCTTTCGCCGGCGACGCCACGGACTTCCTTCTTCACGTTGCTCGTGGCCTTCTCGATGCCGGAGGCACCCATGCTGCGGAGATAATAGGTCGTCTTCAACCCGGCGTGCCACGCGGAGCGATACATGTGGCTGAGCACCTTCAGATCGGGGGACTTGAGCCAGAGGTTGACGCTCTGGGACTGGTCGATCCACTTCTGCCGGCGGGCGGCGGCGGCGATGACCCACTTGAAGTCCACGCCAAAGGCGGTGAGGTAGCGGGCCTTCAGGTCCTCGGGGATGGCCTCGATGTCCTTCAGCTCGCCGTCGAAATACTTCAGGGCGTCGCTCATCTCCTGGTTCCAGAGGCCGCGGGCCTTGAGATCCTTGACGAGGAAGGGATTGAGGACGACGAACTCGCCGGAGAGGTTGGATTTGACGTAGAGGTTCTTGTAGGTGGGCTCGATGCAGGGCGAGGTGTTGGTGATGTTGGAGATCGTGGCGGTGGGGGCGATGGCGAGCACGTTGGAGTTGCGCATGCCCTGGGCCTTGATCTTGGCGCGGAGGGCGGTCCAATCGAGGCGGCCGCCGCGGGGGACCTGGATGGGCACGCCGCGTTCCTGCTCGAGGAGGTCGACGGTGTCCTGCGGGAGGAGGCCGCGGTCCCACTTGGAGCCCTTGTAGGTGGAGTAGGGGCCGCGCTCGGCGGCGAGGTCGGAGGAGGCCTCGTAGGCGCAGTGGGCGATGGCCTCCATGAACTCGTCGTTGAACTCGACGGCGGCCTCGGAGGCAAAGGGCACGCCCTTCAGGTAGAGGGCGTTGGCCAGGCCCATGACGCCGAGGCCGATGGGGCGGTGGCGGAGGTTGGAGGTCTTGGCCGGGACGGTCGGGTAGAAATTGATGTCGATGACGTTGTCGAGCGCGCGGACGGCGACGCGGATGGTGTCGCGGAGCTTCTCGAGATCGAGGGTGCCGTCGGGCTTGAGGTGGGAGTCGAGGATGACGGAGCCGAGGTTGCAGACGGCGGTCTCGTCGTTCGAGGTGTTGAGGGTGATCTCCGTGCAGAGGTTGCTGGAGTGGATGACGCCGGCGTGGTCCTGCGGGGAGCGGACGTTGCAGGGGTCCTTGAAGGTGATCCAGGGGTGGCCGGTCTCAAAGAGCATCGAGAGCATCTTTTTCCAGAGCTCGAGGGCCTCGATCTTGTGGGCCTGGAGCTTGCCCTCCTCGGCGAGCTGCTCGTAGCGGAGGTAGGCCTCCTCGAACTTGCGGCCGTAGAGGTGGTGGAGGTCGGGGGTCTCGTTGGCGCGGAAGAGGGTCCAGGTGCCGCGGGCCTCCATGCGCTTCATGAAGAGGTCGGGGATCCAGTTGGCCGTGTTCATGTCGTGGGTGCGGCGGCGGTCGTCACCCGTGTTGCGGCGGAGCTCGAGGAACTCGAAGATGTCGTTGTGCCAGGACTCGAGGTAGGCGCAGCCGGAGCCCTTGCGCTTGCCTCCCTGGTTGACGGCGACGAGCTGGTCGTTGTGGAGCTTGAGGAAGGGGATGACACCCTGGGACTCGCCGTTGGTGCCGGCGATGTGGGCGCCGGTGCCGCGGACGGAGGTCCAGGAGCCGCCGAGGCCGCCGGCCCACTTGGAGAGCTGGGCGTTTTCGGCGATGCCGCGATACATGATGCCCTCGAGCGAGTCGTCGACGTAGTAAAGATAGCAGGACGAGAGCTGGGAGTGGAGGGTGCCGGAGTTGAAGAGGGTCGGGGTGGACGAGCAGAAGCGGCGGGACTTGTAGAGTTCGTAGAGGCGGATGGCCCAGTCGTCGCGGGCGCGTTTCTTTTCGTCGAGGAAGAGGCCCATGGCGACGCGCATCCAGAAGAACTGGGGGGTCTCGAGGCGGCGGGAGCGTTTGCCGGTCTTGTCGATGATCAGGTAGCGGTCGTAGATGGTCTGGACGCCGAGGAAATCGAGCTCGAGGTCGGCGGAAGGGTCGAGGGCGGCGGCGAGCTTGACGAGGTCGCACTCCTTGAGGCGGGGGGTGAGGCGCTTGATGGCGATGCCGCGGTCGATGTAGGCGGCGAAGGCCTGCTGGTGGAACTTTTTCAGGGCGCCGATGCCGTCGCGGACGATGTCCCAACCGAGAACCTCCTCGTAGATGTAGGTGAGCTGGATGCGGCCGGCGAACTTGGCGAAGTCGGCGTCCTTCTCGATCAGGGTCTTGGCGTTGAGGATGATGGTGTTGTTGAGGTCGCCGAGGGCGATGTTGTCGAAGAGGGCGCGGCGCAGCTCGGACTCGATCTGGTCGGGGGTGAGGCAGAGCTCGAGGCCGATGGCGGCGAACTCGATGCGCTTCTTGAGGTCGAGGCCGTCCCAGAGGAAGGTGGTGCCGTCGGCCTTGGCGACGACGACCATGGAGTTTTGATGGGCGGGGGGGGTGTCGGCGGCGGCCTCGGGGGCGGGCGCGGCGGCGCGGGCGGCGGCGCGGGCGGCGCGGTAGAGGATGTAGTCCTCGGCGACCTTGTAGTGGCCGGTCTTCATGAGCTCCTCCTGGACCATGTCCTGGACCTCCTCGATATGGAGGAAGGCCTGCTTCAGATGGAGGGCGCGCTCGGTGATGGCCTTGGTGATGGCGGAGGCGGGGGCGGGATCCTTCTGGAGGGAGAGGAAGGCCTTGCGGATGGCGATCTCGATTTTGCCCTCGTTCCAGGGCACGACCTGGTGGTTGCGGCGGATGAGGCGGACGGTGACGCCGTGGGTTTCGCTGGAAATATTGAGCTTGGAGGAGCGCTTGAGCAGGAGGCTCTTGGCGACGTCGTGGGCGTTGTTGTCGACAAGGGTCTTTTCGATGAGCACGTAGAGGTCGTGGAGGGAGACGCGGAGCGGGCCGCGCTCGAGGGCTTTCTTGGTGAGGTTGGCGGCGACCTCGCGGGTCACGTCGGCCACGAAGCGCTGGTTCTTCTCGTTGAAGATGTCCTTCTCGCCCCTGGCCTGGAGGAGGTTGGCGAGGGAGCGGCCGACGGTGTCGGCGACCTCGCTGAGGTCGAAACGCTCGTCGCCGTGCGGGCAGAGCACCTGCACCTCCGGCACGGGAACCTCTTCCTCGCGGATGATGTCGCGCCAGTTGTAGTTGGGTTTCTGGTCTTGGGGCGCGCCGGTGAGCTTCTTGAGGGCAAGGTCTTGCGCAACAGATGGGAGATTCATGGAAAAGCAGGGGTAGGAAGTTTGAGGGAGCGGGGGCGGCTCGCTCAGAGCTCGTCGTCGCTCGCGACGGCGAGCGCGGAGGATTTCTGGTATTCGGTGACGCGACCTTCGAAGAAGTTTTGCTCCTTCTTGATGTCCATCATCTCGGCGAGCCACGGCAGGGGGTTCTTGACGCCGGGGCTCAAGGGGGTGAGCCCGCAGCCTTCAAGGCGGCGGTCGCCGATGTAGTCGATGTAGATCAGGAATTCGTCGATCGAGAGGCCCACGGCGTTGACCGGCAGGCAGTCGCGGATGAAGTCCTTCTCGAGGACGATGCCCTCGGCCATAGTGGCGCGAAGCTCCTCCTTGAAGTCGGCGGTCCAGATCTCGCGGTTCTCCTCGATGAGGTCCATGAACAGGTTCCGGAAGAGCTCGATATGGTTCGACTCGTCGCGGAGGGTGTAGCGGAACATCTGGCCGATGCCGGGGAACTTGTTCTGGCGGTAAAGCGACAGGACCATGCCGAAGAGGCCGTAGAACTGGGTGCCCTCCATGCACTGGCCGAAGACGAAGATGTTTTTCGCGAGGAGCTTCTTGTTTTCGGGCTTAGTCATGTCGAGGTCGCGGCGGAGGTCTTGGGAGACCTTGTTGACGAACTCGTTCTTGCGCTCGATGGACTTGATGTCCTCAAACATCGCCTCGCACTCGTGCGGGTTGATGCCGAGGGAGGAGATCATGTAGAGCAGGGAGTCGGCGTGGATGTTCTCCTCGTGGGCGTGACGGCCGAGGACGAGCTTCAGCTCGGGGGCGGTCACGATCTCGCGGACGACATGCTGGATGTTGTCGCCGACGATCCCCTCGGCGGCGGAGAAGTAGCCGATGCCCATGCGGATGATCCAGCGCTCGATGTCGGACACGTGCTTGGTGTCGCGCCACTGCTCGATGTCCTTGCCCATCGGGATGTCCTCGGGCTCCCAGTGGTTGGCCTTCATCGTCTTGTAGAGATCGTAGGCCCACTGGAACTTGAGCGGGAGGATGTTGAAGTAGGGAACCTGGCGGCCGTTGATGACCTTCTTGGCGGCGAACGCGGCCTCGGCCTTGTCCTGGTCGAGCACGAAGATCTTGGTGCCGACGGAAAATGATTTTTGCATGGCTAACGCAGACGAGAATTTGGAGAAAGCGGTGTGTGTCCCGTGGTCTAGAGACGGCAGAAAGACCCTGGCGACATTATGTTGCCAAAACTTCCTGACACGTTGTCGACCACCACAGGATGTGGATGCCCGGAACCTTGACCACAACTAATGGAAACCACCCCGGGGCCCGTCAAATAGATTAAAGGCGGATTTCGCAAATTTTCCGTCACTTTTTTGGTGGACAACACCGCACAGTGTTTCCGGCAGTGATCCGAAGGCCAGAAAAAGTCCCCCAAGGACAATTTTTCCTCTTAAAAACGCATGGCAGTGGAAATGACGGGGCTGGCCAAATATTTTCTTGACGCGGAATATCCCGGATTGCGGTCAACTTTCAGAGGGAAAAATCTCTGTGGGGGGATGCTTCTGGAAAAAGCAGATGAACCAGCCGCTAATCCACGCTCATGAGCGCTAATCAGGCAATTGAGGGCGAGAATCCGTGAATGGGCGCTTCACCTGATCGGTGAAGCGGAGCTCCGGCCTGGAACCGCCGCCGCTGCTGCGCTGGCGCGCGAAACGCAAAGCGGAAGTCGTGCTGCGCCTTGTTGCGTGGCGAGCCGCTCGACGCGCTCAGTCGGCAGACGGCCATGCCAGTCCCCCGGCTGGAGGAATGGCGCGCCCAGGCGCTGAGTGGCATCGAAGCGGCGCTCCAGCTCCGGGACGCGGCGGATCCGGCCCAACTGCGGCTCGATGAGGCCAACCGGCGCATCGGCGAACTGAGCCTGGAGGTCGAACTGCTGCGCGCCCGGTGCGAGAAACCTGGCCCTTTTGTCGGGCGGAGGTCGCGCCCATGAGCGCCGCCGCCTCCCCGGCTACGGGCCGGACCTATGGCGTGCAGCGCGTCTGCGCGGCGTGGGCGTTCCCGCGCGCCAGTTACGATGCGGCCAATCCCGCCGCCGCCGTCCGCTAGTGACGCTGAGCCACCCCACCCATCCGTGGCATCCGCGCCATCCGCGGTCAATTCCGCCACTGATCACACGGATCATCTCTGATTGAGAAGCTCCGCGCTTCAGTTCTTCCGCGCTTTCTCACGCGAGACCCCTCGTCTTTCCCTGCTCACTCCGCGCCCTCTTGTGAGCTCTGTCTGCCACCATGCCCACACGTCCCCCAGCCAGGGGTGACTTATCGATCAGATAAGCCCGGCTTTGTTGTCGTCGCTTCCTCCGTTTGTTCAACCCATGCGCAGCAATTTTTTCCCAGCGGGTGTAGAATTCCGGCAGATTCAGGAGCACCCTAATATGAAAACGACCAGACAGACAAAGGGGACGAAGGAAGTATTCATCGACCCGCCTGACAGCCCAAAGCCGAAAAGCTATCACGGCTTTTGCTCCAAGTGTAACAACAGCTGGACAAGCTCGTCGCCGCCCAGCAGCTGCCCTCGCTGCGGCAATGCAGGCATCGTGTATAACGAGACCAAGTAAGAGCCCGTCAGGCCGGGCACCCCGCCCCACACCCATCCGTGGCATCCGCGCCATCCGCGGTCAATTCCGCCACTGATCACACGCATCATCTCTGATTGAGAAGCTCCGCGCTTCAGTTCTTCCGCGCTTCCGCGATTGTTTGCCCTTCAGCTCGTCAGCCGCAGCAGCCGGCGGATGTCGGGCGCGATGGCCTTGGGCAGGTTGGACGCCGCGATCGAGTATTCCCAGCGCGCCTCCGCTTCCTGCGCCTGGGAGAGCTGCATCCCCGTGTCGCCTTTCTCGTTCGGTGCCGCCTTGAAAGTCACCGTCTGCTTGTTCTTGAACATGTCCGCGCCGGCCGACGCCAGCGCGGCGGCGTAGCGTGCCATGACGTAGTCGAAGCCGAGGATATTGCGCTCCGGCTTGTCGTCGCGCCACACCACCAGCTTCGTATGGCCCGGCCCGGTGTATTCCTCCCGATACCGCCCCGGCGCATCGCTGCCGGTCGGCCCGCCCTTCAGCGTCGAGCTGGCGACGACGGCCTTGAAGAACGGCTGATACGGCTTGTCCCAGCCCGTGGCGAAAGAATCGAATTTCACGCCGCACACCGAGTGCCGCGACGAGCACACATAGTGGGCGAGCACGCCCCGCAGCGGCAGCTTCACCCCGCCGTGCGACAGGGTCAGGGTGCAATTGTCGCCCTTGTAGGCCACCGCCCCGAGGCTGATCTGGATGTGCGCCCCCTCCGACGACATGTTGACCAGCGTGCCCGGCCAGTCCTTGCCCGCCGAGGCCGCGTCGGAGCTGCGGATCATGATCGAGGCGCGGATGCGGCAGTCGTCGCTCACCTCGTAGCGCACGTGCTTGCGTTGGGACTCCTTGGTCTTGGCGTCGTTCGAACCCATATGGACCGGCATTATGACACTTTCCCCGCAAAGCACAACCAGCGTCCGGCCCTATTTCTCTCTAATCAGACCCCTAAGATAAGATCCCCGTGTCTGCTTATGCTCCTTGGCGCCCCTCGTCGGCCATCGGCGCGGCGACGTCTGATGCGCGCCTTTGGGGCAAGCCAGGAGGGCCGCCTAGGGTTGCCCTGATAAAACGCGCCGCGGTCAGACTATCTTCCCGTAGGGCGCGTTCGGGTCTCGACCGAGTAGGTCTTGATGCCGACCTTGCGGACGTTGTCGATCACCGCGACCATCGGGCCGAACTTGGCCCGCTCGTCGCCGGTGACGACCACGCGAGGGTCATCGGTCTGCTTCATGTAGTGCGCCAGGCGGCCCGGCACTTCGCTCAACTCGGCCAGCTCCTTGTTCCAATAGACCGCCCCGCCCTCGGTGACTTGGATAGTGACGATCTCCTGGTCGGATTTTTCCCCGGGGACAGGCAATGTCACGGGCAGCGATTGCGTGCGGTTCAGCGACAGGGTGAAGAGAACGAATGCCGCCAGCAGGAAGAAAACGACGTCGATGAGAGGAATGATCTCAACGCGGGCCCGACGAGGCAGAAGCAGCGCAAGACGTGAACGCATGAGCATGGGAGGAGGGGGTTGAATTTGCCTGAGTCTTACCTGTTGACTGCATTGTCCTCGGGACCGAACCAGAGTCGAGCCGATAACCCGACCTGTCGGCAGACGATGATTGCCTCTGCGCCGCCGATGCGCACATCCTGTTTCTCATGCGGCGGGAGCGCCTCAAGGATCAGATCGAAGACCCGCGCGTGTCGGCGTTTGATACGATCGTCCGGGCCGTGGTGGTCCTGATTTCCATGGCGGCCGTGTTTTATGCGCTCGCGGGTCGCGGCCTCCCGGCCGGTTCCAAGCCAAAGCCGACCCCAAACGTATCCGCCGAACCAGCCGCTTCCCAGGTCACGCTCACGGCGACACGCAACCATTGCTTCTACTGGAACAAGGAAGGCCCGATCTCCGTGGAAGATTTTGGCCAACGCCTCACCACCTGGCTCAAGACCGTGAAAGACCCCAGGGTCGTGGTCACCGCAGATGAGACCGCCCTCCTGGCCGATGCTATGGCGCTATACCACGAATCCCGCCGGCAACGCGTCGCGCATGTTCAACTCGAAGTCCGCATTCACCCGACTCCCTGAAATCCCTTGGCCTCTTGGGGCCTTCGCGTGAAATCAAGCCAATGCTGAAGTCCATCCTGCGCCTCCTGTCCCTGCTCGTCCTGCTCGCCGGTTGCGCGAAGCAGGCGGACCTGCCGGACCTCACCGTCAGCGCGGCCAGTCCGGGTGAGTTCGCCCGGTTCCGCGCCGACCTCGGGACGCGGTTCCCGGCGGAGCAACTCAAAGATTTCGACACCGCCACCCAGGAGCTGCAACTCGACGCCATGAACCGCGACATCCCCACCGCCGCCGGCCGCGAGGCCGACATGCTGATCGTCGCCCGCGGCAAGACCGTGCGAGCCGTCACGCTCCTCGGCTGGCAGGCGCGCAAGGCGCGCTTCCTCCGCGAAATCGCCGACATGACCAAGATGCTGGAGAACGACCTCACCCTGCAGGCCAAGACCGCCGCCACCGGCACGCCCGAATTCGTCACCCGCCGCCTCGGCAGCGAGCGAGAAGTCCTCGCCAAGCTGCAGGCCAGCCTCGCCGCCACCGAATCCCGCCTCGCGGCTTTGGGCACCGCGCCCCACTGATCGTCAATCCGTGTTATCCGCGCGATCCGTGGTCAATTTCCCTGCGGATCACACGGATGCTCACGGATCCAGAATCTCCGCACCCTTGCCCCGGCCGGGATGTCCCAGGCGCCGTTAAAAGTGCGGGATAGATGGCAGTAGCGGGATTGGTTTCAGGGATTGGTGGTTGGGACAAGAGCAGTAAAGATCCCCGGAGCAAGCTTCCGGGGTATTAGACCCAAAGGGAATAAAGCTCGGGGAGGTGTGGAGGGGCGGAGCGCCCCCCACCTCCGGAGTTGATCGGGGGCAGGTCGAGGCATAGTGCCGGGCGCCCCGGGCCACGGCCAGCCGCATGATCGAGGGCAGGTCGGTCAGGCCGTGGCGGCGGGCCTTGCGCTGCAAGAGGGAACAGTGGGCGGTTTCGCCGATTTGCCGGGCCAGCGTGATCATGGCCGGGGAAGAATAGTCTCGGCGGCGGGAAACGCAATTCAACGGTCAGCCGCGTCCCCGCAAGGTCGCGGCGAGCTGTTCAGGTGGCAGCCGCGCGTAGAGCACGCCAACGATTACGGCCGTCGTCCCGTCGAGCCGATAATAGAGGTTGTAAGGGTAGTGCCCCACAAAAACGCGGTGGTAATGCTCGAAGGCCCGCTGGTGGGTGACCAAGCCGGTTTCAACTTCCGTCTCGGCCCGGTCGAACGCCACGTCGAAATGCAGCGCGCCGGAGGGCGACAAGGCCTCGTAATAGGCAAAGGCGTTGGCGAAATCACGCGTGACCTCCGGCAGGTAAACCACCCGGCGGGTCATTGCCGCAAGGCCGCCACTTGGGCGCGAAACTGCTCTTTCGACAGTGCGCTGTCTGGGTTGGCCCGATACCCGGCCCAGCGTCGGTCAAGCTCGGCCCGATGCGCGGCTGGCGGAGGCAACGACTCGGGATGCTGCAAAGAGCCCAGAATCTCTTCCGCCAAAGCCAGGCGCTCGATGTCGTTCAACCTTTCAAAATTGGGGATTTCGGTCGTTCGCATGGGAGGGGAAGTTAACCGGCAAGTCCGTTATGCCAACCCTGAAACATTATCCTGATTTGCCGGGCCAGCGTGATCACGATCGGAAAAATGGCCGGCGCCGGGCAAAACGCAACCCGGTGATTGGGGAGTCTGGAGCCTGCGCAGCACCGTTGCCCACTTCCTGTGTCCCGGCCTGCTGGCCGGCCGGGACCAGTCGCGCAACCTTCGTTGCGGCTGAGCTGTGGGCCCGGTGTGCCCTGTTGCTGCCTGCTGGCGGCCCAGGGTTCGTCCTCCGGCCTGCGCCGGGGCGAATGTCCCGGGAACTCCGTGCTCCCGCCGGATTCCCGGCAGCATCGTTGCGGCGTGCTCGCCGCCCGGTGTCTGTCCTCGTTTCTTGCTACGCAAAAACGAGGCAGAAAAAAGGCGGCTGCGTTGCCGCAGCCGCCGGGAGAATCCAGCAGGTTATCCGCTTAGAACAGCAGCTTGGCCGTGACCTGGATGCGCCAGCGGGACATGCCGTTGTCGATGCCGAATCCGGTTGGATCAGCCGTGTAGGTCGGGCGGATCTGACCGGTCGCGGTGTAAGCGGTGGTCGCCGTCAGCGTGCGGGTGCGGAACACGTCGTTCTGGATGAAGGGGGCAGTCTCGACATAACCAAAGGTCTTCTTGCTGATGAAGGAGCCGAAGTTGATGAAGTCGAAGCCCAGCTGTAGCTTGGCCTGGCCGCGGATCGGGATGTCCTGCCGGAAGTTCAGGTCAAGGCGGTTGACCCACGGTTCGTTGAACGAGTTCTTCGGAACGAAGTTCTGGCCGGCATACTTCGATAGGCCGCTGCGATCAAGAAACGCGAAGAAGGAGGTCTGTTGCGCCGTAGTCATGCCGGAGAAGTCGAACTTCGAGTCGCCCGGGCCGGTCGGAATCACCACGACATCGTTGAAGGACACGCCGTCGCCGTTGAGGTCGCTGCCGAAGACGTAGGAGTAGGGGTTGCCGGTGCGGCCCTCGTAATAGAGCGAGACGGTGGTGGGCATCTTCTTGATGAACTCATACCGGCGGGTGAGGCTCAGTTGGACACGATCCTTGACCTCGAAGTCGGCGGTGCCTTCCTCGATCGAGTTTTGGTTGAACACGACGTTGCGGTTGAACTGGCCGCCGGCGGTGGTTTGGCCGTTGGCCTGGGCCTCGGTGGCGCGGCCGCGGGTGTAGGCGAGGTTGAAGGCCCAATTGTTCTTCAACGGGCGGTCCCAGGTCAAACTGAGATAGCTGGACTTGCCGACGTCGGCGTTGCTCACGCGATACATGTTGGTGTAGGCGGAATAGCGGGCATTGGCCTGGGTGCCGGGCGTGCCGGAGAAACGGGCCCGGCCGTCCAAGGCCAGCGCCCCGGCCAGGGGCCGGAGGTTCTCATTGGTGGTGCGGAGACCCGAGGCTACCTTGCTGAAGACATATTCCACGCTCAGGGTCGAATCGAGGAAGGGCAGCTTGCGGTCCATGGCGAGATTGGCGCGCCAGACCGCGGGCAGCTTGACGCCATCGTCGTTGAAAGCGACTTCGCGGCGGAGGGTGGGGTTGTCCGTGCCGGTGCCGACTGCGGTTTCGGTGGAGGTGGGATCGAAGGACTGTAGGTAGGTCGTGTAGCTGGAGGGCAGCGGGCTCACCGTGTCGGTGGAGGCGCGGGCGAAGGTGCCGACGCCGGTGTTGCCGAAGGAGTTTGAGAAGAACACCCAGGGCGAGCGGCCGAGGAAGTGGCCGACGCCACCCCGCACCTGGGTGGTGCGTGCTTCATTCAGCGCATAGTTGAACCCAAGACGGGGCGAGAAGGTCTTCACGCCGTCGAGCGAGCCGTCATTGCGGAAACCGGTGGCGGTCAGAAAGGCTTGGTTGAGGGCCGGCTTGAGGCCGGCTTCGGCAAATTCAAAGCGGGCGCCGAAGTTGATGTTCAGGCGGTCGTTCACGTTCCACTTGGCCTGGCCGAAGACACCGGTGGAGGCGAACTCCGAGACGTCGGCGAGCGGGCGGACGGCGGGATCGACGTAGTTGCGCGAGATGACGGCATTGGTGTCGGCCAGGAAGTCGTTCAGATTCCGGAAGGCGACCAGGCCGAACGAACCGGCGCGGAAGAGGTTGAAGAAATCCGACCATTCGCGCTGAAAGCCGCCGGTGAAGACGAAGTTTCTCCAGAAATAGTTGCCGGTGGCGGACAGCTGCTGGTTGACGACATTGATCACGTTGCCTTGGCGGAATTGTTCGGTGCCGGCGACATAGGAGCCGTTCGTGATTGCAGAGTTGTTGAGGAGGTCGGTGCCGCTCAAGCCGGTGATCAGGGTCAGGGGCGCAGTCGTTTTACGCGGGGTCAGCTGGTCATCCGTGGTGCGGGTATACTTGATCTCGGTCTTGAAATCCGGCGTCCACTGGCTGAACAGATGGGCGGCATAGGATTCACCCACCCGGGCCTGGTCATAGAAGTGACCGTCCGGGGTGGCGCTGATGCCACCAGCCACACCGTTGATGGTAAGGGTCTGGCCGAAATTGCCGAACTGGGGCACCAAGCCGTCGGTCTTGGAGTAACGGGCGCTCAGGCGGTGGTTGGCCGAGATGTTCCAATCCAGCTTGGCCAGAATCTTCTTGTCGGTCTGGGTGTTGGAAGTGGCCGAGGTGACGGGGCTGCCCCAGTTGATGGTCTTGCCGGCGGCGGTGGCATATTGGCCCAAGCGGGCCAGGATCTGGGCCTCGACGCCGGCGGCCGGGGCAAAGCGGAGGTCACGGCCGGTGCTGATGCTCTCGTAATTCTCGTAGTTGAGAAAGAAGAAGAGCTTGTCCTTGATGATGGGGCCGCCGAGGGTGGCACCCCAAGTTGTGCGCTCAAGCTTGGGCACGAATTTCACGCCGGTAAGCGTCTGTTCGCGGGCGTTGGGCCCCTGGAGATCGACGCCCAACAGCTCGTTGCCGCGGAAGTTGATGTAAACCGAACCGTGGAATTTGTTGGTGCCGCTCTTGGTCACCGCGTTGATGGTGGCGCCGGTGAAGCCCGACAGGGTAACATCATAGGGCGAGATCTGGACGGAGAGCTGCTCAATGGTGTCAATCGACAGCGGGTTGAAGAACGCCGCGATGCCGGTGCCGTTGAGGCCGAACACGTCGTTGGTCCGGGAACCGTCGATCATGATCGAGTTGAAGCGGTTGTTCTGGCCCACGGCGGTGATCTGGGATTCTTCACGGTCGCCAAACGTGGAGCGGAGTGTGACCAAGGGGGTGGCGCTGATCAGATCGGCAAAGGAGCGCTCGGAGGTAGGTTTGGCGGCGAGGCGCTCACTGTTGAGGGTGGATCCGGCACCACTGGCGGACGAATCCAGGTCGTTGCGGGTGCCGCCGACCACATATTTTTCCAGTTGCAGAACCTCGGATTTCAGCGTCAAGCCGACATCTACATCATTCCCCAGTTCAGTGATGACATCAGAGGTGGACACTTCCCCATATCCCTCGGCCTTCGCGGTGACGGTGTAGGGACCGCCGACGGGGAGGCCGCGGAAGTTAAATCGTCCGGCCGGGGTGCTCGTGGCCGTGAAGGTGGCGTTGGTCGGCGTGTGCACGATGGTGACGGACGCACCGGCGATGGCGGTGCCATCAGTGCCGCGGACGGTGCCGGTCAAGCCTGTGCTCACAAGTTGGGCTGAGGCGCTGGGTAAAAGTGTCAGGGTCAGGGCCGTGACGACTGAGAGAACTAACGATTTAAGGAACGATTTATGCATGGTGTAAATGCAGTTGGTGTTGGGAATTCAGGGGGGTGGCCTGAAGTGGGATTAGTGAAGCGAACGCTTCCCGCATGACTGAGTCAAGCCTTCAACCCCGGCCAAATTCCCCGCGGAGTTGAGAAGTTTCACGCCTGTAACTTTGCAAAGGTCTTTTGGGGAGACATGAGGCTGAGCCCGGCGCGAAAATACAGTTTCCTTCCGGAATAATACGCCTTCCAATCGCGGCTCGTGAACTCACCCCGCCGTCCCACCCCTGCCAGCACCTCGCGGGCGATTTGGCTGGCTGGCGGAGGGCTGATCCTGGCGACAATTGCCGCCTACCATAACAGCTTCACGGGGCCGTTTGTTTTCGACGACCTGCCGGCCATCCCGGAAAATCCGTCGATTCGCCGGCTTTGGCCGCTGGGCCCGGTGCTGCGGCCCGACGTTGACGGGGGGTTGACCATCAGCGGACGACCCCTGGTGAATCTCAGTTTCGCGCTCAACTACGCCTGGGGAGGCGAGTCGGTGCAGGGCTACCATCTGGCCAACCTGCTCATCCATGCCCTGGCGGGATTGACGCTGTTCGGGATCGCGCGCCGAACCTGCCTACAACCCGGAATGACCACCCGATTCGGCCCGGCGGCGCTCCCGCTGGGATGGATGGTTGCGGCCATCTGGCTGCTGCACCCGTTGCAGACGGAATCCGTCACCTACGTGGTGCAGCGAGCCGAGTCGCTCATGGGGTTATGCTACCTGCTGACCCTCTACGGATTCATCCGCGGCGCAGAATCGGATGGTAGGAATGGCAGCCCCTCGACAGGCTCGGGACATCCGCCTCCTGAAAAAATGGCCTGCCATGAGCGCAGGCCGCAGGCCGGAGTCGAATGGCTCATGCTGTCGTTCCTGGCGTGCCTGTCCGGCATGGCGGCCAAGGAGGTCATGGTGTCGGCCCCGCTGATAGTTTTCCTCTATGACCGCACTTTTGTGGCCGGGAGTTTCGGTGAAGCCTGGCGCCGCCGCTGGCGTTATTACCTTGGGCTGGCGGGCACGTGGATCCTGCTGGCCTGGCTGGTGGCGGGCACGACCGGGCGTGGCGGCACGGCCGGTTTTGGCACGGTGGTCGGCCCGTGGTCCTATCTGCTGACCCAGTGCGAGGCCATCGTGCGTTATCTGGGACTGGTGGTCTGGCCGCAGCCCCTGGTGTTTGACTACGGCACGGCGACCGTCGGGCATCTGGGTGAAGTCTGGCCGCAGGCGTTGCTGCTGGTGACGCTTGCGGCCGGCACGCTGTGGGCGGTGGCGCGGCGGCCGGGGTGGGGTTTCGCCGGGGCGTGTTTTTTTCTCATCCTGGGACCAAGCTCCAGCCTCGTGCCCGTGGCCTCGCAAACCATGGCCGAACACCGGATGTATCTGCCGTTGATCGTGCTGGTGATGCTGACGGTGGCCGGACTCCATGTCTGGTTGGGCCGGCGGAGCTTCCTCGTCTGCGGCGCGCTGGCCGCTGGTTGTGGCGGACTCACGCTGCTGCGCAATGCCGACTATCGGAGCGAACTGGCGTTGTGGTCTGATACCGTGGCGAAGCGACCGGCGAACGGCCGCGCCCACAACAACCTGGGCAAGGCCGTCTTCGCGGCGGGGCGACCGGCCGAGGCGGCGGCCCATTACCAGGAAGCCATCCGGCTCCAGCCGACCGCGCCCGAGCCTTACTACAACCTGGGGCTGGCGCTCGCGCGATTGAACCGTTCCGACGAGGCGATCAGCCACTATCAGGAAGCCTTGCGACGAAAGCCCGATTATCCCGAGGCGCACAACAACCTCGGCAACGCCCTGCTGGCCGCCGACCGGCCGGATGAAGCGGGGGCGCACTATGAAGAAGCGCGGCGGCTCAAACCGGGCTGGGCCGAGGCCCACAGCAATCTCGCCAACGTCCGGCTCGAACAGGGACGCACCACCGAGGCCATCCGGTGCGGCGAGGAAGCCGTGCGCTTGGACCCCGGTTACGCCGAAGGCCACTACAACCTGGGCAACGCGCTGGCGCGGGCCGGCCGGCTGCCGGGGGCGCTGACCCATTACGAAGCGGCGCTGCGCCTGCGGCCGGATTACGCCGATGTCGCCAACAATCTCGGCAACGTCCTGGTCGAGCTCGGCCGCCTGCCCGAAGCCATTGCCCGCTACGAGCAGGCCTTGCAGCTCAAGCCCGATTCCGCCGACCCGCGTCGCAACCTGGCGGCGGTGCTCGCCCACCTGGGGCGCGGGCCCGAGGCCATCGCCCACCTCCGCGTCCTGGTGCAATTGCGTCCCGAAGACCAGGCCGCCCGCACGGAGCTGGCCCGATTGCAGGCGCTGGCCCGGCCCTGAGATTTCCCATCCCTCACGAAACTGCTCTTCCCAGCGGCTGGCGCTCTGGCGGCTGACGCCAAATGCCCGGGCCACCTCAGCCTGCGTCTGGCCCGCCGAAACATCCGCGCTGCCCGCAGGCGCCGCCGCTTGAGACCGGCGAAATCGCGGCGCGGACGAAAGGACCTTCCCGTGCGCATGGCCGGCATCTGGCCAGCAACCCGCCCGGTAGTCACTCTATCTATGCGAGCTTCAGTGATAGGGGACATTGGTCTTTGCAGCATGGGTCAGTTAGGGCGGATTGCCTTGCAAGCCGGCCGGAGCGGCGCGGTCGAGCTGGCGCTTCACCCAGTCGGACTCCTCATGCCATTGGTGCCGGCGGTAGAAGCGGGCGAGATCCTCGTAGCGTTTGACCGCGTCAAAGCCGACCGCGTGATGCAGCTTGCGCAGGCAGACGGGGCAGAGGTGCTGGGGGCGGGCGTCAGACTCAACCAGGTGGTTTGAGCCGTTCATCACGCACTCGAAAAAAATGCAGTGCAGGAGGGTGAACATGTGCCCCGTCTCGTGGGCGAGCGTCTTGACGTTGCGGCGCAGGATCAGTTCGCGGTAGGCCTGCGGGCGCGGATCGCGCCAGAAAGCGGGGTCGTCGCGCGCGAAGCTGCAGACTCCGACCCGGTCGTTCAGCGAGGCCTGGCCGAAGACGAAGTTCCATTTGGGGTCCGGGTAGAGATCCTCCATGGTGACGCCCAGCAGGCAGAACGCATCCGGGGGCAGCCGGGATTCGAGGAATCTGATGACCGACCCGGTGAGTATCTGTCTCTGTCCGGAGCGCGGGTTTTTCCGCGGCTCGAATTCGAGGTCGTGCGGGTGGTAGGCGGGAAGCAACCTCACTTCCATCTGGAAAAAGGCGGCGGCGTATTCCCTCAGTTCCTCAAGGGCGGGGCTGCGCTCCCCGTCGAATTCCCCGATCGGCATCAGGCAGATGGCGTGCCGCTCCTTATCCGGGATGTTGACCGGGGCGTTCCGGTATTCCTCAAAAGTCTGGCCCGGTTCCTTGTGCAGCGCCAGCCAGTCATTCGGCCCGGGCGTTGAGATGGGAAAGAAGTCGTCGTCCGGGGTCAGCAGGCGGCGGAGCACCGCGGATTCCTCATGAAGATTGCCGAGTGCGCGCAATCGCTCGTATTCGCCGGGTCGCTCGAATGCGCCCCAAGCCAGATTGGCCGCGAGCAGCGTCAGAGCGAGGCAACCCGGTCTACTCATGACCGTGAGCCTGCGGTGGATGGGCCGGTCGCCAAGCGCAATCCACCCGGGGCAAGTGTCGGCTTTGACGGAACCTGGTTTCAGGTGTATGGTCTGAACAGTGAATCAACCAATGCGCGCCATGAAAATCATGTTCCTCGTCACCCTCCTGACCTTTGCCATCACGCCCGCCTTCGCCGCCGATGCGGCCGCTCCGGCCACGACCGTCCCCGCCGGCGAGCTGCCCGCCGTCAGCCACTGGGTCTACCTCGGCGAGCTGCCCGAGTCGGCCGATCTGCTCAAGGACGCCGCCGCCAACGGCCTGACCGTCAAGCGCCTCGACCGCACCAGCGACAAGGTCGTGATCACCTATGGTTATCCCGATGGCGTGACGGCCAGCCTCGGCTACGCGCTGCTGTCGTCCGCCCACCACGCCGATCGCACGGCGGCGGCCCCGCGCCGGGAAAAACCCGCGGCGGAGACACGCGTGGTGCGGGTCGTCGAGACCGAGCCTGAGGTTGTCTACGAACCCCGCTATCGCCGGGTGCGTTACATTTATCGCGATCCCATCGACGATTTCTGGCTGCCGCTGACTTTGGGCGTTGGCATCGGCTGGGTCACGGGGCACCACGGCCACGGCGGCTGGCATGGCTACGGGCACGGCGGCTGGCGGCACTGAGCGCCGCGCGCGGGACCGGGTTGGCGCTCATTGAAGGCGGGCCGGCAGCCGGCCCGCGGCCATCGTTTGGCCAGACAAAACCGGGCTTGCCAGCCAGACAAGACGGGCTAATCCGTATGGCATGAAAATGACGCTGGATATTGATCCGCAAAAGGTCGAGGAGGCCATGGCCGAATATGGCGTGGCGACCAAGACCGAGGTCATCGACCTGGCATTAAGGGAGCTGTTGCGGAAGAAAGCGGTGGACAGGCTCATGGCTTCCATGGGGAAATTTCCGAAGATGATAACGAACGAGGAGCTCGAAGCCCCGGAAAAAAGGCATCTGCGGCGTGCAGCTCGTCGTTGATACCTCCTTCTGGGTCGATTTCACGCGTCAGCGGCTGCCGGACGCCGAGGCGCTGCTGGTCGAGGATGCGTTGCGTGAGCAGCGCGTGATCATGCCGCAGATGGTCTGGCTGGAATTGGTGGTCGGATTTCGCAGTCCGGCGGAACAGGCCTTCTTGCAGGAGTTGCGTTCAGTATGTCACTGGGAACCCCTGACTGAATCGGTGGGATTGGAGGCGGAGCAATTGGCCGCGATGTTGCGCAAGAAAGGCGTCGTGCTCGTCGCCACTGACCTGCTGATCCTGACGACGGCTCAGCGCCTGGGAGCGGCTCTTTTGCACCACGACGGAGACTTCACGCGCGCGCTCAAGCTGCCGGAGTTTGTCCGCCTGCGGGTGGAACTGTAGCCCACAGCGGTGACGCCTGTTTCAGGAGACGATGTTAGGTATTGGACCACAAACGACCAAGCCAGGCCCCTTCCGCTTGCCCCGATCTGCGCCGGCTGACCATCCGGCTGACCCGGCTGGTCCCGGTTTGGCCCTCACTCCTTGCCTGGTTCGGATTCCAGTTCACGTTCAAGCCGCGATATCCAAGTGGCTGTGCCGCAGATTTCCTGCCGCAGTATTGACAGGAGAACTTGTCTCGTTTGAAGACCTCAAAACGCAGGGCGTTTGGTATTTTCTTCCGCTTCACGTAGTCAAAGTCCGGGTGTAGGTATCTTTTGGCGACCTTAAATTGAGTGACTTAAATATGCCCGCCAAGCATCTCGGCTCAATAGTCCAGATATGGTGCCAGCCATTTTTCCGATTCGGGGACGGAGATGGTTTTGCGAGCTGAATAATCCTCGACTTGGTCCTTCGCGAGTTTGCCGACGGCAAAATACTTGGACTCGGGGTTGCTAAAGTAGAAACCCGAGACCGAGCTGGCGGGAAACATGGCATTAGACTCGGTCAGCGTGATGCCGGTGGCGGGGGTCGCGTTGAGCAGGTCGAACAGCGTCCGCTTCTCGGTGTGATCCGGGCAGGCGGGGTAGCCGGGGGCGGGGCGGATGCCGCGGTATTTTTCCCGGATGATGTCCTTCATCTCCAAATTCTCGGTCTTGCCGTAGCCGGAGAAGTCGCGGGACTTCTTGTGCATCAGCTCGGCCAGGGCCTCGGCAAGGCGGTCGCCGAGGGCCTGGGCGAGGATGGCGTTGAAGTCGTCGTTCTTCGCCCGGAACTCGGCGGCGAATTCCTCGACGCCGTGGCCGGCCGTGACCGCGAAGCCGCCGAGATAATCGATGCGGCCGCTGCCCTTCGGCGCGATGAAGTCGGCGAGGCAATGGTTGAACTGGCCGGCGGGCTTCTCGTTCTGCTGGCGGAGGAAGTGGAAGGTCTTCAGCAACTTTGAGCATGATTCGTCGGTGTAGATCTCAACCGAGTCCCCGACTGAGTTCGCCGGCCAGAAGCCGATGACAGCCTTGGCCGTGTAGCGTTTCTCGTCGATGATGCGCTTCAGCATCGCCAGCGCCTCGGCGTAGAGCTTGGTGGCCTCGGCGCCGACGACGGGGTCCTTCAGGATTTCGGGGAAGCGGCCGTGGAGCTCCCAGGTGGAGAAGAAGGGGGACCAGTCGATGAAATCGGAGATTTCATTGAGAGTGAGCGGTGAACAGTGAGCCGTGAGCGGTAAAGAATCCTGCTTACTGCTGACTGCTGACTGCTCACTCGAGAACACACGTGTCCCCAATAACTCTGGAACGGGAATGTCCACCTCCGCCCAGTCAAAGGTCTGCCGCCGGGCGCGAGCGTCTGCCAGCGACAGCAGCCGTCTCGCGCCTTTGCGGTCGGCGAACTCGCTGCGCTGGCGTTCCTGCACGGCCTTCACCTCGGCGATGTAGGCGGGCTTGTGCTCCGTGCTGAGCAGCTTCGACACGACGCCGATGACGCGCGAGGCGTCGAGCACGTGGACGACGGGCCCGTCGTAGTTCTGCGCGATCTTGATGGCGGTGTGCGCGGCCGAGGTCGTGGCGCCGCCGATGAGCAGCGGCAGCCTGAAATCGAGGCGCTTCATCTCCCTGGCGACATGCACCATCTCGTCGAGCGACGGTGTGATGAGGCCGGAGAGGCCGATGACATGGGCGCCGCGCTCCGCGGCGGCGAGGATCTTCTCGCACGACACCATGACGCCGAGGTCGATGACCTCGTAATTGTTGCAGGCGAGGACGACGCCGACGATGTTCTTGCCGATGTCGTGCACGTCGCCCTTGACCGTGGCCATGACGATCCGGCCCTGGGCCTTGGCGATGCCGCCGGCGGCGACGAGCTGTTTCTTCTCCTCCTCCATGAACGGCTGGAGGTAGGCGACGGCTTTCTTCATCACGCGGGCGGACTTCACGACCTGCGGAAGAAACATCTTGCCCGAGCCGAAGAGATCGCCGACGACGCGCATGCCGTCCATCAGCGGACCCTCGATGATGAGGAGCGGCTTGCCGTATTTCTGGCGGGCCTCCTCGGTGTCCTCGTTGATGAAAAGGTCGATGCCCTTCACGAGCGCGTGGGAGAGGCGCGCCTCGATGGTGCCGGAGCGCCAGGCTTCGACCGCAAACGGCGCGGCGCTCTCCTGCGGCACTTCGCCCGCGGCGGCAGCCTTCAGTTTCTCGCCGAGCGTGACGAGCCGTTCGGTGGCGTCGGGCCGGCGGTTGAGGAGGACGTCCTCGACATGGGTGAGGAGGCCTTTGTCGATCTCCTCGTAGACCTCGAGCATCGAGGGGTTGACGATGGCCATGTCGAGGCCGGCCTTGATGGCGTGGTAGAGGAAGGCCGAGTGCATGGCCTCGCGCACGGTGTTGTTGCCGCGGAAGGCGAAGGAGATGTTGGAGAGCCCGCCGCTGACGCTGGCGTGGGGCAGGTGGGCCTTGATCCAGCGCGTGGCCTCGATGAAATCGACAGCGTAGTTGTTGTGCTCCTCGATGCCGGTGCCGACAGTGAGGATGTTGGGGTCGAAGATGATGTCCTCGGGCGGGAAGCCGACGACATCGACCAGCAGGCGGTAGGCGCGCTCGGCGATGCGGATCTTCTCGGCGTAGGAGGCGGCCTGGCCGTTCTCGTCGAAAGCCATGACGACCACGGCGGCGCCGTAGCGCAGGATGGTGCGGGCCTGCTCGAGAAACTTCGCCTCACCCTCCTTGAGCGAGATGGAGTTCACGATGCCCTTGCCCTGAATGCATTTCAGGCCGGCCTCGAGCACCTCCCATTTGGAGGAGTCGACCATCACGGGGACCTTGGCGACCTCGGGTTCGCTGCCGATGAGGTGCAGGAAGCGCGTCATGGCCGCGACGCCGTCGATCAGGCCGTCGTCCATGCAGACGTCGAGGATGTTGGCGCCGTTGTCGACCTGCTGGCGGGCAACGGCGACGGCCTCCTCATAGTGGCCGGCCTTGATGAGCTTGGCGAACTTGGGCGAACCGGCGACGTTGGCGCGCTCGCCGATCATGAGAAAGACCGCCGGATCGTGCGTGAACGGCAGCGAGCCGGAGAGGGACAGTTCCGGTTTGAAGATGGTGACCTTGCGCGCCGGCCGGGGCTTGACCGACTCGACGATGGCGGCGATGTGCCCCGGGGTGTTGCCGCAGCAGCCGCCCGCGATGTTGAGCAGACCGCTGGCGGCGAATTCGCCGAGCTGGCGCGCCATGTCCGCCGGGCCGAGGTCGAAGCCGGTCGGCGAAAGCGGATTGGGCATGCCGGCGTTGGGGTAGCAGGAGATGTAGGTGCCGGACTTCTCGGCGAGCTCCGCCAGGAACGGACGCAGGAGGTCGGGGCCGAGCGAGCAGTTGAGGCCCACGGCGAGGGGCTTGACGTGACGCACGGCGTGCCAGAACGCCTCGACGGTCTGCGCCGAGATCATCGTCTCGCCGCCGCGGCCAACGGCGGCCGAGACCATGAGCGGAAGGCGGATGCGGTCCTCGGCGAAGATCTCCTCGATGGCGACGAGCGCGGCCTTGGCGTTGAGCGAGTCGAAGATCGTCTCGATCAGCAGCAGGTCCACGCCGCCGGCGATGAGCGCGCGCACCTGGCGGCGGTAGTCGGCCTTCACCTGATCGAAGGTGACGACGCGGAAGCCGGAGTCGTTGGAGTCGGGGGAGCTGGAAAGCGAGACCGTCAGCGGCCCGATGGCGCCGGCGACAAAGCGGCGGCGGCCCGTGGCGTTGGCGAGGCGGTCGGCCCAGGTGCGGCACTGCTGCGCGGACTGGAAATTGATGTCGTGGGCCAGCTCCGCGAGGAAGGGGTTCTCGATGACGCCCTGGTAGAAGGCGGGATCCTTGCGGCCGCCCTTCTCGCGCGGATCCTCGAGGAAGAACTCGCTCTGGCCGATGGCGGTGGCCGAAAAGGTGTTGGTCTCGATGATGTCGGCGCCGGCCTCGAGGAAGCGGCGGTGGATGTCGCCGATCTCGGCGGGCCGGGTGAGGGTGTAGATGTCGCCGTTGTTCCGGAGGTCCTTCGGTGCGGTCTTGAAGCGCTCGCCCCGCGCGTCCAGCTCGGTGAGGTTGTATTCGCGGATCGTCGTCCCCATGGCGCCATCAATGATGACGATGCGCTCGGCCAGCAGACGGCGAAGCGCGGTCTCGGCGGCCCGCTCGGGACGGGCGGTTGGTGAGGGGACGGACATGGCAGTCGTAAGTATCCATGCATCAAGATTCGATGATATGAAAAAGCAAGACCGGGCTGCGGGGGCGGCGGGTTATGACACAAGGGCGGGCCGGGATTGGGCTTGCGAAAGCAAACGGGCGGGGGGATTGGTGGCGGGCCTGAGGTTCTTTCATCAAATTCCAGGAAGCAGGAAAGGCCGTGCGATCCGGCCACAGTTGCGCTGCGGTAACGCATCACAGACCCCCACCGGCGGCAGGCGCCGGGCAAAGCCAATCGGGTGAACCGGTGAAGGCGAGGGGCGAGGATGCGCGCGAGGCGCGCCAAGTGGGAAAGTGACAGGTAACAAGTGCCAAGGGCGACCCTCTTGATCCTTGGATCCCTGAAGCTTGCCGCTTCGCGTGCGGAGCGCGCGTAAATGCGGAGTCCGAACATCTGCCCCGGGAAACTCACCACGCGGACGCCTTGTGCAGGCGCCTGCGTCAGCCTTCAACGCACATTGAAGGGTGGGAGTGGAAGCGTTCGTGTGGGAGCGGGTTTGCCCCGCGACAGTCGGGGCCCCATGCTCCTCCCGCCCCAAGGCTCTGCTCTTGCCTCCGCATCAGCAGATCATGAACACCACCATCACGGCGTCGATTCGACGCCTTGTCCTCCTCGCCGGCCTCGCGCCGGCCATCCCCGCGCTCGCGCAGAATGCCGAGCCGGAAAAACTGCCCGTCTATGTCTTCACGGCCACCCGCACGCCAGCGGCGCTGACGACCCTCGGCACCTATGTTGACCGGATCACCGCCGCCGAGCTGGCGCGCATGCAGCTCACGGGGCTGCGCTCCGCCCTCGGTGGCGTCGCCGGCGCGCCGGCCTTCGCCTCGGGCGCGACGGGCGGCGTGACCTCGCTCTTCCTGCGCGGCGCGAACTCGAACCAGACGCTGTTCCTGGTGGACGGCATCCGCTTCAACGATCCCAACACCGACTACCAGGTCGCATTCGGCGGCATGGGCTTCGGCGCGTATGACAGCCTCGAGGTCTCGCACGGTCCGCAGAGCACGCTCTACGGCGGCGAGGCGGTCGGGGGCGTCGTGGCGCTGCGCGGCCAGCGCGGGGCGGGTTCCGCGCAGGCCACGCTCGCGGTGGAGGCCGGTTCGTTTGGCACGGTGCAGGGCGCGGTCAGCGCGCAGGGCGGGGACGCGAAGCGCGCCTACACTTTCTCCGCTTCCGGCGGCCACACCGACAACGCGCGGACGAACAACCAATTCGACAGCGCCACCTATGCGCTGCGGCTCGACCGCCAGGTGAAAAAGGATCTCGCGTTCGGCGCGACCTGGCGCGGCTTCGTCGGCCGCTACGGGTCGCCCGGGCCGGCGATCGGGTTCGGGGCCAACGATCCCGACAACACCGAGAGCGAGAGCAACCAGCTGGCGACCGTGTTTGCCGACCTCACGCTTTCGCCCGGGCTGACCAGCCACATCGTGCTCGGCGGACAGGACCGCCGCTATGTGTCGGACACCGGCGCCGGTGAGACCGTGGTGACAAACCGCCGCGCCGTGCTCGACTGGCAGGGCACCTATGCGGTCAACGAGCGGCATCGCGTCACCGCCGGCCTGACCGCCGAAACCAACCACACGCGCAACACCGGTTTCGGCAGCATCAACAAGCGGCAGAGCCTGCTGGCGTTTTTCGCGCAGGACGAATGGACGCCGGCCGAGCACGTTTATCTGACGGCCGGGCTGCGCAGCGACGACCACGACACTTTCGGCCGCGCCACCACCGGCCGGGCGACGGCGGCGTGGCTGTCCCGGGATTCGCGCTGGAAGCTGCGCGCGACCTACGGCACGGCGTTCCGTTCGCCGAGCTTTCTCGACCTCTACGGGCGGAGTTCCTTCTACGCCGGCAACCCGGCGTTGCGGCCGGAAAAAGCGCGCGGTTGGGATGCAGGCGCGGACTATTACTTCGCCGGGAATCGCGGCGTGCTGAGCGCGACGTGGTTCGACACGCGTTACCGCAACCTGGTCGTGTTCAATTTCGGCGTGTTCCCCGGCACCACGGCCAACGTGGATGAGGCCCGCACGCGCGGCCTGGAGCTGGCCGGCAAGTTCACGCTGCCCGGCGCCGTCGAGGCGCGGCTGGCCTACACTTACCTCGAGGCGGAAAATCTCACCAGTCGCACCCGGCTGCTGCGCCGGCCGCGGAACAGCGGGTCGCTCGATCTGTGGCGCGATTTCGGCCGGGGCTTCAGCGCGGGCACCGGGGTGGCGTTCGCAGCCGACCGCCGGGATGTGCATGCGGCGAGCTTCGCCACCATCAACGCCGAGGATTACACGGTGGTGCGCCTCTACGGCGCCTGGCAGGTCAACGCCCGGCTCGCCGTGAAGGCGCGGATCGAGAACCTGCTCGACGAGCGCTACGAGGAAGTGCATGGCTACCCTCAGCTCGGGCGCGGTGTCTTTGCCGGGGCGGAGTGGAGGTTCTGAGCCGTAACCATGCCGTCAAAACTGTGGGAGCGAGCCACCAAAAGGTGGAGCGCGTTGACCTCAACGCGCTGAGCCGGGTCCGCTCCCATACCAGCGTCTTGAGGTCAAGCCGCTCCACCTCGGACTGCAAGATCCGGCTGAGATTATCCTGCTCGGGGTGGGAGCGGGTTTATCCCGCGACGTTGCAAGGTCGGGGCATAAAACCCCTCCCACTAGCCGCAGGCACTCCGCGCTTGCGGCTTTTTTTGCGCCCGTGAGACTGGGCCACCCCTATGAAATTTCCCGCCGGCCGGATCATCGGTTCCCTCTTGTTGTGCAACGCAGTGCTGGGCGCGGATGATTTCCGCTTCGGCCAGCCGGCGCAGTCGCAGCGCGCGGTCGCGGACTATGTGCCCGACCTGAACGCGCTCGCCAAGCCGCAGTCGGGCGAACTGCGCGAGCTGGTCGAGCGGTTCGTGGCGGATCGCAAGGGACTCGAGACCATGCACCCGGTGCCGAACTCGCCCCTGCAGTTGCGGCGCCTCGCCGACTTCTACCGGACCTGGGCGGCCAGGCTGGACGCCATGGCCTACGACCAGCTCGGGGTGGAGGGGCGGATCGACTGGCACCTCATGCGGGCGGAAATGAAATACCTGCTCAGGCTGGTGGAGCGGCAGCAGAAGCGCAACGCCGAGATGGTGCCGCTGCTGCCCTTCTTCGAGTCGCTGGCGGGCCTGCAGGAGCAGCGCCGCGAATACACCCGGCCCGACGGCAAGGCCTCCGCCGCGGCGCTGGCGGATGCGCGCGCCCAGATCGAGGCGGTGCGCAAGGCGCTGGAGTCGGGGCTGGCCGACAAGCCCGGCGAGAACGCCATCAAGCCGAACAAGATCGTCGCGCTGCGCGCCATCAACCAGCTCTCGGCCACCGGCAAGCAGCTCGAGGACTGGTTCAAGCATTACGAGCCCTATGACCCGGAATTCGGCTGGTGGACGCGCGAGCCGCACAAGAAACTGGCCGCGGCGATGGACGACTACGGGAAATTCCTCCGCGAGAAGATCGTCGGCGCCAAGCCGGGCGAAGATGAGCCGATCGTCGGCGATCCGATCGGCGCCGACGGCCTCGCCGTCGACCTCGAGCACGAGATGATCCCCTATGCGCCCGAAGAGCTCATCGCCGTCGCGGAGAAGGAATTCGCCTGGTGCGAGGCCGAGTGGAAGAAAGTCTCGCACGACCTGGGCCTGGGCGACGACTGGCGGGCCGCGTTGGAGAAGATGAAGCAGGACTACGTCGCGCCCGGCGACCAGCCCATGTTGATCGCCCGGCAGGCCTACGAGGCGGTGGACTTCATCACCAAGCGCGACCTCATCACCGTGCCGCCGCACATGATCGACGACTGGCATATGACCATGATGTCGCCCGAGCGGCAGAAGGTGAACCCGTTTTTCCTCGGCGGCGACCGGATCATCGTCTCGTTCCCCACCGACGACATGGACCATCAGGACAAGCTGAACAGCCTGCGCGCGAACAACACCCATGTCTGCCACGCCACCGTCTTCCACGAACTGATCCCCGGGCATCACATGCAGGGCTGGTATGCCGACCGTTTCAACCCGCACCGGCAGTTGTTCTATACGCCGTTCTGGGTCGAGGGCTGGGCGCTCTGGTGGGAGTTCCACCTCTGGGACCTCGGCTACCAGCAGACGCCGCTGGACCGAGCGGGCGCGCTCTTCTGGCGCACCCACCGCTGCGCCCGGATCATCTTCTCGCTCAATTTCCACCTCGGGCGCTGGACGCCGCAGCAGTGCATCGACTTTCTCGTCGAGCGTGTCGGCCACGACCGGCACACGGCCACGGGCGAGGTGCGCCGCTCCTTCAACGGCGACTACTCGCCCCTCTACCAGGTCGGCTACATGATGGGGGCGATCCAACTCCGCGCGCTCCACGCCGACCTGGTGAAGACCGGCAAGATGAGGGAAAAGGAATTCCACGACCGCGTGATGCGCGGCGGCACCATGCCGATCGAGATGGTCCGCGCCAGCGTCTCGGGCACGAAGCTGCCGCGCGACTACCGCAGCTCGTGGAAATTCGTCGGCGAGAAACCCTGAGCCGTGGCCCCCCGGCGCGACGGGAGCTGATGTCAACTATTGGTTGACATCAGCCGGCTCAGGAACCGCGCGCGCGGTTGAGCTCGCCGAGGCGGACGAGCAGCGTGTCGTCGTCGGGGTCGGCGGGCCAGCCGTAGGCGGCGGCCACGGCGGCGTTGAGAGTTTCGGGGTCGCCGCTGCGGATGGCCTTGGCCACGGCGTGGCGGTGCTCTTCCTGCGCGGCCGTGAGTGCGTTCAGGCCCGTGCCGGGCGGCCAGGGGAACGGGTAGGAATTGACCGCGAGGGTCGGCGTGCGGCGGGAATGAAACTGGCGCCACCACACGGCGAAGGGCCGGGCGGAGAGGATGCCGTGGGTGAAGTCGTCGTCGCGCGCCACCGCGAGCAGCGTGTCGTCGGGGATGATCGAGGACTCGAACCACATCCAAACGGGCGGCTCGGCGCCGACGGGCGTGGCGAGGTAGCGTTCGCGCTTGGCGAGGGCGGCGCGCAGGCGCTCGTCGGCGTGGGGGTTCATCCACCACCGGTCGCGCGTGGGGCGCATGGCGCGGAAGAGCTGGTGGAACGGGTGTTCGTAGAGCGAGGCCTCGTGCTCGCCCATGTGCGCCGGGAAATCGATCAGCCAGTGGATCACGGGCCGGCGCGGGTCCGTGGCGGTCGCGAGCCGCCGCAGCACGTCGGCGTTGGATTTGCCGTGCGGGTTGCGGGTGCCGAGCATGCGCTCGGCCATCTTGGGCGGGATGGAGGCGGTCAGGGCGACGCGCTCGCCGGCGTGGACCAGCCCGGCGTTCTCGGGCAGGGGGCGGGGAGCGGGATGCGGCATGGGCAGTTACCCATTGCCTAAACCCCGGGGCAGGCCAAGCGTAGACGCACTCATCATGAAGAATGCCCAGTTGGCCCGGATTGTGGGGTTGGCAGCATGGTCGGCGGTGACATTGACCGCCAGCCCGGTGCAGGACGCGGTGCGCGCCTACCGCACGGCGCACGAACAGGAGCTGATGAGCGAGTATCGCGAATTCGTCCGCCTGCCCTGCGTCGGCGCGGACCAGCCCAACGTCCGGCGCAACGCCGAGTTCATCGTCGCCATGATGAAACGGCGCGGCATCGCGGCGGAATTGCTGGAGGGCCGCACCGGCGCGACCAACCCGGCGGTCTTCGGCGAGATCAAGGTGCCGGGGGCGACCCGCACGGTGGTCTTCTACGCGCATTACGACGGCCAGCCGGTCAACCCGAAGGAGTGGGCCGAAGGGCTCGACCCGTGGAATCCGGTGTTTCTGACGGCACCGGTGGCACGTGGCGGCAGGGTCGTCACGGATTGGAAACCCGGCGACGCCATCAATCCCGAGTGGCGGCTCAACGGCCGCGCGAGCGCCGATGACAAGGCCGGCGTGTTCTCCATCCTCAACGGCTACGACGCCCTGGTGAAGACCGGCGGGCGGCCGACGGTGAACGTGAAATTCTTTTTCGAAGGCGAGGAGGAGATGGGCTCGCCCAACCTCGGCGAGTTGCTGGAACTCCACCGCGCCAAGCTGCAGAGCGACCTTTGGATCATCTGCGACGGGCCGCGCCCGGTGTCAGGCCGGAAGTCCGTCGTCTTCGGCGTGCGCGGCGACGTGAACATGGACCTCACCGTCTACGGCGCGAAGCGCCCCCTGCACAGCGGCAACTACGGCAATTTTGCCCCCAACCCGGCGCTCCGCCTCGTCTCACTCATCGCCAGCATGAAGGACGACAAGGGCCGTGTGCTCATCAAGGGATTCTACGACGACTACGTGATGTTCTCCGAGAGCGAGCGCATCGCCATCAAGGATGCCGGGTCCACCGACGCATTCCTCCTGCAGGACCTCGGCCTGAAGGAACCGGAGGTGCCGGGACGCTCGCTGCTCGAAGGCTTCGAGCTGCCCACCCTGAACATCAACGGCTTCACCAGCGCCAACACGGGCAGGACCGCCACGAACGTGATCCCGGCGGTCGCCCGCGCCACGCTCGACCTGCGCCTCGTGCTGGGCATCGACTGGCGGCTGCAGACCGGGCGGGTGATCGCGCACATGAAGGAGCAGGGTTGGCTCGTGCTCGACCGTGAGCCGACCGACGCGGATCGCGCCCAGTCGGCGAAGCTGGTCAAGGTGGAGGTCGGCAGCGGCTACAACGCCCAGCGCACGCTGATGAACCTGCCTCTCGCGCAGGCGGTGGTGGCGGCCGTCCAATCAACCACGGCCGAGCCGGTCGTCCGGCTGCCCACGGCGGGGGGCAGCCTGCCGCTGGTCATCATCGAGGAAATGCTTGGCGCCAAGGTCATTTCGGTCCCCGCGGTCAACTACGACAACAACCAGCACGCCGAGAACGAAAACATGCTCATCCGTTACCTCTGGGAGGGCATGGAGACCTTCGCGGCGCTGATGACGATGCCGTGACGGTGCCCTAGCGCCGCAGGCCGAGCCAGCGGGCGAGTCGGCCGAGGGCGTCGGTGATCTTATGGCCGCGGCGGATGCGGCGCGACATGACGCGCAGCCGGCCCGCCGCGCGATCGGCTTTCGGATCCACGTGACCGACGATCTCGGAGCCGGCGAGCACGGGAAGGGCGTAGTAGCCGCGCTTGCGCTTGGCCGGCGGGACATAGACCTCCCACGTGTAGTCGAAACCCCACAGCGCGGATGTGACCCGGCGGTCGTAGATCAGCGGATCCAGCGGCGCCAATAGCAGCGGGAGAAGCGTGGCTTCTTCGCTGCGCTCAGTATGACAGGTTTCGAGAATGGGGAGGTCGGAACGCAGGCAGTGGAGCAGCGGACAGCCCTCAACCCGGACGGACTGCACCAGATCCGTGACCGATGAAAGCTCGGCGCGTTTGAGCAGGACGAGCCGGCGCTGACGGAGCTTGAGCAGTGCCTCCCAGCGGGCGGACTCCCTTTTCTTGGGCTCGGGCGAACGGAGAATGGCGGCCGGCAGGACGCGTTCGGGCAGGTCGTAGTAGCGGCGGTTGCCCTCGCCGCGGCGGGCGATGAGCAACCGGCCGTGCGAGAAAAGCTTCTGCAGGGTGGTCTTGGCCTGGGTGGAGGCACCCCAGAAGGAACGGGACCGGCCGGTGTCGGCAAAATCCTCCGAGCACAGCGGCCCGCGCGCGGCGATCTCGGCGAGCAGGTGCGGCACGAGTTCCTTCTGTCGGGGGGAGAACCGGCCGGACCAGGAACTCGTGCGATGCTGGTTGGCCCGCATGGTCGCCTGGAGATGAGGCCAGGCATCGAGGGTGAATGCCACGAGGGTGCCGGCGGAGGGGAGGTGGTGCTCGAAAGCGGTGCGCCGGGCGGCGGGCAGGGGTGCATCGTCCCCGTGCAGATGGCGCATCAATCCGCCCTCGCGGTAGCCGGAGACGCGGTTGCGCAGGATGAGGTCGTGCATCCGGCCGGTGACATTGATCGGATCGATCTGGATGTAGCCGTGGTGGGCGAGGGCGGTGCCGATGTCCGGGGCCGGCTTGTCGAGCAGCAGGGCGCGGCGCATGAACCGGCGGGCGGCGAGAGGATCGAGCGACAGCGGGGTCATGCGATGAAGTGGCGAGATAAGCGGCCTTCGGCCGGGCCGCAAATAATAAGGCCGCACCAATCGGCGCGGCCTTGGGGAAAATGTGATACAGCTCGTGTTACTTCTTGGGCGCGGCGGCCGAGATTTCGGCGAGACGCTTGTCGAGCTCGTTCATCTGTGTCACGAGGCGCTCCTCGATCTTCTTGCGGTCGGAGCTGTTCACGATGCTCATGCTGGCGGCGTCGCGCACGACGTTGGCTGGCAGGGTGAGCAGGCGGGTGAGCAGGCCCTGGTCCTTGAAGCTGCTGAGGTAGAGGGCGGTGATCTCGTGGGAGAGTTTCATCGAGTCCTGGGCGACGGCCTGCGAGGCGAGGAGCTGGGTGTTGAGCTCCTGGTTGCGGGCCATTTCGCCGGTCAGCACGCCGCTGATCTGGTCGGTGATGCGCTGGCTGTAGGCGTTGATGGATTCGCGGGTGAGGTGCTGGTCCTTGGACATCTCGGAGAGGATGGGGGAGATCTTTTCGGCCATGCGGCTGGAAACCTTGTCCACCTGCTCGTTCTGGAGCTTCTCGGCCTCCTCGGGGGTCTTCGGGATGTTCGTGCCGTAAGGCATGACCTTGGCGGCGATGGCCTCGGCGAGCTGGTTCACCTTCTGCTCGTTGAGCTTGGCGACCTCCTCGTCGGTCATGAACACGTCGGCGGCGCGCTTGGAGATGGCGTCCTTGAGGAGCTGGTTGACGGATTCGATGTGCCGGCGGGTCTCCTCGGCGGAGGCTTTCAGCTCGGCGGCGTTTTGTTCACGCAGGGCGGTCATCTCGGCCTGCTGCTTGGCGGCCATCTCGGCGGCCATCTTCTGGTTGAACCAGAACGCGATGCCCAAAATCAGGGCCGCGGTGAGGATAATTGCGGGGAGTTGTTCTTTAAGCTTTTGCCACATGTGTGTGTAGAGTTGAAGTGTGCATGACAGACATAGCAGCTGATTGTTCAAATACAATGTTAGCGTTCTGACTGTAAAAACACCGCCCATGAGCCTCAATCGCCTCGAACAGACCCTCTTTTCCTACTGGGAAAAGCATCCGGATGAGCTTCGGCATTGGCAGGCCAAGGTGGCGCAGGTCGCGCGCGACTCCTCCCCGCCCGGTGAATTGGCGCGCTCGATCGAGCGGGAATTGTGGGAGCACTGCGTCGAGCGCAGCCCGCATGTGCCGGCCCTGCGAGATCAGGCTGGAGGCTTACACCGGGTGAGTCTGCTCAATCTTGCCGAGCACATCATCCGGTTGTGGGGCTCGCCGCCCAAGCCAAAGAAACCTGCCAGCCCCTCTGTTTAAGGTTAGTCGGCCGGCGTTCGAAGTTTTCACAATTTTGCAATTACTGCATTTACAAACCGGCCAAGAGGATGCATGTGTTGCTCACAAGTTATCCACTCGATGGAAAACACCATTAGCTCGGTTCAAAATTCACCGCAGCATTACGTAGAGGTTAGGGCCAAGACCTACGTTCTGGATACGAACGTTCTGCTGCACGATCCCCAGTCGATCTACAAATTCGAGGACAACAACCTGGCGATTCCCGTCGAGGTTCTTGAGGAGCTCGATGCGATCAAGAGCGAGCAGTCCACGGAGCGCGGCCGCAACGCCCGCCGCGTGCACCGCATCTTGCAGGAGCTCCTGCCGGACTCGCGCTCGATGCACGAGGGCGTCAAGCTGCCCAGCGGGGGCACGCTCTCTGTCATCATCAACCGCTACCTGGTGGAGAACAACTGGTCGTCGCCCGCCATGCAGCGGTTGCGCGCCGTGCTCACGGATTTCACCAAGAAGGACAACCGCATCATCGCCAGCGCCCTTTTCATCCAGGAGACCAACCCGCCGCCGACCATCCTCGTCACCAAGGACGTCAATGTGCAGCTCAAGGCCCGCGCCGTCGGCCTCGAGGCCGAGGACTACCTGAACGACAAGGTGCCCGAGGCCACGGCAGACGACGACGGCTACCGCACCGTGGCGCTCGATGTCTACGAGATGCAACGCTTCTGCTCCGAGGGCGAGTTCGAGCTGGCCGACGCCATCGCCGCGCCGCTCTACCTCAACGAATACATCCTGCTCATGACCCCCGAGGGCAAGACGATGCCCGGACGCTACTATGGGCAGAACATTGTCCGCCGCCTCCATCTGCCCGATTTCGTCAAGGCCCCCGGCGGCATCCCCATCCGCCCGCGCAATCTCGAGCAGCAGTTCTTCGTCGACGCGCTGATGGACGACAGCATCTCGCTCGTCACCTGCTTCGGCAAGGCCGGCACCGGCAAGACGCTCCTCTCCACCGCCTGCGCGCTCTTCCAGACCACCGACGAAAGCTCGCGCTACGACGGCCTCTCGATCTCCCGCCCGGTCATCGCGCTCGGCAAGGATATCGGCTTCCTCCCCGGCACGCTCGAGGAGAAGATGAAGCCCTGGCTGCAGCCCTACCACGACGCGCTCGAGGTGCTCATGCCGTCCAAGCCCCAGAAGGAGCCGCAATTCGCCAGCAAGAAGACCGGCAAGAAAAAGAAAAAACGGGACGACGCCATGGCGCTCATGACCTCGCCTCAGCCGGTCCACCACGGCCACCATCACCACAACGGCGCCCCGGCCGTCAAACCCTACGAACGCCTCATCAACAGCGGCGTCGTGGAGATCGAGGCGCTGTGCTTCATCCGCGGCCGGTCGATCGCCCGCCGGTTCTTCATCCTCGACGAGGCCCAGCAGCTCACGCCGCACGAGGTCAAGACCGTCATCACCCGCATCGCCGAGAGCTCCAAGCTCGTGCTCATCGGCGACCCGGCGCAGATCGACAACCCCTACGTGGACTCGCGCAGCAACGGCCTCGTCTATTGCCACAACCGCATGAAGGGCCACGCCCTCGCGGCGCACGTGAAACTGTCGAAGGGCGAGCGCTCCAAGCTCGCCGAGCTCGCCGCCGACCTGCTGTAGGCGGGTGGAACGCGTTGCCCTCAACGCGTTCGCTGGAGCCGGACAAGCGCGTTGAGGGCAACGCGCTCCACCCTTCACATTCTCGGCTTGCCGCCGCCGGCACAGGCCGGAAACTGTCCGTCCTGTGGACAAAACCCCGGCACAACCGAACCCGGTCCTCGATGAGGCGGAAAATCCCGCGTTGCTGCTCGCCCAGCGCGAGCTCCGGCACCTCCACAGCACCATCCAGGCGCTCCGCGCCGAGTTGGAGCGCGTGCAGGCCGCGCGCGACGAGGCGGTGCAAGCCGCCGTGGCGGTCGCGCAGGATGAGGCCCGCCAGCTCCGCGCCACGGTGGCCTCGCTCCGCGAGGAGCTGCAGGCTCTGGAGGCGAGCAAGGGTGAGTCCGTGCAGGCCGCCGTGGCCGCCGGGCAGGACGATGCGCGCCAGCTGCAGGGCACCGTTCAAAAACTGCGCGACGAGATGGAGCGCCTGCGCCACGAGCACGCCGAGCTGACGGACAAGCAGGCGCGGGCGAGCCAGGATGAAATCCGTCAGTTGCGCGGCGCCATCGCCGGCCTGCGCGAACAACTTGAGAAGTCCCATGCCCGCTAAGCCCAAACCCAAGTCCAAGTCCGCCGCGTCGGTCCAGTCCCAAGCCCGCGAGAGCGTCTCCTCCCTCCGTGCGCGCCTGCGGCGCACGGAAATGCTGATCAAGCTCACCCAGCGCGTCGCCACCATCGACAACCTCGACGACCTCCTCGCCACGCTCGTCGAACTCACCGCCAACGAGACCAACGCCGAGCGCGGCACGCTCTTCCTCAACGATCCGGTCTCGAACGAGCTTTATTCCCGCGCCGCGCAGGGCACCTTCAACCGCGAGATCCGCCTGCTCAACAACTCCGGCGTCGCCGGCGCCGTGTTCCAGAGCGGCGAGGGCCTGATCATCCACGACCCCTACAAGGACAAGCGCTTCAACGACGAGATCGACCGCAAGACCGGCTTCACCACCAAGTCCATCCTGTGCGCTCCGATCAAGACCGCGCGCGGCGAGATCATCGGCGTCGTGCAGACGCTGAACAAGCGCGAGGGCCGTTTCAACCGGGAGGATCTCGACGTGCTCGAGGCGATGGCCACCCAGGCCTCGGTCGCCCTGCAAAGCTCGCAGTTCATCGAGAAGATGAAGAAGACGCGGCAGCAGGAGATGGAGTTCCTCGACCTCGTGGCCGACATCACCAGTTCGCTCGACCTGTCCGTCTTGTTGCGCCGCGTCATGAGCGAGGCCACGCGCATGCTCAAGGCCGACCGCTCCACGCTCTTCCTCAACAACGAGAAGACCAACGAGCTCTGGTCCGAGGTGGGCGAGGGGCTCAACGCCGTGCAGATCAAGCTGCCCAACCACGCGGGCATCGCCGGTGCGGTCTTCCAGTCGGCCAGGACGATCAACATCCCGCACGCCTACGCCGACCTGCGCTTCAACCCCGCCTTCGACAAGAAGACCGGCTATTTCACGCGCTCCATCCTGTGCGTGCCGGTGGTGAACAAGCACGGCAAGTGCATTGGCGTCACCCAGGCGCTCAACAAGCGCGGCGGCCCCTTCACCGCCGAGGACGAGGCGCGCCTGAAGGCGTTCACGGCCCAGGTCTCCATCGCCCTCGAGAACGCCAAGCTCTTCGACGACGTGCAGAACATGAAGAACTACAACCAGTCGATGCTGGAGAGCATGTCGAACGGCGTCATCACCCTCACCGAGGACGGCCGCATCCACACCTGCAACGCCGCCGGCTACCGCATCCTCAAGGCGCGGGAGGGGGATGTGCTCGGCAAGACCGCCGCCGAGTTCTTCACCGGCCCCAACGCCTGGCTGGTGGAGCGGCTCAAGGCCCTCGAGGCCCCCGGCGCCAGGAGCGATGTGCTCATGGACGCGGCCATGGAGGCGCGCGGCGAAAAACTGAGCGTCAACCTCACCCTCCAGCAATTGGTCAGCCTCAAGGGCAAGCGGCTCGGCTCGCTCCTGATGATCGAGAACATCAGCAGCGAGAAGCGCATGAAGTCCACCATGGCGCGCTACATGGACCCCGGCCTCGCCGACCAGCTGCTCGCCGCCGGCGGCGAGGCACTCGGCGGCGCGAGCGTCGAGGCCACGATGCTTTTTTCCGACATCCGCGCCTTCACCACGCTCACCGAGGAGCTCGGCGCCCAGGGCACCGTGGCGCTGCTCAACGAATATTTCACCCTCATGGTCCAATGCATCACCGACGAGGGCGGCATGCTCGACAAGTTCATCGGCGACGCGATCATGGCCGAGTTCGGCATCCCGGTGATGCGCGGCGACGATCCCGACCGGGCGATGCGCGCGGCGATCAAGATGATCACCGAGCTGCGCGCGCTCAACCAGCGCCGCCAGGCCCGCGGCCAGAAACCCATCCTGATGGGCGTCGGCCTCAACACCGACAAGGTGGTCTCCGGCAACATCGGCTCGCCGAAGCGCATGGATTACACGGTCATCGGCGACGGCGTGAACCTCGCCTCGCGCCTCGAGAGCGCCTGCAAGGAATACTCCGCGCAGATCCTCTGCTCCGAGTTCACCTACCGGAAGCTCAAGGGCACCTACCGCATGCGCGAGATCGACAAGGTCATCGTCAAGGGCAAGACCGAGCCCATCGGCGTCTACGAGGTGCTCGATTTCCACACCGACGAGACCTTCCCCCACCTGCCCGAGGTCATCAACCAGTTCCGCGGCGGCCTCGATTATTACCGCAAGGGTGAATTTGATCGCGCGATCAAGCAGTTTCAGGAGGCGCTCGCCCTGCACCCCGGCGACAAGCTCAGCGCGACCTACATCGAACGCTGCCAATACCTCAAGGCGCATCCGCCCGAGGGCCCGTGGGCCGGCGTGTGGGTGATGAAGTCCAAGTAGGCTCCCGCCGGCATGTCTGTCCTTGCCAGATGCATCGTGCTGGGTGCCGAGGCCCTGGTGCGGCTGCTGTTGGGGGTTTATTTCCGGCGCATCGAGATTTTCCATGCCGACCGCGTGCCCGCCGGGCCGGTGCTCTTCGTGGCCAACCATCCCGGCTCGGTCACGGACGCGTTCATCGTCGGCACCTCGCTGCCGCGCCGCGCGCATTTCCTGGCCACGGCGCAGCTGTTCCGCTTCAAGCCCCTCGCGTGGCTGCTGCGCCACCTGGGCATCATCCCGCTCAATCGCCGCGAGGACGACCCGGCGGCGATGCGCTCGGTGGCCGGCAGCTTTGACGCGGCTTTCCGGGTGCTGGAGCGCGGCGATGCGGTGGTGATCTTCCCCGAGGGTGTCACCTACGACGACGCGCAGCTCAAGGCGCTGAAATCCGGCGCGGCGCGGCTGGCGCTCGACTACGAGGCGCGGCGCGAGGGGCGCGGCGGCCTGCGGATCGTGCCGCTGGGCCTGACCTACGCGGCCAAGGAGCGTTTCCGCAGCACCGTGCTGGTGTTTTTCGGCCCGCCGATCCCGGTGGCCAATTTCCTCCCGCAATACGCGGAGCGCCGCAAGGAGTGCATCAACGGCCTGACCGCCAAGCTCGCGCGGCGGATGCAGGCGCTGCTGGTCCATGTGCCGCAGATGGAACTCGAACACATGGTGGACGCCGTCAAGCGGCTCTACCTGCCCAGGCTTCGCCTCGGCAACCTCGTGGTCACCGCGCCCATGCCCGCGCTCACCGAGGAGGTGCTGCTCACCCAGGCCATCGTGGACGCGTGCGAATTCGCCCATCGCGAGATGCCGGAGCGCGCCCGCGCCTTCCTCGCGCACCTCCACCGCTATGAGCGGGTGCTGCGCCAATTGCACCTCGCCGACGCCGACGTCGAGACGCTTGCTTCGCACCGTCATGCCACGGCGCGCACCATCGGCATCGGCCTGCTGGCGTTGCTGCTGTTCCCCGTCGCGCTGACCGGCTGGCTGCACTGGCGGCCACCGACCCGGCTGCTTGACGCCCTCGCGGGCCGCGTGGTCGAAGCGGCGAAGCGCAAGGCGCAACTGGCGCATCTGCGGATGCTGTTCGGGTTTATTCTCTACGGCACGTTCTTTGCCGGCTACCTCTCCCTGGCGTGGGTCTGGCTCGGCTGGCCGCGCGCCGGTTGGTATGGACTGTTGCTCCCGGTGACCGGCCTCGTCGGCCATTATTACCGGCAGGAGACCGGCCGGCTGTTCGGCGCCGTGCGCACGGCCGTCGTGCTGCTGCGGGCGCCCCTGGCCCGCCGCCGTGTGCTCCGGATGCGCGCGGCGCTCCTGCGCGAGATCGAGGCCGTCCGCAAAGTCTACCGCCTGACGCTGACCCCGGGGCTAATCCCGGGCGCCGAGGCGGACGGCTGATCATCCGCTCCGAGCTTGACGGCCCGCCGGAAGGTAAGATGAAGTAAGCCATGCAAACGACGCTCTCCAGCAAGGGACAACTGGTGCTGCCCTCGGCCGCCCGGCGCAAGCTGCACCTCAGCCAGGGGGAGCGGCTGTCGGTCGAGTTTCGCGAGGGAGGGATTTTCCTGCGCCCGCTGGCCCAAGCCCGCGCCTATCGGTCGGCCCGGCATGCCGTTTCCGGCTTGCCGGTCATGGTCGCGACGGCCCGCCCGGTCCGCAAGGTATCCGCCGCTGAGATCGCCCGGCTCAACGCCGAGTTGCTGTGAGCAAGCCCTGCCTGCTTGATGTCAACGCCCTGGTCGGGCTGCTGTGGAGTGTGCATAGCCTGCACGGCCGGGCTCATGCCTGGTTCGCGAAGGAATCCCCGGTGGTGCTCGGATGTGCCTTTACCGAGTTGAGTTTCATCCGTGTGTCGATGGCGGATAAAACCATCGCGGCTGGTTTTGCCGACGCCGAGCACGCGCTGGCGCAGTTTACCGCGAGCCTTGGCCGGCGCTACCGCTTCATCGACAAGCTGCCGCCGGCCTCGATGCTCCGGGCGCAGAGCATCCGCACGCACAAGGAGGTCAGCGATCACTACCTGTGCGAACTGGCGGTCGCGAACGGCGCGCGGCTTGTTACCCTCGACGCCGGCATCAAGCACCCGGCCGCCTGGCTGATCGCCTGATGCTGGCGGACTCCACCGGACCTGAATCGGATTCAGCGCTTGAGCGGCAACAGCCCCAGCTTCAGACGCACTTCATCTGCCGAGTAACGGGTGCCGTCGTCCCGGGCGCGGGCCTCCAGCAGATCGAGCGAGTCGCGCAAGTCGTCCACTTCATCGCGCAGCACGGCGATCTTCCGGGCGGCGCGGCGGCGCTGCACGGCCAGGCGGGGGGCGGGAGATGGTTTAACGGTAGGCATCGCGGCGGTTGAGGACTCTGCGGATAACAACGGTTTTCCCTTCGCTGTCGAACAAAACGCGAAAATCCCCCGAGCGCAAGCGATAGCCGGCCTCGGCGTTCGTGAGCGCCTTGACGTCGCCGACCAGCCCAGCACGCAGACGCTCGATCTTGCGGGTGATCTGGTCGCTGAACCGGGGCGCAGACGGCGCAAGTCCTCCAATGCCGATGCGGTGTATTCGATTTCCACGCACGGCTACTCTTGCCGCTCGACGCGGCGGGCGCAAGCCCGGCCTGCTACGGCAGCCTGATCCACGGGGCAACGCCTCCGTGAACGCGCGCAGTTGACGACATTGCCACCACACACTACAAAGCCCTACCCAGTTCGACTGCCTATGAGCCGCGTTCGCCGAGAGCGCAGCCTAGTTGGCAGAACAGATTGCGCGCCTTAGAAAGGACTAATGGCGAGCGTTTGCTCTGTCGGCCGTATTAGTTTGGCGCTTCTTCTCTGCTATTTTTTTTCCGGCTGCGTCTCCGGTGCGGATGTCTTTGTAGTCGTCGAAGAAGAATCAACGATCCCGCCAGTCTGGGCCTTCGTAGTCGAAGATCCGTCATTGAATTCGTAATCATCAACTATACCTGCGCTATTGACAACAATCTGCAGCATTTGTGTGCGAGTCTGAGTCTTTGAGCCAACTCCAATAAGATCGCCGATGGGATTAATTACACTAAGCGCCGCTGCAGCAATGCCTCCTCCGGTGGGATTTGAGGAGGTCGCTGAATACTGGTAGACAAGCATTCGCTTACCGTCAGTCATCATCGTAACACTCATCGGTGGGCCGAGCAATGCTTCTACTTCTGCTCGCGTAGTGATGCCTTTCTTTATTTGTGTCAGCTTGTTGCCGTCGATTTTCGTGCCATATTCAGTAGACGAGCAGCCGGCGAAAAAGGCGGCGATTGATACCAAGACAATGCCTAGCAGTGGTTTTTTCATGAGACTGGATTATATCTGTTTAGTCCCCTCAAAATATTGCAGGAAATGCACTGAAAATATGGTCCATGAAAAGCCGATCGGCGCATTCTTGATGATTCCTGTATTGGGGTTTTGCAGAATTAACTTCGCCATTTGATTTTTTGTGTTTGCGTGCGCTTGATCGCCTGAAGTCACAATAACTGGATTATCTCACCGTCGAGACAAGCTAAATACCATCTATAGCAGGTAGAGACGCCCAACCATAGCGGGTATGCTCATGGGGTGTCGTCTGACCTTCGCCTTCTTCCAAAACGTCTTGGCTGTGCTGTGCGCGAAATGCGGTTGAAGGCCGATCTCACCCAGATGCAGCTGGCCGAGCGGGCTGATTTGACGTTGAATTACATTGGGGAGATTGAGCGGGGAGAAAAACTCGCTTCCGTCGAAACAGTCGTGCGACTGGCTGGTGCGTTTGGAATCACTGGGGCCGACCTGTTGAAGCGGACTGGGGTCTAGTTATACACCACAACTGGTGCCAGGAGCATGGCGGTTCACGACGCACGGACTGCCGATCCGCATTGTTACTCCTTTGCTTCGACCGGCTTCGCTTCCGGTTCCTCATCCTCGTCGCCATCCGTGTCGAGCAGGCTGGGCTCCTTCCGGGTGTGAGCCATCCACTCCATGAGGCCGGCGAAGAGGCCGGTGAACATCAGGTCGCCGAAGAGGGTGTTGCGGAAAAAGAAAACCGTGGGCGGATACTCCGGGTGGCCGACGGTCAGGGCCTGCCACCAGCCGGCCAGCGTCTTCGCGTAGAACGGATCTGCGGCCCACGACTGCGTGTTGGTCACGATATAGAAGATGACGGCGCCGAGCAGCGAGCCGTTGAGCAGGTTGAGCCAGGATTTCCGCGCCGCCACCCAGGCGCCGAGGCCGAGGGCGACGAGAAAACACACGTTGCGGGCGATGACGCCGCTCACCGGCCAGTGGAAACCGTATTCGCGGGCGTAGAACCAGTTGATGTAGAGATCCGACAGGCTCAGCGCGGCGAAGGGGATAAGCCACATCCAGCGGTTGCGGAAATACACCGCGCCGCAGAACGCGACCGCCATGACCGGCGAGAAATTCGCCAGCGACATGTCCACCGTCGGCAGCAACCGGTAGAGCGTGGCGAGAACGATGAGGATGAGCGCGGTGCGCATGGGATGGTATCTTTGTAGGAGCCTGCTTGCAGGCGATAGAAAAAATGATCGCCTGCAAGCAGGCTCCTACATTTCCGCTTCCCGGCCCAGCAGCCAGAGCAGGTCGGAGAGCCGGTTGAGGTATTGCAACAGCACCGGTCGCACGCTGCGGCCATGTTGCGGCAGCGCGATAAGCTGCCGCTCGGCGCGCCGGGCGGCGGTGCGGGCGAGGTCGAGGGCGGCGGCGTGCAGGTTGGCGCCAGGTGTGGCCCAACCGTCGAATTTCGGCGAGCGCGCCTCGATGGCCGCCACGGCGGCGTCGAGCCGGGCCAGCGCGGCGGCGTCGATCTTGGCGAACTTGGACCCGTCGTAGCGGGCGGCATTGGCCTCGGCGCAGGCGACCTCGCCCATAAGCGCGACCAGCTCCTGCTGGATGCGGGCGATCTCCGCCGGGCTGCTCCCGGCGGGGCGGGTGGCCTTGGCGAAGCCGAGCGCGGCGTTCAGTTCGTCGAGCGCGCCGACGGCCGCGATCTGCGGGTGGTCCTTGGGCACGCGCTGGCCGTAGAGCAGGGAAGTGGTGCCGTCGTCGCCGGTGCGGGTGGCGATGGAGCGGGATGCTGGTTGCGGGGTGTCAGCCATGTCAGTTTTTCCTCGCCGCCTCGCGGGTCTGTTTCTTGAGCGCCTTCAGTTCGGGCTCGATGGTGGCGAGCACGTCCTTGGTCATGCGGTCGATATAGAGAATGCCGTTCAGGTGGTCGACCTCGTGCTGCACGCAGCGCGCGAGCAGGCCGTTGCAGCGCAGCACGTGCGGGTGGCCGGCGGGGTCGTGGAACTTCACCGTGATCTCATCCGGCCGCACCACATCGCCGCGGATTTCCGGGAACGACAGGCAGCCTTCCTCATAGACCGTTTCGGGCAACGGAACGACGGCGACCACGGGATTCACGAGGGCCAGCGGCATGAAGAGCTCCAGCGGGGGCCGGGTGCCGTCGTATTCCCAGGCGAATTTCGCCTCGGCCGGCCGCAGGTCGATGACGCACAGCTGGATCGCCTGTCCGACCTGCTGGGCCGCGAGGCCGATGCCTTCCGCCGCGTGCATGGTCTCGATCATCTCGCCCGCGAGGTCGGCCAGCGCCGCGTTAAAGGCGGTGACTTTCGCGCCTTTTTTGCGGAGGATCGGCTCATTAAAGTGAACTATTTTCAGCGGCATCGGTCTGGAGGTGGTCCGCGCACGTTGTTTCCCCCGGCCGGGGGCCGCAAATAAATTTGTTTCCGCCCGCGTAACTGTTATGGCTCGACCCATGTCTTCACCCGACCACGCCGCCGGCTTCCGCGCGCCCCCGTGGCAGCTCTGGCTCGGGCTGGGCGCCGGCCTGCTCGCGCTGGCGTGGCTCCTGCCGGTGAACGTGAAGTCGCTCAACCCCGCGTTGCTGCGCGAGGCGGGCCGCGACACCCCGAGCGTGGCCGGATTCGGCCGCGAACTGCTCGACCTCGACAAGCCCGGCCCCGCCGCCCTCGTGCTTGAGACCGCCCGCAAGGTCGGCGACCCCGGGGCCGGCATGCTCGCCACGGTTTTTGACGGTTACGCGCGGAAGCACCGCGAGATGATGCCGTGGGGCGGGTGGGACATCGCGCTCGAGCCGCTGCTCGGCAGCCGCAGTCCCGCCGCGTCCGCCGACCCGCAGCCCGTGCTGGGCTTCATGGCCACGCAGCAGGCGCGGGAGAACCTCCGGCGCTACCTCGGCGTGTCGCGCCTGCCCGGCGTGCAGACCCTGCTCAAGACCGCCGCGCTCGGCACCACGCAGCGCTTCGTGCCGGCCAACCGCCCAGGCGGCCAGCCGCTCGACGCCGTCATTTTGCTCACGGCCTACCTCTGGCAGACCGAACACCTGTCCGCCGGCCTGCAACGCGAGGTGCGCGCCCGCGCCGAGGTCGCCGTCCAGTCGGGGCAGATGGGCGAGCTGGAGGATTTCTATCTCGATATCCTGACGCTCGGCCGGCGGCTGAACTGGGTGCAGCTGTCGGAACTGCTGCGCACCACGGGCAATCTGGGCACGGTCGGGCAGTTCGCCCACCTCGCGCGCGTCGCGCCGGAGCACCTGCCGGTCATCTACACCGCCGCGCTGATGACCAAATCGGCCGACCGCGTGGCGCAATACCTCATCGCCTTCGGCCAGCCCGGGGCGGACCACCTGCAGCTCGCGCTGTCGCACGGGCAGGGCGCCGTCGCGCAGCTGGTCCAGCGCCAGGCGCCGGTCACGCGCGGCGCGGGACCCGAGTTCGAGCTGGGCGCGGGTTTCACCCTGCGGCACCCCGAGATCGCCCTCGTGACCAAGTATGCCGCCTTTCTCGCCGGCGTCTTCCTGCTGCTGCGCGCGGTGGACCGGCGGTTGTTCTTCTCGATCGAGACGGCGCTGCGCGGCGCCTTCCCGCGCATGGGCAGCGGCGTGATCGCCGCCATCCTGACCTTCATCTTCTTCGTGTTCTCCGAGCCCTTCCTGCTCAACGCCGCCCCCGTTTCCGACTACCGCATCAAACTCACCATTCCCATCATCGGCGCCCTCACGGTGCCGGCCACCACCGCCTCAACTCCCCCCGCCACCATGGACATCTCCACCATCCTCTCCATCACCGTCTTTGCCGCCATCCAGCTCGGCATGTATGTCATCTGCCTGCTGAAGATCACCGAGATCGCGCGCCAGTCGCTGCCGGCCGCCACCAAGCTCCGGCTGATGGAGAACGAGGAGAACCTCTTCGACGGCGGCCTCTACATCGGCATCGCGGGCACCGCCACCGCGCTCGTGCTGCAGGTGCTCCACGTCATCGACGCCAACCTGCTTGCGGCCTACTCGTCCAACCTCTTCGGCATCGTCTGCGTGGCGCTGGTCAAGATCCGTCATGTCCGCCCCTACAAGCGCCAGCTCATCATCGAGGTCCAGTCCGCCGCCAAGGCCTAACCGGGTCCCGCCATGAACAAGACCCTGCTCCTGATAATGTGCGACTTCATGTTGCTGAACCTCCTCGCGCTGACCCGCTGGGAGAAGGCGGAGCCGTCGCACACCCAGCTGGAGACCGCCGCGCCGCGCTCCGCCGCCAACGCCCCCTCGATCAACGCCGACATGGTCGAGCTGATGCGCATCTCCCTCGAGGACGAGAAGAGTTCCCGCGACTCCCTCGCCTCCCAGCTGGCCGCCACCTCGGGCACCCTGGCCGAGCGGGAGAAAAACCTCGCCGCCACCCAGCAGCAGAAAAGCCAGCTCGAGCGCACCCTCTCCGCCACGCAGACCAGCGTGAAGGAGCTGGAGCAGCGCTACACCGCCACCTCCCAGGAGGCCGCGATGTCCAAGGAGCAGCTCGCCAGGCTCCAGCGCGAGCTGGAGGAGAAACGGGCCGAGGCCGAGCGCCAGCGCGAGGAGCTGGCCCGCGCCGAGCGCGCCAACGCCGAGGCCCGCTCGCGCATCGAGAACCTGAACGTCGCCGTCAAGGTCGCCGAGCAGGAGAAGCGGCTCATCGCCCAGAACCTCACCGAGGCCAAGCAGCAGGTCGAGGTCGAGCGCGCCGAGCGCGCCCGGGTGCAGGAGCAGACCACCGTCCTCGCCCAGGGCGTCGGCCAGCTGGCCGAGAAGTCGGGCGAGCTGAGCCAGGAGATCCGCACCAACCGCGCGGTGAACCCCAACCTCATCTTCAGCGAGTTCCAGGCCAACCGCGTCTCCACGAAGCTCACCGCGCGCAAGCCCGGCCTCTTCAGCCCGACGGTGAAGGACAAGGAGGCGCAGACCGTGCTCGTGAGCGACGGCAACCGCACCTACGCCCTCATGCACCTCAGCGACACGCCGTTCACCCTGGTGGAGACACCGGCCGACTACGACCGGGTGACGGGCACGCTCACGCGCGGCTCGTTCAACGCCCCGGTGGGCGAGCTGCGCTTCCTGCGGCTCGATCCGCGCCTCATCGCCGTGCCGGTGGACGACTCGCTCGCCGCGCTCATGGGCGCCAAGATCTACTCGCTCGCCAAGGACCCGTTCAAATTCCCCGAGGCCGTGCTCGTGCGCGCCGACGACGGCCATTACGGCGAGACCGCCATCCGGATCGACCCCAGCAGCAATGCCTACGTGCGGCTCGACAACCGGATTGTCACGCGGCTGTTCGGCGAAATCTCCCCGAAGCGCGGCGACCTTGTCTTCAGCAAGTCCGGCGACCTCATCGGCATGATGGTCAACAGCGACTATTGCGCCGTGCTCGGCGACTTCACCGCCGCCGACACGCTGAAGGCCGGCGACAACCCCGAGCCCAAGACCAGCGGCGTCATCTCCCGCTTCCAGTCCCGCTGGTCGCGCCTGCCGCTCAAGCTGCAATAGGCCCTCGGCCTGGATTGATGGCCGAGCCTGATTTCGGCCCTCGCGCGAGGGAAGCCGGATCATTTCCGTCTTCTCTTTTGCCCTTTTTGCTGCCGAATAGCCGCATGATTTGCCCTGCGGCGGTAACATTGAGGCGATGACCGGCCTATGAACCGGCGCGATGTCCTGGCTGCCTGCATGCTTGCCGCCTGCCTTGTGGCTCTGCTGCTGCCGTTGGCTCCCATCGGGGTGGACCCGCATCATGATGGCATTATGATGAAGCCGGCGCTGGACGTGCTCTCGGGCAAGGTCCTGTTCCGGGATAGCTTCACGCAATACGGCGCGCTCACCGCCTATCTGCAGTCGCTGACACTCGCGGTCCAGCCCAGCCTGCTGGCGGTCAGGCTCATGACGGTGGGGGCCTATGCGGCGACCTTGCTCTGCCTCTATGCGGCATGGCGGCTTGTTCTGCCCTGCTCACTCACCGTCGTGGCCGGCGTCCTCTACCTTCTGTTTATTCCCGCCTACGAGACCGATCCATGGAATCACGAGCACTGGATGTTGCTGCCCTGGTCCTCGGTCTATGCGATGATGTTCCAGGCCGCCGGGCTCTACGCCCTGTTCCGGGTAATCCGGGGGGAGCAACCCGAGCGATGGGGCCTGGTCCTGGGCTTGGCCTGCGCTGCGGTTTTCTGGTGCCGTCAGCCGGTTGGGGTGATGATGACAGGCTCGCTGATCGCGATCTGGCCCGCCCTGCACTGGACCGGCTGGATGCCGGCGCAATCATCAAAGCGGACGATCCTCGGTCGGATTCTGGTCGGATTTCTTGCCTTGCATGCGGTGCTCTTCGGGGGCCTCGCACTGAGCGGCGCGCTCCCGGCGTGGTGGCATCAGAACATCGCCTGGCCCGCCCGGTGGAGCCAGAGCATAATCTGGATGGATACGCTGCCCTTCTTCGTCAACCCGGCGGAAGCGGCGGGCATGACCGGTCTGGTCCTGGCGTTCGCCCTTCCGAGCCTGGCGAAACGATTCCGACCCAAACTGCCGGTCGCCATTTGGGCTGCCTATTTTGTCACTCTTGCCGGGGTGCTGATCTGGCAGCATGCACGGGTGCTCCGGATTATCGCGGTGCGCGATGGCGGGTGGAGCTTTGTGATGCCCTTGGTCTTGGTCGGGTTCGTGATCGGCGTCCTGGTTGACGCGGTGCGGCGGCGGGGCGCCGCGCAACCGGTCGAATATTATTTGAGCGCGGCCTGGGCGGCGTTCGGTCTCGGCTCGTTGGTGCAATATTATCCCATGGGCGACTCCTGGCATATGTTCTATACCCTCACGCCGGTCTTCGGCCTGGTTGTTTTTGTGGTCTGGCGTTGGTCGGGCCGGTCGGTCCCGGTGGTGGCGGCGGGGTTTGCGGCCGTGCTGCTGCCGGCCGTCTATGTCAAGGCCCGCTTGATTCCGCCGGTGCTGAACCGGCCGCTGGTCACTCTCGCCAAGCCGGCCCTGCTGCGGGGCATGAAAGTCCCGCCGGAACAGGCCCGCTACCTCGACCAGATTGCGGACACGCTCGCCCTGGTCGAGTTGCTGCACCCGGACATGCCCGCCGTGCTGATCGGCAACGACGCACTTTATCTCTGCTTCATGAGGAACCAGGCGACGCCCATCCCCTACTATGTCACCTGGCAGGGACTGGCCAATCAGCAGGAAAATCTACAGCGCTGGGACTACATTCATCGCACCCGGCCCGTGCTGATCCTGGAGAAAGCGCGCTGGGAGGCGGTCGATGATTTTTACCGCCGCGCCCGGTATTTGCCGGTGTTGTTTGTGCCGGAGGAGTTGCTGGAGATCGCCATCCCGCAGGAGCTGGCGGATGCCGCCGGCTTGAAAATATATGGAATCTTCGGCCTTGGCCGGCCCCGACCCAAAGTGCAGCCCTAGGTTGGCGTTGGTGGCGGACGCGTTCCGCCATTTACAGCCCTGCTGCTTGTCGCCCAACTTGGCGCGGTGAATCTGCTTCCGCAGCTGCTCGACTCCCTCGCGCTGAACGACCCGCAGGCCTACCTCGCGGCGTTCCTCGGCGTGTCGCTGCTCATGGTGTGGCGGCTGGAGGCGATGCTCGACCACGGCCTCGAGGGCACGGCGCTGGGCACGCTGCTCATGCCGTATTGCTCGGGCCTCGGGAACCTCATCTTCGTCGGCATCATGATATCGCGGAACGGTGCGCCGGGCGAGGTGCTGACCAACTGCCTCGTCAACAACGCCACCAACCTCACGCTGCTGCTCGGCGTGCCGGCGCTGTGCTGGGGCCTCGTGGTTCTGCCCGGCGCGGCCCGAGCGTCCTCCTCCTCCAGGGGCAAAAAGCCCGCCCAGCCCGCCAAAGCCGCCGGCGGCGACAACCTCAAGGGCCGGCTCAACCGCCTGTCGCTGCTGCTCACGCTGGTCGCGGTGTTGTTCTTCACCGGCACCCTTTGGCTGCTCGGGCGCGACGGCCGGCTCGACCGCACCGACGGGATGGTGCTGATCGGGCTCTTCCTCTTCTGGCAGTGCTTCCAGGTCTTCGACGTAATGAAGCACAACCTCCGGCGGAAGGTCTCCTTCGGCTTCATGTTCTATGTGGACGCGCTGGTGGTGTTCGCTTGCGCCTACGGCATGTATGAGACGATCGACTGGCTGGTGACGTGGCTCTCGGCGCAAAAAAACGGATTCGTCAGCGCCGCCCACCTCGGCTGGCTGACCGGCTGGCTGATGGTGCTGCCCAACGGCGTGCTCGCGCTCTACTGGGGCTGGAAGCGCCGCGCCGACGTCGTCTACACCTCGCAGGTCGGCGACGGGCACATCTGCATTCCGCTTTGTCTCGGGCTCATGGCGCTGGTGAAGACAGTGCCGATGGCGGGCTTCACGACCACCGCGCTCGGCCTGCTCGTCGGCGCGGCGGTGCTGCACGGCGTCATGCTGCTGGCGACCGGCGGGCTGCCCCGCTGGGCCGGCGGCCTGCTGGTCGCGGCCTATGGCGGGTTTGTCTGGGCCGGCCTGCTGAGTTGATAAATCTTTCTCTTTCCTCGTTCTCTTACTCTTTCTCACACTGGGTTGACCCAAGGAGAACGAGAAAGATTGGGAGAAAGAGAAAGATAACTCTACGCCAGCGGATCGTCGCGGAATTTCACGCTGAGCTCAACGAAGGGTTTCTGCGCCTCGAGCCAGAGCCGGTCCTTGCGGATCTCGTCCATCGTCTTGGTCGTGTGGTTGCAGAAGAGGTAGCTGGCGGGACCGAGGCGCATGCAGGCGTCGAAGTGCGTGCCGTGTGCGCCGTGGATGAACTCGAAATCTCCGATCGCCAATTTGCGGGCTTCCATCTCGGCCTGGAGCGGGGCGATGTCGTTCTTGAAGCGGGCCTGGTAGGTGTCGGCGCGCGGGCCGTCGTAGGCGAGCACGGCGCCGGACTCGCGGGCGAGCTTGACCAGCACCCACTCGTCGAACACGGGCTGGTTGTAGGCGGCTTTCATGCGGCCGAGGGCCTGGATGACGGTGGTGCGGGCGGTGTCGAGATTCATGGGCGGTGGGCAGTGTTTTTGGCCAAGGCCCCGGCCGAGGCCAGCAGATTCTGGTCCGCGGGCTGGAATTCATCCAAGGTTACTCGGACGTGTCTTCAAATTCACCAAACGCCCAGTTTCTGTCATTCTGAGCGCAGTGAAGAATCCAATTGGAGCATCGCCTCCGCTCTTGGCGACGTAAATTCTGATGGATTCTTCACTTCGTTCAGAATGACAAATCGGTTTTGAATACGCACCCTAGGACGTAATACTCCAAGACAGTTTAACAGGAGGCCGCGGAGGAAAGGCAGGAGGTATTGAATCAGTCTCAGCGACCTCTGTTTCCTCCTGTGAAAAATTCCTTCCTCAGCCCTTCGGCTCGAAGCGGCTGGCGGCGCGGTTCTTCTTCACCTTGCCGGCGGGGGCGACCACGCCGTTCATGGCGATGTAGACGCCCGGCGCGAGCGACTGCAGGGCGCCGACGGCGCAGCCGAGGTTGAAGACGGCGTCGCTGTTGCGGAAACGGGCGGGCTGCATCGAGCCGGTGAAGACGATGACCTTGTCCTTCAGGCCCTCGAGCTTGGCGGCCGTGGCCGTCATGGTGTCGGTGCCGTGGGTGATGAGGATGAGGTTCTCCGGCGCGGCCTCGACGCGGGTGCGGATGAGGGCGCGGTCCTCGTCGGTCATGGCGAGGCTGTCCTTCTGGAGGACGGACTCGACGACGAAGTCGAAGGTGACGTTGGACTCGCGAAAGACGGGGCCGACCTGGGGCTCGCCGACCTCGTAGGTGCTGGCGGCGTCGAAATAGACCTTGTCGATGGTGCCGCCGGTGGCGATGACACGGATGCGCATGACCGGATGATTGCCGGGTGACGAGGGAAGTTCAACCCGGATTAATGGCGCGGATTAACCACGGAGACACAGAGACACGAAGAGGAGCCAGTAACGGGCGCCCGAAGGCTCTCAGCAGGACTCTTATCTTAGCCGAACGTTTCAGTGAACCGCGCCATCCGTCGGTTCCAGTGAGTGGTTCGGCAACTCTTGCATAGCTTGTTCATTTTTTCTGCGCGCCACTAATTACGCCACCACTTGCGGTGAAAGTAAAACTGACATCGAAATGAGTCTCGGTCTTATCAGTGCGGACCACACGGTTAGTAATTTTTCGCGGTGTCCAGACGGACTCCACTTGGTCAATCTCAGCGGGCGTGAATCTCCAGTGGCGTAGAGCTTTTTCTACCGCCGAGTAAAAATCATCTGCAAACGGACCTGGAGTAGAAAAGCCCACTATACTTGGCGCAATGTCTGAGACCTGACCCCGCTCATCTACAGTAATCCGCACGCTTACGATCGCCTGACCAGCTTTGGCGGCCAAGGCCCGTGGGGGATATACGGGAGTTGCCAGCGGGTTAATCGGATCGGCGTCCCGGAAATCTTCAAAATGCTTTGTCCCGCTGGCGTTCGCCTTCCCGCTTGTTTCCTCGGGCGGAATGGCGAATGATGGTTCCTTCAAAAACGCGAATGAACTTGCACCCGCATTCGGCGGTGCGACCCGCTCGTGGTGACAACCGGTAGCGACTACTATTCCGCACATGAAGATGCTGTTGAGCAAATTTATTGACCATGGGTTTGATCGGAATGGCCTTCCTGAACTCTGCCCGCCGCGTAATTGTCGTGTCAACCGCATGAGGGTATTCGGGATTGCAGCGAGTGCTTCTGCCGAACAATATATTCACCTCAACTGAGTTGAGCTTTGCCGGATTGGTGTCACGAGCGAATCTGAGCAGATAAAGCGTTGGAAATCAAACCCTCCGTTCTGCGGGTTGAGCTTTTGCCGGTTGATTTTTACTCCCGTAAAGCTCAACTCGTTTCACAAACGTGAGCCAGCCCAACATCCTCTGGATCGTCACCACCCAATGGCGGGGGCAGGCGACGGGGTATGCCGGCGACACCAATGCACGGACGCCGTGGCTGGACGGGCTGGCAAGCGAGGCGGTCAATTACACGCAGGCGGTCACGCCGCATCCGCTCGGGCCGCAGGCGCGGGCGGCATTGCTCACGGGCAAGCTTTGTCCGGACAACGGCGTGAAGGGATATTGGGATGCGCTGCCGATTTATGATGAGGGGAAGCGGGCGCGAGCGAGCTCGCTGGCCCCCGAAAAGGCCGGCGGTCAGTCTGCGGCGAGGTCGCCGCAGCTCCAGTTGGGCAGGACGGTGGCGCATGCGCTGAAGGATCGCGGCTATGCGACGGCGTGGTTTGGCAAGTGGCACCTGGCCGAGCGCGACCGCACAGCTCCGTTCGTCGGCGAGGCGCATGCGAAGCAGATCGTGCCGCTGGAGCGTCGCGGTGGCTTCGAGCTGTGGGAGGGGTTCGAGAGCGGCTTCCTGCTCAACGACCCATGGCTGCATGGCACGCGGCTGCCGCAGCCTAAACATTTCAAGGGCTACCAGGCCGACATTTTGGTGCAACGGGCGGCGGAGTGGTTGTCGCGTGCAAGCACGCTCCCACAGTTTTGCGTCGTGAGCCTTGAGGCGCCACACCCGCCGTATCATGCTCCGACCCCGCATGTGGCCGAGGTAAAGCCGGGTGAATTGAAACTGCGGGCCAATGTGCCGGCGGGCGGCGACGTTGAGAAGCAAGCGCGAGAGGAGCTGGCGGGATATTACGCCCATATCGAGGCGACCGACCGGTCCATCGGGAAACTGCTGAGCGAGGTGGATCTGGCCGAGACGATCGTCGTGTTCACCTCGGTGCATGGGGACATGCATGGTTCCCACGGTTTATTTCGCAAAGCCTGGCCCTATGAGGAATCAATAAGGGCGCCCTTGTTGATCAGAGGACGGAAGACAGAGAACAGAGGGCGGAAAGACGACAGTCCCGTCAGCTTGGTCGATCTGCCGCACATGGCGGTGGCGTGGGCCGAGGGGAAGGAGTGGCGTTGCAAGCGGGACAGCGCGCTCATCTCGATGCCGGCAGCGACGGAGATCGCGCTGCAGTGTCCGGTGGCGTGGCGGGGCTTCCGCTCGGCGAAGCACAAGCTGGTGCTCAAGGCGGACGAACCAAATGAGCTGGGTCCTTCGCCCGCCCGGGGCTCAGGACAAGGCCTGCGGCCTTGGCTTTATTTCGACTTGGAGCGCGACCCGCTGGAAATGAGAAACCTCGCGAACGAACCGGGGCGGCAGACGGAGATGAGAGAATTGATGGCGTTGCTGTAGGTGGAGCGGGCTGACCCCAGCACGCTTCGCGGGCAACGCGCTGAGGTCAGCGCGTTCCACCCGGCTCGCCGGGACGACTCGCCCTACCTCATTTCACGCGCTGGCCGTGCTTGATGACGAGGTCCACGCGCTGGAGGAGGCTGATGTAGCGGAGGACGTCGCCCTTGACCGCGATGATGTCGGCGAACTTGCCGGCCTGGATCGTGCCGTAGTCGGCGTCGACCTTCATCGAGACGGCGGGCCAGTAGGTGGCGGCGCGGATCGTGGTCATCGGGTCGACGCCGAGCTTGTTGACCCAGATGTCCATTTCCCGCCAGGTGGACTGGTTGTGGAATTTCATCGGGATGCCGGAATCGGTGCCGATGAGGAGGACGAGGCCGGCCTCCTGCAGCTGCTTGAACTTGGCGGCGCTGGTCTTGGCGCGCAGCGGCGTGATCTGGTAGTAGGCGAGCCAGCCGGGGTTTTTCAGCGAGGACTTGATGTCGGCGACGATGTCGGCGGGAACGTCGAGCTGCCAGCCGGTGTCCTCGATGTGCATCGGGTTGGCGACGTTGTATTCGTAGTTGAAGAAGCCCTCGATGGTCGGGCACCAGTAGAGCGGCCCGAGGGACATCTTGGCGGTGCGCTCCTTGAGCGCGGCGATGACATCGGACGGATACTCGGGAGCGGTGGCGAGGCCGGTGTGCTCGAAGCGGTCGACGCCATGCTTGAGGCCGAGGCGGATCTCGTCGGGGCGGTGGGCGTGGGCGATGACGGGGAGCTTGCGCGCGTGGGCCTCGGTGACGACGGCCTCGATCTCCTCGCCGGTCATCTGGTCCTGGTCGATGAGCTTGATGACGTTGACGCCGGCGTCGGCGAGCTGCCTGACCTTGGCGCGGGCATCGTCGGCGCCCTTGACGCCCCAGCGGAAATCCTCGGTGCCGGGGTAGGGCTCGTGCTGGAGGAAAGGGCCGGACATGTAGAGGGTCGGGCCGGGAATCTCGCCCCGGGCGATGCGGGTGCGGAGGTTGATGCTGGCGGCGAGCGGCGCGCCGAGGTCGATGGCGCTCGTCACGCCGGCATTGAGCAGCTGGTGCGCGGCGGCGGGCATGATCTCCTTCTCGAAGCGGGCCGGGTAGGTCTTGTCCCAATGCGTGTAGTCGGAGTGGCCGAGCAGCATGGTGTGGGCGTGGCACTCCCAGAGGCCCGGGAGGAGCGACATGCCGCGGCAGTCGACGACCTCGGCACCGGCGGGCACGGGCAGCGAGTCGACGGTGCCGACGGCCTTGACGCGCTCGCCGTCGAGGAGGATGACGCTGTTGTTGACCGGGGCGCCGCCCCAGCCGTCGATCAGGCGGCCGCCGACGAGCGCGGTGATCTTGGCGTGGACCTGCGCCGCCAAGGCGGCGCAGCAGAGGACAGCGCACATCCTCCTTCGCCAAGGCTGCGGAGGACAGGGAAGACCGAGGACCCGCCTACGCCGATCGGCTACGGCGCGGCAAGCAGACGACCGGGGTAGGATTTGCATAGGGACAGCGTGCGTGATCCGGCCGGCTGTGAAAACCAAAAAACGCTCCGCTCCGTGTCCCCAACCCCGCATGGTTTGTGAGGCGTCGCGGCGGCGGGCTGGCTCAGGTGCTCTTCGGGCCGAAGTGGCGGGAGATGACGCCCTGGATGTCGTCGATCTTCACCGGTTTCGAGAGGTAGTCGTTCATGCCGGCGGCGAGGCAGCGCTCGCGGTCGCCCTGCATGGCGTTGGCGGTGAGGGCGACGATGCAGGGCTGGCGCTCGGGCGAGATGATGGAGCGGATCCGGTGCGTGGCCTGCAGGCCGTCCATCTCGGGCATCTGCACGTCCATGAAGACGAGGTGGTAGTTCCGTTCGCGGAGGGCGTGCACGGCCTCGAGGCCGTTGCCGACGGCGTCGGCGCGGTAGCCCATGAGGTCGAGGTAGCGGAGCACGACCTTCTGGTTCACGGGATTGTCCTCGGCGAGGAGGATGTCGAGCGGGATGGTGTCGGCGAGGCGGACGGCGATGCCGGAGTTGGTGGTGGAGGGCTCGTGCGGGCCCGGGCCGCTGATGATGCGGCGGAGGATGTCGTGCAGCGGGTAGGGCTTGAGGGGTTTGGGCAGGTGGTGGACCAGCGGGTCGCCGGTTTCCGGGCGGCGGGTGGTGGCCGCGGCGGGCGTGAGGAGGAGGATGGGGAGGCTGGGATGGCGCGCGCGCAGGTCGGCGACGAGGTCGAGCCCGGAGCGGCCGGGCAGATCCTGGTCGATGATGGCGGCGGAGAGGGTGGTGGTCGCGGCCTGGGTGAGGGCGGTGGCGGCATCGGCGGCGAGGAGGGGGCGGATTTTCCAGCTGGCGAGATAATTGGCCAGCGCGGTGCGGTTGACGGGATGGTCGTCGACGGCGAGCACGGCGCAGCCGGCGGGCAGGGCGGTGAAGAGCGCGGGGGTGGCGTCGTCGGTGACATCGACGACACTGGTCTGGATGCAGAAATGGAAACGCGAGCCCTGGTCGGGGACGCTGGTGACGTCGATGCTGCCGCCCATGAGCTGGGTGAGGCGGTCGCAGATGGCGAGGCCGAGGCCGGTGCCGCCGTATCTGCGGGTGGTGGAGGCGTCCACCTGGCTGAACGGCTTGAAGAGCAGGCCCATCCGGTCGGCGGGGATGCCGATGCCGGAGTCGGTGACGTAGAAATCGAGCAGGATCTTCTCGTCGGCGGGGCGCCCGACGGTGGCGGGGTCGGCGGTGACCTCGAGGGTGACGAAGCCGCGCGGGGTGAACTTCACGGCGTTGTTCATCAGGTTGACGAGGATCTGGCGGAGCCGGTTGATGTCGCCCAGCACGCAGGCGGGCACGCGGGGATCGATCACGTAGGCCAGTTCGACGCCCTTGGCGGCGGCGGCCACGGTGAAGAGGTCGATCGCCTCCTCGACGCACTGCGCGACCTCGAAGGGCTGGCGCTCCAGCTCCATCTTGCCGGACTCGATCTTGGAGAAGTCGAGGATCTCGTTGATGATGGTGAGCAGGGAGTCGCCGCTGGTGCGGATGGTGCTGACGTAGTCGCGCTGCTCGGCGGTGAGGTCGGTCTCGAGCAGGAGGCTGGTCATGCCGATGACGCCGTTCATCGGGGTGCGGATCTCGTGCGACATCGTGGCGAGGAAGTCGGACTTGGCGCGGGAGACGGCGTCGGCCTCGGCCTTGGCCCGGCGGAGCTGCTGCTCGATCTCGACGCGGGCGGTGATGTCGGTCTCAATGGCGATGAAGTTCTCGACGTAGCCCTCGTCGTTGAGGACGGGCTGCATGTCGAGGTGGACGTGGAAGCGGCGGTCCTCGGTGGCGAGCTGGATGGCGTCGATGGTGACGGGTTCGTGGGCGGCGAGGGCGGCGCTGATGCGGTCGAGGGCGCCGGGGTCGGAGTCGGGGCTGGCGAGCAGGCCCACGAGGGGATCGCCGTGGACCTCGGCGAGCCGGCGGCCGGTGAGGCGGGTGTAGCTGCTGTTGGCCCACTCGATGTGCCCGAGCGGATCGGTGATGATGACGGCGTTGTCAGTCTTGCTGGCAACGAGGGAGAGCTTGCGGCTCTCGGCCTGGCTGGCGCGGAGGGCCTCGTCGGCGCGCTTGCGGGCGTTGATGTTCTGGATGGTGCCGAGGACGCGCCGGGGGGCCTTGGAGGCGGAGAAGGAGGTGCACTTGGCGCGGAGGGCGATCCAGAGCGGCTCGCCGGACTCGTGCACCACGCAGTGCTCGATGTCGATGAAGGGGGTCTCGCCGCGGAAGTGGGCGTCGATGACGGCGCGGACGGCGGGCAGATCCTCGCCGTGGAGGAGGCCGAGCCAGCCCTGCCCGGTGGAGGGCATGTCGGCGGGGTTGTAGCCGATGAGCTTCCAGATGCTGGGCGTGCAATAGACCGCGTCGGTCTCGACGTTCCACTCGTAGACGCCGACCTGGGTGGAGTCGAAGGCGAGGTTGAGGCGCTCGTCGGCGGTCTTCAGGCGGGCCTCGGCGCTGCGGCGCTCCTCGTTCTCCTTGCGCAACTGGCCGCTGGTGAACTCGGCGGCGCGCTGCCGGAGGCGGGCCGACTGGGCGAGGTTGATGACGAGGCCGAAGAGCAGGCTGACGCCGAGGCCGGCCCCGAGCGTGATCTCGGGCAGATATTGGCGGTTGGTGGCGAAGAAGACCGGGCGCGGGTTCAGAGTGATGTTCAGTCGCTGGTTGAGCAGGTTGTAGGTGGCGGACTGGCGGAGGCGCCCGTCGAGCACCTCGTCCGGGGTCATGGACTCATAGACCTTCACCAGGTTTTTCGCGCCGGGCGCAGGAGCGGGATGGGCGACGGAAACGGTGAGGTGGTAGCGGCGCGAGAGGTTGAGCCGGCGGTCGATCTGGTCGAAAATCTTGTCGTAATAAAATTCGCCGGCCACGAATCCGGCCGTCGCGCCGACCGGGCTGGTCGGGATGTAGGCGGCGAAGGTGGGGGATTGCAGCGGGGTTTCGAGGGGAGCGGCGACGGCGGAGACATAGGTGCTGCGGGCGGTCTCGATGGCGGCGTGGCGCAGGGGATCCCCGGCGTGGTCGAAGGAAGCGGCTTCCTCGTTGCCCGCGCGCGGCCAGAACCAGCGGGTGCGCAGCGTGGCGTCCACCCACTGGATGGAGCGGTAGCTGGTGAAGTCGCGGAGGTATTCGGTGACATCAGCTTCCCAGTCGGCCCGGGTGAGGCCGGGCGCCCTGGCCCAGCGCGTGGTCTGGCGCGCCAGGCTGTCGATGCTGGTCTCGGTCTCACCGCTGAAGAGCGCCGCGATGTTGTTGATCGTGAGCTGGGTCGTGCTGTTGGTGTAGCCGACCTCGCGCTCGCGCAACGCGATCCAGAAGGTGATGGTGACGGTCAGGCTGCACGCGACGACGGGCAGCCAGAGCCAGCGCGGCCCGGCGCCGAGGTGGTCGGGGTTGTCGCGGGCCGCGAGCCAGATCTGGGCGGCACCCAGCGTGATGAGGAGAACAGCCGTGTGCGGCCCGAGGCGGGCGTAGTTGACCCAGAAATCGACGCCGTTGAGGCCGGTGCGGTAGGCGGCGAGCCCGGTCAGCCCATAGCCCGCGCATAGCGAACCGAGCAAGGCGAGCAGGAGCGGCCGGCGCGTGTCTCGCGGCCGGGCAGCGAGCCAGACGAGCAACAGCCCGCTGAACAACAGGACGGACGCCAGCGCGACCGGCATGCGCGCCACGCCCGGTCCGGCAACCACGGTGTCATGCCGCACCAGCAGATCATCGAGGCCAAAATCCAGGCCCAGCGGGCCCTGGATAAGCGTGCCCCAGGCCAGCAGCGTGGCGATCGAGGCCAGGGCCAGGCCCGCGCGCTGCCAGCCCAGGACCAAGGCGCCCGGGGTGAGTCCCAGCAGGATGAAGCAGACGCAGGCGTTGGCGGGCAGCGCCGCATCGTAAGCGCGGGGCTGCACGAAACGCACGTTGCCCGCCGTCCAACTCCACCAGCCGATCAACCCATACACCGCCACCGCCGCAAAAGGCAGCAGGTAGCCATAGGCAAGCGGTTGTTGCCTGATTCGATTCGGAAGGGACGGCATTTGTGGTGGCCATGCCAGTTATGGGTGAGCCTTTTCAACTGGCAATGCTTTTGGGGGTTTCACCCGGCGCCGGCGGGAGATCCGGGGCCGCCAGCCAACCCGGCCTGCCACTGCTCCGTTAAGTTCCAACACACCCCGGCGCTGCGCGCCACCTCTCTCAAGCCGGAACGATGCAGTAGGTGGGCGTCGGTTTCCATACCGACGCCTGCCTGCGGGCCATAGCCTTGGCGAAGGCCGGTCGCCGGTGTGGAAACCGGCGACCACCTTTCGATGGCTGGGCCGTGGGAGCGAGCTTGCTCGCGACAGAGTGCGCCCTGCGTCGCGAGCAAGCTCGCTCCCACAGTTTCTACTGCATCGTTCCGGCTCCAGCGGGGTGCCCGCCGGGCGGGGTGTGTCGCTCGGGAAAGCAGCTACGCAACGTAGTGGTGCTAATTCTTTGGGGGCGCCGGCTTCGGCGCCTCGGCGGCGGGCGTGGCCGGTGCTTCCGGGTGGGAGCGTGAGCCGCTGACGACGACGGACCACTCGGGGTTGGCGATCGGGCCGCTGAGCTTGAGCTCGAGGATGCTGGTGAGCGGGTTCAGGACTATGCCGACGACGGCGGTGAGCAGATTGAGGTTGTCCTCGTAGGGCTTGAACCGCGCCGTGAAATCGAGCGCCTGAGTCGCGAAGGTGAAATTGCCCCGCGCGTCGATGACCGCGCTGGGTCCGTTGATCTTCAGGTCGGGGAAAAGCAGCCGGCCCTGCTCGAGGCGGAAGGAGGTGTGCGCCGCATCCAGCTTCAGGGAGGAAAATTTCAGCGACAGGCCGCTGAGCACCTGGGAGAGCAGGCCGAAGAGGTGGATCTCGCCCAGCTCGGCGCCGGTGAGCGCGGCGTTGCCGTTGCCCGTGAAGCTCGCGAGGTCGCCCGGCTGGCCGGTGGCGGACAGGCCGAGGTCCAGCCGGCCGCCCTCGGCGCGTTTCATGAAATCGCTGTCCGCCGCCGCGGTTTTTCCCCCGCCCGGGCCGGCCTGATATTCCCGGAACGCCCGGATGCTGCGCGCGAGGTCCGCGCCGTTGACGTAGAGGTCGAAGCCCAGCCGCCGGTAATCCGCCGGGCCGTGGACCGCGGCCTTGCCCGAGCCCTTGCCGCCCGCCGCGCTGAACTCGATCATGTCGAGCCGCACGTCGTCGCCCGTCACCCCGCCGCTGACGCGGGCCGATTCGAGCGGGAACCCGTGGAAATGCAGTCCGCCGGTCGCCGTGCCGGTGAAGGAGCAGTCGGCCGCCGCTCCGAGCGTGCCCTGCGCATGCACCCGGGGCGGCGTGGAGAACTTCAGCAGGTCCAGCACGGCGGCCAGCTTGCCCTCGAGCATCCGGTTCAGCACGGCGGGCTCCGCGGTGGATTCGAAATCAAACTCGAACCGGCCGAGGGCCGGCATTCCCGGCCCGGCCACGCGCCGGAAGGTGCCGGTCAGTTGCTGCGCACCGCCGGCGCGCGTGGCCGCGAGCGCCAGCCCGTGGGTGAAATTGGGCCGGAGAAAGATCAGCGCCTGCACCCGCTCGAACTCGCCGCCCCACACCGTGGCGTCCCGCGCGTCGGCCCGGCCGAAATAGACCGTCTGCGCCGGATCCCGCCAGCGGCCCGCCACCTCGACGTTGGCCGCCGGCGGCGCGGCCGGGAAGGCGAAGCGTGCGTTCCAGAAATTCAGCCACCAGTCGCCGCGGAACCAGCCGGTGATCTCTACCGGCCGCAGCCGCCCGTCGAGCAGCATGCGGTAGTCGCTGCTCAGGAAATTCATCCAGTAGGAGCCCGTCGCGAACTGATCCCCCAGCTCGACGCGCGCGTCGGAGGCGAGAAAACTCATCCCCTCGATGTCGATGCGGCCGCGGGCCGCCGTGATCTTCACGCTGCGGGAGTCGAGCCGGCGCGCGTCCACGCGGCCGCTGAGCCGAGCGAATTTCCAGCCGGGGTCCAGCTCGGCCGTGGCGCGAAACCACACCGGATCGCCGAAGACGAAATACGGCGCGGCGCGCGGCGTGATGCGCGTGAGCACCCGGCCGATCAACTCGGGCGACACGCGGCCCTCGGCGCGCACGCGGGCGCTTTGCTCCAGCAACTTGGCGTCGACCTCGGCGGCGAGGAATTCCCCGTCGAGCTGCGCCGCCACGGTGGCCCGCACCTCGGGCCAGTGGTCCAGCTCGGCGTGAAGCACGGGGCCGAGCACGGCGACATCGGGCGCGGTCAGCCGGCCCGCCGCGATCTGCGCGTCGCGCGGCCGGGCGGTGAACTTGTCCGGCTGGACGTCGATGGTGCAGATGGCGCGCACCGCCTCGGCCCGGTAGTCCGCCTGGTAGCTCGCGCGGCTGGCCGCCACATGGAGGCGCAACGGCCGCGAACCCGCGCCGTCGAGCCGGAGCGTCCCGCTGGCCGCGAGCGGGCCCAGCGTGAGGGGCAGGCCGCCGGGCCGGTCCGCGCCGGCGGCGGTGAGCAGCAGGTGCGCGTGATTGCCGGTCTCGGGCGGGCTGTCCAAGCGGATCGCCAGCGCCGGCTGCTCGAAGGCCTCGAGCAGCGGCAGCTTGACCGCAAGCTGCCGGCCGATCTGCAGGGCGCGGCCGACAATCTCGTCGGGCGTGAGCGCGGCGACGCCGGGCACGCGGGCGGAGGGCGGCGTCACTTCGCCCTGCGCGGTGACGGTCAGCCGGCCCACGCGGCCGGTGAACTGGTCCACCAGCCAGCGCTGGCCTTCGTGCCGGAGGACGAGCGCCACGTCATGCATCAGCGGCTCGACGGTGCCGCTGGGCGAGAGCATGGCGGGAAGCTGGAGCGCGGCTCCTTCCAGCCGGATTTCATCGGGCACCGGGCGGCCCGCCAGCACCGACCAGAGCTCGCGGCGCACGTAGAGGAACCGGCAGGTGAGCACCGGCTCCTCGAAGGAGCGGGTGCGGAACCGCACGTCCTCCAGCAGCACGATGCCGGCGGGATCAAGGCGGGCGCGGCCGAACCGGAGCGTGAGGCCCGCCTTGGCCAGTTCGGCCTCGGCCCGGCGGAGCATGAAGTCGGGCACGGGCAGCTCGCGGGCCGTCGCGATGTAGATGAGCGCGATCAACGTGCCGCCGAGCACGAGCCACACCGCCCAGCACGCCACGGTGGCGCCGCACGACGCGCAGAAACGCAGGAGGGTCGGGACGGTTTTCTGTTGGGCGGGCATGAGCTGGGCTGTAGCGGCGGTCTATCACACCCCGCCCTGCCGGGCACCCCTCTCCAGAGGGGACCAGGGCACGCGGTGGCGAAAATCCCCTCTAGGAGAGGAGTGACGCGCCGCGTCGGGGTGTGTTGCTTTGAGGGCTGAGGAGTGGCTTGGGCATGCGCGTACGACCGGCGGTCATAGACCGCCGCTACAGTTACGGTTTCGGGGGCGGCTCTGTCTTGGGGGTTTCCGCCGGCGGGGCCGCGTCCTTGGCGGGCACCGTTCCGGCCTGCGGGCCGGCCGGTGTTTGTCCGGGCCGGTCGCCCGGCAAAGGGCCGGGATCCTGTTTCTCGGAGTAGGTGAGCGCGAAGATCGCGTCGAGCATCGGCTGGGTGACCTCGAAGACCACGCCGCCGAAATCCGCCGTGCCGGCATACATCACGGTGCCGCCGAGGCGCTCGGTGAACCAGAGGGTCAGGGTGGAATTCTGCGCGGCCCCGCCGCCGCCGGGATAGATGGCGGAGACTTCCAACTGGTATTTCCAAGGCTGCGGGCCGGCGGGCGTCTCGGCATGGTCGGGGGTGAAGACGCCGGCGGTGAAGGCCCTGGCCTGGAGCCGGGTCACCTGCTCCAGCAAGCGCGGTAATGCCGGGCCGCGACGGGCGCGGCGTCGAGCAGGTCGGGCAGGATCTGGTAGACGAAGGGCGCGTTGGTCACGCGGGCGAAGGCCTCGCCGGGTTTGTCGGGCGAGACGCCGACCTGCAGGGTGAGCGAGGAGGGTTCCTTGCTGAGCGGGCCGCTGCTGTTTTTGAAATTCAGGGTGACCGCGCGCTCCGGCCGGTTGAAGCCCCAGGTTTCCAGGTCGCTGGCGGAGGGGGCGTCGCTGAGGAATTTGGGCGCTCCGGGCCGGGCCTCGCGGGCGGCGAGATCGGTGAGCTTTTGCAACAGGTTCTCCACGACCTTGGGGTCGGCCGCGATGGTCTGGGGGGCCGAGCCGCTGACGCGCACGACGGCCTGCCAGCCGGGACCTTCCTCGAGTTTTTGGAGGCTCAACTCGGGCTGGCCGGGCGCGCCAAGGGTGATGGCGGTGACGGTGGCCGGGTCGAAATCGAGGACATGGGTGTCGCGCAGCTCCTCCTGCGCGGCGCGGAGCACATCGAGCAGCGGCTGGGGGACGACGGTGGTGAAGACGACGGCCTTGTCCTCGATCTTGGCGTAATACTCGGTCTCGGACGCACCGTTGCCGGCCGCGGCCGGCCCGGTGTTTGTCCCGGGAACTCCGCGCTCCGCCGGATTCCCGGGCAAAGCGGCCGGATTCACAGGGTGGCCGAGCAGCAGCGTCTCGCGGCGGGCGTTGCCCTCGAGCGTGACGCGGAGCGCGGGCGCATTGAGACCGGTGCGTTCGAGGTCGCTGTCGCGGGCTTCGAGGAAATTTTTCGCGGTGAGGGCGTTGACCGCGTTGATGGTGACCTCGACGCTCTTCTTGCTGGCGCGGGCGTTGATCGGCGCCTCGAAGGCCCAGCGGGCGGCGCCGTCGCGCCGGAGCCGGACTTTGAGGTTGGCGGGGGCGGCGGTCTGGACGTTGAGGGAGCGGACCTCAAACACCGGCACGCTGAAGATGGTGGAAGCGCGCAGGGTGTCGAGCGGCAGGCCGATGCTTTCGATGAGGCTGCGGTTGACGACATGGATGCGCGCGCCGTCGGGCGCGAGGATGTAGAGGCGGTTGCCGACGGCGGTGACGTCGCCGATCTTCGTCGTGTAGCGTTTGCCGGCCGAGGTGAACTGGAGGATGAGGGCGGGGTCGGCCAGACCGTAGTCGGCCAGGGTGCGGCCGCTGGAGGCGAGCTCGGAGACGGGGAAGCTGGTCTCGTGTTCGAGGAGCTGGAGCGTGTTGGTGAGCCCGGCGACGGCGTTGTGATCGGCGGGCCACTCATGGGGGGCGGTGAGCCACCAGGTGTCGGCGCGTTTTTCGAGCTTCACGGTCTCCCCGGCGCGATTGGTGCGGGTGAGGGCCTCGATGGTGGCGACCTCGGGGCCGTAGACGCGGCGGCGGGCCTCGAGGGTCTTCAGCTCATCGATGCGCGGCTTGTCGTAAAACCAGATGTAGGCGAACAGGACGACGTTGAGAAAAAGGAGGACGACGGTGACTTTGGAGCGCATGGCGGGCGGGGGCGGTTAATTGCGGCGGGTCCAGTAGACAAAGGTGCCGAGCAGGGCGACGAGGCCGGGCACGATGAAGAACAGACCGAGGCGGAGGCGGCCGAGTTCCTCCTGGCTGAGCGAAAGTTGGAAACGCTCGATGGGCCGGGCGGGGATGTTCAGTTGGGTGTCGCGTTCGACCGCCCAACTGACGGTGTTGAGGAAGACGGGGAAGTTGCCGCCGTTGATGATGCGGTTGTTGGTGACGAGGTCGGCGGTGCCGAAGACGGCGAGCCGGCCGCCCGGCACGCTGAGGGGGAGGCTGGCGGGCTTGAGCCGCTCGGAGATGACGAGCACGCCGAGCCGGCCGCGCAGATCCTGGCCGGGGGTGTAGGTGGAGTCGCGGATGCGATAGCCGGTCTCGCCCCAGGCGGTGGGGCTGGAGGCGATGAGCTTTTTC
>JACPPI010000016.1 GCA_016190985.1 Opitutia bacterium | reverse complement strand
TTTACCAGCGACTCAAAGCCAACGGCAAACCGCCAAAGGTCTGTCTCGTCGCTGTCATGCGCAAGCTGGTCTGCCTGATGAACCGCCTCATCCTCGACCCAAACTTCACCCTTGCTCACTGACACCGCTGCTCCGGGGTATCGGACCCATTGCGAATGAACATGAAATCCGCCAAGCTTGGAAGGCCCACTTCAAAAGTTGAAGTCACCCAGGTCTCATCCCGCGGCCTCTGGCTGCTGGTGGGGGCGCGGGAGTATTTCCTGGATTTCAACGAGTATCCCTGGTTTTCCAAAGGCACCATCGCCGAGGTCACGAAGGTGCAACTGCTGCACGGCCACCATCTGCGCTGGCCCGCCCTCGACGTGGATATCGAGCTGGAGTCATTGGCCTACCCCGACCGCTACCCGCTGGTGTATAAATGAGACGACTCACCCCAGTTTCGCCAGCACGAGGCTGAGGGCGAAGCCGATGAACACCACGCCGAGCGCCCGGTCGATCCAGTGGCCGTGCGCCAGGAACCGGCGGCGGACCTCCGTCCGCGTGAACACGAACGACACGAAGCTGAACCAGGCCATCGTCGAGAGCGTCATCCACACGCCATAGCCGACCTGAATGAGCTTCGGGGTCGTGACACTGACGGCCAGCGGAAAGAGCGAGATGAAGAACAGCGCGGCCTTGGGGTTGAGGACATTGACCAGAAAACCGTTGAGCCACGCCGCGCGGTCGGTCGGCGTGGCCGGGCCGGGCGTCAGTTCAAGGTCGCCGGAGCGGGGCTGCGCCCGCAGGGCCTGCACCCCGACATAAAGCAGGTAGGCGGCGCCGAGGAATTTGACCGTGGCAAGCGCGACGGAGGAGTTTTTCAGGAACAGCCCGAGCCCGAGCAGGCAGTAGGAGATGTGCACGGACAGGCCGCACCCGATGCCGATGCTGCTCCAGACGGCGGTGCGACGGCCGTGGGCGAGGCTTTGCCGCAGCACGAGGGCGAAGTCCGGCCCGGGGCTGGCCACGGCCAGGGCGTGCGCGACGACGATGGTGAGGAACTCAGGCCAGTAATTCATTGCCCGCCGATTACGCTGATGGACGCGGATAAAGGCAAAAGGCCAATTCGGTCATCCCGCGCTTATCCGTGTCATCCGCGGAGATCTCAGAAACCCTCAGGGCGTGATCGTGCCCTCGCGGAGCTCCATGTCCTGCGGGACGGTGCTGAGCGCCTCGGCGAGCGTGGAGAGGCCTTCCTTGACCTTGATGAGGCTGTCCTGGTGGAGCGTCTTCATGCCGCCCTTCATGGCGAGGCGCTTCAGCTCGGCGGTCTCGGCCTCGTGGTTGATGGCGGCGATGATCTCCTCGTTGTTGACGAGCAGCTCGTGGATGCCGACGCGGCCCTTGAAGCCGGTGCTGTTGCACTTGGAGCAGCCCTTGGGATTGGCCTTGTAGATCTGGCCGCTCCAGCCGATGCCGCGCAGGAGCACGTCCTTCTCGCGGCCCTCGGGCTCGTAGGCGACGCGGCAGACCTTGCACACCCGGCGCATGAGGCGCTGGGCGCAGACGCAGACCAGCGAGGACGAGATCATGAACGGCTCGATGCCCATGTCGGTGAGGCGGGCGACGGTGCTCGGGGCGTCGTTGGTGTGGAGCGTGGAGATGAGCATGTGGCCGGTGAGCGCGGCCTCGACGGCGATGTTGGCCGTCTCCTTGTCGCGGATTTCGCCCACGAGAATGATGTCGGGGTCCTGGCGGAGGAAGGCGCGGAGCGCGGCGGCGAAGGTGAGGCCGATCTGCCGGTGCATCTGCATCTGGTTGATGCCGGGCAGCGTGTATTCGATCGGGTCCTCGGCGGTGCGGATGACGACGTCGGGCGTGTTCACCTCGTTGAGCGCCGAGTAAAGGGTCATGGACTTGCCGGAGCCGGTGGGGCCGCAATGCAGGATCATGCCGTAGGGCTGGCGGATGCACTCGCGGTATTTGGCGAGGTTGGCCTCGGTGAAGCCGAGCGCGGGCAGCGGCAGCGTGGACTTCTGCTTGTCGAGGATGCGCATGACCACGCCCTCGCCGTGGTTGAGCGGCGCGGTGGAGACGCGGAGGTCGATGTCGATGTTCTTCTTGTTATACTGCTTGAAGACGATGCGGCCGTCCTGCGGCAGGCGGCGCTCCGCGATGTCCAGGTTGCACATGATCTTCAGGCGGGCGACGAGCGCGCCGGCGACCTTGGCCGGGAGCCGGAGCTTTTCCTGGGTGAGGCCGTCGATGCGGTAGCGGACGACGATCTCCTTTTCCCAGGGCTCGACATGGATGTCGGAGGTGCCGGCAAAATACGCATCCTCGATGATGCGGTTGGCGAGCTGGATGATGGGGGCCGAGTCCTCGTTCTCCAGATCCTCGTCCTTGATCTCGGTGTCGTCGTCGTCGAACTGGGCGCCGAGCTGGTCGACGACGTCGGAGAACTGCACCTCGTCGTGCACCTGGTCCTTCTTGAGCTTGTCGCGGATGTCGACCTCGCGGCCGAGGAGGCGGACGACGCGCTGGCCGGTCTTGTCCTGGATCTTGGTGGCGACGGTCGTGTCGAAGGGGTTGGCGAAGGCCACGAGCAGGAAGTCGCCCACCTGCCCGACCGGCAGAATCAGGTTCTTCTGGCAGAACTCGAGGTCGATCTTCTCAAAGGTGTTGGTGTGAACCTTGTAGCGGGCGACGTTGAACGGGGCGAGGCCCAGCGCCCGGCACTTGGCCAGCAGCAGCTGGAACATCGTGATGTGGTGGTCCGTCTGGAGGATCGAATCGAGCTGGTCGCCGGTGGGCTCGTCGGGGCGGGCCAGCAGCACGCCCTTGGCCTCGGCGGTGAGTTTCCCCATCTCCTCGAGCTTGTCGATGATCTGCGTCTGGGTGCGGCCGAGGGGCATGGCTCAGGGGGCGGCGCTGCAGCGGCGCTCTGCGAGCGCCGTCCGGCGGTCATGGACCGCCGCTACAACATTTGCGAAATTGGACATGGGCTCGATCAGGCTCAGTTGGCGTTCGGGGACTTGCTGCCGCCGGGCACGGGAAAGGGCGCGACGCTGCCGCTGATCGTGGGCCGCGAGGCGCCCGGGCCGGGCACGGGGGAGGCGCTGCCGCCGGGACCGGCGACGGGGAACGGCGCGCGCGTGCCGCTCTTCCTGCCCTCGCCGCGCTCGGCATGCAGCCGGTCGAGGAAATCGGCGATGATCTCCATCGTGGTGGCCTGCCAGATGATCTGGCCGCCGAGCTTCTTTTCCCAATAGGAGCGCACGGCGGGGCTCAGGTAGTAGGCGGTGGCGATGAAATGAAAATCCTCCTCGCGGTCGAAGGGCACGCTCCAGGTCGCCCAGCAGGCGTCGAGGTCGGTGTCCCGGCGCACCTCGTCCGGCACGTCGTAGCCGCGCAGGTCGACCACGCCGACGCCGTGGTCGTCCACCACGTGGTGCAGCACGTCCTCCTCGCTCAGGACCTTCTTCTCGTTGACCAGGATGGCGAGCACGGAGCTTTGCCGCACCTGGCCGGTGGCCGCCACCTCGAGGAGGCGCTCGTTGGCGGCCTCCAGATCCTCGAATTTCACGAGGTTGTGCTCGATCAACGCCGAACCGAGCAGCCGGTTGGCGCGCATGAGCAGGGGGCGGTATTCCGTCATCATCGGCAGTTAAAGGGAGAGTGTTCGCTCAAGCATCGATTGTCATCCTGAGCGGAGCGAAGGATCCACGGCCGCGGGCACCGTAAAACCAACGCCAGCATGGATTCTTCACTTCGTTCAGAATGACAGGAAATGGGAGCGGATGAAATATGAGGGGGCAATTTACTCAACGGGACCGGCTTGGCGATTTCTTTTCTTTGGTCCGCAGCTTGCGCACCCGCTTCAAGAGCTCCTTCCGGAGCCGGGGAATGCCCTCCTCGGAGAGGCAGGAGATCGGGACCAGCTCCACCTTGGGGAAGCGCTTCTTGAACTTCACGAGGTTCGCGACCGCGGCCGGCTCGTCCATCTTGTTGGCCGCGACCAGCCGCGGCTTGTCCAGCAGGGCCTGGTCGTAAAGCGCCAGCTCATTGACGAGCTGCTTGTAGTCGTCGCGCGGGTCGCGGTTGTCGGTGCCCGCGAGGTCGAGGATGAGGAGGAGCAGCTTGCAGCGCTCGATGTGCTTGAGGAAACGGTGGCCGAGCCCCTTCCCTTCCGCGGCTCCCGGGATGAGCCCGGGCACGTCGGCGAGGACGAGACGCTCGTAGTCCTCCGGGTAGTCGATGACGCCGATCTGCGGGTGCAGCGTGGTGAAGGGATACGGCGCCGTCTTCGGCCGCGCGTTGGTGATGAGGTTGGTCAGCGAGGACTTGCCGGCGTTGGGGAAGCCGACGAGGCCGATGTCGGCGATGCTCTTCAGCTCCAGCCGGAACTCGCCGGTTTCGCCCGGCTCGCCCGGGCCGGTCTTGCGCGGGGCGCGGGTGACCGACGACTTGAAGCGCGTGTTGCCAAAGCCGCCCTTGCCGCCCTTGAGCAGCACGAACTCCTGGTGGTCCTCCAGTATCTCGACGACCTTCTCGCCCGTGTCGCGCCGGTAGACCACGGTGCCGAGCGGCACGCGGAGGAGGGCCGGCCGGCCCTCGCGGCCGTTGCAATCGCTGCCCTGCCCGTGCTCGCCGCGCTCGCCGTTCCAGTGCGGCTTGAACTTGAAGTCGACGAGGTTGTTCTGGTCGTCGTCGCCGCGCAGGATGACGTCGCCGCCCTTGCCGCCGTCGCCGCCGTTGGGGCCGCCCCAGGGCTCGTATTTCTCGCGCCGGAAGCTGGCGCAGCCGCGGCCGCCGTCGCCCGCGCGCGCCTTGATGGTGGTCTCGTCGATGAACATCGGGATATGACTCTAGGCTTGGGCGCCGGCGTAAAGCGCAATCGGCAGATGCTTCCGGTAAAGCTGGAAATCCCCGTCCGTCGTGAAAATCTCCATCCCGCCGCGAACAGCCACGGCGCAGATCAGGTAGTCGGTCATAGAACCCTGAACGCCCTTGCTTCGGCAGAGGTTGTAATATTCTGCTGCCACCTCAAAATCCTCCGTGTGCAACGGCACATCGGGGAAATGCCGCAACGCAGTCCGCACCTGGTCAAACTGCCCGCGCTCCTTGATACCCGAGAGCAATTCCTGCCGGATCGGTCCCATGATGGTGACAGCACCATGCGCCACCAGCCATTCCAGTTCCGCCCGCAGCCCGGAGACGGTGTCGCCGGACCGCCGGAATGCCGCCGACCATACCGGCGTGTCCGCCAGCACCTTCATCGCCTGGCCCGTTCCGCCTTGTAATCAAAGCCCGGCTCGAAAACAACCGTGCCGAACAGCTTGGCGACATCACGCTGCTGCCGGTGCTGGATATATTCAGCCAAAGCCACGTTGACCGTCGCTTTTTTGGTTTTGTGGCCACCGGCCTTCTGGGCCTTGGCCAGCAGCTTGTCGTCAATCTCGAGGTTTGTGGGCACGCCCACACAATGGATCACACAATCTGGCTGTCAAGCCGCGCTCAGACCGTGACCTTGATGCCCTTGCGGAGGTAGGTCGGCACGTCGAGGTCCTGGCCTTCGAAGAGGTTGCGGTCGGATTTTTCAAAGGCTCCGCGGTTTTCCGTCGGCGCGCCCTGGAAGCCGAATTCCTCCTGCGTGGGCTTTTGGGCATGCGCGGTTGGCGCCGGGGGGCGCGGTGCGGCGGGACTGACCGTGGTCTTCACGTTCTGGCTGCTCTCCGGCGCCACCGAGGTGGCGGTCGGGCCGGCGATGCGCTCGGAGGTTTTCCGGACCGGCGCCGGGGCGGGCCGGCGGGCGAAGTTGCGGCTGCCGAGGTCGGTCGTGCCGATGAGGCAGATCTCGACGCGGCCCGACAGCGCCTCGTCGATCGCGGCGCCCATGACGACGTGGGCCTCGCGGCCGAACTCCTCGGTGAGGGCGGACATCAGCTCGTTGACCTTGGCCAGGCTGAGGTCGGCGCCGCCGGTGATGTTGACGAGCAGGCGGTCGGCCTTGCGGGCGTATTCCGGGGTGTGGAGCAGCGGGCACCGCTTGAGGTCGGCGAGCGCGGCCGCCGCGGGATTTTCGCCGGTGCCGACACCGAGACCGAAGAGGGTCTTGCCGCCGCGGTGGAGGAACACCTGGCGCAGCGCGGTGAAGTCGACGTTGATCAGGCCGGTGCGCGAGAGCATGGCCCAGATGGACTTCACGCCGCGCCCGATCCACTCGTCGGCCCGCGCGAAGGAATCGAGCACGCTCGTCTGCTCCGTGCCCTCCTGCAGGAGCACGTCGTTGGCCAGCGGGATGACGGCGTCGCACACGCGGCGCAGCTCGGCGAGGGCCTCCTCGGCCTGCTTGCGGCGGCGGCCGCCCTCGAAGCTGAACGGCAGCGTGACAAAGGCGATGACGACCGCGCCCGCCTCGGCCGCGACCTCCGCGACGACTGGCGTGGCGCCGGAGCCGGTGCCGCCGCCGAGCCCGGCGACGAGAAAGATGAGGTCCGTGCCCTTGACGATCTCGGCGATCTTGTCGGCGTCGGCCTCGGCGGCCTTGCGGCCCAGCTCGGGGTCGCCGCCCGCGCTGAGGCCGCGGGTGAGCGAGGCGCCGATCAGGATCTTGTCCTGCACGGGCGAGGTGCCGAGGGCCTTCAGGTCGGTGTTGATGACCGCGAGCTGGAGGCGGTCGAGGTTCTCCATCTTGAGCCGGTCGATGGCGTTGGAGCCGCCGCCGCCCACGCCGATGAGCTTGATGCCGACATCGCGGTCGGTCAGGGCCTCGAGAGGAAGTTCGTTGGAAGAATCAGTCATGGCATTCAGTTCCGGTCATTCTGAACACAGTGAAGAATCCCCGGTGACCGAACGGCTTGGATTCTTCGCTCCGCTCAGAATGACAAATAGGCGGCATGGCATCAGGAGGCGGCGAAGATCTTGGTGAGGTTGCTCAACAGGCCGGTCTTGCGGCGGGCCGGCACGGCGTGCTCGTGGGCGGTGCGCAGGCCGAACTGGAAGACGCCCAGCACGGTGCTGAACATCGGGTCCTTCAGCTCGTCCTTCACCCAGCCGGGCGGCTCGCCGCAGCGGGCCGGCAGGCCGAAGACACGGGCGGCGGCCTCCTCGATGCCGGGCAGCTTGGCCGTGCCGCCCGCGAGGATCACGCCGGCGCCGCAATGCTCCGGCACGAAGGCGGGGCCGAGCTTCTGGCGCACCACTTCCAGCAGCTCCAGGATGCGGGCCGAAGCGACGGCCTCGATGGCCATGCGCGGAAGCTGCCGGTCGCCGAAGGAGGCGTCGCCGTTGAGCCAGACCTTGTCGGCCTTGTCGCGGGTCAGCATGGTGGCGCGGGCGTGGCGCATCTTGAGCACTTCCGCCTGGGCCGGCGCGATGCGCAACCCGATGCTGAGGTCGTTGGTCAGATGGTCGCCCGCGACCGGCAGCGTGCCGGTGACGAGCACGTGGCCGTCGCGGTAAAGCACGTAGTCGGTCACGCCCTTGCCGATGTCGATGACCAGCGCGCCCTGGGCGCGCTCCTCGGCGCTGGTCAGCAGCGAGCCGGTGGCGAGGCTGGCGAGGACCAGCTCGCGCACCTCCAGGTGGTAGCCGCCCACGACGTGGATGTTGTCGCTGATCTTGCTCTCGGGGCCGTGGACGATCCAGTAACCGACCTCCAGCCGGCGGCCGGTCAGGTGCTCGGGGTCCGGCACGGCGCGGCCGTCGAGCCGGAAGGGCCGGCGGATCTCGTGGATGCGCGAGCGGCCGGCGGGCAGCTCCTTCTCCTTGGCGAGCGCGCAGACCGAGGCGATGTCGAGCGCGGTCACGGTGTTGTCGGCGGACTTCACGTTGACCGACGCCTCGTTGTAGAACGCGTCGAGGTGGCCGCCGGTCTGGGCGAGCCACACCTCGCCGATGCGGGTGCCGGCGCGCTTCTCGGCCGTCTCCAGCGCGTGGTGGGCCGCCTCGCAGGCGGCCTTGTAGTCGACGACCTCGCCCTTCAGCACGCCGCGGGCCGGGGCCACGCCGACGCCGATGATGTTGAGGCTGCGCCCGCGGGTGATCTCACCCACGAGCACGGCGATCTTGCCGGTGCCGATTTCAACCGCCGCCACGGTTCTGCTGCTGCTAGAGATCACGTTTGGGATTCCGTCGGGAAGGTTGGAGGGAAAAGACCGGGGCGGCGGCCAGCTCGTCGGGCGTGCCCTGCAAGCGCACGGGCACCTGCCCCTCGAGGGCGAGGTTCACCGACAGGAGCGCGGGGCTGGATTCCAGCCGCCGGGTGGTGTCGATCACGGTGTCGAGCTGGGCGAGCTGTTTGAAGAAGTCGCGTTTGCGGCTGAAGACGATTTCCGGCAGCTCCTGCGCCTTCACGACGATCTCGTCGCGCCCGGCCAGCCGCGCCAGCGAGACGATGAGCCACTCGCGGTAAAGGTGCGGCGCCTCCAACTGCGCGGTGCTGAGGAGCGCGGCCACATCGGTCATGCCGGCGACCGGCTCGTAGCCGCTGGCGGATTTCACGAGGCGGATGCCGTCGAGCCAGGGCAGGCCGGCGAGCATCTGCTTGTCGTAGTTCAGCCCGTCGTAGACGACGCCGTCCTTCGCCACCAGCAGCTGCTTCGCGTGGCCGGAGCCATCGGCGGCCTGCACCCGCGCGACGGGAGTGCGCTCCTGCAAAGTGACCACCAACGTGTCGGGGAAATTCCGGGTCAACACGGCGACGCGCACCTGGCTGTGGGCGAGCAGCCGGTCGCGCAAGGCCGGCAGATCCAGCGTCATCAGGCTGGCGGACATGGGCAGGGCCAGCGTGTGCAGCACCCAATCGTTGGTCAGCACGCCGTCGGTGACCCGCACGACCTCGCGCACCGGTTCGCTGTGCACGGCGGTGGCCAGCGCCGCGCGGTCCGTGGTCCAGGAATGGGCAACGGCGTAGCCTCCCCAGCCCAGGCCCGCCACGAGAGTGGAAAGAACGCCCGCCTTCACCCACACGGCCAGCCGGCGACGGCGGCCCTGCCGCGACATCGCCAGCGGCGTCACCTCCTGGCGGATGTGGCGCCAGGAGCGGCCCGGGGGCAGCGGAGCGTTGTCGGCGGCGCGGTTCATTTTCGCAAAGGGCGGGCCAGGGCGAATCGTTCCACGGCGGGGGCCACCAGCTCGCGGCACAGCGCGACAAAATCCAGCCCCACGCAACGCGCACTCATCGGCAGCAGGCTCGTCTCCTTCATGCCGGGCAGCGTGTTGATTTCCAGCAAATACAGCTCGCCGTCCTGCGAGAGGATGAAATCCGCCCGCGCGTAGTCGCGGCAGCCGCACGCGGCGAAGGCCGTCTCCGCGGCGGTGCGCGCGGCCGCCGCCAGCTCCTCGGAGATCTGCGCCGGGGCGAAATACTCGGTCAGACCCTTGGTATATTTGCTGGTGTAGTCGAAGACGCCGGATTTCGGCACAATCTCCACCACCCCCATCGCCCGGCCGCGCAGCAATCCGACGGTCAGCTCGCGACCGAGGATGCGCTCCTCCGCGATCCATTCGCCCTGCCGGATGCCGGCCATCGCGACCTCCAGCCCCGCGCGGCTCGTCACGATCTGCAGGCCGACGCTGCTGCCCTGCCGGTTGGGCTTGAGCACGACCTGCTCGCCCAGCTCCGTGCGCAGGGCCGCCGCGGCGGGCTTGGCGTTGGCCTGGAACAGCCGGCCCGGCGCCACCCGCACGCCCTGCGCCGAGACGCACTGCCGCGTGCGCCACTTGTCGAAGGTGATGTCGCTCGACCGGGCGTCGCAGCCCGCGTAGGCCACGCCGGCCGACTCCATGAGCCGCTGCATGCCGCCGTCCTCGCCAAAGATGCCGTGCAATGTGGAGAACACAATGTGCCGCGCCGGATCGAGCCCCGCCGGCAGGGCGTCGGCGTTCACGGTGAAAAACTGGGTCGGGTGCGAATAGGCCATGGCCAGCGCCGCCGCCTTGCCGGAGCCGAGCGAGACCTCCCGTTCCGGCGAGGTGCCGCCCGCCAGGACCGCGATGATGGGGGAAGTCATGCTTGGCTCTCCGATTGCCCATGGGTGGCGGGGCCATCAGCCCCGCGCGACATGGGTTTCGCGGCAACTAACCTGCGAGGCTGATGGCCCCGCCTCCAAAAACAGTCCGTTCGAAAATCATGGAGCATAATGTTCACAGCACGTCCCTCCATTCCCGCCCGAAAAGCAGCACCTCGGGCTCGAGGTCGATGCCTTTGGCGCTTTTCACCCGGGCGCGGATCCGGCGCACGAGCGCGATGATGTCGGCGCCGGTCGCGTGGCCGCGGTTGACGATGAAATTCGCGTGCACCGGCGAGACCTCGGCATCCCCCACCCGCTCGCCCTTGAGGCCCAGCTCGTCGATCAGCCGCCCGGCGGAGGCGCCCGGCGGGTTCTTGAAGATGCAGCCGGCGCTCGGCTCGCGCGGCTGGGACTCGACGCGCTTCTTCTGGTAAACATCGATCTGCCGGCGGATGTCGGCGGACGCGGCGGAAGCCGCCGGCCGCAGCAACGCGCCAAGCGCGATGGCCTCGTGCAGCTCGGCGCAGTGGCGGTAGTCCACGTGCATCTCGCCCTTCTTGAGCGTGCGCGTTTCGCCGGCGAGGCTCATCAGGTGGACTTCCTCGACGACATCGAACATCCATCCGCCCATCGCGCCGGCGTTCATCCGCAGCGCGCCGCCGACCGAGCCGGGGATGCCCTCGAGAAATTCAAAACCCTTGAGCCCCGCCTTGGTCGCCAGGCCGCACAGGTTCTTCAACCGGAGCCCGGCTCCGGCCCAGACGCGGCCGTCGGGGCGCGGCTCGAATTTCTGCCAGCTCTCATGCGCCAGGCTGAGGACGAGGCCGTCGACGCCTTCGTCGGGGATGATCAGGTTCGAGCCGCGCCCGAGAAAGAACACCCGCAGGCCGCAGCGGGCGGCCTCCACCAGCAGCAGGCGCAAATCCTCCGCGGTCGCCGGCTCGGCGTAGACCCGCGCCGGGCCGCCGACCCGCATCGTCGTCTTCGGGCCGAGCATTTCATTTTCAGTCAGCCGGCTTCCCGTGGTGAGCGCGGACCGGACGGCGGCGAGGAATCCGCTCCAACGCCCGGCGCGCCGATCCGGTTCCATGATTTTGGCGGCGGCGCTCATGTGGGGGTGGCCGCCGTCGCGGGCCGCAGCTGGTGGGACGGCGGCGTGCCGGCCGCGAGGTCCTCGAGATCGTGCACGATGGTGTCGATGGTGTTCTCCTGCGACATGCGGTGCAGGTTCGTGCGGAATTTGCTCAGGAGCCAGTCGTTGAAGATCACATCGCGCACCTCCTGCCGCAGGCCGGCGAGCGCGTGGTCGGCCACGACCACGCCGCCGCCCTGCTGCTCGAAATACGAGGCGTTGGCCCACTGGTGGTTGTCGGCCGCATGCGGATAGGGAATCAGGATGGCGGGCGTCTCGCAGCGCACCAGCTCGGCGAGAGTGCCCGCGCCGGCGCGGCTGAGGACGAGGTCGGCGGCCGACATCAGCACGCCGACGCGGTCGGAAAAGGGCTCGAACCAGCTGCGCACCACCTGGCCGCTCCGGTCGTGCAGCACCTGCACGCCGGCGCTGCCCTTGCCGAGACCGGTGACGCAGTAGACCTGGATGCCGTCGTGCGCCAGCGCCGTGAGGTTTTGCTCCGCCCACTGGTTGAGGTTGCCGGAGCCCTGGCTGCCGCCGAGGATGACGAGCAGTTTTTGCGCCGGATCCAGGCCCAGCCGCGCGAGGGCCTCGTCGCGCGGCAGCCGGGCGATCTCGGGGCGCACCGGCAGGCCGGTGTGGCGGACCCAGACGCCGCGCCGGCCCGGCAGGCGGACCCCCGGCGGCAGATAAAGCCGCGCGGCGAAGCGGGCCAGCACCCGGATCGCGAGGCCGGGCACGCGGTTGGCCTCGTGCAACGCGACCGGAACACCCAGCATCCGGCCGGCCAGGACGACGCCGGCGTTGGTGAAGCCGCCGAAACCGATGATGGCGTCGGGCCGGAACTCGCGCACGAAGCGCAGGCTGAAGAGCAGGCCCTGCGTCTGCTTCCAATGAAAGCGCAGCTGGACATCGGGCCGCCACCCGAAGGGCGCGCTCGGGACGCGCGCGACGGAGAGGTGCGGGTATTTCTCGATCAGGCGCTTATCGACCTTCTTGTGGCTGATGAAAAGGGTGACGGTGTGGCCGCGCGCGATGAGCGCCTCGGCCAGCGCGATGCCGGGCGAGAGGTGGCCGCCGGTGCCGCCGCAGGCGATGACAAACCTGCTCACGGAGTCACCTCCGTGAGAAACGCCAAATCACAAACGCCAAAGGCCAAAGCCGAGAAACCCAACAGTTTGTTTGGCGCTTGGAGTCTGGCGTTTGGAGTTTCCGGCATCACGCGATCACCTCGGTTAAAGCGCGTTTGCGGACGAGCGGCTTGGGCCGCTCCCAGGTGCGCTGGGAGTTGATGATGACGCCGACGAGCAGGCCCATCAGCAGCAGGTTCGAGCCGCCGGCGCTGATGAACGGCAGCGACATGCCTTTCGACGGCAGCAGGCTCGTCACGACCCCGAGGTTGATGATGGCCTGCAGCGTGATGAGCAGCACGCAGCCGGTGACGAGCAGGAACTGGAACAGGTTCGGCGCGCGGCGCACGTGCATGAGGCCCGCGATGAAGATGGCCACGAACAGCGCCACGGTGAGGAGCGTGAAGATGAGGCCCATCTCCTCGCCCATGATGGCGAAAATGTAGTCGGTGTGCGCCTCGGGCAGGAAGGCGTTCTGCTGGCGGCCGTTGCCGAGCCCGACCCCGTCCACGCCGCCGGCCGCGAAGGCCAGCAGCGCCTGCCACGGCTGGTAGCCGGCGCCCTGCCGGTTGGCCTCGGGGTCGAGGAACGACAGCACGCGCTGCAGGCGCACGGGATTGTTGAGCACGAGCACGACAAAGCCGAGCAGCGCGACGCCGACGGAGGGCAGCAGGAACTTCAGGCGCGCGCCCGCCAGGAAGAGCAGCATGACGCCGATCGCCCCCAGCAGCATCGCCGCGCCGAAGTCGGGCTCGACGAGCGCGAGAAGAGAGAAAAGCCCGATCCACGCCAGCGGCAGCACGAAGCCGCGCCAGAAATCATGCAGCCGGCTCTGGTTGACGGCGAGGTAGTGCGCGAGCGAGAAGACCAGCGCGAGCTTGGCGAACTCCGACACCTGCAGCCGCACGCCCCCGAAGCCGAGCCACCGGCGGCTGCCCTTCACCGTGATGCCGATGTGCGGGATGAGCACGAGCACCAGGGCGAGGAGCGCGAGCGCGGCGGCCACCCACGCGAACTTGCGCAGCTGCTCCAGGTCGGCGATGGCCACGAGCCAGCCGGCGCCGATCGCCAGCGCGAGAAAGATGAACTGCTTGTAGAGATAGGCGTAGGGCCCGCCCTTGATGGGCGAGCTGGCGCTGAACAGCACCACGAGCCCCAGCGAGACCAAGGCCGCCACGCAGACGACAATGACACTCGCGGGGGTGATCGTGAGAGGTCGGCGAAGAACAGCGGCGCTCGGCGAACCCACCATGGTGGTGACGGCTTATTTCTTCGGCGGCACGGGCTTGGCGTCTTCCACCTTGATGGTCGGCACCTCGGTGCCGGCGTCCTTCAGGCCCGAGTCGAGGTCCTGGCCGGGCGGCGGCGGGGCGATTTCAAAGTGCGGTGTCGTGGGCTTGGCGACGGCCGGGGTCTCGGCGGCCGCGGGCTTGGGAGCTTTTGCGGCACCGCCCTTCGGGGCGACGGCCTTGAAGCCGGGGATGACGAGCTGCTGGCCGGCGCGGACCTTGGAGGGATCGGTGATGTTGTTGGCGGCGGCCAGCTCGCCGACCGTCACCTGGTATTTCCTGGCGATGATCCCGAGGCTCTCGCCGACGGCGACGGTGTGCTTCACGGCCTCGCCGTTCGCCGGCTTGGCGGCGGGCGCGGCCTGCGTGAGCGTGCCGAGGTCGCGCGGCTTGTCGGCGGCCGCGGGAGCGGCGCCCACCTTGCCGGGGATGATGAGCTTTTTGCCGGGCTGGAGCGCGGCCCCGACGCCGAGGTTGTTGGCCTTGGCTAGTTCGGCGACGGTCAGATTGTTTTTCTTGGCGATGGTCCAGAGGCTGTCACCCCGGGCCACGGTGTAGGTGGACACCGGCGCGACCTCGGCGGCGGGCTTGGCGGGCGTGATGGCGACGGCGGCGGCCGAACCCGGGCGGGTCGGCGCGGCGTGGCCGCCAGCCGAAGGCGGCACGTAGGCCGGAGCCGGCGTGCCGAGGTCCACGGGCTGGGGCGTCGCGACGTTGAAGGTGACAGGCGCAGCCGCGCCACCGGCCGGCAGGGTGGCGTCGGGCGTCGGGATGTTGCGCGGGCCCGACTGGCAGCCGGGGCTGGCAAAAATGAAGATAAACGCGAGCAGGTGCACGGCGACGACTGCTCCGAAGATCTGGAGAATTTTCATGGCGGTATATGAGGGCTGAGGTTGGAGATTTGCTATCTAAAAATAGGACTTGTTCACGGCTTTTCCACAGGGCTTTGGGCGGGAAGGCGGCGGAGACGGGGGGAAAAAGCAGGTGTTCGCTGACAGCAAATTTGGGCAAGGTTCCGATTGGTTGGCATAAAGAACCTGTCAGCGAACTCCTGCGAAAGTCTTGGCGGTGCGCGCCAGCGGGCCCTCGGGGACCGGCTGTCCCTTGCGGAGGCGGCGCAGTTTGGCGAGGGACCGGACCACGGGCTGCCGGAGCAGCACGAGGCTGGTGCGGGTGAAATCACGGAAACTGGGCGTATGCTCGAAGTTGTAGTCGATGGGCATGGGAGGACGGGTCAGCGCAGCTTCAGAGTGGCCAGGCCCGCGAGGGCGAAGCCGAGGGAAAGCACCCAGAAACGCAGGACGACCTTGGTCTCCGGCCAGCCGCGCTTCTGGAAATGGTGGTGGATCGGCGCCATGAGGAAGAGCCGGCGGCCGGTGCCGCTGCGGCGCTTCGTCCACTTGAACCAGCCGACCTGGAAGATGACCGAGAGCGCCTCCATCACGAACACGCCGCCCACGATCACCAGCGTGAACGGCTGGTGGATCATGAAGGCCATGACGCCGATGAGGCCGCCGAGCGCGAGCGAGCCGGTGTCGCCCATGAACACCTCGGCCGGGTGCGAGTTGAACCACAGGAAGGCCATGCACGCGCCGATGAGCGCGGCGCACACCACCGTCAGCTCGCCCGTGCCGGGCACGTAGCTGATGAGCAGGTATTGCGCGATGATGCTGTGGCCGGCGGCGTAGGCCATGATGCCGAAGACCAGCGCCACGGTGATGGTGCAACCGGCCGCCAGGCCGTCGAGGCCGTCGGTGAGGTTGATGGCGTTGCTGAAACCGACGATCCAAAGACAGATCAGGACGAACAGCAGCCACCACGGCATGTGCGCGATGATGGCGGTCTTGATGAACGGCACCCACAGCTCCCGGATCTTCGCGGCGCTCTGCGGGTGCCAGAGCAGGACGCCCAGCGCAACCACGGTCGCCAGCGATTGCCAGGCGATCTTCTCCCAGGATTTGATGCCGTCCTTGTTCTTGTGGACAACCTTCAGGTAGTCGTCGCGCCAGCCCGGCACGGTCAGGGCGGTATAGATGAAGAGCGCGACAAAGACCCAGACATTCGGCTCGGCCCACAGCACCGCGCTGCCAAAGAGCGAAATGAAAATGATGAGCCCGCCCATCGTGGGGGTGTGCTGCTTGTCAAAATAGGTCGCGCCCAGGGCCCCCGTGCGTTCGTCGATATAGCCGTGGCCGAATTTTAGCGCGCGGAACCGCCCGATCAGCCACGGCCCGATGAGAAACCCGATGAACAGCGCCGTGACCGCCGCGCCGACCGAGCGCACGGTGATGTAGTGGAACAGCCGCAACGGGCTCCACAGATGGGCGTAGTCTGCGAGGTAACTAAGCATGGCGGGCCTGGATTTGCTGCAACGTCTGCCAGATGCCGACGGCCCGGCGGGGCGCCGGCGCGCGCCGCGGCCACTCGCACCAGCGCGGTTCCATCGGCGGGGTGCTGCCGGTATTGGCCTTCGCGGGGTTCGCGTTGAGCCGGCGGGCGGCCTCCAGGGTGGGACTGAAGCTAGTGCGCATGGGCGGATCTTCCACCGGCAGCCGCTTTTATGTTCACCGCCGGGGCCGCGGTCCGGCCCCGGGTCTCCCCCCGGCCGCCGGACGGCAGCGCGCACCAACGGCTGGAGGTGAGCGGAACCGCGGCGGAATTTTGCCGCGAGGCGGCGGCGCGCGCGGCGATGAGCCGGGCGTTGTCGATGGCCGAGCTGAAATCAATGTGCATGGACGGCATGGGGTTCGAGGACGGTTTCGAGCTGGTAGCGGCGGCTGCCTTTCAGGAACACGGCGCCCTTGAAACCCGCGAGGCGCTCGCGCACCGGGGCGACATCGGCGACGATCACGATCTGCGCGGCGGCGTTGCCGTTTTCGAGCAGGCCCTCGCGCAGCGCGGCGGCCTGGGTGCCGAGCGCGAAGAGGAAGTCGCCGGGCCGCAGGTGCAGCCGGCGGCCCAGCTCGCGGTGATACGCGGCGGCCTCGGCGCCCAGTTCCTCCATCGAACCGAGCACATAGAGCCGCGGTTGCCCGGCACCCACGACCGCGTTGAAGGCTTCGATCGCATCGGCCATCGACGCCGGGTTGGCGTTGTAGAAATCGCAATACACCGCGGCCTCGCCGACCTGCCGCAGCTCGCCGCGCCATTTGGCGGGCTGCCAGTTCTCGAGGCGCGCCTGCAACACCGCGTCCTTCACTCCCAGTTCGGAGGCGAGCGCCAGGGCCAGCGCGGCGTTCTGCGCCATGCCGGCGGAGACCCGGCGGAGCTGGAAGCGGCGCTTGCCGTCGAGCGTCACCTCGGTGCGTCCGGTGCGGTGGGAGACAGAAAATTTCACCGTGCGACCGGAGTCTGTCTTTATACCCCCGCCCTCGGGCACCAGCACCAACGGATTGGCCAGCGCGCGAAACGGTTCATAGGCCCAGCACGAAAGGGGAAACACCGCGACTCCGCCCGGGCGGTTGGCGGCCGGCAGGCGGGCCTTCTCGGCCGCGACGCCCTCGACCGATCCGAGTTTTTCCAGGTGCGCCGGCGCCACGAGCGTGACCAGGCTGTGGTCGGGTTCGATCATCTCCGCCAAGGCGCTCATTTCGCCGGGCCTGTTGACTCCCGCCTCGATGACCGCCGCGCGGTGCGCCGGATCGAGCCGCGTGAGCGTGAGCGGGACGCCGATGTGATTGTTCAAATTGCCGGCGGTCGCGAGGACATCGGGGCTGCCGCCGAGCAGGAGGGCCAGCAGATCCTTGGTCGAGGTCTTGCCCGCGCTGCCGGTCACGCCGACCACCGTGCCGTGAAACTCCCGGCGCTGTTCGCGGGCGATGCGCTGGAAGGCGCCGAGCGGGTCCGCGGTCACGAGCTGCGGCAGCGTGGCGCCGGCAACCGTCCGGCTGACCAGCGCCGCCACCGCCCCGCCTGCCTCCGCCTCGCGCAGAAAATCGTGCCCGTCGCGCTGGCCGGTGTTCAGCGCGACGAAGACCTGCCCCGCGGTCAGCGCGCGGGTGTCCTGATTGAAGCCCGTGATCGCGCCGCCCGGAAGACGCGTCCAAGCCCCGCCGGTCCAGGTGGCGAGTTTTTCGGGGGTGAAGGCGGGCATGGGCGGAAGCTCAGGCGGGTTTCAGGCTCCGGTTGCCGAGCAGCTCGCGGACGACCTGCCGGTCGTCGAAAGGCACGATGGTGTCGGCGAATTCCTGGCGGGTCTCGTGCCCCTTGCCGGCGATGAGCACGCAGTCGCCCGCGCGGGCGCTGTCGAGCGCCGCCCCGATGGCCGCGCGGCGGTCCTCGACGAAACTGATGCGGTCCGCGTGCCGGACGCCGCCGCGCATGTCGCCGAAAATCCGGTCGAGCCCCTCCCCGCGCGGATTGTCCGCCGTGGCCCAGGCAAGATCGGCGAACTCCTGCACGGCGTCCACCATCGGCGCGCGCCGGCTGCGGTCGCGGTTGCCGCCGCAGCCAAAGACCACGAACAGCCGGCCCGGGGTGATGGCGCGCAACATGCCGACGGCGTTCCGCAGGGCGTCATCCGTGTGCGCGTAATCGACCAGCACGTTGTAGGACTGGCCCTCCTCGATCTTTTCCATGCGGCCGGGCACACCGCCGAAGCTCCTCAGGCGCGTGGCGATGACGGACGGATCACGCCCCAGCGCGTAACAGGCGGCAAAGGCGGCGAGCAGGTTGCTCACGTTGTGGCGACCGATCAGCGGACTCTCGAGTTCGATGCGTCCCTCGGGCCAGACCAGCCGCAACGCGGTGCTCTTGAAATCCAGGCGGACATGCTCGGCGCGCACCATCGCGGCGGCGGACTCGCCGAAGGTCACCAGCTTGACATGCTTCGGCACCGACGCCGCGAGTTTGCGACCGTGCGGATCGTCGAAGTTGATGACCGCCGCGCGCGGCGCCTGGCCGGTGCCGCCGTTGAACAGCCGGGATTTCACCTCGAAGTAGGCCTCCATGCCGCCGTGGTAGTCGAGGTGGTCGCGGGTGAGGTTGGTGAACACCGCCACCCCGAGGTTCAGGCCCTGCACGCGGTGCTGGTCGATGCCGTGGGAGCTGACCTCGATCGCCGCCTGCCGGCAGCCGGCGTCGCGCATCTGCGCGAGCAGGCCGTAGAGTTCGAGCGACTCGGGCGTCGTGCGATAGGACGGCACGCAGCGGGCGCCGAGATCGTAGGTGACCGTGCCGATGAGGCCGACGCGCCGGGCCGGGGCGGCCAGCAGATGCCGGACGAGGGTCGTGACCACGGTCTTGCCGTTGGTGCCGGTCACGCCGACCAGATCGAGGGATTTGTCGGGAAAGCCGAAAAACCGTTGCGACACGAGCGCGAGCGCCCGGCGGGCGTCGGCCACCTGGATGTAGGTGACGCGCAACGCGGTGCCGGAGGGGATTTTTTCGCCGACGACGGCCACGGCGCCGCGCTGGATGGCCTCGTCGACAAAGGAATTCCCGTCGGCGCGCCGGCCCGGCAGCGCGAAGAACAGGTTGCCCGGCAGCACCCGGCGGCTGTCCATGGCCAGGCCCGAGATCGGCCGGTCGAGGTCGCCCTTGCAGGAGAGGTAGTCGCCATCGTTGAAGTAGTCGGAGATTTTCGGGGCCGACTTGAAAATGCGCTGGGACACACGATCAGCCCGGCGTGTGCGCGCCTTGGGCTGCGCGCGGAAGGCGGCGATCAGCGAATAGTTGGGCGCGAGGTAGCCGATCACGGGACACCTCCGGTCATGGCGAGGAAGTTGCGCGCCGCCGGCTGCACCGGCTTGATGTCGAGATACTGGATCAGCTGCTCGGCGATGCGCTTGAACGCCGGCGCGGCCACGACGCGGCCGTAGGCGGTGCCGCCGGGCACCTTGGCGTCGTCAACGATGACCGAAAGAACCACCTGCGGGCGGCTGGCGGGAAAGAAGCCGACAAACGAGGCGACGTGGTGCGACGTGGAATATTTTCCGTCAATGATCTTCTGGGTGGTGCCGGTCTTGCCCGCGACCTCGAAGCCCTCGATGTCGAAGCCCTTGGCCGTGCCCACGCGCACGACTCCCGTGAGCAGCTGCGCCAGCGTGGCGGCGGTGGCGCGCCCGATGACCTGCTCGCGCTTCTCCGGCGCGAAGGCGCGGATGACCTGCCCGCGGGCGTCGCGGATTTCCCGGATGATCTGCGGGCGGAGCAGGGCGCCGCCGTTGGCGACGGTGCTCATGGCCATGTGGATCTGCAGCGGCGTGGCGTCGACCGAGTGGCCCATGGGCATGCGCGAGATCGTGAGCCCGTCCCACCGGCCGGGCGGCGCGAGCGTGCCGCGCACCTCGCCGCCGAGCGGAAACGCCGTCGTCTGCCCGAAGCCGAACTTGCGGGCATACTCGTAGAAGCGCTGCTCGCCGAGGCCCATCGCCAGTTGCGCCGCCCCGCGGTTGCTGGAGTGCGCCACGATGTCGGCCACGCTGAGGATGCCGAAGGGCTCGTCCTCCTTCGGCAGCTTGATCGTGCGGCCCTTGTAGTCGATGGTTGCGTTGCCGCAGTCGTAGGTGGAGCGCGGGGTCACGAGGCCCTCGTTCAAGGCGGCGCCGACGGCCACGATCTTGAAGGTCGAGCCCGGCTCGACGCGGTCGGTGACGGCGCGGTTCTTGTCCGCCCCGAGCGGCGCCTTGCTGTAATTGTTGAGGTCGAAGCTCGGGTAGTTGGCCAGGCCGAGGATCGCGCCGGTCTGCGGGTCGCTGGCGATGATCGTGGCGAAGTTGGGCGAGTATTTCGCGGCGATGTCCTTCAGCTCGTCCTCGATGATGTGCTGCACGACCGAGTCGATGGTCAGCACGACGTCGTTGCCGTCCTGCACGGGGATCTCGCGCGTGCGGAACTGGGCCATCTCGCGGCGGGCGCCGTCCTTCTCGGATTCGATCCAGCCGTCCGAGCCCCGGAGGTAGAGATCAAAATGGCTTTCCGCGCCGGTGACGGGCGTGCCCTCCTTGTTCAGGTAGCCGATGAGGTGCGCGGCCAGGCCGTTGCCGGGATAGACGCGGCGGTAGACGCGCTCGGCGGTGAGACCGCGGATGTTCAGCGCCTCGATCCGGTCGTAAGTCGGCTCGTCGACGCCTTCGCACAATTTGACCCAGCGGTCCTTGGTCAGGCCGTCGACCCGGCCGTCGCGCCTGTCGGCCTCGGGCTTGATGCGGCGCAGGGCCGGCACAAAGGCTTTCTCCACTTCCGCCACGGGGAGGCGCAGCAGGGCGGCCAGCTGGGCGCGCTTGGCCTGCTGCTCGGCGGCGTGGCGCGCGCGCTTCGCCGGGTTCTTGTCGGCCTGGAGGTATTCGTCGAGCGCCCAGGCATCGACCGCCACGGTCATTTCCGAGCGGCTGGTCGCGAGGAGGTTGCCGCGCGCGTCGAGGATGGTGCCGCGCCGGGCATGCTCGATCACGATCTGGCGGCGGGCCTTGTCCACGAAGCGCAGCAGCTCGTCGCGATCAATGACATGGAGGTAAACCAGGCGCACGCCCACCGCCATGAAGCAGGCGACGACCCCCAGGGACAGGAGCGTCAGGCGTTGGTTGGCGAATCCCTTCGACATGGGCTTAGCGCAGCGACGCGGTGACGACGCGGAAAACCGGCGCGCGGTCGGCCGTCTGGTCCGAGGCGAGGCTGAAGATCTCGCGGTTGCGCTTGGCGGCGAGGCGCAACTCGGGCGACTCCGCGATGCGCACCACCTGGACCTCGCGCGGCGTGGCCAGGGCCAGCCGCATCACCTGGTTTTGGCGCAGGAGGGCGTCGGGGTTGACCGCCGCGGCCACCTCGGCGCTGACCTCGTCGAGCCGGCGGTCGACCTCGTCGAGCCGGGCGACGAGGACGCGGCTGCGGTTGGCGGTCGCGGAGATCTTCTGGCGCACCCAGACGGCGCCGAGCCCGAGGGAGCCGGAGAAAACGAGCAACAGCAGCGTCAGGGCGATGAGCCGGTTGATATGGGCATGGGTCGGGGGCGGCTTCATCGGGGATCAGAGCTTGCGCAGGGCGCGCAGCTTGGCGGAGCGGCTGCGGGGATTGGCGGCAATCTCGGCCGCGGAGGGCGTGAGCGGCTTGCGCGTCAGCGGCTCGGCGTGCCTGGCCCGGAGCTGCTGCGGCGTGGCGTCGTTGGCGTCGACCGGCTGGCCGCACCTCGCGCGGAAGAACTGCTTCACGGGCCGGTCCTCGAGGGAGTGGAAGCTGATGACGGCCAGCACGCCGCCGGGCGCGAGCTTGGCGAAGGCCGCCGGCAACGCGCGCTCGATGGCGCCGAGCTCGTCGTTGACGGCGATGCGGATGCCCTGGAACGCGCGGGTCGCGGGATGGATGCGGCTCGCGCGTTTGGCGGCGACCGGGATGGCGTCGGAAACCAGTTGGGCCAGCGACGCGGTGCGGGCCAGCGCCCCGGTGCCGCGGGCGGACTCGATGGCGCGGACGACGCGGCGCCAATTTTTCTCCTCGCCGTAGTCGCGGATGGCCCGGACGAGGGCGTCGTGGCCGGCGACCTCCAGCCAGCGGGAAGCCGGGGCGCCGGAACGCGGATCCATGCGCATGTCGGCCGGGGCGTCGTGGCGGAACGCGAAGCCACGCTCGACCGCGTCGAGTTGGAAGGAGGAGACGCCAAGATCGAAAAGGATGCCGTTGAACCCCGTGTCGGGCAGCGTGGCCAGGTCGCCGAAATTCAGATCGACCAGGCGGAAGGTGGCGGGAAACTCCGCGCGGAGGGAAGCGGCGCGCGGCGCGGCGGCGGGATCACGGTCGAGGGCGGTGACGGCGGCGCCGGCCGCCAGGAGGGCGCGGCTGTGTCCGCCGCCGCCAAAGGTGCAGTCGAGGTGGCACGAGCCCGGAAGCGGCGCGAGGCATTCCAGGACCTCGGGCAACATCACGGGTTGGTGCCCCGGGTTCATGGCGCGGGCTGGAAGTTCAAGCGCGGGCGCGGACATGGAGTTTCTTCCACGGGAGGGCCAGCGCGAGCGGCTCGCGCGGCGGGGTGCGGCGGTTCGCGCAGAAAACGGGCAGAAGCTTGGGCAGCGGCTGGGGCCGGATGAGCGTGACGAGAGTCTTCATGGCTTAGAGTCCGATGCGGCGCATCATGTCGCCGAAATTCTCGCCCGCGGTGCTGCGCGACATTTCCGTCCAACGCGCCGGGCTGAGGATGTTGAAGGTGTCGCCCATGCCGGAGAGCACGGCGTCCTTGGCGATGCCGGCGTGGCGCAACAGATCAGCGCTGACGCCGAAGCGACCCTGCTTGTCGAAGGTGAACGAGAGCGCCTCGGAAAAAATCTTGGCCTTCACCGCCTGCGCATCGCGGTCCGACAATTTCATCTCGGCGATCTGCGCGAGAAGTCTTCCCACCCGCGCCGGCGGCAGCACGGCGATGTAGGCGTCGGGATGCGGGATCGCGAGGAACGTCTCCGTGTCCGTGTGCACCCAGCGCCACAACGACGGGATCGTAAGACGATTCTTGTCGTCGAGCGTGTGCTCGAAGCGGCCGGAATAAACGGTTGTGCCTGATTGCGCCATGGGTGGTGTCTGAGGCCCCTACTTCCCCAGAACGCCCCATTTCTCCCCATTACACTCCCCGCAGGCAAGTAAAAACCCGCCTGAAATCGTCAAAACTTGTTCACAATTTGGCCACTTAGACGCCGGGCTGCATTCTTGTCCAAAGCCTTCTGTTCCCCCACCTCCGCTTGGGGGTGACGGCCCGGGCCACCTTCCCCTCCTTCAAGTCTGCTCGTCGTCGGCCACGAAGTGACATCCCTTGCTCACAGGGTTCAAGGCGGCGGCGTGGACGACCAGCAGGGCGGTCTGCACGGCATTGCGCAGCTCGATCAGTTCAGCGGTCGGCCGGCAATCGCGGTAGAAGGCCTGGATGTCCTCGCGCAGCTCCAAAAGGATGCGGCGCGCGCGCGCCAGACGGCGCGGCGAGCGGAGAATACCGGCGTAATTCCACATCGTGGTCCGGATCTGGTGCAGGTCCTGCCGCACGAGCATCGGGTCGGCCGTCCTGGCCGGACTCGCCCAGGCCTTGGGCGCGGGCAAGTGAAACTGCCTGGCCGACAATTCCGCCGCGTCGGCGTCCGCCGTCGCCTTGGCGCCAACGAGACACTCGAGGAGCGAGGTGCTCGCAAGGCGGTTGGCCCCGTGCAAACCGGTGCAGGCGGTCTCGCCGATGGCGTTCAGGTGGCGGACGTTGGTCCGCCCGCGCAGGTCGGCATGCACGCCGCCGCAGGAGAAATGCGCGGCCGGCACGACCGGGATGCGCTCGCGGGTGATGTCCACCCCGCCCGCCAGGCACCGCTGATAAATCCCAGGAAACCGCGCGCGGATGAACTCCGGCTTCAGCGCGGAGAGATCGAGATAGACGCATGCCTCGCCGGTCGTGGCGAGATGCCGCTTGATGGCGCGGGAAACCACGTCGCGCGGCGCCAGCGACCCGAGCGGATGCACGCCGTGCATGAACCGCCGGCCCGCCGCGTCGGCCAGCACGGCCCCCTCCCCGCGCAACGCCTCGGTGATGAGGAACGGCGCCGCGCCAGGGACGCTGAACACCGTGGGGTGAAACTGGACGTATTCGAGGTCCATGAGCCGCGCGCCGACGCGGTAGGCCATCGCCACCCCGTGCCCGGCACTGCCGGGCTGGTTGGTCGTGTGCAGGAAAATTCCGCCCAAGCCGCCGGTCGCGAGCACGGTCTTCTTCGCGACGAACGCGACCACCTCGCCGGCCGCCGGGTCGAGCGCGTAGCACCCGAAGCACGTCAGCGGCTCGTAGCGGTCGCTGGCCTCGCTGGAATTGTGCGAGAGCGTGAGCAGGTCGATCGCCGCGAATCCGCTGCGGCGCGTGATGCCGGGCGCCGTGTCCACCCGGCACGCGAGCGCCGCGAGGATCGCGTGACCGGTGGCATCCTTCGCGTGGATGATCCGGCGCGCGGTGTGCCCGCCTTCGCGCGCCAGGTCGAGCCGGCCAGATGCGTCGCGGTCGAAATCCACGCGCAGTTCGTCGAGCAGGAGTTCCTTCACTGCGGCCGGACCGTCGCGCACCAGCTGCTCGATGGCGGCGGTGTTGGCCGTCCCGTCGCTGGCGGCAAGGATGTCCTTGGCCAGTTGCGCCGGATCGGGGCTCGTGTCGTAGATGATGCCGCCCTGCGCCCAGTCACTGTTGGCGCGCGACGGCTCGCCAAGTGACAGCAGCTCCACCTTGAACCCGGCCCGGGCCGCGTGCCACGCATAGGCGGAACCCGCAAGGCCGGCGCCGAGGACGAGACTGTCGGTGTGGACGACCTTCATCAGCCGCGCAGGTCGAGGCTGAGATCGGCCGCCATCACGGAGTGGGTGAGCGCGCCAATGCTGATGACATCCACTCCCGGCAGAGCGTAATCGCGCAAGGTGGCAAAAGTCACCCCGCCGGAAACCTCCACCACCGCGCGGCCATTGATCGCCGCGACGGCGGCGCTCACCCGCGCGGGCGTCATATTGTCGAGCAGGATGATGCCGGCGCCGGCGCGCACGGCCGCCCTCACCTCGGCCAGGGACTTGGCCTCGACTTCGATCTTCGCCCCGTGCGGCGCGGCGGCCTGGCAGCGGCGCACGGCCTTGGGCAGCGAACCGGCGGCGGCGATATGGTTGTCCTTGAGCAGCACGTGCTCGCCGAGCGACGAGCGGTGGTTGAAACAGCCGCCGCAGCGCACGGCATATTTCTCCAGCGCGCGCCAGCCCGGTGTGGTCTTGCGGGTGTCGGCGATGCGGACGCCCGTGCCGCGCACCGCGTCGGCAAAGCGCCGGGCCTGTGTCGCGATGCCGCTGAGCCGCTGGAGGAAATTCAGCGCCGTGCGTTCCGCAGTGAGCAGCGCCACGGTCGGGCCCGCGAGGCGGAGGACCGCCGCGCCGCGTTTCACGCGGTCGCCGTCGGCCGCGAGCAGCCGGGCTTTCAGGGCCGGATCGACCCGCGCGAAGACTGCGGCCGCAACCTCGAGTCCGCAGATGACGAGGTCCTGCTTGGCGGCAATGACCGCGCGACTGCGGTGTTTTGAAGGGAAAATGGCACGGCTGGTCAGGTCGCCCAGGCCGGCGTCCTCCTCCAGCGCGAGATCGATCAGGTGGGCGGTGCGAACGTTGATCATGGGATAATTTGTCAATTAATACGTTACAAATTACAGGCGGCGGTCAGGGCTTGGGCGTGAGCTCGAACATGCGCTCGATGCTGCGGGCGGCGCGGCGGCGCAGGCCTTCGTCGAGGGTGATGATCTGGTCGGGCCGCGGGGCGGAGAGCGCCTGGAGCACCTTCTCGAGCGAATTGAGCTTCATGTAGGGGCAGAGCCGGCAGCCGCCGATGAAGCGCTTCTCCGGGTCCTCCACCTGCAGCCGGCCGACGAGGCCGCACTCGGTGAGCATGATAAAATAAGGTGCGGGCGTGTTCTTGACGTATTTCATCATCGCCCCGGTGCTGCCCACGAAATCGGAGGCGGCGGCCACCTCGGCGGTGCACTCGGGATGCGCGACGACCTTGAGACCCGGAAAACGGGCGCGCGCGGCGGTGACGTCGGCGGCGGTGAACTGGTCGTGCACGAGGCAGGTGCCGTCGGAGGAGACGATCTCCTTGTCCACACCGCGGCGCTTCAGCTCCGTGCGGACGTTGTCGGCCATCAGCCGGTCGGGCACGAAGAGGATGCGCCGTGCCGGGAGCCGCGCGATGATGTCGTAGACGTTGCCCGACGTCACACAGACGTCGGACTCCGCCTTCACCTCGGCCGTGCTGTTGATGTAACAGACAACGGCCGCGTCCGGATAGAGCGCCTTCAGCCGGCACACGTCCTCGCCCGTGATGGAATCGGCCAGCGAGCAGCCGGAGCCGCGGTCGGGCACGACCACGGTGGCCTGCGGCGAGAGGATCTTCGCCGTCTCGGCCATGAACACGACGCCGGCGAACACGATTTTTTTCGCACGCGAGTCGCGGGCCGAAAGGCTGAGGAAGTAGGAGTCGCCCTTGAAGTCGCCCACTCCGTAGATGATCTCCGGCTCGACGTAGGAGTGCGTGAGGATGACCGCGTCCTGCTCGCGCTTGAGCCGGTTGATCTCGATCGTGAGTGGCGCGATGCGTCGGCAAGCCCCGTAATTCCACTGCCGGCCCGGCTCGCAGTCGACGTGCATGAGCGCGCAGAAGAGCCGCCCGGCCTCGGTATCGATTTCAGTCGTGAGGGCGTTACTCACCGGCGGCTTGGTTGAGGGCTTGGGCCAGCCTGAGTCCATGCAGCACCAACTCGGGAATGACTTCGTCAAACAGGCTTTCCGCGACGAACATCCGGGCGAAACCGCCGGTTCCGATCACACGCGGCCGGCGGCCGTTGAAGGCCTCAATCGCAATCAGGGAAATCAAATGCCGCACCGCGCCGACGTGGCCGTGGAACAGGCCCGACTGGATGCTCTCCACCGACGAGCGTCCGAGGGCCGCCTCGGGCCGGGCGATCTCGACGCGCGGCAGCTTGGCCGTGTGACTGGCCAGCGTCTCGGCCGAAACACCCACGCCCGGCAGGATGGCCCCGCCGAGGTAATCGCCCGTCGCGGCAATGACCTCGATGGTGGTGGCCGTGCCGAAATCCACCACGAGCAAATCCTGCCCCGGATGCCGCTGCACCGCGGCGATGGCGTTGGCGATCCGGTCGGCCCCGACCTCCAGCGGGTTGCGGTATTTGATCTTGAGCCCGGTCTTCACCCCCGCCTGCAGCACGAAAGGCTCGCAGCGGAAATATTTCTCGGCGGCGCCGCGCAGGCTGTAGAGCGCCGCCGGCACCACGGAGCAGATGGCGACGCCGGTCACCTGGCGGGGATCGATGCCGTTTTCCCGCAGCACCGCGGTGAAAAAAATCCCCAGCTCGTCGGTGGTGCCAAGGGGTGAAGTGGATTTGCGAAACTGGCCGAGCAGGGTGGCGCCATCGAACACGCCGCCGTGGATCTGGGTGTTGCCGACATCAAGACAGAGCAGCATGGAGGGAATGGGTCGGGGGTTGAAAAGTCTGACGGGCCGCAGTGAGCCGCTGTTCCAGCTGCGCCGCGAGTTCGCGGCGGGTCGCGCAGCGCGCGCCGGGACCGCCCTCCGGCTGGTGGATGGTGGCGGGAAAATCCTCCCCCCCTCCGCGCTCGGCCAGGTCGTTGTGCACGACCCAGTCGGCACCCGAACGCGCAAACAAGTTTTCCACCGCTGTGCGCGCGACCGCGGTGTCGGCGCCGTTGGTCAGCTTGAAGGCGACGACTCGCAGTTCCGGGTTGCGGCTGCGCGCCCGCAGCGTGTCCACCAATTTGGGATTGGGCCGCAACCGGAGCGCGACCGGCGCGAAGCCCGACTCGAGCTTGGCCGCGCCGGGCGGACCCGCCCGGTCACCGACGAGCACCGCCTCGATGCCGAAGTCGCCCACCGCCGCCGCGTGGATGACGGCATCAAAATGCCCGCTCCCCAGCAGCCGCGTCAGCGCCGCGTCGAGCTCGGTAAAAGTGAAGAAGGTTTCCTCGTGGCAACCCGTGGCCGCCACCGCCGCGCGCGCGCGCAGCAGCACCACGTCATGGCCGCGCTCCGTCAGGTAGGTGGCGAGACCCGCGCCGGTGCGGCCCGTGCTGGTGTTGGCCAGCACCCGCACGCCGTCGATCGGCTCGGTCGTGCCACCGCTCGTAACGAGCACACGCAAGCGCCGCACAGGTCGCGCCAGCACGGCCTCCACCGCCGCGACGATGTCCGCCGGCTCGGCGAGACGGCCTTCCCCGGTTTCGCCGCAAGCCGTGCGCCCCTCCCCGACCGGCAGGAGACGCACGCCCCAGCCGCGCAGTTTTTCCACGGAAGCCTGCGTCGCCGGGTGCGCCCACATGGCGGGGTTCATCGCGGGGGCGACGAGCCAGGGTTTGGCGCGATCATGCGCGAGGAAGAGCGCCCCCGGCAGGTCGTCCGCCAGGCCGGCGGCGAAGCGGTTGATCGTGTTGGCCGTCGCGGGACAGACGATGACGGCATCCGCCCAGCGCGTGAGATTGATATGCTCCAGCGCCGCCCCCGGAGCGAACAGATCGGTCAGCACGGGCGTGCCCGTGAGGCCTTCCAACGTGGCTGCGCCGGTGAAGCGCAACGCGGCTGGCGTCGCGACGGTGCGCACGCGGTGTCCGCGCTGCACCAGCTGCGAGATGGCCTCGCAGGCCTTGTAGGCGGCGACCGAGCCCGTGAGGATAAAAAGGATGTTAGAGCGGGACATTGTCGATGAGCCGCACGTTTTCAACCCGCACCGCGCCGAGCCGCCTCCCCGCCCGGTCCTCGACGTAATCCACCTGGAATCCCGTCTCCCGCAGCGCCGCGGCGGCCACGCGGGCATCGGGCGATTCGCGCAGGATTTTGGGAAACATGCGCGCCCGGGCCCGGCCGGCGGCGGACAGCCGGGCATTGCGCGAACTCAGCGCCACTCCGTCGTCCTCCCGCACGGTGGGACAGGCGACGATCTCGCCCGGCAGGAAAAATGTCCGCGCCATGCCCCGCACGAGTTGCAATTGCTGCCAGTCCTTCTCGCCAAAATAGCTCCGGTGCGGCTGCACCAGGTTGAGCAATTTCAGCACCACGGTCAGCACACCGTCGAAGTGCCCCGGCCGGTGCGCACCCTCCAGTTCGCCGGTCAGCCCGTGCTCCGTCACCCGAAAACAATAGTCATCGGGATAAAGCTCCCCGGCCGCGGGCACGATCACGTCGGTGGCGAATTCCCCGGCGAGGGCCAGGTCGGCTTCGAGCGGGCGGGGATATTTCTGCAGGTCGGCGGGATCGTTGAACTGCGTCGGGTTGACGAAAATGCTCAGCACGACCCGGTCGTTCTCCGTCCACGCGCGATCCAGCAGCGCCCGGTGGCCGGCATGCAGGGCGCCCATCGTCGGGACGAACCCGATCCGGCTGCCGGCGAAATCCGCGCCGCGCCGCGCCTCCTGCCAGGCCGCGATACTGTGGTGGACCACCATCGCATCGGTCCTCATGCCAGCATCTCCTCGCGCGCGGGGAAGCGCGCCGCGCGCACGTCGCGCACGAATGCGTTGACCGCCGCCAGCGCCTCCGCGTGCCCTTCCTGGTAACGGCGGGCGAACCGCGGCCGGAACCCGGCGTCGAGACCCAGCAGGTCGGCCAGCACGAGCACCTGCCCGTCGGTGTCCGCGCCCGCCCCGATGCCGATGGTCGGAATCGCCAGATCATCCGTGACGTTCTTGGCCAGCTCTGCCGGGACGCATTCAAGCACGACGGCGAGGGCGCCCGTTTCCTCCAGCCGGCGCGCGTCGGCGCGCAATTGCGCCGCGTCATCCGCCGAGCGTCCCTGCACGCGGTAGCCGCCGAATTGGTGCACCGATTGCGGCGTGAGCCCGAGGTGGCCCATCACCGGGATGCCGCTTTCGACGAGATGCGAAATGACGTCCTCGTGGCCGGCGACGCCCTCGATTTTGACGGCGGTGGCGCCGGCCTGCATCAGCGCGCCGGCGGACCGGACCGCCTCTTCGCGTCCGCGACGCACGCTGAGGAAAGGCATGTCGGCGATCACGACGGCCGCCGGGGCACCGCGCCGGACGGCGGCGGTGTGGACGGCCATCATTTCCACCGTGGCGTGGATCGTGGAGGGAAACCCGTGCACGACCATGGCCGCGCTGTCGCCGACGAGGATGGCGTCGACCTCCGAGGCCGCGAGCAGGCGGGCCATGAGGGCATCGTAGGCCGTCAGGATGACGACCGGCCGTTCCTCCCGCTTGGCGCGGGCAAAATCGAGGATGTTCTTCACGCCGGCCTGGCAGTTGTCCGGCAACGGAAAACCTGCGGGCGGCAGTGGGGGGACTGGAGTGCTTGTCGCATGGCGATCAGGCCTGGTGTCCGAAGACGGAGGGTGGTGGTTGACTGTGTCCGGTCGCGAGCGGGTTCGCGCCAGACCCGGAACTGATTGCCCACGTTTTCCCGGTCTGCAACTCAAATGCACGGCCGACCCCGGTTCCGGGCGCCGACAACCGCCTTGCCTCCCGGCTTTTCCGGGCAATTTTTGCGGCGTGGCGCTGCGTTACCTCACGATCGATTTCAATTCGTTCTTCGCCTCGGTGGAGCAGCAGGAGCGCCCGGAGCTGCGCGGCAAGCCCGTCGGCATCGTGCCCGTGCTGGCGGAGACCACCGGCTGTGTCGCGGTCAGCATCGAGGCGAAACAACTGGGCCTGACCCGCAACGCCCGCGTGGCCGACGCGCGCCGCCTCTGCCCTGGGATCGTCATCGTCGAGGCCCGGCCGGAAACCTACATCAACTACCACCGCCGGCTGAAGGACGTCATCGCCTCCCTCGTCCCGGACATCGAAGTCCAGTCCATCGACGAGGTGACCGCCCACCTGCACGAGATGCTCTCGCGCGCCGAGGCCGAGACGCTGGCGAAGCAGATCAAGGCCCGGATCGTCCGCGAGGTCGGGCCCCTGCTCCGCAGCTCCATCGGCATCGCGCCGACCTGGCTGCTGGCGAAGGCCGCCTCCGACATGCAGAAGCCCGACGGACTCGTCATCCTCGACGACGAGGACATCCCCGCCAAGCTCCTGCACCTGAAACCCGGCGACATCGCCGGCATCGGCCCGAACATCCAGCGCCGGCTCGGCGAGCACGGCATCACCACGATGGCGCAGCTCTACGCCGCCACGATGGCCGAGTTCCGCGGCATCTGGCAAAGTGTGCGCGGCGAGCAGATGTGGCGGCTGTTGCACGGCGAGGATCTCCCCTACTTCGAGCAGAAGACCGGCCGGAGCATCGGGCACGGCCACGTGCTGCCGCCGGCGAAACGCAACCACCCCGACGCCCTCGCCGTGCTGCACCGCCTGCTGCAAAAGGCCGCGATGCGCCTGCGCCACTCGAAACTCTGCGCCGGCGCGCTCAGCGCCGCGGTGGAATACACCGACAAGTCGCATTGGTCGGACGAGATGCGGCTCACCGAAACGCAGGACACCCTGCGACTCACGCACACGCTGAACGAGCTGTGGCGCCGGCGGCCGGAGAAATTCTCCCGGCGCACGCCCTTGCGCATCGGCGTGCATCTCACCGGCCTCATCGACCTGAAGATGCACACGCCCGACCTGTTCGAGGAGCAGACCGAAAAGGCCCGGGGCAAGCTCTTCGAGGCCGTCGACCATCTCAACAAGGTGCTCGGGAAAAACACCGTCTATCTCGGCGGCGCGCACGGCGCCACGGAGGACGCGCCGATGCGGATCGCGTTCACCCGCATCCCCGAGCCGGAGATCGAGGAGATCGACCGCAGCTACGAGGGCCGGCTCAAGAAGCTGAAGAAGCCCGCGGCCCCGGAGCCGGAGGCTTGGTAGCCCGCAGGGTGTTTCGAGGCTTCACTTCAGCGCTCTCTTGCTGATAGCTCATCCCATGATCGCCCCCACCGACATCCAACTCATCGGCACCGAGGTCGCCCTGCGGTGGGGCGATGGCGGGGAGAGCTTCATCCCCTTCGCGACACTGCGGGCCGCCTCGCCGAGCGCGGCCGTGCGCGGCGAGCGCGACATCTTTGGCCACCAATATGGCGGCGAGGCCCCGCGCAATTACGTCGGCGTCGAGGTGACCGGCTGGGAACGCATCGGCAACTACGCCATCCGGTTCGATTTCAGCGACGGCCACCGCACGGGGCTCTACAGCTACGACCTGCTGCGGGAACTGGGCGAGCAGGCGAAGCCATGATGCAGGTTGCGCGCTGGCGCGCAACGTGGCGTGCCAGCACGCCACCTGCAAAGCAACCCGCGCAAACTGGACGAAGCGCCGCGACCGACGGCGGATTAAGGATAATCCGCCCTACCGGCCGGCCACGACGCCGCGCTCGCTGCGCTCGACGAAGTTGAGGAAATGCTGGAAATCGCCCGTCGCTCCCAGCGGATGGGAGCGCATCCGCTCGAAGGCCTGGGTGCGGTTGTGGCCCGCCCGGTAGAAAATCCGGAACGCCTGCTTGATCGCGTCGAGCCGCTCCGGGGCAAAGCCGTTGCGCTCGAGGCCGACCTTGTTGATCGAGCGCGCGATGGCCGGGTTGCCGTCGGCGATGACGAAGGGCGGCACATCCTGCACGACCTTCGTCATGGCGCCGACCATCGCGTTGGCGCCTATGCGGCAGAACTGGTGGACGCCGCACTTGGCGCCGAGGCCGACGCAGTCCTCGATGATGACGTGCCCGGCCAGCCCGACGGAATTGCTGGCGATGATGTGGCTGCCGAGCTGGCAATCGTGCGCGATGTGGCTGTAGGCGAGGATGGTGTTGTCGTGGCCGAGCACGGTGAACTCGCCGTCGTTGGTCGCGGCGTGCACGCTGACGTATTCGCGGAGGACATTGCGGTCGCCGATCCTCACGCCGGGCTGGCCGCCCCGGTATTTCAGGTCCTGGGTCTTGGTGCCGATGCAGGTGAAAGGGAAGATCTCGCACTGCGCGCCGACCGTGGTGCGGCCCTCGACGCTGGCGTGGTGGTGCAGCAGCGTGCCCGCGCCGATGACCGACCGCGCGCCGACAAAGGCGTAGGCGCCGATCACGACGTCCTCGCCCAGCTCCGCGCCCGCTTCGACGATGGCGGTGGGATGGATCTGCTTCGCCATGGCGTCAGTCCAGCGTGCTGTTGTCGACGGTGGCGAACATCAGTTCCGCCGAGCAGACCACTTGGTCGCCGACGCTGCACTCGCCCTCGGCGCAGGCGATGGCGCCGCGCACCTTGGTGAGCCTGACCTTCACGCTCAACTGGTCGCCGGGGCGGACGGGCTTGCGCCATTTGACCTTGTCGCAGCTCATGAACAGGGCGGTCTTCCCCTCCATCGGGCCGCGGCGGAGCATCAGGATCCCGGCGGCCTGCGCCATGGCCTCGACCTGCAGCACGCCGGGCATGACGGGGTTGCCCGGATAGTGGCCCTGGAAAAACGGCTCATTGAACGTGATGTTCTTGATCGCGGTGAGCGTGTCATCGGTCATCTCCACCACCCGGTCGAGCATGACGAACGGGTAGCGGTGCGGCAGCGTGTCGAGGACGCGGCGGATATCGAGGGTGGTCTCGGTGGTGATGTCGGCCTTGGGCGCGGCGGGCCTGACCGCCTTCTTGCCGCCCTTCCGCCAGGCCGCGCATTTCTCGAACAGGATCTTGGTCAGCTCGGCGTTGAGCGCGTGGCCGGGCCGGGTGGCGACGATGTGCGCCTTGAGCGGGAGGCCGAGCAGCGTGATGTCGCCGATGATGTCGAGGATCTTGTGCCGCACGAACTCGTCGTTGAAGCGCAGCGGCTCCTTCGAGATGATCTTGTCGCCCTTGATGACGATGGCGCTGTCGAGCGAGCCGCCCTTGATCTTGCCGAGCTTCAGCAGCTCCTCGATGTCCTCGTAGATGGTGAAGGTGCGCGCGGCCGCGACCTGGGTGACGTAGACCTCGGGATCGATCACCAGCGACAGGTGCTGCGTGTGGATGCCGCGGTCGTCGGCGCTGGTGCAGGTGATCTTCAGGCCGTCATACGGCAGCGCGATGATCGAGGAATTGCCACGCGAGACCGAGACCGTCTCCGTGAGCGAGAAATACTCGCGCTCGGCCTCCAGCTCCACGGGCTCGCCCTGTTGGATGAGCTTCACGAATTCGCGGGCGGAGCCGTCGAGGATGGGCGGCTCGCTGGCGTCCATCTCGATGACGAGGTTGTCCACCCCGCAGCCGCTGAGGGCGCTGAGCACGTGCTCGACGGTGTGGATCTTGGCGTGGCCCGACTGGATGGTGGTCGCGCGCACGAGGTCGGTGACGAGGTCCACCCGGGGCTTGATCTCCGGGTGGCCGTGCAGGTCGACGCGCCGGAACACGATGCCGTGGTTCGCGGGCGCGGGCTTGAAAGTCAGGTGCACGGCGTCTCCGGTGTGCAGGGCGTTGCCCTTGATGGAGACCTCGCGCAGAAGGGTGCGCTGCTTCATGGGTATGTCGCGGCAGTGTCGGAAACCTCTTGGAAATGACAAGCTTGGAGATGGCCCGCCGCCGCGCCCCGCGCCGCGGGGGAAGAGATCGGAGGGCGGTGCGGGCCTCGCGGTCCGCCTTCGCCGAAGCGTTTCGGCGCGGCTGAAACTCCCCCAAGGCGAGCGTGGGGAGGCACTGCGAGGACAAGGTTGACATCGCGGAAAAGCCATCGGTAATCCTATCCCTTTACGCAACCAAACCACCTTACCCGTCCCCGCCATGCCCGCAGCCAACGACCTCCGCAAAGGCCAAGTCATCAAGTTCAACGGCGAACCGCACCTCATCATGGAGACGCAGCACCGCACGCCGGGCAACCTCCGCGCCTTCGTGCAGGTGAAGATGCGCAATCTGCGCTACGGCAAGTCGCTCGAGCAGCGCTTCAACTCCCCCGACCCCGTCGAGGTGCTCCCCACCGACCGCCGCACGCTCGAGTTCAGCTACGCCGACCGCGACACCTACTCGTTCATGGACCCGGAGACCTTCGAGACCTTCGAGATCAACGCCGCCATGATCGGCGACTCGAAAAACTTCCTCGTCGCCAACGGCAAGGCCGACGTGCTCTTCATCAACGACGTCCCCGTCACCATCGACCTCCCCTCCTCCGTGACCCTCAAGGTCGCCGAAAGCTCCGAGGGCATCAAGGGCGACACCGCCAGCAACGTCCAGAAGCCCGCCACCATGGAGACCGGCCTCGTCGTGCAGGTGCCGCTCTTCATCAAGGCCGGCGAGCTGATCAAGGTCAGCACCGCCGACGGCTCCTACCTCGGCCGGGCCTGAAATTTGCCGGGCTCCAGTCCCCCGGCCGGGATCCCCTGATCCAAGCCCTGCGGCCGTCGCCGCGGGGTTTTTTCTTTGGGCAACCCGCGCCCGCCCTCGCCCCAGCGATGGGCCAAACGAAGGGTTGGCTCGCGGCGCAATTCATCCGTAGGCTCGGCCCATGACCCTTGAAGAGCACTTTCGCCCCTACCGCGACAACATCATCGGCCAAGGCCAGGAATTCGACTCCCCCTGCGGCCGCCAGCGCATCCTCTACGCCGACTGGACCGCGAGCGGCCGGCTCTACGCCCCCATCGAGCAGATCATCCGCGATGAGATCGCCCCGCTCGTCGGCAACACCCACACCGAGACCACCGTCACCGGCACCACGATGACCAGGGCCTACCACGAGGCCCTCCGCGTCATCCGGCACCACGTCCGCGCGTCGGCTGAGGACGTCGTCATCTGCCAGGGCTCCGGCATGACCGGCGTCGTGAACAAATTCCAGCGCATCCTCGGCCTGCGCATCCACGAGCGCTTCCGCGGCCAGGTGCGCCTCCCGGAAACCGAACGCCCCGTCGTGTTCGTCAGCCACATGGAGCACCACTCCAACCAGACCTCGTGGATCGAGACCCTGGGCGATGTTGTCGTCATCGCGCCCGATGCGGCCGGCCTGGTCGACCTCTCCGACCTCCGCCGGCTGCTGGAAAAATACGCCGCGCGCACGACCAAGATCGCCGCCGTCACCGCCTGCTCCAACGTCACCGGCATCCTCACCCCCGGGCACGAGATCGCCTCGCTGCTCCACGCCGCCGGCGGGCTGTGTTTCGTGGACTTCGCCTGCTGCGCCCCCTACGTCGACATCGACATGCACCCCGCCGGCCGGCCTGGCGCGCACTTCGACGCCATCTACTTCTCCCCCCATAAGTTCCTCGGCGGCCCCGGCAGCAGCGGCGTCCTCGTTTTCAACAAGGCCCTCTACCACAACCAAGTCCCCGACCAGCCCGGCGGCGGCACCGTCGACTGGACCAACCCCTGGGGTGGCCGCAAGTATTTCGACGACATCGAGGCGCGCGAAGACGGCGGCACCCCGGGTTTCCTGCAGGCCATCCGCACCGCGCTCTGCCTCCGTGTCAAGGAAGCGATGGGCGTCGCGAAAATGCGCGCCCGGGAGGAGGAACTCCTCGCCATCCTCTGGCCCGGCCTCCAACGCGTCCCCGGCCTCCACCTGCTCGCCGACGGCCTGCCGCGCCGCCTCCCCATCCTCTCGTTCTATGTCGACGGCCTCCACTACAACCTCGCCGTCCGTCTCCTGAACGACCGCTTCGGCGTCCAGACCCGCGGCGGCTGCTCCTGCGCCGGCACCTACGGCCACTACCTCCTGCACGTCTCGCCGCGGCATTCCAAATCCATCACCGACCGCATCGACCACGGCGACAAGTCCGACAAGCCCGGCTGGGTCCGCCTCTCCGTCCACCCCACGACCTCCGACGCCGAGGCGCACAGCCTCGTCCGCGCCGTCACCGCGGTCGCCGCCCATTTCCGCGAGTGGGGCAAGGACTACACCTACGACCCGCACACGAACGAGTTCGCCCACCGCGCCGCCACGACCGACGCCATCGGCCGGCAGGTGCAAGGCTGGTTCGGGCGTTTCGCGCCGGGAACAGCCGGCCTTAACCCGGTGCCGCCACAATAGCGGCCCGGCAGGCCGCCGTCGCTTCCTCGACGCTGGAGGCCGACATTTTCAGGTCGCGCAGCAGGCCGTCCTTCAACCCGTAGATCCAGCCGTGCACCGTCAGCTCCTGCCCGCGCGCCCAGGCATCCTGCACGATGGTGGTGGCGCAGACATTGGCCGCCTGCTCGATCACATTCAGCTCGCACAGCCGCGCGCTGCGCGCCGTGTCGTCGGGCAGCAGGTGCAGGCAGCCCGCGTGCTTTTCGCGCACGTCCTGCACGTGGCGCAGCCAGTTGTCGGCCAGGCCGACCCGCTGGCAGCGGAAAGCCGCCTGCACGCCGCCGCACCCATAATGGCCCACGACCATGATGTGCTTCACCTTGAGCATATCGACGGCGAACTGGATGACCGAAAGGCAGTTCAGGTCGGTGTGCACCACCACATTGGCGATGTTGCGGTGCACGAACACCTCGCCGGGCAGCAGCCCGATGATCTCGTTGGCCGGCACGCGCGAGTCCGAGCAGCCGATCCAGAGATATTCCGGGGACTGCTGGCGGGAGAGTTTCTGGAAAAACTCCGGGTCGCGGCGCTTGATCGCCTCCGCCCAGGCACGGTTCTGGGTGAAGAGATTTTTCAGGCTGTGCATGGGGGCGAAGTTTTGGCCGCCCACTCCGATTGTCCATCTCCGATGTGGCGGCGGTCCGGGCGGCCGTCGGACGTTTTCCAGTGGAACTGCGGGCGGCGAGTGTGTAGGCATGGCGGTCCGACCAAGCCGGATCGCCGGCCCTACCCCCCTGCTTCCCGTCCCATGCCTGAGAGCCCCTTTGTTTCCCCCAGCGAGTTGATTGAAATCCATCTGCCGGACGGCCGCACGCTGCGCGGCCCGCGCGGCGCCTCCCTCGAGTCCGTCCTCGCCCCGCTGGCCGCCACCCTCTCCGCCCCGCTCGTCGCCGCCGTGGTCAATGGCGAATTGCAGGAACTGACGCAGCCGGTCCGCCTCGAGTCGGTCGTCCGCCCGGTCACGATGGCCGAGGCCGACGGCGCGCGGATCTACCGCCGCTCGCTGATTCTCCTGCTCCAGGCCGCCGTGGCCCGGCTTTTCCCGTCGGCCGCGCTGTTCGTGGATCACGCGCTCACCTCGGGCGGCTACCTCTGCCACCTCCGCGAGCACCGCCTGCTCGAGGCCGCCGATCTCCAGGCCATCGGGGCGGAAATGCGCCGGCTCGTCAGCCTGAATCTCCCCTTTGTGCGGCGCGACGTCCCGGTCGCCGAGGCCCTCGCCTATTTTGAACAGCGCGGCCTGCAGGACAAGGTCCGGCTCCTGCGCCACCGGCTCCGGCCGGTGATCACCCTCTACGATCTCGAGGGCTACCGCGATTTCCCCCACGGCTACCTCGTGCCCGCCACCGGCTACCTCCGCTGGTTCGAGCTGTCGCCGATGAACCACGGCTTCGTCCTCCGCTATCCCCGGCAGCACACGCCGAGCCACATGCCTCCGCCGACGGAATCGCCCAAGCTGCTGGCGGCGTTCCGCCGGTATGGCGACTGGCTGGACCGGCTCAGCATCGGCGCGGCCGGCGCGCTGGCCGACGCCATTGTGGCCAAGCGGGGCCGGGAGATCGTGCTCGTCTCCGAAGCCCTCCACGAACATCACGTGGCCGCCATCGCGCGGCAGATCGCCGACCGGCGCGACGGCGCGCGCCTGGTGCTCATCTCCGGCCCCTCCTCGTCGGGCAAGACCACTTTCTCCCGCCGGCTCGCCGTGCAATTGCTCGCGCTCGGCCTCGCGCCGTTCGCCCTGGAGCTGGACCACTATTTCGTCGAGCGCGAGCTCACGCCGCGCGGCCCCGACGGCAAGCACGACTTCGAGACCCTCGCCGCGCTCCGGCTCGACCAGCTGGCCGGGCACCTGCGCGGCCTGCTCGCGGGCGAAGAGGTGCAACTGCCGCGCTTCAATTTCCAACTGGGCCGGCAGGAGCCGGGAGCGGTCGTCCGTCTGCGCCCGGGCCAGATCATTCTCCTCGAGGGCATCCACGGCCTGAACCCCCGCCTCATCCCGGCGGAGCTGGCCGCCCAGTCGTTCAAGGTCTACGCCTCGGCGCTCACCCAGCTCAATCTCGACCGGCACAACCGCGTGTCGACGACGGACACCCGCCTCATCCGCCGGATCGTGCGCGACGCCCGCGACCGCGGCTACAACGCCGCCGACACGATCGGCCGTTGGGAATCCGTCCGCCGCGGCGAGAAGCTCCATATCTTCCCCCATCAGGAGAACGCCGACGTCATGTTCAATTCCGCGCTGGTCTACGAATTGTCGGCGCTGCGGCCGCTGGTCGAGCCCCTGCTCCGCCAGGTGCCGCACGGCACCGCCGAGCACGTCGAGGCCCTGCGCCTGCTCTCGCTGCTGCAGTGGTTCGCGCCGATCGACCACGACTGGGTGCCGGAGAACTCCATCCTCCGTGAATTCGTCGGCGGCTCGAGCCTGAGGGATTTCAAGCTTTGGGGCGGCTGAAGCGGCTGCCGGCGGGGCAGCCCGGCATGCCGCCAAGGGCCAAACCTGCACCACCCGCGCCCAGAGCACCCCGAGCCCGAGGTGGCGGCTTTCGGGGCGGCTGGATGCCAAACCGCGATATCCGGCCCACGGCAAAGCGGCCTTGCCCTGACCGCAACCGCGGCGAGAATGTCCGTGGCAAGCATTGCCCGATGATTATGCGCGCGCTCACCCTGCTCTCCGTCCTCCTGTTCCTAAGCGTTGGCTCCCAGGCTGCGCCCGCGGCGGAATTCGTGCCGCCTTGGGCCAAATCGGTCGTCTGGTATCAGATATTCCCCGACCGTTTCCGCGACGGCGACCCGACCAACAACCCAAAGGTCGAGGACATACGCGGCGCCGATCCGATGGAACCGCCCAAGGCCTGGCACATCTCGCCGTGGGGCGGCGACTGGTTTGAGCTGCAGCCGTGGGAGAAAACAAACGGCGAACCCGAGACCTGGAAACACATGCAACGCCGGCGCTATGGCGGCGACCTGCAGGGCATCATCGATCGCCTGCCCTATCTGCAAGCACTCGGGGTGACGGCGCTCTATTTGAACCCGGTCTTCGATTCGCCCTCGCACCACAAATACGACGGGGCCAGCTACCACCACATCGACCCCACGCTCGGCCCCGACCCGGCGGGAGACCGGGCGCTCATGGCGGCCGAAAACCCGCTCGACCCGGCGACCTGGGCCTGGACCAAGGCCGACGAACTCGCCCTCGCCCTCATCGCCGAAGCGCACCGCCGCGGCCTGCGCATCATTTTCGACGGCGTCTTCAATCACATGGGCGTGAACAGTTTTGCTTTTCGCGACCTGAAGAAAAACCAGCAGTCCTCACCCTACCGCGATTGGTTCACGGTCACATCCTGGGACGACCCGGTGAAGGGCACCAAGTTCGACTACGCGGGTTGGTTCGGTGCGAAGTCCCTCCCCGAGTTGCGCGAGGACGCGAACGGCATCGTCGCCGGCCCGCGCGCCTACATTTTCGCCGCCACCGCGCGCTGGATGAACCCCAAGGGCCGCGGCCCGCAGCACGGCATCGACGGCTGGCGGCTCGACGTGGCGTTTTGCGTCGCGCACCCGTTCTGGAAAGCCTGGCGCGCCCACGTCCGCCGCCTCAATCCCGAGGCCTATCTGACCGCCGAGATCGTGGATGTGCCCGAGAAAGTCGTGCCCTACATGCAGGGCGACGAGTTCGACGGCGAAATGAACTACAATTTCCTGTTCACCGCCGTGGAGTTCTTTGTCGATCCCCCGCCGCAGCGGATCAGCGCCACGGAATTCGACCGCAAGCTCCGCCACCTGCGCGAACTTTACCCGCCCGGCGTCGCCGAGGTCTCGATGAACCTGCTGGGCAGCCACGACACCAACCGCATCGGCTCCTACATCGCCAACCGCAGTATCGGCCGCTACCGCGACTGGGCCAGCTACTTTTCCAAGTCCAAGACGGCCGAGAATCCCGCCTACCGCCCGCGCAAGCCCGGTGCCGCCGACCTTGCGCTGCAGAAATTGCTCGTGATTTTCCAGATGACCTACGTCGGCGCGCCCATGGTCTACTACGGGGACGAGGCCGGCCTGTGGGGCGGCAACGATCCCGACTGCCGCAAGCCGATGCTCTGGGAGGACATTGCTTACGCAGACGAGATCTTCGGTCCCGACCTGCGCACCCGCCACGAGCCGGACACGGTCGGGATAAATCACGGGCTGCTGGCGCATTACCGGAAGATGATCGCGCTCCGCAACCGCCACCCCGCCCTGCAACACGGTTCCTACCGCACCCTTTTCGCCGACGACGCGCGCGAGCTGTTCGTGTTCGAACGCACCTTGGCGGACGAGCGGGTGGTGGTCATTTTCAACAACTCCGGCAGCCCCACGAGTCATGTCGTCGACCATCTGAGCGACGGCACCTGCCGCGAGGCCATCAGCGACACCCTTCACCATGCCCGCGGCGGCAAACTCACGCTCACGATCCCGGCAAAGTGGGCCGCCGTGCTCGTGGCCGCTCCACAATAGGTCGTCCCGTTTCGCGCTTGGCGCGCCTGACAAGACAATGCAGGCGATGCCTGGCTTGTTTTGTTATGCCAATTCCCGCAGTTCAATTTGACCACAGGTTTCACGATCGCACGGATGCAGGAACTTGCCCGGAAACAACTGTTTCAAATCCATTCACCCAACGGGGGAGAGGGCCAGAATCCGGAATGGATGGATAGTCCGTGTCATCTGCGAAATCCGTGGTTTCAACTGGTTTTGCCAGGATCAGATCAGCGCAGCACGGCGACACCTGACAGGTCGTGAGCATGGCCAAACCCACAGTTGACGGGCAGCGCGTTCCGGCGCAATTCCCGCCAATGACACCGACCGATTCCCCTCAGCTCAAGCGGCTGCGCCACCCCGCCAACGGCTCAAGCTGGCGGAGCAGCTATGGGATTCGGCCGCCACCGGCTCACGGGCCGTCCCGGCCAGCCACAAGCGGCTGATCCGCTCGCGGCGGAAAGCCTACGAACAGGGCCAGGTCGCGACGCTCACGATGGATGAGCGGAAAAAGTCGATCCGCCGCCACAAGTGACCAGCAAGCCGGTTGTCGCGCTGGAGCAGGTCGGCGAGGATGTGCAGCTCGCCCAGGACTATTTTGCCGCCCGTCTCCGCAAGGGTGGGAAAAGATTCCTCGCGCGCTGCCTTGCCACGACGGATCGAATCGCCCTCAATCCGTGGAGTTTTTCCGTGAAGTCCGACGATTGCCACCGGGCATTGATCCCTCCCAAGAGCGACCTGGCTATCCGTTGCTTTCAAGAGCCGGACCGTTCGGTGATTGTCGCTGTCGTCAACGCCCGCCGGCATTCCCGGTCGATCCGGGAGTTCGTGCGGGCGCGGCGCAAGTCAAGATCCCCGGCGCAAGTTTGCCCGCCGCCTGTGGGCTGGGCCACTCACCTTGCGGAGTGGTGCCAATATTCGCTCGCCACGCCGCGCGAATGTGCCGTCCTGAAACCTGTGCCCGCCGCCTACACCTCCCGCGAGGAACTCGCCAACAGCCTGACGCACGGCCTGGGGGCGGGTCTGAGCGTGGCGGGGCTGGTGTTGTTGGTTTTCAAGGCCGCGCATTGCGGCGATGCGTGGCAGGTCGTGAGCACGGCGATCTTCGGCGCCACCCTTGTGCTGCTTTATACGGCTTCGACGCTCTACCACAGCCTGCGCGGCGAGCGGCTCAAGCAGGTGCTGCAGAAATTCGACCATGCCGCCATCTTCCTGCTGATCGCGGGCACCTACACACCGTTCCTGCTTGTCACGCTGCGCGGGGCGTGGGGCTGGAGCCTGTTCGGCGTGGTGTGGGGGCTGGCCGTCGCGGGTGTGACGCTCAAGTTCTGGCTGGCCGGGCGCTTCCGGCTGATCTCCACCCTCATTTATCTTGCGATGGGCTGGCTGGTCATGATCGCAATCAAACCGCTGCTTGCGGCCTTGCCGGCGGGCGGCCTGAAACTGCTCATCGCCGGCGGCCTCTGCTACACGGGCGGCGCGGCCTTTTATCTCTGGAAGCGCCTGCCTTATCACCACGCCATCTGGCATCTGTTCGTGCTGGGCGGGAGCGCCTGCCACTGGACGGCGGTTTTTCTCCACGTCGTGTCGCCGGCGTGAGGATCTGTGGCGACGGTCTGTGACCGCCGCGACAACAACCGAGAGGAAGTGCGTGCCAAAAATTGGCGTGTGCGCGGCCAGGTGACGCCGGTTTTTACCAATCGTTGCCAGCCGGCCTGCACGGAGTTGTTGCCCCGAGCCCGGGAAACCGCAAACTGGCCCAATATGAAAATCACCATCATCGGGGCGGGCAAGGTGGGCAGCGCGCTCGGCAAGGCGTGGGCCAAGGCGGGACACTACATCGTTTTCGGCGTGCGCAATCCCGGCCAGGGCAGGACCCAGCCCCCACTGGAGGAGATCGGGGTGGGCGCGACCTCGATGACTGTGCCGGATGCGGCGCGCGCCTCGGACATCATCGTGCTGGCCACCCCGTGGCCCGCCGTGCCGGATGCCATCAGGGCCATGGGGGAGTTGCGCGGCAAGGTCCTGATCGACTGCACGAATCCCCTGTCCCTGGCCGGTGACGGCAGCCTCAGCCTCTCGCTCGGTTCGACCCACTCGGGCGCCGAGGAAGTCGCGAAACTCGCGGGCGGGGCGAATGTGGTGAAGGCCTTCAACACCTATGGCTGGGAAAATTTCGCGGACTCGGCCTACCCGAACGCCGCCGCGCTGAAGCCGGTGATGTTTTATTGCGGCGACCACGATGAGGCCAAGGCGACGGTGCACCAACTGGCCGCCGCCATCGGTTTCGAGCCGGTGGACACGGGCGGTCTCGGCATGTCGCGCAGTCTCGAGCCGCTGGCGTTGCTCTGGATCCGCCTCAACATCCGCGAAGGCCGCAACGCGAATTTCACCTGGGCGCGGCTGACGCGTTGACGGTCTGGTTGAGAGCTGAGCGTTGAGGGTTGAGAGTCGAGCAACCCCGGTTCCGTTCCGCTGGGCGTGGCAGTGCTCTCAACTCTCAACAATTGACTCTCAACTGAGATGCTTCTCGCGCTCCACAAACCCTACGGGGTGCTCTCGCAGTTCACGCCCGAACCGGGTTCGAAGTGGCGCACACTGGCGGATTTTCAACTGCCGCCCGCCGCCTACGCGCTCGGCCGGCTTGATGCCGACTCCGAGGGGTTGCTCCTGCTCTCCGACGAGCCCGGGCTGAACTCGCGGCTGCTCGACCCGGCGGCGGCGCATCCGCGCGAATACTGGGTGCAGGTGGAACGCATCCCGACCGCCGCCGCGCTCCAGCGGCTCGCGCGAGGGGTGAAGATCGGGGGCGGCACCACGCAGCCCTGCACGGCGCGCCGGCTGGAACCGGCGCCCGCCCTGCCGCCGCGCGATCCGCCGGTGCGCGCGCGCCAGACCGTGCCCGATTGCTGGCTCGCGCTCGAATTGACCGAGGGAAAAAACCGGCAGGTGCGGCGCATGACGGCCGCCATCGGGCATCCCACGCTGCGCCTGTTGCGGGTGCGCATCGGGCGGTTCGCGCTTGGTGATTTGGCTCCCGGCAACTGGCGGGAGCTGACCACCGCCGAGCGCGCCAGCGTGCTGGCCTGAGCGGGCCACCTCCATCTCCGGGATTGCGGGGATCGTGCGCCCAGTTGATGTCAACTATTGGTTGACATCAGCCCGGGAGGCGCGAACGACGGAGCCGGCTGACAGGCCGGGGATCATTTTTCGAGCAGGGCTTCGACCAGCTGAGCGACGGTTGCCGCCGGCTGTTCGCGCACCGGCACCCGGGCGCTGAAGGTGACGCTGGCGTAGGGCTGGCTGGCGAGCGGATCGCGCACGGTGATTTTCAGATAGTCGAGGTGCTCGCCGAAATCCCAGGACCAGTGATCCTGATAGGTGACGACCGCCTGGGCGTCATCGGGCAACATGGTCAGGGGCCCGATCGCGGCGGTGCGGCCGCGCCTGGTCAGGATCGTGGCGATCTGCCGGTCGAGGGCGTGGTTGTCGTTGGGATTGCTCACGACGAAATACCGCCGCACTTCGCGCAGGCTGCGGCCGTGATCGACCGTGGTTTCGACGGAAGCACAGCCCCCGAGCAGCAGGCCGACGCCCAGCAGGATCAGGGCGCGCATGCACAGCGATCTCATGTCGAGCGTTCGTCCCAGACCTGGGCGAGGTGGACCAGGGTTTCGGACGCCTTGGCCATGTCCTGCAGGCTGACCCACTCGCGTTGGCTGTGCACCTCGTGCATTCCCGTGAAAAGGTTGGGTGTCGGCAGCCCGCGCGCGGTCAGGCTGGAGCCGTCGGTGCCGCCGCGGATGGCCGTGGACTTGGGAGTGAGCCCGGCGCGGCGGAGGGCTTCCCGGGCAAACTCGACGGGGCGCAGATCCTGCTCCAGCCAGTAGCGCATGTTGCGGTATTGCTCGGTGAAGGTGAGGTCAAATTGCGCGCGGGGCTCGGCGGCGCGCAGCCCGGCGACGATTTTCTCCAGCAGGGCGCGCTTGGCGGCGAGGCCGTCCAGCTCAAAGTCCCGCAGGAGCAGCCGCACGCGGGCGAACTCGGCGAGCGCGGCGCATTCGACCGGGTGGATGAAGCCCTGCAGGCCGGCGGTGCGCTCCGGGGATTGCTCGGCGGGCAGCGCGCCGAGGAAACGGCCCGCCAGCCGCGCGGCATTGACCATGATGTCCTTGGCCCAGCCGGGATGGGAGGCCACGCCGCGGATCTCCAGCACGGCGGAGTCGGCGCTGAAGGTCTCAAAGTCTATCTCGCCGGGGGCGGCGCCATCGAGCGTGTAGCCGAAGTCGGCGCCGAGCTGCGCGAGGTTGAGCTTGGCCATGCCGCGGGCGATTTCCTCGTCGGGATTGAAGCACACGCGGATTTTTCCATGCGGAATGTCCGGATGCCGGCGGAGGTGCCGCACGGCGGCCATGATGATGGCGATGCCCGCCTTGTCATCCGCCCCGAGCAGGGTGGCGCCGCTGGCGGTGATGATGTCGTGGCCGAGGCAGTCGCGCAGACACGGGGTCGATTCCAGGCTCAACTTTTGCGCGGGATCATCGGGCAGCGCGAGGGGCCGTCCATCGTAGGCGCGGTGCACGAGGGGCTTGGCCGCGCCGGGCAGGTTGGGCGCGGTGTCCACGTGCGCGAACCAAGCGACCACCGGCGTGGGTTTGGGGGAGGTGGCGGGCAGCGTGGCCAGCAGGTAGCCATGCGCGGTCAGGGTCACGGCCTCTAGGCCCAGTTGTTGCAGTTCCGTTTCGAGCAGCCGGAGCAGATCCCACTGGCCGGGGGTGCTCGGGGTGGAAGGAGATTGGTCGGAGCTGCGCGTGTCGATCCGCACATAGCGCAGAAAACGGGCGAGCAGATCGGCGGTGTCCAGGAGCACGGATGGACGGTTAGCCGGTCTGCTGACCGGGACAACCCGAAACACCGTGCCACCGGTCGCAATCCCAGGCATTCACCGGATCAGGATGGCCGGGCTCCGCCCCGGCTTTCGGCGCAGTTACAGAGTCAGAGTCGCGAACAAGGCGCGGAGGTCGGAAGGGAAGACCGGCTTCGGCAGGAGGAAATCCACCTTGTGGGCGCGGTAACTGGCATCGACCGCCTCGCTCAGCTCGGAACTGAACACGATGATCTTCCCCGCAAATTGCATCTCCCTGAGCTGGGCGACCAGTTCCAATCCGCTGACCGTGGGCATGTGGTGGTCGGTGATCACCACGTCGTAGCCGGTGGGATTGGCCCGGAGCAGATTGAGCGCGAGGTTGCCGTCGGAGACCGATTCGACCTTGTGGCCATCGCGGCCGAGCACGACCTCGAGCAGCTGGCGCAACTCGCGCAGGTCATCGGCATAAAGCACGCGCAGGGACTTTTTCGTGGGCGGATTGCTGGCAACAGGATTGCTCATGAGGAGGATCGCGCTTTCCGGAGTAGCAGATAATGCATCAGTTGTCGCGCCGGCTTGTTGTTAAAAATTTCTAAACTTTGACCGGGTCATTTGGCCGGGGTTTCGAGCCCGCGGCGCTTGAGCAGGGGTGTGATGTCGGGCTCACGGCCGGTCATGTCGCGGAACAGCTTCATCGCCTCTTCGCTGCCGCCGCGCGCGAGGAGCAGCTTGCGGAAGCGGTCGCCGTTGGCCCGCGTCAGCCCGCCGTGGGTTCTGAACCACTCGACCGTGTTGGCGTCGAGCACTTCGCTCCAGAAGTAGGAATAGTAGCCGGCCGAGTAGCCGCTGGCGAAAATGTGCGAGAAATACGTCGAGCGGTAGCGGGGCGGCACGGGCCCAAAGTCCACGCCGGTCTGCTTGAGGGTCGCCGCCTCGAAGTCCAGCACGCCGTCGGCGCCGGGAACCTCCTCGGGCTTCAGCTGGTGCCAGGCCTGGTCGATGACGTTGGCCGCGACCAGCTCGGTGGTGGAGAAGCCCTGGTTGAATTTCGCCGCGGCCGCGACCTTGTCGAGCAGCTCCTGCGGGAGCGGCGCGCCGGTCTGGTAGTGCTTCGCGTAGTGGGCGAGCACCTCGGGCCAGTCGCGCCACATCTCGTTCACCTGGGAGGGGAATTCGACGAAGTCGCGCGGCACGGCGGTGCCGGCGAAGCGCGGATACTTCACCCGGGAGAACATCCCGTGCAGCGCGTGGCCGAACTCATGGAAGGTGGTCTTGACCTCGTCCCACGTGAGCAGCGTGGGCTCGCCGGCGGGCGGCTTGGGAATGTTGAGGTGGTTCGCGATGACGGGCAGGTCGCCGGTCAGGCCGTTCTGCGAGACGTAGGCGTTCATCCACGCGCCGCCGCGCTTGTTGGGGCGGGCGTAGTAGTCGCCGAGGAAGAGGGCGAGCGGCGTGCCGTCCTCGTTGAAGACCTCGAAAACAAACATGTCGGGACTGTAACCCTTGAGGTCGGGGCGCTCCTTGAAGGTGATGCCGTAGAGCTTGGTCGCGGCGAAGAACACGCCGTCCACGAGCACGCGGCGCAGCTCGAAATAGGGCTTCAGTTGCGACTCATCGAAGGCGTATTTCTCCTTGCGGACCTTTTCGGCGTAGAAATCCCAGTCCCACGCGGCGACTTGGAAGCCGCCCTTCTCGGCGTCGACGATCGCCTGCATGGCGGCGGCTTCGCGGCGGGCGTTGGCCACGGCGGGCGGGGCGAGCTGCGCGAGCAGTTTGTTCACGACGTCCACCGAGCCGGCGGTCTGCTCATCAAGCTGGAACGCGGCGTGCGTGGGGTAGCCGAGCAGATTGGCGCGTTCGGCGCGGAGCCGGGCGATGCGGGCGACGGTCTCGCGGGTGTCGAAGTCGCCGCCGCGGCTGCCGCGGGCGAGGGAGGCTTCCATGATGCGCTGGCGCAGGGCGCGGTGGGTGAGCGCGTCGAGCGGTGGCTGGCCGGTGGTGTTTTGGAGGCGGATCAGGAATTTGCCCTCGTGGCCCGCGGCCTTGGCGGCGGCGGCCATGGCGGTGATCTGGGCGCCGGCCAGGCCGGCGAGCTCCTCGCGCGTGTCCACGAGCACGGCGGAGGCGCCGACCTCCTTGAGGACCAACTGGGAGAACTTCGTGGTCACGACGGCGAGCTGGGAATTGAGGGCCTTGAGGTTGGTCTTCTCCATCTCGCCGAGCCTGGCGCCGGCGCGGACGAAGTCCTTGTAATAGCGCCAGAGCACGCGCTTCGACTCGGCGTCGAGGCCGAGCGTTTCCCGGGCGTCGTAGAGCGCCGAGATCCGGGCGAACAGCTGCGGGTTGAGCCGGATGGCGTCGCGGTGGGCCGCCTGCTTGGGCGACAGGTCGGCCTCCAGCTTTTGCAGGGTGGGATTGGTCAGCGAGGCGGTGAGGATGCCGAACGCGGTGCTGGTGCGCTCGAGCAGCTGGCCGGCCATTTCCATGGCGACGATGGTGTTCTCAAAGGTCGGCGCGGCGGGGTTGTTGGCGATGGCGTCGTATTCCTTCAGCTCTTCGGCCATGCCCAGCTCGAAGGCGGGGGCGAAATGCTCGTCCTTGATCTGCTCGAAGGGCGGCAGGTGGTAGGGCAGCGGGCTCGGCGTGAGCAGCGGATTGGGGGCCGAGTCGGCGGCGTGCGCCACGAGCGCGAAACCGAGGAGAACCGGAGCGAGCGGGGACAGGCGCAGGCAGGATTGAGCGAAGGGCATGGGGATGAGGGTTGCCCCGACTCAAACGCCGCGCCGCCGCTTGGCAAGCCGTCGCAACGGGAATTTCATGGGCATTTCGCCAGCGCGGCTTGCAGGCGCGGCACGAGCCGCTGCGTGAACTCCACGGAGTCCGCCGCCGAAAGGTGCGACCACTCGGGGCAGTCAAAGCCGGCCAGTTCCGGGAAATCGGAATAATAGATGCCCGGCGCGCCGGTCTCGCGGATGACTCGGTCCCAAATGCCCGAGCGCGGCGTGGCCTGGTCCTCGAGCTTCTTCAGTTCACCCGTGTGCGGGAACCGGACAAAGACAATTTTCCCGCCGCGCGCCCGGAGTTTTTTCACCAGCGCCGCAGTCTTTCCGAAGCGCTCCTCGGTCGTGCGGGCCATGCCGGCGAGCACTTCCTTGGGCGTGTAGTCGGGGAAGGGTGGCGGGGTGAACAATGGGATCCAGCCGTGCTTGATGCGGTCCTGCAACGGGCCCGGCCGGGCGCAGGCCTCACTCATGCGGGTGCGTCGGTCGCGGTCCACCGACTGGAAATAAGGCGGCAATTCGGGGGGCAGGTAGGAGTTGGCCCGGTTCGGAACTTTGATTTTCTCCAGCAACCGGGCGAGGATCAGGTCCTCCTGCTTCATGAAGGCCACCTGCTCCTCCAGGATCATGCCCAGGCGATGCCCGGCGCGGTGCGCGATCGTGCGAGTGCGGTAGCGCTTGAGCGCATCCTCGGAATTCTTCAACAGCGGGCCGCCGGGCGCGAAGAACATCCCGGGCACCACGCTGCAGATGATCGTGCCGCGGAAACGCTCGTCGTTCACCAGCTCCTCCAGGATCGGATACGCGCAGCTGCCGGCGAGCGCCAGCTGGACGGGTCGCGAGCCCAGGCCCTGTTCCAAGGCATCCAAGTCCAGGTCGAACAACGGCCGGGAATCACCCACGATCACCACCGAGTCCGGTCGCACGGCCTCGCGCCGGTCGGACCACAGGTCGGGCGTGTCGTTGAGGGTCGGTGCATAGCCCAAGCTCCGGGCCCGGATTTCCCACGCCACCGTGCCGACCGCTGCCAGCAAGAGGGTGGTCAGCAACAAGCCGTGCCACGGCAGGGCCGGGATCGGGCGGTGGAAATCAAAACTGGAAGTAGATGAAGGCATTGCCGCTTCCTTGGGTGAGTAGGATCAGGCCGAGCATCACGGTCCACGCCGTGCCGACCAGCCAGACGGGTTTATGGCCGATGGCCGCCTCGAGCGAGGTGTGGCGCAGGCGCCAGTGGGCAATCCAGAGGCCGGCGATCACCAGCGCCACCAGCAGGATTTCCCGGCCGGACAAAATAGCCTGTCCAACCGGGATTTTGCCGGCCATGGCGCCGAGCAACAGGCCGGCCGCCGGGAAATTGGCCGCCCGGAAGAACACCCATGCGATGCAGACGAAGCAATACGTCACGAGGCAGAGAAAAACCTCGACCGGCCAGGTCTCCCTCCAGGCCGCGCCCTGGGTCACCGTCCGCAACACGTGTTCGGCCACGAGGCAGAGGCCATGGATCAGGCCCCACACGACAAAGGTCCAAGCCGCGCCATGCCACAGGCCGCCAAGGAACATCACGATGACCAGGTTCACCGCCGCCCGCGCCGCGCCCACACGGTTGCCGCCGAGCGGAATGTAGAGGAAGTCGCGCAGAAACGTGGACAGCGAGATGTGCCAGCGCCGCCAGAACTCCGAGAAGCCGACCGAGGCGAAAGGGAACAGAAAGTTGTCCCTCAGGTGGAAGCCGAGGCACAGCGCCGCCCCGATGGCGCAGGTCGAGTAACCGGAGAAGTCGAAGAAGATCTGTCCGGAAAACGCGATCACGCCGGTCCAGGCGTCGAGGGTCAGCACCGGCGCGGGGTGGCCGAACACGCTGTCGGCGACCGGGGCGAGCAGCGTGTCCGCGAGCACCACCTTTTGGAACATGCCCAGCGTCATCATGAACAGGCCCCACTGGAATTGGTTGCTTTTGAGCGTCGGGGGCGCGTCCAGTTGCGGCAGGAAATCCGCCGCGCGCACGATCGGTCCGGCCACCAGCTGCGGGAAGAACGAGACGGCGAGCGTGAAGTCGCGCAGCGATTTCGTCGGCCGGCACACGCCGCGGTAGACGTCGAGCGTGTAGGACAGCGAGTGGAAGGTGTAGAAGGAGATGCCGATGGGCAGGAACAGATCCAGGTGCGGCGGGTGGTAGGCGATGCCGGCGCGGGCGAGCAGCCACTGGGTGTTCTCGAGGAGGAAATTCCCGTATTTGAAGAACCCGAGCATGCTCAGGTTCGAAGTCACGCTGGCCCACATCCAGCGCTTGCGGGCGGTGGGAACGGTGGCGGCGGCGATGCGCGCGCCGAGGATGAAGTCGAGCGCCGTGGTGGCGAAGAGCAGCAGCGCGAAGGGCGGATTCCAGGCGCCGTAGAAGAGGTAGCTGGCCACCAGCAGCAGGTTCTTGCGGGCCTCCCACGATTTCAACGCCCAGTAGGCGCTGGCGACGACGGCAAAGAAAACGACAAAGGTGAGCGAATTGAACAGCACGGGCGTGGATCGGCTGGAACTTGCGGGAGGCAATCGCATCCGCGTCCGACTGCAAGCGGATATCTGCGCGGCCAGTAAAGATCCCCGGGGCGAGCCCCGAGGCATTTGATCAAGACCGCTCCGGTCCCGCTTTGGTGGGAGCGACCTTGGTCGCGACAGTCGCGACCAAGGTCGCTCCCAGAGGCTCCATCCAAGCCGGAGCAAGCTTGTATGTCCCACCTCGTGAATAGACGCAGGGCAGTGACAGAAGCGGCTTCTGAGAATGGGCCGATTGGCTCGTCGGAAGAAGCCGCTTCTGTCACGGTCGCTTTGGCGTTGGGGG